>NZ_JABMLA010000001.1:0-1061656 GCF_013204965.1 Curtobacterium sp. VKM Ac-2861
GGAAGCTAAGCCTCTCAGCGCCGATGGTACTGCAAGGGGGACCTTGTGGGAGAGTAGGACGCCGCCGGACTTAACGTAGGTAAGACCAGGGAACCCCTGACCAGCACTGGTCAGGGGTTTTCTGCGTTTCCGGGCTGAGCCGTAGGATCAGCCGACGACGGAGGAACGATGACCGAAGCCTGGCCGGCACTGCCCGAGGGTTCCCGCTTGGCACTGCGGGAGATCCTCATCCACGGCACGCTCTCGCGAGCGGAGATCGCGCGGTCGCTCGGGCTGTCGCGCGCGAGCTTGACCCGGGCGATGCGGATCCTCGTGGCACACCGGCTCGTGGTCGAGGTCGGCACCGACGTGCGTGGGGCCACCGGTCGGCCGTCGGAGCTGCTGCAGTCGAGTTCGGGGCAGTGGGAGTTCCTCGGCGTCAAGCTGACCCGGGAGCGCCTGTACGCCGCGGTGACCGACCTGGGCGGGCGGGTACTCGCCCTGCACGAGGAGACCGTCCCGTCGACCGCGCCAGAAGACCTGGCCGACCAGATCAGCACCGTGCACGAGCGCCTCCGTGCCGTGCACCCTGCGATCTGCGCCGTCGGGGTGTCCCTGCCCGGTGACGTCCTCATCCGGGGCGGAGAGGCCGTTGTCGCGTCGTCGCCGTTCCTCGGGTGGACCGACGTCCCGTTCGCACGGATGGTCCGGGAGCGAACGGGGCTCGCAGCCTTCACGGCGAACGACGTCCACGCCCTGACCGTCAAGGAGCACTGGTTCGGTGCCGGCGCCGGCCGTGGGTCGATGGCCCTGGTCACCGTGGGTGAGGGGCTCGGCCTCGGACTCATCGTGAACGGGCAGGTCTCCACCGGCGAGCACGGGCGGCTCGGTCGGATCGGGCACCTACCGGTCCTCGGTGGTGGGCCCGACTGCGGCATCGGGCACGCGGGGTGTGCCTCGAGCTACCTGCCGAGTCCGGTGATCGTGCGGAACGCCGGGCGCGAGGGATCGTCGTACGAGCAGGTCGTCGAGCTCGCGCGGAACGGTGACGAGCAGGCCGTGGCGGCGTTCGAGGACGCCGGACGAGCACTCGGTGTCGTCCTGGCCACCGCGGTGCACATCGCCGACCCTGCCGCGATCGTCCTGACCGGCGACGGGCTGCCGGTGTACGACCTGGCGCGGACCACGGTGGACGAGTCGCTCCGTGCTGCTCTGGCGCCGTACCGGCAGCCGGTGACCGTCGAGGTGCAGCCGTTCGAGTTCTCGGAGTGGGCGCGAGCGGGGGCGGTCCTCGCGATCCGGCAGCTGCTCGAGACCTGATGCGGCACCACTGACAGCGCGTTAGTTACACACGTTGACAAACACTGCCGGAGACGGGAGGCTGGTGCGGTCCACCCATCGAAGGAGATGCCGTGACCGCTGCCCCCACCGTCCCGTGGCCGACCGACGGCCTGTCGTTCGGCGGCGACTACAGCCCTGAACAGTGGCCGCGCGAGGTCTGGCTCGAGGACGTCCGCCTGATGCGCGAGGCGGGGGTGAACCTGGTCACGGTCGGGGTCTTCTCGTGGGCGTTGCTCGAGCGGTCGCCGGGGGAGTACACCTTCGACTGGCTCGACGACGTCATCGCGCTGCTGCACGACAACGGCATCGCGGTGGACCTCGCGACGCCGACCGCCGCGCCGCCGAACTGGCTGCTGACCGCCCACCCCGACGTGCTGCCGGTGGACGCCACCGAGCGCCGGGAGCGTCCGGGTGGACGCCTCGGGTGGTGTGCGGCGTCGACGGTCTTCCGCGAGCACGCCCTGCGGATCGTCGGCGCCCTGGCCGAACGGTACGGCCACCACCCCGCGGTGCGGCTGTGGCACGTGAGCAACGAGCTCGGTGGCGGGAACGGCCGCTGCTACTGCGAGGAGTCGGCAGCGGACTTCCGACGCTGGCTCGCCGACCGGTACGGGGACGTCGACACCGCGAACGCCGCGTGGGGAACGGCCTTCTGGGGGCACACCTACACGTCCTTCGACGAGGTCTCACCCCCGCGTGGCGTCGGCGGCGCACCGAACCCCGGCCTCTTCCTGGACTTCGAGCGGTACTCGTCCGACGCGCTGCTCCGGCACTTCGACGCCGAGAAGGCCGTCATCGAGCAGCACTCGGACGTCCCCGTCACGACGAACTTCATGGTCGGTGCGGGATCGCAGGTCGTCGACTACGCCGAGTGGGCGAAGCACGTCGCGATCCCGGCGAACGACCACTACACGCTCGTCGACGACTCACACCGCGAGCAGGACCTCGCCCTCGCTGCGGACCGGATGCGCGGCATCACCGCCGGCCGCACCCCGTGGTTGCTCATGGAGCACTCGACGGGCGGCCCGAGCTGGCAGCAGCGCAACCGGGCGAAGGAACCGGGCGAGATCCTGCGCAACTCGCTCGTGCACGTGGCCCGCGGGTCCGACGGCGCACTGTTCTTCCAGTGGCGGGCGTCCACCGCGGGGGCCGAGCAGTTCCACTCCGCGATGGTCCCGCACGCCGGTACCCGCACCCGGATCTGGCGCGAGGTCGTCGCGCTCGGCCGCGCACTCCGCGACCTCGCCCCCGTGCAGGGCAGCCGCGTCGAGCCCGCCCGGGTCGCGATCGTCGTCGACGAGCCGTCCGGCTGGGCGCTGCAGTCCGGGCTGAAGCCGCACCGGGGACTGCGGTACTCGCGGGAGCTCCGTGCCTGGTACGCCGCGTTCCACGACCGGCAGGTGCTCACCGACGTCGTGCCCTCGGACGCCGACCTCGACGGCTACGACGTGGTGGTCGTCCCCACGATGCTCATCGTCGACGACGCCACCGCCGCACGGATCGCCGCAGTGGTCGACCGCGGCGCGACCCTCATCGTCACCTACCTGTCCGGCGTCGCCGACGAGACCGCCCGCATCCGTGCCGGCGGCTACCCGGGCGCGTTCCGGCAGGTGCTCGGTGCCTGGAGCGAGGAGTTCACCCCGCTGCAACGCGACGAGACCCGCACGCTCGACGACGGCGGCACCGTCACCGACTGGGCCGAGGCCGTCGTGGTCGACGACGCCGACGTCGTGCTCCGCTACACGGACGGATCGCTCGCGGACCGCGCAGCGGTCACCCGCCGCGCCGTCGGCGGCGGCGCCTGGTACGTGTCCGCGATGCTGCCTGCCCAGAGCGCCCAGCGGCTCGTGGACCGGGTCATCGAGGAGCGCGCGCTCCCGCGGACAGTCACCGCGCCTCCCGGCCTGGAGGCGGTGCGCCGCGTCCACGACGACGGTTCCGTGTTCCTGTTCCTCGTCAACCACCGCGCTGCCGACGTCACGGTCGTCGCGTCCGGTACGGACCTGCTCGACGGCTCCGGCCACGGGCCGGAGACCGTCGTGCCCGCCGGTCGCGTCCGCGTCCTGCGCGAGGAGCGTGCGTCGTGACCGTCGTGGAACGCGGTCCGGCGCCGGCGCGCGCACTCGACGGACGGCAGGTGCAGGTCCTGCGCGGCGGCGGGGTGTCGCTCGTGCTGGCGACCGCCGACGACGGGCTGCCCGAGGTGCTGCACTGGGGCCGCGACGTCGGACCCGTGACGGACGGCGACGGCGCCGAACTGCTGCTCGCGCTCGGACGGCCGCTCGGACCGAGCGCCCTCGACGCGGCCTGGCCGCTGACCGTGCTGCCGACCGAACGCGACGGGTGGGAGGGGCGACCCGCGATCGCCGGGCACGTCGACGGGCTGCCGCTCGTGCCGCGGTGGCGCGACGTCGAGGTGATCGCGGAGTCCGGCGCGCTGGTCGTGACCGCGGTGTCGGACGAACTGCTGCTGCGGAGTGCCTTCCGGCTCGACGCCGCGGGCGTGCTGCGCGTCGGGCACACCGTGACGAACGGGGCCGCCGCGCCCGTCCACCTGCAGGCGCTCGAGGCGACGCTGCCCGTGGGCGAACGGGTCGGCGAGGTGCTCGACCTGGCCGGACGCTGGACCCGGGAGCGCACCCCGCAGCGCCGGGCCCTGACCGCCGGCAGCCACGCGCGGGAGAGCCGCCGCGGTCGCACCGGCCACGACGCCCCGACGCTGCTCGTGCTCGGGACGCAGGGGTTCTCGGACGCTTCCGGTGAGGTCTGGGGCGTGCACCTGGCCTGGAGCGCCGACTCGGTGCACCGGTACGACCTGCTCGCCGAGGCGCGCCCACTGCTCGGTGCCGGGGAACTCCTGCGCGCCGGCGAGGTGGTCCTCGGGCAGGGGGAGTCCTTCGCCTCGCCGGACGCCGTCTTCGTCTGGAGCGACGCCGGGCTCGACGGCCTGTCCGACCGGCTGCACGACTCGCTCCGCAGCCGCCCCGGTCACCCGAAGCGCCCCCGGCCGGTGGTGCTCAACACGTGGGAGGCCGTCTACTACCGGCAGGGCCTCGCGCCCCTGGTCGCACTGGCCGAGACCGCAGCGGACATCGGCGTCGAGCGGTTCGTGCTCGACGACGGATGGTTCCTCGGGCGGCGCTCGGACTCGACGTCGCTGGGGGACTGGCGCGTCGACCCGACGGTGTGGCCGGACGGCCTCGGGCCGCTCGTCGACCGGGTCCGCGGTCTCGGCATGGAGTTCGGGCTGTGGTTCGAGCCCGAGATGGTGAGCCCGGTCTCCGAGCTCGCGGCGGCGCACCCCGAGTGGCTGCTGCAGCGCCCCGAGGACGACGTCCGCACCTGGCGGAACCAGTACGTGCTCGACATGGCGAACCCGCTCGCGCGGGCGCACGTGCTCGAGGCGATGTCCGCCGTCATCGGGGCGCACCACGTCGACTTCGTGAAGTGGGACCAGAACCGCGACATCGTGCACGCGGTCCACGCCGGACGTGCCGGCATCGACGCACACACCCGCGGGGTCTGGACGCTGATGGACGCCCTGCGCGCCCGGCACCCGTGGCTCGAGATCGAGGCGTGCGCGAGCGGCGGCGCCCGCGTGGACCTCGGCGTGCTGGAGCGCACCGACCGGGTGTGGCCGTCGGACTCGAACGACGCGTTCGAACGCCTGCCGATCCAGCGGTGGACCGAGGCACTGCTGCCGCTCGAGCTGATCGGCTCGCACGTCGGCCCCGAGGTCTCGCACACCACCGGTCGGCACCTCGACCTGGACTTCCGGATGGCGGTGTCGCTGTTCGGGTCCGCCGGCATCGAGACCGACGTCACCCGGCTGTCCCCGACGGAGCTCGACCGGCTGCGGGCGTGGACGGCGTTGTACAAGCGGGAGCGTGGGCTGCTGCACACCGGGCGGCTGCGGCACCTGGAGCTCGGCGACCCCGGGCTCGTGGCGACCTCGGTCGTGGCCGTCGACCGGTCGCGGGCGCTGGTGCGGGTCGCACGGACCGAGACCGGGCCGCAGTCGCTGCCGGTGCCGTTGCGGATGCGGGGGCTCGACCGGGCGCGGCGCTACCGGCTCGCCCCCGTCACGGGGCTGCGGGTGCCGCACGGCCTCGACATGGTGCCGCCGACGTGGCTCGTGCGCGGGCACCTGGAGCTCTCGGGCGCGGTGCTCGAGGACGTCGGGGCGCGGCTGCCGCTGCTGGCCCCCGCGACCGCGATCGTGCTCGAGCTGCACGCCCTCGACTGACGCGACCCTGCCGGCCGCCGTCGGCCTGCCTGCCGCCGTCGGCCGGCTGGCGTCGGCCGTCGGCCGTGGTCGGGCAGGCGCGGCCGGCGAGCGGGCGGAACATCCCGGTTCGTGACGTGCGCACGCGGGTGTTTCGCCCGCTCGGCGGGACGGCGCGGCCGTACTGGTGCGCTGACGGTTCTGGTTCGCGATCTCGCAGGATCGTGAACCAGAACCGTCACGCCGTTGGCGGAACCCGTCCCCGCCCGGGCGCGGCCCGCGTCAGGGGAGGAGCGAGCCCGCGTGACGGAGGACGAGCGGGCCGACGAGCGCCTCGGGGTCGATGCCCGGCGCACCCGTCACCGTGAAGGTCACCGACTCGCCGGCGAGCAGGGACACCAGCCCGTCGTCGACCCTCGCGGCCGGGTCGACGCGGTCCGGGAACAGCGAGACGTCCCGCGCGTAGGACGTCGCCGTCACCGTGACGACCGCCCCGTCGTCCGTCGCCGTGACCGACGTGGACAGCGGCGAGCGGGCGAGCACCTGGTCGACGACCTCGGCGAAGTCGAACACCATGCGGGTTCCGGCTCCGGTGGCGACGAGCACCTCGGACCCGGCGTCCCCGGGCACCGCGACCGAGGCCGGCAGCGGGACCCGGTCGGCGTCGGCGGGTGCGGCGGCGAGCGAGAACGACGACGAGTCGAGCACCGTGCCGTCGAACGCGACGCGGGCGACCGTGACCTCGTCGGTGACCGGCGCCCCGGACGCGTTCACGAGCACGACTTCGAGCCCACTCTCACCAGACGGCTGCACCGTGAGCAACACCGGCTGGTAGGCCTGCCGCACCGCGTACCAGACCGGCTTCCGGATCCCCGCGTGGTCGACGAGCGCCCAGGACACCACGGGCCAGTCGTCGTTGAGCTGCCAGACGATCATCCCGGTGTTGTCGGGCGTGCGGGACCGGAACCACTCCATGCCGAAGCGGATCGCGTGCGCCTGGTTGAGCTGCGCGGCCCAGTGCCAGTCCTCGATGCTCGTCGGCGTCGGCAGGTGCCCGCGCATGCCGTCGGCGAGCTTCCGGTTGCCCTGGTCGGCCTTCTGGTGCACGAGCATCTCGTGGCCGTCGGGGTCGAGCGGCTCGTCGTGCACCACCGCGGTCAGGGTCGACCAGGCGGGCGGCCCCTGGAACCCGAACTCCGCCACGAACCGCGGGTTCCAGTCGGCGTAGGCGCGGTAGTCGAGCCGGTTCCAGACGTCCCAGATGTGCACGCTGCCGTTCCGCTCGTCGTTCGGCGTCAGGTACTCGTCGAACGAGAACGGGCTGCCCGGCGTGTACGGACGGGTCGGGTCGAGCTCGGCGACGATCGCGGGCAGCAGCGAGCGGTAGTAGCCGTTGCCCCAGGTCCGGCCGACGAGCGACGGCCGCCAGCCCCACTCGGCGTAGGCGACGAGGTTCTCGTTGTTGCCGTTCCACACCACGAGCGACGGGTGCGGGCTGAGCCAGGTGACGGCTTCGCGGACCTCGGGCTCGACCTCGTCGGCGAGCCAGGGCTCCTCGGCGTAGGCGGCACAGGCGAACAGGAAGTCCTGCCAGACGAGCACGCCGAGCTCGTCGCACCGGTCGTACAGGTCGTCGGACTCGTAGATCCCGCCGCCCCAGATGCGGAGCAGGTTGACGTTCGCGTCGATCGCGTCGTCGATCCGTTCGGCGTAGCGCTCGGGCGTCATCTCGGTCAGGTACGCGTGGTCGGGGATCCAGTTCGCGCCCCGCACGATCACGGGCCGGTCGTTCACCCGGAGCAGGAACGGGGCTCCACCGGCGTCGGCGGCGGTGTCGAGCGTCACGGTGCGGAACCCGACGCGGCCGGTCCAGACGTCGTCGCCGACCTCGACCCGGACGTCGTACAACGGCTGCTCGCCCTCGCCGCGCGGCCACCAGACGCCGACGTCGGGGACCTCGAGCCGCACGACGGCGGTGCCGTCGACGACGGCGCGCACGCTGGTGACGGACGTCGCGCCCGGCGCGGACGGGCGGCCGGGAGGCACGGTGCCGGACCCGACGGACGTCGCCGCCGCCTCGGTGCCGCTCGCGCCGGGGGCGGACGTGCTCTGCTCGGCCAGGGCGGCGCCGTGGCCGTCGGCCCCGCCGGGGGTGACGTGCGGGGTCAGGGTGACCCGCGCCTCCAGGCCGGCCCGACCGGACACCCCTGCGACCGGAGCCGACCCGATGTGCTGGGAGAAGGCGCCGGTGGAACCTGCGGACTCGACGTCGACGTGCGCGGTGAGCACGCCGGTGGTGCCGTCGATGTCGACGAGGGGGCGGACGGCCGCGATGCGGGCGCCGCTCCACGACTCGATGCCGATCGACTTCCAGATGCCGCTCGTGGCGACGTCGATGCCCCAGTCCCAGCCGAAGTTCGACGCGTTCTTGCGGAGCGCGTTGTACGGGTGGTGGTTGACGTGGGGGAGTTCGCCGCCGTGCAGGGCGGACAATCGCTCGGCCGCGGGGACCGGGGCGTCGAAGGTGATCACGAGCTCGTTCGTGCCGGGGCGCAGCAGGTGCCCGACGGGGAACCGGTACGCGCGGTGCTGGTTCGCGGTGCTGGCGACGACGATGCCGTTCAGCTCGATCGTCGCGAGGGTGTCGAGCCCGTCGGCGACCAGGTCGTGGCGGGCGTGCGTGGTCGGGCCCGTGCCGGTCTCGCCCGACCACGCGAAGGTGCGGCGGTACCGCCACACCGTGTCGCCGATCCACTGGGTCGCGGCCTCGTTGTCGCCGTCGAACGGGTCGGGGATCCGGCCCGCCCGCAGCAGGTCGGTGTGCACGCAGCCGGGGACGATCGCGGCGACCGGCTCCCGGTGCGCATCGGCCTGCGCCGGGCCGTGCACCGCCTCGACCGTCCACGTGCCGTCCAGGGTGGTCCGCTCCATTGCGTCTCCTCAATTGTGACGGGGCCGTGACCCGACCCCTTGACCGCCTTAGTTTACGCGTGTAACAATCACGCTCACAACGTGGATCCTGCGACGACGCAGACCGAGAGGACAACGATGTTCAACCCAACCCGTTCACGGCTCGCCATCGGCGCCGCCGTCCTCCTCGCCGCCGGCCTCGCGCTGAGCGGCTGCAGCGCGAGCGGCAACGCCAGCACGAAGGACGACGCCGCCTCGACCCTGGTCGCCTACACCGGACAGTCCGGCGACTACCAGATCAACTTCAACCCGTGGTCGCCGTCCAACATCGGCGGCGTCGGCACGATCTACGAGTCGCTGTTCTTCATCACCAACGTCAACACGAACGACCCGAAGCCGCTGCTCGGCAAGTCGTACGAGTGGAACACCGACGGCACGCAGCTCACCATCACGCTGCGCGACGGGGCGACCTGGAGCGACGGTGAACCCTTCACCTCGAAGGACGTCGTGTTCACGCTCGACATGCTCAAGAAGCAGAAGGCCCTCAACTCGATCGGCTACGACGGCACCGCGAAGGCCGACGGCGATGACAAGGTCGTCGTCACGTTCGACAAGCCGTCGTTCGTGCTCGGCCCGAACCTGCTCGGCAAGACCTGGATCGTGCCCGAGCACCTGTGGAAGGACATCGACCCGACCACCGACGTCGTGCGCGAGCCCGTCGGCACCGGTCCGTACACGCTCGGCACCTTCAAGGCGCAGGCCTTCACCCTCGAGGCGAACAAGAAGTACTGGGACGGCGCCCCGGCCGTGAAGACCATCCGCTACCTGTCGCTCTCCGGCAACACCGCCGGCGCCGACGCGCTCAAGCAGGGCTCGATCGACTGGCAGACCGGCCCGGTGCCGAACATGGACGACATCGCCGGCAACTACAACGGCTACGACGGCATCACCGTCGGCCAGAACCAGATGGCGCTGCTCACCTGCGCGAACACCGACCTCGGCTGCACCGGCCCGCAGACCGACCCGGCCGTCCGGCACGCCATCGCCGACGCGATCAACCGCAAGCAGCTCAACTCGCTGGCGTTCGAGAACACCGCGAGCGAGATCTCGCCGACCTTCGCGCTCACCACGACGCAGAAGGACACCATCTCGAAGGACATCGAGCCGGCCGTGATGCCCGAGACCGCCGACAAGGCCGCCGCCGCGTCGTCGCTCGAGGGCGCCGGGTGGAAGAAGGGCGCCGACGGCATCTACGCCAAGGACGGCAAGAAGCTGTCCCTGACCGTCGAGGTCGTCACCGGTTGGACCGACTACATCACCGCGATCGACACCATGACGCAGCAGCTCAAGGCCGCGGGCATCGAGCTCAAGGCGCAGCAGTCGTCGTGGAACGAGTGGACCGACAAGAAGACCAAGGGCAACTTCGAACTCGCGATCGACTCGCTCGGCCAGGGCCCGACGGCGAACCCGTACTACCTGTACAACAACTACTTCACGACGGCGAACACCGCGAAGGTCGGTGCAGCAGCCCCGATGAACATCTCCCGGTACAGCAACCCCGACGTCGACAAGGCCATCGCGAAGCTCGCCACGATCGACCCCGAGGACACCGCCGCCACCCAGCCGGAGCTCGACACCATCCAGCAGCACATCGTCGAGGACCTGCCGTACATCCCCGTCATGACCGGCGGCACGACGAGCGAGTTCCACGCCGCGAAGTTCACCGGCTGGCCGACGAAGGACGACCTCTACGCCTTCCCGGCCGTCTGGGCGAGCCCGGACAACGCCGAGATCTTCAAGGCACTGAAGCCGGCGAAGGGCTGACCACGATGGGATCGCGACCGAGGAGCACTCGACGATGACCTACTTCCTGCGCAAGATCGGCTTCTACATCGTCGCGCTGTGGGCGGCACTGACGCTGAACTTCATCATCCCGCGGCTGCTGCCCGGGAACCCGGTGGACATCCTGCTCGCCAAGCTCCAGCAGCGCGGCGGGCAGGTGACCCCGGCAACACGGCAGGCGTACGAGCTGCTCCTCGGTGGCGATTCCTCGGAGCCGCTGATCTCCCAGTACGGCCACTACCTGGTCAACGTGTTCCGCGGTGACCTCGGGGTGTCCGTCAGCTACTTCCCGGCCCCCGTCACCGAGGTCATCGCGAGCTCGCTGCCGTGGACCATCGCCCTGGTCGGCATCGCCACCATCCTGGCCGCCATCATCGGCGTCGGCCTCGGCGCCTTCGTCGGCTGGCGTCCGGGCACCTGGCTCGACTCCTTCGTGCCGGCCACCACCCTGCTCGCCGCGGTGCCGTACTTCTGGCTCGCGCTGATCCTGGTGTACTTCTTCGCCACCGGCATCCACCTGTTCCCGGCGCAGGGCGGCTACGACGTCATCCTGACGCCGGGGTTCAACTGGGACTTCATCGCCTCGGCGATCCAGTACGGGGTGCTGCCCGCGGTGACGATCGTGCTCGCATCGCTGGGCGGCTGGTTGCTCGGCATGCGCAACATGATGGTGTCGACGCTGTCCGAGGACTACATCACCACCGCCCAGGCCAAGGGGCTGTCCGACGGCAAGATCCTGCGGAACTACGCTGCCCGGAACGCCGTGCTGCCCTCCGTCGCCGGCTTCGCGATCTCCCTCGGGTTCATCGTGTCCGGCTCCGTCGTCACCGAGCAGGTGTTCTCGTACCCGGGCATCGGGTCGAAGCTGCTGTCCGCCGTGACCAACAACGACTACGCGCTCATGCAGGGGATCTTCCTGTTCATCACCCTGGCGGTCCTCGGCGCGAACCTCGTCGTCGACCTGCTGTACGGGCTCATCGACCCGCGGACGCGGGCGCGGAGCTAGGGAGGACACGCCATGACCAACATCCAGCAGGACACCGAACCCACCATCGGCGCACTCGCCGAGGAAGCCGACGCCGGGTCGACGCGGAGCATCGCCACGGCCCGAGCGTCACGACCGAAGGGCGGCATCCGCCGATTCCTGCCGACCCTGACCCCGTGGCTCATCACGGGCATCGCGCTCGTCGCCGGCGTCACGTTGTTCGGCGTCGTCGGGCCGCTGCTCGTCGGCGACCCGACCACCATCCGCGACTCCGGACTGCAGGGACCGAGCGGCGAGAACCTGCTCGGGACGACCCAGACCGGGCAGGACGTGCTCGCCCAGCTCGCCTACGCCACCCGCGGCAGCCTGCAGATCGGCCTGATCGTCGGCGTCCTCGCCACGGTGCTGTCCGCGTTCTTCGGGATCCTGGGCGCCTACCTGGGCGGGATCATGGACGAGGCGTTCTCGCTGTTCTCGAACGTGTTCCTCGTCATCCCCGGCCTGCCGCTCGTCATCGTCATCTCGGGCCTGGTCCCGCGCGAGGCCCGCGGGCTCTGGACCATCGCCGTCGTCCTCGCGATCACCTCGTGGGCCGGGTCCGCCCGGGTCCTGCGGGCGCAGACGATGTCGATCCGCAACCGCGACTACGTCTCCGCCGCCCGTGTCGCCGGTGAACGACCCTGGCGGGTCATCGCCGTCGAGATCCTGCCGAACCTGCTGCCCGTCCTGGCGTCGCAGTTCGTGTTCGCGGTGATCGCCGCGATCCTCGGGGAAGCGGGGCTGTCGTTCCTCGGCCTCGGGGCGTCGAACTCGTCGACGCTCGGCACCATGCTCTTCTACGCCCAGAACGGCTTCGCGCTGGCGAACGGCGCCTGGTGGTGGTTCGTGCCGCCCGGCCTGCTCATCGCCCTGCTCGGCATGGGCCTGTCCCTGGTGAACTTCTCGATCGACGAGGTCATCAACCCGCGACTCGCGAACGTACGTGCCCAGCGGCGTCGCGAACGTCGCGCCAAGCGTGCCGCCCGCGCCTCGCGTTCCGCGCGCACCACGAAGGAGTTCGTCCGATGAGTGCCGAAGCCGTGCTGACGATCGACCACCTCGACGTCGTCTACGAGACCGAACACCCCGTGCACGCCGTCAAGGACGTGTCGCTCACCCTGGCGCCCGGCGAGATCCTCGGGCTCGCGGGGGAGTCCGGCTGCGGCAAGACGACCCTGGCCTACGCCATCACCCGGCTGCACCGACCGCCGGCGAAGGTCGCCTCGGGCAGCATCACGTTCCACGACCGCGACGGCACCGACATCGACCTGCTCGGGCTGCCGCACGAGCAGCTGCGGGCCGTGCGCTGGTCGAAGCTGTCGATGGTGTTCCAGGGCGCGATGAACGCCCTCAACCCCGTCACCACCATCCGGGCGCAGCTCGACGACGCCCTGAGGGAACACCGGCGCGACCTGTCCCGCAAGGAACGGCGCGCGATCGCCGAGGACGCCCTGAGCCGCGTCGGCGTCGACCCGTCCCGCATCACCGCGTACCCGCACGAGCTGTCCGGCGGCATGCGGCAGCGCGTCATGATCGCGATGGCCATGCTGCTCGAACCGCAGATCATGATCATGGACGAGCCCACCACCGCCCTCGACGTCGTGGTGCAGCGCGAGATCCTCCGTGAGATCGTCCGACTGCGCGACGAGCTCGGGTTCGCTGTCGTGTTCATCACCCACGACCTGCCGCTGCTGCTCGAGATCAGCGACCGCATCGCGATCATGCTGCGCGGCGAGGTCGTCGAGTGCGACCGGGCCTCGGTCATCCAGCACGACCCGAAGCACCCGTACACGCAGAAGCTGCTGCAGTCGTTCCCGAGCCTGTCGGGGGAGCGCGGCGCGTTCATCCGCTCCGGCGTCGACGACCACGCTGCCGCCGTCCACGAGGAGATCCGATGACCAGCGTGACCGTCAGCCACCTCGGCAAGGACTTCCACACCCGCAAGGGCCTGAAGCGCACCACCCTGCACGCCGTCGACGACGTGTCGTTCGAGCTGCTGCCCGGGAAGACCGTGGCGTTGGTGGGCGAGTCCGGCTCGGGCAAGTCCACCATCGCCCGGATGCTCGCCAAGCTCGAGAACACCACCCGCGGCTCGATCGACGTGCGGCTCGAGGACGGCACACCCGTCGTCGGCAGCATGTACCGCCGGCACGTGCAGATGGTGTTCCAGGACCCCTTCGCGTCGCTCAACCCGTTCCACTCGATCGAGCACCACATCGCCCGGCCGCTCCAGCTGCACCACCGAGCCCGGGGTGCCGACGAGACCGCCGAGAAGGTGCGGGAACTGCTCGGCCGCGTCAACCTCGACGAGGACTTCGCGAGCCGCCGACCGCACGAGCTCTCCGGCGGGCAACGGCAGCGCGTCGCCATCGCCCGTGCACTGGCCCCCGGGGCCCAGGTGCTCATCGCCGACGAACCGGTGTCGATGCTCGACGTGTCGATCCGGCTCAGCGTGCTCAACCTGATGGGCCGCCTGCAGCGCGAGGACCACCTCGCCGTGCTCTACATCACGCACGACCTGGCGACCGCACGCCACTTCTCCGACGAGATCCTGGTGCTCTACCGCGGCCGGGTCGTCGAACGCGGGCCGTCCGACGCCGTCATCCTCGACCCGCAGCACGACTACACCCGACTGCTCGCCGAGGCCGCCCCCGATCCGGAGCGCACCGACCGCAAGGTGACCTCGGGCAGCGCCCTCGACCGCTCGAAGATCGACAACACCACCTGCTACGACCACGGCGTCGGGGCGTGGGTGTCGAGCGAGCCCGCTCCGGTCGGCGCACGGTGAGCGGAGTCTTCGCCGACTGGGTCACGCCCGGGTTCTCGGCACGGTTCCGGATCGGCGACGACCAGCCCGCCGCCCTCGTGTCGTTCGTGGCGAGCGGCGGAGCGCGTGCCGACGGGGCGCTCGCCGACGGACCCGACGATCCGCAGCCCCTGGTGGAGCTGACGACGATCGGACACGGCCGGTTCCCGGGCGGGTACCGGCACGTGGACTCCACGATCGGGGCGCGACTGCGCCCCGTGTCGTGGCGTGCGTCCGACGACGCGACCGATCCGTGGTTCCGGATCGTGCAGGCGGACGTGGCCACGGGCCTCCAGGTCGAGTCGGTGTTCCGGGCGCGCGCCGGCGTCGCGGGCTTCCAGACGTGGACCGAGGTGTCCGCCGACGACGGTGAGCACGTCGTGGACTTCGTGTCGTCGTTCGCGACCGGGGCGTTCCTGACCGACTCCGGGGTCGGCGTCGACGACCTGGCCCTCGTGCACGCGGACAACGACTGGGCCGCCGAGAGCCGGTGGCGGACCGATCCGCTGCGGTCGATCGGACTCGCAGCGATCGACCGCGAGGCGCAGCACCACCCGCCCCGCAGCCGCGCCGTCGTGCAGAACCGAGGGTCGTGGTCGACCGGTGAGGCACTGCCGATCGGGGTGCTGACGCCTGCTCCGACCGCTGGCGCTGCGCCCTACGCGCTCGTCTGGCAGGTCGAGCACAACGGGCCGTGGCTGTACGAGCTCGGCGAGACCCGACGGCACGCGTACGTGCTGCTGAGCGGGCCGACCGACCAGGAGCACCAGTGGACGGCGGTCGTGGCCCCGGGGCAGCCGTTCGTGTCCGTGCCGGTGTCGGTGGGGATCGCCGGCTCGGTCGGCGGGGCGTTCGAGGTGCTCACGGCGCAGCGTCGGGCGTTCCGGCACGTGCGCGAGGCCGATCGAGCCCTGCCACTCGTGTTCAACGACTACATGAACACGCTCATGGGCGACCCGACCACCGAGAAGCTGCTGCCGTTGATCGACGCCGCTGCCGATGCCGGAGCGGACCTGTTCTGCATCGACGCCGGCTGGTACGCCGAGGGGCACTGGTGGGACACCGTCGGAGCCTGGGAGGAAGCTGCTTCGCGGTTCCCGACCGGCCTCGGGCTCGTCATCGACCACATCCGGTCGCGGGGGATGCAGGCCGGGCTGTGGCTCGAGCCCGAGGTCATCGGCATCCACTCGCCGCTGGCCGCGACCCTGCCGGACGACGCCTTCGTGCACCACCACGGCGTGCGGGTCGCCGAGCACGGACGGCACCTGCTCGACCTCCGATCACCGGCCGCGCGGGCGCACCTGGACTCCGTCGTCGATCGACTGGTCGGGTCGCTCGGCGTGACGTTCTTCAAGATGGACAACAACACGATGACCGGGCCGTTCGCCGGGATGCTCGACCACCAGCGTGCGCTGCTCGACTGGATCGACGCGGTGCAGGATCGGTACCCGGCACTGCTCATCGAGAACTGCGCCTCGGGAGCGATGCGCGCCGACTCCGCGATGCTGTCCCGGTTGCACATGCAGTCGACCTCGGACCAGCAGGACCCGGTGCTGTCGGCGTCGATCGCAGCCGCTGCCCCCGCCGCGATGCTGCCCGAGCAGGCCGGGAACTGGGCCTACCCGGCGCCGTCGATGTCGCCCGACCTGTTCGACCTGTCGCTCGTGAACGGGGTGCTCGGGCGGATGTACCTGTCGGGCTACCTGAATTCGATGAGCACATCGCAGCGGGCGGTCGTGCGTTCTGCGATCGAGGCCCACCGGGCAGTGCTCGAGGTCATCGAGTCGTCGGTGCCGGTGTGGCCGCTCGGGCTGCCGGCCTGGGAGGACCCGTGGCTCGCGCTCGGCCTGCGCGCTGCGTCGGGCGATCTGTACCTGTCGGTCTGGGCGCTGCCCGGGGCTGGCTCGTCGGTGTCGTTGCCGCTGCCGGCGTTCGCCGGGCGGGGAGTCGTCGTCGAGCCGCTGTTCCCGACGGCGCTCGGGTCGTGGTCCGTGACGTGGGACGCCCTCTCGGGTTCGCTCGAGGTCGCCAACGGCGGGGCGACCCCCACAGCGCGGGTGCTGCGCGTCCGACCGGAGGGGGCGGGCGCGGAGCACTGAGCGGGGCGCGCGTCGCGATGGCAGGGCGCGCGTCGGAGCGGACGGGAGGCACGGTGCAGGCAGGCGCCGTGCCTCCCGTCCCGTCGGTGGTCGCGTCCACGGCACGGGGGACGCGGGTTCGCGTCCGGCCGGTGACGTTTCTGGTTCAGGATCCTCGGGGATCGTGAACCAGAACCGTCAGCAGCGGTGCAGGGAGGCCCCCGGTCAGGCGCGGGTCTCGTGGTCGGCGTCGGCGTCGGTTTCGGCGTCGGCGTCGGCTTCTGAGTCGTCGTCGGGGCGGCGCGGGGCGCGGAGCCGCAGGGTCGCACCGAGGCCGATGACCAGGAAGCCGGCGGCCGAGAACGCGGCGGCGCGGGTGCCGTCGGAGAACGCCTCGGCGGCGTCGGCGCGGGTCTGCCCCTCGAGGCCGGCGATCGCTCCGCCCGAGGACTGCACCACGGTGTCGGCGATCTGCTCGGACTGGGCGGTCGAGACGCCGGCGTCCTGCAGGCGGTGCTCCAGGATGCTGCCCGTCGAGGTGAACAGCACCGTCCCGAGGACTGCGATGCCGAGCGCCGAACCGATCTGGCGCGCGGTGCTCTGGGCACCCGAGGCCTCGCCGCTGCGCTCCACGGGGACGTCCTGCAGCACGACGCCGGTGAGCTGGGCCGTCGCGAGTCCGACGCCGAAGCCGTAGACGAACAGGCACGGGACGATCGCCCACCACGGGGTCGACGAGGTCACGACGAACCCGATCGCGGCGACCCCGACGATCTCGGCGCCGATGCCCATCCGCACGATCGGCAGCGCCCCGATCCGCTGTCCGACCGTGGCCGCGAACCCGCTCGCGACGAACGACCCGATCGCCAGGGCCAGCAGCACGAAGCCGGTCTGCAGCGCCGAGTAGCCGAGGACGTTCTGCAGCCAGAGGGGCAGCGACAGGATGATGCCGAACTCGCCGAGCGACACGATGAGCGCCGCGATCGAGCCGTTCCGGAACGAGCCGATGCCGAACAGGTCGAGGGCGATGAGCGTCGACCGGCCCGTACGCTGCCGGCGCCGGGAGCGGACGACGAAGGCCACCCCGGCAGCGATCGCGATCACGAACGCGACGGGGATCGGCGAGACCGGGCCGTCCCACGACCACGAGCCGATCGTGAACGGTGTCGACGACGGAGTCCACCAGCCGTAGGTGCGGCCCTCGATCAGCCCGAAGACCAGCGCAGCGCTCGCGATCACGGACAGCAGGGCGCCGACGAGGTCGATGCGGCCGGTGTGCTCGGCGTCGCGCGACTCCCGCACGGCGACCGCGAGGCCGACCAGGATGACCGCCACGATCGGGACGTTGATGCCGAAGGCCCACCGCCACGAGAAGTCTGTCGTCAGCCAGCCGCCGAGCAGCGGACCGACCGCCACCATCCCGCCGATCGTGGAGCCCCACACCGCGAAGGCGATGCCGCGCTCCCGGCCGGTGAACGTCGCGTTGAGGATCGACAGCGTGGTGGGCAGGACCATCGCGCCACCGACACCCTGCAGCACGCGGGACGCCACGAGCAGTTCGCCCGTCGGGGACAGCGCCGCCAGGACCGACGCCACCGCGAACAGGATCACGCCGATGGTCAGCAGTCGTCGGCGACCGAAGCGGTCGGCGACGGCACCGAAGACGAGCAGCAGCGCGGCGAAGACCAGCGTGTAGCTCTCCTGCACCCACTGCACGAGCGTCGAACCGATGTCGAGGTCGGCGACGATGCTCGGGATCGCCACGTTCACGATCGTGGAGTCGACGATGATGAGCGCGACCGCCAGGCTGATCACGACCAGACCGATCCACCGACGGCGATCCGGGGTGGTGGTGGGAGCTGCGGCTGCGGCGCTCATGTGCGTGTCCTCTCAAATGATCAGCATGCTGACTACCTGACGGTACACCCGCTCCCGATGACCGGCGCACCGGGGCTCAGGGGAGCAGGCGGAGTTCCATCGCGCGGGTCACGGCACGGGTGCGGTCGTTCACGCCGAGCTTCTCGAACACGTGGCCGAGGTGCGTCTTCACCGTTGTCTCGCTGAGGAACAGGGCGCGGCCGATCGCCGGGTTCGAGTTGCCCTGGGCGACGAGCCGCAGGACCTCGAGTTCGCGCGGGGTCAGCGAGGGGCCGGCAGACACGGCCGACGAACCCGTTGCTCGTCGGACCAGCGCAGCGGCAGCCGAGGGGGCCAGCGCCGTCTCTCCGCGCGCGGTCGCTCGAACCCCAGCGAGGATCTCGGACTCCGGGGCCGCCTTGAGCAGGTAGCCGGTGGCCCCGGCCTCGATCGCCGCGAGGATCTGGTCGTCGGACTCGTACGTCGTCAGGATCAGGACGCGGACGCCCGGCTCGGCCGCGAGGATCTCCGCCGTCGCCGCATCACCGTCGAGTTCCGGCATCCGGAGGTCCATCAGCACGACGTCGGGGCGCTCCGCCAGCACGACGGACACCGCGGCACGGCCATCGCTGGCCTGGCCCACCACGTCGATGTCGTCGGCGTCCTGGAGCAGCGCGACGATGCCCGAGCGGACGATCGGGTGGTCGTCGGCGACCACGACGCGGATCACCGGGTCACCTCCGCCACGGGGTGGCGAACGGCGGACGGGAGGCCCGGTTCGGCTCCGGTGGGCAGGGTCGCCTCGACGACGGTGCCCCGGCCCAGGGCGCTCGTGATCGTGCAGGTGCCGCCAGCGAGGGCGAGGCGCTCCCGCAGCCCGCGCAGGCCGTGCCCGGCCGTGGGCTGCTCGGGGTCGAACCCGGCGCCGTCGTCGGTGACCCGCAGCACGGTGTGCCCTTCGTCGGGGAACAGACGGACCTGCACGGAGGTGGAGCCGGCGTGCGCGCGGACGTTGGAGAGGGCCTCTTGCGCGACGCGGAGCAGGACCACCTGCGCGTCGCGATCCAGTGCGCAGTCGGACGCGTCGACCGTGACCAGCGTCCCCGTTTCGCGGGTGTGCCGTTCGGCGAGGCGGTGGAGGGCGCCGGCGAGGCTGTCGCGGGTCATGCCGGCGGCTCCGGCTGCGACGAGGGTGCGGGATTCCTCGAGGGCGGCGCGGGCGGACTCCTCGAGGACGGTGAGTCGTTCTTCCAGCGCGTCGGAGCGGTCGTTCGCCAGGTCGCCGCGGGCCCGTTCGGTGAGCATGACGATCCCGGCGAGGTTCTGCGCGACGGTGTCGTGGATCTCTCGGGCCAGACGCTCCCGTTCGCTCGCGACGCCCGCCGTGCGGTTCGCGTCGGCGAGGGACTGCTGGGTGGCGCGGAGTTCCTCGACGAGCTGGCGGCGCTCCTCGGACAGGCCGGCGACGCTCGAGATCCACACGCCCATCGCACAGGCGCCGATCACGCTGATGCCCTCGATGAGCAGGGTGCTGACCAGCGCGTCCGGGCCGCTCGACAGTTGCAGGCCGATGCCGCTCGCGAGCCCGACGGCGATGGACAGCAGGACCGCGGTGCGGACGCGCTCCGTCTGCACCCACACGAGCGGGAACACGATGCACTGCACGAACGCGGTGCTCGGGACGACGGCTGGCAGCACCAGGGCGGCGACGATGACGAGCGGCAGGAACGCGGCGGCGGCTCGGGGGCTGTCGTAGCCGCGGTGCCCGTACGCGATGTACGCCAAGACGAGGCCCACCACCGCCAGGTAAGCCGGCCAGCGGGTCGACCACGGGGACCAGCCCAGCGCGGTGATCACGGCGGTGAGGAGCATCGTGCCCGCGAAGAAGACGTGCAACCACCGGTTGCGTACCCACGTCTCGCCGCTCATCACGACAGCATCCCACCTGCCCGGCGCCATCAGGAGTCCTTGCGGTTCCAGCGGAAGGTGAGGGCGCAGGCCATCGTGCCCCCGACCAGCCACGCGACCAACACGAGCGTTCCGAGGGCGAGGTGCCACGCGCCTCCCGGCTCGGCGGACGCGAACGCGTCGGGCAGGAAGACGGACCGCATGCCGGACGCCATCCAGCGCAGGGGGAAGACGGACGCGACGTTCTGCAGCCAGTCGGGCAGCTGCGTGAAGGGCAGGTAGACGCCCGAGATGAACTGCAGCACCAGGACGATGGGGACGATCGTCGCCGTGGCGCGGCGGCCCTCGCGGGGGAGCGCCGAGATCGCGATGCCGAGGACGCAGCTGGTGGCGATGCCGAGGACCATCACGCCCGCGAAGACGCCCCAGTTGCTCGCGTCGGTCGGCAGGTCGACGCCGAACACCAGGCTCGCGATCCCGAGCAGCAGCGCCGTCTGCACGATGGTCGTGACGAGGACCATGCCGATCTTGCCGACGAAGTAGCTCAGGACCGGCAGTGGCGTGCCGCCGAGGCGCTTCAGCGTGCCGTCGCTGCGCTCGGTCGCGATGTCGACGCCGAGGGACTGGGTGCCGGAGAGCAGGATGCCCGTCGCGACGAGGCCGGGCAGGTAGTAGGTGGCGTAGTCGACGCTGATCGGTCGGCCGTTGCCGGCGACGGCGCGGATCGGGTCGGCGTCCGCGAAGGCCACCGAGAACAGCGCCAGCATGATGATGGGGAAGAGGAACGTGAAGAAGACGGCGTCGGGTGCGCGGAAGTAGGAGCGGATCTCGTACGAGATGCGGCTGGTCGCGGTGTTCACTTCTGGCCCACCATTCCGAGGTAGACGTCCTCGAGGGACGGGCGGATGACTTCGAGGTCGTGCATGGCCGTGGTGCTGCTGCGGACGAGTGCGGTCGGGTCGGTCGTGCGTTCGTCGTGGTGTTCGCCGGCATCGTCGCGCCAGCGGACTCGTGGTGTGCGGGCTTCGGCTCCGCCGATCTCGTCGATCGGGGCGATGTCGAGCAGCTTCCCGTCGGCGATCACCGCTGCCCGGTCGGCGAGCTGTGCAGCCTCGTCGAGGTAGTGCGTGGTGAGCAGGATCGTCGTGCTCTCGGACTGCACCTGGCGCAGGAGGTCCCAGAACTGGCGGCGGGCCTCGGGATCGAAGCCCGTGGTCGGTTCGTCGAGGAACAGCACCTCGGGGCGGCCGATGATGCCGAGGGCGACGTCGACGCGGCGGCGCTGGCCGCCACTCAAGCGAGCGATGCGGGTGTTGCGCTGCTGCTCGAGGCCGGTCGCTGCGAGGAGTTCCTCGGTGGTGCGGTGCTTCGGGTACAGCGTCGCGAAGTGGTTCAGCTGCTCGGCGACGGTGACGTTCGGGGACTCGGCGCTGGTCTGCAGGACGATGCCGATGCGTGCGTTGTGGCTGCGGCTCGTCCGTGCGGGGTCGTGACCGAGGACGCGGACCTCGCCGGCGGTGCGGGACCGGTAGCCCTCGAGGATCTCGACCGTCGTGGACTTGCCGGCGCCGTTCGGGCCGAGGAGGGCGAAGGTCTCGCCGGGCTGGATGGTGAAGCTCACGTCGTCGACGGCGACCTTGCCGGTGGCGTACTGCTTGCTGAGGTGCTGGACCTCGATGGCGGGGGACTCGGGCATGGGTCCAGCCTGGCCGGTGGGGCGCCGCGGGGGATCGGTGGGGGCGGTGGTGCTGCATCCTCCGATCGGGGGATGGCGTGGTTTCCCTGTCGGGTGCTCGCACACGGGGAGGGCATGTTTCTGTTTTCTCCCGGATCGCGTATTGCGATATCGCGCTTCCTGCATGGTGCGCTGGGCGGTGGACGCCACCGTCTTCGGTCTGGAGGCCCGTGGCGGGCTGGCACTGTGCCTCCCGTCCGATGGTGGGTCGCGTCAGGTTGCGTCAAGCAACGTCCGCGTAGACCGGGAGGATGCAGGTCGTCGGAGTCGAACAGTTCGGAGGGCCCGAGGCCCTCGCCGTCCACGAGGTGCAGGAGCCGCACGCCGGTGCGGGATCCGTGCGGATCCGGGTGCAGGCGTTCGCCGTGAACCCGACCGACACGGGGGTGCGTGCCGGGCAGCGGGACAGCTCGCAGGCCTCGCCGCCGTACGTGCCGGGGATGGACGCCGCCGGGGTCATCGACGAGGTCGGGCCCGACGTCACCGGGTGGGCGGTCGGCGACGAGGTCATGGCGATCGCGCTGCCGCTCAGCGCCCACGGTGGGGCGTACGTGCAGGAGCTCGTGGCGCCGGTGGGGTCGTTCACGCGGATCCCTCGGGGGACGTCGATCGAAGCTGCGTCCACGGTGCCCATGAACGGGCTGACGGCGTTGCAAATCCTGTCGCACGCTTCGCTCGCGCCGGGGCAGACGCTCGCCGTCACCGGGGCCGCTGGGCTGCTCGGGAACTACGTGGTGCAGCTGGCGAAGGCCGCCGGGCTGACCGTGATCGCGGATGCTGCTCCGGCGGACGAAGCACTCGTCCGGTCGCTCGGGCCGGACCACGTGGTGCCGCGAGGAGCTTCCTTCGCCTCCGCTGTCCGTGACCTCGTGCCGGACGGGGTCGATGCGCTCGCCGATGCTGCCGTGCAGCGCGACGAGGTCGTCGACGCCGTTCGTGACGGGGGAGTCTTCTTCGACGTGCGGGGGTGGCAGGGCAAGGGGGCTCGGGGGATCGAGTTCGTGCAGATCATGGTGTTCTCGGAGTACCGGTCGTTCGACAAGCTCGAGCAGCTGCGGCACGCGGTGGAGAGTGGGACGTTGACGCCGCGGGTCGCTGAGGTGCTGCCGGCGGCGCGGGCTGTGGAGGCGCATGAGCGGTTGGAGGCCGGCGGGACGCGGGGGCGGTTCGTGTTGACGTGGGGATAGACCCAGCGCACGAGAGGAAGCCCGCGAGCCGAGCTGTCGATCAAGGTTGCCACAGTCGATCCAAGCCACGGCTCAACACCGTGAGATCCAGGTTCGAATCCATATTGAGCGTTATCGGCAAAGTGCCCTCGTGGCGAGAAATTGCCGATTTCGACTTGCCTACCGGGCACTCGATCGTGCCGCGACCGCGCGTCAGCGCGCCTCTCTCAGGCCACGGTTCGGGGTTGGGCATGTTTGTGCACATCGCGAAGGATCTGCACGATAGCTGCAACGTCGTCGTCATCGAAAAGGTAGTCGACGCCGCTTGGGGCCCGGTCTGTGTACGGCGATTCGTACAGGCGTCCAGCGTCCATCAGACCGTTGGCGGTGAGTTCGTCGACGATGAGATGGACGAATCGGATCTGGTCGACGGAAAAGCGTGAGCCGTCGAGGAAGCGTGCGAACGACTCGAGAGCCGCATCTCGGTCGAGGCCGACGAGCGACCGGATGAACGATCCAAGCCCATGCGCCTGCTCGGCCGCCAACTGAATGTCGGCCTGTGACCCTGCCCCGCTCGCCAGCAGCATCTGCTCGAGGGCTTCCAGGTCGTCTGCCGTGAGCTGACGGTTGCGGCGGAGTCGCTGCAGCGCGAGGTGGTCCTCATGCTGTCGCAGATACGCGGTCGCCTTCGCGCGGAACCGTTCAAGGTCCGTCCCCGGCGTTGTGTGCTGCAGCACGATTTCAGTGGCGTCGCCGAGTTCGTCGATGAAGTCGGTGTACACACGAGGGCGGGTGACGTTCGGTACGAACCGTGCCAGCGCGCGAATGCGAACGCGCGCGACTTCAAGCATGCCCAGGGGCACGTCGATCCACCAGTCGTCGCTGGCGACCTCCTCAAGGAGCACGACCTGTTCCGCGACGGACGGGATCGCGGTCTTCGCCAGCAGCGCCGTCGCGATGGCCTGCACCGTTTGACGGACCCGTTCTGCTGCGGTGAGGTCGCCGTCAAGTTGCGCGAGCTGTCGGCGCAGAATCAGTAGGTCGAAGCGCTTCGCGTCGGTGTCATCGTCCACCACGCTCGATGGAAGACCTGCGAGGTGCTCAAGCGCATCCGATGCATCTTGAGGTGTGAGTGCGTCCCACGCTGCCTGGTCGGCGTATTGCTCGACCCAGCGTCGCTGGGGCCGGACGAGGAAGTTGTCGAGGTTCATACCTGCGACGACCTCGTGCAGGGTGCCTGCGGCAGAGGCGCGAAGGTCAGCATCGATCTGCGTTCGGTCGAGGGCGGTGATCAGACCGAGCCGGGCTTCAAACAGCCGTTGGGTGAGTGACTTCTGCGTCGAGCCCTCGGAGCCAGGAAGGTCTTGGCTGAAGAATTCAAGGTTGCCGCAGAAGTCGAAGACGAGGAAGTCCTGTTTCGACCGCCCTTCTCCGAACAGGTCGGGGCTGAGGCGGGTGCCGCGGCCGATCATCTGCCAGAACTTCGACTTCGACCGAACGGTCTTGAAGAACACAAGGTTGACGACTTCGGGGACGTCGATGCCGGTGTCGAGCATGTCGACGGAGATCGCGATGTGCGGCGCGTGGTCGGCGATGGAGAACTCATCGATGAGGTTCTGCGCGTACGGGGTGCCGTGGGTGATGACGCGCGCGAAGTGTCCTGCGTGTTCGGGGTACTGCTCGTCGAAACGGCGCTGAATGAACTCGGCGTGGTCCTTGTTCTTCGCAAACACGATCGTTTTGCCGAGGCGGTCACCGCCGGCGACTTTGTACCCATCCGTCATCAAGGTCGCCAGCACCTTGTCGACGGTGTCCTCGTTGAACAGGAACCGGTTCAATTCCTCGGCGTCGATGGCGGTGGGGGTGCCGCCCTCGCCCCAGTCGAGAGCGTCCCAGTCGTCCTTCTCGGCCTCGCTGAGGTCGTCGTAGCGGATGCCCTGACGCAGGAAACGGGTGCCGACCGACACGCCGTACGGTGGGACGAGGAACCCCTCGGCGACGGCTTCGTCCAAGCCGTATGCGTCGGTGGGCACGCCGTCCTCGAGGTGGAATCGTCGGTAGGTGTTGTGGTCGACTTCGTCCTTCGGCGTGGCAGTCAGGCCGACGAGCATCGCGTCGAACCAGTCGAAGATCGCCCCGTACTTTTGGTAGATCGACCGGTGCGCTTCGTCGACCACGATGAGGTCGAAGTATCCCGGCCCGAACTGGCGCGTCGGCCCGTCGCCGCCGTCGTCGGTCTGGTTGATGAGGTTCATCATCGTTGGGTAGGTCGAGACATAGACGCGTCCTTCGGCGGAGCGTTCGGTGACCAGGTTCACTGTGGTGACGCTCGGCAGATGCGTCTTGAACGCGTTCGCTGCCTGCTTCACGAGCGCGGTGCGGTCGGCGAGGAACAGGATGCGTTTCGCCCAGTTCGCCTTCATCAACTGATCGGCCAACGCGATGACGGTGCGGGTCTTTCCCGAGCCGGTCGCCATCACCAGGAGTGCTTGCCGTTGCCGTCGATCGAACGTGTCCCCGACAGCCCTGATGGCCCGTACCTGGTAGTGCCGACCGGCGACGTCTGTGCTGACGGGGGCGTCGGACAGCGGCTGTCGGGAGGTGCGACGCTGGATCATGAGGTCTAGTTCGCTGCGGGTGAAGAACCCCGCGACTTGCCGCGGCGGGTACCCGGCCGCATCGTCCCAAAGCCAGTGCTCGTATCCGTTGGTGTAGAACACGACCGGTCGACGTCCGAACATCGCCTCGAGACAGTCGGCGTACAGCTTCGCCTGCTGCTGCCCGATGAGGGGGCTCTTCGTCGTGCGCTTGGCCTCGACGACGGCGAGCGGCAGCCCGTCCGCTCCCCACAGCACGTAGTCGACGAAGCCGACGCCAGCGGCGTTCGGCATGCCGGTGACCTCGAACTCGCGATCACGCCGATCGGCGAGCGGCCAGCCGGCTTCGGCAAGAAGCACGTCGATGAACAGGTCGCGTGTCTGGGCTTCGGAGTAGTCGTGGTCATCGGAGATGTGGTTCGCAGCTTGCGCCGCAGCTACCTGCGCGCGCAACTGCCCGATCTCAGCAGCTTGCGCCGCCGCGACCTCGTCACGGTCCGCGAGTGCTTTGGCGTGGGCTTCGTCCTGCGCGGCGAACTTCGCCGCGAGCCGCTGCACGTCCTCCCGTGTGAGTGGGGCAGCACTGGCTGCGAGCTTGGGATCGAATGTCGCACCGGTGGGCACGCCCTCGGGATGCGCCGAATGCCGGAACATCGCCCACACCAGCACGTGATGCAGCTCGCGTAGCGCGGCCAACGCGATATCAGGACGCACCGGCTGCTGCGCGTGCACCGCCTGATTGCCAAGCTTCCGTATCAAGTTCAGCTTCTGCCTGATCCCGACCCCCGCGACGCGCGCGAAACCAACGTCATTGATGCGCGCCGCGAGGTCGTCTTGATACGGGACCGGCAGGGCGAGGACATCGTAGAGGTGGCCGACGAGCTGCTCCACCGCCCGACGGCTATAAAAGCACGCGGAGCGCGGGTCACCTGAGAGGTACGACTCTGCCCGGGACGCATCTTCGAACACATCCGGCCATGCGTGCCGCACGAAATTGAAGTTGAAGCTCACAGTTCGCCTCGGAACGCGCGAGACACGAGTGACTCGAACAACTCGTCCATCGAGCGTAGCGCCGTATATTGCGCCACTTTCGAAAGTGCGTCAAGGCGCGCAACATACTGGCGTTGGCGCTCCATGGAGGGAATCCAAACCTGCAGGTCACGTAATTGAGTCATATTGATAGACGCGATGCCGGTTGTTTGCTTTGCAGAGCGTAAGAAATACGCCCTGGCGACGTTTGACGAGATGTATGCGCTCAAGTATTTGCGGAGAACCACAGACTCGTTCGCGAGCCGCACACGGAAGATGTGGTTCTGGTGTAACGCGAGAGGGAGTTCGTCATTCCATAGAGCACCACGTCCGAGTTTGTCCGGGTCGCCGCCTTCTGTTAGCAACAAATCGCCTTTAAGGACACGAAAGCGCCGCATCTCAGCATCAGTCACATCAATGCTCTTCACCGAAGCGAGCTCCAGCCGGCCGTCCTGAACGTTGGCAACCGCCAAGTAGGGCACCGAGCCCGCAATGGGAGCTTTCGCGACACGCCCCTTCGTGATCCCTGACGACACCTCCGCCAAGTCTCCGAGACGTATAGACTTCCCATCTTCTCTGCTCGCAACGAGCTCGTCCAATAGAGCCTTTCGTACCGATTCAAGGTGGTCGAGAATTCGGCGGCGCTTCGCGCGCAGAGTTTCGGCCTGGTCGAGGATCGCGGCGATCCGCTGCTGCTCGTCGAGCGGCGGGAGCGGAACTTCAAGCATCCGCATGAAATCCGCCGGAACGCGGCGCTGACCTCCACTTCCGGTCATGCGTAACTCGCCTGATCGACGAATTTCTCGGCGACGGAGGAAATGGAGAAGGTATGCATCGTCCACGTCGGGTCCCGGGCGCACAATATGAAATTCGGTTGAACCGACCCCGATTTCTTCATCGAGAATGGCACGGCCGATCTTCCCATTTTCAAAGCAGGGCGTGATCTTCGCCACGAGCAGATCCCTATTCCGGAAAACCGTGTACCCCTTGGAAACGGCGGAGAATTTCCGCGAGTCGAGCGGAGTTGCTTCTGCCGTCACCTGATCAAGCTGAGCCATCCCGACGAACGAAACGCTCTGTTCTGGACGAACTCGATCTCCTCTCGGATTCACTGTGGCAACGTCAGACAAACGTACGATTCTCATGCGAGCATTGCCTTCAAGGTCGCGAGCTCGTCAGCCAATTCTGCCTCGAGTACCTCGATGTCGGCAATGATGTCGAGAGGCGGTCGGTGCTCGACCTCGTCTTGGACGATTTCCTTATAGCGGTTCAGAGAGAGGTCGTAGCCCTGCGCGGCGATGTCCGCCTTCGGCACCGTGAAGGACTGGTCGGTTCGGCTCCGGGCTCGCTCGCTCGTGCCGCGGTTCGCCCAGCGGGCCAAGACGTCTGGGAGATCGCTTGCCTCGATCGGGTTCCGTTTGTCGTCGAGGGAGAAGCCGTCGGCATGCACGTCGTAGAACCAGACGTCTTCGGTGCCGCCGGAGTTCGTTCTGGTGAAGAACAGGATTGCTGTCGATACTCCTGCGTAGGGGCGGAAGACGCCGGAGGGTAGCTTGACGACCGCGTCGAGCTTCTGGTCTTCCACGAGCATGCGCCGCAGTGTCTTGTGCGCGCTTGACGAGCCGAACAGCACCCCGTCGGGCACGATGACGGCCGCGCGGCCGCCGGGCTTCAGCAGCTTCAGGAAGAGGGCAAGAAAGAGAAGCTCGGTCTTCTTGGTCTTCACGACGCGCTGCAGGTCCTTCGACGTCGACTCGTAGTCGAGAGAGCCGGCAAAGGGCGGGTTGGCAAGGATCAGCGTGTATCGCTCGGCATCGTCGCTGGCGCCTTCGGAGAGAGAGTCGCGGTAGCGGATGTCGGGTGCTTCGATGCCGTGCAGGAGCATGTTCATGCTGCCGATGCGGAGCATGGTCGAATCGAAGTCGAACCCGTGGAACATGCTCGTGTGGAAGTGCGAGCGCTGTGCAGCGTTGGTCAGAACGGCCGGGTGCTCGCGTCGCACGTACTCCGACGCAGCCACGAGAAACCCTGCGGTACCGGCTGCGGGATCACAGATCTCGTCTGCTGGTTGCGGGGCCATCATGGCGACCATGAGGTCGATGATGTGGCGGGGCGTACGGAACTGACCATTCACTCCAGCGGAGGCGATCTTCGACAGCAGGTACTCGTACAGATCGCCGTTGGTGTCGCGCTCGGCCATGGGGATCTCGTCGAGCATGTCGACGACCCGCGATAGCAACGCGGGCGTCGGGATGGTGAACCGGGCGTCGCGCATGTGCTCGCCGTACGTAGACCCATCACCGCCAAGAGCACGGAGGAACGGGAAGACCCCTTCTCCGACGATCCGCCACATGGTCTCAGGCTCATCGTTCTTGAACCGGCTCCACCGCAACTGCTCCTGGCCGGGCCCGTAGATCTGTCGGTCGATGCTGCCGCCGGTGACGCGCGCCTTCTTTTCCGCGAGTGTCTGGAGGTCGTCGAGCCGGCGGACGAACAGCAGGTACGTGATCTGCTCGATCACCTCCAGCGGGTTCGAGATGCCTCCGGACCAGAACGCGTCCCAGACTCGGTCGATCTTGCTCTTGAGTTCCCCGGCTATCACTGTCTCACGATATCGGCTGCCCGCGCCGTCGCCACTTCCCAGTTTCGTGGCACGTTGCTGCTGGGCGAGTGGACGGTCGGGTTGGTGTCCCCTCGCGACACGAGTAAGGCTCGCTCTAGTCTGTGCAGGTGACCAGCATGCCGCTTGGAGAAGACGACTTGACGCCAGAGCACCGACGCAATCTCATCACCGCGGCGCTGGACAAAGCGCTCAGCGTGCAGGGCGCCGTGGTCGCAGGGAATATTGCCCGTGCCCGGCAACGCAACCCGGAAGCGACTCCGCAGCAAGTCGTGCACACGCTTGAGAGCATGTATCGCACCGCCCTGGCTGGAACCGGCGCCGCCGTCGGCGCCGTCGCGGCCGCCCCCGGAGTCGGTACTGCCGCGGGACTGGCTCTCGCGGGCGGGGAGGTTCTATCTTCACTGGAACTGAGCGCGCTGTTTGCGCTCTCCGTCGCGGAAGTGCATGGCGTCCGTGTCGACGAGCTTGAGCGCCGTCGCACGCTAGTTCTAGGCGTTGTCCTCGGCGGCGGCGCTTCGCAGACGATCGAGAAGGTCGCGGGGCGGACCGGACCGCACTGGGCGAAAGCCATCGTCAACGCCATCCCCGTGTCGCAACTCAAGCAGATCAATAAGGTCCTCGGCCAGAACTTTGTGACGAAATGGGGCACGAAGCAGGGCATCATCGTGCTCGGCAACGTTGTCCCGTTCGGAATTGGCGCAGTCATCGGTGGCGGTGCGAACCTGGGCATGGCCGAGTTGACGGTCCGCGCAGCTCGACGCGCTTTCGGGCCGGCACCCACCGCCTGGCCGGGCTCGTACGACACGTCGTCCGATTCCGGGGTCGATCCCATGGGCGAAGAGTGACCTGGGCGTCGAGACTCCGCCGGGACCCGTGAATTGGACGCCTGCAGAAGAGGCTTGGGCGTCTGAAGCGGCACCGTCAAGCAACCCCGACAACGACCTTCGACATGGAGCCTTGATGCAGATCGCGGAACGATTCAAACTCACCCAGGCGTGGTGGGTGTCCAGCGAGCTCGCTCGCCGGCACAGCCACTTCAAAATCGCCGAAACGTGGCCAATGGATGGCTTCTACCATGGTCTTGAAACCTTTGACCCGCGTTCGGGCAGCTCGGTGTTCATGAACTTCAACGGCAGCATTCACCTGACGCGCGGAGACCACCGAGCCGTCGATGGCATCGGCTGGCAGGCAATCTTCGAGGCTGAGGATCCCCACGAGGTGGTGAAGCTCATTGAAACCGCGGTGGGATGGACGACGGCCTCTGCCGACCCCACTACACCTCGATCTCTGACCTATCGAATCATCGCCGCCGTCTTGGGCCGCACGATCAACGACCGAATCAGACTCACTGTTGGCACGCACTCGTATGGCGCGTCGTACTTCACCCCTGAGGCGATGCCGGCGTGGGTCAGCGAGTTCGAGGGCCTCGAGTCGGCTGTCCGGGCATGCCCGGACGAAGCTGGCCTGCCGTTACGACACTTCTGGATGATCCGTCGGGGCGATCAGCCGTCAGCGGTGCTCGCTGACAACGCCACCCTGTACGCAGCCGACGATAGCCCGACCTCGCTGATGCCCTTGTACCGGAGAGCCCGGTCACTCGAGGACCCGGTCAACATTATTCTGGGTGCGACTGCCTCCTAGCCCGGAAAGCATGCAGACGCGGACAATTCTTTACGCGAGAACCTGGTATTCGTACGCCTGCCGGACGAGGCCGAGAACGTAGTTGAAGTCGGTTGTGTCGTCGAGAGGAACCTGTGTGTTACCGACTCCCCAGTGCCCGATCCCGCTGACGTCACGGGCGAGTCGGCGCTCGTCGCGCAGCGCTGTAATCGGGATGTTCAGCACGAGGAGCAGCCGCGACGCCTGCGGGACGACGTCGAGGAACGTCGTCTCCGTCCGGAAGGCCACGCGCACCTTCAGGAAATCAAGGCTGACGGAAGGATCGAACGACATGACCTCGTTGCGAAGCCGCTCGAAGTCCCTACGGCGCTCCGGCCGGAACAGATTCGGGTGGTCTGCAATCGTGTACTGCGACTCTGTCCGGCTCTCCTGGTACGTCGCGAGCACCTCGAGCGGAAGCGCGGGCCGAGGCCAGATTCGCAGCGCCTGCTGAGCCAGCCGAACGGCGCGATTCTGGATGGCGGACTCGTCCCAGATGTCGAGCTGCCCGATGCCCTGATTGAGGCGAAGCGGGCTCTCCCTAAAGCCACCTTCCATGTCCCGCTTCTCACGGAACGGCCGGTCTGAGTATTCGGAGTTGTACCCGGTCAGTGTGAGATTGCCGAGGGTGTGCAGGTACGCCGACTGGATCTCCTGCCATCGCTCGCCGAGGTCGGCTCGCCACTCCGGACGGAGTGACTCGTTCTGCGGAAGGATGTGCTCGATTGTGTACTCGTCCGTCGGGACGGGTTCCTTCCGGCCGTGGTTCTCCAACGACCGGAAGAAGTATGAGCGCCGCTTGAAGTGGTACGCGTCGAACGACTGCAGCTTCTCCTCGAACTCGGCGTCGGTCGGGAACGTCCGGTATCCCTGCAGGCGCAGGAAGTGTGCTTTGACGCTTTCGACGTAGCGGTCCTTCCGGAGGGCGCGCGCCAGGCTCTGGAACGTGGTGGTCAGCGAGTTCGTGGCCCAGCCGGTGACGGCGCGTCGCACGACGTACGAGGTCACCATGTGGACGATCTCGAGCAGCTCGTCCTTGTTGGTCACCTCGAAGTCGTAGTCCGTGTACGCCTCGAGGAGGAAGGGGTAGACCACGTCCGCGCGGATCTGGACGAGATCGTCGAACGCTGCCCGCAGTGCTTTGTCGGGTTCGCGGCCGAGCGCGATGGCGCTGTACCGGCGGGAGTACTCGCGCAGCTCGAGGACGAGGACATCGATCGATTCGCCGCGCTGCATCCGGATGGCTGCGTAGTCCTTGAACGCGTCGTAGATGTCCCCGAGTCGCGGGATGCTGCCGGTGACGGTGGCGAGGTAGTGCCGTACGAAGTCATCGAACGCCGACTCGGAACCGGCGCCGGTGAAATCAAGCTCCATTGGCCGCCAGTAACCCGTCCAAAGCCGTTCCTGCGCGTTCGTCGTCAGCCCCATCAGCACAAAGTTGCGGATGAGATCCGCCTGCGAGAGCCGCTTGCCGGTTGAGTTCATCGCCTCGAACACGAGCTGCGGGTGATCGATCCCGAGCTGCAGGTGCACGTCGACCACCTGCAACTTCGCCAACCCGCGGCACACCGTCGCCAGATCGGTGGACGACGCCCTGATCTGGGCACGGAAGAACTCGAAGTTGTCGAACACGCGGCTAGTCGACCCTGCCGCAGGCTCGGTGCCATCGATGACCGATTTCAGTGCGCCCCGATCGTCCTGGGAGAGCAGGAGTTTGTATCGCCGTTCGTCGATCTTGAACCGATTCGTGAGGTAGGAGTCGCGGATCTCCTCAGCGGAGAAGCCTTCGAGTGGTTCGCGATCCTCGGCGGCTGGACCCTCCAGGTGGGAGACGAGCGCTGCGAGGATCAGGCTGACGGTTGTGACGCGTTGTTGACCGTCGATGATGAGGCTCGGCGCCTGGTTGGTCTGCGTGCCCGCGGCTTTCTCCACGTACACGACGGATCCCGTGAAGTGAGCGCCGAGCTCTTCGTTGCCGCCAGCCCGAAGGATGTCCTTCCAGAGCTGCTCACACTCGGCACGGCCCCATGCGTACGCCCGTTGATAGATGGGGACCTCGAATTGACTCGTCACCTTGAGTAGATCGAGGAGATTCGCGTCGACAGCCTTCACGGGACTTAACCTAGCTGCTCTGGCCCGCGGGCTTTCGTGGGCTGACCTGGTGTTGATAACTGGAAGAGGGCGGACCTGAATGAACTTCGGTGCGCGAAGGGAGGGAGCTGCCCGTGGACTCGCGAGGCAGCTAGAGGTCGGGCTGAACACGCCGCCTGACTGCGCTCGTCGGCCGCGGGAACCCCGCCCCTGGCTGTCAGATTTAACCGAACCTGCAGTAGTCCCTGGCAAGCCTGACCCTTTGTCGCCGTCCTGTCTTGCGCTGTCGAGCACGTCCCCCGATCAGGACGCGTGCGGTTGTCGTGCGCCTCGGTCAGAATAGGAGAATCGCTCGAAGCTGCTGACCGAGCTGACCCAGCCCTTGCAAGGCCGGATCGTCGAGCGGCGTCAGGCGTCCTGTTCGGGCGTCGACGAGGGGCGAGTGGTCGTTCAAGAGGTAGGAGCGTTGGCGTTGGAGTTGGGAACGGGCAAAGCGGACCGAGCGATCGCGCAATGGCGCGACTCCCTCCTGAACCTCTCGGGCCGAAATCGGTTGCTGAACTACCGTCCGACTCGATCGTCGACGATCGAGTATTCGAAGCACTCCGCTGCGGAGGTGTTCGACTTGATAGCAGCCGAGAGCCTCACGTTCACGCTGGGCACACGGGCGGACGAGCGCAACGCCGAGGTGGTTCGCGACGACGAGGAACTGGCGACGTCCGATGTCGAGGGCGCCGTGCTCGAGCAGCTCCGCGAGTTCGACTTTGAGCAACACCCCGGACACCTGTTCGCCGACAAGACGCAGCGGGATGTCGATCGTGCGCTCCGCAACCTCGCAGCAGCGTCGAAGCGGGAGTTCATCGACAAGGGTCTGCGCATCCTGTACGTGGCGCTCGGCGAACTGCGTTGGGTCGACGCCGCGGGCGATACCCGCCGCAGTCCGCTCCTGCTCGTGCCCGCCGAGCTCGCCGCGCCTGGACCCAGGGAACGAACGTTCGTCCGATTCTCCGACGACGACTTCGCAGTGAATCCGGCGCTGTCGCTGCTTCTTGCGCAGGAGTACGGCATCGAGCTTCCGTCCGCCGACGACCTCGAAGTGGAACTCGAAGCCGACGGGGTCCAAGCAGTACTGAATCGTCTGGCATCGATGAACTGGCCCGACGGCTGGGAAGTGCACGACTTCGCTGCTTTGGCCGCGTTCATGTTCGCCAAAGAGGCCATGTACCGCGACCTGCTCGACAACGCCGACGCTGTCGCGAACTCCGAACTCGTTCGTGCCCTCTCAGGCGCCATCCCGCCCGAGCAGTCCGACTTCGTGTTCGACCCTGCCGGCGACGACATCATCGACGTCGTTGCCCCACCAGAGACCACGCCACTGGTCCTCGACGCCGATGCAAGCCAACGAGCGGCGATTCACGCCGCGGTCGCGGGGAAGAGCTTCACGCTCGACGGGCCACCCGGCACGGGCAAGAGCCAGACCATTGCAAACATCATCGGCGCTCTCATCGCTGAAGGTAGAAGCGTGCTGTTCGTGTCCGAGAAGGCGGTGGCCCTGGACGTCGTCCGCAACCGCCTCGCCGACAGGGGCCTCGGCGCATTCCTGTTCGAACTACACAGCAGCAAAGCCGTTCGGAAAGACGTCGCCCGACGACTCGGCGATGCACTCGGAGCTACGCCGGTCCCGCCTGCCGGCATGAGCGCGGTAAAGCTCGGGCAGCTCGAACAAGCGCGGAGGGATCTCAGCGACTACGCCGAGGCGGCCAACGAGATCCGCCAACCTCTGGACGCCACCTTCCACGACATCCTCGGCCGACTCGAACGAGACCGCACCGACCAGGTCGGACCGCCGTGGGGTGCACCTGGGGCAGGACTGACCGCCCAAGAGCTCGACGCCGTCGAGCGTGCCGCCGCTGGCCTCCAGCGCAACTGGCGGATCGCCAAGCAGGGCCGGCAAGCCACTTGGTATGGGCTCGTCGAGGGCAGCGTTGACCTGGCCTACCCGTTACAGCGACTGGCCCGGGCCATCGAGCGGCTTCGCCCAGTTGTCGACAGCACCCGCGAGTTACGAGAAGCCTTCGGTGCCCGGGCCTCCAACGAGCTGAACGGCATCGCGACGCTCCTCGACGTGTGGTTTGAAGCTCCTGAATTCCACGAGCAGCCTTGGCTGGACGAAGAGATTCTGAAGCAGATCGAGAACACGCTCGCCGGGTACGAGAGCTGTGCCAGTGACCTGCAATGGGTCGAACATGACCTGACAGCGTTAGTGGGGGACCAGTGGCGGCGCCTGAAGCCCGTCCCGGAGGACCGGATCCCCGAACCGAGCCTGGTCGCTGGACTGCCCGGGGTCACATCGACGTCGACCTCCGCCGACCTTGATGCCGCTCGGCGTGACGTAGAAGATCGTGCAAGCGCGCTTCGGTCGTTGGAGCGGGATGCGCAAGCGCTTGCCCGCGGAGCAGGAGCCTTTGGACCGTCGAACCCGGCTGAGACGCGAATGCTTGTCGACGCGTTGCCGCATCTGCTCGACCCGCATCCGCCGCTGAGCACGTGGCTCTACGACAACTCGCTTGCCCTGGCCGCTCGCGCCACCGCCGATCGCCTGCGCGATGCGCAGCAGCGACTCGTGGCGGCGGAACGCGAGGCGAGCCCTCACTTCAACGCCGCCGTGCTCACGGCGGACCTCGATGAGCTCGAACGCCTCGCAGCCGAGCACACCAGCTTTGCGAGACGATTCGGGGCAGGGCACAAGGCCCTTCGCGAGGCCCTGGCGACGATCTCGCACGTGCCTTGGAAGGATGCCGTCGTTGCGCTCCCACGAGCTCGTCGCTGGGCGGACGCGTGGAATGCATACCGCTCAGCATTCGACGAAGCCAGGACGGGCATCGGCGACGATGTCGACCCGAACCACGCGGTCGACTGGGAGCTGATCGACCGCCGCTTCCGCAACCTGCACGCGCTATCGGACGTCCCGTTCGTCGACGAACCACAGACACGACGCGCCACCACCGACCCCGTCCATCGCCGTGAAATCGGCGCCCTCGCCGACCGGCTCGAAGACGACCTCAAACGCTGGCACTCCATCCTCAGCGACGACCGCAAGCCATACGTCGAGGTCGCCGCCGAATTGGAGGAGCAGCTACGGCGCCTGCAGCCTCTGCTGGAGTTCGTCGCACTGCAAGCAGACGTGCTCGGTCCGAACGCGAGCATAGATCGCCACATGCACGCCGCTCGGCTGCACATCCAACTTGAATCCGCCGCCGCCGCCGCGGCGCGCTCTTGGAGCGACGTGCTCGTAACGGCTCCGAACGGATCGGATACTGGGACATCGTCGGACGTCGCACCGGCCGCGATCCGCAGGCACATTCAGTGGGCACGACGTCTCCTCGACGCCGCCACGACAGCGCCGAACCTCCGCCGACTCGAGAGTTCACAGATCAATCTGCTCCGGCGCACGCAGTCGCACATCGACATTAAGGGCGTGGCGGACGAATACCAGCTGGCCCGCGAAGGACTGTTCGACAAGTTCGATCAGCCACGACGCGACGAACTCCGGCGAGCGTTCGCCGACCTCGGTAACGCCGCCGAATCGGTCGCCCGACTGCGGGCGGACCTCGACGGGGTGGACGCGTGGTTCGACCTGCAGCGCTCGATCTTGAAGCTCGAAAGCCACGGCCTTGGCCCCTCCGTCCAACACGCGCTTGCGGAAGATCTGCAGGAGACGTCGGTCGCGGCGTTCCTGACCGAGACGGTTCTCCGCGGCTGGATCGACGCGCAACTCAAGTCCGACCCCCGATTGGCCGCAGGAGCCGGAGTCGATCGCGATGAACTCGTCGCCCAGTTCCGGGAGCTTGACTCAGAACTCGCCGATACCGCCGTCACCAGGATCGTCGAGTCCGCGTCCGCCCGTCGGCCGCGGTCGGCGAGCGGGCAAGCCGCGATCATTCGACGCGAAGCGGAGAAGAAGCGCAAGCACATCGCAGTCCGGGAACTCATTGCGCAGACAAAGGACGTCGTCCTCGCGCTGCATCCCTGCTTCATGATGAGTCCGCTGGCGGTGTCGCAGTACCTTCCTGCTGAACAGCTGTTCGACGTCGTCATCTTCGACGAGGCGAGCCAGGTGCTGCCGGGTGACGCGATCAACTGCGTCTATCGGGGAGCCGCACTCATCGCGGCGGGAGACCAGAAGCAGCTGCCGCCGACCTCGTTCTTTGAAGCGAACGTCGACGACGGGGATGAGGACGGCGAAGAGGACCTCGCCAACGACTTCGAGTCGATCCTCGACCTGATGAAGTCCAGTGGCGCGTTCACCGCGCAAAGCCTCCGCTGGCACTACCGCAGCAGGCACGAGCACCTGATCGCGTATTCAAACGCCTCCTTCTACGACTCCCGGCTCGTTACCTTCCCGGGCGCCGTTGCCGAGAGCGCCGACGCCGGCGTCCGCTACTTCAAGGTCGACGGCGTCTATCGGAGATCGGCCGGGCGCGACAACCCAATCGAAGCGCGGCACGTCGCCGACCGTGTGTTGCATCACTACACGACGCGACCCGACAAGAGCCTCGGGGTCGTCGCGTTTTCCACTGCGCAACGCGACGCCATCGAAGCAGCCGTCGAGCTGGCCCGATCCGACCGGCCGGACCTCGACGCGCATTTCGACGATGACCGCGTGTCCGGGTTCTTCGTCAAGAGCCTGGAGTCGGTGCAGGGCGACGAACGCGACGTGATCATCTTCTCCACCGGATACGGACCCGACGAACACGGAAAGGTGTACCGGCAGTTCGGTCCCGTTGGGCGTGCAGGCGGGGAACGACGATTGAACGTGGCCATCACGCGCGCGAAGGAACTCGTGGAGCTCGTCACATCGATGAGCGCTGGCGACATCGGCGAAGTCAGCGCCGCCGGCACTCGGCACTTGCGGCGATACCTCGACTTCGCGGAGCGAGGGCCGTCGGCGCTTGCGATGGAACTCAGCCCGTCTGGGCTCGACACGGAATCGCCCTTCGAAGACGCGGTCGTGGACTTCGTCCGTAGCCTCGGCTTCGAGGTCCAACCGCAGGTCGGCGTATCCGGCTACCGGATCGACATCGGCGTGAAGCATCCGAATCAGCCTGGAGCGTTCATGATCGGGGTCGAATGCGACGGCGCGATGTACCACTCGAGTCGCGCCGCGCGAGATCGCGATCGTCTCCGGCACCAGATCCTCGAAGGTCTCGGATGGAATCTGCACCACATCTGGGGCACCGCCTGGTACCGGCATCCCGACCGGGAGAAAGAGCGGCTACGGCAGATCCTGGAACGTCTCGCAGCCCAACCCGTTCTCGGACGAGTCGTCGCCGAAACGCCGCGAGCCGCGGCACCTGTCGTCGTGGAGGTCGTGGAAGCGCCGCTGGATGCGACGCCGAGCTGGGTGTCGGAGTACCAGATCGGGCGCACAACCCGTGTCCCGAACGTCGATCTGAGCCATCCGCTGAACGCTCCTGCACTGATTCCATTCGTACAGGCCATCGCAGGAACGGAGGCGCCGTTGCACATGGACGTACTTGCGCAACGGCTACGTGAGCACTCCGACTACGGTCGGATCGGCTCTCGCATCCGAGGAACACTGATGCTCGCCGTCCGGCAAGCCGGCCTCGAGACCGACGGGGTTTTCGTGCGGAGGCAACGCGAACACAGCGCCGTTGTCAGAAGTGGTGGGGCGTTCGTTCGGTCCGTGGACCAAATCCCGGACGACGAGCTGAGCCGAGCGCTTGAACTTCTGACGCAGGACGCGGTTGTGGCCACCAAAGACGCGCTGGTCACGGGCGTCGCTGGGCTGTATGGCTGGAAACGGGTCGGAGCGGACATTCGGGGACGGCTTCTCGGCGTCATCTCCGCTCTCCTGCGCGACGGTCGATTGGAAGAGACCAACGACGGCATCAAGCGAGGACGAGAGACAGCGCCGGATTCTGCTCGTTGAGACGCCACCCGTTGTCTACCCCCGGGCTCGTTGCTCCCCCATCCGCGACTGCGAGCCGGGGGAGTAGTTCAGCGCCGTACTTCGACCGACTCTATTCAAGACCGTGCATGCGGTCCACACGGGCGTTGAGGTCGTGAGTTGGTAATTGCGCCGGTGACCGACGACGAGACACGTGGCTGGGCGCTCCTGCGTTGCCCCACACGAATCCTTCAAGCGGAGTCGCGGAGCGTGGGTCTCGCGAACGCACTGTCGTAGTGACGTCGAGGGCGCCGGGTCGGACTCGGCTGCGTGGAACAGAATCCCGAGTGTCGTGGAAGGCCCGTCGTTGCTGGGATCCGCGATCCGCGCCGCTGCTGGCATCTGCGAATAGATCGAACACCGCTTATCGGCGCGCCGTCCCAAAATTCGGCTCAGTTGCGGGATGTACGTCGTTGGGCGTCTCGGAAGGAGCGCGTCTTCAGCCGCAGTTACGGCCATCGCTGGTCCGCCGTAGCGGATGCCGCGCATGCGGGGAATCGTCGCTGATTTGATGCGGCCTGGTGGTCTGGCGGGCTGACAGCAGCCCTCGGAACGACACTTCTAGGGACGAGTTTCATCGGCGCGGTCGCGTCAACGCGGCTCTACTGGTGGGTACCCGCATTCGTGTTGATCGGACCGCTGTCGATGGCGGTCACAACGGTGGCCGCTCAGGCCACCGCTCGAAGGGGAGTCCTCCGGGATGTGCAACGAGTTGAACGCGAGCGTCGCATCCGCGGCCGCGGCGGCCTCGAAGGTCGGACCAGCCAGCGGACCGTGCGCCAGGTACGCGCTCGCGCCCAACCGCATCAGCGTGCAGCTCCCACGGAGTCAGCGGGCGTGACCTGCACGTCGAGCGGCGCATCCGGAGCGGCGGGGTCGCCGGCTGGTGCAGACGACTGCGCCTCGAGGTCAGCCCGCACCGACTCAGACACCCCGAACAGCAGCGTCGCCACGAACCCCACGACGTACGCCACCACGAGCCCCGACCCGTACCCGAGCAACGCCCACCCGTACCCGGACGACCCGTTCAGCAGCGGGATGAGCGACAGGTCCGAGGCACCGATCGCGATCGCCCCGACGGAGTGCCCAAGCTGGTCGAACAGTCCCACGACACCGCCGCCGAACGCTCCACCGATGCACGCCGTGATGAACGGCCGCCCGAGGGGGAGCGTCACGCCGTAGATCAGGGGCTCACCGACACCGAGGAACCCGGCGGGCAGCGCACCGCGGATGGTTCGCACCAGCGACGCGTTCGAGCGGAACCGCACCCACAGCGCGATGCAAGCACCGATCTGTCCGGCACCACCCATCGCCAGGACGGGCAGCAGCACGGTCCACCCGGTCTGGTCGATCAGGGTGGTGTGGATCGGGATGAGCCCCTGGTGCATGCCGGTCATGACGAGCGGCAGGAAGAGCCCTCCGAGCACGAAGCCGGCGAAGGCCCCGCCGTTCGCGAGCAGCCAGGTCGCCGCGGTCCCGATCGCGACCGACACGACACCGGCGACGGACATCAGGATCCCCAGCGTCACCGAACCGGCGACGAGCACGGTCACGGTCGGCACGACGATGAGCGCGATGACGTCCGGCGTGACCCGGCGCATGAAGCGCTCGACGTAGGCGGCGAGGATGCCGCCGGCCATGGCGCCGAGCACGCCGCCCTGCCCGGGAGCGAGGGTCTCCCCGAACACGGTCACGTTCGCGACACCGGCCGCGACGATGATGCCGCCGACCGCGCCGCCGAGGATGGGCGTGCCGCCGAACTCCTTCGCGGCGTTCATCCCGACGAACACGGCGAGCAGCGAGAGGAAGCCGGACGAGAGCACCCCGAGGAACGGCGTCACGCCGGGCACCCAGCCGAGGTTCGTCAGGATGCCGTTGATCCCGGCGATCAGACCACAGGCGATCAGTGCGGGGATGAGCGGGACGAAGATCGCGGAGATCTTCCGGATCGCGCGCATGGTGCGGCCGTCGGCCCGCGACCGGGCGGACGCCTTGATCGACGCGCCGCGAGCGGCGAGCTCCTCAGGCGACGCACCGGACCCACCAGCCGCAGCGGACGGGGCGGACGCGCGCAGGGCCTCCAGGTCGTCGGCCACGCGGTCGACGAGACCCGGGCCGAGCACGATCTGCAGGTTCGAGCCGGCCGCGATGGCGGCAATGACGCCGTCGGTGGCTTGCAGCGCAGGCAGGTCGACCGACGCGGGAGACGAAACCTCGACCCGGAGTCGGGTCATGCAGTTCTCGACGTCGGCGATGTTCACGGAGCCACCGACGGAGTCGAGGATCTGCTGGGCGAGTTGCTGTGCATCGGGCATTGCTGTGCTCCTCGGGGGAAGGAATCGAGCGGAAGGAAAGCGGAGAAAGGGGAACGGGGTCTACAGCACGGCGCGCAACGAGCCGGCAGCAGCATCGAGGCGCTCGCGGGCATCGGCAGCGGAGGCGCCGGTCAGGATCACGGCGATGGCCGTCTTCACCTCGCCGTCCGAGGCATCGAGCGCCGTCTGGACTTCGGCGGAAGCAGCGCCGGTGACGTCCTGCACGAGCGAGAACGCCCGCGCGACGAGCTTCGCGTTCGTCGCCCGCACGTCGACCATGCGGTTGCCGTACGTCTTGTTGCTGCGCACCATCGCGAGCGTGGTGAGCATGTTCAGCACCAGCTTCTGCGCGGTGCCCGCCTTCAGGCGGGTCGACCCGGCGATGAACTCGGGGCCGACGACGACGTCGATGGCGATGTCCGCCTCCCGCCCCGCGGCCGAGTCGGGGTTGCACGCGACGGAGACCGACAGGGCGGAGCGGCGCCGGGCCTCCAGGATGGCTGCGATCACGTAGGGCGTCCTGCCGGACGCGCTGATCCCGACGACCACGTCGTCGGCCGTCAGGCCGAGCGCGTCGAGGTCGCGGACGGCCGCTGCTTCGTCGTCCTCCGCGCCCTCGACGGCGGTGGTCAGGGCGACGTCGCCGCCGGCGATCACGCCGACCACTTGGCTCGGGTCGGTGCCGAAGGTGGGCGGGCACTCGCTGGCGTCGAGGACGCCGAGCCGGCCCGGCGTGCCGGCGCCGACGTAGACGAGTCTGCCGCCGCGCGCGAACGCTGCGGCGATCGAGTCTGCCGCCAAGGCGATGGCCGGGAGGCACGGCTCGAGTGCCGCAGGCACGCTGCGGTCTCGGGCGTTCATGCGCTGGGCAGCTTCCAGCGTGGAGATCGTGTCGATGTCGTCCAGTGAGTGGTCGATCGCCTCGGTCGTGAGGGCGGCGAGTTCGTCGCGGAGGGCGTCGTGGCTGTCGTGCTTCGTGGTCATGGTGGTGCTCAGTTCCGGTGGTGGGTGCGGACGGCGTCGCGGCTGCGGGCGAGGAGCGGCTGGGACCGCTCGTCGGTGCGCTGCGCGACGACGATGAAGAGGGCGTCGACGATGGCGAGTTGGCTCATGCGACTGCCCATGGCGGCGGGGCGGAGGGCGCTCTCGGCACCGGCGACGCCGAGCAGGACGTGGTGGGCCGCGGTGGCGAGCGGCGCGTTCGCGTGGCCGGTGATGGCGACGATCGTCGAGCGCTGGGCTGCGGCGGCGTGGGCGACCTCGAGGGTCTCGACGGTGGAGCCCGAGTGGCTGACGAGCACCAGGACGTCGTGCTCGCCGATGACGCTCGCCAGGGTCAGGACGTTGTGCGGGTCGTCGGCGATCGAGGTCACGATGCCGATGCGCTCGAGCTTGAGGTGCAGGTCCCGCGCGACGATGCCGCTCGCGCCGACGCCGTACAGGACGACGCGGCGGGCACTGCTCACGGCTGCGGCCGCTGCCTCGAGGGCATGCGGGTCGAGCGCGGCGCGGGTGTCGGCCATCACGGCGCGGACGTCCTCGGTGACCTTCGCGATGACGGTGGCCACGTCGTCGTCGACGGCGACCCCGGCGTGGATCTCGGTGTGCTCGCGCTCGTGGATGCCCCGCTCGACGGCCCGGGTCATGCTGCGCTGCAGGCCGGCGAAGTTCGCGAAGCCCAGGTGCTGGGCGAAGCGGGAGACGGTGGCGGGGGAGACGCCCGCGCGGCCGGCGAGCTCGGCGGCGTTCGTGGTGGCTGCGGCTGCCGGGTCCTCGAGGACGGCGTCGGCGATGGCGCGCATGCTCGACGGCATCGTGGCCGACTGGGTGCGGACGAGGGCGAAGGCGTCGGCGCGCTCGACCCGGTCGGGCCGCTCGGTGATCGTCATCCCGCTATGAAAGCGTCTTTCGTGCGCGAGCGCCAGGGGTGAAAGTAAATTGCGTGTTACGTCGAGGTGGGCGTGCCGGGTGCGGCGGCGAGGCGCGGTGCAGTTCCGTTTCGCACAACCAAAGTCAGCTCGCGCCGCGGGATCGCGCGGCTCGGATGCGCTTTGGTTGTGCGGGCGGTCGTGCTCGTCAGGCTTGCGGGGCCGGGGATGCCACGACGGTCGCCGCCCGCAGGTACCGCCGCGACCGACGAACCGCTCGCAGCAGGATCGGCGTCATGATCAGTGCGGTGATGAGCAGTGCTGCGCAGAGGAACCGGGGGAACGCCGAGCCGGAGACGTCCTCGTCAGCGAGCATCGGGAACTGGGCGCCAGCGATGCCGAGGTAGAGCAGGAGGAACTGGGCGAGGGCGAGCGGCTGGTAGGTGGAGAGCAGTCGTGCGTGCTCGCGTGCTCGGAGGGCGAGGCCGGACTCGGGCGGCTGGATCGGGCTGCCGGTCTTGATCGCTTGCGTCACCATGCGCTTGCCCGCAGGGGAGAGCCCCGCCGTGGTGGCTTGCATCGCGGTCGACATCCCGATGGTCGTGGCGAGGATCGAGAAGGTACCGGTCAGGCCACCAACGGCCGCGCCGAAGCCGACGACGGTGAGGACTGCGACGGCGCCCGACTCGGTCGTGGCCAGCAGCCCGCCGATGACGGCGCCGACGACGGCTCCGATCAGCGCGAGCAGGGTCGTTCGTCGCCAAGCGCGCCGTGCTGTCAGTTCGAGTTCCCCCATGTCCCCACCCTACGAGCGGATCGCCCGACGGTGACGACTGTCGCGACGATGACGATCGGTGCGACGAACAGCCAGTAGGTGAGTTCGGTGTTCGCGCGCACCCTCGGCGGCCGACCGGTCCCGTCACCCCCGCCGGTACCGCGTCGCTGGCTTCCCCGGCCCGTCCGCCCGCTTCGTGTCCGTTGCAACCAGCTTCGGCAGCATTGCTCGCCGGAACGAGTCCGGAAGCAGGCGCTCGCCGAGGACCGCCTCGTGCAGCTGCCGCAACGCCGAAATCGTGAACGGTTCGTCGAGCAGCCCGTGTGGATCCGGGGCGTCGCTGTAGACGGAACGGAGCCGAGCGACCGCGAACTCGAGGATCTCGTCGTGCCCGTGCACCATCCCGCGCGCCTCGAACACCGGCGTGAGTCGCACCTGGGGCTCGTCCAGGTCCAGAGCACGAGCTGGCACCACGTCGAGGTGCGCCACCGACAGCACCCACCCACGGTCGTCCCGCGCCGGATCGTCGAACACGTGCAGCTGCTCCGGCGCGAGCCCCGTCACGCCCGCCTTCGTGGAGAGCGACCGCAAGACGGCCGAAGCCAGCCGCTCACCCTCGTGCACGAACGTCCCCGGGAGTCGCCAGTCGCCCTCGGTGGCATCGCGGACCTGCACGACGGACGGTGGTCCGCCCGCGGGGACGGTCAGCACCGCGGTGTCCACGGCGACGGAGGGTCGCGGGTAGTCCGTCAGGCGTCGGCCGCTCGCGTCGCGGTACTCGTCGGTCATGCCGGTGAGTTTACGCACACTTGCGCAAACGTGGCGAGTAGTGCAGGATCGGTTTTACGCAATCTCGCGCAAACCCGATCCGGAGGTCCACATGACCACCCCGCAGATCCACGACCGAGCAGTCGGTGCCGTCCTCGGCTCCGCCGCCGGCGACGCCCTCGGCGCCGGGTACGAGTTCCGACCGGCAGTGCCCGAGCCGACCCCGATCACGATGACCGGCGGCGGCTCCTTCGGCTGGGCGCCCGGGGAGTGGACCGACGACACGAGCATGGCCGTTCCGATCCTCCGCACGGTCGCCCGCGGCGGCGACCCAGCGTCGGAGCCAGCCCTCGACGGCCTGGTGGCCGCCTGGGCAGCGTGGTCGGTCAACGCGCCCGACGTCGGCATCCAGACGCGCAACGTGTTGACCGGTCTGGAGGCACGGATCGCCTCCGTCGCGCGGGCTTCGGCCCGGCAGGAGCACGAGTACAAGGGCCGCTCCGCCGGCAACGGGTCGCTCATGCGCACCGCACCGTTGGTGCTCGCCTACCTGCGCGGTGACATCGGCGAAGAGGAACGCCTCGCAGCGGCGGCTCGCGCGATCAGCGACCTGACGCACTACGAGTCCGACGCGGGGGACGCGTGCGTGCTCTGGTGCGTGGCGATCCGGCACGCGGTGCTGACCGGCGAGCTCGACCTCCTGCGTGGCATCGACCTCCTCGACCTCGACCGGCGCAGAGCGTGGGTGGACCGGATCGTCACGGCCGAGCACTCGCAGCCGGTGGACTACACGGAGTCGAACGGGTGGGTGGTGTCCGCGCTGCAGGCCGCCTACGCCGCGGTCAAGCAGAGCTCCTCGCTCGAGGACGCCCTGGTCCGCGCGGTGCGCACCGGCAACGACACCGACACGGTCGCTGCGATCGCCGGTGGCCTTGCCGGTGCGCTGTATGGGGCGTCGTCGTTGCCGGCCCAGTGGCGGGAGCTGCTGCACGGCTGGCCGAACCTGCGCGCCGACGACCTCGTCGCGCTCAGTGAGCAGGCGCTCGCCGTCTGACCGGGCCGGCGTCGGAGGCTGCTGTGGGGGGAGCCTCCGGCGCCGCACAACCGAAGTCACCTCGAACCGCGGGATCGCGCGGCGCGGGGTGACTTTGGTTGTTCGCCGGGCGGTGGACGCGACCACGCTGGCAGCGCGGGTGGCGGGGCGGAGGTGAGCCGGGCCTCCCGGTCGACCGCCGTCAGGCGATGCCGCGTCGCGGACGGAAGGCGCCTGCACGGACCAGCCACACGTAGAGCAGGCAGCCGATGCAGACGTCGAACACGGCGTTGAGGAACGCGGCGATCAGGGCGACGGCGGCGCCGATGGGGGCTGCGTACGGCACGCCGAGCAGGGCGAGGAGCAGCGCCACGGCGGTGACGAACAGGCCGACCTGCTGGGCGAAGGTCGGCGGTTCGGGCGCCTCGAGCTCGGCGGGCGGGGCGAGCCTCGGCCGGACGAAGCGACGGAAGAGCGCGCCGTACGGGTGGCGGCGGATGCCGGCGATGCCGCCGATCGCGAAGAGCGCCACGATGACCGCGAGCAGCACGATGCCGGCGACCCACGTTGCGGGGATCAGCGTCAGGACGATCGTCAGGGCGAGCAGGACCGTGGTGATCGCGGCACCGAAGCGCGGGGAGCGCGGGTCGATGCCTGCTTTGTCGGGGGCGGTGGTCATCGGGACTCCTGTGGGCCGGTGAGGACGGTGTCGAGGGCTGCGGTGAGTTCGGGTGGGCGGGGTGGGCCTCCGAAGCGGGTGCGGACGGCATGGGCACCGTCGACGAGCAGGACCGTGGGGGTCTGCAGGACGTTGAAGCGCGTGGCGAGGTACGGGTGCTCGGCGAGGCCGATCTCGAGCCGTTCGACGCCGGCGTGCTGCGCTGCGAGGGCGTCGAGCTGGCGGGCCGTCGCCGGGCAGCGGGCGCAGGTCGGCGTGGAGAACTGGACGAGGGTGGCGCGGGTGCCGAAGGCGGTCGGGGGAGCGATGTCGGCGACGCTGCTGTCGGGGCTGGCTGGCGTGTTGCGCGCGCGGCCGGTCTGGGGGACCGCTCGGCCCGTCCTCGTGCGCAGGAGCAGGCCGATCACGGTGGCGAGGGCGAGGACTCCCGCCAGGACGGCGACGGCCACGATGACGGTCATGCCGTGACGGTACGTCGTTCTGGTGCGTCCGGGGGCGAACGTGACCGAACGTGACCGAACGTGACGGTCTCGGAGCGGTCGGACGATCATGGAGGGGCTCGCGTCCGGAGGTCCGACCGACCGGCCGGCCGGGCGGCCGGTCGGCCGGGCGGCCGGTCGGCCGGTCGGCCGGGCGGCCGGTCGGCCGGTCGCCGGCGCCTAGTATAGGCATACTATTCAAGGCGCCGGGACCGGGACCGGGACCAACACCTGGACCGACGCACATGGCGGCGCGCGGCGGTCGCCGGCCGCGGTGGACCGGCGACGTGACGCGGGCGGGTTCGCGTGTCGTCAGAGCGCGGCGCGCGCCCGGTCGATCCGCTCGATGAACGCTCGAACGCCCCAGATGACGAAGGTCAGGCGCTGCCCGTCCTGCAGCACGACCTGCATCTGCCGCGAGACGTTGCGTGAGGTGTCGTGGAGCTCCGCGATGGAGTCGAGCGGGATGCCGAACGTCGGCCGGACGAAGTTGAACGGATGCGCTCGGAACCAGAGGACCGCGGGGGTCAGGGTGAGTCGGCCTCCCGCGGCTTCGTGGCGGCGCATCCCGAACCGGCCGGGTGCTGCGATCGAACGGACGAGGCCGGCCTCCGCTGCCGCTTCGTCGATGACGAAGTTCGCGTTCTTGCGTGCCAGTACGGTCTCCGCGTCCCCCAGGCCCATGCGCTGACCGTACCGCGCTCAGACGCGGCGCAGCAGCCGAGCGACGGTGCCCTGCAGCACGAGGAGCAACGCCCAGAGCAGGCCGATGCTCGGGAACACCACCGACAGGACCAGGGCGAGCGACAGCAGTCCGGCGGCGATGAGCCCCCGCGCCGAGTCGCCCAGCGGCGTGGAGAGCAACGCGGGGTTCCGTCGGAGCACGAGTTCGATGCCGGTGAGCGCCAGGCTCGTCACGACCATGCTGCCGAGGTACAGCGCGTGGGCCACACGGTCGTCGTTCTCGCCGCTGTTGAGCAGGTTCGCGGCGAAGGGCAGGAACACGATGCTGATGAGCCACACGAAGTTCAGCTGCATGACCCGGGCGTTGTAGGAGCGGACGTGCTCGAAGACCTGGTGGTGCAGGATCCAGAACCGCGAGATCAACCAGAACGTGATGAGGAACTCGAGCAGGGCGGGCCAGTGGGCTCTGAGCAGGTCGCCCGCGCCCTCGCCGTCGCGCAGGTCACTGGCGATGTCGACCAGCGGCAGGATCAGGAGCGTGATCGCGATGGCGACCGTGGCGTCCGAGAAGTTGACGAGTCGGTCGAGGCCGCGGTCCGTTCGAGCGTGCTCGGTCATGGCCCGAGTGTAGGAGCGCTCTGCCACCCGGCCCTAGCATCGCGGGTGTGAGCGACGACGTGACTCCTGGCCGGTACCGCCACTTCAAGGGCAACGACTACGAGGTGCTGCTCGTCGCCCGTGACGTCGAGACCGAGGAGCCGGTGGTCGTCTACCAGGCGCTGTACGGCGAGCGGGGGCACTGGGTTCGGACGCTCGCGGACTTCACGGCGCACGTGACCCGCGACGGGTACGACGGGCCGCGGTTCGTGCCCGTCGGCGACGGTCAGGTGCGTTCGACACCTCCGCGATGATGGCGACGGCGGTGGCGGAGAACGACTCCGACGAGCTCGCTGCACACGAACACCGCCGCAGTGCCGAGCGTCGCCGTGAGAGCGGAGACGAGTGGCACGGTCGGGTCCACGGCCGCGATCCACGAGGCATCCACGCCGCTCGCGAACGCGACCAGGGCCACACCGAGGGCCGCACCGAGCCCGATCAGGGACCCGCTTGCGCCGATCGCGACAGCTGCCACGGAGAGCGTGGTGATCGTGCCGCCCTGGGTGGAACCGACGTGCCTGAGCGTGGTGAGGTCGCTGCCGGTCCCGCGGCTCTGTGCGAGCGCCGAACCCACCGATGCTGCGGCAGCGATGCAGAGCGCCGGACCGAGTGTGAGCCCGAGTTCGACCAGGCCCGCTCCGGCCCGTTCGCTCGCCAGGCTGCTCGCGACGGTTGCGGTCATGGTCCTCGTGACCGTCAAACCGACCCCGGCTGCGACGAGCGTCGTGAGCGCACCGAACAACCCGATTCGGGCTCGGGCCAGGCAGAGTCCGATGAACGGCGAGAGCGGACCGGAACGCAGGAGGCGAGCGGCGATCCCGACCATGGTCTGGGATGCGTCCGAGGCGACGATGGCTGCCGCGCCGACGAGCCCGAAGCCAGCGGCGGACATCACGATGAGCGGACCGTCGGACGAGTCGAGCACGGTCAGGCGGCTGGCAGCTGTCTCGTCTCCGGCGCCGCTCGCCATGCTCATCAGGTGCGGCGCGAACGCAACCGCGAGCACCGAGGGCGCCACGAACAACGCTGCCACCGTGAACGCACCGACCGCCCTCCAGGCGCGACCGGACCGGACGACGGCGAACCGGCCAGATCGGAGCCCACTCCACCAACCTGCTGCACAGACGACCGCGAGCAGACACGTGATCACACCGCTCGGGACGCCGCCTGAACGAGGAGCCGTCACGCCGAGGACCTCCGCCAGACCGACGACCCAGCTCGTCCGGAGCCGTTGTTCGACCGCGACAGCGAACAGCACGGCGACGACCGCTGCGGAGGAGACGACCACGGCTCCGAACGTCCAGAACGTCATCCAGCTCGTGCCCAGTGCTCGAAGGCACCGCGTCTCCGGAAGCAGCGAGATCGCGAACCCCCGGGCCGACATGAACGAAGCGACTGTCGAACTGAGCGCCGTGAGCTGCATGACCGCTTCGAGTGCTCGTGCGGTGTCCGGGTGGGCGCCCGCGAGATCGAGCCCGCCGCCGACCACCACTCCGAGCCCGATCACGGCGGCGACCACCGTGATCACGAACCCGAGCGCCGGACGGAGATCAGCGCGAACCGTGCGAGCCAGAGCGAGGAGAGCGATCACGAGGGCACCGTCATGAGGCGGCGGACCTGCTGCTCGGTCGGACGATCGAGCAGCGCTGTCGTCCGGCCGTCGACCAGCTGAACGATCCGGTCGGCGTCCGCTGCCAGCTGGAAGTCGTGGGTGACGGCGACCACTGTCCTGCCCGAGGTCGCCGCGCTCCGGAGGACTCCACGGACGAGCCCGGCATTCGAGTCATCCAGCGCCGTGGTCGGTTCGTCGCAGGCCAGCATCGCCGTACCGGCTGCGCACGCTCGCGCGAGGGCGACTCGCCTCCGCTGCCCGCCCGACAGGTGCTGGACCGGCGTTCGCCGAACGTCACGGTCGAGGTTGAGCGCCGCGCACACCCGTTCCGCGAACGATCGGTCGATCCTGCGAGCGAGACGTTGACCGAGCAGGACGTTGTCGTCGACCGACAGCGCATCGATGAGGTCGTCACCTTGTCGTGCTGCGGCGAACACCCGCGCTCGCAACCGTGCTCTGCCGGAGTCCGTGGCAGGGTGCATGCGCGTGTCGCCGAGCAGGACCGAGCCGGTCGCTGGCACCTCGATGCCCGTCACCAGGTCGAGCAGGGTCGACTTGCCGGCTCCGGACGGTCCGACTATGGCGGTCAGGCTGCCGGGCTCGGCGCGGAAGCGCACGTCGCTGATGATCCTGCGGCCGTCTGGACGGATCGAGCGTGACGAGATCCCGAGGACGGAGAGCGCGATCATCCGTGTCCGCCGCGGAGGAACGACGGGACATCGTGTTGCAGGCCGCGACAACGTTCGAAGTCCTCGATCGCGGCCAGGGCGGTGAGGACACCCGCTCCGCCATGGCCCCAACCGTCGTCGACTGCTCGGAGATGCTGGTCTGGGTAGGCAACCCCGTCGGGAGTCTGGAGCCGGTGCAGCGCGAGACGCCGGCGGTGCTCGTCCAAGCGCGTGGCGACGGACTCGGCATCGAACGGTGCGATCCCGATCTCGCCGACGTCCACGAGGAAGTGGATGAGTCCCGCGCGTCCGTCGAGCAGGCCCGAATGCGCGGTGAACTCCGGCGACGCTGCTTCGGCCACGCTGTGGAGCACCGGCAGGAGGTCCTGGTCGGTCGTCGCGCGGAACACCTGCACGAGCGCGACCCCGACGCCGGCGGAGCCGGACCCGAGGAAGGGCACGAGTCGGCCGCTGTGGCGGAGCTGCCGGCCCCACCCCTGTCGGTGCTCCAGGCGGTGCAGGTCGATCTCCAGCATGCGTCGGGAGGCCTCGACGGCCGCAGCATCATCGTGCAGGCGTCCGTGCAGCGCCAGGAACAACGCGATGCCGGACGGTCCGTTGCGGAGGCCGGCAGGCAGGCGCAGCGCACGGTTGTCGTCGTGGCTGAACTCCGTGAGACGTTCCGCGATCACGTCCACGGTGTCCCGGTGGACGCTCCGCGTCGGAGCACTGAGGAGCGCGAGGCCGATCCCCGCGAGCCCGTCCTCGAGGTCGACGCGCAGCATGCCGCGGACCTCGTCCCGCAGTCGGGCGAGGAACGCCGGCGTCGTCCTGCCCAGGAGTACCTCAGAAGCCCGGCCGGAGAACAGGCCCGCGCCTGAGGGCGCTTCGCTCGAGAGCGGACCCGGGGGAGTTCTCGTGTCGGGCTCAGACCGTTGCAGCGCAAGTGCGAGGCCGTCCGCTCCGCGCTCGAGGCCGGGCCGGTGCGCAGACCCGGGCGCTTCCCTCCGCGATCTGATCGCGTCCCGGAGCTCGGCAACACTGGGTGGCGTCATCCGCGCAGTGTTCCCGTCCGGCAGGGCAACGCACCGGCCGATGACGCTCCGCAGCGCGTCCACTGGCGCGGTCGGGAACCAGACCCGGGCCGCGGCGAGTACTTCATCGATCTTCCCGGGGTCCAGTGGGAAGAGCGTCGTGAGGGGAACGAGTGCGGCGAGGTGCAGGCATGCGATCGCGAACAGATCTCGGTCTGGCCCACGGACCGCGTTCGGCGCGCTGAAGCCCGGTGTCGTTGGCCCGACCGTCCCAGAAGGTTCCCCGACTGTGCACGATTCGAAATCGATCAGCCGCGCGGCCGTCGGAGACTCCACGAGCACGTTCCGCGGTGAGATGTCACCGTGGACGGCACCGAGCGCGTGCAGTCGCTCGACTTGACGCTCGATCGCGCGCACGGCCTGTCGGACGCTCGCTGCGTGTTCGTCGAGCGTCGTGCGGTCAGCCTCGGCGGCGGTGAGCGGGTTCTGCGACATGACTGCGCGGTTGAACGGAGTGCCCGGCACGGGTTCGCTCATCATGAACGCCGAGCCTCCGGAGCGGAACGTTCCGTGGACCCGCGGTGCCACCCCTGAACCTTCCAGGTGTCGAAGGGTCTCGTACTCGTCTTCCACACGACCGGCAGCGTCGCGGCCAGCCTGTTCTCCGACGTACTCGCGCCCCTCCTTGATGACCACTTCGCCGTGCGCGTCGTGCAACGCTCGGTACACGCCGCCAGCGTTGGAGAACGAGTACGCGCCGGAGACGCGCGTCCGTGAGAGCGGCTCGTCGACTCCACCTGATCGAAGCCGTTCGGCCTCGAGCCAGTTCGGCAGCTCGACCCAGTCGGGCGGGTCGAACACGACCCCTCGGCGGTCCGGCACGAGGGCACCGCTCGGATCTCGGATGGCAGGCTTGCCGTCCCAGTCGGAGAGCGAACGGAACGCTCCGTAGCGAACGTGCACCACGGACTTCCGCCACTGGAGGTCGCCGAGGATCCGTGGCCCGCGACAGTCGCCGAAGATCGCAGCCAGATGGTCGAGCAGCGCTTCGTCGACCGCGGACGCCGGAGGGTAGATCGTCACGAACTTCCCGCTGCTCGTGCGAGGCGCATCCTTGGCGTTGGCTCGTTCGAGGACCGTCCTGGTCGTCAGGTACTTGAACGACCACTCCGCGGTCCTGCAGAAAACGGCAGCCAGCGATCGAACCCGCTCGGCGTCCTGCAGCCGAGCCGACAAGTGGATCTTCCAGCCCTGGTCGGGCGGTCCCCCCTCGGGCTGTCGATGGTGAGTCCAGTCGAGGTCACTCGCCGTCCGCCACCCTGTCCAGTCGCCGCCCAGCCGTGCCCACCCGGTTTCCATCCCGAGATCGTGGCACCGGAGTGTTGACATGTCAAACACTACGTGTGTACGTTCGCAGTGTTCGATCAACGACGAAAGGATGACCGATCATGAACACCCACGATCTGCAGGCCGTCGAGGCCGACACTCCCGAGGACGGCAGCCACATCTTGCTCTCCTCGATCAGCCTCTACATCTGCTGGTAGCTCGAGTACACAGCGAAACGGGTCGGACTCCTGACAAGGAGTCCGACCCGTTCTCGTTCCGTGTCGGCGCTCGCCCCTAGGCTTTCAACGCACCAGAGAACAAGGGGAAACGCATGCAGATCGGCGTCGACGGGCACGTGCTGCTCAGCCCGAGTGACCTCAGCACGTGGTCGGCCTGCGAGTGGGCGTTCCTGCGCCGGCTCGACGTCAAACTCGGTCGCGGGGAACCCCTGCCCGAGGCGCACGACGACATGCTCGAGCGCACCGCCCGGCTGGGGGACCAGCACGAGCTCGACTACCTCGCGATCCTGAAGGACACGCGGAACGTCGTCGAGTTCGACCGCCCCGCCCCGCCGGACTACGCACGCGCCGCAGCCGAAGCGCGACAGGCCTTCGCCGACGGCGCCGACGTCCTGTACCAGCCGACGTTCCACGCGGCGCCCACGGCGGGCAGCCCGGGCTTCATCGGCTTCGCGGACTTCATCATCCGCAACGACCAGGGCGAGTACGAGGTCTACGACACCAAGCTCGCCCGGCACGCCAAGATCAGCGCCCTGCTGCAGCTCGCCGCCTACGCCGAGCAGATGCAGGCACACGACATCCCTACCGGTGCCCAGGTGCACCTGGTGCTCGGCGACCGGACGACGACCACGCACGACCTCGCCGACATCGCGCCGGTGTACCGCACGCAGCGCGCCGAACTGCAGCGCGTGATCGCCGAGCGGATCACTGCCGACGCCGAACTGCAGTGGGGCGACCCGCGCTACTCCAGCTGCGGGCGCTGCGCCATCTGCTCGACCCAGGTGGCCGAGCACCGCGACCTCGTCCTCGTCGCGGGCATGCGCCTGGACCAGCGGGCGAAGCTCATCAAGCACGAGGTGCGGACGATCGACGACCTGGCGGTCCGCACCCGGGCAGTGCCGGGCTTGTCCCGCGCGACGCAGGATCGGCTGATGCGCCAGGCGAGCCTCCAGATCGACACGGAGACCGCCCGACGGAACGGCGCCGACGGGCCGGACCAGCCCGTGAAGCCGCGCTTCGAGGTCCTCGATGCCCGCGCGCTCGATGCGATCCCGACACCCGACGCCGGCGACGTCTTCTTCGACTTCGAAGGCGACCCGCTGCACACCGAGGACGGCGTGCACTGGGGCCTCGACTACCTGTTCGGCCTGGTCGACGACCGCGCGGAGTTCACCGCGTTCTGGGCGCACACGATCCGCGACGAGCGAGTTGCGCTGGAGCAGTTCCTCGCGTTCATCGAGGCTCGGCGGCAGCAGTACCCGGGCATGCACATCTACCACTACGCCGCATACGAGCGGACGCACCTGCTGTCGCTCGCCGCCCGGCACGGCGTCGGTGAAGAGGCCGTCGACGACCTGCTGCGCGCGGGCGTCCTGGTCGACCTGTACCCGATCGTCCGCAAGGCCCTGGTCGTCGGCAGCCACAGCTACTCGATCAAGAAGCTCGAGCCGCTGTACATGGGCGACGACCTGCGCGAGAGCGACGTCACGAACGCCGCCGACAGCATCACCGCCTACGTCGACGCGATCGAGGAACTCCGCAACGGGGACCCCGCCGCCGGTCAGCACATGCTCGACGAAGTCGCGGACTACAACGCCTACGACTGCCGCTCGACCCTGCGCCTGCGCGATTGGCTCCGGTCGCTGCGCACCGACGACCCGGACGCAGCGGATCCGGCACTCGAACTCGACGTCCCGCCGATCCCCGTCGAGCGCGAACCGAACCCGGTGTACGTCGCGCTCGCGTCGCACCTGGAGGACGTCGACGCCCTCGACCGCACACCCGACGAGACCGCGTTGGCGCTCGCCGCAGCTGCGATCGACTACCACCGGCGCGAGGCGAAGACCTTCTGGCAGGACCACTTCGACCGCCTGCGCAACCCGGTCGACGACTGGGCCGACACCCGCGACGTGCTCGTCGTGGAGCGTGCGTCCGTCGAGCGGGACTGGGACACGCTGCCGCGTGCCCGCTCGCAGTCGCGGGAACTCCGGTTGTCGGGGACGCTCGCGCCCGGCTCGCGGCTCCGGCCTGGAGGCACGCCCCACCTCGTCTACGACGACCCGCTCCCGCCGTCGGTCGTGTCTCCGGGCCCCGGGTCGAAAGGCGCGTCGGCTCGCGCGAGCATCGTGGACGTGCGCGACAACGGCGACGCGATCGAGGTGCTGCTGATCGAGCGGCTGCCCGTCGGCGGCGAGCCCCACCACGACTTCCCGGTCGCGCTCGCGCCGTCGGCACCACCCCGCGCGAAGCCGCAGCCCGAGGCGATCGCCGAGTGGGGGCAGCAGGTCCTCGACGAGCTGCCCTCGATGGTGGCGGACCCGGCCTTCGACCTGCTGCGCCGGGTGCCGCCGCGCGGAGCGATCGTGCCCGTGCAGGGTGACGACACGGTGTCCGCCGTGGTGGCGACGCTGCTCGGCCTCGACCGCTCGTACCTGGCGATCCAGGGGCCTCCCGGCACGGGCAAGACGTACGTCGGGTCGAACGTCGTCGCACGGCTCGTCCGCGAGTACGGCTGGCGGGTCGGCGTCGTCGGGCAGTCCCATGCGACGTCGGAGAACTTCCTGTCCTCGGTCGTGAACGCCGGTGTCCCCGCGGACCGGGTCGTGAAGGTGCCGAAGTCCGGTGCGACCGAGGACGAACTCGACGCCGCCGCGTGGACGCCCGTGAAGAACGGTGCTGCCGTCGCCGCGTTCCTGTCCTCGTGCGAGGCCTCCGGCACCGGCGGCGTCGTCGGCGGGACCGCGTGGACGTTCGCGAACGCGTCGACGATCGAGCGCCGCTCCCTCGACCTGCTCGTCGTCGACGAGGCCGGGCAGTTCTCGCTCGCGCCGACCATCGCGTCCTCGATCGCCGCGACCCGACTCCTGCTGCTCGGGGACCCGCAGCAGCTCCCGCAGGTCTCGCAGGGCTCGCACCCGGAGCCCGTCGACGAGTCCGCGCTGGGCTGGCTGGCGGACGGCGAGCACGTCCTGCCGCCGGAGTTCGGGTACTTCCTGGCCCGCACCCGGCGCATGGAGCCGGCGCTGACCGAGTCCGTGTCGGCGTTGTCCTACGACGGGCAGCTCGCGTCGATGGTGTCCGGTCGGCACCTCGACGGCATCGACGCGGGCGTGCACCCCGTGCCGGTCGTGCACGCGGGCAACACGACCTCGTCACCGGAGGAAGCCGCCCGCGTGGTGGCCCTCGTCGGCGATGTCGTCGGGCGGACCTGGACCGACGGCTCGGACGCTCGCGCCCTGACCGACGAGGACGTCATCGTCGTCGCCCCGTACAACGCGCAGGGTGCCCTGATCCGTCAGGAGCTCGACCGTGCAGGCTTCACCGGTACCCAGGTCGGCACGGTCGACCTGTTCCAGGGCCGCGAGGCAGTGGTGTCGATCGTGTCCCTGGCAGCGTCGAGTGCAGCCGACATCCCGCGCGGGCTGGACTTCCTGCTCATGCCGAACCGGCTGAACGTGGCGATCTCGCGGGCGAAGTGGGCGGCGTACCTCGTGCACTCGCCGGCGCTCACCACGGGGCTGCCGCCCTCGATCGCCGGGCTGTCGCTGCTGTCCCGCTTCATCGAGCTCGTCCAGCCCGCTCGCTGACGACCGCGCCGGCCGCTCCGCCGCCGCTCGGTGGCGGAGCCGGGCGTGCTGCCAGGCGAGTGACGGTCCTGGTTCAGGAAGTCCGGCGATCGTGAACCAGAACCGTCAGCGTGCCAGAGCGCCGAGCCGCACCGCCGCGGCTGTGACGCCAGAACGAGGGCTGGTCCCGACACCTGTCGTCCTGGGACGGTGGACACATGGGGGAGAACACCGCTGTCGCCGACCACCGCCCGACTCCGAGGGGCGGGGCCGCGCTGACGCTCCGTGCACGGAAGCCCGGGTACGCGGTCATGCAGGAGTGCCTGGCCATCCAGGCTGAGGGGCCGGCGCGAACCGGCTGGCAGCGCTTCTGGGGGCACGACCCGCTTCGTGACGAGGCCCGCTCGTGGTTCAAGGGCGCTATCGGAGAACGGCAGGTCGCTGCCCAGCTCGATGAGCTCGGCCCCGAGTTCACGGTGCTGCACGCGGTACCGGTCGGGAAGAGCACGACGGACATCGACCACGTCGTCGTCGGACCCACCGGCGTGTTCTCGATCAACACCAAGAACCATTCGGGGCAGAAGGTGTGGGTCGGCGGCCGGATGCTGACCGTGAACGGGCAGCGGACACCGCACGTGCACCGCGCCCTCGCCGAGGGGGAACGAGCGACTCGCCTGTTGTCCGCCGCGGCCGGCGGACCGATCCCGGTGCAGCCAATCCTGGTCATCGCAGCGGATTCGCTGCGGTTCGGGAAGACGGCACCGGCCGTCGTGACGGTCGAGCCCCGTCAGATCGGCGCCTGGATCAGGGATCTGCCGCGAGTCCACTCCGACGAAGCCGCCCGGTTCCTGTCGATGCTGGCCGAGGAACGCGGAACCTGGCACGTCGAGGCTGTCGTGGTGAACGACACCCTTCGCCACGTCCAGCGATTCGAACGGCTCGAGCGGGAGATCGCCCAGGCGGCAGCTCGGAAACGGCTGATGCGTCGCGCCGTCGCGGTCGCCGTACTTGCAGTCCCGGCAGGAGCGCTGCTGGGCTACTGGTGGGCGATCGCCGGAGCCGCTTTGACCGCGAGCAGCTGAGCAGCGGCCGACCTGCCCGGCGCTAGATTGGTATGCCTATTCTAGCGTTCGTCGAATGACGACGGCCTGCCGCCGGCGCCTGCCCCGCACCCGCTCGGAAGGGGCCTCAGCCGTCGACCGTCGGGACGCCACCCTGCATCTGGACCCGCATCTGGGCGAGGACGTCGGCGTGCAGGAAGTTCGCCGCCTCGGCACTCGTCGGGTCGACCACGATGCCGAACTCCTCGGGCAGGGCGGTCACGAGCTCGGACATCGGAACCGGACGCCCCTCGGCGTCGGGCAGGCCAGCGGCGAGTTCGGCGGGGTCGGTGAAGACGGGCACGAACGGCTTGTCACGGATCATGACGTGCGCGACGCTGCCGGCCTCCGGAGTGCCCGCCGGCTTCCAAGGGACCCATGCCGCGCTGCGCAGGAAGCCCGCCGGCGAGGCTGCCATCCGGCGGCGGAGTTCGGCGGCCGCGGTCGGCGGGGCCTTGTCGACGCCTCGGCCGAAGGCGGATCCGTTCGTCTCGTCGTTGCTCACGCCGACCATGCTGTCACGCTGGACGGACACGGCGGGGCCGAGCCGGGCCTCCAGGTCGTCACCCGGCGCACGAGGAGGTGCGCCGGGCGTCGGACCGGTGCGGCTCAGTACGCGGCCGACTGCCCGCCGTCGATCGGGACGACCGTCGCGTTGACGTAGGACGCGTCGTCGGACAGCAGGAACGCGACGACGGCGGCGATCTCGGAGGCTTCGCCGTAGCGCTTCGTCGGGTTGACCTGGATGAACTCCTCGGCGGCCTTGCGGGGGTTCTCCGCGTCGAGCTGCTTCATCGAGTTCTCGACCATCGGCGTCCAGATGGCTCCGGGGGCGATGGCGTTGATGCGGATGCCGTAGCGGCCGTACTCGACGGCGGAGTTGCGGGTCAGGCCGACGACGCCGTGCTTGGCGGCGGCGTACCCGGACTGGTTGCCGATGCCGCGGATGCCGCCGACGCTCGCGGTGTTCACGACCATGCCGGAGCCCTGCTCACGCATGACCTTGAGGACCTTCTCGAGGCCGAGGAACACGCCACGCAGGTTGATCGACACGACCTTGTCGAACTCGGCGGCGGTGAACGACTCGGTGGGGTTCTGCTTGCCCTCGATGCCGGCGTTGTTGAAGAAGCCGTCGATGCGGCCGAAGCGCTCGGTGGTGGCTGCGACGTAGGCGTCGACCTGGGCCTCGTCGGAGACGTCGGCAACGGTGGTCAGGACCTGGGCGTCGGGGGTGGCCTCGAGCACGGCGGCCTTCGAGGACTCGAGTCCCTGCTCGGAGACGTCGACGAGGGAGAGAGCGGCACCCTCGGCGGCCAGACGGATGGCGGTGGCGCGACCGAGGCCGGAGCCGCCGCCGGTGATGAGGACGACGCGGTCGGCGAAGCGGGACGTGCTGGTGCTGGTTTCGGGCATGGGGAGGCCTCCTGAGGTCTTCGACGATGAATTCCCTTTAGGCTACACCTGTCGTTTTGCAGGGTGTGCTGGCGACGTCAGCTCGTGATGACCGTGGTTGTCGTCGCGGTGGTCGCCGCCATGATGACGATCATCGCCGCGGCCTGGATCTCCTCGAGCACGGCCTTCACCGCGGGGCTCGCCCAGGTGCCCGAGGTGATCTCCTGCACCAGTCCCTTGTCGACCGCGCCGAACTGCTTGCGGAGCGTGTTCGTCGCGTCGAGCAGCCCGATGACCGCAGCAGAGAACGGTGTCGGGGTCGCCCGCCGAGCCAGGACGTCCGCGATGCCCGATCGCAGCAGCGCCTCCGGCGCTCCGTCGCGCTCCGGGTGCTTCGTGGTGGGGAAGAGCCCGAGCACCTTGCCCTGCTCGACGCGGATGATCCCTCGCTCGACGAGTCCGGCGAAGACGTCGTCGCGGAGCCGCTGCTTCCCGAGCCGGCTCACCCACCACTTCGCCTTGCGCGGCGCGCCGGACGCCGCGATCGAGCCGACGACACCGTCGAGCACCGGGTCGCCCGTGGCGGCGCCGTCGACGACGGTGACCAGGCTGTTCTGCAGCGAGACGGCAACGCGGAGCGCCAGGTCGGCGAGGACCGCTCCCGCGAGACCGGTGTCCAGCGTCTGCCCGTCGAGGGACTTGCGGCCGTCGGGGTCGACCTGGAGGAGCGCGAACGCCTGCGGGACCGTGAGTTGCTCAGCCATGTCCGCAGCCTGCCACGCGGGGCGGAGGTGCGCCGGGCCTCCAGGTCGACACTCAGCGGCGGCAGACCGCCCGACGTCAGCAGGCGCCGAGCACCCGCTCCATCGCATCGCGCTCGGCCGGCGCGACCCACAGACGGTACTCGGCCTTCACGGACACCTGGTGCTCGATGTAGGTGCAGCGGAAGGCCTTGTTCGCGGGCAGCCAGGTCGCGGCGTCACCCGAGCGCTTCTGCGAGTTCGACCGGCCGTCGACGGCGAACAGGTTCGACGGGTCGTTCGCCAGGGCCTCACGCTCCGACTGGCTCAGCTGCTGGGCACCGGTGCGCCAGGCGTTCTCGAGCGCGACGACGTGGTCGATCTGCACGAGGGTCGAGGTCGTGTTGCCGCGCACGAAGTCGATCGTCGCGCCGGTGTACGGCGAGACGAGCGTGCCGGTCACCACCTTGCACGGCCCCTGGCGCACGATGCCGCTGAGGTCGCGCGCGAGCACGTCGTTCCGGGTGTCGCAGCCGTTGTGGTCGACGTCGATCCACGCGCTGCCGAACTCGCCGGTGCGGTCGTAGCCGGTGCCGGCGGCCTTGCCCTTGACGGGCAGCGTGGCGAGGAGCGCGCGGGCGTCCGCAGCGTCGGTGTCGGTCGACGTGCTGACGGTCGGATCCGTCGGATCCGTCGCATCCGTCGGATTCGTCGGACTGGAGGCCCGGCTCGGCTCCGGTGCGTCGCTCTCGGTGCCGACCGTGGCCGTGGCGACCGCCGTGGGCCCGGCGGCCGCGTCGGCGTTCGGTCCGAGGACGCCGGTGGCGTCGAGCGCGTAGCCGCCGACCGCGAGGGCCAGGACGACGAGGACGGAGGTGAGGCTGATGCGGGTACGGCGGCGTCGGCGGGACGTCATGGGTGCGTGGAACTCCTGGTGGTGCGGCGGTGCGGTGGTGCAGTGGTGCGGTGGGACCGGCCGGGTGGCCTCGACGATCATGGCGGAGACCTCGGACATGGCTGCGGACCGCCACGCTCTGAGCGGCCGAACGACCACGGCGTAGACAGGTCCGCATGACCGATTACGCGAATCCGTCCGTGTCCGTCACCGGTGGGTCGATGCCGCTCCTGGGCTTCGGCACCTGGCAGATCCCCGACGGCGAGGCCCCCGCCGCCGTCGGCGAAGCACTGGCGGCCGGGTACCGCCACATCGACACCGCCACCGGCTACAGCAACCAGCGCGGTGTCGGCAAGGCCCTCGCCGGGTCCGGCCTGGCCCGCGACGACGTGTTCGTGACGACGAAGCTGCCGCCGGACAACGCCGACCGCGTGCGCGAGACGATCGAGGAGAGCCTCGACCAGCTCGGCCTCGACCACCTGGACCTCTGGCTCGTGCACTGGCCGCCGAACGGCGAGGCCCGCCCGGACGTGTGGGAGCAGGTCGTCCAGGCGCAGGTCGACGGACTGACCCGAGCCGTGGGTGTGAGCAACTACTCGCTCGACCAGATCGACGAGCTCGTCACCGCGACCGGCACCACCCCGGCCGTGAACCAGATCAAGTGGAGCCCGGTCGAGTACGACCAGACGATCGCTGACGGGCTGTCCGAGCGCGGGGTCGTGCTCGAGGGCTACAGCCCCTTCAAGGCGAGCAACCTGCAGGACCCGACGCTGCTCGACATCGCGGGCGAGCACGACGCCGACAGCGCCCAGGTCATCGTCGCGTGGCACGTCGCGCACGGCTTCGTCGTCATCCCGAAGTCGTCGAACCCGGAGCGCATCCGGTCGAACGCCGCCGGTGCCCGCATCGAGCTCTCGGCGGACGAGGTCGCGGCGATCGACGCGCTCGCACGCTGACGCGCCCGCCCGCCGACGCCCGCGCCCGCTGACACCCGTGCTCGCGCTCGCCTGACCGCTCCCGCGCGTCAGGCGAGCAACGAGCGGATGTCGTCGGCGGTCAGGTCGTCGGCGAACAGGGCGTCGTCGTCGATCATCGTGGCGAACAGCTCGGCCTTGCGCGCGGCGAGGGCCAGGACCTTCTCCTCGATGGTGTCCTCGGCGATGAAGCGCTGTACGCTCACCGACCGGGTCTGCCCGATGCGGTGGGTCCGGTCGACGGCCTGGGACTCGGCTGCGGGGTTCCACCACGGGTCGAGTACGAACACGGTGTCGGCCTCGGTCAGGGTGAGTCCGAAGCCGCCGGCCTTCAGCGAGATGAGGAACGCGGGCGCGGTGCCCTGCCGGAAGCGCTCGATCACCTCGGGCCGTTTGCGGGTCGAGCCGTCGAGGTACTCGTAGCCGACGCCCCGTTCGTCGAGGGCATCGGACACCATCCGCAGGAACGACGTGAACTGGCTGAACACCAGGGCGCGTCGGCCCTCTGCCGCGAGCTGTTCGAGTTCGTCGAGCAGCAGGTCGAGCTTGGCGGAGGGGATCGGCGTCGACGGCGACAGGGGCGAGTCCGACCCGTTCGAGACCAACGCCGGCGACAGCGCGAGCATCCGCAGCAGCGTCAACGACCGGAACACGATCATCCGGTTCTTCGACAGGTCGTCGATCAGGTCGAGGACCTTCAGTCGCTCGCGGTTGAGCGTGCGCTCGTACAGCTCGCGGTGCGCGGGGTCGAGCGTGACCCGGACGACCTGTTCCTGCTTCGGCGGCAGGTCGGCGGCGACGGCCTGCTTCGTCCGGCGGAGCATGAGCGGCCGGATCCGCCGCCGGAGCTTCGCGGTGAGCTGTTGGCGCGCTTCGCCCCGGAGCTCGGGGGAAGCGAGCGGCTTCACGTAGTCGTCGCCGAACCGGGTCCACGTCGACAGCAGCCCGGGCGCGACGATGTGGAACAGCGCCCACAGGTCGGTGAGCCCGTTCTCGAGCGGGGTGCCGGTGATGGCGAACTTCACGGGCGCCTGCAGCTCGGATGCCACTCGGTGGGTCTGCGACTGCGGGTTCTTCACGAACTGCGCTTCGTCGAGCACGAGCGCCGACCACGGCAGGTCGGTCCACGCCTGCGAGTCGAGCCGGAGCAGCGCGTACGAGGTGACGACGACGTCGGCCTGCGAGGCCGTGCGGGCGACGAGACCGGGGTCCTTCAGCGATGTCGAGGTGACGGCGGCCACCCGCAGTGACGGCGTGAACTTCGCCGCCTCGGCCACCCAGTTGCCGACGACCGAGGTCGGCGCGACGACGAGGAACGGCGCCCCGTCGGGCTCGGCGGCTCGACGGGCGGCGACCATCGCGAGCACCTGCAGGGTCTTGCCGAGGCCCATGTCATCGGCGAGCACCCCGCCGATGCCGTGCGCCGCCAGGAACGACAGCCAGGCGAACCCGGCGTGCTGGTACGGCCGCAGTTCAGCGTGCACGGTGTCCGGCACCGGGACGTCACCCGGGGGAGTCGCCCCCATCAGCCCCGCGGTGATCGCCTGCCAGCGTTCGTCGTGCGAGGTCTCGTCGGCGAGCAGGTCGAACTCGGTCCACAGCCCGGCCTGCAGCGGCGTCACCTGGATCGGCTGGTCGGGCTGCCACTCGTCGAGGTCGCGGGCCTCGTCGATGAGTTCCTTGAGTCGGTCGAACGCGGGGTCGGCGAGCGACAGGTACGAGTTGTCCACGAGCTTGAGTCGCCGCTGCCGACCGGCCAGCGCGGTGAGCAGCGGGGTGAACGGGATCTGCTTGCCGTTCACGCTCACGATGATGCCGAGGTCGAACCAGTCGTGCTTGTCCGACGGCATCGTCGTGACGCGGATGTGCGGCCGCCCGCTCAACCGCTCGTAGTCGAGGCGCTCACCCTGCACCACCGTGCGGACGCCGAGCGCCGGCAACTCCGGCAGGAACTCGTTCGCGAACACCGCGACGTCGGCCCCGTCGATGGTGCCGTCCTGGAACCAGTCCAGTCCGCCACCGGGTCTGGCAGGGCGGACGGGAGGCTCGCCCGACGTCGCGTCGTCGGCTCGCGTTGTCGACGTGACGGGTTCCAGGGCCGCGGGCGCGTCGGCGTCGGCGGTCGCCGCCTCGGCGCTCGCGGAGTCGTCGGTGCTGGCTGGATCGTCCGCGGCGCGGAGCCCGGACAGGTCGGGGAGCGGACCGTACAGCGAGACCGGGTCCTTGCGGCCGTCGACGTGCCAGCGCCAGTGCAGGTGCACCCGGTCGTCGGTGCGGGGCGCCCGGGCCGGCTCGAACGTCGCCGTCAGCACGAGTTCGGGCGGGGTGCGCTCGGGCAGCTCGACCGATCCGTCGGAGCTGACGAGCCCGAGGGCACCGCGCAGCCGGGGCGACCAGTCGGCCAGGAACTCGTCGACCTCGGCCGTCGGCACCGTGATGCGGGTGCCCTCGAGGAGCATGCGCCGTTGGTCCTCGGGCACGGGCGCCGGGGTCGGTGCGAGCCCGACGGTGAACTCGGGGCTCTCGCGGAACACGTACACGCCGTGGTCGCCGACCATCCGCGCTGCACCGGGGACCACCGGGCGGCCGTCGAGCACAGCGCTCGCGCCGATCACCACGGCGTCGTCGTGCCGGGCGACACCGGGCCGGGAGACATCGAGCAGCACCTGGGCCTGCTCGCCGAGGACCACTCCGCCCTCGCGCTTGCCGGTCACGAAGGCGATGTCGAGCGCCGACGCCTGCCGGAGCAACGGCCAAAGCAGCGGGCTGCGGAAGTCGTCGAGGTGCAGCCAATCGCTCTCGCCGGGCAACCCCGCGAGCTGGCCGGCACGGTGCAGGGCCGCGAGCTGCATGAACCACCCGTGCTGCTCGGGGCCGAGGCCCAGGCGGTTCTGCGAGTAGGGGAGCGTGCCCCAGGTGAGCTGCCCGCGCACCCAGTTGCCGGCGTCGCTCCGGGTCACCGGCCGGGCCCCGAGCCGGACCGTGCGGGACGGCGCCGGCAGGGCTCGGCCGGCGGCCCGGGCGCGGGCCGCGAGGGCGGCGGGGACCGCGTCACGCAACTCGAACTGCAGACCCATCCGGGTGCCCTGCGGGGCGACCGCCTGCTCGTCGTCGCCGGCGAGGCGGGCGAGGTCGTGCCTCCAGTCCGAGGGCGGCGGAGCCGGCGCTTCCGGACGCGGGCCGGCGTTGGCGGCCAGGGCACGCGCGTTGATGGTGAGCAGTGCGGCGGCGACGTGCTTGCAGTCGCCGCCGAGGGGGCAGCTGCACGTGCTGCGGACCGGGCGGATGAAGTCGCCGCGCGCCACGGTCATGTCGATGCGGCACTCGTACGGGTCGTCGGCGGTGCCGGAGACGGTCGCCGTGACGGTGCCGTCGTCGGCGTTCCAGACGGCATCGTCGACCAGACCGGCACGCACGACGTCGCGTGCGCGACCGAAGGTCTGCGGCCCGACGAAACGGATGACGTCGACGGCGTCGATCATCGGGGCTGCTGGCACGGGTCAATCGTGCCAGGTGCCACCGACGCGCGGAGCCGCCGACCCGAACGGCACACATCGAGCAGGGCTACCGTCTGCGTGGACGGGCGACGACTGTTCGTCGCTCTCCACTCGATTGGACACGCTCATGCCGGACCGCTTGCGGTGGGTGCACGACTCCGCAGACCACTGGAACGTGTGGCTCGGCTCCGAGGTCGTCTGCGACGTCACCCGGACGGACCAGTTCACGGTGGACTCGCCGGACCACTCGATCAACGGGGCGCACTCCTCGCTCGAGAGCGCTGCGGCACAGGTGCAGGGCTGGGTGCGCTGGAGCGGACGCTAGGGCGCCTGCTCGCTACGGCTTCGTCGCGTCGGTCGGCTCGCCGGCCGCCAACTTGCTGTGCTTCCGCGAGTAGCCGAAGTACACGCCCAGGCCGATCGCGAACCAGACCGCGAACCGCACCCACGTCTCCCACTGCAGGAACGTCACGAGCCACAGCGACGCGATGACGCCGATGATCGGGATGACCGGCATGAACGGCAGCCGGAACTGGCGGTCGAGGTCGGGCTGGCGGTAGCGGAGCACGATCACCGCGGAGCAGACCACCACGAACGCGAGCAGGATCCCGATGTTCGTGAGTTCGGCGACGACGCCGATGGGTAGGACGCCCGCCAGGATCGCCGATGCGATGCCGAGGATCCACGTCACGCGGGTCGGGACGTGGCGCTTCGGGTCGGTCTTCGAGAACCACTTCGGCATCAGGCCGTCACGGCTCATCGAGAACCAGACGCGGCTGGCACCGAGCATGAACGTCACGAGCACCGTGACGATGCCGACGATGGCACCGATCGCGATGACGTTCGCGACACCACCGAGGCCGACGGACGCGAACGCCGACGAGAAGCCCGAGGCCGGGTCGATGTCGGTGTACTTCTGCATCCCGGTCAGCACCAGGGTCGCCAGCACGTACAGGACCATCGAGATGCCGAGGGACAGCAGGATCGCCTTCGGCATGTGCTTGCGGGCGTCGACGGACTCCTCGGCCGCGGTGGACATGGCGTCGTAGCCGAACACCGCGAAGAACACCGTCGCGGCACCGGTCATCACACCGCCGAAGCCGAACGGGAAGTACGGGGAGTAGTTCGCGCTGTTGATGTGGAACACGCCGAGCACGACGATGAGGACGACGAGTGCGACCTTGATGCCGACGGCGACGAACTCGAACCGGGCGGCACTGCGGATGCCGCGGGTGAGCACGAACGCGGTGACCAGGCACAGGATGATCGCGAAGACGTCGATCACGTGGCCGTCGCCGGTGCCGGGCGCGCCGAGCATCCACGCGGGCAGGTCGATGCCGAACTGGCCGACCAGGAACCCGACGTAGCCGGAGATACCGATCGCGACCACCGCCACGATCGCGGTGTACTCGAGCAGCAGGTCCCACCCGATGAACCACCCGACGATCTCGCCGAGGACCGCGTAGCCGTACGTGTACGCGCTGCCGGCCTTCGGGATGAGGCCGGCGAACTCGGCGTACGACAGCGCTGCGGCAGCACTCGCGACGCCGGCGACCAGGAAGCTGATGAGGACCGCGGGACCGGCGACGCCGTTCGCCACGGTGCCGGCGAGGGTGAAGATCCCCGCGCCGATGATGCCGCCGATGCCGATCGCGGTGAGCTGCCAGAGGCCGAGGTGCCGTTTCAGGCCACCCTCGGCTCCGGTGTCGTCATCGATCGTCTCGATGGGCTTCCGTCGGAAGAGCGTGCGTGTCGTCGTCGTCACCCGCCCATGGTGCACCTTGCGGCGGCGCAGTGCACCCCACCCGCCCGCCGGACCGCAGCCGTTCGGCGTAGACACGATCCCATGCGCCATCCCACACGGATCGAACCCGGCCCCGGACAGGAATCGGTCTGGGACTACCCCCGCCCGCCCGCCGTCGAGCCCGTCACCGCCCGCGTCGTCGTCCGGTTCGGTGGCACCGTCGTGGCCGACACCACCGATGCCGTGCGGGTCCTCGAGACCTCGCACCCTCCGGTGTACTACCTGCCGATGGCCGACCTCGACCTCCGCCCCGCCCAGGGGTCGAGCATGTGCGAGTTCAAGGGCCGGGCGCGGTACTTCGACGTGGTCGGCGGGGACGGCACCGTCGCGAGCCGCGCCGCGTGGAACTACCCGACGCCCGAGCCGGGGTACGAGTCGCTCCGGGACCGCGTCGCGATCTACCCGTCGGCGATGGACTCGTGCGAGGTCGGCGGCGAGGTCGTGCAGTCGCAGGACGGCGACTTCTACGGCGGCTGGATCACGTCGGACGTCGTCGGCCCGTTCAAGGGAGCGCCGGGCACGCTCGGCTGGTGACCCGCGTCAGCGGTTCGCGTAGGGCGACCAGAACGGCGGCGGGAACGCCCCGGCGGTCACGATGACGAGCAGCTGCCAGACGATCATGGCCAGCCCGGCCGCGCCGATCACGATGCCGATCCATGCCCAGACCTGCACCGCCCGGCGACGGCGACCGGCGATGACGATCGCACGCCAGCCGCTCAGCACGCAGACGACGCCGAACGCCGCACCCAGCAGGACGTGCCGGACCGTGCCCTGCGCCGGCACGATGATGCCGAGGTAGAACGCGACCGGACCGAGCAGCACGGCGAAGGTCGCTGGGGCTGCTGGCGGTTCGTGATCCCGAGAGGGTGCTCCCATACGTCTGAATGTACCGAGCCGGTCGGGTTCCGTACACGTGCGAGCACCGTCGCCCGGGAGCAGGCACGATGGAGGCATGCGTTCCTTCCTCCGCGTCCTGCTCGGCCTGGCGCTCGTGTTCGCCGGCACGAGTCACCTCACCTTCGCGCGCAAGGAGTTCACGGCCCAGGTCCCGGAGTTCGTGCCGCTCTCCGAGGACGCGACCGTGCTGGCCTCCGGTGTCGCCGAGATCACCCTCGGTTCTGCCCTCGTGCTCGCGCCGAAGCCGGCCCGGCGCTTCGTCGGCTCCGTCGCTGCACTGTTCTTCACGGTGATCTTCCCCGGCAACCTGTCGCAGTGGGTCAACCGCCGCGACGCGTTCGGCCTGGACACCGACGAGAAGCGCGTCGCGCGCCTCTTCGGGCAGCCGCTGCTCATCGCCGCGGCCCTCTGGTCCACGCGCGGCCGGCGGTCCTGATGGACGCGCCCGCCCGGTCGTCCGGTCCGGCCGACGCCGGTTCGGCTCCCGGCTCGGGTCCGGAGTCGGTTCCGGGGGCGCGTCTCGATCCGCTCGGGTCGGCTCCGGCACGGTTCGGACGGGAGGCCCGTCACCCCCTGGCAGGGCGCCGCCGCGTCGCGGACATGGTCGCCTCCATCGCCCTGCTCGTGGTGCTCACGCTCGAAGCGTTGGCAGCGGGGTGGGGCATCAAGCTCATGTCGTTGGCGTTCGTGTCGTGCGCTGCCCCGGGGAACACCTGCAACGTGGGGCTCGGGGACTCGGTCGTGACGGTCGGGCCGATCCTGATCGCGCTGGTGCTGGTCGCCTCGATCGTGGTGTGCATCCTGCGGCTGGTGCGGCGTCGGCTGGCGTGGCCGGTCGTGCTCGTCGGGATGGCCGCCGTCGTCGCGGTGTTCTTCGCGGCGCTGTTGCTCATCGAGAGCTCGGTGACGCACGGCATCTGAGGGGCGCTGCCGTCCCGAGGTTCCGAAATCTCGGCATGTCGGCGCCCTGTTCGTCGAGGTCTGGAACCTCGGTGATCAGCGTGCGGCACGTCGTGGAACCTCGCCGACCCGGTCAGGTTCGGACTGGAGGCCCGTCCAGCGACCGCGGGGGCGTCGGGATCGCCGAAGTCGGACGGCTCGCGGCCTCAAGTCATCCTCCACAGGTGGCTGCGGCGGCCAGGTTGTCCACAGATGCACACGGCGGCCGTCAGTGTGCGGGCCGGGTTCGCGACGCTGGAGTCATGCCTGACACCGACACCCTCGACCGCCTCATCCGAACCCCTGTCCGTACCGACGACGACGTCGTCCAACTCGTCGCCGCCCTGGTCGACCGCCCGGTGCGCCGGCAGTGCTGGGTGGTGTTCCTCGACGAGCTCGGGATGTCGATCCCGTTCCTGCTGCCCATCGCGGACCTGCCCTACCAACCGGACGAGCACGTCAGTGACTTCGCGTCGTTGATCTCCGAGATCGTCGGACAGCTCGGCGCGGTCGACGTCGTCCTCGCGTGGGAGCGGCCCGGTGTCGACCGCGTGCACCCGGTCGACTGGGAGTGGGTCGACGCGTGCGCCTGCGCCCTCGACGAGCACGCGATCCGGCTGCGCGCGCAGGTCATCGTCCACGACGGCGGTGCCGCGATGGTCGAACTCGACGAGCACGACCAGGACCAGGACGTCGCGTGACCGACGGGCCCGGCGGTCTCGTGCCCGGTCAGCCCTGCGGGGCGGTGTCCGGCACGGTCTCGCCCGTCAGCCCCTCGACGACGGCCTTCGCCGCGGGCCAGGACTTCGCGTAGTGCTCGGGGTCCGAGTTGATCTGCACCGCGTGCGCCATCTGCGTCGGCGTCATCGTCTTCCAGCCGGGGACCTTGACGAGCTTCGCGTAGAACATCGACGCCGCCGTGTACGGGTCCATCCGCTGCTCGTACGTGCCCCAGGCGCCGTTGTCGCGCTGCTGGAACAGGCCGCGGCTGTCCGGTCCCGCGGCATCGCCGTGGTCCAGGTTCACCAGGCTCGACTCGCCGATCGCCGTCATGACCCCGACGGCCTGGGTGTGCGGCCCGATGCCGACCGCCTTCGCGGCCTGGATCACCGACGCGGCGTTCACCAGGCGGTCCTGGCAGAAGCCCGCGATGGGGCCGGCGGGGACGACCATGCCGCCGACGGTCTTGGAGGCGACCTTCGGGCACGTGGGGGTGGCGTCGGCGGCGCTGGACTTCGCGATGCCGGCGATCGAGTTGACCGCGATCACGACGAGCACCACGACCCCGATCCCGACGACCACGATGCCGGCGCCGAACACCGACGCGAGCGTGATGCCGACACGACGCATGACGGGACCTCTCGACGGACGGGGCGGGGCAGGCGGAGCACGACGAGCGTACGGGCGCCGCCTGGGAACCGCACCCGCCCGATCGGGGGCCGCTGTGACGCACTGACGGTCCTGGTGCGCCGAACACGGGGTTCGTGCACCAGGACCGTCAGCCCCGACGTCAGCGTCGGCGTCGGCGCGACCTGCTCCGACCCCATCCGCCGGCGGACAGGGAGATGAGCGCGATGGCGGCGATGACGATCGTCCAGATGACGGCGGTCGCGTCCATCAGACGTCGCGGTGGTCGTGCGGCGGGTGCTGCACCTTCGTCGGTTCGGTCACCAGGCCGGTCGGGGCCTTCTCGGGCTGCTTGCGACCGTGCGTGAACCAGGTCAGGATCCACAGCAGCACACCCAGGGCCAGCAGTGCACCGGCGATCTGGTACTGCTGCGGGTCACGGCCGGACGAGAACGGCAGCACGAGCCACAGACACGTGATGATGCCGATGACGGGGATGATCACGCCGGCTCGGAAGTGCTTGTGGTCGACCTTGTCGCGGCGGAGCACGAGCACCGTCAGGTTCACGACGGCGAACACGGTGAGCAGCAGGAGCGAGGTCGTGCCACCGAGGACCACCACGATCGGGGAGTCCGGGTCGAGCGAGACCCAGCCGATGAGCAGCAGGGAGATCGCGGTGGTGAAGACGATCGCGTTCGACGGGGTGCGACGAGCGGGGGAGATGCGGGCCAGGAAGCCCGGCAGCACGCCCTGCTTGCTCATGCCGTACAGCAGTCGCGACGCCATCATCATGTTGATCAGGGCGGTGTTGGCCACGGCGAACATCGAGATGAACGGCAGCAGGTCGGCGATCGGGAAGTCCGGGGCGGCGGTCTGCACGACGGTCACGAGCGGGGTCTCGTTGCCGGCGAGCTCACCGATCGGCACGACGGCCACGGCGCAGATCGACACGAGCGTGTAGATCACGGCCGTGATGCCGAGGCCGGTGAGCATCACCTTCGGGAAGATGCGCGAGGGGTCCTTGGTCTCCTCGGCCATGTTCACCGAGTCCTCGAAGCCGACCATCGCGAAGAACGCCAGCGACGTCGCCGTGGAGATCGACATGAGCAGGGTCTTGTCCTCCGGGGTCTCGAACATCACCACCCGCGAGAAGTCCGCGTTGCCACCCGCGATCGCCCAGAAGCCGATCAGGATCACCATGACGAGACCGGACAGCTCGACCAGGGTGAGGACCACGTTCGTCTTCACGCTCTCACTGACACCGCGGAAGTTGATCGCCATCACCGCGAGCATGAAGCCCATGGCGATGAGCATCACGACGGCGTTCGGCAACTCGAGGCCGAACCCGACGCCGAGGTTGGCGGCGAACGCCCGCGACGCCGTCGACGCCGAGGTGATGCCGGAACACATCACGATGAAGGTCACGATGAAGGTGATGAAGTGGACGCCGAACGCCTTGTGCACGTAGAGCGCAGCGCCCGCGGTCTGCGGGTACTTCGTCACGAGTTCCAGGTACGAGAACGCCGTCAGCAAGGCGACCGCGAAGGCGATGAGGAAGGGGAGCCACGCTGCTCCTCCGACCTCCGCCGCGACCTGACCGGTGAGCGCGTAGACACCCGTTCCCAGGATGTCGCCGACGATGAACAGCAGCAGGAGCTTGGGACCGATGACCCTGCGGAGCTCGGGCTGCTCCTGCTGTGGTCGGTCCGTCTTGGTGGTGGCCATGCGTCACCCTTGCGCGCGAGACGCCTTGCTGTCTAGTCCCACAGGAAGGTTTCTCGCGATCGCAACACGGTCGCTCGGCGACGGATACTCTCCGGGCCATGGACCACGAGTCGAACACCACCGAAGAGCCTGTCGAGTTCGCCGACTTCAACGCGAAGCTGCTGGTGCTCGACGTCCTCTGCTACGACCTCGACGTGCTCGACCCCTACGACCCGGAAACGGCCGACGAGACGGACGAGGACCTCGACGTCGACGGCCAGGACGACCGGGCCCGTGAGTACTACGACGACCTGGAACTCCTGCCGTCGCACCTGTCCCTCGTCACGGAGATCACCGTCGACACCGAGCTCGAGGTGCTCCAGGACGTGCACCCCGGGTGGGAGGGCTCCGACGACCGCTTCGACCCGCAGAACTGGGACGACGTCCTCGACCTGCCGGCACTCCGCACCGTGTACGCAGCTGCGCCGCTGCCCGCCCACGTCGCCGAGGCCCTGGCCGCGAAGGGCGTCGAGGTCCGCTCAGCCTGACCGGAGGAACCGGCGCAGGGAACTACAGCGAGCGGTCCAACGCTCGCAGCTGTTCCGTGAACTGCTTCGCGCCGCCCTGCGCGGGGTGCCGGACGGCGATCGCCTCGATGCCGGCCAACGCGAGCGCACCCTGGGCCTTCCGCCCCACCGCGACCACCCGGACCCGGTCGACGCCACCGAGCGCCTCGAGCAGCGCGAGGGCGACGGGCGCTCCCGACCGCACCTCGGCCGGACGGGGCGTGCGGTTCGTCAACCGTTCCGGGGCGACGAACGGGTGGTGCGGGAAGATCGCCCACGCCACGGGGAGCGGCCCGGCCCAGTCGGACAGTGCCGCCTGCACCACGCGCGATGATGCCTCCCACGGAGCGGTCGGCTCCGGCGGCACCAGGTAGTCGTCGCTGAACCGGTCCGTCTCGAGCTCGCGCAGGCTCGCGAACGGGATGCCGGTGTTCGTCATGCCGCGCCACCCGGGCGCCTCGGCCACGAGCAGGGTGTCCGCCGCCGGCCCGAACTGCTCCAGGTACCGCTGCAGGTTCGATCGCCGCAACCGCCCCTCGGCCGAACCGAGGTCGTAGAGCGCCTCGGCGTCCGCCTCCACGGGCACGGCGTCGAGCGCCGCCCAGAACCCCGACGCGTCGAAGCGACTCACGAGCGGCCGAGCACCCGGCGGTACACGTCCTCAAGCCCCGAAGCCGATCGTTCCCAGCTCAGACGCTCCGCGTGCTCCCGGCCGGCCGAGGACAGCGCGGCCGCGTACCCGGAGTCGGTCAGGATCCGCTCGATCTCGGCAGCCCACACCGACGGCTCACGGGACTCGAGCACGACACCCGTCTCACCGTCGACCACGGCCTCGCGCAGCCCCCCGGCAGCCGCGGCCACGACCGGCACCCCGGACGCCGAGCCCTCCAGCGCCACGAGGCCGTACGTCTCGGAGTGCGACGGCACCAGCACGGCTGCCGCGCCACGGAACAGGAACGCCAGGTCGGCACGCGACTGCGGCCCGATGAAGGTGACGCGGTCGGCGATGCCACGCGCGGCGGCGAGCCGACGCAGTTCGTCCACGTAGTCACCCGCCTCGCTCGAGGCGTCTCCGGCGATGACCAAGGTGGGACGGGCCTCCTGGCTGATGCCCGCGATCGCCTCGATTGCCAGGTCGAGCCCCTTCAACGGCTGCACGCGAGCCGCCGCGACGACGTAGGGGGTGGCGGCCCGGCGCGCACCGGCGGCCGCCGGACGGAAGACCGACCCGTCGACCCCGGGCGGCACGATCCAGATCCGCGCGTCGGCACCGCCGAGCCGCGTCCGGACGGTCGACGCCTCGGCTTCGGACACCACGACGACCGCATCGGACTCGCGCGCCAGCTGCTGCTCGCCCGTGATGCGCCCGGCGGACTCGGGCCGCTCACCCTCGGACAGCGGCGTCTCGGGGTCGGCGGCGATCGAGTGGAACGACTGCACGTGGGGGATGCCGCGCTGACGGGCGACCGGCAGGGCAGCGGCACCGGAGAACCAGTGGTGCGAGTGCAGGACGTCGAACGGCCCGAGCTGCTCGAGCTCGTGGCGGAACGGCTCGATGAACGCGTCGTGCTCGCCCTTCGGCACCGGCTCCGCCGGACCTGCTGACAGGAACCGCAGGCACACCCCCGGCACGAGCGACACCGAGTCCGGCTGCGTCGGCGCCGAACGCCGCGTGATGATGTCGACGTGGTGGCCACGATCGGCCAGCGCCTCGGCCTGGTGCCGGACGACGACGTTCATGCCGCCGACCTCGCCCGAGCCGGGTTCGTCTCCGGGGGAGGTGTGCAGCGACACCAGCCCGATGTGCAGGGGTTCGCTCGTCGTGCTCACCGGTCAACCCTAGCCGCGCGTCGGTGCGTCCACCCGGCTCTGGAGTGCAAGGGCTCGACCGCGTAGAATCGGTCTCATGGCCAAGCGAGTCGTTCGAACCGTCAGTGGCGCCGAGCGCGCCAAGCGGTCGCACGCCGTGGCGGCGGTCATCCACTCCGGCCGACTCGAAGGGTTCGAGGACAACCCCGAGTGGATTCAGTACATGAGCCGCTTCGCACGGGGTGAGATCAGCCGCGAGGAGCTCCGGGCCTTCGCACACCGCCGGTGAGTCGACCGGTCGGCGGTTACCACGACGAGCACTTCGTTCTGCGGAACAAGTTCGGAGCGACGAGCAGAGCCGCACTCGCGGCACTCGAAGTGCCTGAGGTGCAAGACCGCGAACTCGACTTGCTGCTCGGCGAGGTCGGCGGTCTCCGCGGTCTTCGACCATCGCAGCGGATTCGACGAATCCACGCCCACCTCTTCCAGGACGTCTACGAGTGGGCTGGCGAGTACCGTCTCGACGGCATCGCGAAGAACCCGGACGAACCTTTCCTGCCTCCCCAACTCATCGCTCCGCGGATGGCCCAGCTCGACGGCGAGTTGGCTGGCGGGGGAGAGATGCTGAAGCGGCCGCTCGACTTCCTCACGGAGCAGTTCGCGACGCTCAACTACATCCACCCCTTCATGGAGGGCAACGGTCGAACGCAGCGAGAGTTCTGGCGACAGTACGCGGCTGAGCACGACGTCACGCTCGACTGGCAGCAGGCGACGAAGTCCGAAAACCACTCTGCAGCGCGCCGCTCGATGCTGGGCGATCTCGGTCCACTGCGCGACCTGCTCGCAAAGGTGATCGCTTCAGACGCTCAGCGCGAGCACGACTGAACAATCTCCGGCGGCCTCCGCTGCGACGGGCGCGCGGGCGCCACCACGACCGGCTGGCGGCCCGCCTCGTCCACCGGGTCGGACGGGAGGCCCGGATCGCCTCCCAGGATCTGCACGCGCTGGTCGCCATGCCGCTCCCAGAACGCCGCCGTCCAGGCACACAGGGCACCGTCGAGCAGGTCCTCGCGGTGCTTGTGGGTCGGGCCGTGCAGCACTGACGGGTCGGCGAGCCCCGCAGTCAGCGGATGCGAGTCGAGCTGCAACGGCGGGTCGAGCGGGGTCTCGCGCACGCGCCGGACGAGCTCGTCGAACGCCTCGGCGCGGCGTGCCCGGGCCTCGGCTGCCGGCACCCTGAGGTCCAGGCGCTTGTACCGGGGCCGCTCGACGTCGTACCCGAGCTCCTCCACGCCGACCAGGGTCGTGTACGGGTAGCACTCGAACATCGCCGGCCGGGTCCTGGCGTGCATGGATGCCGTGTCGGACACGTACCCGACGCCGAGTGCGGTGAGCCGGCCGAGCAGCTGGGCGCCGGCGCTCGCCGCAGAGGCCTGGTTCGTCGGGTTCGCCGCCACCTTCCACCGGCCGTAGCGCTGTCCGACCTGCCGTTCGGACTCGCGGATGCCGGTCGGGTTCGTCACGACGAGCGAGGCGTCGACGGCGATGAGCGACCGCGGTCCGAGGCGCTCCGCGATCCAAGTCGTGACGTCGTCGACCCCGCGGGCCCATCCGGCGTCGGTGATCGTGCCGTCGGCTTCCATCGCGACCAGCCCGGTCTCGTTGGGCGCGCGGCCCGCGGTGCCGAGTCCCCACGCCAGGTCCACTCCGAGGTACGCGCTCACCCGTCCATCGTGCACCGAGTACCTTCCGCTGCATGGCGAGCGAAGCGACGACGGTGCGGGTGCCCGGTCCGGACGGGGACCGCGAGGTCCGGATCAGCAGTCCATCGCGTGTGCTCTGGCCGGACGCCGGGATCACGAAGCTCGACCTCGCCGAGTACCTGGTGACGGTGGGCGACGCCTTCGTCCGCGCGAACGGCGACCGACCGATCTCGCTGCAGCGGTTCCCGGGCGGCGTCGACGGCGAGCAGTTCTTCTCGAAGAACCCGCCGAAGGGTGCCCCCGACTACGTGCGGTCGGTCACGGTGACGTACCCGAGCGGCCGGAAGCACCCGCAGCTCGTGATCGACGAGCCGGCCGTCGCGGTGTGGGCCGCGCAGATGAACACCGTGGTCTTCCACCCGTGGGCCTCGCGCGCCGAGGACAGCGACCACCCGGACCAGCTCCGCATCGACCTCGACCCGCAGCCCGGCACGGACTTCTCGGACACGGTGCCCGTGGCGCAGGAACTCCGGAAGGTCCTGGACGAAGCGGGTCTGACGGCGTGGATCAAGACGAGCGGCAACCGCGGTCTGCACGTGTTCGCCCCGATCGCGCCCGAGCACGAGTTCCTCGACGTCCGGCACGCCGTGATCGCGGCCGCCCGGGAACTCGAACGGCGGATGCCCGACCGGGTCACGACGGCGTGGTGGAAGGAGGAGCGCGGGCAGCGGGTCTTCGTCGACTTCAACCAGGCGAACCGTGACCGCACGATGGCCGGTGCTTACAGTCCACGGGCCCTGGCGCACGCCTCGGTGTCGACGCCGATCACGTGGGACGAGCTGCCGACGGCGGACCCGGCGGCGTTCACGATCCGGACCGTCCCCGAGCGCCTGGCGACGATCGGTGACCCGTGGCAGGCGATGCACGACGACCCGGCGAGCATCGCGCCGTTGCTGGCGTGGTGGGATCGGGACCTGGAGAACGGCGAGGGCGAACTACCGTTCCCGCCGGACTTCCCGAAGATGCCCGGCGAACCGCCGCGCGTGCAACCGTCCCGAGCGAAGAAGTCCTGACCCGGAGCCAGCGGGGACCGTCAGACGGCGGGCAGTGTGTTCGTCGAGCGGTCGGGGTCGTCGACGCGGGACGTCTGCATCGGCAGTCCGACGCTCGCGGTGTGCAGGCGGGTCAGGCGCGACCAGGTGCCGCGGTGCGCGTCGCTGATGCCGTCGACGATCACGAGCCCAGGCCGATCGTGACGAGTGCGAGCGCGGTGGCGGTCACGCCGGCGATGGCGCTGATGACCGCACTGAGCTGCAGGGTGCGCTGGCGGCGTGCCTCGCGCACCTCGGTGAAGGGGTTCCGCTGCGAGTGGCGGACAAGCGTGCTGGTGCTCATGTCGATCCGCTTTCGGTCCTGGGGCTCCCGGGATGGGTGCCTCCTGCTGCTGGTCTCCATCGTGGCAGCGTTTCGCTAGTTCGGCTAACTACTTTCCTGCGATCACCGGCAAGACGACGAAAAACGGACAACCACGCGTCAGGACAGGACATCCCGCAGGTCGTACGCCGACGGCACCTCGAGCTGGTCGAACCCGCACGACTCCGCGTCGCGGTCCGGACGCCACCGTTCGAACTGCACCGTGTGCCGGAACCGGTCGCCCTCCATCTGGTCGTAACGGACCTCGAGCACGACCTCCGGCGTCAGCCGGACGAACGACGTGTCGCGACCCGACGAGAAACGCGACCGTTCCCCGTCACCGGTGACGGGCCTCCCGTCCGCATCGCGGAGCACGACCGGCTCGAGCTCGTCGACCAGGGCGAGCCGGCGCTTGTCGGAGAAGGCTGAGACGCCGCCGACCTGGCGGAGCTCACCGTCGTCGCCGTACAGCCCGACGAGCAGCGACCCGACGCCCGAGCCGCTCTTGTGCACGCGGTACCCGATCGCGACGACGTCGGCCGTCCGGTGGTGCTTGATCTTGAGCATGGTCCGCTTGCCCGGTTCGTACGGCTTGGCCCGGCGCTTGGCGACCACGCCGTCGAGTCCGGCGCCCTCGAAGGTGGTGAGCCACTCGCGTGCCTGGTCGACGTCGAGTGTGGTGCGCGTGACGAACAGTGGGTCGGACATGCCGCTCGCGAGCTGTTCCAGCCGGTCACGTCGCTCGTCGAACGGCAGGTCGACCAGCTCGTCGCCGTCCGCCGCGAGCAGGTCGAACGCGACGAACTGCGCGGGCGTCTCGGCACTGAGCTTCGCGATCCGCGAGGCCGCCGGGTGGATGCGCTGCGACAGCGCCTCCCAGTCGAGGCGCTCGGCTCCGGGCTCGCCGGAGCGCAGGATCACCTCGCCGTCGAGCACCACCGGGTGGTCGCAGCCGCCGAACTGCGCGCGGAAGGCCTCGACGAGTTCGGGGAAGTAGCGCGTGAGCGGCTTCGCCCCGCGGCTGCCGATCTCGACGTCGTCGCCGTCGATCGTCACGATGCCGCGGAAGCCGTCCCACTTCGGTTCGTACCGCAGGCCACCGGTCACGCTGTCGGGTTCCGGGACGTCGGCGACGGCCTTGGCCAGCATCGGTGCGATCTCCATGCGTCGTGTCTACTCGGGCGCCGGTGGGCAGCGCTGCGCGGCGCTGCGGGCTTCGTGAGCAGAAATGGTCGGGTCCGGCGCGACGACTCGACATCTTCTGCTCACGAAGTGCGGCCGGGAGGCCCGGATCACCCGGGGCAGGTCGGCTCGCGTCAGTACTGTGGTGCGGGTGACGACCGTGCCCCCGTCGGCAGCGCCGGCTCCGGAACCGATCAGCCCCGTGCAGGCCGCCGCGCTCCGCGACGGCGTCCTGCCGCCCGTCGAACAGGTCCGGCCGGGGATCTGGACCTTCGCGGTGCCGTTCCGGTTCGGGGTGCCCGATGCGACCCTGGTCTACGTGGTGGAGGGGTCGGACGGATCCCTCGCGCTGATCGATCCCGGGTGGTCGGCCGACGGCGGGCTCGACGAGGTCCGCGCCGCCCTGTCGGCGATCGGCCGGTCGCTCGACGACGTGTCCCTCATAGCCGTGACGCACCTGCACGCCGACCACCTCGGTGCCGCCGCCGCGATCCGCCGAGCGACCGGTGCGCGGGTCGCGATGCACGGGCTCGAGGTCGACGCGCTGGAGCGCGAGCGCACCGACGCGGTGCGGAACGACGCCGACATCGCCACGTGGGGCCTGCCGCCCGAGCTGCACGACGGCGTCGTCGCAGCCTGGGGGAGCGGACGACGGATCGGACTCGGGCGGAGCGAGGCGCCGTACGCCGACCTGCTGCTGGCCGACGGCGAGGTGCTGCCGATCCCGGGGCGCACCATCCGGACGCTCTGGACGCCCGGGCACACCGCCGGGCACGTGTGCTTCGTCGACGAGGCAGACGGGCTGCTGTTCACCGGTGACCACGTGCTGCCGCGGATCAACTCCGGGATCGGCCTCGGTGGTCGGACCGCCACGAACCCGCTCGGCGACTACCTGGCGTCGCTCGGCCGACTCGACGTGTACGCCGGGCTCGAGGTCTGCCCGGGCCACGAGTACCGGTTCACCGACGTCGTCGCACGCGCGCAGACGTTGGCTCGACACCGCGAGGAGCGGTCGCGGCACGTCGTCGAGGCGCTCGACCTGCTCGACCGGCCCACGCTGTTCGAGGTCGCCGCCCGCGTGCCGTTCAGCGGCGGGATCGAGTCGATGACCGGGTTCCTGCTCGCGAGCGCGCTGACGCAGACGGCGTTCCACGCCGAGCTGCTCGGCCGGTCCGGCGAGGTCCGCCCCGCCTGACCGCTCGCGTCCTGACGTCAGCCGAGCGTGATGGCCAGGCGCTCGATGGTCGTCTTCGCGTCGGCGAGCTCGGCAGACGCGTGCTCGGCGAGCGGGGCGAGGTCGGGCAGCCGGTCGGCCAGGGTCGCACTGACCGTGATCGGGTAGAGCTTCATGCCGAGCGCTGTGCCGAGGATGAGGTGCAGGACCGGCGAGCCGTGGTCCCAGTCCTCGGTCGGGGTGCCGGCGTCGTAGGTCGCACCGCGGCTGACCACGGTCACGACCGGCCGGCCGGCCAGGGGCTGCACGTCGCCCGCCAGGACCCCGGGGATGTGGATGCGGTCGATCCAGGCCTTGAGCGTCGACGGCACCGTGTAGTTGTACAGCGGCGACCCGACGACCACGACGTCGGCGGCGAGGAGTTCGTCGATGACCTCCTGGCGTAGTGCCTCGGCCTCGGGAGCGACGGACTCGTCCGCGGTGCGGTCCGCTGCCGCCCAGTGCAGCGCCGAGGTCTCGAGGTGCGGGAGCTGGTCGACGTGCAGGTCGCGGCGGACCACCGTGTACTCCGGGCCGCGTGCGCGCCAGGCATCGGCGAACGCGGCGGTCAGCGCGCGCGAACGGGAGTGGGAGAGGTCGGCCGAGGAGTCGATGTGCAGCAGCGTGGGCATGGTGCCCACGCTACCGACGGTGGGACGGAAACGGCCCCGCCGCCCCGGGGAGGGGACAGGCGGGGCCGAGCCGGGCCTCCCGTCCGTCACGCGGGCACGCGACGGACGGGAGACGACGGGGACCGTCAGTGCTGGTCGTACGTCAGCGCTGGTCGTCCGTCAGCGCTGTGCGCGGCGACGGCGCAGGGTGCGGGCGCCGATCAGGCCGGCACCGGCGACGAGCAGGCCGAGGGCCCAGGGCAGGGCGCCGGTGGCGTCCGAACCCGTGTAGGCGAGCTGGCCGCCACGGTTCGTCGGGGTGACCGGTGCGGCCGCGGGGACCGGGGTGACCGGAGTGGCCACGCCGGGGACGGCCGGGACGGCGGTCGGCTGGACATCCACCGCGAACGAGGTGGTGAAGTCACCGGCCGAGACGGACAGGTTGTGGATCGACGCGTGCGGGAACGTGACGTTCACGAGACCGAAGAAGCCCAGGTCGGGGTCCGGCGCGATGACGTCGCTCGCCACGTCCGAGGTGACGGTCGGGACGATCGACTCCTCGTTCTCGTCGGTGATCTCGTTGCCGAACACGTCGACCAGGCCGCCGGACACGACGAGCGTCCCGCCCTGCTTGATGGTCGGCCGGCCGCCCTCGACCTCGTTGCCGGTGTAGCCGCCCTCACCGTCGCCCGTGATGGTGAACGTGTAGACGGTGCCCTCCGGGTCGATGATCCAGCTGGTCCGGGTGCTCGTGTCGTCCTCGTCCTCGCCGAGGTCGAACGCACCGGCACGGTCGGTCGTGAAGACGATGATGCCGAGCGGCGCTGCGGCCTCGACGGTCAGGTCGACGTACTGCGTGACGGTCTCGGTGCCGCTCGTCGCGGTGACCGCGAAGGTCCAGTCGGACGCTTCCGTCGAGACGCCGCTGAGCTCACCGGTGGAGGCGTCGAACGTGATGCCGTCCGGGAGCTGGTCGTCGGGCGTGCCGGCCTCGTCGTCGTCCGAGTACAGCTCCTCGTCGAACTCCGAGAACCAGGCGAGCGCGTACTTCGGCTCCGGGAAGCCCTGCGCGCGGAAGGTGTGCGAGAACGCGTCACCGGCGGTGGTGCTCAGCTCGAGCGGGTGGTCCTCGTCGGCGCCGGCCTTCGTCGGCTTGCCGTCCTCGCCGAGGAAGGCGGGGGTCTGCGTGACGGGCGCGGTCGCGTCGGAAGTCACCGAGGTCGTCTCGGTCGCGCCGGGCAGCGTGCCGGTCACCGTGACGGTGATCGTCTTGCGCACGTCGGTGGGGTCGATGCGGTAGGTGGCGGTCTTCGACAGGACGTTGCGGTCCTGGTCAGCCCACACGTACTTGTACGAGGAGTCCTCGTCGAAGCCGGTGACGACGGCGCTCAGGAGGGTGCCGACCTTGGCCGCACCGTCGATGGTGACGGTCGCGTCGGCGGCCTTCGTGGTGACGTCCGGGGTCGGCGTCGCGGTCGGAGCCGGGGTCTCGGCGGCGGGAGCCGTCGTCGCGGGGGTGGTCGGCTCGTCGGTCGGGGTGGTCGCGTCGTCGGTCGGGGTGGGGGCCGGGGTCTCCTCGGCGGGTGCCGGGGCCGGGGTCTCCGTGGTCTCGTCCGCGGGGACCGACGGCTCGTCGGTCGGTGCGGGCGTCTCCGTCGCGACGGGCGCAGTGGTCTCGTTCGAGGTGACGGGCTGCGTCGAGTCGGTCGGCTCGACGGCGCTGGCGGCGGTCGCCGACATGATGCCGAGACCGGTGGTCAGACCGACGAGTGCGACGGTGGTGCCGACGGCGCAAGCGCGACGAACGGCGGAGGTGCTGCGGTGCACGGGTTCCCCCCATGTTCAGGTCCGGCTGGGTGGCCGGATCGTAAGAATCTGCCGAGAGTTTCGGCCTGCTCGGATCGTAGCGGGGCTGCGTGGCCGTTCAGGCGTCGGTGACCGGAATGTGACCATGGTTGGGGGGTCCGTGCGGGAACCCGCGTCGGACGGGAGGCCCGTGGCGGATCCGCCACGGGCCTCCCGTCCGTCATCCGGTGCGGTGCACCGCGTCAGGCGCGTCGGCGGCGCAGGCGGTGGACGAGCAGGCCGCCGCCGGCGGCCAGCAGGCCGAGCGCCCAGGCGAGCGGGCCGGACGTCTCCGCGCCCGTGAACGCGAGGGTGCCGGTACCGGCCGTCGGGGTCGTGGTGCCGACGGTGGCGGCCGCGGGCTGCACGTCCACGTCGAACGAGGTCGAGACGTCACCGAGTGCGACCGTGATCGTGTGCGGCGACGTGTGCGGGAAGGCGACGCGGGGCTCCCACGGGCCGTGGGGGAGCGAGACCTCGTCGCTCGACACCGTGCTCGTCACGACGGGCTGCGCGCCGTCCGACTCCCGCGTGCTGTTCCCGAACGCGTCGAGCGCCGTCACGCGGATGGCCATCGTCGACCCCTGGGCCACCGGGACCGCGTCGAACGGGATCGACTCCCCGCTCTCAGCGAAGACCTCGCGCAGCCCCCGGCCGTCGCGGAGCCAGCCCCTGGGGGACCCGATCGTCCCGACGAGCAGGCTGAGTTCCTCGGTCGCGGCCGGACGGATGGACAGGTGGACGTACTGCGTGGCCGCCCGGGAGCCGTTCATCGCCATGACCTGGAAGTCGTACTCACCGGCCACCGTCGGGGCGCCGCTCAGGACCCCGCTCGTGTCACCGACGGAGAGCCCGAGCGGCGCGGTCGGGGCTTCGTTGCCCGGGACGGGGAACGCGGTCGCACCGGTCAGCAGGACGTAGTGGAGCTCGCTCGAGGACCCGGTGGCGGTGAAGGTGCGTTCGACCTGCTCGCCTGCGATCGTCTCGATGCGGATCGGGGACTCCGGCGTCGACTGCTCGTCGAACGTGATGGTGTCCGGAGCCGCGGGTTCGCCGGTGCCCTCGACCCCGACCACCACGTCGAACGCCGTGGAGACGCCGCCCTCCGAGACCGTCACGGTCCGGGTACCGATCCCGCCGAAGGTCACGGTCGTCGAGGAGTCTCCGTCGTTCCACGTCGCCACGTCGGAGTCGTCCGTGCTGGTGACCGTCGACCGCGGGTAGTCGTCGTCACCGCCGGGGGTGGTCCGGTTGCCGTAGGCGTCGACGGCGAGCCCGGCGAGGGTGAGCGGGGTGTCCTCGGCGACGGGGATGTCCGGCACGATGCGGACTCGGCCCTGCCCGGCGGCCTGCTCCCAGATCGTGCCGTCGGCTTCGACCTGCCAGAGGCCGTCGTAGTCCGGCGTCGCGACCCCGAACGTCACGCCCACGGGGGCACCGGGGGAGACGGTGAGCTCCACGTACTCGGTGATCTGGGTCGAGCCGCTCAACGCGACGACCTCGAAGTCGAACGTGCCGGCCTCTGTCGGGGTGCCGCTCAGGACACCGGTCTCCACGTTGACGCTGTACGCCGCTGACGGGGCGTCCTGGATGGCGTAGCCCACGGTGCCGTTGCCGCCGGTGGTCTCGAAGGTGTGCGAGAACGGGGTGCCGGCGGTCGCGGTGAGGACGAGCGGGGCGTCCGCGGTCGACGGCTCCGTGAACGCGAGGTCGCTGCCGTCGTCGGCGGCGGGCGCAGCGGGCAGTGGGGTCTCCGATTCGTCGGCGGGAGCCGGCGTCGGATCGGGAGTCGTGCCTCCCGGCTGCTCGTCGGGGGTGTCGGTCGGGACGGGCGTCTCGGGCGTCTCGGGCGAGGCGGACGCAGCGGGTGTCGCGGCGCTCGTCGCCGCCGGTGTCACGGTGCTGGTCGCGGTCGGTTCCTCGGCGGCGACGGCGGTCGTGGCGCCGATGCCGAGGGCCGACGAGGCGGCGACGATGGCGACGGCGGCGCCGATCGCGGCGACGCGACGCGTGGTGGACGTGCAGGGCTGACTCATGGGATCCCCCTCGGATACCGGACGGGGCACCGAGAAGTGCCCTCACCAAGGAGATGTCGTCGACCCCGCGATCCTGACGGCCCGTCAGGTCTCGGTTCGGTCTCGGTGCAGTCAGCCGGGTCGGGGACGGGTCCCGTCAGTCGCCGACGGCCGCCGCGGCGCGTTCGAGGGCTGCGCGCAGCGCACGGACCGCGGGCGAGGACGCCCCGGCGGCGCGCACGACGGTGAAGATCGTGCGGCGGGGCTGCTCGGGCAGTTCGAGCAGCCGGCAGGTCGTCGTGCGTCCGGTCCACATCAGGTCCGGCATCAGGCTGACGGCGTTGCCGGACTCGACCAGTCGGATCTGGGTCTGCAGGTCGGCGGTCTCGTAGCGGACGTCCGGCTCGAAGCCCCAGCGTCGGCACACCTGCTCCGCGAAGTGTCGCGACGCCGTCCCGCGGGGTTCCATCACCCACGGCAGGGCCTCGGCGTCCTCGAGGCTCGAGACCGGTAACAGTGCCGTGTCGAGCGGCGGCAGCGCCAGCCGGACCGCATCGGTGGTCAGGTCCGAGCGGTCGAGCCCGGACAGGTGCGGGGCGGCGTGCGCCGGGTACTGCTCGGCGATGACCATGTCGAAGTCCCGCGCCCAGGTCTCGTTCAGGGCGGTCTCCGGCTCGCGCTGCACCATCTCGACGCGGACGTCGGGGTGCTCGGTGGCCATCTCGTGCAGGGCGTTGGGCATCAGCGCGAGGGCGGCGGACTGGAACACGGCGACGCGCACTCGCCCCTGGACCGACGGCAGGGTGTCCTCGACCTGCGCCTGGGCCTGCTCGAGCACGTCCTGCACGTGGCCGGCGGCGGCGACGAGCACCTCGGCCTGCGGGGTGAGCTGCAACCGTCGACCCGCCTTGCGGAGGAGCTGCACCCCTGCCTCGCGTTCCAGGGCGCTGAGCTGCTGCGAGACCGCCGACGGCGTGAAGTTCATGGCCTCGGCGACGGCCGCGATGGTGCCGCGGATCGACAGCTCGCGGAGCAGGACCAGGCGGCGGACGTCGAGCATGGTTTGACGGTAGCGGGGTCGCGGCTGATTCGGTAGTGCAAGTGAACGGTACCCATCAGGAACGGTCGCTTCCGCTACCGTATCCCGGGCCTCCACACTGATCCCATGACGACCCTGCAGGAGCACCCCGCCACCGACCACGACGCGCTGGCGGACCAGTCCGTCGCACTCGTCCGACAGTGGCTGGCCGAGGCCGAGTCGTTCCCGGTGGACGGCTCCGCCAAGCAGCTCGCCGGGGTGCTCGCCGACCCCGCAGGTCTGGACTTCGCGGTCGGCTTCGTGGACGGCGTCGTCCGCCCGGAAGACCTCGCCGTCGCCGCGCGCAAGCTCCGGCAGATCGCGCCCGGTGCCCCCGGGTTCCTGCCCGCCGCGATGCGCGGACTCGTGCGCCTCGGTGGCGGCATGACACCGGTGCTTCCGGGCGTCGTCGTGCCCATCGCTCGCCGAGTGCTGCGGGGCATGGTCGGCCACCTCATCGTCGACGCGACCGACTCGAAGCTCGGCCCGGCGATCGCGAAGATCAAGCGGGACGGCGTCCGCCTCAACGTGAACCTGCTCGGCGAGGCCGTGCTGGGCGAGCGCGAGGCCGCGCGCCGGCTCGAGGGCACGCACAAGCTCCTGGCACGCGACGACGTCGACTACGTGTCGATCAAGGTCTCGTCGACCGTGCACCCGCACTCGCCGTGGGCGTTCGACCACGCCGTCGACGACATCGTCGAGCAGCTCCGCCCGCTGTTCGAGCGCGCCGCGGCCTCGACCCCGGCGAAGTTCATCAACCTCGACATGGAGGAGTACAAGGACCTCGACCTGACGATCGCGGTCTTCACGAAGCTCCTCGACGAGCCCGCGTTCCTCGGGCTCGAAGCCGGCATCGTGCTGCAGGCGTACCTGCCTGACGCGCTCGCCGCGATGGAGCAGCTGCAGGAGTGGTCCGCGGCCCGCCGCGCCCGAGGTGGTGCCGGCATCAAGGTCCGCCTGGTCAAGGGCGCGAACCTGCCCATGGAGCAGGTCGAGGCCTCGGTGCACGGCTGGCCGCTCGCCACCTGGCACACCAAGCAGGACTCCGACACCAACTACAAGCGCGTGCTCGACTGGGCGCTCACCCCGTCGCGCGTCGAGAACGTCCGCGTCGGTGTCGCCGGGCACAACCTGTTCGACGTCGCGCACGCCTGGCTGCTCGCCGGCGAACGGGGCGTGCGGGACGGCATCGAGTTCGAGATGCTGCTCGGCATGGCGCAGGGCCAGGCGTCGGCAGTGAAGAACACAGTCGGTTCCCTCCTGCTCTACACGCCGGTCGTCCACCCCGGCGAGTTCGACGTCGCGATCGCGTACCTGATCCGCCGCCTCGAAGAAGGCGCCTCGCAGGACAACTTCATGTCCGCGGTCTTCTCGCTGGTGTCGTCGCCGCCGCTGTTCGCCCGCGAAGAAGAACGCTTCCGCGCCTCGCTCGTGCCGCTCGCCACACCCGAGGGCCTCGCCGCTCCCGCGTCCCACCGCGTCGCCGACCGCTACGCGGCCGTTGGGCGCCCCGGACCCGGCCGGTTCGAGAACACGCCGGACAGCGACCCGTCGGTCGCGTCGGTGCGCCAGTGGGGGTCGGCGATCACGGACCGGATCGCGTCGTCGACGCTCGGCGTCCGCGCCGTCCAGGAGGCCCGGGTCGACTCCGCCGCGTCGCTCGACTCGGCGCTCGCTCGCGTCCAGGCCGCCGGTGCGGTCTGGGGGACCTGGTCCGGTGCCGCTCGTGGCGCCGTGCTGCACGCCGTCGGCGACGCACTCGAGGCGAACCGCGCAGCACTCATCGAGGTCATGGCCGCGGAGACCGGCAAGACCATCGACCAGGCCGACCCCGAGGTGTCCGAAGCGATCGACTTCGCACACTTCTACGGCTCGCTCGCGTCGCAGCTCGACGACCTCGACGGTGCGACCTTCACCCCGGCCACGCTGACCCTCGTCGCGCCGCCGTGGAACTTCCCGGTCGCGATCCCCGCCGGCTCGACCCTGGCCGCACTCGCTGCCGGGTCCGCCGTCGTCCTCAAGCCGGCGCCCCCCGCCGAGCGCTCCGGAGCCGTCCTCGCCTCGATCATCGAGACCGCGCTCGACGCCCACGGCGCCCCGGCCGACGTGCTCGCGTTCCTGCAGGTGTCCGAGAACGAGCTCGGCCAGCAGCTCATCGCCTCGCCGATGGTCGACCAGGTGATCCTCACCGGTGCCTACGAGACCGCCGAGCTGTTCCGCTCGTTCCGCCCGGACCTGCCGCTGCTCGCCGAGACCTCGGGCAAGAACGCCGTGATCGTCACCCCGTCGTCGGACCTCGACCTCGCGGTGAAGGACGTCGTCGCCTCGGCCTTCGGGCACGCCGGCCAGAAGTGCTCGGCCGCGTCGCTCGTGGTGATGGTCGGCTCGGTCGCGAAGTCGAAGCGCTTCCGCAACCAGCTGCTCGACGCCGTGTCCTCGCTCACCGTCGGTTCCCCGACCGACCCCACCACCCAGATGGGTCCGATCATCGAGCCGGCCTCGGGCAAGCTGCTCGCCGGCCTGACGACGCTCGGCGCGGGGGAGACCTGGGCCGTCGAGCCGAAGCAGCTCGACGAGACCGGCAAGCTCTGGAGCCCGGGTGTCCGCCAGGGCGTCCGCCGCGGCTCGGAGTTCCACCGCACCGAGTACTTCGGTCCGATCCTCGGCATGATGACCGCCGACACCCTCGACGAAGCGATCGACATCGTCAACGAGGTCGACTACGGCCTGACCTCGGGCCTGCACTCGCTCGACCCGGCCGAGATCGGCACCTGGCTCGGGCGGATCCAGGCGGGCAACCTCTACGTCAACCGCGGCATCACGGGCGCCATCGTCCGTCGGCAGCCGTTCGGTGGCTGGAAGAAGTCGGCCGTCGGCGCGGGCACGAAGGCCGGCGGGCTGAACTACCTGCTCGGGCTCGGGTCGTGGGTGCCTGCTCTGTCGACTGCTGCGTCCGTTCCTTCTGCTCCGGTCAGCGCCTTCGTCCGGGCTGCCGGTGTGACCTCGGAGGTGCTCGACCGGTCGCTGGCGTCCGACGAGCAGGCCTGGTCGACGCTGTTCGGCACCGCGACCGACGTCTCGGCCCTGAGCGCCGAGCGGAACATCGCGCGGTACCTGCCGTTCCCGTCGGTGCAGGTGCGCCTGGCTTCTGGTGACGAGGATGCTGTTCCTGACCTCGTCCGCGTCGTCGCGGCTGCGCTCCGGGCCGGCACGACGATCGAGGTGTCGGCGGTCGCGGCACTGCCGTCGTCCGTCGCCGCGGCGATCCGATCGTTGCCCAACGTGCGCTCCGTGTCGCAGTCGGTCTCCGACGAGTCCTTCGCGTCGTCGATCGGGGCGGGTCCGTCGACCCGTGTCCGCCTCATCGGCGGCGACACCTCGGCGCTGTACTCGGCGATCGGTGGGCGTCCCGACGTCGCGGTGTACGGCGGCCCGGTGACCGAAGCCGGTCGGCTCGAGATCCTGCCGTTCGTCCGCGAGCAAGCGGTCTCGATCACGGCGCACCGCTTCGGCACGCCGAACCACCTGACCGACGACCTCATCTGACCGGAACGCGGCGCTGGCGTTCGGGTCCAGCGCCGCTGTCCGGTCGCCGCACGCTGTCGGGCTGCACCGAGGCGGCAGGGGTTGCCTCGGGTGCGCGTCGCAGCCACGGCGCGCACCCGACGGCCCTGCGTCGGGTCGAACCCGGAGGAGCTCCACCATGACCGAACCGTTCGCACGCCCGACCGCCCTCGCCCACGTCCGCGTCACCGTGACCGACATCCACCGCAGCAAGGCGTTCTACCAGCAGCTGCTCGGCACCGACCCGGCGATCGACTTCAGCGACCAGGTCGACGAGCCCGGCGTGCGCGAGGACCGTGAGCGCTTCTACGGCGGCTCCGTGTTCCGGCTCGGCGACCAGGTCTTCGGTCTCCGCCCGGTCGCCCCGGCGGGGCAGACGTTCGACCCGGACACCGTCGGGCTCGACCACGTGAGCTTCGTCGTGGGGTCGGTCGACGAGCTGCACCAGGCGGCTGCACGCCTCGACGCCGCAGGGGTCGAGCACGGCGAGGTCACCGACCTCGGCGACGCCGGCATGGTGATCCTGTCCGTGCAGGACCCCGACGACATCAACCTCGAGCTCGCTGCCCTCAAGTCCTGAGCAGGCCTCGGGCCGCGGGCTAGCATGGGGTGACGAGAGGGGACGTCATGCGCTTCGTGCGAGCCATCGGCCGGGGGACCGGCTTCGTGTTGTCGACCATCGCGAAGGTGCTCGGCACCCTGAACGGCGCGAAGCCAGCGGGCGACGACCTCGCCGCGCGGCTGAACCAGCCGAGCCGCGACGACTACCGCCCCTGACCTGCTCGCTGCGCCAGCCACCGGAGCCTGGTCCCGATCCGGCCTGCACAACCAAAGTGTCCTCGAACCACGCGATTGCGCGGTTCGAGGGCACTTTGGTTGTGCGCCGGGGTGGGCAGGGTCGGCGCCCGAGCGGCGGCGCAGCGTCGGCGCCGGGCGCGTCCCCGCGGTCAGTCGGCGACGGCGGGCTCCTGCGCGACCATCGTGCCGGTCACGAGCGCGCGCAGCGACTCCGGCAGGGGGATCGGTCGGCGGGCGCCCTCGCGGTCGATGATGACGTGCGCGAACTCACCGGTGGCGAGCAGTGCGCCGTCGGACTGCCGGAACAGGCCGAACTCCCACGACAGGCTCGTGTTGCCGAGGTGCTTGGACCGCATCCCGACCTCGATGACGTCCGGCCACACGGCGGACTCGACGAAGCGGCAGCTCGACGACACCAGCACTGCGATCCACTCCGACGTGAACGGGTCCAGGCCCGCTTCCTCGCGGAACCAGTACGTCGACGCGTTGTCCATCGCCGAGTAGTAGATCGTGTTGTTGACGTGCCCGAACATGTCGTTGTCGTTCCACCGTGTGGGGTAGAGGCGGCGGAACGGGTACTCGTCGATGGTCATCGGTCTCCGATCGGAGGTGCGGGTGTGGCGTGATCGGCGGCGGGGCGCAGCACGTACTCGAACGCGGCGCGTGCCCGGACGGGGTCGGGGGCCTCACCGGAGATGAACTCAGCGTAGGTGAACGACTCTGAGATCCGGACGAGCAGCCGGGCGAGCTCCTCGGCGGACAGCGGGGCCGGATCGAACTCGCCGGACGACTGCTCCTCGACCACGAGCGCGGTGACCCGCTCGACGAACCGGCTCTGGACGTCGCTCTCCGAGGTGGTCAGCAGGCGCATCGCCCGCGCGGGTTCGCGGGTCAGGAAGGCGCGGAAGTAGGTGGCCTCGATGAGGTCGGCGGTGAACCGGTCGAGCACGTCGACGATGCGCGCCGCTCCGGACGACCCGATCGTGTCGGCAGCACGGGACGCCCGGTCGAGCGTCGGGACTGCGAGGGACCACAGGATCTCGGACAGCAACCGGTCACGGTTGCCCACCCACCGGAACAGTGACGTACGGTCCACGCCGAGTGCGGCAGCCAACGCGCCCATGTCGATCCGTGCGCCGTCGATGAACGTGTGGCGGGCCTCCCGGAAGGCGCGCAGCGCAGAATCCGATGTGTACACGCGAGCCTCCCTTGCAACGTTTTCGAGAATGATGCATCGTTGGTTCCATGTCAACGCTGACGCCCACGACGGGCCTCCTCGAATCGGACTTCTACGGCTTCCAACAGCAGCTGACCGAGCCGGAGCGCGCGTCGATCGGGCGACTCCGCGAGTACCTCGAGCGCGATGTCGCGCCCATCGCCGACGGGTACTGGGCACGCGCCGAGTTCCCGATGCAGGTGATCGCGCCCCTCGCCGAGCTGGGCATGTACGGGCCGGGGATCCCGCTCGTGCGCCAGTTCGAGAACTCGGCCGTGTACCGCGGGTGGGCGGCGCTCGAGCTCGGACGCGTCGACGCCAGCGTCGCGACGTTCATCGGCGTGCAGTCGGGTCTGGCGATGAACTCGATCGCCGTCGCCGGCAGCGAGGAACAGCAGCGCGAGTGGCTGCCGCGCATGGCGGCCGGCGAGCTCATCGGTGCGTTCGGCCTGACCGAACCGCTGTCCGGCAGCGACTCCGCCCGTGGCCTGCGCACCACCGCCCGCCGCGACGGCGACACGTGGGTGCTCGACGGTGAGAAGCGTTGGATCGGCAACGCCACCTTCGCCGACGTCGTCGTCATCTGGGCGAAGGACGTCGCGGACGAGCAGGTGAAGGGCTTCCTGGTCACCACGGACACCCCCGGCTTCACCGCCACCAAGATCGAGGACAAGATCGCGCTGCGCGGGGTGCAGAACGCCGACATCGTCATGCAGGGCGTGCGCGTGCCGGAATCGCGTCGGCTCCAGCGCGCCGACTCGTTCCGGTCGACGGCCGAGGTGCTCCGTCTGACCCGCACCGAGGTGGCCTGGCAGGCCGTCGGCATCGCGGTCGGCGCCTACGACGCGGCGCTCGCGTACGCCCGCGAGCGGATCCAGTTCGGTAAGCCCATCGCCGCGCACCAGCTCGTGCAGGACCTGCTCGTGAAGTCGCTGTCGAACATCACGGCCTCGATCGCGCTCTGCACGCAGGCCTCGGCCATGCAGGACGCCGGCGTCGGGGGCGACGAGCACTCCGCCCTGGCGAAGGCGTTCGCGACCGCGAAGATGCGTGAGACCGTCGGCTGGTGCCGCGAGGTGCAGGGCGGCAACGGCATCGTGCTCGACAAGGGCGTCGCCCGGTTCTTCGCGGACGCTGAGGCGATCTACTCGTACGAGGGCACGCGCGAGGTGAACACGCTCATCGTCGGGCGGGCGATCACCGGACAGGCCGCGTTCGTCTAGCGCGGGCCGACTCGGGCCGGGTCGGGTCGATCGGGTGGATCCGACCCGGAACGACGTTCTCGATGTCGTGCGACGTCGATCGTGACGTTCCGGGTCGACCGCCACGCCCGCGCTACCCGAGCAGCTCCGGCCGCTCCCACTCCTGGTCGAGCACGTGCTGCCCGAGGAACGCGAACACCGTCTCGTACCAGACCACGGCGTGCTGCGGCGAGAGCACCCAGTGGTTCTCGTCCGGGAAGTACAGGAACCGGTGCGGCATCGTGCCGTCGTCTGCCGCGTGGTGCTCGGCGAGCTCGGACCACAGTCGCAGCCCCTCGCCGATCGGCACCCGGTAGTCCTTGTCGCCGTGGACCACGAGCATCGGTGACGTGATGTCCGCCACGAACCGGTGCGGGTCGTTGGCCTCGATGCCGGCGGCGTCGAAGATCGACGACCAGTACTGCGACGAGTCCGTGGTGCCGTTGAACTGGTCGAGCGCCCACAGGCTCGCGTGCGTGACGATCGCGCGGAAGCGGTCGGTGTGCCCGGCGACCCAGTTCGCCATGTAGCCGCCGAACGAGCCGCCCATCGCCGCCGTACGGGTCTCGTCGATGTCCGCTCGGGCCTCGACCGCGTCCGTGATCGCCAGCAGGTCGGTGTACGGCGCCTGCCCCCACGCGTTCCATCCACGGTTCACGAAGTCGAGCCCGTAGCCGGTCGACAGTGCGGGGTCCGGCAGCAGCACGGCGTACCCGCGCGCCGCCAGGAGCATCGGGTTCCACCGCCACGACCACTGGTTCCACGAGTTGAGCGGTCCGCCGTGGATCCAGAGCAGCAGCGGGTGCGGCCCGTCACCGTCCGGCACGACCAGCCAGCCGCGCACGCGCGCGCCGTCGGCCGCGGTCGTCTCGACCTCTTCCAGGTGCGCGGGGACCTCGGGCAAGGGCGCGGGCGTCGCGAGCGGGGTCACCTCGCCGTCCGTCGCGATCCGCACGGGGTGCAGTGGTGCCGCCCAGGAGGCCCGGAGCGCCACGACCGCGCCCGTCGCCTCCGCCACGCGCAGGCTCGAGTACGCCCAGTCGTCGTGGGTCAGCTGCTCGACGGCTGCGCCGTCGAGCGGGATGCGGAACACGGGCGCCCGGCCGTCCTGGTCGGCCACGGCGAGCAGTGCGCGGTCGCCGTGCTCGAACACGAGTTCGCTCGGCCAGCGGTCCCAGTCGGTGGCGATGCGGTGCGGGTCCGACCCGTCGATGCCGGCCGTCCAGACCTCTTGCTGGTTCGCACCGGCGGGGGTGGAGCGCACCGTCCGGACCCACGCGATCGTGCGACCGTCGTGGCTCAGCGCGGGCATCTCGTGGTCGACGTCGGCGTCGTCGAACAGCACCGTGCGGTGGCCGCTGGTGCAGTCGATCGTGACGAGCGTCGAGCGGTCCCCACGGGCCTCCCGGACACCCACAGCTGCCAACAGGACGGAACCGTCGGGCGTGAGTGCCCCGGCGACGTGGGCCAGCGACCGGCCGGGAGCCGGCGTGCGGTCGGTGAGGCGGGGGAGCGCGGTTGCGTCCTCGGCGTGGTCTTCGGTCTGGCCCTCGGCCAGGTCGAGCGTGAGGACGTGCGTCTGGTCGGGGCCGAGGTCGTGGTCCCAGTACCGGACCGGGTACGTCTCGTGCAGGATCGCGCGGACCTTCTTGCCCGTTCGGGCCTTGCGGAGCTCGGCGTCGGTGTCGATCACGGTCGCCGGGTCAGAGCCGGCACCCGGCAGCAGGTCGGCGGTGAGCGCGACGGTGTCGGCGGCCGCAGCGGTCGCCAGGACGCCGCCGACCCCGCCGGTGAGCAGCGTGAGGGGGCGGGCTTCACCACCGGCCGCCGGGAGGACCCAGAGCTGGGCGGCGTCGACGTCGGCGGCGTCGGCGTCGGGGCGGGCGGAGACGAAGAGGAGTTCGCCGGTGCGGGTGAAGGCGATGCCGCCCTCGCCCTTGGCGGAACGGGTGAGGCGGACCGGGCGTGCGGTGGGTCCGTCCGCGTCGACGGTCGGGGTCGCGGGCACCTGCCAGATCGAGCGCCGGTACCCGGTGCGGTCCGGGTCGAGCACACTGACCGTCAGGGCGACGCGCTCACCGTCGGGGCTGATCGCGATCCCGTCGACCCGGGGGAGCGCGATGTACTGGTCGAGGTCGGAGAACGGCGTCGTCATGCGACCACGCTCACCAGGTCATCGGCCCAGAAGGCGGCGATCTGCTCGGCGACCGCCGTCCCCTGGGCGCGGCCGGCTTCGGCCGAGGGGGCCTGGGTGGCCAGCGAGAGCGAGTTCGTGCCGAAGGCTTCCTGCGCGGTGCTGTCCGCCACGACGACCTCGACCGAGCTGCCGCCGGCGCGGAGCGACTCGACCGCGACGTCGAGCCACGGGCCGACCGGCGACGGACCCTCGGGACCGCAGGCGATGACGAGGACACGCTCGTGTCCGGCGGCGGCGTCGGCGTTCGTGCCGGAGCGGACCCCGCCGTCGACGTACGGTCGGCCCTCGATGCCGACGGGCGACCACACGAAGGGCACGGAGCAGCTCGCGGCGACCGCACGGGGGAGCGGGACGCCGTCGGCCGCGGTCAGCAGTCGGAACGTGCCGTCGGTGGCGTCGACCGCGGTGATCGCGAGCGGCTTCGCCGGCCAGTCGGTGGACGGCAGGGTCTCGGTGAAGGTCGCCACGCGCTCGTCGTCGGACTGTCCGTCGGTGACCTGCTGGGCGGCGAGGCCGAGGCGGGCGCGGGCGTCCTGCTCACCGGTCGCGCCCTCGAGCGCGGCACCGATCCGCTGTTGGACGGCGTCGGTGTCGATGGCCGGCGGCTCGACGTAGGTCGTCGGCGCGGGGGTGTGCTGCTGGTCGTACGCCTGCTGCACCGCGCCGTTCCGGACGAAGGCGCCGACGACGCTGCCGGCGCTCGTGCCGACGACCAGGTCTGCGGCATCGAGGTCGACGCCGGCGTCCTGCAGGGCGGTGAGGACGCCGACCTCCCAGGCGATGCCGGCGACACCTCCGCCCCCCAGGACGAGGGCTCTGGATCCGGGAACGGGCGTGCTGGCATCGGTCATGGGTCTTGCTTACCAGCTGCGTGCGACGGGCCGGTGGAGCCCGACGGATCCTGTGGAGAACCGACCTGTGGACAACTCCGTCTGCGTCGGTGGCGTGACCTAGCGTCGTGGTCATGGGGCAACAGCGTTCAGGACGGGTCGGCACGGTCGGGTGGCCGATCGTGGTGGCGGCCGCGCCCACTGCGGCGTTCCAGCTGCCGAACCTGTTCGTCACCCCGGCTGTGCGACTGTCGCTCGTCGTGTTCGGGCTCGTCGTGCTGGCCGGTGCCGTGGCGGTGCAGGTGGTCCGGACCCGACGCAGCGACGCTGCGCGGGCGGTGGCCGAGGAGAACGCGACCGGGGCCGAACTCGAACAGTCGACGGCGGTCCGGTACGCGTTCGGCCAGATCGCCACCCGGCTCGTCCGGTTCACCGAACTGCCCCGTTCCGAGCGCCACGGCGAACTCTCCGTCGTCGCCGACCGGGTCGCCGTGGCCCTGGCGTTCTACCTGCTGCCGAAGGTGCCCGACGTCCGGGCAAACGTGTACCAGCTGTCCACCGATCTGCGTGCGCTCGAGCCGATCGGTCACGGGGGTGCCGGCGACACCGCCGGGGTCTTCCGCGCGGGCACGCCCTACGGCGACCGCAACCTCGAGTGGGTGCTGGTCGGGGGATCACCCCGGATCGTCGGCGACCGCTCGGCCGACGTCGACGTGGACCAGGACGTGCCGGGCTTCGAACCGCGCTACTCGTCGTACGTCTCGGTGGTGATCCGGTCCGACCAGTACTCGTTCGGCATGCTCACCGTCGACTCCCCGGTCCCCGACGCCTTCACCGAACTCGACGCCAAGAACATCGCGATGATGGCGTCGTTCATGGCCGTGGCGTTCTCGTTGACCTACTCGTTCCCCGAGCGCGACCGCAATCCAAGGAAAGGCCCGTGATGCTCACACGCTCTGTCGGACGCTCGACGTACGATGCCCTCATGACGACCGTGAACCCTGCTCCGCCGTCGTTCGGGCGTGCCCGGATCTCATCGCCGAACTGGAACGACACCACCACCGACGCCGACTACGAGGACCTCGACGTCATCGCCGCCAACATCGAGCGCGAGCGCGAAGCAGCCCGGATCCGGGTCGCCGCAGCCATCGCCGCGCGCCTGGGTCGCTGACCCTTCCCGCATCGTCCACCACGAACGGCTCCCACGGGTGTGGGAGCCGTTCGTCGTCTGGGCATCGGGGCTACTGCGCCTGGGGCACGTCGATCAGCACCTTGCCGACGGTGTCCTGCTCGACGGCGTCGTGCGCGTCGGCGGTGCGGGCGAGGTCGAAGCGGGTGAGCGGCAGTCCCGCGTCCGCGCCGACCGGCAGCACGCCGTCGTGCAGCGCCTCGGTGACGTCCTCGGCTGCTGCGGCCAGGGCCTCGTCGCCGATCGTGTAGAGCAGCAGGAACTGGTAGCGCGCGTTCACGCTCATGTTCGGGCGGATCGGCAGCGTGGCCTCGTCGCCGCCGTTGTTCGCGTAGATCGACACGACGCCGTGGTTCGCGAGGACGTCGGCGACCAGTTCGGCGTTCTGGGGGATCGACACCTCGACGACGATGTCGACACCGTCGGGCGCGACCTCGCGGATGCGGGCCGCGGCGTCGTCCTGCCGGTAGTTCACGACGTGGTGGGCACCCGCCGCGGTGGCGAGAGCGGCCTTGTCGTCCGAGCTGATCGTCGTGATCACCGTCGCGCCGGCCCAACGGGCGAGCTGGATGGCCGCGTGCCCCACCGCTCCGGCACCACCGGCGACGAGCACCGTGACGCCGTCGAGCGCACCGGGGCCCAGTCGTGCGGGACCGTCCGCGTGCGTCGTGAGGGCGCGGTGCGCGGTCATCGCCGGGACACCGAGCGAAGCACCGACGTCGAAGCTCGTCTCGTCGGGCAGGCGGACCGCTCGGCTCTCCGGCACGACGGTGTACTCCTGTGCGGTGCCGGTCGGGCGCGAGGCGGCGGCCATGAAGAGCCACACGCGGTCACCGACGGCGAGGTCCTCGACACCCGGGCCGACCGCGTCGACGACACCGGCGCCGTCCTGGTTCGGGGTGATCTCGGGGAAGGGCAGGCCGTCGCCGTAGGTACCGCCCGCCCGGGCCTTCCAGTCCGTCGGGTTCACGCCGGAGACGACGACGCGGACGCGGACCTCGCCGGCGCCGGGTTCGGGGACGTCCCGCTCGACGAGTTCGAGGACGCTGCTGTCACCGGGCTTCGTGTAGACGATCGATCGCATGTCCCCAGGCAACCACTCGCCGCCGTCGGGGATTCCGAGTGTGGGCGTGGCGGCACTTCGTGAGCACAAATGGTCGGGTGCGTTCGGCGGACCCGACCATTTCTGCTCACGAAGCGCCCCCCGCCCCGCCCGCGCCCGCCCCGCCCGCCCGCGCCACGTCAGCGCGCGTCGTACTCCACGCGCGATATCGCGACGTCGTCCATGTGCGACGTCGCCCACGCCTCGAGCGGCTCGAGCACCCGGCGGAGCGACCGCCCGCGATCGGTGAGTTCGTACTCCACGTGCGGCGGGATCTCGGGGAACACCGTGCGGGTGACGAGTCCGTCCCGCTCGAGTGCCCGGAGGGTCTGCGTGAGCATCTTCTGCGACACGCCCTGCACCCGGTTCGCGATCGCCGAGTACCGTTGCGGCCCGTCGGCGAGGGTGCCGATCGTCAGCACGCTCCACCGGTCGCCGATGCGGTCGAGCAGCTGCCGGCTGGGGCAGTCCGCCGCGTAGGGGCTGTACTCGAGTGCTGACATCCGGCGTGGCCTCCGTGACGAACGAACTCCGTTACGCACCGTGAGGTGCCTACTTACTCAAAGAGAGTAACTCTTGTACGGTGTGCAGCACCAGCCCCACGAAAGGAACAGCATGACCAGCATCGTCGTCTTCGGAGGCACCGGCTACGCCGGCTCCGCCATCACCCGCGAAGCCCTCTCCCGTGGCATCGCCGTCACCGCCGTCGCGCGCGACACGAGCAAGCTCGACGCCGCCGAGGGCCTGACCCTGGCGCAGGGCGATGCCTTCGACGCAGACTTCGTGGCCGAGGTCACGAAGGACGCCGACGTCATCGTCGTCGCACTGCACGCGGTCCAGTCGGACGGCAGTGAGCTCAAGGACGAGTTCCAGCACTTCGTCGACGCTGCGGCCAGCGCCGGTGCGCGCCTGGGCATCGTCGGCGGCGCCGGTTCGCTGCTCGTCGCCGACGGTGGACCGCGCCTGTTCGACTCGGCCGAGTTCCCGGACGCGTTCAAGGGCGAGGCGAAGAGCCACGCGCAGATCCTCGACGCGCTCCGTGCCTCGGACACCGACGTCGACTGGTTCTACGTCAGCCCGGCCGCCGGTTACGGCAGCTACAACCCGGGCGAGCGTCGTGGCACCTACCGCACGACCGACGAGGTCCTGCTGACCGACGCCGAGGGCAACTCGGACATCTCCGGCGACGACTTCGGCCTGGCCTTCGTCGACGAGATCGCGAACCCGGCGCACCACCAGGCCCGTTTCGGCGTGGCGTACTGAGGCGGTTCGCTTCCGCTTCGCACAACCAAGGTCACCCGGAACCGCGCAACGGCGTGGTTCCGGGTGACTTTGGTTGTGCGGCGCGCGTCCGGCGCGACCAGGCGGCGGACGGGAGGCGCGGGGCGGGGCCGCCACGGGCCTCCCGTCCGTCGGTCGGGTGCGCCCACCGCCCCGGTCAGTGGGCGACGATCGCCGGCAGTGGCACGTGGTGGCGCATGCGCACGGCCAGGTGCAGGCCACCTCGGCGGGCGAGGACGAGCGCGATCGTGGCCGCGGCCGCCGCGGGCACCCCACCGGCGACCATCATCCCGACGTGCGCCCCGAAGTGGTCGACGACCTGGCCCATCAGCGGCCCACCGATCGCCTGGCCGCCGAGCAGCACGAGCACGTAGAGCGACATCACCCGGCCGCGGATCGCCACGTTCGACGACAGCTGCACGAGTGAGTTCGACGCGGTCTGGAACAGCAGCTGCGACATCCCGACGGCGACGAGCGCCACGGTGAACGGCGCGATCACGGGGATGGACCCGGAGACCACGAGCAGCACCCCGGTCCAGAACACCCCGCCGACGATGGTCCGGAGGCGCACGACCGCTCGACGTGTGGAGAGCAGGGCGCCGACGAGCGCACCGATCGCCACGGCCGAGTTGAAGACGCCGTACCCGGCGGCGCCGACGTCGTACACCTGGGACGCGAAGGCCGACAGCAGCACGGGCATCGTCAGCGCGAACACCGAGAAGAACGCGACGAGGATCACCGGCACGATGATGGTCGGCTTGTTCACGGCGTACCGGAGCCCCTCGATCAGCTGCCCCTTGCCGCGGGGTGCCGGGGGCGTCCGGTGCAGCTCCGAGACCTTCAGGAACCCGAGCGTCACGACGACGGCGACGCAGGCGATCGCGTTCACGCCGAACGACCAGCCGGCCCCGACGGCGACGAGCAGTGCGCCGGAGAGCGCCGGGCCGATCATGCCGCCCAGCTGGAACACCGACGAGTTCACGCTGATCGCGTTGCGGAGGTGCTGGTGGCCGACGATCTCGGTGACGAACACCTGGCGAGCCGGGTTGTCGATCACGGTGACCATGCCGACCAGGAACGCGATCACCCAGATGTGCCAGGCCTCGACCACTCCGGCGAGCGTCAGCACGGCGAGCAGCGCGGACAGCACCGCGAAGGCACCCTGCGTGATCATCATCAGCGCGCGCTTCGAGAACCGGTCGACGAGCACGCCGCCGAGCAGCCCGAACAGCAGCATCGGCGCGAACTGGCAGGCGACGGTGATGCCGACCTGCGCGACCGAGCCGGTCAGCTGCAGGACGAGCCAGTCCTGGGCGATGCGCTGCATCCACCCGGCGGTCATCGCGACGAGGTTGGTGGCCGTGAACAGCCGGAAGTTCGGCACGGACAGGGCGATGAGGGTGTGGCGCCAGGGCGGGCGGGTCGCCTGGATCGGGAGCGGTTCGGTGGGCGGGGGGAGGGTCGTCGATGACGCACTCACGGTGAGGGGTTCTCCGGACGTCGTTGCGGATCTGGTACCCCAACGAAACTACGTGGCCGGACGCCATTCGACACCCCTATGGTGGCTATCAATCCATTGCGATGTCGAATGACCGCGCGAACGAACGAGGTGCCCGTGCTCGATCCGGTCCTGCTGCAGACCTTCCTGGCCGTCGCCGAGACGCAGAGCTTCACGCAGGCCGGAGCCCGCCTCGGCATCAGCCAGCCCACCGTCTCCCAGCACGTCCGGCGGCTCGAGACCGCCGTGTCCCGCACGCTCGTCGCCCGCGACACCCGTGGCGTCACCCTCACCGACAACGGCGACGCGATGGCCGGCTTCGCCCGGACGATCCTCGCGGCGCACGCCACCGCGGACGCGTACTTCTCGGGGTCGGCGACCCGTGGGCGCCTCCGGTTCGGTGCGGCCGACGACCTCGCGATCACGCAGTTGCCGCGCATCCTCCGGGACTTCCGGCGGCTGCACCCGCAGGTGAACCTCGAGCTGACGGTGAACCAGTCATCACCGCTCCTGCGCCGGGTGCACGCCGGCCAGCTCGACCTCGTGTTCATCAAGCAGACCGCGGGGGAGTCCGCCGAGGGGACCCGGGTCGCGACCGACCAGATGGTGTGGATGGCGCAGGACGGCATCGCGGTCGAACGCGACGAGCCCGTGCCGCTCATCGCCTACCAAGCACCGAGCATCAGCCGGCAGATGGCGATCGACGCCCTCGAGGCCGCGGGCCGCACCTGGCGGATCACCTGCAACACCCGCGACGTGAACGGCGTGCTGGCGGCGGTGCGCGCGGGGATCGGCGTGGCGGTGTTCCCGCACTCGCTCATCCCGGCGGACCTGGTGAAGGTGTCGCAGCGGCTCGGGCTGCCGGACCTGCCGGCGGTCGACTACGTCCTCATCGCGAACCCGACGGTGCAACGCGAGCCGATCGATGCCCTGACGAACGCGATCCTGTCGCGCGGGGTCGTCCGCGCGGTCTGACCGCGCCAGCCGAGGAGCCGAACCGGAGACCGAGCCCGCTACGGCGCGAGGGTCGGGGTCGTCCCGGTCCCGGTCAGGTCGGGCAGCGTCACCCCGGCGAGCGGCAGCAGCGCCGACGCGACGGCCCACAGCAGCACGAGCGTGCCGACGCCACCGAGCACGGCGCCGAGCAGCGCGACCGGCCGCTGCCACGTCGCCGCACGGTCGCGCAGCGTCACGAGCGACACCACCAGCGCGAGGAGTCCGAGCACGACGCCGACACCGTGCACGGTCGCCGGCGCGGTGAACCACCACGCCGCGAGTCCGAGCGTCGCGATGCCCCCCACGGCGCCCAGGACCGCCCCGGGCGTCGCACCGAGTGCACGGCGCGGCTCCGGCTGGGCGGCTGCGGCCACGGGCTGGTCGAGCAGTTCGGTCGGGAGGCCCGGCTCGGCCCCGACGGACGCGCTCGCCTCCGCCACGGGTGCGGTCGAGGGCACGGTGGCGTTCGAGGGCACGGTGGCGTTCGTGGCCGCGGGTGCAGCCGCGGACACCGGCGCCTGCAGGACCGCGTCGAAGGAGCGCACGTGGGCGGACGCCGGCGTCGGTGCCGGGGTCACGGCGGTGGCGGCGGCCTGCTGGTGGGCGAAGCGGCGGGGCGTGCGGAAGCCGATCGGGCCGACGGGTTCGGGCTCGGTGCCCTCGACGACGACGTGCTCCAGGCCGGGCACCGAGAACCGGGGCTGTCCGGCGGAGGGCACGGGCGACGGTGCGGGGGCCGGTGCGGTGCGGGGAGCGGCGTCGATCGGTGAGACCGGGGCCGGTGCGGAGGCCACGGCGGCGGTGTCGAACGGCACGGTGTGCACGGTCGGTGATGTCGGGGCCGGTGGCAGGAGGTCCTGCTGCGGCGGGTAGTCGGGGACCGTGACGTCGTCCTCGACCAGGGTGGCGATGGACGCGGGCTCCGGCGTCGGCGCTGCCGTCGGGTCGAGCGTGGCCGTCGGCTGCGGGGCGGAGCCGAGCACGGTGGTGGGAGCCGGCGCACCGTGGGCGGCGCGCGACGTGGCGGGGGTGGGACGGGCCTCCTGGCCGGTGCTCGCTGCGGAGTCGGACGCGACCCGCCCGGCGGACGCGGCCGGTTCGACGACCGGTGCGGTCACCCAGGACGGCACGGGACGGCGCGGCCGTTCCGAATCCTGCATGCGATGCGACGCCACTGCGGTGCTCCCTTCGTCGACTGATCCATCGTCAGTTCTAGCGGCAACGGTCGCGGATGTCGCAGCCCCAGTTCCGGGGTCGCCGGTACGTTCGGGGCATGACCGGAATCGAACACCGTCCACTGGGTCCCTCGGGGCTCGTCGTCTCCACCGTCGGCCTCGGCTGCAACAACTTCGGGCGGCCGGGGACCGCCTCCGAGTCGCAGGAGGGCACCGACGCCGTCGTGCGGGCGGCACTCGACGCCGGGGTCACGCTCTTCGACACGGCCGACATCTACGGCGGCCGGCCCGGCATGTCCGAGGAGATGCTCGGCCGGTCGATCGCGGGACGGCGTGACGAGATCGTGCTCGCGACGAAGTTCGGCATGGACATGCAGGGCGCGAACGGCCCGGACTGGGGTGTGCGCGGGTCGCGGCGGTACGTCCGGTTGGCCGTCGAGTCGTCGCTGCGTCGCCTCGGCACGGACTGGATCGACCTGTACCAGATGCACCGTCCCGACGACGTGACCCCGATCGAGGAGACGCTGTCGGTCCTCGACGACCTGGTCCGCGAGGGCAAGATCCGCTACATCGGGCACTCGAACTTCGCGGGCTGGCAGATCGCCGAGGCCGAGCTGACCGCGTCGATCGCCGGCACCACGGCGTTCGTGTCCGCGCAGAACGAGTACAGCCCGCTCGCCCGTGCCGCCGAGGCCGAGGTGCTGCCGGCCGTCCGCGCCTACGCCCTCGGGTTCCTGCCGTTCTTCCCGCTCTACAACGGGCTGCTGACCGGCAAGTACACCAAGGCCGGGGGTCCGGCCGACGGGCGTCTGTCGACGTCGAAGCCGCAGCTGCTCGAGGACGCCCCGTGGGACGTGCTCGACGACTACCAGCGCTTCTGCGACCACCGCGGCGTCACGATGCTGCAGGCGACCTTCGCGTGGTTGCTCGCGCAGCCGGGGCTGTCCAGCGTCATCGCGGGGGCGACGAAGCCGGAGCAGATCACGCAGAACGTCGAGGCCGGCACCACGTGGGAGCCGACCGAGGACGACATCGCCGACATGACGGTCATCTTCGACCGAGCGTAGGCGGGCGGCGGGCCCGCCGCCCACGGGGCCGAGTCTCGGCGTGAGCGACAGTTCTCGTGGCTGTCGGCCCGAGGACTGTCGCCCAGCCCGAGTCTCGCGGCGGCGGGGCCGAGACTCGGGGGCGTCAGCGGGTGGCTGCCTGCAGTGCTTCGCGCAGCTGGTCGGCGGTCAGGCGCGGGCCGTAGCCGGGGGTGTCCCGCTGGATGCGCCAGCCCTCGGCGAGGGGTCCGGCGTCGACGACGTCGAAGCCGAACTCGTCGATGAGGTCCGCGGTGACCTGCTTCGCCTCGGCGTCGTCGCCCGCGACCACGAGTGCGCGACGGTCCGGGGTACGGGCCGGGGTGGCGTGACCGGTGAGGTCTGCGGCGCCGATGTGGTTGAACGCCTTGACGACCCGGGCACCGGGCAGGTGGTCCTGCAGCAGCTCGGCCGTCGTCGTCGACTGGTCGTCGAGCGCAGGGATGTGGCCGTCGCGCTCCCAGTAGTAGTTGTTCGTGTCGATGACGACCTTGCCGACGAGCGGCTCCGCCGGGATCGTCTCGATGGCGGCGAGCGGCACCGTCACGACGACGACCTCGCCCGCGACGGCGGCCTCGTCACGGGTGGCCGCGCGGGCCTGGTCGCCGAGTTCGGCCACGAGGTCGGCCAGGGTCTCGGGGCCGCGGGAGTTCGCGATCACGACCTGGTGGCCGTGCTGTACCGCGAGCCGTGCCAGTTGGGATCCGATGTTGCCTGCGCCGATGATGCCGATCGTTGTCATGGTGTCCATCCAACGCTCGGCGGCCACGAGCATTCCCGGTGGGGCACGTGCGCCCCGGGCGGAGCATGATGGCGGCATGGACCACGAGTTCCGCGACGAGATCGACCAGGACCGCTACGCGATGTACGTCGGCGGCGAGCTCGTGAGCGTGCTCGACTACCGCGAGAACGGCGACGCGATCGCGTTCCCGCACACGTACACGGTGCCGAAGCACCGCGGGCACGGCTACGCGGCCGAGCTCGTCGAGTACGCGGTCGCCGACGTCGAGACGAACTCGACGAAGCGGGTCGTGCCGATGTGCTGGTTCGTCGGCAAGTGGTTCGACGAGCACCCCGAGAAGTCAGACCTGCTCATCCGCAGTGCCGCGGACTGAGCCGACGCGAGAAGAGCGCCCCATGCCCACCATCACCCCCTTCCTCTGGTACGACGACCAAGCCGAGCAGGCCGCCCGGTACTACGTCGACCTGTTCCCCGGTAGTTCGATCGACAGTGTGGCGAAGACCCCGGACGGCGCGACCCTGGTCGTCGAGTTCACGTTGCTCGGGCAGCCGTACCGGGCGATGAACGGCGGCCCGGGACACCCGCACACCGATGCCGTCTCGTTCCAGGTCGACGTCGACACGCAGGACGAACTCGACCGCATCTGGGACGCCCTGCTCGCCGACGGCGGGAAGCCGAGCATGTGCGGCTGGTTGTTCGACCGCTGGGGTGTCGCCTGGCAGGTGACCCCGTCGATGATGGGTGAGCTCATGACCGGGTCGGGCGACCCCGAGGCGAACGCCCGTGTCTTCCAGGCGATGATGACGATGCAGAAGCTCGACATCCCCGCGCTCCGGGCCGCAGCTGCAGGTCACTGAGCCCGAATATCGCGTACCGACCGGTATGGTGTCGGCACAGAAGACCGCCGGCCGGCGCCGGCACCGAAAGGCTGGAGCCACGATGGACCACCCGAGCTCCGGGATCCGGAACAGCGAGATCGGCCGGGCGTACACCGAGCTCGCCCGGATCACCCGACGTGCGAGCATCCGTGCCCGCGGGTCCGACCAGGCACTGAGCGTGGTCGACCAGTCCCTCGTCGACTTCGTGGTGCAGCACCCCGGATGCATGGCCATCGACATCGCCCGGTACCTGCGCCTGAACCGCTCGACGATCTCGCGGCAGCTGTCCGGGCTCCTCGCCACGAAGCTGATCGAGACGACCGACGGCGGTACCGGCAACGCGAAGCCCCTCGTGGCGACGGACGCCGGTCGCACCGCGCTCGAACGCTCCGTGCAGCTGCACCGGGATGCGCTGGAGGAACGGCTCGCCGGCTGGTCCGACGACGACATCGCCCTGCTCGCCGGACTGCTCGAACGGCTCGGCGCCTCGGACGAGGCCGGACTGCCGATGCCCGGACGATCCTCGACGTGACCACGTCGTTCGTCCTGCTCTCCGACACGCACCTGCCGAAGCGGGCGAAGGACCTGCCCGCGGCGCTCTGGGCGGACGTCGACGCCGCCGACCTCGTCGTGCACGCGGGGGACTGGGTCGACCTCGCCACCCTCGACGCCGTGCAGGCCCGATCCCGCCGGTTCGAGGGCGTGCGCGGCAACAACGACGGCCCCGAGTTCGACGACCGGCTGCCGCTCGTCGCGCACTTCGCGGTCGAGGACCTGCGGTTCGCGCTCGTGCACGAGACCGGTGCCGCGACGGGCCGGGAGCGCCGGGCGGCCGCCGAGTACCCGGACGCCGACGTGCTCGTCTTCGGGCATTCGCACATCCCGTGGGACACCGTCGCACCGTCCGGGCTGCGACTGCTCAACCCCGGCTCGCCGACCGATCGCCGTCGGCAGCCGGACTTCACGTGGATGCGCGGAACCGTGACCGGCGCCGACCTGGCCGTCGAGCTGGTGCGCCTGCCGCCGCCCGCCCGCTGAGGCCACCCGCGCCGACGTTTCGCGCCAGACGACACCTCGCGGGTCGACGAACCCGTGAGGTGTCGGTCAGCACGTGAACTCGCCAGCGGCCCCCACCAGCGGCATCGCGAAGAACGCCAGCTCCCACTCGGTCGAGCGGCGGAACGCGCGCGCCATCCGCCCCCGCTCGATCGGGGTCGCTGCTGCCGCCATCTCCTCGACCAGACGGGTCGCCTCGGCACTCGACGCCGCGAAGCCCGGGTCGCCGTACGCCGTGATCCAGTCCGCGAACGCGTGCCCGTCCGGAGCCGCGCCGAGCTGCGCCCCCACCCAGGCGTAGACCCGGAAGCAGGGGAGCACCGCCGCGGCGAGCACGGCCGCCGACCCGGAGTCCGCCGCCTCCTGCAGGTGTGCGAGGTACCCGGCGCACGTCGGGTGGACGGGGTCGTCGGCGTGGGTGCCGGCGAGGCGTCGGTGGTGCAGGTCGCGGGCCTCGGCGGCGCACCCCTCGGCCGCCGCAGCCCAGAAGGCCGCAGCCGCAGGACCACGACCAGCGCCGGCAGCCGCAGCGCCAGGGCCAGCGCCAGCGCCCGCGCCAGCAGCGCTCGCCGCCAACGCCGCCAGGTGCTGCTCGTAGGCCCGCAGGTAGTGCACGTCCTGCGCGAGGTACCCGGCGAAGACGTCCGCGTCGAGCGTCCCGTCGCGCAGCCCGACCAGGAACCCGCACTCGATCGTGGCCTGCAGCACGGAGTCGACGTCGGACCACCACACGTCGGTGAACCGGACCTCGGGCAGCAACGCGCGGATCACGGCGCCGTGGTCGATGGGCCCGTTGCCGGACCCGACCTCCAGGGCATCGGCTCCCCGCAGGGCTGCCGTCAGCCAGGGCTTCGCCACCCCGACCGCGAGTTCCCAGTCCCCGTGCCGCGCAGCGAGCGTCGCGATGGCGCTCGACAGCGAGCACCCGGTGCCGTGCGTGTTGGCCGTCGCGACGCGGGGAGCGGTGAACCGCCGAGCGGACCCCGACGGCGACACGAGCACGTCGTCGGAGGTCGGCCCCTCGTCGTGCCCGCCCTTCGCCAGCACGAGCACGTCCCACGTCGACGCCACGAGCCGCGCAGCGTCCAGCGACGACAGCGACGACAGCGACGCAGGCGCCGCACCAGCAGCCGCACCCGCCCCGGCCAGCCCCGCCAACACCTGCAACTCGGCCCGGTTCGGTGTCACCAGGTCGGCCAGCCCGAACAGCGCCCCCATCGCCGCGGCGGCGTCCTCGTCGAGCAACCGGTCACCACTCGTCGCCACCATCACCGGGTCCACGACGACCACGGGCGGCCGGTGCTCCCGCAACCAGTCCGTCACGACGCGGACGACCGGTGCTGTGCCGAGCATCCCGATCTTCACGGCGTCGATCGTGACGTCGTCCGACACCGCGTCGAGCTGCTCCCGCAGGAACGCGACGTCCGGCACGTGCACCGACCGCACCCCGTGCGTGTTCTGCGCGACGAGGGCGGTGACCACGCCCATGCCGTACCCGTCGTGCGCCGCGATCGCCTTGAGGTCGGCCTGCAACCCAGCACCGCCCGTCGGGTCGGTCCCGGCGATGGCCAGGACGCGCGGGACGCTCACGACTCCGCCCTGTGGTGCGACGAAGCCCCCGACAGGAGGAACGGATCGCCCGCCGCGAGCCGCCCCGGCTCCGCCCCGTGGCCGGGTCCAGAGCTCCACGCGGCCACGTACGCGGCCGCTGCGGACCCGGGATCGGCCGCGGCGCAGATGCCCGACACGATCGCGACCCCGGCTGCGCCCGCTGCCCGGAGCGGCGCGACGTCGTCGAGGGTCACCCCGCCGATCGCCACGCACGGCACGTCCGTCGCTGCCGCGAGCCGGGCGAAGCCGTCGTGCCCGAGCGCCGGCGGGTGGTCGGCCTTCGTCGTGGTGGGGTGCACGACCCCGACGCCGAGCAGGTCCACGGTGCCGCGGGGCAGGCGGGTGACGACCGCCAGGTGCTCCGGGGTGTTCGCGGTCAACCCGACGTGCGCGTCCCGCCCGAGCAGGGCACGAGCAGCGGTCACGGGGACGTCCGACTGGCCGAGGTGCACCCCCGCTACCCGGTGTCCCGCGTGCCGAGCGGCGAGGGCGACGTCTAGCCGGTCGTCGACCACCACGGCGGCGCGGTCTCCCACGGCGTCGGCCACGGCAGCGCTCAGGGCCAGCAGGTCCCGAGCCGAGGCGTCCTTGTCCCGCACCTGCACGATCCGGACCGCGGCGTGCACCGCGGCGCGGACCACCCCGAGCACACCGACACCGTGCCGGTCGGCCAGGGCACCGTCGGTGACCAGGTACACGCCGAAGTCCTCCGGCAGCCCGCTCATGCCGGCACCACCAGGGACGCAGGCTCGGCCTCGACCGTGATCCGGGCCTCGCGGACGACGTCCTCGGGGGTGAGCGACGCCAACCGGTCCAGGAACAGCGGCTGGAAGGTGCCGGGGCCGCCGGCCTCGCGGGCGGCGAGCTCCGCGGCGATCGTGTGCACCGCGGTCGCCGCGACGGCGGCCGCACCGGCGTCGTCGGGCGCGACCGACGTGAACGCGGCGACGACCGCGCCGAGGGCGCACCCGCCCCCGGTGATCCGCGTCAACAGCTCGGTGCCGTTCGCGACCCGGACCACACCGGTGCCCGGCGCGACCAGCAGGTCGACGGGACCCGACACGGCCACCGCGGCCACGAGCCTCCCGGCCGCCTGACCGGACACGGCGTCGACCGCAGCCGCACGGGCGTCCTCGGTGCCCACCGTGCTGTCGACACCGCGGCCACCGGCCGACGTGCCGAGCAGGGCGAGGACCTCGGACGCGTTGCCGCGCAGCACCGTCGGGTGCAGCGCGAGCAGCTCGCGGGCCAGGGCGGTGCGCACCGGCAACGAGCCGACCGCGACGGGGTCGAGCACCCAGGGGGTACCGGTGTCGCGGGCGGCGTGCACGGCCTCGAGCGAAGCGATCCGGGGTTCGGCGTGCGGGGTGCCGGTGTTCACCAGCAGGGCGTCGGCGACCCGGGCGAACGGTCCCGCCTCGGTCGCCACGTCGACCATCGCGGGCGAGGCCCCGAGGGCGAGCAGCACGTTCGCGGTGACGTTCTGCACCACGGTGTTCGTGATGCACTGCACCAACGGGCTCCGGGCCCGGACGGCCTCGAGCAGTTCGGCGGTTCGGTGGGCCCAGGCAGGGGAGGGCGCAGCGGTTTCCATGGACGATCCCTTCGCGAGTACGAGCTCGAGCAGGTTCGACGGGTGTGATCTCAGCCGCTGGTTGCGGCACCCCGTGTCTCGATCGACACCGTACACGAGCAGTTGCGCCGGGCCACGGCTCGTCGTCTCCGGCTCGTCGTCTCCGGCCCGTCGTCTCCGGTCACATGCCCTGCACCGTGTGACAGGGTTGGTGTGTGCCAGACTCCACGCCTCCCGGACCGCCACCGGGCCCCCGCGACCCCGGCGATGCCTGGGCGGTCGGTCCCGACGGCACCAAGGCCTGGGGACTCTTCGGCGCGGCAGGGCTGCTCGTCGACGACGGCGCCGGACGCGTGCTCCTGCAGCACCGCGTCGAGTGGAGCCACCACGGCGGCACCTGGGGCATCCCCGGGGGCGCACGCCACCAGGGCGAGGAGGCAGTCACCGGTGCGCTCCGCGAGTCCGCCGAGGAAGCCGGTGTGCCGCACGACGGCGTCGACCTGCGCCACACGGCACTCCTCGACCTGGGGTTCTGGACCTACACGACCGTGGTGGGGCGTGCCGCTCGGCCGTTCGAACCGGTGATCGCGGACCGCGAGAGCCTCGCCCTGTCCTGGATCCCCGTCGACGAGGTCGACGACCTGCCGCTCCACCCCGGGTTCGGGAGGTCGTGGCCGGCGCTCCGCGCGTCGCTCACCACCACCCCGCACGTCGTCGTCGATGCAGCGAACGTCGTCGGCAGCGTGCCCGACGGCTGGTGGAAGGACCGGGCGGGAGCCGCTGCACGCCTGCTGTCGTCGGTGACGGCGCTCGCCGATTCCGGGGTGACCGCCGACGTGCTGGCGCTGCCGTTCGCCCGCTGGTGGCCGCGCTGGACCGTGGTGCTCGAGGGCGAGGCCCGCGAGGCCCGAGGCGCCTCCGGGTCGTCGGACGCTGCACTGCACGGCGCACTGCCCCGTGCACTGCCCCGTGCACTCGACGTCGTCGCAGCGCCGGGTTCGGGGGACGACGCCATCGTGGACGCCGCTCGTGCCGCGGTGGACGCCGGCGACGGTCCCGTCGTGGTCGTCACGGCGGACCGGGAGCTCCGTGCCCGCGTCGAGGCGCTCGGTGCCGTGGTGCACGGGCCGTCCTGGCTGCGCGACCAGTTCTAGCGGCGGTACGCCGTCGGCAGGTACCGCCGCGACGACACGAGCACCGCGCACCACGACACGACACCGAGTCCGACGATCACCCAGAGGACGACCGGCAGCGCCACGACGTTCGCGATCGCCGCGATCACGGCTGGCGCCAGGAACCCCGCGTACGCCGCCGCGTAGAACACCCCGGTGAGGCCGGCCAGGTCGCGGGACCCCGCGATCCGCTGCACCTCGAGCAGCGACGACACCAGGGCGAGCCCGATCCCGACGCCGATGACGACGTTCGCGACGAGTCCGACCACGACGGACTGCAGCTCGATCGCGACGACGACCACGGCGATGCCGGCGGTCATGCACGCGAGGGCCGTCGTGAGCCCGCGGGCAGAGGTCAGCGAGTGCACGCGCCGCGCGAGCGGTTGGACCGCACTGGACACCCCGAGGGCGACGACGGTCGCGGCGGTGGCGAACAGCAGGCCCCACGCGCCGGTGGCTCCGGTGAGCCGGGTCGGCAGGTAGCCGTACCCGATCGCCGCCGAGCCGAAGATCCACGGCGCGGTGACGAGCACCACGCGGGTGAACCGTCGGTGCCCGGCGCTCGGCACCCGCAGCTGGCGCCACCACGGACCGGGGACCCCGCCGGAGCGGTTGGTCTCGGGGGTGCGCCAGACGACGACGGCGAAGGGCAGTGCGACGACGATGTGGACCAGGAAGGGCAGCACCTCGGGGATCGGGCCCCACTGTGCGATGAGTCCGGCCACCAGCGCGCCGGAGGCCGAACCGAGCGTGAACGCCAGCGAGGCCCGGCGGGCACCGGACCCGGCGTCGGCGGATGGGTCGAAGCGTCCCTGCGACAGCTCCTTCACCCAGCTGTTGCCGACGGCCATCGCGATGCCGACGGTGATGCCGGAGAACAGCCGCCCGGCCGCCAGGAACCCGGGGCCGAGCGGTCCGAGCGCGAGCAGTCCGCTGCCGACGACGGCGGACACGATGGCGGCGAGCATGAGGGGCTTGCGGCCGTGCCGGTCGGACAGCGACCCGGCAACGAGCAGCGCCGGCGCGAGGCCGAGCACGTAGACGCCCAGGAAGACGTTGACGACGACCGACGAGTAGTGCTCGCGGCCCTCGTACATGAGCAGCAGGGGCGAGAACTGGTTGCCGCCCCACGAGCAGACGAACACCGCGCCCCACACGGCGACCCAGGGCATCACGCGCGCCGAGGGGACGGACAGCGAGCCGGTGGTGGGGATGCTCCCCGTCGCGCTCACAGGGCACCCCGGTGCGAGGCGACGTGGGCGTGCAAGACCTCGGCGTAGCGGGCCGCGTCGCCCGCTGCCAGGGCTGCCGCGAGGGCTCGGTGGTCGTCGAGCGAGGCCTGCAGCTGCGACGGCTGCACCCGCATCAGCTGGTGTCGGAGCCGGTTCTGCCGGTCACGGAGCGTCTGGGCGAAGCGCACCGCGATCGCGTTCCGCGACGCGCCGATCACCGCACCGTGGAACGCGGCGTCGACCTCGATGAACCGGTCGACGTCACCCGTCGCGACCGCCTGCTCCTGCTCCGCCAGCATGGCCTGGAGGCCCGGGGTGACGTCCGCCACGCGGCCGTCGGTCACGACGCGGGTCGCCGCCGTGGCCTCGATCGCCTCGCGCATCTCCAGTACGTCCGCCGCCTCGTTCGGGGACATCGGGCGCACCACCGCACCCTTGCGGGACTCCAGGGTGAGCAGGTCCTCGGCGGCCAGGCGCAGGAAGGCCTCGTGCACGGGGGTGCGGGACACCCCGATCTCCTGGCACAGGGCGTTCTCGCTGATCGCGGTCCCACCGGGGAGGTCGCCGCGGATGATCGCCCGCTTGACGTGGTCGTACGCGCGGTCGGATGCGGCCTGGGTCGTCGTGTGCTGCTCCACGGTGCACGATCGTACGCCCTTGCATGCAACGCTGCATGCCGTCACGTGACGTGTTGTTCACACCACCGGGTCACACGCGGCGGCGCACGTCGATACGCTGGCCGGACGTCAACGGAGACGCACACACAGGAGGTTCCCCATGGAGCGGATCACCAGGGCCGACGACCGAGTCCACCGCCCGGCCGGACCGTGGACACCGACCGTCCACCGGCTGCTCGCACACCTGCACGAACAGGGGTTCGTCGCGGCACCGGAACCGATCGAGCACGGCGACACCCTCGAGACGGTGTCGTTCGTCCCCGGGGTCGCCGGGGAGTACCCGTGGACCGAGGACGTCGCGAGCGAAGCCGCCCTCGTCACGAGCGCACGACTGCTCCGGCACTTCCACGACGCCGCGACCACGTTCCCGCGTGACGGGGCGCGCGACTGCTGGTCACAGGCCGAACGCACCCCCGTCGAGACGATCGTGCACGGCGACTTCGCCCCCTACAACTGCGTCTACGACGGCATCCAGGCCGTGGGGCTCATCGACTTCGACACCGCACACCCCGGCCCCCGGGTCTGGGACGTCGCGAGTGCCGTGTACCGGTTCGCCCCGTTCACCACCGGCGCCGTCGAGGGCATGACCGCCCCGGACCTCGACGACCGGCTCGCCCGCGCAGCCGAGTTCTGCCGCGCCTACGACCTCGACGACCGCTCCCGCAGCGTCCTCGCCGAGACGATGGCCGCGTCCCTCGTCGCGATGGTCACCACCATGGAGACCGAGGCCGCCGCCGGCAACCCGAAGTTCGTCAGCGACCTGGCGCACGGGCACGCCGACCTGTACCGGGCCGACGTCGCCTACATCGAGCAGCACGCGGACGCCATCGCCGCCGCCGTCGCGTGACCCCGACCCCTGCGCAGCTCCGCACGCTGCGGCTCGCCGCGCAGGGGATCGCCCTCCCCGGCCTCAGCCCCACCGGTGCGGTCGAACGGATGACCGCCGTGCAGGGGCAGGACCTCGGCCAGGTCCTCTGGGCCATCGGGGTCCGCACACCCGGGGCCACCCGTGACGACGTCCGCGCCGCCTTCGACCGCGGCGAGCTCGTCCGCTCCTGGCCGATGCGGGGAACCCTGCACGCCATGCGCCCCGACGACCTCCGACTCCTGCTCTCCCTGACCGCCGAACGGACCCTGCGCAGCATCGCCCGACGCGCCACTGAACTCGGCATCGACCAGCCCCTGCTCGACCGAGCACGGGACACCACCGTCGGCGCACTGTCCGGCGGCCGCGCCCTCGTCCGCGACGAACTCTTCGACGAGTACCGCGCCGCCGGCATCGACCCCACCGCCGGCCGTGGCTACCACCTGCTGCTGCAGCTCTCGCAAGAGGGACTCGTCGCCTGGGGCCCCACCGCCCGCGTCGGCCAGGGACTCGTGCTCCTCGACGAGTGGGCACCGGCGCTCACCGAGGTCCCCGACCCCGAGGAGGCACTCCGCCGGGTCCTGCTCGGGTACCTGCGCGGACGGGGCCCCGCCACCGAGGCCGACGCCGCCAGCTGGACGAAGCTCCCGCTGGGTGACCTCCGCCGCGCCCGAGCCGCCGCCGGCGACACCGTCGAGGACCTCGGCGACGGGCTCCTCGCGCTCGCCGACCGTCCCACCACCAGTGGCACACCCACCGGCCACCTGCTGCCCGGGTTCGACGAGTACCTGCTCGGGTACGCCGACCGCTCCGCCCAGCTCGACCCCGCACACGCCGACCGGGTCGTCCTGGGCTCCAACGGCATGTTCCTGCCGATGGCCGTCGTCCGCGGGCGGGTCGTCGGCACCTGGAAGCGGACCGAGCGCGCCAGCGGGGTGGCCGTCACCGTCACACCCTTCGCGGCACTCGACACGGCATCGGTGCGCGCGCTCGAGGCGGCCGCCGCCCGATACGCGCGGTTCCTCGACGCGCCCGTCGCGTTCGGGGTGGTGGAGGCGACCAGCCGCTGACCGCAGCCGGTGGGGTCGAGTCCATCCGTTCCTCCAGGCCGTCCCCAGCAACCACGCGGCGGACTCGTACCCTGCCTCGGGTAATGTCGCAGGGCCATGACCGACAGCCCGGCCGACGCCACCCCGTACGAAGTCCTCGGCGTCCCCGCGACCGCCGACGACGACGCGCTCCGCCGCGCCTACCGGCGCGCCGCCCGCGAATCCCACCCCGACCTCGGCGGCGACGCCCAGCACTTCCGCCGCGTCCAGCTCGCCTGGGAGCGCATCGGCACGCCCGCAGCGCGCCGCGCCTACGACGCCGGCTCGCGCGGCTCGTTCAGCAGCAGCGGCGCCGGTCCGTTCAGCACGTCCGGTGCGTCCGGTTCGTCGACCGGGAGGCCCGACACCGGTCGCGACGCCTACGCACCCCCGTCAGCCCGTCGCGACACCCGCCCCCGCGCCCGGTCCCACGGACACCCCGGCGGACGCTCCCGCGAGGTCTTCCTGCAGGCAGAACGCGAATGGGTCGGACTCGGCGACCCCATCGAGGACCCCTACGACCCCACCCTCATCCGTTCCGCGCCCCGGCACATCCGACGGCTGCTCGGTGAAGCGCTCGCCGAAGAGGCCACCGCCTCGATCGTCTCGGACATGGGCATCGGCGTCACCGTCTGGCACGACCTCGACGCCGGGGCCGAGGGCAAGCTCGACCATGCCGTCCTGACCCCGAGCGGGCTCTGGGCCGTGGAGTCGATCGATTGGGGAGCCCCCGTCCGGGTCGAGCACGGCGACATCGTCGGGGAGACCCTGGCGCCCGGCGAGCGTCCGGTGAAGGAACTCGTCCGCGCCGCCCGTGCCGTGCAGAAGCAGACCCGGGTGCGGTTCACCGGCCGGTTGCTCGTCGTGCCGGACTCCGCGGTCGAGGTCGACGTGCAGCTCGTCGGCTCCCCGAAGAAGCCGACCGCACTCGTCGTGCGCCGCAGCGCGCTCGGGCAGGTGCTGAACGGCGTGTGGTCCCCGCCCGGATCGGTCGACGTGTTCGAGATCCGCGACCGACTGCAGCAGACCGTCCGCTTCGTCTAGCGACGGGCGTCAGTAGCCGCGGAGCTTCTCGAGGTCGCGGCGCTCCCGCTTGCTCGGGCGTCCGGCACCGCGGTCGCGCATCGGCACGAACCCCGCCTCTTCCTTGGACAGCCGCGGCGGGGTCTTGTCCTCGAAGTGCTTCGCGGCCTCTGGAGCACTCGTCCGCTTCAGGATGATGCCGGTGACGACGACGATCCGGTCGAAGCCGTTCTGGCGGACCCGGACCTCGTCGCCGGGGCCGATCGGCTGCGCGGGCTTCGCGCGCTCCCCGTTCACCCGGACGTGCCCGGCCTTGCACGCGGCGGTCGCAGCGGAGCGGGTCTTGGTGATCCGCACCGCCCAGATCCAGCTGTCCACCCGAGCCTTGGCCATCCCCTCACTCTAGGCGGCCCCTACGCTGGAAGGGTGAGCACCGGGGAGCAGGCGGCGATCGCGCGGGCCCGAGCGCTCGGCGTGCTGCTCGACGCCGCGATCGGGGACCGGCTCGTGGTCCGGGCGCACCACGGCGACGGTGCACAGGACGCCCTCGGGGACCTCGTCGCCCGCACCCCCGACACCGTGACGATCGCCACCCGCCGCGGCCGGGTCGAGGTCCGGCTCGCCGACGTCGTCGCCGCGAAGCCCGTCCCACCGCCCCCACCCGCGCGCGCGCCCCGCCGCTGACCTCGCACCGTGCGAGGTTCGTGCGCCGTTGGTCGCGCTCGCACGGTGCGGGGTTCGTCAGGCCGTGCGAGCGAGGTTGCTCGGTGCGAGCTTGCTGCGCTGCACGGAGCCGCCAACCTCGCACCGGTTGGCGGCGGACGCACCGTGCGAGGCGCACGCACCCGCCCGTGCGCGCACGGCGAGCCGCACCCCTCCGCAGCCCGCACCCGACGTAGCCTCGTGCCATGGCAGTCCCCGTCCCGCTCGGCACCGAGGACCGCACCGCCCGCCTCACCCTCCGCCGCCCCGACCAGTGGCGCCGCGAGGACTCTGCCCAGGCGGACCTGCGCGTCACCGGCGACGACATCGTCCTCACCGTCCGATCCCGACCCAGCGACCGCGCGATCGGCGACGAGAACACGGGGCTCCTCGCGAGACTGCCCGGTTCCGTCGAGGGGCTGCTGCTCGTCGGGTGCGACACCTGGACCGCCGCCGGGGCTCCCGCGCGCCTGGTCGAGTACGTCCGGCCCGACGAACACGGCGACGTCGCGGGTGCGCACCTGCTCTTCGTCACCGGGCGGCACCGCGTCGACCTGACGATCGAACGCCCCCTGGCACGCCTGCTCGAGACCGACGAGCTCGTGTTCGCGGTCCTCGAGAGCGTCCGCGCCGCCGAGCCGTCCCCGGTCCGCCCCGAGCGCGACCTCGAGCCGCTGCCCACACCGGCGCCCGGCCCGCAGCTCGACGGCCCCCGCCTGAGCGCCGACGCGGTCGGCACGCTCAAGAGCCTCGCCGGACGCCGGTGGAACCCGACGCTCCTCCGCACCGCGGCGGGCCGCGAACTCATCGAAGCGGGCCTCGTCGGCCGACTCGGCACGCTGCCGGAGTCGACCCAGACCCTGCTCGAGCCGTGGCAGGGCGATGCCCAGCCGGTCACGCTGGAACAGCACCTGCAGGGCGGTGGCGAGTCGCGCCTCCAGGCCTGGTCGCAGACCGTCGTGGACGGGACCGCCGAGGCGGGCGCGGTGGTCGCGTCCGTCACGCCGGACCGCGCGGTCGCGCTGACGGCCGGGAGGCTCGGCATCGGCCCGACGTGGACCTTCCCGTTCCGCACGGGGTCGCTCCCAGGGCACCTGCTCGGCCGCCGGCTGGCAGGCGGCTCCGACGCACCGGACCTGCCGGAGGCCCTCGTCGAGGCGGACCCGCGGCTCGCGCGCTTCTGGGCCGCGCCGTGGACGGTGTCGTACCTGCGTCGGCCGGGCAAGCCGAAGCCCGTGACGATCGTTCGCGCCGAGGGGATCGGCTTCGCCCGCGTGGGCAAGACGGAAGCCGGGGAGACCGTCTTCCAGACGGACTCCCCGGCCAACGTGTACCGGTCGGTGGTGCGGGCGCTGCTTCCTTCCGCTTAGGCGGCCGGGCCGGCGGTCAGGGTGACGGTGACGGTCTTGGCGGCGCCGGTGCTGTCGGTGTAGCCGACCACGACCTTGTCGCCGACGGAGTGCGACTGCACGGCCGCGGTGAGCTCGTCCGAGGTCGTGACCGTCTTGCCGCCGAGGCTCGTGATCGTGTCGCCCTCGGCCAGGCCGGCGCTCGCGGCACCGGAACCCTCGACCGTGCCGGCGACAGCGACGCCGCCAGTGGTGCTCGCGGTGCTGCTGACCTGGACGCCGAGGAAGGCCGGCAGACCGATGGTGATCGTGCTCGAGGATTCCCCGGCCAGGATCTTCTCGGCGATCGCCTTCGCGGTGGTGATCGGGATGGCGTAGCCGGTGACGTCCGCGGTGCCCGAGGACGCTGCGGTCGCCATGCCGACGACCTCGCCCTCGCTGTCGACGACGGGGCCGCCGGAGTCGCCGGAGACGATGTTCGCCGCGATCTCGATCAGACCGGACAGCGACTCGGTCCCGGTGCCGGACTCGCTCTGCACCTGGATGTCCTGGTCGGTGGCCGTGACGGTGCCCTCTGCGGCGACGAGGTTGCCCGTGCCCTCGGCGTTGCCGACGTCGGTGACGGTGTCACCGGTGCTCGGCTCGCCGTCGTCGTCGAGCGTGACGGTGGACAGGCCGGAGGCGTCCTCGAGCTTCAGGACGGCGACGTCGTTCGTGGCGTCGGTACCGACCACGTCCGCCTTGTACTCCTTGCCGGTGGTCTCGTCGGTGACGGTGATGCTCGTGGCGCCCTGGATGACGTGGTTGTTCGTCAGGACCGTGCCGTTCGAGCTGAGGATCATGCCGGTGCCGGCCGCCTGCGAGGACTCGTCGTAGTTCAGGACGGTGTTGATCGTCACGACGCCCTTCTTCTGGGCGGCGGTCGCTGCGGTGGCGGCGGACTCGGTGCTCGTGCCGGTGCTGCCGTCGGTGCCGTTGCCCGTGGTGCCGCTGCCGTCGGTGCCGTTGCCGGTGCCGCTGCCGTCTCCGGGGACGGTGAAGCCGTTCGTGCCGTCGCTGCTGCCCGTGCCGCTGCCGGTGTCGGGCAGCGTCGTGGTGCCCTGCGACTGGCTCGACGTCGTGGTCGTGCTCTGCGAGGACAGGCCGAGGGCCGTGCCGCCGGCGGCGCCGACGATCGCGAGGGCCGCGATGCCGGAGCCGATCATCAGCCCGAGGCGACGCGGGCGCTTCGTGCCCGCTCCCGGGTGGTTCGCCGTCGCCGCGGTGTGCGCCCAGGCGTGGTGGGTGCCGGTGAGCGCCGGGCTGCCGATCAGGTACGGGCCGCGGCCGTCGGGGGAGTACGCGTAGGGGCCGGAGCCGTCCGGGCCGTACAGGTACGGGCCGGAGCCGTCGAAGGCGTAGGCCGGACGGAGGGTGGCGGGGTCGGCGTGGGGTGCCTCCCAGCTCATCCCGTACGCCTGCTGCTGCCGCTGCTGCTGCGTGCCGTCGGTCCGGGCGGTGCCCTGCTCGTCGTGCTCGCGGTCGGCGTCGGCGGCGGGGTTCGGGGTCTCGTTCATCGGTGCTCTCCGGTCGTCCCTCGACGACCCGGGCGGGTGTCGATGGAGACCAGTACAGGCGGCGATCCAATGACGAGCCTATGAACGGACCCAGCGACTGCTCCGGGCTTGCTCGGGGGACGCCGAGTGGGGTTCGGGCGTTAGGGTTGCCTTACTTCCCATGCGCTCCTCCACGTCCGCGCCACCGGCGCCCGCCTCCGTCTCCCGTCTGGTCGGGGCGACCGTGCTGGCCGTCGTCGTCCTCGCCGTGGCGTGCGCGCTGTCGATCGCCTACGGATCCCGGCCGATCCCGCTCCACACCGTGCTCGACACCGTCCTGCACCCGGGGCGGAACGACGAGATCGGGCTGATCGTGCTCGGCAACCGTGTCCCGCGAACCGTCGTCGGGCTCCTCGCGGGTGCCGCCCTCGGTGTCGCCGGCGCGGTGATGCAGGGCGTGACCCGCAACCCGCTCGCCGACCCGAGCGTCCTCGGCATCAACTCCGGGGCGGCCCTCGCCGTGGTCGCCGGCATCGCGCTCTTCGGGGTGAGCGGCACGGCCGCCTACCTGCCGTTCGCATTCCTCGGTGCTGCCCTGGCCGCACTGCTCGTCTACGGGATCGCCGCCGTGGCCCGGCGCGGACTGTCGCCGGTCGGCCTCGCGCTGTCCGGTGCCGTGGTCGCCGCCGCGCTGTCGTCGATCACGACGGCGGTGCTCGTCACGAACGCGAGCCTGCTCGACCAGCTGCGGTTCTGGCAGGTGGGCGCCCTCGCCGGCAAGGACCTCGGCACCGCCGGCATCATCACGGCGCCGGTGCTGATCGGTCTCGCGATCGCGTTCGGCCTGGGCCGCTCGCTGAACACCCTCGCCCTCGGCGACGAGCTCGCGGCGTCGCTCGGGCAACGCGTGGTGCTCGTCCGGGCCGTCGGCGGGCTCGTGACCGTGCTGCTCGCCGGCTCGGCCGTGGCCGCAGCGGGGCCGATCGCCTTCGTCGGGCTCGCCGTCCCGCACGCCGTCCGTCGGCTGAGCGGCCCCGACCACCGGTGGACCATCCTGCTGTCCGCGATCGTCGCGCCAGCGCTGCTGCTGGTGGCCGACGTCATCGGTCGCGTCGTGGCGTACCCGGGGGAGCTGCAGGTCGGCATCGTCACGGCCCTCATCGGTGCGCCGGTGTTCATCGCGCTCGTGCGGTCGAGGGCGGTGCGGGGCCTGTGAGTGGTGTGCGCCGGTCGGTCGGTGTCCGGCATGAGCTCGTGGTCCTGGCGGTCGTCGTCGTCGTGCTCGTCGCGCTGGTGCTCATCGGACTCGGGATCGGCTCGATCCCGCTCACCCCGGCGCAGGTGGTCGGCGCGCTGTTCGGTCAGGGCGACCGCATCTCGGACTTCGTCATCGGACAGCTGCGCGGCCCCCGGGTGCTCGGTGCGATCCTGGTCGGCGCCAGCCTGGGGGTCGCGGGCGCCATCGTGCAGAGCGTCGTCCGCAACCCGATCGCGAGCCCGGACGTCATCGGCATCACCTCGGGTGCCAGTGCTGCGGGTCTCACCGCGATCGTGCTGTTCGGGGCGTCCGGCGGCACCCTGTTCTCGGTCGTGCTCGTCGGCGCGGTCGTGGTGTCGATCGTGATCGCCGGACTGGCCTGGCGGCGGGGGATCACCGGCAACCGGGTCGTGCTCGTCGGGATCGGCGTCTCGGCGATCTGCCTGAGCATCACGGGGTGGATGCTCACCAGCGGCACCGTCACCCAGGCCGGCACCGCGTTGCTGTGGTTGTCCGGCAGCCTGAACGCCGTCGACCGGAACCTGGTCGGCGTGCTCGGCGTCGCGTTCGTCGTGCTGTTCCTGCTCGCCCTGCTGCAGTCGTCGCGCCTGACCGTCCTGACGCTCGGCGACGAGGTCTCGGCGGCCCTCGGGCTCCGGCCGGACCGCGCGAAGGTGCTGCTGCTCCTCACCGCGGTGTGCCTGACCGCCGCTGCGGTCGCCACGGCGGGGCCGGTGTCGTTCGTCGCACTGATGGCGGCGCCGATCGCCCGTCGACTCGTCGGCGGCGGCCGCGTCGCCCTCGGGCCGGCCGCCGCGGTGGGAGCGGCGATCACCCTCGGCAGCGACCTCATCGCCCAGTTCGCGATCCCCGGCAACGCCCTGCCCGTCGGCGTCGTGACGGGTGTCGTCGGCGCCCCGTACCTGCTCTGGTTGCTCGCGCGCGGTCGCTGAACCCGGACCGCGCGTTCGCGCACCGCGGACGATCGTCCACAGGCCCAGTTCGGGGCTGCCGCTGGAGCCCTCCTTTCCGATACGCTGGTGGGCCAAGAGGAGGAGGTCCACCGATGCCAGATCCAGTGGTCCCGCAGCCGGACGGTCAGAAGACCCCGGAGCAGCGGCTGGTCGACACCACGTTGACCTTCAGCATGGACATGGGCGCGGCGCTCACCGCCGAGTCCGGTGTCTCAGCGGAAGAGCGCGAGGCGGTCAACGCCCTGCCGTCCGGATCGGCGCTGCTCGTCGTGCGCCGCGGTCCGAACGTAGGTGCGCGGTTCCTCCTCGACTCCGACGTCACGACCGCCGGCCGACACCCCGACGCCGACATCTTCCTCGACGACGTCACGGTGTCGCGCAAGCACGCGCAGTTCCTGCGCCACGGCACGGCGTTCACCGTCAAGGACAACGGTTCGCTCAACGGCACGTACTTCGACGGTGACCGCATCGACGAAGCACCGCTCACCGACGGGGCAGAGGTCCAGGTCGGCAAGTTCCGTCTGACGTTCTACGCGTCCCGGGTCGACCTGGCGCGCCTGGCGAACGCGTAGTGGCCGCACGGTCCGCTGCGGCCCGGGCGGGGTCAGCGGCACCGGACCTGCTCACGATCGGGCAGGTCCTCGCTCGCCTCAAGCCCGAGTTCGCGGACCTGTCGAGTTCCAAGCTGCGCTTCCTCGAAGAGCGTGAGCTCGTCACGCCGATCCGCACGGCCAGCGGGTACCGCAAGTTCTCGGCGGCCGACGTCGACCGCCTCCGGGTGATCCTCGGTCTGCAGCGCGACCACTACCTGCCGCTCAAGGTCATCAAGGACTACCTCGCCGACCTCGACGCCGGGCGCGAGCCCGTACTGCCCGGTGGTGGGGACGCCCCACGTCCCTCGATCCTCGGGCGCGAGCGCCGGTACACCCGCGACGAGACGGCCCGAGCGGCCGGCGCGTCCCCGATGCTCCTGGCCGACGCGGTCTCCGCATCCCTGCTCCCCGCCACCGAGACCTACGGCGAGGACAGCGTGTCCGTCCTCAAGGCACTCGTCGAGCTACAGCGGACCGGCATCGAGCCGCGGCACCTGCGCACGCTCCGCAGCACCGCCGAGCGCGAGGTCGGACTCATCGAATCCGCGCTCATGCCCGTGTCCCGCCGGGGCGATGCGACGTCACGGGCGAAGGCCACGGAACTCGCGCGCGAGATCGCCGTCCAGCTCGAGGTCATCCGCTCGAGCCTCATCCGCGCGGCGATCGGTCGTCTCGACGCATGATCCGTTCGGGTGCTCCGCGGGGGCTTGTGCGTCAGTGGGTGGGGCGTATCCTCGACACGCCGGACGCGCCGAGTCGGATGTCCCGCGCGGGAGCGGTCGGAGTCGCTACCGTTGACCTCGGAACAACTCTCAACCCGTCGTTGAACCTTCGGGTGGGAGCTCGATCGTCGTGGAAGGCAAGCGCATGAGTGGGAACGACACCCCAGGCACCGAGTCGGACACGACGCGGTACGACCTCGGGCTGCTCTTCACCGACGGCCTCCCCGAGCACGACGAGCAGAACGGCTACCGCGGCACCGTCGCCGCACGTGCAGCTGGCATCTCGTACCGCCAGCTCGACTACTGGGCACGCACCGAACTCGTGCAGCCCACCATCCGCGGCGCTGCCGGCTCCGGTTCCCAGCGTCTGTACGGCTTCCGTGACATCCTCGTGCTCAAGCTCGTGAAGCGCCTGCTCGACACCGGCATCTCGCTGCAGCAGATCCGCACCGCCGTGAACCAGCTCCGCGAGTCGGGCGTGTCCGACCTCGCCCAGACCACCCTGATGTCCGACGGCGCTTCGGTCTACCTGTGCACCTCGGACGACGAGGTCATCGACCTGGTGTCCCGCGGTCAGGGTGTCTTCGGCATCGCGGTCGGCAAGGTCCTGCGCGAGGTCGAGACCTCCTTGGTCGAGCTCGACGCCTCCGCGGCGGCCGACCCGTCCGACGAGCTCGCCGCGCGTCGCGCTTCCCGCGCTTCCTGACCACGTTCTCGTCCCGCGGATCGCCCCGAGTGGTCACGCACCGTCGTGTGCGCGTCGCCGAGTGGTCACGAACCGTCGTCCGCGCGGCCGCCGGCCCACAGTTGGTGACCGCTCGGCGGACGTGAGCGGGATGTTGTGACCGCTGGGCGAGCCGGGGCCGGGCGTGTCTGCCGGGGCAGAGACGGGCCTCCTGGCAGTCGGCGCGTGGTCACGAACCGTCGTGTGCGCGTCGCCGAGTGGTCACGAACCGTCGTCCGCGCGGCCGCCGGCCGACAGTTGGTGACCGCTCGGCGGACGTGAGCAGCGCGTCGCGCCCGCGCGGCAGCGCCCTACGCGCCTACGGCACCCGAACCGTCGGCGTAGGGGCCGATCTTGCCGGTCCGCATGATGCGCTCGAGCAGCTGGTCGAAGTTCTTCGCCATCTCCTGCGCGGACTCGCCGGGCCACACGTGCAGGGGCTTCGCGGCACCCTGCGCCTGCTGCAGCGAGGTGCGCTCGGGCAGCTGCGGCGACAGGACGAGCGGCCCGAACATGTCGCGGAGTTCCTTGATGCGGAACTGGTGCTCGAGCGACTGGACGCGGGCACGGTTCACGATGATGCCGAGCGGCTGCAGGCGGGGCGAGAGTCCGCGGCGGATCTCCTCGATGGCTCGCAGCGCGCGGTCGGCGGCGGCGACGGAGAACAGGCCGGGCTCGGTGACGACGGTGACGCGGTCGGACGCTGCCCACGCGGTGCGGGTCAGCGCGTTCAGCGACGGCGCGCAGTCGATGAGCACGAGCTCGTAGTCCTGCTCGACGTTGGCCAGGGCCTCTTCGAGCTTCCAGATGTCGCGGATGGAGGGGTGCGGCCCGTCGAAGTTGATCGCCGAGGGCGACCCGACCATGACGTCGATCTTGCCCTGCGAGCCCTTCGTCCACCCGGAGGGGGCGATCGCCTGACGGACGATCTTCTCCTTCGGGTTCTCGAGGACGTCGGCCACGTTGAGGTGTCCGGCGAGGTTGATGTCGAGGCCGGTGGAGACGTCGGACTGCGGGTCGAGATCCACCACCAGCGTGCGCAGTCCCTTGGCGAAGGCGGCCGAAGTCAGGCCGAGCGTCACCGTCGTCTTGCCGACACCGCCCTTGAGGGAGCTCACGCTGAGTACATGCACGATCAGCAACGTTACCGCCACTAGGGTTGTCTCACCTCAACCCGGGCTGAAAGGGACGTCGTGTTCAGCAAGATCCTCGTGGCGAACCGTGGTGAGATCGCCATCCGCGCATTCCGTGCCGCGTACGAACTGGGGGCGCGCACCGTCGCCGTCTACCCCTACGAAGACCGGAACTCCCTGCACCGCCTGAAGGCCGACGAGGCCTACCTGATCGGTGAGCGGGGCCACCCGGTCCGGGCGTACCTGGACGTCTCCGAGATCATCCGCGTGGCGCGCGAGTCGGGCGCCGACGCGATCTACCCGGGCTACGGCTTCCTGTCCGAGAACCCGGAGCTCGCCGCCGCGGCCGCCGCAGCCGGCATCACCTTCATCGGTCCGGGCGAACACGTGCTCGAGATGGCCGGCAACAAGGTGACCGCGAAGGAGCACGCGATCGCGGCCGGCGTCCCGGTCCTCGCGAGCACCCCGGCGAGTCGCGACATCGAGGAGCTCATCGCCGGCTCCGACGCCATCGGGTTCCCGGTGTTCGCCAAGGCCGTCGCCGGCGGTGGCGGCCGTGGCATGCGCCGGGTCGAGACCAAGCCCGAACTCCGTGCAGCGCTCGAAGCAGCGATGCGCGAGGCCGACAGTGCGTTCGGCGACCCGACGATGTTCCTCGAGCAGGCGGTGATCCGGCCGCGGCACATCGAGGTGCAGATCCTCGCCGACGCGACGGGTACCGAAGCGGGGACGATCCACCTGTTCGAGCGGGACTGCTCCGTGCAGCGCCGCAACCAGAAGGTCGTCGAGATCGCCCCGGCGCCGAACCTCGACCCCGCCATCGCCCGGGCGCTGCACCGCGACGCGGTCGCCTTCGCCCGGTCGATCGGCTACGTGAACGCCGGCACCGTCGAGTTCCTGCTCGACACCGAGGGCGAGCGCGAGGGTCAGCACGTCTTCATCGAGATGAACCCGCGCATCCAGGTCGAGCACACCGTCACCGAAGAGGTCACCGACGTCGACCTGGTGCAGTCGCAGATGCGCATCGCCTCGGGCGAGTCGCTCGCCGACCTCGGCCTGTCGCAGGACACCGTCTCCGTGCACGGGGCCGCGCTGCAGACCCGCATCACGACCGAAGACCCCACGCAGGGCTTCCGGCCGGACACCGGCCGCATCACCACGTACCGCAGCCCGGGCGGCGCCGGCGTGCGCCTGGACGGCGGCACGGTCGCCACCGGTGCGCAGATCAGCCCGCACTTCGACTCGATGCTCGCCAAGATGACGTGCCGCGGACGCGACTTCCCGACGGCCGTCGCCCGTGCGAAGCGCGCCCTCGCCGAGTTCCGGATCCGTGGCGTCAGCACGAACATCCCGTTCCTGCAGGCCGTGCTCGAGGACCCGGACTTCGCCCGCGGCGACGTCTCGACGAAGTTCATCGAGGAGCGTCCGCAGCTGTTCAGCGGCCACGTGTCGAAGGACCGCGGCACCAAGGTCCTGAACTGGCTGGCCGACGTCACGGTGAACAAGCCGAACGGTGACCGGTCGCCGCTGGTCACCGACCCGAGCGCCAAGCTCCCCGCCCTCGACCTCAGCGCCCCGGTGCCCGAGGGCCAGCGCGACCTGCTGCTGGCGCAGGGTCCGGCCGAGTGGGCGAAGGCACTCCGTGCCCAGACCCGGCTCGCCGTGACGGAGACGACGATGCGGGACGCGCACCAGTCGCTGCTCGCCACCCGTGTCCGCACGAAGGACCTCGTCGCCGTCGCACCGTACGTCGCGCGGCTCACGCCGCAGCTGCTGAGCGTCGAGGCCTGGGGCGGAGCGACGTACGACGTCGCCCTCCGGTTCCTCGGAGAGGACCCGTGGGAGCGCCTGGCCTCGCTGCGCGAGGCGATGCCGAACATCCCGATCCAGATGCTGCTGCGCGGCCGCAACACGGTCGGCTACACCCCGTACCCGACCGAGGTGACGGACGCGTTCGTCGCCGAGGCCGCCGCCACGGGCGTCGACGTCTTCCGCGTGTTCGACGCGCTCAACGACGTCAGCCAGTTGCGACCGGCCCTGGAGGCAGTGCTCGCGACCGGCACGGCCGTCGCCGAAGCGGCGCTCTGCTACACCGCCGACCTCCTCGATCCTGCCGAGGACCTGTACACGTTGGACTACTACCTCCGCCTGGCGGAGCAGATGGTCGAGGCCGGCGCGCACGTCATCGGCATCAAGGACATGGCCGGCCTGCTCCGCGCCGGCGCCGCCGAGAAGCTCGTCGGCGCGCTGCGCGAGCGCTTCGACCAGCCCGTGCACGTGCACACGCACGACACCGCCGGTGGGCAGCTCGCGACGCTCCTCGCCGCCGCGCGTGCCGGTGCGGACGCGGTGGACGTCGCCTCGGCGCCGATGGCCGGCACGACGAGCCAACCGAGCATGTCCGCGCTGGTCGCCGCCCTGGCCCACACGGAGCGCGACACCGGACTGTCCCTCGACGCGGTCGGCGACCTCGAGCCCTACTGGGAGGCGGTCCGTCGGGCCTACGCCCCGTTCGAGTCCGGGCTGCCCGGTCCGACGGGTCGGGTCTACAAGCACGAGATCCCCGGTGGTCAGCTGTCGAACCTCCGCCAGCAGGCGATCGCCCTCGGCCTGGGCGACCGGTTCGAGCAGGTCGAGGACTGGTACGCCGCGGCGAACCGGATCCTCGGACGCCCGACGAAGGTCACGCCGTCGTCGAAGGTGGTCGGTGACCTCGCGCTGCAGCTCGCCGCGGTGAACGCCGACCCGGTCGACTTCGAGCAGAACCCGGACAAGTACGACATCCCGGACTCCGTCGTCGGGTTCATGGCCGGCGAGCTCGGTGACCTGCCGGGTGGCTGGCCGGAGCCGTTCCGGACGAAGGTCCTGGCGGGCCGCGACGTCCGCCTCGAGATCACCCCGGTGCCGGACGCCGAGCGCGCGCACCTCGACGCCGCGGGGCCCGAGCGCCAGCAGGCGTTGAACCGGCTGCTGTTCCCGCAGCCCACGGCCCAGTTCGAGCGGGTGCGCGAGCAGTACGGCGACCTGTCCGTGGTGCCGACCGTCGACTACCTGTACGGGCTGCGCCCCGGGCAGGAGCACGTCGTGCCGCTCGGCAAGGGCGTCAACCTGTTCGTCGGGCTCGAGGCCATCGGCGAGGTCGACGACAAGGGCATCCGAACGGTCATGGCCACGATGAACGGGCAGCTCCGCCCGGTCTCGGTCCGCGACCGGTCGATCGAGGTCGAGACGAAGGTCGCCGAGCAGGCCGACAAGTCCGACCCGAAGCACGTCGCCGCGCCGTTCTCCGGTGTGGTGACGCTCAAGGTCGCCGTCGGTGACGTCGTCGAGGCCGGAGCGGCCGTGGCGAGCATCGAGGCGATGAAGATGGAAGCGGCCATCACGGCGCCCGTGGCGGGCACCGTCGGCCGTCTCGCGATCCCGGCGACCCAGCAGGTGGACGCCGGCGACCTCCTGGTGGTGCTGCAGTAAATTGACCGTCCGTCCCATCCGCCTGTTCGGCGACCCCGTCCTCCGTTCGCCTGCGGACCCGATCGCTCCGGCGGCACTCGGGTCGAGCGGGGTCCGCGACCTCGTGCAGGACCTGATCGACACCGTCAAGGAGCCCGGCCGCGCCGGTGTGGCCGCGCCGCAGATCGGTGTCGGACTCCGCGCGTTCTCGTACAACGTCGACGGCGAGGTCGGGTACGTCCTGAACCCCGAGGTCGTCGAGGTCTCGGGGGAGCCCGAACTCATGGAGGAAGGGTGCCTGTCCGTTCCTGGGCTCGGCTACCCGACCCGGCGGCACCCGTACGCCAAGGTCCGTGGCGTCGACGTCGACGGCGCCGAGGTGGTGCTCGAGGGCACCGGGCTGATGGCCGAGGCGCTGCAGCACGAGGTCGACCACCTGGACGGCACCGTCTACGTGATGACGCTCGAACCAGAGGTCCGACGGCAGGCGCTGCGGGACATCCGGGCGCAGGAGTGGTTCCACTGATCCGCAGGTCATGAGCGCCTGCTCATGACACCCCCACGGGGGATTGTCGCTTTGTCCTGACGAAGAGGTACCGTATCCGCGTCGGCCTCCCACCGACGACCATCCCATCCCCCCAGGACTCCCGCATGACCAGTCAGACTGACGAGCTCAGCTCGCACCGCACCCGCACCAACCGTCGTCCGGCCGACACCACGGTCGCCACCGGTTCGACCGCTGTCCTCGACGCCCCCGCGACGGAGCAGTCGCCGGAGGCCTGAGCCCCGCGCGCACCTGCACCCCGCGCGCACCTGGCGGAATCGGGCATACCTGGTCGGAAGAAACGACCTGGTACGCCCGAAACGCCTCGGTACGCCGAGACGATGGGGCGCTACGCGCGGCGCGCGCGACGCTCCTCGATGACGGGCGTCGCGGTCGTCTGCACCTTCGACCCCGAGTAGATGTGGTCGATGTCGGCCGCGAAGTCGCGCAGGATGACCGACCGCTTGATCGTCAGCTTCGGCGTCAGGTGTCCGGACCCCTCCGTCAGCTCGGTGTCCAGGATCGTGAACGACCGGACCGACTCGGCTCGTGAGACCCGGCCGTTCGCGGTGTCGATCGCCTCTTGCACGGCGGTGAGCACGCGTTCGTCGTACGCAGCCTCGTGCGCGGAGAGCGCCGGCGTGATCCCGCGGCTCTCGCACCACCCCGGGAGCATCTCGCGGTCGAGCGTGACGAGGGCAGCGATGAAGGGCTTGCCCTCGCCGACGACCACGACCTGCCCGATGAGCGGGTGTTCGCGGACGCCGTCCTCGAGCGGTGCCGGTGCGACGTTCTTGCCACTCGCGGTGACGATGAGTTCCTTGGCGCGTCCGGTCACCGTCAAGATGCCGTCGTTGTCGAGCCGTCCGAGGTCGCCCGTGCGGAACCAGCCGTCGTCCGTGAACGCCCGCTCGGTGGCCTCGTCGTTCCGCCAGTAGCGGTCGAACACGTCGACGCCGCGGATCAGGATCTCCTGGTCGTCGGCGATCCGGATCTCGACCCCGGGGAGTGCCGGGCCGACCGTCCCGATGCGCAGGTCCGCCGCACGGTTCACGGTCGCGGGGGCCGTCGTCTCGGTGAGTCCGTAGCCCTCGAGGATGAGCACGCCGATCGACCGGAAGAAGTGCGACAGCCGCGGCGAGAGCGGCGCCGAGCCACTGACCGCGTACTCCGTGCGGCCACCGAGGGCGTTCCGCAGCTTTGCGTAGACGAGCTTGTCGAACAGCTTGAACTTCAGGCCGAGCACGAGCGGGACCCGACCGGCGGCCAAGGCCTCGGAGTGGGCGACCGCGGTGTCCGCCGCGGCCCGGAAGACCTTCCCCTTGCCGCCGAGGTCGGCCTTCTGCTCGGAGGCGTTGTAGATCTTCTCGAACACCCGGGGGACCGCCAGCAGGAAGGACGGCTTGAACGACGACACGGCGTGCATGAGGTCCTTCGTGTCCGGCTCGTGGCCGACCAGTACCCCGGCCGACACGGACATCGCCGCGATGAAGCGGGCGAACACGTGGGCCATCGGGATGAAGAGCAGGGTCGAGGCGCCGTCCGCGACGACCTCGGGCATCGCGACACTGGCGTTCTCGACCGTCGCGGTGAAGTTGTCGTGCCGCAGGACGCACCCCTTCGGGCGTCCGGTCGACCCGGAGGTGTAGATGATCGTCGCGTCGTCGTGGCCGTGCACCGATGCCGTCCGCGCGTCGAGTTCGTCGTCGGTGACGTCCTCGCCGAGCCGGGTCAGGTCGTCGAGTCCGCCGCCGTCGATCGTCCAGTGCTGCCCGAGGTGCGGCAGGTCCGGGGCGATCGAGGCGACCCGACGCGCGTGCTCCTCCTGCTCGACGACGATCGCGACGGCCTCGGAGTCGGAGAGGATCCACCGGACCTGGTCGGGGGAGCTCGTCTCGTAGACGGGCACGGAGACCAGGCCCGCCGTCCACACCGCGAAGTCGACGAGGGTCCACTCCAGGCGGGTGCGGGACAGGATCGCGACGTGGGCGCCGGGCTCGAGGCCGGCGGCGACGAAGCCCTTCGCGATGCCGCGGACCCGTGCGAGCACCTCGCCGGCGGTGATCGTCGTCCACGTGTCGCCGTGGCGCTGGGCCAGGATCGGACGCGACGGCGTCAGACGGGCGCGGTCGCCGAGCAGCCGCGCTGCGGAGCCGTGGTCAGGAGCGACGGGGCCGCTCGTCGGACGCGAGGCGTGCCTCCCGGTCGGGACCTGACTGGCGCGTTCGGGTCGCTGATCGTTCACGGTGACTCCCTTGTCTGCCGGTTCGATTCGAGGGCGCCTCATCCTGCGAGGCGACACAGTCAGCATAGGACGCGTCACCGGGCGTTCCGTGAGTTCGCGGTGAACCGGTAGGCTCTTGGACCGTGCACGCCATCGGAATCGACATCGGGGGCACCAAGATCGCGGGAGCGGTCGTGACGGAACTCGGCGAGATCATCGCCGAGGACCGCGTGGCCACCAACGCTGCGGACCCGAACGCCATGCTCGACGACGTCGTCTCGATGGTCGAGCGACTCAGCTCAGGACACGAGGTCGGCGCGGTCGGCGTCGCGGCCCCGGGCTTCATCGACGCCTCGCAGTCGATCGTCTACTACACGCCGAACATCCGGTGGCGGAACGAGCCCCTGCGCCAGAAGCTGCAGCAGCGCCTCGGCGACCTGCACATCACGGTCGACAACGACGCGAACGCCGCCGGGTGGGCCGAGTTCCGCTTCGGCGCCGGCCGGCTCGTCTCCGACATGACGATGCTGACCATCGGCACCGGTGTGGGCGGCGCCATCGTGACCGAGGACCGCCTGTTCCGCGGTGGGTTCGGCACCGGCGGCGAGATCGGTCACCTGCGCATCGTGCCGAACGGTCTGCCGTGCGGCTGCGGCGCGCGTGGCTGCATCGAGCAGTACGGTTCCGGCCGTGCCCTGCAGCGGATGGCGAACGACGTCGCCGACGCCGGCGGCATCGGATCCGCGCTGGCCGACGCGCGCGAAGCCAACGGCGGCGAGCTCGACGGACACATCGTGGGCGACCTGATCCTGGCCGACGACCCGGGTGCCCTCGCGGCGCTCCGTCGCCTCGGCCGTCACCTCGGTGAGGCCTGCGCCTCGCTGTCCGCGGTGCTCGACCCGCAGCTGTTCGTGTTCGGCGGCGGCGTCGCCAGCGCGGGCGACCGGCTGCTCGACCCGATCAAGCAGGCGTACCTCAACAACCTGCCGGCCCGTGGCTACCACCCCGAGCCGGACTTCGTGATCGCCGAGCTGGTGAACGACGCCGGAGTCGTCGGCGCCGCCGACCTGGCCCGCATCCACGCCCGCACGGCGTAACCGCGTACCGGCCCGCACGGCGTAGGGTCGCTCAGGCCCACCCCACCACCTGGAGTCGTCGATGACCTACTGGCTGCTGAAGAACTTCCTGCTCGGCCCGCTCATCCTCACCCTGTTCCGCCCGTGGGTGGTCGGCCGCGAGAACGTCCCCGCCAAGGGCCCGGTCATCTTCGCGTCCAACCACATCTCCTTCATCGACTCGGTGATCCTGCCGGCCGTGCTCGACCGGCGGCTGTCCTTCCTGGCGAAGAGCGACTACTTCACCGGGCGTGGACTCAAGGGCTGGGCGACGAAGACGTTCTTCAACGCCATCGGCCAGCTGCCGATCGACCGCTCCGGTGGCAAGGCGTCCGAGGCGTCGCTCCGCACCGGCCTGCAGGTCCTGGCCCGCGGCGAGCAGCTCGGCATCTACCCGGAGGGCACCCGCAGCCCCGACGGCAAGCTCTACCGCGGTCGCACCGGCATCGCGCGGATGATCCTCGAGGGCCGGGTGCTCGTCGTCCCCGTCGCCATGGTCGGCACGCGTGAGGTGCAGCAGATCGGGCAGCGCTTCCCGAAGATCAAGCGCGTCGGCGTGGTGTTCGGCAAGCCGCTCGACTTCTCGCGCTTCCAGGGATTCGAGACCGACCGGTTCATCCTGCGCAGCGTCACCGACGAGGTCATGCACGAGCTCGCGGGGCTGAGCCGTCAGGAGTACGTCGACGTCTACGCGACGAGCGTCAAGGAACGCGCGAGCTCCGCACGCGAGGCAGTCATGCGGGAACGGAAGTCGTCGCCCGCACGTTAGGCTCTGATGGTCCCGGCACTCCGCCAGGACGCCCGTTCTGCCGCCTTCCGGCGGCCAGGCGGGCCGCCCGCACAGAACACCGAGGTAACGCCCTTGTTCGAGTCGACCGACTTCGTCGCCCTGCAGGATCCGGACGTCATCGAGGGCCTCGACTATTGGCGCACCCTCCCCATCAAGCAGCAGCCCACGTGGCCCGACGCCGCAGCGGCCGAGGCCGCCTCGGCCGAGATCGCCACGCTGCCGCCCCTCGTCTTCGCGGGCGAGGTCGACAAGCTCCGCGAGCGGCTCGCCGCCGCCGCACAGGGCAAGGCGTTCCTGCTGCAGGGCGGTGACTGCGCCGAGACCTTCGCCGGCGCGACCGCCGACTCCATCCGCGACCGCGTCAAGACGATCCTGCAGATGGCCGTCGTCCTGACCTACGGTGCGTCGATGCCCGTCATCAAGATGGGTCGCATGGCCGGGCAGTTCGCCAAGCCGCGCTCGAGCGACTTCGAGACCCGCGGCGACGTCACGCTGCCCGCCTACCGCGGCGACATCGTGAACGGCTACGACTTCACGCCGGAGAGCCGGACGGCCGACCCGCGCCGCCTGGTGCAGGGGTACCACACGGCCGCGTCGACGCTGAACCTCGTCCGCGCCTTCACGCAGGGTGGCTTCGCCGACCTGCGTCAGGTGCACTCGTGGAACAAGGGCTTCGCGTCGAACCCGGCGAACGCCCGGTACGAGCACCTCGCCAAGGAGATCGACCGCGCGATCCGCTTCATGGACGCCTGCGGTGCCGACTTCGAAGCGCTCAAGCACGTCGAGTTCTACGCGTCGCACGAGGGTCTGCTCATGGACTACGAGCGCCCGATGACCCGCATCGACTCGCGCTCCGGTCTGGCCTACGACACGTCCGGCCACTTCATCTGGATCGGGGAGCGCACGCGTGACCTCGACGGTGCCCACGTGGACTTCCTGTCGCGGGTGCGGAACCCGATCGGCGTGAAGCTCGGCCCGACCACGAGCGTCGACGACATGAAGGCCCTGGTCGACAAGCTCGACCCGAACCGCGAGCCCGGCCGCCTGACGTTCATCACGCGCATGGGTGCCGGCAAGATCCGCGACGAGCTGCCCAAGTTGCTCGAGGCGATCAAGGGCATGGACGCCAACCCGCTGTGGGTCACCGACCCGATGCACGGCAACGGCCTGACCACGCCCACGGGCTACAAGACCCGTCGGTTCGACGACGTCGTGGACGAGGTCCTCGGCTTCTTCGAGGCGCACCGGCAGGTCGGCACCTACCCGGGCGGCATGCACGTCGAGCTCACCGGTGACGACGTCACGGAGTGCCTCGGCGGGTCGGAGCACATCGACGAGGCCACCCTCGCCACCCGCTACGAGTCGCTGTGCGACCCGCGGCTGAACCACATGCAGTCGCTCGAGCTCGCGTTCCTCGTGGCCGAGGAGCTCGGCGCGCACCCGCACGTGCGCGCGTAGCGCGCAGCGCTCGGGTCAGTCCCGCCAGAGCGACAGAACCCCGCGAACTGTTCGCGGGGTTCTGTCGCTTCCGCGTGCCGGACGGGAGGCCCGTGGCGGCCCTGCCCCGCGCCTCCCGTCCGCCGTGCCGGTTGCGTCCACCCCGCGCCCCGCGACGCGTTCTCCGCGCCGGTCCGCGAAAGCGACAGTGTGCCGCCGATGTTCGGCGGCACACTGTCGCTTTCGCGGGACCGTCGGCGACGCCGAGCGGACAGGTGTCGCTTCGGCGGACCGGACCGGACCGGACCGGACCGGGCGAGCGCGACCGCCTACTGGTCGTAGGAGAGCGTCACCGTGTCGCCGCGGTACACCGTGGCTCCGGGGCCCGGGTCGGTGCCGGTCACCGGCAGCGACGACTTCCAGTCGTAGAACCCGCACAGGATGTTCGTGCAGTCGGGCACGGAGACCTTGAGCCCGAGGCCCTCGAGCGTCGCGGTGGCCTCGTTGATGGTCGAGCCGACGACGCCGTCCTCGGGCAGGGTGATCGGCGTCGGGCCCTTCGACACGACGACGTCGATCGCGGTGCCGCGCACGGCGGGGGAGTCCTGCACCTCTGCGGAGACGATCTGTCCGGAGGGAACGTCCTCGCTGAACTCCTCGGTGCGGGCTCCGAGGATGAGGCCGACCGCGTCGAGCTCCGTGGAGGCCTGGTCGACGGTCTTCCCGACGACGTCCGGCACGGCGCCGAGGGACACCGTGAGCGTGACCGGGCCGGTCTCGCCGTAGGCCTTGACCGACGTCAGGTCGAGCGCCTTGCCGCCGGACGCGCGGCCGGTCGCCGCGATGACGGTGTCCTTCGCGGCGTCCGCCGAGAACTCGTACCGGTTGTCCTGCAGCTCGAAGTCGTCGTCGAGCGCGGCGGTGACGGTGGAGATCGGCTGCCCGACGATCGTCGGCAGCGCGATCATCTTCGGCCCGTTCGACACGACGAGCTGCACCGACGTGCCCTTCTGCACCTCGCGCTTCGCGGCCGGCTTGGTGATGGACACCTGTCCCTTCGCGACGACGGCGTCGAACCGGGTTCCGGTCTTCGACGCCGCGTGCAGGCCCTGGGCTTCGAGCAGCTGCCGGGCCTGCGAGACCGACTTGCCCGTCACTTCGGGGATGCGCACGTTGCCACCCGGCCCCGGCCCGAAGTACCAGCCGAAGCCCGCGCCGATGAGCAGGAGCACGACGAAGACCGACAGTGCGATCCAGCCGCGCTTGCGACGCTTCGCGGAGAGGTCGGCCAGGCGCTGTCCCGCGGGTGAGAGCACCCCGGGCTGCGCGCCCGTCCGGCGCGGGCCCGGACCGGTGTTGCGGTTCCGGGTCGTGGGACGCCCGCGGTCGGGGCTGTCGATGATCGCCGTGGCATCGGTGGCCGCCGGTGCGTCGGCGGCAGCAGCACGGGCACCAGCGGCAGCAGCACCGACACCGGCAGCGGTCCCGCCGCCGGACGGCAGGATGGCGGTCGCGTTCTCGGGCCGCAGCACGGCGGTCCGGTACTGGCCCGTGGCACGCTGCTGGTTGCCCGCCATGTGGTCGAGCATCTCGCGGGCATCGCGCGGGCGGTCCTCGGGGTCGCGGGCGGTCGACCAGGCGACGAGTTCGTCGAGCTCGGGCGGGACGCCGGACACCGCGGCACTCGGGACGGGCACCGTGTCGTTCGCGTGCTGGTAGGCGATCTGCATCGGCTGCTCGCCCTTGTAGGGCTGCTCGCCGGTGAGCATCTCGTAGAGCATGATGCCGAGCGCGTAGATGTCGCTGCGCGAGTCGGCGGCGCCACGGGTGACGAGCTCGGGGGAGAGGTACGCGATCGTGCCGAGCAGGGCGGCCCCGGTCGCGGTGTTCGCCGTCGTCGCCCGGGCCAGGCCGAAGTCGCCGAGCTTGATGCGGCCGTCGTCGGCGAGCAGGACGTTCTCGGGCTTCAGGTCGCGGTGCACGATGCCGGCGCGGTGAGCCGACGCGAGGCCCGCCAACACCGCGCGCAGGATGTCGGTCGCCTGCTCGGGCGTCAGGGCGTGGTGCTCCTGCAGCAGGTCCCGCAGCGTGATGCCCGGGATGTACTCCATGACGATGTACGCGGTGTCGTCCTCGGCGCCCTGGTCGTAGACGCCGACCAGGTTCGGGTGGGACAGCCGCGCGGCGGACCTCGCCTCTTGGATGAAGCGCTCACGGAAGGCCTGGTCGTCGGCCAGGTGTCCGTGCATGATCTTGATCGCGACGCGTCGCTCGAGGCGGACGTCGGTCGCGAGGTACACGGTCGCCATGCCCCCGCGCGCGATGCGGGAGCGGACGCGGTACCGCTGATCGATCATGCGACCGATCATCGGATCCGTGGCGGCGTTGGTGGTCATCGGCGGCATTCTACGAATCGAGACTGCACGACACCGCACCGGCGCACCGGTCGTGACCCAATCTCGATCTTCCGGATGAGACTCAGAGGGTGGCCAGCCAGCCCTGGGCGGCGCTCGCCCAGTTGGCGTAGGCCTTGGGGTAGGCGGAGAGCTGCACGGCCTGGGCGGCGTCGGTGATGCTCATCGACGACCACCCGGGCACGTCGAGCAGCCCGCGGGTCTTGCCGACGTTCGGGTTGCTGCGACCGCCGAAGAACAGCTTCGTCGCGTACGCGGGGTCCTGCAGCTTCGCCGCGCTGCCCCAGCCCTGGCTCGGCCGCTGCTGGAACAGGCCGACCGAGTCGCGGTCGCCGTGGGGCAGGTTGCGCAGGCTCGACTCCTGCATCGCGGCGGCCAGCGCCACCACGATGCCGCGGTCGGACACCCCGAGGGAGCGGCCGACGGCGACGATGGTGGCCGCGTTCTGGCGCTGCTCGGCACTCAGTCCGACGGCGGCGCTCACCGCGGCACGCGACGGCGCGGCGGCGGTCGTCGCAGCAGTGCTCGACGACGGGATGACGAGGGTCTTGCCCGCGTAGATCGTGCTCGTGTAGGTCAGGCCGTTCGCCGACAGCAGCGAGGCGACGGAGACGTGGTGGGACGCAGCGATCGAGCCGATCGTGTCGCCCGAGGAGATCTTCACACTCGACTTCGACGAGCCCGAGGAGCCCGACGAACCGGACGACGCTGCGGCCGTGGACACCGAGCCGCCACCGGACGAGCCGTGCGGCACCCGGAGCGTCTGACCGGGGTAGATCACGCTGCGCTGCGAGAGCTTGTTGGCGCTGAGGAGCGCCGTGGTCGACACACCGACCCGCGACGCGATGCCGGACACGGTGTCGCCCGACTTCACGTGGTAGCTCGAGGTGCTCGACCCCGACCCGGACGTCGATCCGACGCTCGTGGTCGTGCGCGCCGTGGTCACCGCGGGCGTCGACGCCAGGTGCAGCGTCTGCCCTGGGTGGATGATCGTGTTCCAGCCGAGGCCGTTCCGTACCAGGACCTCCTGCGCCGACAGGCCGAACCGGGCGGCGATGCCCGAGACCGTGTCGCCCTGACGGACGGTGTAGGTCGTGGGGGCGGCTGCCTTCGTCGTCGCGGCGACCGTCGTGACGACGGTCTGCGACGGACGTGCGACCGCGGTGCCGAAGACCGGACGGTTGCCGACGTTGCGGTCCTGGTCGACGTGACGCTTGTGGTTCGAGTCCGGGTCGTCGTGTCGCGGTTCGGCGTGCGCGATGGGGCCGGTCAGGCCGGCGGTCACCGCGATCGTGCCCGCGAGGACGATGGGCATGGTCGCGAACCGGGCGGATCGTGCGCGCCGGGCGGCTTCGTCTGCAGCGTTGTCCACGGTTTCTCCTGATCTCGACTGTCCCGTGCGCGTGCATGCGCGCACTCACAGGTGGCACAACGCTGGCATGGTGTGATTCCCAAGTCAACCAGAGAGCCGGATGTGGTGCGTGTGACGAATGTGACGAACGGTGCGTACTCACTCGGTGCCCCGCTCTGGCACCATGGGCGTGTGAGTGCTGCACCCGTCGACGACCTCTCCCTCTCCGAGCGCTGGCTGACCGTCCCCGAACTGGTGGACCTGTTCAGCACCAGCCCCGGCCGGATCCACCGCCTGTTCGAGGAGAAGACCCTGCTGGCGGCCCGCGTCGGTGGTGTCCTGCGCGTGCCGAGCGAGTTCCTCGAGGACCGCGAGCCCATGCCCGAGCTGCGCGGCACCCTGACCGTGCTCAGCGACAACGGCTTCACCGACGACGAGGCGGTCCGCTGGATGCTCACCGTCGACGACTCGATGGGCGTCTCGCCCATCGCGGCGCTGCGCGCCGGTCGCAAGGCCGAGGTGCGTCGCGTGGCCCAGTCGCTGCTCTAGACGCGTTCCGAGCAGACGGGAGGCCCGGTGCCAGCTGGCACCGGGCCTCCCGTCTGTCCTGGTGTCGCGTCTAGGACGACCGGCGGCTGACCGTGTCGGCCAGCGACGCGAGCTGCTCGCGTGCCGACGGCGTCAACGGCGACGCGTCGAGCGCCGCCTTCGCACGCTGCACGTGCCGGTCGATGGAACGCTCGACCGCGGCGACCGCACCGGACTCGGTGAGGGTGGCGCGGAGCATCTGCACCTGCTCCTCGTCGAGGTCGGGGTCGCCGAGGAGCTCGTCGAGCAGCTGCCGCGGGCCACTGGCCAGGGCCTTGCGCGCCGAGGCGATGAGCACGGTCCGCTTGCCCTCGCGCAGGTCGTCGCCGGCGGGCTTGCCGGTGACCTCGGGGTCACCGAACACGCCGAGCATGTCGTCGCGCAGCTGGTAGGCGACGCCGAGGGGGAGCCCGAAGGCGCGGAGACCCTCGAGCTGCGAGTCGCTCGCGCCGGCCACCAGCGCGCCGATGACGAGCGGTGCCTCGATCGAGTACTTCGCGGACTTGAAGACGATGACGCGCTGGGCGCGGAGCAGGTGCTCGGACTCGTCGATGACGGGCCAGGCGGTCTCTTCGTGCACGTCGAGGTACTGGCCCGCGGTGACGTCGAGGCGCATCGCGTGGAACTCCTGGCGCACGATGCGGGCGCGCACCGGGTCGAGGAGCGCGAGGCCCTCGTCGAACACCGAGTCGCTGAGGGACAGCAGCAGGTCGCCGAGCAGCAGTGCCGAGTTCGTGCCGTACTGCCCGCGGTCGCCGACGAAGCCGGACTCCTGGTGGAGGGACTCGAACCGGCGGTGTGCTGCGGGACGCCCACGGCGGGTGTCCGAGCGGTCCATGATGTCGTCGTGCACGAGCGCCGCTGCGTGGAAGACCTCGAGCGCTGCGGCGACCGTGACGATCGCCTCGGCCGTGGTCTGGCGGGAGCCCTCCGCGAGCGGGTCGAACGAGCCCGAACGGCCCGCCACCGACTGCCATCCCCAGTAGCAGAACAGCGCTCGGAAGCGCTTACCGCCGGACAGCAGATCTCGGGCGTACAGGTCGAACGGGGCGAGATCGGGGCTGATCGCGAGGAGCCGTTCACGCTGCTCGTCGAGTGCCCGGTCGATACGCGCCGATACGAGGTCCACTAATCGCGTACTCTCAGCCACAGTCCCTACCCTAGTGGAGCGGTTGGGACATAGAATCGGTCCACTCAACCGAGTGTTTTCCAGCCCGGTTGTTCAACCCCGCGTCGATCCCAGGAACAGAGGGAACCAAGATGCCGCTCTCGGAACAGGAGCAGCGCCTTCTCGAAGAGATGGAGCGCAGCCTCTACCAGAACGATTCCGATTTCGTGGCGCGTGTCACACGTCGACAGGGTCGTCCGACGTACACAGCCATCACGCTCGGAGTGCTCGGTGCACTCGCGGGCGTCGCGATCGTGATCGTCGGTCTCGTGATCAAGGCCCCGCTGCTGGGCATCCTCGGCTTCGTCGTGATGCTCGCCGGTGTCCTCTTCGCGTTGCGCCCGGGCATGCGTGCCCCGAAGGCGAAGCCCGCTCGGCCGGGTGCTCCGGCGTCCGGTGGTTCGGCTCGTCCGGCCAACGGCGGCGGTGGCGGCGGGTCCTTCATGGACCGCATGAACGACCGCTGGGACAAGCGGAACGACCAGGGGCAGTAGCAGCCCTCCACACTCCTCCCTCGTGACGGGGCCGGCCTTCGGGCTGGCCCCGTTTCGCGTTCCCGGGGCGGGCAGGATCGGGCGGGGCAGGTTCGTGTGCGCGCGAGTGGTCACGACATGCCGCGCGGTGGTTGCCCGGGGGCCACGAACTGTCGGATGTGGTCCGCGCGAGCGACGGTTCGTGACCACTCGGCGTCGGGGCGGCAGCGCGTCGTGACCGTGCGCTGACCGGCGGCCTGCCGTGGTGGCGCCGACCGCTGGCCCACGTGAGCAACGTGGCGGAGGTGGGGTGGGCCTCCAGGCCGGGGGTGAACCGTCGCCGCGTGTGCGCGCGAGTGGTCACGACATGCCGCGCGGTGGTTGCCCGGGGGCCACGAACTGTCGGCTGCGGTCCGCGCGAGCGACGGTTCGTGACCACTCGGCGTCGCGGCGGCAGTACGTCGTGACCGTGCGCTGACCGGCGGCTGGCCGTGGTGGAGCCGACCGTGAGCCTCGGCGCGCCACGGGACGCTCCACTGGCTGCGAAAGTCCTCCACTTTCCTCCACGGCCGCCACACCCGCCCGGATCCCCGGCACGACGGGCATCCGCCGCAGCTGTGCGGCTCCTAAAGCTGCCGAAACGGCCCCAAAAGGGGTGCCACGGGGCGAAAAGGGAGCGGAATCCTGGCCGGGGGGAGAGCAGTGGAGTAAAGTGGGGCTTGCAACGGTCCGGTGGAGCGGAGGGGAGGCCCGACGTGCTGCTCGGTACTCATGCCCCGAAGCTCGACGAGAAGGGTCGCGTGATCCTCCCCGCCAAGTTCCGGGACGAACTGTCCGGGGGACTCGTGATGACCCGCGGCCAGGAACGCTGCGTCGTGGTCTTCAGCGCCCGGACGTTCGAGGAACTCCACGAGCGCATCCGGACCGCACCGATGACGTCGAAGCGCACCAGGGACTACATGCGCCTGTTCCTCTCGGGGGCCAGCGCTGAACAGCCCGACAAGCAGAACCGCGTGACGATCCCGCAGAACCTCCGTGAGTACGCGGGGCTCGAGCGGGACCTGACGGTCATCGGCAGCGGTGACCGTGCCGAGATCTGGTCGACCACCGCGTGGGAGGCCTACTACGCCGAAGCCGAAGAGGCGTTCGCCGACAACGACGAGGAGGTGATCCCGGGGATCTTCTGATCCGTGGATCGGGACTCCCAGCCGTGAAGCCCTGACATCACTTCCCCGATGTCAGGTCGCATGGATGGGGATCCGGACCCGCGGCCCGGAAGACGAGGGGCTGCACATGGCCGACAACGACAACGGGACACCACGCTTCCCGCACACGCCGGTGATGCTCGAGCGCATCGTCGACCTGTTCACGCCGACGCTCGACGGACCGGGCAAGGTCGTCGTCGACGCCACGCTCGGCATGGGCGGACACTCCGAGGGGCTGCTCGAGCGGTTCCCGGACCTGACGCTGATCGGTCTCGACCGTGACACCGACGCCCTCGGCATCGCGGGGGAGCGCCTGGCCCGCTTCGGCGACCGCGTCCGCCTGGTGCACACCGTGTACGACGGCATCGTCGACGCGATCGAGGGCGAGGGCTTCCGTCAGGTCGACGGCGTGCTGTTCGACCTCGGGGTCAGCTCGCTGCAGCTCGACCGGGCCGAGCGCGGCTTCGCGTACAGCCAGGACGCCCCGCTCGACATGCGCATGGACCGGACCGAGGGGCAGACCGCCGCCGACGTCCTGGCCACCTACGACGAGGGCGAGCTGCGCCGCATCTTCCAGCGCTACGGCGAGGAGAAGCTCGCCGGCCGCTACGCCCGGGCCATCGTCGACCGCCGCGCGAGCGTGCCGTTCGAGATGTCAGGCGACCTGGTGCAGGTCCTCCACGACGCGACCCCGGTCGCGATCCAGCGCCAGGGCCACCCCGCGAAGCGCGTGTTCCAAGCGCTGCGCATCGAGGTGAACGCCGAACTCAGCGTCCTCGAGCGCGCGATCCCGGCGGCGCTCGACGCCATCGCGGTCGGCGGTCGCATCGTCGTCGAGTCGTACCAGTCGCTCGAGGACCGCATCGTCAAGCGGGCACTGGTGGCGCGCACGAAGTCGAGTGCCCCCGCCGGGCTGCCGGTCGAGCTCCCCGAGCACGCCCCCACCTTCTCCCTGATCGTCAAGGGCGCCGAGCTGGCCGACGAGGCCGAGCGCGCCGCCAACCCCCGAGCAACACCCGTGCGTTTGCGCGCGGCCGAGCGGATCCGGAAGTGACATGAGCACGAACCTCGCACTCGTCGACCCCGCCGTCGTCCCGTCCCGCGCCCCGCGCCCGGACCGCCAGAACCGACCGGAGCTCGTCGAGGTCACACCGACCGCGGCCCAGCGCCGTGCACGGCCCCGCATCGGCTACGCCGTCACCGCGGTCGTCGCGCTCGGCATCCTGCTGCTCGCCCAGCTCGGCATCAGCATGGTGCTCAGCCAGGGGGCCTACACGCTGAGCGCGCTCGGCACGGAGCAGACGAACCTCTCCCGCACGCAGCAGTCGCTCTCCGAGGAACTCCGGGTGCTCGACTCGCCGCAGAACCTGGCCCGCAACGCGCAGTCCCTCGGGATGATCGCGAACTCCACGCCGGTGTACCTCGACCCCAAGACGGGCCGGGTGTACGGCACGCCGACGCCCGCGGTCGCCGACCCGGCCACGGCGAGTACGGAGAACCAGGTGCCGAACTCCCTGCTGAACGACGTCCCCCTCGCCGCGAAGCAGGGCGACACGTCGACGAGCAAGGAGACGGGCTCGACCACCGGCAGCGCCAGCACCGCCGGCAGCGCCGACGCGAAGGCCGATGACGCCGCCGACAGCGCGACGAGCAGCACGGCCGGCAGCGCCGCGTCTGAGAAGACGAGCGGCGCCAGCGCGTCGGACGGGGGTTCCTCGAAGTCCTCCGTAGAGTCCGACGCGAACCAGCTCCAGGCGCCCTCCACCCGGTGACCTGCGGGTCTGAACCACCCTCAGCACCATCCGGGAAGGACCGCACCGCGTGACGAAGACGATCCGCAACCGCCGACTGCGCTACAGCATCGTGATGATCGCCGTGATCGCCCTGGTGGGTGTCTTCGTGGTCCGCCTCGTCGACATCCAGGTCGTGCAGGCCTCGGCCCTCAACGAGCAGTCGACCCAGAAGCGCAGCATCCCGGTGACGATCTACGGCACCCGCGGGTCGATCGTCGACCGCAACGGCACGGAACTCGCCGACAGCGTCACCCGGTACAACATCACCACCGCCCCGCGCCTGGTCAAGAAGTTCAAGGGCAAGCTCGGCGGGACCCGGGTCAAGGACATCAGCGTGTCGACGGCGCTCACCGCCCTGGCGAAGGCCTCGGGTGGCGACGTCGCGACAATGCGGAAGAACATCGCCGCGAACCCGAAGTCGGACTTCGCGTACCTGGTCAAGGGCCTCGACGTGAAGCACTACGAGGCGGTCACCGACCTCGGCATCCCCTGGATCTACAAGGAGCAGCAGGCGTCGCGGGTCTACCCGACGGGTGCGACCACGGGCAACGTCACCGGCTTCATGGGCACCGACGGCGCACAGGCCGGCCTGGAGTACGCCTACAACAAGTGCCTCGCCGGCACGAACGGCTCGGAGACGTACGAGCGCGGTGAGGACGGCGTCCAGCTGCCGGGCAGCACCGTGACGAAGAAGCAGGCCAAGGACGGCGGCACGCTCGTCACGACGATCGACAGCGACCTGCAGTACATGGCGTTGCAGACCATCGCCTCTGCCTCGAAGACCCTGCAGGCCGAGTCCGCGACGGCCACGGTCACGAACGTCAAGACGGGTGAGCTGCTCGCGGTCGCCGACTACCCCACCGTCGACCCGAACGACGTGGACGCCACCACCGACAAGGGGGCATACGGTTCCCGGGCGCTCACGGCGAGCTACGAGCCCGGATCGACGATCAAGGCCGCCATCGCCGCGGCCCTGATCGACCAGGGCAAGTCGAGTCCCACCGACCAGGCGGTCGTGCCGTACTCGCGCACGTTCCCCTGGGGTGGCACGATCCACGACTCCGAGTTCCACGAGACCGAGAACCTGACGCTGACCGGCATCCTGCAGAACTCGTCGAACGTCGGCATCACCGAGCTCGGGTCGCGCCTCACCGCGCAGCAGCGGTACGACTACATGCAGAAGTTCGGGCTGTTCGAACCGGAGTCGGCGATCGACTACCCGGGCCAGCCGTCGATGGACTACGGCTCGAGCCCGAACTGGGACCAGCAGACGAACATCAACTCGATGTTCGGCCAGGGCATCTCGACGACCGCGGTCCAGGTCGCCAGCGTGTTCCAGACCATCGCGAACGACGGTGTCCGGATCCCGCTGCACTTCGTCAAGGGCTGCACCACCTCGGACGGCAAGACCATCGACGCGCCCGACGTGCAGAAGCAGCGCGTCGTGTCCGCCGACGCTGCGACCCAGGTCACCGACATGCTCCAGAGCGTGGTCACGGGCGGCACGCTCGTGGGCATGAAGCCGATCTCGGGCTACAACATCGCCGCGAAGACCGGTACCGCCGAGGTGGCCGAAGGCTCGAAGGGCTACGGCGGTCAGCGCATCACCTCGGTGGCCGGAATGGCACCCGCCGAAGACCCCCAGTATGTTGTCACGGTGACGTTCACGAAGCCGCAGACCAACAAGTGGTCGAGCGGAGCGGCTCCGGCGTTCCGCACGCTCATGTCCCAGGTGCTCGAGAAGTACCGAGTAGCCCCCTCCGCGTCCGAGGCGAAGCTCTACCCGTCCACGTGGTGAGGAAGAAGGAACACTTGTCCGCACGGATCCCCCCGGTCCTCCGGCCCGAACACCCGACCCCGAGGGCGGTCGCCGAACTCGCGAACGCGTTCGGCCTCCGCGTCGTCGGTTCCCTCGACGCCGTCGAGACGACCGGTGTCACGCTGAGCGCCGCCGAGGTGCAGCCGGGTGACGTCTTCGTCGGCGTGCACGGTGCGAACCGGCACGGCGCGGAGTTCTCCACCGAGGCCGCCGAGCGCGGTGCCGTCGCCGTCCTGACCGACGACGCGGGCGTGGAGAGCGCACGAGCGGCCGGCCTGCCGGTCCTCGTCGTGGACGACCCCCGTGCTGCCCTGGGCGATGTGTCCGCCTGGGTCTACCGAACCCACCCGGACGAGGCCACCGACCTGCCGCAGCTGTTCGCCGTCACCGGCACGAACGGCAAGACGAGCACGTCGTACATCCTCGAGGGGATCCTCAAGCAGCTCGGCCTGGTCACCGGCCTGAGCTCGACCGCCGAGCGCCACATCGGCACGCTCAGCGTGACGAGCCGCCTCACCACGCCCGAGGCCAGCGAGATGCACGCGCTCCTCGCCCGGATGCGCGAGAGCGAGGTGCGCGCGGTCGCCGTCGAGGTGAGCGCGCAGGCCCTCAGCCGCCACCGGGTCGACGGCATCGTCTTCGACGTCGCGGCCTTCACGAACCTGTCGCACGACCACCTCGACGACTACGCCGACATGGAGGAGTACTACCAGGCGAAGCTCCCGCTGTTCCAGCCCGAGCACGCCCGTCGCGGCGTCGTCTCGCTGGACACCGACTGGGGCCACCGTGTGGTGCAGGACTCCCGCATCCCGGTCACGACGATCACCGTGCACCCGGACGTCGAGGCCGAGTGGCACGTCGACATCGTCGAGGCGCACGCCGCGTACACCGAGTTCCGCCTGACCGGTCCCGAGGGCCGCGAGCTCACCACCCGTGTGCCCCTGATCGGCTGGCACATGGCCGCGAACGCCGCACTGGCGATCGTCATGCTGGTCGAGGGTGGTTTCGAGCTCGGTGCGATCGCGCATGCGCTCGACAGCAACCACCGCCGCTACCCGGACGAAGACGACCGCGACGAGCACGAGGCCCGAAGCGACCGCGCCGTGCGCCGCGTCTCCGCCATCGAGTGCTACCTGCCCGGCCGGACCGAGCGTGTCTCGGGCGAGCACGGCCCGAGCGTCTACGTCGACTTCGGTCACAGCGCCGACGCGTTCGAGAACACCCTCGCGGCCGTCCGCCAGTTCACGTCCGGCAAGGTCCTCATGCTGTTCGGCGCCGACGGCGACCGCGACACCACGAAGCGCGGCGACATGGCCCGCGTCGCGGCGGCCGGCAGCGACATCCTCGTCGTCACCGACCACCACCCCCGCTTCGAGGACGCCGCGTCGATCCGGAAGACCCTGGTCGACGCCGCGCGCGAGGCGTTCCCGGACCACGAGCTGCACGAGGTGAGCCCGCCCGAGGCCGCCATCCGCGTGGCCGTCGGTCTGCTCGGTGAGGGCGACTCCATCCTCTGGGCCGGCCCTGGCCACCAGGACTACCGCGACATCGCCGGTGTCCGCACCCCCTACTCGGCACGCGACGAGGCCCGTCAGGCCCTGCGCGAAGCCGGTTGGGAGCCGAACTCCGGTCCGGCCGAGGACCTCCGATGATCGCGCTCACCCTCGCCGAGATCGCCACCGCGGTCGGCGGCGAGCTGATCGGTGGTGCCCAGGCGACCGACGTCGCCGAGCCCGGCGACCTGGTGGTGGAGGGCTCGGTCGAGACCGACTCGCGCCTGGTCCGCCCCGGCAGTGTCTTCTTCGCCCTGCCCGGCGAGGTCACGGACGGGCGCCGCTTCGTGCCCGCCGCGACCGAGGCCGGTGCCGCGCTGGTCATCACGCCCGAGCGCGTCGAGACCACCGCGCCGCAGATCGTCGTCGCGGACGGCTACGCCGCCCTCGCCGCGCTCGCGCACGAGGTCGTCACCCGGGTCCGGATGGCATCCGCCGACCGCGTCGACGCCGAGGGGCGTCCGGCACCGCTCAAGGTCGTCGGCATCACCGGCTCGAACGGCAAGACGAGCACGAAGAACATGCTCCGCACGATCCTCGAGCAGCACGGCGAGACCGTCGCGCCCCAGGGGTCCTTCAACAACCACGTCGGGGCACCGATCTCGATGCTCCGGGTCACGTACGACACCCGGTTCCTGGTCGTCGAGATGGGGGCCAGCGGCGTCGGTCACATCGCGGCACTCGTCCGCATCGCCGAGCCGGACGTCGGTGTCGTGCTCAAGGTGGGCCTGGCGCACGCCGGCGAGTTCGGCGGCATCGAGGCGACGCAGCGCGCGAAGTCCGAGATGGTCACCGACCTGCCCGCCTCCGCGACCGCACTGCTCAACGTCGACGACGACCGGGTCGCGTCGATGCGCGACCTGACGGCCGCCCAGGTGGTCGGCTTCGGCACGTCGGCGGATGCCGACTACCGCATCACCGGTATCGAGACGGACCGCAGCGGCACCCGCTTCACCCTCACCGCGCCTCCCGTCGATCAGGAAGGCGACCGTCCGACGGACGGTACCCAGCCTGGAGGCCCGGATCACGTCGACGTGCGCCTCGCGATCCTGGGTGAGCACCACGCGATGAACGCGGCCGCGGCCCTGACGGTCGCCCACCGCTGGGGCGTCCCGCTCGCCGACGGCGCCGCGGCGCTCGCGTCGATGACGCGCGCCGAGCGCTGGCGCATGGAGCTGCTGCAGGGCGGCCCCGAGGGCGTCACCGTCATCAACGACGCCTACAACGCGTCGCCGGACTCGACCGCAGCGGCGCTGCGGACCCTGGCGCAGATCGTGCGCCCGGGGGAACGGACCGTCGCCGTGCTCGGCGAGATGGCCGAGCTCGGCGAGTTCTCGACCGAGGAGCACGACCGCATCGGTCGGCTCGTCGTCCGTCTCGGCATCGGACAGCTCGTGGTCGTCGGCCGCGGCGCGATGCCCATCCACCAGGCAGCCACCCTCGAGGGATCGTGGGACGGCGAATCGGTGTTCATCGAGGACGTCGACGACGCCGTCCGGTCACTCCAGGACATGCTCCGCCCCGGCGACGTGGTCCTGGTCAAGTCCTCGAAGTCGGCCGAACTGCGATTCCTCGGCGACCGCCTCGGAGGTGTCACCGAATGATCGCGCTCCTCATCGCCGGCGCTACGTCGCTGGTGTTCACGTTGCTGCTCACCCCGTTCTTCATCAAGCTGTTCCACCGTCTCGGGTGGGGGCAGTTCATCCGTGACGACGGTCCGCAGTCGCACCACACCAAGCGCGGCACCGCGACGATGGGCGGCATCGTCCTCATCATCGGCGCCGTGATCGGGTACTTCGTCGGCCACCTGATCGGAGGCGACTCGATCACCCTGTCCGGCCTGCTCGTGCTGTTCCTCATGGTGGGGCTGGGCTTCGTCGGGTTCATCGACGACTTCCTCAAGGTCCGGCGCCAGCGGAGCCTCGGGCTCGGCGGATGGGCCAAGGTCCTCGGCCAGGTCATCGTCGGTGTCATCTTCGCCACGGTCGCCCTGGTGGTGCCGACGTCGAACGGCAAGCCCCCGGCGTCGACCATGATCTCGGCGATCCGGGACATCCCGTGGCTCGACTTCATGGCGCTCGGCACGGTCATCGGCACCGTGCTGTTCCTGGCCTGGATCGTGCTGCTCACGGTGTCGACGTCGAACGGCGTCAACGTCGCGGACGGGCTCGACGGTCTCGCGACCGGCTCGAGCATCCTGGCGATCGGCTCGTACGTCATCATCGGCTTCTGGCAGTCCAACCAGATCTGCGGCGGCGCCCGTCTCGACGCGAGCACGGAGCACGCCTGCTACACCGTGAGCAACCCGCTCGACCTGGCGGTCGTCGCGGCCGCGGTCTGCGGTGGGCTCATCGGGTTCCTCTGGTACAACACCTCGCCGGCGCAGATCTTCCTCGGCGACACCGGTTCGCTCGGCCTCGGTGGGGCGCTGGCGGGTCTCGCGATCCTCAGCCGCACCGAGCTCCTGCTCATCCTGATCGGTGGCCTGTTCTTCATCGTCACCGGCTCGGTCATCCTGCAGCGGGCGTACTTCAAGATCACCCACGGCAAGCGGATCTTCCGGATGAGTCCGCTGCACCACCACTTCGAGCTGAAGGGGTGGGCCGAGGTGACGGTCGTCGTCCGGTTCTGGATCATCGCGGGGCTCTTCGTCGCCGCGGGGGTCGGCCTCTTCTACCTCGAATGGATCGCACGCGTTGGTTGACCCGGTGTCCTCGTCCTCCCGCCTCCAGTCCCTCGACAGCTGGTACTCCGAGGGGTGGAAGGGCCTGAACGTCGCCGTCCTCGGGCTCGGCGCGACCGGGTTCTCGGTCGCCGACACCCTGGTGGAGCTCGGCAGTGCGGTGACGGTCTACTCGTCCGACGCGCCGTCGGACAACGTCGACCTGCTCGACGTCATCGGCGCGCGCTTCGTGCAGACGCCGCTCGACACCGTGCCGGCCGCGCTGCAGGAGCAGGCGCCGGACGTCGTCATCGTGTCGCCCGGTCTGCCGCCGCACAACGCGACCGTCGAGTGGTCCGTCCACAACAGCACGGTCTGGGGCGACATCGAGCTCGCCTGGCGCGTGCGCGACAAGGTCGTGCGCGGACCGGTCGCGGCGCCGTGGATCACTATCACGGGCACGAACGGCAAGACCACCACGACGCAGCTCACGACCGCGATGTACGAGGCCGGCGGCCTGCGTGCCGTGGCCTGCGGCAACATCGGCGTGCCGGTGCTCGACGTCGTCCGCGACCCGGACGGCTACGACGTGCTCGTGGTCGAGCTCTCCAGCCACCAGCTGCACTACATGGCGACCTCGGGCGACGGCGCGGTCGTGCCGCTCGCGAGCGCCTGCCTGAACATCGCCGACGACCACCTCGAGTGGCACGGCTCGGCGGCGGCGTACCGCGCCGCGAAGGCCAAGGTCTACGAGCGCACCGTGATGGCGTGCGTCTACAACACCGCCGACGACGTCACGCGCGACATGGTGCAGGACGCCGACGTCGTCGAGGGCTGCCGTGCCGTCGGCTTCACGCCGGGGGTGCCCGCGCCCGGAGACGTCGGCATCGTCGAGGACGTCCTGTGCGACCGCGCCTTCAACGAGGACCGTCGGAACAGCGCGCTCGAGCTGTCGACCCTCGCCGACCTCGAGGTCGCCGGGCTCGCCAGCCCGCACATGACGATGAACGTCCTGGCCGCCGCGGCCCTCGCCCGTGCCGGCACCGTCCAGCCGAGTGCGATCCAGACCGCCGTCCGGGGCTTCCGCGCCGACCACCACCGCACGGAGCTCGTGGCCGAGTCGGCCGGCGTCGCGTGGGTGGACGACTCGAAGGCCACGAACCCGCACGCCGCCACCGCCTCGCTCGCCTCGTTCGACACCGTGGTGTGGATCGTCGGCGGTCTGTTCAAGGGCGTCGACGTCGACGGGCTCGTCGCACGCTTCGGCCCGGAGGTCCGTGCCGTCGTCGTGATCGGCAGCGACCGGACCCCCGTCCTGGAGGCATTCGCGCGACACGCGTCCGGGGTGCCGGTGCTCCAGGTGGAGACGACGGACACTGATCAGGTCATGCCCGAGGCGGTCCGGCATGCCGCATCGGTCGCGAGGCCGGGCGACACGGTCCTCCTCGCCCCGGCGGCTGCGTCGTTCGACCAGTTCGGCTCCTACGCCGACCGGGGGCGTCGTTTCGCGGCGGCGGTCCACGAGCACCTGGGAGGCAACGCCGATGGCGACGACGGATCTTCCGAACAGTCGTAGCACGCCGGCGACGGGCAACCCGCGTCGCACGAACGGTGCACTCGTCGCCGTCAAGAACGTCTTCGTCGCCGAGTCCAGCACCTTCTACACGATCCTCGGCGTCACGCTCTTCCTGGTCGTCTTCGGCGTCGTGATGGTCCTGTCGTCGTCGAGCGTCGAGCAGTACGCCGCGACGCACGACTTCTTCGGTGCAGCGTCCCGCCAGGGTCTGTACGCGGTCCTCGGTGTCCCGCTCATGCTCGTTGCGAGCCGGATCCCGACACGGCTGTGGCGGAAGTGGGCGATGCGGTTGCTCGGTGCCGCCCTCGTCCTGCAGCTGCTCGTGTACACACCGCTCGGCATCGACGTCCAGGGCAACCGGAACTGGATCGGCATCGGCTCGTTCACCGCGCAGCCGTCCGAGGTCGTCAAGCTCGGCCTGGTGCTCGGCATCGGCGCGATCATGTACGTCAAGCGCGACAAGCTCGACGACTGGAAAGAGGTGTTCATCCCGATCGGGATCGCCTCGCTCCTGTCGCTCGGCCTCGTGATCCTCGGTGGCGACCAGGGCACCGCGATGATCATGCTCATCCTGATCCTCGGTGCGCTGTACGTCGGCGGGGCCCGCGCCCGGCACCTGCTCGTCGGCCTGGCGGCGATGGCGGTCATGCTGCCGTTCGTCACGATGGCGTCGTCGTCCCGTCAGGTGCGCATCAGCGCGTGGCTGTCCGGCTGCACCGACTCGAACCAGTACGCCGACCTGTGTTGGCAGCCCGTGCACGGCATGTGGGCGCTGGCGTCCGGTGGCGTGTTCGGCGTCGGACTCGGCAACTCCAAGGCGAAGTGGTCGTGGCTGCCCGAGGCGGACAACGACTACATCTTCGCGATCATCGGCGAGGAGCTCGGCCTGATCGGCGCCGTCGTCGTGCTCGCCCTGTTCGTCGTGCTCGCCGTCGGCATGATCAAGATCATCCGGCAGTCCCGCGACCCGTTCGTGAAGACCGTCACGGGCGGCATCCTGGCGTGGATCATCGGCCAGGCGCTCGTGAACATCGCCGTGGTGCTCGGCCTGCTGCCGGTCCTCGGCGTCCCACTGCCGCTGATCTCGGCCGGCGGGTCCGCGCTCATCATGACCCTGGTGGCGATCGGCGTCGTGCTGTCGTTCGCCCGCGACCTGCCCGGGAAGAACGACCCGCGCACCACGAACCCGCCCCTGGACAGCACCACCACGAACGGACGACTCCGGTGAGCAAGTACCTCTTCGCCGGCGGGGGCACCGCCGGACACGTCAACCCCCTGCTCGCGGTCGCCGACCGGCTGACCGAGCGTGAGCCGGATGCCGAGGTGCTCGTCCTGGGCACCGCCGAGGGGCTCGAGTCCCGCCTGGTGCCGATGCGCGGCTACGAGCTCCTGACGATCCCGCGCCTGCCGTTCCCCCGGAAGCTGAACGGCGCGGCCCTGCGCTTCCCGCAGCGTTTCGCCGCGGCCGTCAAGCGCACCGAGCAGATCATCCGCGAGCACGAGGTCGAGGTCGTCCTCGGCGTCGGCGGCTACGCGGCGGCGCCGGCGTACATCGCGGCCCGGCGCACCGGCACCCCGATCGTCGTGCACGAGCAGAACGCGAAGCCGGGGTTGGCGAACCGCCTCGCCGCGTTCCTCACCGAGCACGTCGGCCTGACCTTCTCGAACACCCGACTGCGGCACGGCCGGGTCGTCGGCATGCCGCTCCGGCGCGAGATCGAGTCGCTCGACCGCCGTGCCAGTCGTGCCGAGGCCCTCGCCGAGTTCGGGCTCGACCCGGCTCGCCCGGTGCTCCTCGTCACGGGTGGTTCCTCGGGCGCCCGCAGCATCAACCGCACGATCAACAAGTCGGCGGCGACCATCGTGGGCGCCGGCTGGCAGGTCCTGCACGTCGTCGGTGCCGCGTCGGACATCGGTCCGAGCGACCTCGACGGCTACCACGTGCTCGCCTACTGCGACCGGATGGACCTGGCGTACGCGGCGAGCGACTTCGTCGTGTCCCGCTCCGGCGCCGGCATGGTCTGCGAGCTCACCGCGGTCGGCCTGCCGAGCGTCCTCGTGCCGTACCCTGTCGGCAACGGCGAGCAGCGGCACAACGCGAAGGACGTCGTCGACGCCGGGGGAGCAGTGCTCGTGGCGGACGGGGAATTCGACCCCGACTGGGTGACGTTCCAGCTCCTGACGATCCTGCAGGACCGGGCCCGCATCGCGGACATGACGGTCCGGGCAGGCAGCGTCGGACACCGCGACGGCGCGGACCGGATGACCGACCTCGTCCTGGACGCAGCACGAGGCACCGAACGAGGTGCCGCACGAGGAACCGCACGAGGCAACGGCGCCGCCAGCACCACGGAGGAACCATGACCATCAAGCCGGACCTGACGCAGCCGATCCCGGACGACCTCGGCACCGTGCACTTCGTCGGCATCGGCGGCGCCGGCATGAGCGGCATCGCCCGGATGTTCCTCGCCGCCGGCCACCGCGTGACGGGCAGCGACTCCCGCGAGACCGAGACGACGGGCATCATGCGCGACCTCGGCGCCGCGGTGCACATCGGCCACGACGCCGCGAACGTCGGTGACGCGGACACGATCGTCGTCACGAGCGCGCTGTGGCCGGACAACCCCGAACTGCTCGAGGCGCAGCGCCGCGGCCTGCCGGTGCTGCACCGGTCCCAGGCCCTCGCCGCCCTCATCGCCGAGCACCGCCTCGTCGCGGTCGCCGGCGCGCACGGCAAGACCACCTCGACCGGCATGATCGTCACCGCGATGGTCGAGCTCGGCCTCGACCCGAGCTTCGTCAACGGCGGCGTCATCCAGTCGCTCGGCACGAGCTCGGCGCCGGGCTCGAGCGACCTGTTCGTGGTCGAGGCCGACGAGTCCGACGGCTCGTTCCTGCTCTACGACGTCGCCGTGGCCCTGATCACGAACGTCGACGCCGACCACCTCGACCACTACGGCAGCGAGGAGGCCTTCACCGAGGCGTTCGTCGAGTTCGCCGCGAAGGCGAGCGAGCGCGTCGTCATCTCGAGCGACGACGCCGGCGCGAAGACCGTCACGGCGGGCATCCGCGCGCGTGCCGACGCCCCCGAGGTCGTCACCTTCGGCGAGGCCGTCGACGCCGACGTGCGCATCGAGCGGATCATCGAGTCCGCGGGCGTCGAGGTCGCGTTCCGCGCCGGCGGCGAGGCACACCACCTGACCCTGCGCGTGCCGGGCCGGCACAACGCGATCAACGCCGTCGGTGCCTTCGCGGTCCTGACCGGTCTGGGCGTGAGCGCCGCCGACGCGATCCGCGGGCTCGAGGCCTTCGGCGGCACCCAGCGCCGCTTCGAACTGCACGGTGTCGAGCGCGGGGTGTCGGTCTACGACGACTACGCGCACCACCCGACCGAGGTCGCCGCGGCGCTCAAGGCCGCCCGCAACGTCGTCGGCGACGGCCGCATCATCGCCATCCACCAGCCCCACCTGTACTCGCGCACCCGTCTCATGGCCGGCGACTTCGCGCGGGTCTACGAGGAGCTCGCCGACCACACGGTCGTCCTCGACGTCTACGGCGCGCGCGAGGACCCGGAGCCCGGGGTCACCGGCGCCCTGGTGCAGGAGCGCTTCGCCGACCAGTCCCGCGTGGAGTTCCTGCCGGACTGGGACGAGGCCGCCGCCCGTGCCGCCGCGGTCGCCCGCGACGGCGACATCATCATGACGCTCAGCTGCGGTGACGTGTACCGGATCATCCCGCAGGTGCTGGGAGCGTTGGGCCGGTGAGGCGACCCGAGGGGTTCGACGAGGGGGACGCCCGCAGGGACGCCCCGGTCGAGGGCGCCGACGCGCCCCGGCAGCGTCGTGGCCCCTCGATGCCGCGGCTCCCCTTCCGTGGGCGCACACCCGACGACCGGGAGCCCCGTCCCACTCCCGACGAGTCCGCTGCGGTCGACGAGGCGTCCGAGCCCACCCCCGACCCGACGGCGAGCACTGATGCGTCCGGTTCGCCCCGTGACCGCGTCGGCGCCCTCGCCGGCGCCGCCGGGCGCCGCTTCGGCGCCGGCCTGTCCACGGTGGCCGACCGCCTGCGTGAGTACACGCCGAACGAGGACCACCCCGACGACCGCGACCGGACGCGCCCCGGTGCGTCCGGCGGTGGGGTCGACCATGACGCGACCGTGACCGACGTGCTCGACGCGGGCAGTGCCTCCCGGCCGGTCCAGCACGACGACGCACCCATCGGTGCCGGCGTCCGCGCTGCCGAGACCGCGCGTGAGGCGCGCATCGCGAAGCGTCGCCGTCGCCTGCTCGAGCGGGCCGAGGTGCGGCGGTTCACCCGGCGCAGCCGCCACCGCCGCGCCGCGTGGGTCACCGCGGCCGGCATCGTGCTCGTGCTCGGCGTCTCGATCCTGGTGGCGGTGTTCTCGCCGCTGATGGCCCTGCAGACGATCGAGGTCAAGGGCACCAACCGCGTCGACGAGACCGCGCTGCGGCAGGCCCTGTCCGACCAGATCGGCACCCCGCTCGCACGGCTCGACTTCGACGAGATCAAGCAGGACATCGCCGGCTTCCCGCTCATCGAGAGCTACGTGACCGAAGAGGCCCCGCCGCACACCCTCGTCGTGACGGTGACCGAGCGCACGCCCGTCGTGGCCGTGAAGTCCGGCAGCTCGTTCGACCTCGTCGACCCGGCCGGCATCGTCGTGCAGTCGTCGCCGCAGCGTCCGGCCACCATGCCGCTCGCCGACATCGCCCGTGCGCGCCTCGGGTCCTCGAGCTTCCGCACGATGACCGAGGTCGTGCTGGCGCTGCCGTCGACCGTCCGGTCGCAGGTCACGCGGGTCGCCGGGTCCACCGCCGACGACGTGACCCTGACGCTCAAGGACGGCTCGACCGTCGTGTGGGGGAGCCCCGACGACTCCGAGGCGAAGGCCGCGCTGCTCGCCGCCCTGGTAAAGGACCACGCGGCGCGGAACCCGGGCGTCGTGGTCGAGTACGACGTGTCCGCACCGGACAACGGCGTGATCCGCGCGAAGGACTGAATTGCCGACCTGATCGGCGACACGCGGCGTGGCGGGGCGACAGTGCGCGGAACCCACCCGTAGCGTCGAAGCCAGCACCACATCTACCAGCATTGCCCCTGAACTTCAAGTAGAGGTTGAGGGTTCAACCGGAGGCCTGACTGACGTGACCACGAACCACAACTACCTCGCCGTCATCAAGGTCGTCGGTGTCGGCGGCGGCGGCGTCAACGCCGTCAACCGGATGATCGAACTCGGCCTCCGTGGCGTCGAGTTCATCGCGATCAACACCGACGCGCAGGCGCTGCTGCTCAGCGACGCCGACGTCAAGCTCGACGTCGGCCGCGAGATCACCCGCGGCCTCGGCGCCGGCGCGGACCCCGAGGTCGGCCGTCGTGCCGCCGAGGACCACGCCGAGGAGATCGAAGAGGCCCTCGCCGGTGCCGACATGGTCTTCGTCACCGCCGGTGAAGGCGGTGGGACCGGCACGGGTGGTGCGCCCGTCGTCGCCCGCATCGCCAAGTCGATCGGCGCCCTCACCATCGGTGTCGTCACGAAGCCGTTCAGCTTCGAGGGCAAGCGTCGCCAGTCGCAGGCCGAGAACGGTGTCGCCGGGCTCAAGGATGAGGTCGACACGCTCATCGTCGTGCCGAACGACCGCCTGCTCGAGATCAGCGACCGCGGCATCTCGATGGTCGAGGCCTTCGCCACGGCCGACCAGGTGCTCCTCGCCGGCGTGCAGGGCATCACCGACCTCATCACCACCCCGGGGCTCATCAACCTCGACTTCGCCGACGTCAAGTCCGTCATGCAGGGTGCGGGTTCCGCGCTCATGGGCATCGGCTCGTCGCGCGGCGCCGACCGTGCCATCAAGGCCGCCGAGCTCGCCGTCGCGTCCCCGCTGCTCGAGGCCTCGATCGACGGAGCGCACGGTGTGCTGCTCTCGATCCAGGGTGGCTCGAACCTCGGCATCTTCGAGATCAACGACGCCGCGCGGCTGGTGCAGGAAGCCGTGCACCCCGAGGCGAACATCATCTTCGGTGCGGTCATCGACGACACCCTCGGTGACGAGGTCCGCGTGACCGTCATCGCCGCGGGCTTCGACGGCGGCGAGCCGGCGCAGCAGCAGAAGGAGCGTCGCTCGAGCTACGTCGACCCCGAGTCGAGCGCGACGGCCCCCGTCGCCGCCTCGACCGGTGCGATCGAGGACTCCAGCACGTCGAGCCCCTCCTGGGCCTCGCAGGAACACCAGCCGCCGGTGCAGCGCGCCGCCGACCCGGCGTTCGACGACGACGACGAGCTCGACGTCCCCGACTTCCTGAAGTAACCCCTCCTTGGTAGCAGACACGCGCCTCCCGTCCGCCTCGTCATCAGACGACGGACTGGAGGCGCGTCTCGCGTCCGTCCGGAGCGGCATCGCCGACGCGGCGCGCGCCGCAGGGCGCTCGGCCGACGACCTCACGCTGATCGTCGTCACGAAGTACCACCCGGCGTCCCTCGTCCGTGCGCTGGCGTCACTCGGCGTCACCGACGTGGGGGAGAACCGCCACCAAGAGGCACAGGCCAAGGCCGCGGAACTCGCCGACCTCGACCTGACCTGGCACTTCATCGGGCAGCTGCAGTCGAAGAAGGCCCGGCAGGTCCGTCGCTACGCGCACGTCGTGCAGTCCCTCGACCGCACGTCGGTCGTGGATGCCTTCGCGCCGACCGAGGCCGAGCCGGAGCCACCGGTGATCGACGGGTTCGTGCAGGTCAACCTGACCGACGACCCCGGCCGCGGCGGCGTGCAACCGGACGACGTCGAGGCGATGGCCGCACGCGTGCTCGAGACCGGCACCATCCGGTTGCGCGGGGTCATGGCCGTCGCGCCGCTGGACGAGGAGCCCCGTGCGGCGTTCGCTCGGCTGCGGGCGATCTCGGACCGGGTCGTGGCGCTCGAGCCCGGCGCCACCGACATCTCGGCCGGCATGAGCGGCGACTACGCCGACGCCGTGCTCGAGGGCGCGACACACCTGCGGATCGGCACCGCAATCACGGGAAATCGGCCGGCGGCACCCTAGCCTCGTTGCAGGGCATCCACGTGCACCAACCTCCGGAGGAACCATGGCCAACCCGCTGAAGAAGACGATGGTCTACCTCGGCCTCGCCGACGAGGAACTCGACTACGAGGACGAGCAGCCGCAGCAGGCCGCGCCCGCGCGCCAGCAGGCTCCCGCCACTCCGGCCGCAGCCCCGCAGGATGCCCCCGCCCCGGCGGACGCTCCCGCGGCCGCCGCAGCTCCGGCAGCGGCCCCGGCCGCCGCTCCCGCGAAGACGCACACCCACCAGCGCGGCGCCCAGGTCACTCCGCTCCGCCGCTCGCACACGACCGCACAGAAGGCGACCCCGGTCCAGGAAATGAACGAGATCCTCACCGTCCACCCGCGCGAGTACAAGGACGCCCAGTCCATCGCCGAGAGCTTCCGCGACGGGATCCCCGTCATCATCAACCTCTCGCAGATGACCGAGAACGACGCCCGACGCATGATCGACTTCGCCTCCGGCCTGTCGCTCGGCCTGTACGGCAAGATCGAGCGCGTCACCAACAAGGTCTTCCTGCTGTCGCCCGCACACGTCGCAGTGAGCGGTGAGCCGGCTGAGGTAGAGTCCGACATCGAGGCGAACTTCTTCGCCCAGTCCTGAGCCGTCCCCCGGCCACCCGCCCGTGAGCGTCGTCGCATGACGGCACTCGCCCGAGACGAGCGAGCCCCATCGTGTCCGTGATCCTAGGGATCATCTCCCTCGCCCTCCTGCTGTACTTCTTCGTCATGTGGGGGCGGTTCGCGCTCGACCTCGTGCAGAACTTCAACCGGTCCTGGCGGCCGCGCGGGGGACTGCTCGTGGTCTCCGAGTTCGTCTACACGATCACCGATCCGCCGATCCGCGCGGTCCGGCGGGTCCTGCCGCCGCTCCGCATGGGGCCGGTGGCACTCGACTTCGGCTGGACGATCGTCATGCTCGTCGTGATCATCGCCCGGGTCGTCGTCAACGGCATCGCCGTCGCGGTCTGACCCGATCCAGGGTCGATCCAGGTCCGCGACACGCGCCGCGCCGATGCAGCGGTCGTCGTTCCTCCCCGTCGTCGGTGTACGGTGGTCGGGATCGATGCTCGCCTCCGGCGCGGCATCCGCACCACACGTGGTGACTGGTAAGTTCGGTCACGACGCAAGTGGTTCCACACGTTCAGCAGTTCTATTGAGGTGACGGCAATGGCTTTGACGCCGGAAGACGTAGTCAACAAGCGGTTCCAGCCGACGAAGTTCCGCGAGGGCTACGACCAGGACGAGGTCGACGACTTCCTCGACGAGGTCGTGGTCGAGCTGCGTCGCCTGACCGCGGAGAACGACGAGCTCCGCCAGCGTCTGCAGGCGGCCGAGTCGGCCCCGCAGTCGGCGCAGGCCGAGCAGCCCGCTCCCGCGGCAGAACCCGAGCCGGAGCCTGTGCCGGCCCCGGTCGAGGCGGCTCCCGAGCCCGCTCCGGTCGCAGCGGCCGCCCCGGCGACCACGGTCCCGGCGGACGAGGACACCGAGGGCACCACGAACCTCCTGACGCTCGCGCGTCGTCTCCACGAGGAGCACGTCCGCGAAGGCGTCGAGAAGCGCGACGCGCTCATCGCCGAGGGCACCGCCCAGGCAGCGCGTCTCGTCTCCGAGGCCGAGGCCAAGCAGCGCCAGATCATCGCCGACACCGAGAACACGAACCGTCAGCGTGTCCAGGTGCTCGAGCAGGAGCAGCGCCAGCTCGAGGGCAAGATCGACGAGCTTCGGACGTTCGAGCGCGACTACCGCGCCCAGCTCAAGAGCTACATCCAGGGGCAGCTCTCCGAGCTCGACTCCTCGAATGAGCAGTCCGGTCTCACCCCGGCGCCGGCATCGGCGCAGGGCTTCGGCAACTGACGTTGTCACGACCAGCATCACGAGCGAAGGTCAGTGTCCGCGCAATCGCGGCACTGGCCTTCGCCGCTGTCGTGGTGGTGGCGTTCGACCAGGTCGCGAAGGCACTGGTCGTCGCGAACCTGCCGTACGGCACCCCCGTCCCGATCCTGGGCGGGGCGCTCCAGTTCCTGTACGTCCGGAACCCCGGGGCGGCGTTCTCCTTCGCGGTGAACATGACGTGGGTGTTCTCGATCATCTCGGCGGCGGTCGTCGTCGCGATCATCATCTACTCGCGTCGGATCCGGTCGATGTGGTGGGCGGTCGTGCTCGGCATGCTGCTCGGCGGCGCGCTCGGCAACCTGATCGACCGACTCTTCCGTGAGCCCGGCTTCGGCCGCGGCCACGTGGTCGACTTCATCTCGACGCCGTGGATGATGCCGGCGATCTACAACGTCGCCGACTCGTTCATCTGCATCAGCATGGTGGTCTTCGTGCTGCTGGTGATCCTCGGGATGAACCTCGACGGCTCCCGCACGGTCTCCGCGAAGCGCGCTGCGCAGGCGGACACGACGGAGCCGCTCGACGGTGGGGCCGCGTTCTCGTCAGCTGACGCTGCTGTCGACGAGCCGACCCGCTCCTCCAGGCCGAACGACGGCGACCGACGCGACGCGCTGGGGCACGACGCCACGTGAGCGAGTCGCGTTCCCTTCCCGTCCCCGACGGGCTCGCCGGCGAGCGTGTCGACGCCGCCATCGCGAAGCTCCTCGGGTTCAGCCGGTCGTTCGCGGCCGACGTGGTCGCCGCCGGTGGGGTCCGGGTCGACGGCGTCCCCGTCGACAAGTCCGACCGCCTGCACGCCGACTCGTGGCTCGAGGTCGAGTGGTCCCCGAAGGAGCCGCCGCGCATCGTGCCGGCGGCCGTGCCCGGGATGACGATCGTGCACGACGACGAGGACATCGTCGTGGTCGACAAGCCCATCGGCGTCGCCGCACACCCCTCGCCCGGCTGGGACGGCCCGACTGTGCCCGGGGGCCTCGCCGCAGCTGGGTTCACCATCGCGACCTCGGGCGCCGCCGAGCGCGCGGGCATCGTGCACCGCCTCGACGTCGGCACGTCGGGACTCATGGTCGTCGCGAAGACCGAGCTCGCGTACACCCACCTCAAGCGGGCGTTCAAGGAGCGCACGGTCGAGAAGGTCTACCACGCACTCGCGCAGGGGCACCCCGACCCGACCTCCGGCACCGTCGACGCCCCGATCGGTCGGCACCCGTCGAGCGACTGGAAGTTCGCGGTCACCGCCGACGGCAAGCCGAGCGTCACCCACTACGAGACCCTCGAGGCGTTCCGGTCGGCGACCCTGCTCGAGGTGCACCTCGAGACCGGGCGCACCCACCAGATCCGCGTGCACATGGCCGCGACCCGCCACCCGCTGGTCGGCGACACGATGTACGGCGCCGACCCGGTCCTGGCGCAGGAGCTCGGGCTGACCCGCCAGTGGCTCGACGCCGTGCGACTCGGTTTCGACCACCCGCGCACCGGCGAGTGGGTGTCGTTCCAGGCGGAGTACCCCGACGACCTGCGCCTCGCGCTCGACCGCATCCGAGCCGCTTCGTCCTGACGGGCGCGCGCGTCGTCGTCGCGCCGTGCGTCGTCGCGCCGGTCGTGCCGGTCGCGTCGCGCCGCCGAGGTTCCGAAATCTCGGCATCTGGGCGCGCTGTGCCTCGGTCTGTGGAACCTCGGCGGAGCGCCCGCGGCGTGTTGTGGAACCTCGACGGGGGAGAGGCGGGGGAGCGACGGGCGAACGATGGCCGTGTCGGGTACGTCACGTCCACAACCGGCCGGGAGGCCCGTGGCACCGCCGCCCCGCGCCTCCCGGCCGACACGCGCGGGCTCCACCGCCGTGGGGACACGATCTGCAGGCTTCGGGCCCGCCGACCGACGGTTCCTGCACCCTCGCCGGGCTGCGCGCGGCGTGTCGTGCGACCTCGGTGTCGGACCGCTCGGACACGCGCGGGTTTGTCCGCGGTCGCGGTTAGGCTGTTCGCGTCCCGCAAGCAGCTCGTTCGACCGGAGGTTCCGTGGCGGATTCCGACTCCTTCGTCCACCTGCACGTGCACAGCGAGTACTCGATGCTCGACGGCGCGGCCAGGCTCGGCGACCTCGTGCAGGAGACCGCTGCGCAGGGCATGCCGGCCGTGGCGGTGACCGACCACGGCAACATGTTCGGCGCCTTCGAGTTCTGGAAGGCCGCCAAGGCCGGCGGCGTCAAGCCGATCATCGGGACCGAGGCGTACATCACGCCCCGGACGCACCGCACGGACAAGACCCGTGTGCGGTGGGGCGACGGCGGTGGGGACGACGTCTCCGGTGCCGGTTCGTACACGCACATGACGATGTTCGCCGAGAACACGACGGGCATGCACAACCTGTTCCGGCTGTCGTCGAAGGCGTCGCTCGAGGGCTACTACTTCAAGCCGCGCATGGACATCGAACTGCTCGAGGAGTACCACGAGGGCATCATCGCCACGACGGGGTGCCCGTCGGGCGAGGTCCAGACGCGCCTGCGCCTCGGCCAGTACGACGAAGCCGTCAAGGCCGCCGCCGACTACCGCGACATCTTCGGCAAGGAGAACTACTTCGCCGAGGTCATGGACCACGGGCTCGAGATCGAGCGTCGGATCATGAGCGACCTGATCCGGCTGGCGAAGGACCTCGACATCCCGCTGGTCGGCACGAACGACCTGCACTACACGCACTCGCACGACGCCAAGTCGCACGCCGCCCTGCTGTGCGTGCAGTCGGGTTCGACGCTGAACGACCCGAACCGGTTCAAGTTCGACGCCGACGAGTTCTACCTGAAGTCCCCGCAGCAGATGCGGCACGTCTTCCGCGACAACCCCGAGGCGTGCGACAACACGCTGCTCATCGCCGAGCGGTGCAACGTCGAGTTCGACACCTCGGCGAACTACATGCCGAAGTTCCCGGTGCCGGCGGGCGAGACCGAGCACTCCTGGTTCGAGAAAGAGGTCGCGAAGGGGCTGGACTACCGGTACCCGGACGGCATCCCGGCCGAGGTGCAGGAGCGTGCCGACTACGAGGTCGGCATCATCAACCAGATGGGGTTCCCGGGGTACTTCCTGGTGGTCTCCGACTTCATCCTGTGGTCGAAGAACAACGGCATCCGCGTCGGCCCCGGCCGTGGTTCCGGTGCCGGCTCGATGGTGGCGTACGCGATGCGGATCACCGACCTCGACCCGATCCGGCACGGCCTGATCTTCGAGCGGTTCCTGAACCCGGACCGCGTCTCGATGCCCGACTTCGACGTCGACTTCGACGACCGGCGCCGCGGTGAGGCGATCAAGTACGTCACCGAGAAGTACGGGTCGGAGCGCGTCGCGCAGATCGTCACGTACGGCACGATCAAGGCGAAGCAGGCACTGAAGGACTCCTCGCGTGTCCTCGGGTTCCCGTTCGGCATGGGCGAGAAGCTCACCAAGGCGATGCCGCCGCCCGTGATGGGCAAGGACATCCCGCTCACCGGGATCTTCGACAAGGACCACCCGCGCTACAAGGAAGCCGTCGACGTCCGCACCGTGGTCGAGAACGACCCCGAGGCGAAGACCGTCTTCGACACCGCGCTCGGGCTCGAGGGGCTGAAGCGCCAGTGGGGCGTGCACGCGGCCGGCGTCATCATGTCGAGCGACCCGCTCATCGACATCATCCCGATCATGAAGCGGGAGCAGGACGGCCAGGTCGTCACGCAGTTCGACTACCCGGCTGCGGAGTCGCTCGGGCTGATCAAGATGGACTTCCTGGGGCTCCGCAACCTCACGATCATCAGTGACGCCCTCGACAACATCAAGAACAACCGTGGCATCGAGCTCGACCTCGAGACCATGGGACTCGAGGACCCCGAGGCGTACGCACTCCTGCAGCGCGGTGACACACTCGGCGTCTTCCAGCTCGACGGCGGGCCGATGCGTGGGCTGCTGCGCCTGATGAAGCCCGACAACTTCGAGGACATCTCCGCGCTCATCGCCCTGTACCGTCCGGGCCCCATGGGTGCGAACTCGCACACGAACTACGCGCTCCGCAAGAACGGCGAGCAGGCGATCACGCCGATCCACCCGGAGCTCGAAGAGCCCCTTGCGGAGATCCTCGGCGGGACCTACGGCCTGATCATCTACCAGGAGCAGGTCATGGCCATCGCGCAGAAGGTCGCGGGGTTCTCCCTCGGCCAAGCGGACATCCTCCGCCGCGCGATGGGCAAGAAGAAGAAGTCCGAGCTCGACAAGCAGTACGCGGGCTTCGAGAAGGGCATGCTGGACAACGGCTACTCGGCCGCCGCGATCAAGATGCTGTGGGACATCCTGCTGCCGTTCTCCGACTACGCGTTCAACAAGGCGCACTCCGCCGCGTACGGCGTGGTCTCGTTCTGGACCGCCTACCTGAAGGCGCACTACCCGGCCGAGTACATGGCGGCGCTGCTCACCTCGGTGGGTGACGCCCGCGACAAGCTCGCGCTGTACCTGAACGAGTGCCGCCGCATGGGCATCAAGGTCATGCCGCCGGACGTCAACGAGTCGATCGGCTTCTTCGCCGCTGTCGGTGAGGACATCCGGTTCGGCATGGGCGCGATCCGCAACGTCGGGTTCAACGTCGTCGACGACATCGTGAAGGCCCGCACCGACAAGGGCGCGTTCGAGTCGTTCCACGACTTCCTGCGCAAGATCCCGATCTCGTCGGCGAACAAGCGGACCGTCGAGTCGCTCATCAAGGCGGGTGCCTTCGACGAGTTCGGCGACTCCCGCCGCGCCCTGGTCGAGATCCACGAGGGCGCGGTCGAAGGCGCCGTCAAGGTCAAGCGTGACGAGGCCCACGGCAACGTCGGCTTCGACTTCGACTCGCTGTTCGCCGAGGTCGCCGAGGAATCGCCGGCCACCGGTCCGGTGTCACAGGTGCCTGACCGTCCGGAGTGGTCCAAGCGCGACAAGCTCGCGTTCGAGCGCGACATGCTCGGCCTCTACGTCTCCGACCACCCGCTCGCCGGGCTCGAGATCGAGCTCGCGAAGCACCAGTCGATCACCATCGCCGACCTCATCGCGGCCGACGACTCGGTCGAGGGCGAGACCGTCACGGTCGCGGGTCTGCTGACGAGCGTGCAACACCGGGTGGCGAAGACGAGCGGCAACCCGTACGGCATCGTCGACATCGAGGACTTCGGCGGCCAGATCGGCGTGATGTTCCTCGGCAAGACCTACCAGGAGTTCGGTCCGTCGCTCGTGGCCGACTCGATCGTGGTCCTGCGCGGTCGCGTGAACGTCCGCGACGACGGCAAGGCCCTGCACGCGGTGAGCATGTTCCAGCCGGCGATCGGCGACGCGATGGGCTCCGGCCCGCTCACGTTGTCGCTGCCGGAGCGGCAGGCCACCACGTCCACGGTGACGGAGCTCGCGGCCGTGCTCGGACGGCACCAGGGTGAGACCGAGGTCCGGCTGAAGCTGCTGAAGGACGACGTCGCGCGCACGTTCGAGTTGCCGTTCCCGGTGAACCTGACACCCGACCTGTTCGGCGAGCTGAAAAGCCTGCTCGGGCCACGCTGCCTGGTGTAGCGGGGATGTGACCGTGGCCGGACACCGGATCTTCGGGACGCCCTTCGCGGCGGTCTACCCGCACTACCTGGCGAAGGTGGAGCGGAAGGGCCACACGAAGGGCGAGCTCGACGCCGTCATCACGTGGCTGACCGGGTTCGACGATGCAGCGCTTGCACGGCACCTGGCGGACGAGACCACGTTCGAGGACTTGTTCGCCGCCGCGCAGCTGCACCCGAACGCGCCGCTGATCACGGGCGTGATCTGCGGCGTCCGGATCGAGGAGATCGACGACCCGCTCATGCGGCAGATCCGGTACCTCGACAAGCTCGTCGACGAGGTCGCGAAGGGCCGTCCGATGGCGAAGGTGTTGCGGACCGCGTGACCGGAGCCGGCGGGAGCGTTCCCGGCGCCGAGGTGCTGCGTGCATTCGGGGTGGCCGGGTCCACGCCCGTGCCGCTCGCGGGTGGCCGCGGGCTGACCTGGCGTGCCGGGGGCATCGTCCTCCGGCCCCACGACGGCGTTGCGGTGACCGACTGGCGTGCCGGCGTCCTGTCGGAACTCGAGCGCGCAGCGGAGTCCGAGCACCCGGCCGAGTTCCGCACACCCCGACCCGTGGCCACCCGCGACGGCAGCTGGCGGTCGGGGGACTGGGAGGCGTGGGAGTTCGTGCCTGGCGCGGCCGACGAGTCCCGCGTCGAGGACGTGATCCGGGCGGGTCGTGCCTTCCACCGCGCGATCGCCGGTCTGGAACGGCCCGCGTTCGTCGGCACCGATCCCGGCACCGCATCCAGCGCCGGCACCGACCCGTGGGCACGTGCCGACCGGATGGCGTGGGGCGAGGAACCGCTGCCGTCGGACCCGACCCTCGACCGGCTCGCCGCGGCGTTCCGCCCGGTCCGAGCACCGTCGCAGCTGGTCCACGGGGACCTGCTCGGCAACGTGCTGTTCGCCGACGGGCAGCCACCGACGATCATCGACTGGCCGCCGTACTGGCGCCCGGCGGGGTTCGGCACCGCGATCGGGGCCGTCGACGCGGTGTGCTGGCACGGGGTCCCGGTCGGTCGGCTCGACGCGCTCGGCGCCGACGAGCCGGAGTGGCGTCAGCTGCTGGTCCGGGCGCTCGTGTTCCGCATCGCGACGCTCCACCAGCTGGGTGCGTGGGACGCGACGTGCGTCGCACGCCACCGTCCGGTGGTCGACGTGGTCGCCGTCTGACGGGAGGCCCGTGGCGGGGCCGCCACGGGCCTCCCGTCAGCAGGTGCGTCGTGTCAGGCGCCGCGCCCGGTGATCGCGCGGATCCGCGCGACGACGCGGGGGTTGCGCGCCCCGAAGCTCAGCGCGGTGAGCCGGCGGAGCGACACGGTCGCCCGGTGGACGAGCAGACCCGTCGCCTCGGCGATGTCGGAGACGGCGTGCCACCGGGCACGGAGTGACGCCGGGTCGATCTCGGTGGCGGCCGCCATCCGGATCAGCTCGACGAGCCCCTCGCCGCCACGCCAGGACGTGCTCTGGTTCTCGAAGCGGCGCAGGATGCGGTCGATCGCCGAGGCACGGTGGTTCGCGACGGCGTGCGACCAGCGCACGTCCTGCGACACCGGGTCGACGAGGATCCAGCGGGGGGCGTTCGCGTTGAGCGCCGAGAGCTGCGCGAACGTCGTCAGGGTGCCGAGGGCGATCGCGACGTCGAAGATCTGCCGCGGGCGACCGCCCACGGCGATGGCTGCCCCGGGGAACGCCTGCCGCGCGGTCCGGATCTGCGACTTCGCGACGATGACCGTCACGACCACGTCGTCCGGAGCGGCTTCGAGGGTGTTGAGGACTCGAGCGACGACTTCGTTCGTCAGGTCTGCCGGCACGTGCAGTGCGACGCGGACCACGTCGTCGTCGGGCAGGAACGCGTCGGCGAACACGTCGACGGCGTCGCGGTAGCGGGCGAGGAACAGGGCGACGGCGCCGGCGTAGAACGGGTACCGCTCGAGCAGGACGCGCTCGTGCTCCAGCCGGAGCGACGGACCGCGGTCACCGCTGAAGCTCGTCGAACCCGTGTGCAGGACGAGCGCACGGTTCGCCAGGACCGACGTGTATCCGTGCTCGTTGATGCGCAGGCAGAAGTCGTTCTCCTCGCCGTATCCGGGGGAGAACACCTCGTCGAACAGGCCGAAGCGGTCGACCATCTCGCGCCGGATCAGGAAGCAGAACCCCATCGCCACCGGCGACACGGTCGAGCGGGGGAGCAGGTACTTCGTGCGGCCGTGCAGCTCGCGCGTCCGGCGCGGCGGCAGCGTCGCACGCGGGTTGCGCCGGGCGTACGGGAACGACGCGATGGTCGCGTTGTCGCTCCGCGCACACACGACGCCGATCGCGTCGTCGGACGCCAGCACCGCGGTCATCTCGTCGAGGAACCCGGGCATCGGCACCGTGTCGCTGTTGAGCAGCAGGACGTCGTTGCCGGTCCGGTCGAGCTCGAGGACGGCGCGGTTGCAGTTGCCGACGAACCCGAGGTTGCGCGGGTTGCGGGTGTACTCGAAACCGGGGTGCTCGCCGACGAGTTCGAGGACGCGGGCCTCGATCGTGTCGACGTGGGGCCCGACGTCGTTGGCCAGCAGGACCCGGTCGACCGAGAAGTCGACGGTCTCCAGCAGCGCCTGGATGCAGCGCTCGAGGCCGGGGAGGTCGTCGTAGATCGGGACGACGATCGTCACCGGACGTCGGTCGCGGCTCATCGTCGCACCAGCTTCCGTGCGACCACACCCGGTCGGGCGAGCAGTCGGCCGACCGTTCCGGAGCGGGCGCGCACCCGGTTCGCGAGCAGGCCGAGCGCGGCGCGCGCACTCGTGGCACCGAGCGACGCGTACGCACCCGGGAGCTCGAACCAGTACCGCGCGGCCTGGGGGAGTCGGTAGCCCTCGGTGCCGACCAGCGCGACGAGGCGTGCGATCGCCGCCGCGTTGTCGTGGCCTGTGCCCGTGACCGAGGCGAGCCGATCCGGAGCGGCCGCACCGTGCCTCCTGGCCGTGTCCGGGTCGGTCGCGTACGACGCGAGCGCGTCCGCGAGGGCCGAGACGTCGTCGGCGTCCACGAGCACGCCGGTGACACCGTCGTCGACCAGCTCCGCGCTCCCGCCCTGGCGGGTCGCGACGACCGCCTTGCCCAGGGTCATGTACTCGGCTGTCGTGCGGCCGAAGGCCTCGATCGTCGACGGCGTGATGCAGACGTCCGCCGCCTGGATGTACGGAGCGGGCGTGTGCTGCTCGCCCGCGAACACGACACGGTCGGCGACGCCGAGCGCGCGGGCGCGCTCGGTCAGGCGCTGGTCCTCGCCGGGGTGCTTCCAGCTGCCGACGAAGCACACGCTCGCGGCGACGCCACGTTCGTGCAGCGCGCCGAGGGCGTCCACGACCCGGTGCTGCCCCTTCGACTCCTCGACACGACCGAGGACCGTGATCCGGAGTCCGGGCTCGGCCTGCGGGAACGGTGCGACCGCCGGCTTCTCGTCCTTCGTCGCCAGGAGCCGCTCGGTGTCGACCGTCGGGTACGCGACGGAGAGCTTGTCGGCGGGGATGTACTGCGCCAGGTGCTCGCGCATCGCCTCGGAGTTGGTGACGACGGCGCCGGACAGCAGGCCGATGTCGCCGAGGGCACCCGCGCGCCCGGTCTGGAACTGCAGCCCGTGGTCGAGGTCGCCGTACTCACGGACGAACCACGCCTGCGGGATCCCGAGGACCGCGGCGGCGAACGACGCCCACGGTGCGACGAGGGTGTTCGTGACCACCAGGTCCGGGCGCTGCCGCTCGTACAGACGGATGATCGCGTTCACCGCGGCGTAGTCGACGGTGGCGAACGCGGCACGTTCCGCGGCCGGAGCCGGCTGCGGGCTCGGCAGCGCCCACCCGCGGAACCGCAGGGCGTCGTAGGACCAGCCGCGGTCGTCGAGCGCCTCGATGAACTTGCCCTTCGGAGCCTTCGTGACGAAGGTCGGGGTCATCGTCGGGTCGATCGCCAGCCAGTCCTCGACGAACCGGAGGAGGGACCGCTCCGCGCCGCCGAGGTTGACGGGCGCCGTCGAGTGGTTGGCGAAGCTGACGATCACCCATCAACTCTACTAATGATTTTCCAAGCGTTTGCTCTCTGGCCACTCGCCGCGCGCCCGTGTCACCGCGTCGAACGTGCGTTGTGCAACCAGTGTGCGAGAATGCCTCGTCCCTGAATCCCTGTGAGGAGCGCTCCGTTGCGCCCCGGAGGAGCCTGCACCCGAAGCATGACGTACCTGAACGAGCTCATGTCGTCGCGCGAGTTGCTGATGAACCTCACTGCGCGCGAGGTCAAGGGCAAGTACCGCCGCACGGTCTTCGGGCAGCTGTGGTCCCTGATCAACCCACTCGCGACGATGCTGATCTACACGATCGTGTACTCGTTCATCTTCCGGGCGCGTCTCGAGGTCGGTGACCCCAGCGGACTGAACATCTACCCGCTGTGGCTCATGTGCGGCCTGCTGCCGTGGATCTTCGCGCGCAACGTCATCAACTCGGGGATGACCTCGATCGTGGCCAACGGCTCGCTGATCAAGAAGGTTTACTTCCCGCGGATGACGCTGCCGCTCGCGGCCGTCGGGTCGTTCGGCTTCACGTGGCTCGTCGAGATGGGTGTGCTGTTGATCGCCCTCGCGATCGCGGGGTCGAACTTCTGGATCTACCTGCCGCTGATCGCGCTGACGATGGTGTTCCTCGCCATGTTCGCCGCCGGCCTCGGGCTGATCCTGTCGATCATCAACGTGCACTTCCGCGACATGCAGCACCTCGTCGGCATCGGCCTGCAGATGTGGATGTACCTGTCGCCGATCATCTACCCGCTGTCGCTCGTCGAGGACGCCGCGAACAAGGCCGGACACCCGTGGATCATCCACGTCTACAAGCTCAACCCGATCGAGCGGTTCTCCGAGGTCTTCCGGAACCTCATGTACGACAACCGTCTCCCGAACTGGACAGACCTGGTCGCGTGCGCCCTCGCAGGATGCGTGTCGCTCGCACTCGGCTACTTCGTGTTCTCCCGCAACGAGAAGAAACTGGCTGAACTGCTGTGACCGATGCTGCCGTCTCTGTCGAACACATCTCCAAGCGGTTCCGCATGTACCACGAGCGGAACGACTCGCTGAAGAGCATGGTCATGCGTGGCAAGAAGTCCGTGCACGAGGACTTCTGGGCGCTCAAGGACGTGTCGTTCGAGGTCCCGCACGGGTCGACGTTCGGACTCATCGGCAAGAACGGGTCCGGCAAGTCCACGCTGCTGAAGTGCCTGGCCAAGATCCTCTGGCCCGAAGAGGGCTCGATCACCGCCCGCGGCAAGCAGGCGTCGCTGCTCGAGGTCGGTTCCGGGTTCCACCCCGAGCTCTCCGGTCGCGAGAACGTCTTCCTGAACGGCTCCATCCTCGGGATGAGCCGCAAGGAGGTGGCGCGGAAGTTCGACGACATCGTGTCCTTCTCCGGTGTCGGCAACTTCATCGACCAGCCGGTGAAGAACTACTCGTCGGGCATGTACGTCCGCCTCGGGTTCTCGGTCGCCGTCGCCGTCACCCCGGACATCCTCGTCGTGGACGAGGTGCTGGCCGTGGGCGACGCGACGTTCCGCAAGCGGTGCCAGACGAAGTTCAAGGAGATGAAGGACGAGGGCCGCACCGTCATCCTCGTCTCCCACTCGATGGGAACCGTCAAAGACATGTGCGATCAAGTCGCCTGGCTCAACGAAGGCGAGCTCAAGATGATCGGTCCGACGAAGAAGGTCGTGTCGGCCTACGAAGCCACAGTCTGACCCCGCGCTGCCCCTAAGGTTGATCCGTGCAAACGGATGTTGAGGAGCTGTCGGCGTACTCGGACGAGCGGGGCAACCGGATCGAGTACACCGGCCCGAAGCGGGGCAACGTGAAGATCACGTTCCGCGGCTCGAACAACGTCATCAGGGTCCACGAACGTGCTCGCCTCGGGCGGATCGTGCTGAGCATGGACTGCGACAACGGCGTGTTCGAGATCGCTGAGAACCACGGCGCTCCGGCGTTCGTCGCGAACATCCGGATCGGCCAGGACTCGTCCGTGCTCGTCGGGGCGAACTCCTCGACGACCGCGAACTGCGTCATCTCGGCAACCGAGGGGACGACCGTGCGGATCGGCGACGACGTCATGATCGCCTCGCACGTGCAGATCCGGGCGGACGATGCGCACCCGATCTTCGACGTGCGCACGGGCAAGCGGGTCAACGTCTCGAAGTCGATCGAGATCGGTGACCACGTGTGGCTCGCCCTCGGGGTGACGGTCCTCGGCGGGAGCACGATCGGACGAGGATCGGTCATCGGCACCGGATCGATCGTCACCAGCCGGGTCCCGAACAACTGCATCGCCGTCGGAACCCCGGCCAAGGTCGTCCGACGGGACGTCGCCTGGGAGCGACCGCACCTGTCGCTGAAGGAACCCTTCTACAAGCCGGACGCGTCGACCGTTGAGCGTTCGCCGTTCTGGGACCTGACGGACCCCGACGACTGAGCGTCGGCCATCGGCTCCGCCTGAGGCTCGTCCGCCCGCGGTCCCCCCGTCAGCCACTCCATCATCTGGATCACGCGCTCGGAGTTGCGGCCGTCGCGTGTGACGAACGTCCGCCGTGCCCGCTCCCGGAACGTCGCCGACGGACGGAAGTCTGCCTCGGCGATCCGCTCGATCGCACGTTCGACCTCCTGCACGGAGCCGGTGACCTCGCCGAACCCGGCGTCGTCGTAGTCGAAGTAGCCGCGACGACCGCTGTGCGAGCCGCCGAAGAACTCGCGGAGGTCGAAGTGGAAGTACACGACGGGGACGTCGATGAAGGCGGCGTCGAACGCCAGCGACGAGAAGTCGGTCACGAAGGCAGCGCTCCGCGCGAGGACGTCCTGGACACCGTCCACGGCGAAATCGAGGATCTCCACGTCGTCGGGCAGGTTGAAGTCCGTCAGGTACGGGCGGAGGAGTGGGTGCGGCATGAGTGCGAGGCGCTTGCCGGTCCGCTTCGCCAACGCGCGGAGCTCTGGCGACGACATCAGCGCCGTGTACTCCTTCGCGAAACGGCTCTCCATGAACCGGTCGTCACGCTCCCAGGCGCCGGAACCCGCGACCTGCGCGCCGACGAGGTAGTGGCGCCACGTCGGCATCACGAGGATGAGATCGCGCTCGGCTTCGTGCTTCGACCGGCTCTTCTCGAGCAGGGCATCGAAGCGCGGCAAGCCGGTGAGGACGACCTCGTGCTCGGAGAAGATCCACTGGCCGTGGCCCGCGATCGCGTCCCGCTCCTGCGGCGTCGAGACCACGAAGAGGTCCGGTCGCTTCGAGTTGAGCCACCGCGACAGGTCGTAGTTGATCACGCCGTGCTGGAGGAACGTGAAGTGGAAGCGAGGATGGCCGAACTTCGACACCGGCAGGGGCTTCGTGACGAAGTCCGCGATGTGCGACGAGGCGACGTGTTCAGCGTGGAGCATGAGCTGCACCCACTCGAGCGAGCGGAACGCGACCATCCGGAACCCCTCGCGCTGCAGGCGGTCCCAGTCCCTGGAGTCGCGGTTCAGCACGAAGAAGGCGTTGATGTCCGGACGGTGCCGTCGCACGTACCGGTACGCGTGCTCCGCGTTGTCGTTCGCATCCGTGTCCCGGTCGATGAACACCCACGCGCCTTCGAACTTGTCGCGGGCTCGCCGCGAGCGGGCGAGTGCCGGCGCGACGGCGTTCCGGATGGCGGTCTTCCGAAGGGAGTTCCTGGTGCTGATCGCGCGCTCGCGCACGGCCCGCCAGACGTGTTGTTTGTTCGTCAGCTCCACCTCGTTCGGATCGACCACCCTTCGACGCTGCGCGAGGATCTGGGGTTCGAGCTGACGTCTGGTCAGCGTTGCGTAGTGGTTCGGCACCTCACCCCGCGCGAAGACGACCTGCTGATCGTCGACGTGCATCTCGGTGACGAAGCCGCGAGGGATCCACAGGACACGTCGGCGGACCAAGGGGCGCCCGTAGAAGACGAAGTCCTGGACGGTCTCGAACTCGGGGGTGACCTCGTGACCGTCGACCATGATCCGTTCGACTGGGATGTCCCGGGTGAACCAGTACTGCAGCTGGACGAGCTGATGGGATTCGTCGACCTGGGCAAGGTTGACGGTGCTCGGACGATCGGCGTCGGTCCGGTACCCCACGAGCATCGCGCGGCGGACGGCGAACTCGACCGGGAGGAGGTCGAAGGAGCGCACCGCCTCGGATCCGACTCGGTCGAGGACTGCTGCCGCCAGTTCGTGGAACTCGTCGAAGGCGTCGACCGGAGCAAGCGCAGAAGGGGAGCGGATCGCACGTTCGCGCCGGAAGTACCCGACGAGGTCGTAGAGGACCGTGTTGGCGACCCAACGATCGACCGCCCCCATCGCCGAAGCCTCCTCGAGGAGCCCGAGGTGACCGTGTCGGAGTACGTCGGTGTACTTCCGGCGGTCGTCGTGGCTCGTCTGCATGGTGGAGCTGCCGTCACCGCGCTGCCGGTACCGGTACTTCGCAGAGGCCATCAGGCCGATCTTGTGCAGGTGGTTCCGCAGCAGGTAACGGGCCACGAAGTGCGCGTCCTCGAACGTCGGGCGGACCCGCTCGTCGAACTCGAGCCCAGATGCCTCGATGAGATCGCGACGCATGAACGCCGCGTTCACCCCGGTCTGCACGATCGGGTCCAAGCGCATGTCGACGATGCGCGAGCCCTTCTCGAAACGCTTGCGCGACGGGTGGCCGTCGGTCACGTTGCCATCGTCGTCCAGGAGGAGCAGGTGGGCGGCGAGGAGGGCCACCTCGTCGGAGGCGTGCAGGTCGATGAACTTGGCGACCTCTTCGAAGTAGCGCTCGTCCAGCTCGTCGTCCGCGTCGACGAAGGTGACCCACTGTCCGGTGGACTGCGCCAGTCCCACGTTCCTCGCGCCGGCGATCCAGGCGTTGCTCTGGTGGATCACGGTCACGTCGGAGCCGGAGGACCGACTCCACTCGTCCAGGAGCGCGCTCGTCGAGTCAGTCGAACCGTCGTCCACGAACACGAACTGCAGCAGGTCCCGGTCCACTGTCTGTCGTTCGAACGACCGGAGGAGTGTGGGCAGGTACCGTTCGACGTCGTACGCAGCGACGACGACGGAGATGAGTGGTGTTGTCCGGGTCCCTGGGGCCATGGGGTGGATCAGCTTCCTGTCTTCGTGAGGCACGTGCTGCGATAGTTTAGGGCGGAAGTCGAGGGCTGCTCGTCGCGGACTCTGCAACTCGAACGTGTTGAACTCCTGGAGAACAGACCTGTGACCGGACCCCTCCCAGTGCTGTCGGTCGTCGTGCCTGTGGGAACAGTCGACAACCGGTTCGACCTCGCGCTCGAGGCGCTGCGGTCGCAGACCCACACGCAGCTCGAGATCATCCTGGTGCTCGACGGGCTCGACCTCGCGGCGCGGACCACCGTTCACGGCGTCGCGGCCCGTGACCCTCGGGTGGTCGTTGTCGAGATCGACGAACGGCTCGGCGCGGGCAACGCGCGCAACGTCGGGCTGCGCGCGGCGACCGGCGAGTACGTCGCGTTCGCGGACGCCGATGATGTCGTGCCGACGGACGCGTACCGGCGACTGCTCACCGCCTTCGCTCAGGCCGCCCCCGACGTGGTGAGTGGACGGGCAGAGCAGTTCACCCCGGACGGCCGGGAGACGACCTACTGGACGGTCGACGACGCACTCTGGGCCACGGGTGGACACGGTCTCCGCCTGTCGGACACTCCAGTCCTCGCGTTCGACCACACGCCGTGGAACAAGGTCTTCAAGCGGACGTGGTTGCTCGACACCGGCGTCGAGTTCGCCACACGCACCACGTGCGAAGACGTCTCGTGGTGGGCGCAGCTCGTGGTGCGCGCGACGGTCGACGTCTTTCCGGAGGTCGTCTACCGCCATCGTCGACACGACGCTTCGGTGACGGCGGGCATCGGTCGTGGTGACGACCTGAGCGACTGGGTCGTGCAGACCAGAGCAGCCGTCGAGACGTACGAAGCGCACGGTGCACGCGAAGCCTGCGCTGCACTGGGCAGGCGGTTGATCCGCCGAGAAGCCTGGACACGGGTCCGGGCGATCGATGCGCTCAGCCCATCGGATGCACAGGTGCTCGCTGACTTCGTGGCCTGGATCGGATCGTGGGCAGAGCCGAACGAGTTCGAGCAGCTCAGCGCCTTCCCCGGGACCGCGTACGCGCTGCTCCGGCAGCGCGAGACCCACCTCGTCGCTCCTTTCGTCAGGGCGTTCGACCAACCCGCAGACGACGCCGTCGAGCGATGGCGCCGCCTTGCCCCCGAAGTCGGCCGCGCGATCGCATCCTGTGGCGACTTGGCTGCCGACCTCTGGCGTGAGCGAATGTTCCGGCCGGTCGTGGACGCGGCGCAGCGGAATGAGGTGCTCCCGATCCGCCCTGAGAGCGTCGTGGAGTTCTGGGAGGCGTTTGTGGGTGGCAGGTTGGACGACAACGAACAGCGGGTCCTCTCGGCTCTGCGCGACGGAGCAGTGGAGGATGTCGCGTTCCTGCGTCGGAACCGGCGTGTCCACCCAGTCGCCGATCGCCGCCTCGGCGCACTCAGGATCAGCTTCGAGGGCCTCGAGGGCTCCGCACCGGGGCGCATCCTCCGCGATCGCGACGGGGTGACCACGGTCGTCCACCAGGGAGTGCTGTCCTCCGACACGGTCGTCGCGTCGTCCGCCCGCCCCGGTGACCTGTGGTCCGTCGAGTTCGAGTTGAGCGGTGGTCGACGGCACCGTGTCGAGGTCGCAGCGGCCCCATCGGGGATCACCCGGGTCAGGAACGCCATCCGAGCGCGGAGTGGGCGGCGCCGATGAACGTCCAGCTCTCTGTCATCATGCCGTTGCACGACGTCGCTCCGTGGATCCAGGAGCAGCTCGACTGCGTCCTGCGTCAGGACGTCGATCTCGAGGTCATCATCATCGACGATCGATCGAGCGATGACACGGTCGCGATCGTTGAACGGGTTGCGTCCGGTGACACGAGGGTGCGTCTCCACCGGGCCACGTCGGCGGGTGGCGGGGCCGCTCGCAACCAGGGGCTCGAGCTCGCGCGCGGCGATTACCTCGTGTTCGCAGACGGCGACGACCTCGTGCCCGACGGCGCGTACCGGCGCATGGTCGAAGCCGCCGAGTCGACCGGGGCGGCGATCGCACTGGGGCGGCACCTCAAGTTCAGCTCGGGGGCGACGTGGGAACCGATGGCGTCGTGGTACGACGTTCACGACGGCGGCGTCACGGATCTCGAGTCCACGCCGAGACTCGTGGCCAACCGGGCGTGCTGGAACCGTGTGTTCCGGACCGACTTCCTGCGTGCGGAGGGGATCCGGTTTCCCGACGTGGCACGCTCGAACGACATCGTCCCGATGGTCCGCGCCTACGTCGCGGCGGACCGGATCGCTGTCGTGTCTGAGGTCGTCTACCTCTACCGGGAACGGCCGGGGACGTCCTCCATGACCGCACGAGCGTCGCGCGTCGACGGCGTGATCAGCTACTTCGGACAGGAGATGGAGGTGGCGTCGCTGCTCGCGGACGCCGCTCCGAACGTCCGCCGTGCCCATGCCGAAGTCGTCCTCGGCGCCGACGGGTACGTCCACCTCGATCGGTTCCTCCGCGGGCAGCCGACCGCGCACGAGCTGGACGCGGTCATCGACGTGGTGCGTCGCTTGTTGCGGGTCATCCCAGGGGACGATCGCGAGGCGGTCCGCGCGGAACGTCGAGCACTCTGGTTCCTGTTGGCGAACGGAGCGGCGGACCTCGCCGTGCGGTTCGCTTCGGCGATGCACGAGGGCCGGAACGACCACGCCGTTCCACTGCCGATCGTTCGTGCCTGGTCGGAGGTGATCCGCACAGTCGTCGAACTCGGTCAGGAGGCCGAGTTCGCGCTCGATCGCGAGAAGCTCGTGAACGACGGGCCGCTGGTCCTCCTGGCCAACCGTGCCGAACACACTGACGTGATGGTCCTCGACTCCGCCGTGACGGACCTCGTCGGTCTGGTTGCCGGCGTCGAGGGCCGTTCGGAGGTCCTCCGGGCGGTGTCCGGAGCCGTGCGTGCGCTTGACCCGGTGGGCGTGAAACTCGTGTCGGGAGCACGCCACCTGGCGCCCCTCGTCGTGGACCGAGCAGATCCCGGAGTCGGACTGCTGACGTTGGCTGGGCCGTTGGGGGCGACGGTGCCCGACGGAGCCTCCCTCGAGTTGGCGCTCACCGGCCCTGACGGAGACGAAATCCTGCTCGGACTCGACCACGACGACGCTCGGTGGTGGCTCCGCGTCGAGGACGACGACGTGCACGCGGGTCGGCACCACACGGCGTTCCGGATCGCGTTCCGCGACCAACGCCTCGAGTTCACAGTGGTGACCGCGCGGATGCCGTTGCCGCCCGTCGCGGAGGACGTGCGGCTCCAGCCCCTGGCTGATCGAAGTGACGGCTGGCGTTTCCTCATCGACCGACGTGCGCCGACCCCGTCAGTCGCGCGACGCCTCCTGCGAGCGGCGCGAGCCACTCTCGGCAGGTGACCGACAGGCGATCGATCAGCTCAGGAGCCGACGCTCGCGAGGGCCGCGGCGGCACGGGTCCCGACCACCGTGTCGTCGAGGACCATGCGGTCGAGATCGGCCATGAAGTCCTGGAAGAAGGGACGACCGAAGTGCCAAGGGGAGATGCCGTAGGGGTGGTCTCCGTCTGAGTGGTACGAGCGATCCCGGTTGTCGATCGTCCGGAGATCGTGTCGGGCCGTGATCGAGCGGTACAGCGAGTCGTAGCGGTCGTTCTCCCGGAGGAGGCGGCGGTAGAGGTCGTCCCGCTTCTGATCCCCGCGGTACTTCACGAAGTTGAGGTCGCCGGTGCTCGTCCGGTAGTAGGAGCTGTACCGGAAGCAGTTCAGGACGAGGGTCGTCTGCGGGAGCGTTCGTCGTTGCCACTCGACCAGGTCGTCGACAGCAGCTTCGACGAGCGGCACGTACTCCGCACTCGCGTTCGCCATGTGCAGTGTTGTGAAGCCCTCGCCTGCGGCGAAGTAGTCGGTCTTGCGGAAGCTGTTTGGGTTGTTCGTGATGGTCGCGTCCCCGATGCGCGCAAGCCCGTACCGTACGTCGGAGTACAGGTCGAAGAGCAGGTAATCGGGAGCGAACGCCTCGAGGTCCGCCCGATCGGTCTTCGCGATGTCGCGCGCCATGGTTCGGGCGCCGTGCTCGTTGACCTTCGCCCCGGGCTCGATGGACTCCGCGACGTCACCGGCGACCGGCTTCGACAGGAAGCTCACGAGACCCGTCTGCCAAGCGAGCGGGCCGAGGTCGTAGACGTCCTTGTACTGCGGGTTGTTCCGGGTGATGAAGGCCTCTCGCGTGACGCACGAGCCGATGATCCCGACCTTGATCCGTGACACCTTGTTCTCCGTCCAGTCGAGCGAGGCGCACGACGAGGATCGATTATGCCTCAGGATCGGACCCGACCCGCTCCGGCAGGCTCGAGATCGCGCTGAGGAGTGCGTCGTAGCGTCTGGAGACGGCGAACGGGGCGAGCCTGGCGCTGAAGTCGTGCGCTGCTCCTCGAGCTGGCAACGGCTGGGACAGGACGTGCGCGAGTGCAGCGGGGTTGCCCGGCTCGAACCAACGAACCCACGGCTCGTGCCCGAAGTCGCCCCGCAGGTGCGGTTCGTCGGGGAGCACAGTCGGCACGTCGAAGGTCGCGGCGAGGTGGAGACTCCCGGAGTTGAGGATCCGCCGGTAGGGGAGCACCGAGACGTCAGCCGCGTCGAACCACGACTTGACGTCCGCGTCGTCCACGTAGCCGTGGTGTCGGACCGTCCGCAGGCCGGGCGGCACCAACCGATCGATGGTCGCAACGTCCTCCGCAGATGTCTTGCCCGCGAGCAACAACACGAAACGTTCCGGTCGTTCAGCCTGTTGCAGGGCCTCGATCAGCACGTCGACGCCCTTGTACGGGCGGACCTGACCGAAGAAGAGGACCGCGAGATCGTCCTCACCGAGACCGAACCGTGCCCGTGCCTCCGCTCGTGAGCCGACTCCGTCGTAGACGCCTCGGTAGCTCGGGTGTGGGATGTGCGAGACGGATCGCCCGGAGAGGTCGTAGTACGGAGCGACCACGTCGCTCGTGTTCGAGTTCATCACGTGGACCACATCGGCCGTCGAAGCCAGGTACCTGTTGAGCGTGATCTCCAGGTCGTCGTGTCGCACGTCGTGGGGGAGCGTGTTGTGGACGGTCCAGACGACCTTCGCTCCGCGCCCTCGTGCCGTGTCCACGGCTGCTCGGAACCGATCGAGTCGCTCGGCCGCCTCGTCCACCCCGTCGGCCCGTTGCACGATCGGCGCAGTCCAGTGGACGTGCACGACGTCGCCGGAGCCGAGGGGCTCGAGATCCCGCTCGAAGCGCTCGAGCCTCGCCGACTCGACCACGTCCCACCCCGAGGCGCGTGGCGCCAGGAGCATGAGGTTCACGTAGGGGTTGTCGCGGTAGACGGGAAAGACCGCGAGTCGCGGGGCACGCCCGTCGTCCCGAGGGCGCGAGCGCTCTGTTGCTGCCACAGAGCGATCCTACGAGGGCTGCGTGTCGGCCTCGGACACGTCGTCGGCGAATGATCGTGGAGGATGGACGTGTGCGTGTGGTTCGAGCCCTCTTGGTCGTGGTGATCGTGATCGCGGCCTTCGCGGTGTCGGCACGGACCCTCGACGGCCCTCAGCCGCAGGCCGTCGGGACGGCGGTGTCTGCTCCGGTCCGGCTCGCGGTGGTCGGTGACTCGCTCAGCGCCGGAACATCCCGGTACCTCGGCAATGGTCTCGACGACGGGACGTGGATCACGTCCGCGGTGGGCGACGACATCGAGTTCGTGGGCGGTTGGGCCCGCTCTGGGGCGACGCCCGATCAGATGTCCCGGCACGTGCAACCGGTTCCGGACGTCGACGTCCTGGTGATCCTCGCGGGAACGAACGCAGTTCGCCTGCACCGAACCCTTGCCGAGGAAGCTGACGCCTACCGCGACATCGTGCGTTCCATCCGCCCGCACTCCGTACTCATCGCGGCGCTCCCGCCGTACGACTGGCAGCCCGATGCCGCTGCGGCGTACAACCGAGCGCTGCGCGAGCTGGCGGTCTCGGAGGGGTGGCTCTGGGGTGACCCGTGGAAGTTCGCGCGCGACGGGTCCACCTGGGTCGACGGGGTCAGTGCGGACGGCACGCACCCGGCGGGGCCCGACCAGTACCGTCGGCTCGGTGACGCGATGCGTGAACTCATCCTGCGCGCGCACGACGACGAGGCGATCACGCTCGCCGCAGAGTGATCGCGCGACGGTCTCCACTGTCTATGGAAGGCGCAGAGGCACTGCGGTGGATAGCATCGTCGGATGTTCAGAGCTCGTGCCAAGATCACCCCGGATTCATCGATGACCTTCGCCGTGTCGGGAGACTCCGTGACGGCCAGACCGGACTCGTGGCGCGATCAGCTCGGAGACCGCCGTCTCCGGTTGGTGGGCGGCTTCGCGGAAGACGGCGCGACATCGGAACGGGCTTTCGGGCAGGTTCGTCGATCGTTGGCCGACGTCCTCGTGGTGATGCTCGGGATGAACGACGTCCGCGAGAGCGTCCCGTTCGAGGAGATGACGGCGAACATCGAGAAGATCGTCCGGTTCGCCGAGTGCCAGACCGCACTCTTGTGTCTGGTTCCCCCGAGCAACCACAGTGACGGGCCGGTGAACCAGCGAGCGAACGGCGTCGTGGCCAACCGGCACCTCTTCGACCTCGGCGCGCGGCGAGGGTGGGTCGTCGCGGACCCCTTCGCCTTCGCCCGAGCATCGAACAACTCGTGGGGTGGGGGGTCGAGTGATGACGGCACACACCCGCTTCCGCACGTCTCCGCTGAGGCAGCCGTTCGCATGCGTCTGTTCATCCGACAGGCGGCGGCGACGTCCGGACTCAACCAGAAGGCACGAGAGGCACCTGTGCACGCCGGATGATCCCGCGTGCGCACGATCGGTGACGGATCGAGCGAGGGTGACGGCAGGTGCGGAGTGCACCTGCCGTTCGTGGTCTGCGGCGTCAGTCGAGCGTGGCGACGATGAACTCGGCCTCGTGCAGGACCGAGCAGAACGCCTGGCCCTCGTGGTCGAGCGCATCGCGCTTCAGGATGACTGCACCGCACACCGAGCACTTGGTCGTGAAGGTCGACCGCACGACGTCTGAGATGAGCGACATGGGACCATGCTGCGCGCCGAAGGTGAACAACGGGGAGCGATCGCCTCGGAAGCGGGTGAACGACCCCGAAGAATCCGCCTGGGACGCGACGAAGCCTCGGGTCAGAGCGTCCGGATGACCTGATCGGCACCGGCACCGGCCGGCACCACCTCGGCGAAGTCCCCGTCCGCCACGACCTGCCCCGCCGCGAGCCACACGACGTTCCGCGCTCCCGGCTGCGGCACGAACGACGAGACGTCCGATCCCGCGCGGCCGCTGACCAGCACCGTGACCTCGTCGAGTCCGCTCGACCCCCGGTACCAGGACGTCGGCAGGTCGACCTGCACGGCGTGACCGGCAGCCTCGAGCGAGGTCACCAGCGCGGTGACGTCTGCCGCCCGAGTCCCGTCGTGCTTGACCGCGACCCGAAGACCGGCAGCGCCGGAACCGCCGGCAGCGCCAGCAGCACCGGCGAGGTCCCAGACGACGACCGGCCGCGACGACCGCACCATCACGGCGTGCCCCTTCGGCAACCCCGGCTCGACACCGAGCCACCGCAGCCCGGCCGCTTCGTAGTGCGCTCCGGCGTCCGCCGCCGGGTACCGCCCACGCCAGCGCTCGTCGAACACCCGCCGGTTGTCGACCCGGGCGTCGTCGCGACCGGGGGTGCGGCTCTCGTGGTGCACGACGACCGACGACGGCACCACGGCGAAGGCCGAGCCGTCCGGTGACGCAGCGAGGGCCCGCAGACACAGGTCGACGTCCTCGAGCCCGTTCGCGAACACCGGGTCGAACCCGTGCCAGCGGATCAGGTCGGCGGCCCGGAACGCAGCGGCAGCAGCAGTGATCGCCGAGAAGCGGCGACCACCGGCAGCACCCAGCCGTGCGGTCCCGGCACCCGCCAACGCCCGCGAAGCGTCGTACCGGGGGTGGTCGCCGAGGAAGTGCCAGGGCAGCACCTTGTCCCCGCCGAACACCGTGCCGGCTGCCTGCACGACCCCGTCCGGGTACACGAGCAGCGGTTGCGCGCCGAGCACGGACGGGTCGTCCAGCGCGGAGACCAGCGGCCGCAGCCACCCGGTCGTGACCTCGGTGTCGTTGTTGAGCATGACGACGGTGCCGCCGGTGGACCGGGCCAGGCCGAGGTCGCTGCCCAGCCCGAAGTTCCGGTTGCGGTCCTCGCGCTGCAGCAGGACCCGCGGCTCGTCGCCGAACCAGGTGCCGAGCACGGCCGAGACCGAGCGCGGTGAGCCGTTGTCGACCAGGACGACCTCGACCCGGTCGCCCTCGTGGTCGGCGGCGTGCAGCACGGCGTCCACGGCGCGCCGGGTCATCGTCCAGTCGCGGAACACCGGCACGACGACCGAGACGAGTCCGGCGTCGCGTGCCGGTGCGGCCTCGGCAAGGGCGTCCCAGTCGATGCGGTGGCGGGCGAGCGCGACCTCCTGCCACGACGCGGGCTGTGCGGAGGAGACGCGTCGGGGGTCGCGGACGTTGTCGTAGTCGACACCGATCACGGGCACGTACGCGGGCACGCCGGAGCGCTTCCCGATGCGCAGCAGCCACTCCCAGTCGATCCAGCGGCGCAGGGTCTCGTCGAACGGCCCGACGGCAGCGGCGACGTCACGACGCACGACGAGCGCGTTCAGGTCGATGAAGTTGCCGGCGAGCAGGTCGTCGAGCGTGCCGTCCTCGCCGCGGTACGTCTCGGCGGGGGCGGTGGAGTCGTCGGCGTTGTTCGCGCCGATCATCCGGACGCCGGTGTGCACGCCGGGGCCGTCCGTCTCGAGCAGCCCGGCGAGTGCGGCGGACAGGTGCTCGGGTCGCCAGGTGTTGTCGGCGTCGAGGAACGCGACGAAGTCGCCGCGCACCGCCGCGAGTCCGGTGTTGCGCGCGGCTCCCGCCCCGCCGTTCTCCCGCTCGACCAGGCGGACGCGCGGTTCGTCGGCGGCGATCCGGCGCACGACCTCGGCGGTCTCGTCACCGGATCCGTCGTCGACGACGAGGAGCTCCCAGTTCGCGTGCTGCTGCGCGCGCACCGAGGCGATCGCCGCACCGACGACGTCGGCGCGCCGGTACACCGGCATCACGATCGACACGAGCGGTTGCTCCGCGTCGCGTCGCGCGACACCGCGCGGGTACCGGCCGAGCGCCTCGGCGACGTCGGGCCCGTCCCACGTGGCCCGGTAGCGGCGCCGGGTCCGGTGCTGCGCGTCGGCGAAGGCGCGGGCAGCGGAGACGGCTGCGTCGCGTGCGGCGCCCCAGGTCGGTGCGTGGCCACGGCGGCCGGGAGGCACGGGGAGCGTGGTCGCGTCGGTCGCGTTCCGCAGGAAGTCGCGGAGCGCATCGAGCGTGGACGCCGGGCGGTCGGCTTCCGGCACCGAGGCGGCGTACACGCCGGCGTCGAAGAGCGGTCCGGTCTGGAAGAGCTCCGGGCCCTCCTGGTGCAGGGCGTCGTACCAGGACATCGCCGGGACGGGCTGGTGCTCGCGCATCCACTCGTGCTCGATGAGCGGGTGCAGCGAGAGTCCTCGCTGCCCGTCGTTGTGCACGTAGAACGCGATGGCGTCGGCGTCGCTGTCGAACGTCCGTCCGGTCTGGGCCTCGAAGTACGCGCGGTCGAGCACACCGAACTCGGCGATCCGCCGGGCCCAGCGGTCGAGCCGGTCAGTGACGGTCAACGGCTTCTCGGGGCCACGGAACGGGCGCGCCAGGCGTCGCGCGACGCGGCCGAGGCCCTTCGCCTCGGCCATCAGCGGCGACCCGGCAGCCGTGCGGCGACCTTGGCGATCGCCTGGCCGGTGCGGAACGAGCGGCTCGCGCGCAGGTCGTCGAGCTCGCGGCGGAGCCGGGTGACCTCGTCGGAGGCGTTCGCCGCCGCCACCTCGGCGGCGGTGAGGTCGAGCGGGAGCAGCGCTGCCCATCGGCCCTCGAGGGCCTCGGAGCGCGACGCGAGCGGTGCGGACAGGCGACGGTCGAGCTGCTCGCGCGCCACGACGAGTCCGCCGCGGGTCGTGGCGACGACGTGCGGGTCCAGCAGCACGGCGACCTGGTCGGCTCCGGCTCGGTGCGCCGGGGACGACCACGGCAGGGCGGTCGGCGCGGACCGCACGACCACGAGCTCGAGCGACCGTCGGTTGGCGGCGACGACCTCGGCGGGTGTGGGGTCCACGAGGACCGTGACGGTGACGAGGTCGTCCGGGTTCGGGGCGTCGGCGGTGACCGTCCACCCCACGGGGGCCGACGTGCCGGGGGCGAGCCGGGCCTCCAGGTCGAAGCCGTCCGCGAAGGCCGCGTCGATCTCGCGGACCAGGCCACCGGCGTCCTCGACGTGCCGCAGGTCGACGGCGAGGCGGGGCGGGGGACCCGCGGGGACCAGGGCGTCGGCGAAGCGCTCCGTCGCCGTCGAGCCGTGCCGCTGGTAGGCGGCGACGGCGTCCGGCAGGAACGGGTAGCGGTGCTCGAGTTCGCGCTGGTGCGCAGCGCGGAGGGCGTTGCGGTTGCCGGAGAAGCTCTTGCCACCGGCGTGCAGGACCAGCGCGCGGTTGGCGATCCGCGACGTCCAGCCGTGCTCGGCGAGGCGCAGGCAGTAGTCGTTCTCCTCGCCGTACCCGGGGGCGAAGGCGTCGTCGAACAACCCGTGCTCGGTGATCAGCTCGCGGCGGGTGAGGAAGCAGAAGCCCATCGCGACGGGCAGGACCTGCGAGACCGGCAGCAGCGGGGCGACCGCGCCCCAGACGGCCCGCGTACGCTCCTCGGTGCGTGCGGCACCCCGGTTGGTCAGGCGGTAGGGGATGCTCGCGATCGTGGCGTTGTCGCTCCGTGCCGTGACGACGCCGGTGCGGTCCTCGTCGAGCACGTCGAGCATGGCGTCCAGGAACCCCGCGGTGGGCACGGCGTCGCTGTTGAGCAGCAGGACGGCCTCTGCCGCGGTGTCGGCGTCATCGGTACCGCCGGTGCCGCGGTCGAGCTCGAGGACGGCGCGGTTGCACGTGCCGACGAACCCGAGGTTGCGGTCGTTGCGCTCGTACCGGAATCCCGGTCGACCGTCGATCCGCTCGAGCAGCGCGCGTTCGATCGCGTCGGCGTCGGGGCCGCAGTCGCTGACGAGCAGCACCCGGTGCACGGATGTGTCGAGGTGCTCGACGAGCCCGTCCACGCAGCGCAGCAGGGACTCGAGGTCGCCGTAGACGGGGACGACGACGAGGGTGGTGCGGGTCATCGGGTGGACTCCTCGTGGTGGTGCTGGTCGTCGTGCTCGTCGTGCTCGTCGTGCTCGTCGTGACTGTCGTGACTGTCGCGGCTGTCGTGCTCGAGCGCGTTCGCGAGTGCGTTCACGGCCGCGTCGAGCGGACCGCCGAGCGCGTGCTCGGCGAGCGGTGCGAAGCCGGTGGGGCCCTCGGCCGCGGCGCGGCGGACGGCGTCTGCTACGGCCAGGCCGAGCGACCGGGCGTCGGCGGGCACGGCCGTCAGGTTGTGGTGCAGGTGCGCACGGGTGCCGCGGAACTCGTTCGTGACCACGCGGGCGCCGGAGATCGCACCGTCGAACGGTGGGTGGCTCGGGTGCGGACTGTGCTGGAGCGAGAGCACGACGTTGGTCGAGGCGATGAAGCGGAAGTAGTCGTCCCAGGGCATCGTGCCGTGGCTCACGAGCTTGACGTCGCCCGTGCCGCCGTCGAGTTCGACGTCTCCGTGCTGCTCGCCGGCGGAGTGGAACTCCACCCGGATCCCGTCGGCCGCGAGCTCCTGCACCGCGACGCGCAGGGCGGCGACACCGAGCCGGAACAGGTTGCGGTGCTTGCTCGGGCGGCCGTAGAACAGCACCCGAACGACGTCCTCGTGCCGTCGGGCCGTGGCGACGCGCTCGAGCAGCTCGACGTCCAGGTGCGGTGCGAAGGTCCGCTCCGCCGGCACGTCCAGGTCCTCGACGTCGGCCAGGTACTTCCGCAGGGGCTCCGAGTTGACGAGCACCCGGAAGCCGGCGCGGTAGGTCGAGGCGGCGACGGCGTACTCGGTCGACCACGGGCTGAAGCCGGGCTCGTAGTCCTGCACCAGGTACACCACCCGGTCGCGCGGGACGACCCCGGCGGTCACGGCGACGTCGATCGGGTGGGCGGTCTTCCAGTGCGTGGCGATCCAGACGTCGTCGCGGCCGAACTCGCTGTCCAGGACGTCCTCGCGTCGGACCACGCGGACCCCCGGACGGCCGTCGACCCGCGACTCCGGGAACCGGTCCGCCACGAGCGCCTCGGCCGCGGCCGCACTGTTGCCGGGCGTGGTCCAGCGGACCATGACGACCCGGACCGACCGGCCCAGGCGTGCGCCGAGCGCGATCGCGACGGCCAGCGCCGTCTGCACCCCGGCGAACGCCGCGCCCTCGCGGAGCTCGTCGACGACGAGCACCACCTCGGGCTCCCGGTCGACCGTCCGGATGCCCGCCAGGGCGAGGCTCGTCTCGACCAGCCCCTCGAACGGTCGGGCAGCCAGTGGTGCGCGGTCACGCTCGCGCCGGGCCACGCCGACGTCCACGCGGGACACCGTGCGCCCGAGTCGTTCGCGGACGTCGTTGCGGTAGTGGCCGTCCCGCGCGTACCGCTCGTTCACCCGGACGAGGTCGCTGACGAGGCGCCGTGCCTTCTCGAAGTTCATCGACCCTCACGTTACTGGGCGTGGGGGAGCACCTCGGTAGGCTTGTCCCCTGATGATGCAGCGAATCGACCTCCGTGGCGGCCTGCCCGCCCGTGCCGAACTCCTCCGACTCATGCCGCGCGCCGTGGGTGACGTCTCGCACGCGGTCGACGCCGCCCGCGAGCTGGTCGAGGACGTCCGACACCGCGGAGCGGACGCACTGCACGACCAGGCCGAACGCTTCGACGGCGGCGCCCCGGCGAACGTCCGGGTGCCGGTCGCCGAGATCGCGGCAGCCGTCGCCGGGCTGACCCCCGAACTGCGGGAAGCGCTCGACGAAGCCATCCGCCGCGTCCGAGCCGCCAGCGCCGCACAGGTGCCGGCCGGCTCCGTCACCACGCTCGCCGACGGCGCCGAGGTGCACCAGCGCTGGCAGCCGATGCGCCGCGTCGGCCTCTACGTGCCCGGTGGCAAGGCCGTCTACCCGTCGAGCGTCGTCATGAACGTCGTGCCCGCCCAGGTCGCCGGGGTCGGGTCGATCGCGCTCGTGTCCCCGCCGCAGCGCGACCACGGCGGTGCGGTCCACCCGACGATCCTGGCCGCGGCCGGACTGCTCGGCATCGACGAGGTCTACGCGATGGGCGGTGCCGGGGCGATCGGCGCACTGGCGTACGGCGTCCCCGCGATCGACCTCGAGCCCGTCGACCTGGTCACCGGACCTGGCAACAACTACGTCGCCGCCGCGAAGCGCCTGGTGCGCGGTGTCGTCGGCATCGACGCCGAGGCCGGCGCCACCGAGATCCTCGTGATCGCCGACGAGACCGCCGACCCCGGGTTCGTCGCCGCCGACCTCATCAGCCAGGCCGAGCACGACGAGCAGGCCGGCAGTGTGCTGGTGACGACGTCGGCGACGTTCGCCGATGCGGTCGAAGCCGCCATCCCGGAACGCACGGCGGTGCTCGGGACGGCTGCGCGCCTCCAGACCGCCCTGGACGGACCGCAGTCCGCGATCGTGCTGGTGGACTCCCTCGCCGACGCCGCGACCGTGAGCAACGCGTACGGGCCGGAGCACCTCGAGATCCAGACGGCCGACGACGACGCGGTGCTCGCCGACATCGACGCCGCCGGAGCGGTGTTCGTCGGGCCGAGCACGCCCGTCAGCCTGGGGGACTACCTGGCCGGGTCGAACCACGTGCTGCCCACCGGCGGCCAGGCGCGCTTCGGTTCCGGGCTGTCCGCGTCGACGTTCCTGCGTCCGCAGCAGGTCATCCGGTACTCGGCGTCGGCGCTCGACGAGGTCGCCGCCCACATCGTCGCGCTGTCGACCGAGGAGCAGCTCCCCGCGCACGGCGCCGCCGTGACGGAGCGCACGAACCGATAGCCTGGGCGACGACATGTTCTGCCCTTTCTGCCGCCACCCGGACTCCCGCGTCGTCGACTCACGGACGAGCGACGACGGAACCTCCATCCGCCGCCGTCGACAGTGCCCGAACTGCGGACGACGCTTCTCGACCACCGAGACCGCGTCGCTCAACGTCGTCAAGCGCAACGGCGTCACCGAACCGTTCAGCCGCGACAAGATCGTCTCCGGCGTGCGCAAGGCCTGCCAGGGGCGACCGGTCACCGACGGCGACCTGGCCGTGCTCGCGCAGCGCGTCGAGGAGACCGTGCGGTCGTCCGGTTCGAGCCAGATCGACGCGAACGACATCGGCCTCGCGATCCTCGCGCCGCTCCGTGAGCTCGACGAGGTCGCGTACCTGCGGTTCGCCAGCGTCTACCAGGCCTTCGACTCGCTCGAGGACTTCGAGGACGCCATCAGCCAGCTCCGCCGTGACCACCACGCTGCGGGCGCGCCTTCGGGTGCCGCCGGCTCGCCGGCGGGTGCCGGCGCGTGAGCGGGGTCGCGGAAGGCCTGGTCCGGTCCGGGTACGCCGTCGTCTTCCGGTCGGTCTTCGCCAAGATGGACCCCGAGCGGGCCCATCACCTGGCGTTCGCCGTCATCAAGGCGCTGCCCCACGTCCCGTTCGTCGGCGGTCTGGTCGAGCGGTACTCCCGCCCGGCAGCTGCTGACGGCATCACGACGATGGGCATCCACTTCCCGTCGCGCTTCGGCCTCGCCGCCGGGTTCGACAAGGACGCCCGCGGCATCGGTGGCCTCGGCCTGCTCGGCTTCGGTCACGTCGAGGTCGGCACGATCACGGCGAAGCCCCAGCCCGGCAACGAGCGTCCGCGCCTGTTCCGTCTCATCGAGGACCGCGCCCTCATCAACCGGATGGGCTTCAACAACCACGGCGCCGGTGCCGCTGCCCGACGGCTCGAGCGCGCCCGACGCAACCCAGGTCGCCCGGTCATCGGCGTGAACATCGGCAAGAGCCGGGTCGTCGCCGTCGAGGACGCCATCGACGACTACCTGGAGTCGACACGACGCCTCGCGCCGTTCGCCGACTACCTGGCGGTCAACGTCAGCTCCCCGAACACGCCCGGCCTGCGCGGCCTGCAGGAACTCGACCAGCTCCGACCGCTGCTGTCCGCCGTCCGCGACGCCGCCGGCGACACGCCCGTGCTGGTGAAGATCGCGCCGGACCTGACCGACGAGCAGGTCGACGCCATCGCCGGCCTCGCGGTGTCGCTCGGGCTGTCGGGCATCATCGCCAACAACACGACGATCTCCCGTGAGGGACTCACCGCGGACCCGGCCGACGTCGAAGCCATGGGTGCCGGGGGACTCTCCGGCGCTCCGGTCGCCGCGCGTTCGCTCGAGGTGCTGCGTCGGGTCCGTGCCGCGGTGCCCGCCGAGTTCTGCGTCATCGCCGTCGGCGGGGTGACGACCGAGCAGGACGTGCAGGACCGCATCGACGCCGGGGCCACCCTGGTGCAGGGCTACACGGCGTTCCTCTACGAGGGGCCGAGCTGGGCCACGCGCATCAACCGCTTGCGTCGCAAGCGGCTGCGCCGCGCCGCGCGCTGAGCGCGGGCGCGGGCGGGCGCGCGTCCCGCCCGCGCGCCCGTCCGCCCGGCGTTCCCGGCGCCCTCCAGGTTCCGAAATCCCGGCATCTCGCGGCTCTCAGCGGCCGTCTGTGGAACCTCGGCGGCGTGCACGCGGCGAGTCGTGGAACCTCGCCGTCCACCCCTGGGACGGGAGGCCCGGTGCGGTCCCGCCACGGGCCTCCCGTCCTCCGGTGCGTGGCCGCGCCCGCCGCGGCCGCCGAGTGTCCGAGATTTCGGAACCTCGGCGCGCGGGCGGGTCGTCTGTGGAACCTCGGCGACGCGCACGCGGCGAGTCGTGGAACCTCGGCAGCGCGCGTACGCCGGAACGACGAAGCGCCGCCCGGCCAGGCCGGACGGCGCTTCGGACGGCGACGCTGGGGTCAGAGGGCGGGGTACTGCCCGCGCTTGACCTGGGGCTTCGGCAGACGCAGGAACCGCAGCTGCCACGCCCGCGTCAGGATGTAGAGGAACGTGCCGCGCTGCATCTCGCCGAACTTGGTGGTGAGCTTGCGACGCATCGACAGCCAGAGGACCACGCAGTCGATCACGAACAGGGCCACGAACGCCCACACGAGCAGGAGCGAGTACGAGGCGATCGCGGTCTGCGAAGCGGCGAACCCGACGATCAGGAACAGCACGAGCACCGGCATCATGATCTCGCCGACGTTCCAGCGCGCGTCGATCCAGTTGCGGACGAAGCGACGCTGCTCACCGCGGTCCTTCGCCGGCAGGTAGCGCTCCTCGCCGTTGGCCATGCCGACGCGGGCACGCTCGCGGTCGGAGTTGAGACGCGCGCGGGCGGCCTTCTTGTCGACCGGCGTGTTGCCGACGAGGGGGCGGCGGTTCGCTGCCTCGCGCTCACGGCGGGACGGCGTCGGGCGGCCCTTGCCCTGCTCGAGGAGTTCTTCCTCGGTGGGGTTCACGGTCGTGTTGGTCTTGGGGGCTGCCTTCGCCACGGTGCGTTCCTAACGGCGTTGTGCGTGCGGGATCGTCCTCTAGATTACCGGGCATGACCGACACCGCACAGCCCAGCTCCGCGACCGACCCCGCTCTCCTCGACGCCCTGCGCGAACAGGTGCAGGGTGCACTGCCCACGACGATCGCCGATCTGTCCGCGCTGGTGCGGATCCCGTCGGTGTCGTGGTCGGCGTTCGACGAGTCGCACGTGCTCGCGAGCGCGCGTGCCGTGGCGGACCTGGCGCTGAGCACCGGGGTCTTCGCCGAGGACCAGGTCGAGATCATCCGTTCGGCGATCAGCGACGACGAACCGCTCGAGCTCGGCCAGCCCGCGGTGCTCGCCGTCCGCCCGGCCCGGAACGGCAAGCCGACCGTGATGCTCTACGCCCACCACGACGTGCAGCCGCAGGGCGACGACGCCCTGTGGGAGACGCCGCCGTTCGAGCCGACCCTCCGCGGTGACCGGCTGTACGGTCGCGGCGCCTCGGACGACAAGGCCGGTGTGATGACCCACATCGCGTCGCTCCGGGCGATCCACGCGCAGTTCGGGGACGACCTCGACCTCGGTGTTGTCCTGTTCGTCGAGGGTGAGGAAGAGTTCGGCTCCCGGTCGTTCCGCACCTTCCTGCGTGAGCAGAAGGAGCACCTGGCCGCCGACGTCATCGTGGTGGCCGACAGCGACAACTGGTCGGTGGACGTGCCGTCGATCACGGTCTCGCTCCGCGGCAACGTCACCTTCAAGCTCACCCTGACGACCCTCGAGCACGCCAGCCACAGCGGGATGTTCGGGGGAGCGGCGCCGGACGCCATGATCCCGATGGTCAAGCTGCTCGCGTCCCTGCACGACGACGCCGGTTCGGTCGCCGTCGACGGGCTCACCTCGTACGAGGCCGACGTCCCGGCACGGACCGACGACGAGCTCGCCGTCGACGCGGCCCTGGTCGAGGGCGTCCGACCGATCGGCACCGGCGAGGTCCTGTCGCGCATGTGGTTCCAGCCGTCGATCACCGTGACCGGCATGGACGTGCCGAGCGTCGCGAACGCCTCCAACACGCTGCTGCCGACCGTCTCCGCCCGCGTGTCGGTGCGGGTCGCGCCCGGCCAGCCCGCCACGGAGGCGTACGCGGCCGTCGAGCGGCACCTTCGGGCACACGTGCCCTTCGGCGCCCGCCTGGAGATCTCCGAGCCGGACAGCGGCGACGGCTTCCTCGTCGACACGGCCGGCTGGGCCGTCCAGGAGGCCCGCACGGCCATGCGCGAGGGCTGGGGTGCCGAGGCGGTCGAGCAGGGCATCGGCGGCTCGATCCCGTTCGTCTCGGACCTCGCGGCAGAGTTCCCGGAGGCCCAGATCCTGGTCACCGGGGTGGAGGACCCGGACACCCGCGCCCACAGCCCGAACGAGTCGCAGCACCTCGGCGTCCTGCACCGGGCCATCGCGTCCGAGGCGATCCTGCTCGCCAGGCTCGCGACGCGCAGCTGACGGTGCTTACAATCGACGCGAGGCGCGGTGAACCGCACCGCCCGGAGGGAGACGCGCGATGAGCGACACCATCACCACCGACGCACCGGTGACCGAGGCGGCCTCGCACGGCGTCCTCCTGAGCGACGCCGCGGCCGGCAAGGTGGCGAGTCTCCTCGAGCAGGAGGGCCGCGACGACCTGCGCCTGCGCCTCGCCGTCCAGCCCGGGGGCTGCTCGGGTCTGATCTACCAGCTGTACTTCGACGAGCGCCTGCTCGACGGTGACGTCACCGCCGAGTTCGACGGGGTCGAGGTCGTCGTCGACAAGATGAGCGTCCCGTACCTCGACGGCGCGACGATCGACTTCGAGGACACCATCCAGAAGCAGGGCTTCACGATCGACAACCCGAACGCGCAGGGCAGCTGCGCGTGCGGTGACAGCTTCCACTGATCACCAGCCGATCCGACACGCGAGCGGGGAGCGACCGACACGGTCGCTCCCCGCTCGCGTTCGTCGCGGGGTGCGGTCGCAGTGTGACCGGGGAAAACGGCCGGTCAGGAGTGCGGATCGCGGCGATGAGCGTGTCGGGTGTGCGCGAGCGGTACCGAGCTGCGAGTAAGCTAGGAGTGTTCCAATCAAGCTGGGAGCCAGCCAAGTGTCGCCTTCGTGCGGCTCGGCGGGTTCGGCTCCGGGCTCACGTCTTTTGCGAGAGGTAACAGTGCGTTCGAATCGCCGTATACGTTGGGCGGCCGTCCCGGTGGCCGTCGGTCTGGTCATCGCACTGGCTGGCTGCACGCAGCAGCAGATGAACGGATGGCTCCCCGGCACGGAGGAGACGAAGGACGTCACCAACCACACGAGCCGCATCGTCGGCCTGTGGACCACCAGCTGGGTGGTGCTCCTCGCCGTCGGTCTCATCGTCTGGGGCCTGATCATCTGGGCCGCCATCGTGTACCGCCGCCGGAAGGGCCAGACCGGCCTGCCCGTGCAGATGCGCTACAACATGCCGCTCGAGATCTTCTACACGATCGTGCCGCTCATCCTCGTGCTGGGCTTCTTCGCCTTCACCGCGAAGGACCAGGCCGCGATCGAGAAGCCGTTCGACGACCCCGACGCCACCGTGCACGTGTACGGCAAGCGCTGGGCGTGGGACTTCAACTACATCAACAAGGACAACCCCGAGGACAGCGTCTACTACCAGGGCATCCAGGCCCAGGAAGAAGAGAACGCCAAGGGCGCCATCGACGAGTCGCAGCTGCCGACCCTCTACCTGCCGCAGGGCAAGAAGGTCGCGATCGAGCTCTCCTCGCGCGACGTCGACCACTCCTTCTGGATCATCGACTTCCTGTACAAGAAGGACATGCTCCCCGGCAAGACGAACTGGGAGTACTTCATCCCGGAGAAGCTCGGGACGTACCAGGGCAAGTGCGCGGAGCTCTGCGGTGAGTACCACTCGCTGATGCTCTTCCAGGTGAAGGTCGTCACGCCGGCGCAGTACCAGGACTACCTCGACACCCTGAAGGACCAGGGCAAGGTCGGGCTCCTCGGCGACGAGTACAACACCAACACGAACGAACCGAACAACAAGGCGCCGGTCGAGGCGTCCAGCGAGAACAAGTAGGGGCTCGTCAGATGACAACGTCTTTCGTCGGCCAACCGACCCAGACTGCTTCGCCGGACTTCCAGGCGTCGAAGGTGGGCCGGAAGGGCAACATCATCGTCCGGTGGATCACCTCCACCGACCACAAGACCATCGGGTACATGTACCTGATCGCGTCCTTCGTCTTCTTCCTGCTCGCGGGTGTGATGGCCCTGGTCATCCGTGCCCAGCTGTTCGAGCCCGGCCTGCACGTGGTCGCGACGAAGGAGCAGTACAACCAGCTCTTCACGATGCACGGCACGATCATGCTGCTGATGTTCGCGACGCCGCTCTTCTCGGGCTTCGCGAACGCGATCATGCCGCTCCAGATCGGTGCTCCCGATGTCGCCTTCCCGCGACTCAACGGCTTCGCGTTCTGGCTCTACCTGTTCGGCTCGCTCATCGCGGTCGGCGGCTTCCTCACCCCGCAGGGTGCGGCCTCGTTCGGCTGGTTCGCCTACGCGCCACTGAGTGACACGACGTTCACACCAGGGCTCGGCGGCACACTCTGGGTCTTCGGACTCGGCATGACCGGCTTCTCGACGATCCTCGGCGCGGTGAACTTCATCACCACCATCATCACGATGCGTGCCCCGGGTCTGACGATGTTCCGCATGTCGATCTTCACGTGGAACACCCTCGTGACGGCGCTGCTCGTCCTGATGGCCTTCCCGGTGCTCGCCACCGCGCTGTTCGGCCTCGGGCTCGACCGGGTGTTCGACGCGCAGATCTTCAACCCGGCCAACGGCGGGGCGCTGCTCTGGCAGCACCTGTTCTGGTTCTTCGGGCACCCCGAGGTGTACATCATCGCGCTGCCGTTCTTCGGCATCGTGTCCGAGGTCTTCCCGGTCTTCAGCCGCAAGCCGATCTTCGGGTACAAGACCCTCGTCTACGCGACCATCGCGATCGCGGCCCTGTCGGTCACGGTCTGGGCGCACCACATGTACGTCACGGGTGGCGTCCTGCTGCCTTGGTTCTCGCTCATGACGATGCTCATCGCGGTCCCGACCGGCGTGAAGATCTTCAACTGGGTCGGCACCATGTGGCGCGGCTCGGTGACCTTCGAGACCCCGCTGCTCTGGGCCGTCGGCTTCCTCATCACGTTCACGTTCGGTGGCCTCACCGGTGTGATCCTGGCGTCGCCGCCGCTCGACTTCCACGTGTCCGACTCGTACTTCGTCGTGGCGCACTTCCACTACGTGGTCTTCGGCACCGTCGTCTTCGCGATGTTCTCCGGCTTCTACTTCTGGTGGCCGAAGTGGACGGGCAAGATGCTCAACGAGCGTCTCGGCAAGATCCACTTCTGGCTCCTGTTCATCGGGTTCCACACCACGTTCCTCATCCAGCACTGGCTGGGCGTCATCGGCATGCCGCGTCGCTACGCGACCTACCTGCCGAACGACGGCTTCACCTGGATGAACCAGCTGTCGACGATCGGCTCGATGATCCTCGCGATCTCGTTCCTGCCGTTCATCTTCAACGTCTACGTGACGGCCCGGAACGCACCGAAGGTCGCCGTGAACGACCCGTGGGGCTACGGCCGCTCGCTCGAGTGGGCCACCAGCTGCCCGCCGCCCCGCCACAACTTCACGTCGATCCCGCGGATCCGTTCCGAGTCCCCGGCCTTCGACCTGAACCACCCCGAGGCAGGTGTGCCGATCGGTGTCGGCCCCGCGAAGGACGCCCCGGATGCCCCGACCTACGACGCCGCGAAGGGCGAGGTGAAGTAAGCCGATGCGCGCGAACACCAACCTGTTCTGGATCCTCTTCGGGTTCTTCATCCTCGCGGACGCCGCGTACACGATCTGGGCGCTGCTCTACTACGGCCACCCGGAGTGGGTCGGCACCGTGGCGATCGGGCTGACCGGCATCATGTCCGCGTTCATCGCCTTCTACCTCGGCAAGGTCATGGCGTCCCAGGGCGGCGTGCTGCCCGAGGACCGCCCCGACGCCAACATCGAGGACGGCGACGCCGAGCTCGGGCACTTCAGCCCGTGGTCGTGGTGGCCCATCCTGCTGGCCGCAGCGGTCGCCGTCTGCTTCCTCGGTGTCGCAGCCGGACTGTGGATCGTCCCGATCGGACTCGCCCTGGTGGCGGTCACCCTGGTCGGCTGGGTCTACGAGTACTACCGCGGCAACTTCGGGCACTGACCTGACGCTGCAACGCACCTGACACTTCGGGCGGCACCACATCCGGTGCCGCCCGAAGTGCGTCCAGGCGCTGCACGACCACAGCACACGACGCTGCGCTGCCAACGCAGCGCACGACCCGGCGTTGCACACCACAGCGCCCCACGATCTCCGGTCCCCGATCCGGAACAAACGGGCCCGCCCGCGGCTTGACTGGAGCGGACCTCCCACCACAGCGAAAGGAGTCACCTCAGGTGACCGACAAGCGCACCCTCATCATCTTCGGCGCGACGGGCGACCTCGCCTCCCGCCTGCTGCTGCCGGGCCTCGGCACGTTCCTGCAGAGCGGTCGAGCGGTTCCCGTCCAGCTCATCGGCACGGGCCGCAGCGCCCGCAGCGAGGAGCAGTGGAAGGACATCGTCACGAAATCCTTCGCGTCGCAGGACGTCAAGGGACCCGAGGTCGACGCCACGCTCGCGTCGACCCAGTTCATCCAGGGCGACCCCACCGACCCGGAGCACCTCACGGCACTGCTCGACGCGGCCGAGGCCGAGCCGATCCTCTACTTCGCCCTGCCCCCGCAGATCGCCTCCGACATCTGCGAGGCACTGCAGCAGGTCGAGCTCCCCGCCGGCACCACCCTCGCCTTCGAGAAGCCGTTCGGCACCGACGTCGCGAGCGCCCAGGCCCTCAACGAGACCGTGCTGAAGCTGGTCCCGGAAGAGCGCGTGCACCGCACCGACCACTTCCTCGGACGCACCACGGTCCTGAACATCATCGGTCTGCGCTTCGCGAACCGCCTGTTCGAGCCGATCTGGAACGCCGACAACATCGAGAAGGTCGACGTCTTCTACGACGAGACCCTCGGTCTCGAGAACCGCGCCCAGTACTACGACGAGGCCGGCGCGATGGTCGACATGATCCAGTCGCACCTGCTGCAGATCCTCGGCATCGTGACGATGGACGCCCCGGCGGACATCGACGCGGTCGAGTTCCGCTCGTCCCTGGCCCGGGTGCTCCGTTCGACGCGGCTCAAGGGCGACGACGCGAAGATCGCGTCGCGCCGCGCCGTCTACACGGCCGGCACGATCGACGGCAAGGAGCTGCCGTCGTACCAGGACGAGGACGGCGTCGACAAGTCGCGGAGCACCGAGACGCTCGCCGAGATCTCGGTCGAGGTCGACACGGCCCGCTGGAAGGGCGTCCCGTTCACGCTGCGGTCCGGCAAGGCACTCGGCAACAGCCGGAAAGAGGTCCTGATCACCTTCAAGCCGGTCACGCGCCTGCCCTCCGGCCTGAGCGGTCGCCCGAAGGCGGACACGCTCCGCATCGTCCTGAACCCGGACGAGATCGAGCTGACCGTGTCGGCCAACGGCGGTGGCAACCCGTTCGAGATGGGCCAGGTCACCCTGTCGTCGTCATTCAGCGACGGCGAGCTGACCCCGTACGGCGAGGTCCTGAACGGCATCTTCCACGACGACCCGTTGCTCTCGATCCGCGGCGACGTGGCCGAGCGCTGCTGGGAGATCGTCGAGCCGGTCGTCAAGGCCTGGAAGGCCGACGAGGTCCCGCTAGAGGAGTACCGCGCCGGTTCGCGCGGCCCGGCGGACTGGGAGTCGTCGTCCTGACGGACGTGACCGTCGCGCCCTGAACGGGCGGAACTGCGGACGGGAGGCACGGTGCCAGCTGGCACCGTGCCTCCCGTCCGTTTCGTGGTCAGCACCACCGCATCAGGCGGGGGTGCCCGCCCGCTCGCCCTCGCCGGTCCACGAGCGGGTGCCGCCGTCGTGCACGGGCAGCCGCGTGCGGTGCCCGGTCGACGCGCCCCGCGCCCGCGCGATCGCGTCCGACGCGGACACGAGCGTCAGGTGCGACAGCACCTGCGGGGTGTTGCCGACGTGGTGTCCGGTGGCGACGTCGATCTCCTCGGAGAGCATGCCGACGTCGTTCGCGTACCCGACGAGCACGTCCATGAGGCGCTCGGCGTCGTCGATCCGGCCCGATGCCGCGTACTGCTCGACCAGCCAGAACGAGCACGCCAGGAACGGGTGCTCCGCGCCGGCGAGCCCGTCGAACCCCGACGACGTCCGGTACCGCAGCACGAGACCGTCGGAGCCGGTGGACAGGTCCTGCTCGATGGCGGCGACGGTGCCGGTCATGCGGGCGTCGTGGGCGGAGACGTAGCCGATCTGCGGCAGGACGAGCAGGCTCGCGTCGACCTCGTCGGTGTCGTAGTGCTGCCGGTAGCTGCCGCGTGCAGCGTTCCAGCCGTGCTCCTCGATCTCGGCCCGGACCTGGTCGCGCAGGGTGCGCCAGCGGTCCACGGGCCCTTCGAGACCGAACTCCTCGACCGCGGCGACCCCACGGTCGAACGCGGCCCAGATCATCGCGCGCGAGTGCGTGAAGTGCCGTCGCGGGCCGCGCATCTCCCAGATGCCGTTGTCGGGCTCCTGCCAGTGCTCCTCGACGTAGCCGAGCAGGGCGCGCTGCAGGGCCCACGAGTCGGCGTTCTCCTCGACCCCGAGCTCGCGGGCGTCGTGCAGGGCGGCCAGGACCTCGCCGAACACGTCGCCCTGGTATTGCGTGTACGCGCCGTTGCCGACCCGGACGGGCGTCGAGCCGGCGTACCCGGGCAGGTGCGGGAGCTCCCGTTCCGGCAGTTCGCGCTCCCCGGCGATGCCGTACATGATCTGCACGTCGGCGGGGTCGCCCGCGATGGCGCGGAGCAACCAGCCGCGCCAGTGTGCCGCCTCGTCGCGGTAGCCGTGCGCGATGAGCGAGGCGAGGGCGAGGGAGGCGTCGCGGAGCCAGACGTAGCGGTAGTCCCAGTTGCGTTCCCCGCCCGGGTCCTCCGGCAGGCTCGTGGTCACGGCGGCCACCACGCCGCCGGTCTCGCCGTGGGTCATCGCGCGGAGCAGCAAGAGCGAACGGCGGGCGGCGTCGGCGTAGCGACCCTCGGTGCGCGCCGTCGCCATCCAGTCGGTCCACCACGTCACGGTGCGGTGGAGCTCGGCGTCGACGTCGACGGGCTCCGGGGGCTCGCGGTGCGAGGGGTACCAGGTGAGGACGGTGTCGAGCACGTCACCGTCGTGGATCGTCGCGGTGGCCGTGTGCCGGTGGTCCGAGGCCCGGAAGCGCGGGCCGCGCACGATGACCGACCCGGGGCCGGCGGTGGCGAGCAGTGCCGGGTCCTCGTCGCCGCCGATCTGGCGCACCCACGGCAGCGCGAGGGCGTAGTCGAACCGGATCCGCAGGGTCTGCTGCACCTCGACCGAGCCGCTCAGTCCTCGGACACGGCGGACGATGGACGGCCGGTGCGCGCCGACGGGCATGAACTCGGTCACCTCGACGGCACCGTCCGCCGTGGTCCAGACCGTCGACAGGACGAGGGTGTCGCCTCGGTACTTCCGGTGCGCCGTCGCGGCGGGGTCGGTCGGTCGGAGCGTCCAGTGCCCGTGGTCCTCGGTGCCGAGCAGCGAGGCGAACGTGGCGGCGCTGTCGAACCGCGGCAGGCACGCCCAGTCGATCGTGCCGTCGCGGCCGACGAGTGCGGCGGTCGAGGTGTCGCCGATGACGGCGTGGTCCTCGATCAGGTTCGGGGGAGTCGCGGGGGGCGCGGGTGCTCGCTCGGTGTCGGCGGTCCGGTCCGTGTCGGTGCTCATGCCCCGATCGAACACCCGGAGGCCGAGCGTCGTGGCCGCGCGGACGGGCCGCCGGCCCTCTGGCGGCCGTGTGCCGTCGGTGTGCCTGAAGCCTCGCTCAGGCCGGGTCGGAGGCGTCCGCCTCGGCGAGCCCGACCCGCGCGAGTTCGGACCAGAGCCCGGCACCGTCCGGTGCGTAGACCCACGGCGCCGAGGTGTCGCGGGAGCGTTCCTGCGCCCGGGAGCGTCCGCCGGCCAGGACCGCCTCGCTCGTGGACAGCTGCCGGATGGCGACGCCCGCGACGTTCTCCGGGTGCTCGCGGGCGAACTCGCCGTACAGCGACTCGTCGTGCTGGCCGTCGTCGCCGACGAGCAGCCACTGCACGTCCGGGAAGTCCTTCGCCAGGCGCCGCAGGTTCTGCTGCTTGTGCAGCTGCCCGCTCCGGAAGAACCGGTCGTGCGTGGGGCCCCAGTCGGTGAGCAGGAGCGTGCCGGACGGGTACATGTTGCGGGTCAGGAAGCGCTGCAGGGTCGGCGCGACGTTCCAGGCACCGGTGGACAGGTACACCGTCGGGGAGCCGGGGTGCTGTGCCTGCACGCGTTCGTACAGCACGGACATGCCCGGCACGGGGCGGCGGGCGTGCTCGGTGAGGACGAAGGAGTTCCACGCCGCCAGCATCGGACGGGGGAGCGAGGTCACCATGACGGTGTCGTCGATGTCGGACAGCAGCCCGAAGCGAGTGTCGGGGTGCACGACGAACACGTCGGCCTCGACGTCGCGCCCGCCGCCGGCCGACAACCGGACGGTGCGCCAGCCCGGCTCGAGGTCGATCGGCACGATGGTGTCAACGACCCCGCCACGGTCGGTCTCGACGACGTGCGAGACCCCACCGGCGGTGACGGTGACCTCGGCGTGGTCGACCGCGACGCTCGTGAAGCTCTTCCACCCGCGGACACCCGCGTACGAGACGTCGGAGGCGAGGCCACGGCGGGTCAGCAGCACGCGGCAGAGGATGCGGACCCATCCGGGAGCGCCGTAGCCGGTGTAGGGGACGACGGTCGGGACCAGGCCACGGCTTCGGGCGCGGTGCTCGCGGAACTCCTGGACGGCGTCCTCGATGCGGGCCGCGCGGTGCAGGAGCGGCTCGGCCAACGACGGCTCGTGGGGCGTCGGGTCGGGCATCGCCCCATCATCCCATGCAGGACCCGGAAGTCCACGTCCCGCGGCACCTGTGGTGAGTCGCAGCCATGTTCCAGCCGGTCTCTGCGAAAATCGTCCTCGTCACACCAACGAACCGCGCTGGAGCGCAAGAGGAGAACACGTGCTCGTCACCGAGGTAACGAACGCTCTGCCGGGGGGATCATCACTGCTCAGGAACGAGCCGGTCCAAGCCCGCAGTTCGGCGCGCCTCGCGGGTCTGCTCGACGCTGCTGCCGCGGTGATCGACGAGATCGGGTTCGAGCGACTCACGACCGCGATGGTCGCCGAGCGGGCCGGAGCGTCCATCGGCACCGTCTACCGCTACTTCCCGGACCGCATCGCCGTGGTCGACGCCCTCGCCATCCGCTGCACGCAGCGGCTCGCAGCGCGCTTCGTCGCGGCGCTCGACGCGAGCGGCGCGGAGACCTGGCAGCAGGCCTGCGACGCGCTGATCGACGAGACCGCCGAGCTGTACCGCACCGAGCCCGGCTTCCGCGCGATCCGCTTCGGCGACACCGCGGACACCGGCACCGGTGACGCCGAGGACCGCATGGGGGCGCTCGGCGCCGCCGTCGGGCAGATCATGCGCGACCGGTTCGGGCTGCCCGACAACGAGCGCATCGCACGTGCCTGGGTGGTGCTGGCCGAGTCCGGCCACGCCGTGCTGGCGCGGGCCCACCGCGACCGCGAGCACCCCGACACGGCGCTCATCGCCGAGTACCGCACGATGAGCCGTGCCCACATGGAGTCCGTGGTCGCCGCCGGCTGACCGCCGCGGGGTCCCGCACCCATCCGACGACGCCCGTGCTTCCGAACAGGAGGCGCGGGCGTCGTCGTCCGCGCTGGTTCCGTCGTGCGCTCGGTCCGGTCCACGGCGGTGCGCACCTGTCCGGGACGCGCCGCGTGCCGGAACGGGTGAACCGCTGTCGGACCCGACGGGTACTCTCATCCGGAGTCGGGCTACCTCCGAACAGAAGGGCACCCATGATCGAGTTCCGCTCGGTACGAAAGACCTACCCGGACGGCACCACCGCGGTCGACGACTTCGACCTCGTGATCCCGTCCCGGACCACCACCGTCTTCGTCGGCTCCAGCGGCTGCGGCAAGACGACGCTGCTCCGGATGATCAACCGCATGGTCGACCCCACCTCGGGTTCCGTGCAGATCGACGGATCCGACGTCTCCGGCGTCGACCCCGTGAAGCTCCGGCGGAGCATCGGGTACGTCATGCAGAACTCCGGTCTGCTGCCGCACCGCAAGGTCGTCGACAACATCGCGACCGTGCCCTTGCTCACCGGGGTGTCGAAGGCCGACGCCCGCACGCGTGCGCTCGAGCTCATGGACACCGTGGGACTCGACCGGGCGTTCGCCGACCGGTACCCGTCCCAGCTGTCCGGCGGGCAGCAGCAGCGCGTCGGCGTGGCCCGCGGCCTCGCCGTCGACCCGAACATCCTGCTCATGGACGAGCCCTTCGGTGCCGTCGACCCGCTGGTCCGCAACGACCTGCAGGACGAGCTCATCCGCCTGCAGCGTGAACTCGGCAAGACCGTCGTGTTCGTGACGCACGACATCGACGAGGCGTTCAAGCTCGGCGACCAGGTCGTCATCCTGAAGAAGGGCGGCGAGATCGCCCAGCAGGGCACGCCGTCCGAGATCCTGGCCGAGCCGGCGGACGACTTCGTCGCGAACTTCATCGGCGTCGGCCGCGGGCGTCGCTCGCTGCGCGTCGAGCACACCCCCACCGGCCCCATCGTCGTGGACGGCGACGGGCGTGCAGCCGGTGTCCTCACCGGACCGGTCAACGTCGTCGACGCTGCCGCAGCGGTGCAGGCCGACCCCGCATCGAACCAGGCCGGAGCGTCGCTCGACGCCCCGGGTGCTCCGGCGCAGGGTGAGGGCACGCGGTGAAGTGGGTCCTCGCGAACCTCGACACGATCCGTGACGCCACGGTCGCGCACCTGGCCATCGCCATCCCGCCGATCATCATCGCGTTCCTGCTGTCCATCCCCATCGGCTGGCTCGTCGTCCGCCTCCAGCGCCCCGGTGGATCGCGGTTCGCCTCGGGTGTCGGCAGCGGCATCGTGACGTTCGCCGGGCTGCTCTACGCGATCCCTTCCCTGGCGCTGTTCGTGGCGCTGCCGGGCATCATCGGCACCGGGCTGCAGAGCCCGGTCAACGTCGTGATCGGGTTGACCCTGTACGGCCTCGCGCTCATGGTCCGGTCGACCGTCGACGGGCTCACCTCGGTGGACTCGGGGACGAAGTCGGCCTCGACCGCGATGGGGTACTCGTCGGCGCAGCGGTTCTTCCGCGTCGAGCTGCCGCTGGCCGGGCCGGTGCTGCTCGCCGGGCTGCGGGTGGTCTCGGTGTCCACGATCTCGCTGACCACCGTCGGCGCCGTCCTCGGCATCCAGAGCCTCGGGTCGCTGTTCACGGACGGCCTCGGGCGCGGGATCTACGAGGAGATCATCTCCGGCATCGTCATGGTCCTCGTCCTGGCGTTCGTGCTCGACGGGATCCTGGTGCTGCTCGGCCGGATCGTCATGCCGTGGACCCGGACGACCTCGGTGTCGCGCCGCCGGACCCGCCGTGTCCTGCAAGCAGCGGAGGTCGCCTCGTGATCATCGGACAGGCCTTCGCCTGGGTCTTCGACCCCACCAACTACTCCGGGTACAACGCGATCCCCGGCCGCCTCTGGGAGCACATCTGGATCACGCTGCTCGCCGTGGTGATCGCCTCGGTGATCGCCGTGCCGATCGGGTACGCCATCGGCCACACGCGCCGCGCACGGGGCTTCTCGATCGCCGTGTCCGGCGGGATCCGCGCACTGCCGACGCTCGGCGTGCTCTCCCTGTTCGGACTCCTGCTCGGCATCGGCCTGCAGGCTCCGCTCCTGGCGCTCGTCGTGCTCGCCATCCCCTCGGTGCTGGCCGGTGCGTACTCGGGCATCGAGTCGGTCGAACCCGTGACCGTCGACGCCGCCAAGGCCCAGGGCATGACGGGCTGGCAGATCCTGTGGAAGGTCGAGGTCCCACTCGGCCTGCCCCTGCTCATCGGCGGCTTCCGCGCAGCCGTCCTGCAGGTCGTGGCCACGGCGACGCTCGCCGCGTACGTCGGTGCCGGCGGCCTCGGCGGCTACTTCTTCCTCGGTCTGAAGACCCAGGACTACGCCGAGATGCTCGGCGCCTCCATCCTCGTGATCGCACTCGCGATCGCGTTCGAGATCGTGTTCGCCGTGCTGCAGCGGGCGTCGGTGCCCAAGGGCACCGCCGACCCGTCGGCCCGGCAGCGCCAGGGATCGCGCGAGCGAGCCCGCAATCCCATCCCGGAAGGAAATCCATCGTGATCACAGCAAAGATCCGTGCGGGCGTCGCAGCAGCGCTCGCACTGGGCGTCGCCGCCGCCCTGACCGGCTGCGCGTCGAGCGACCCGCTCGACAGCGGCTCCAGCGCGTCGTCCGACTCCAAGACGATCGTCGTCGGCTCGCAGCAGTACTACTCGAACGAGATCATCGCGGAGCTGTACGCACAGGTCCTCGAGAAGAACGGCTTCGAGGTCAAGCGCAACTTCAACATCGGGCAGCGCGAGGTCTACATCCCGCAGCTCGAGAAGGGCGCGATCGACGTCATGCCCGAGTACAGCGGCAACCTGCTGCAGTACTTCGACAAGGACTCCACGGCGAAGACCGCCGACCAGATCGACGACGGCCTCGAGACGGCGCTGCCGAAGGGCCTCCGGGTCCTCGACGAGGCCGAGGCGACCGACCAGGACAGCTACACCGTCACGAAGAAGTTCTCCGAGGACAACGACGTGACGAGCCTGGCCGACCTGAAGGACGTCACGTCGAAGCTCACCGTCGGCGCGAACTCCGAGTTCCAGACCCGTCCGTACGGTCCGAAGGGCCTGAAGTCGGTCTACGGCGTCGACGTCGACTTCAAGGCGGTCGAGGACTCCGGCGGAGCCCTGACGGTCAAGGCGCTGAAGGACGGCACCGTCCAGCTCGCCGACATCTACAGCGCCGACCCGAGCATCAAGGCGAACGACTTCGTCACGCTCGAGGACCCGGAGAACCTGATCCTGCCGCAGAACGTCATCCCCGTCGTCTCCGACAAGGTGAACGACAAGGCCGCGGAGGCGATCGACTCGGTCAACGAGAAGCTGACGCCCGAGGCCCTGATCGAGCTCAACACCAAGAGCACGGCGGACAAGGAGAAGGCGTCCACCATCGCCAAGGAGTTCCTGACCGACGAGGGCCTGCTGTAACAGCAGTCCTCGTGCGTTAGACGACAGGCGTCGGGCAACTGCCCGGCGCCTGTCGTCGTTCGGCGGAGCGGGGATCGGCACATCCGTGCCGCACGGTTGTGCCGTGCAGCACCCTTGCACGTTCGTGCAGGGAACATTTCTACAAGTTGTCGAAGTCGGTGGTGACGCGGTACCGTTGAAGAGTCCCAACGGCTGTGACATCTGATGTATCCGTTCCACAGGAAGACACTGACGTGCACCGACTGCGCGCGGCGACCCGACTGGGAAGTGCCGCATGACCGACCTCCTCGACCCGCTCATCCTGTCGCGGTGGCAGTTCGGTCTGACGACCATCTACCACTTCCTCTTCGTCCCGCTGACGATCGGCATGGCCGCCGTGGTGGCCGTGTTCCAGACCGCCTGGTACCGGACCGGGCGCGCGCACTACCTGCAGCTGACCCGGTTCTTCGGACGCATCTTCCTGATCAACTTCGCGATGGGCGTCGTGACGGGCATCGTGCAGGAGTTCCAGTTCGGCATGAACTGGTCGAACTACTCGCGCTTCGTCGGTGACGTCTTCGGCGCCCCGCTCGCGCTCGAGGGGATCCTGGCCTTCTTCTTCGAAGCCGCGTTCATCGGCGTCTGGATCTTCGGCTGGGACCGCTTGCCGAAGGGACTGCACCTGGCGAGCATCTGGTGCGTCAGCGCCGGCACGATCATGTCGGCGTACTTCATCATCGCCGCGAACGCGTTCATGCAGCACCCGGTCGGCTTCTCGATGAACGAGGCCAAGGGGCGCGCGGAGCTCACCGACATCTGGGCGGTCCTCGGCAACAAGGTCGCCCTCGCCGCCTTCCCGCACACGTTGTTCGCCTGCTTCATGGTCGCCGCAGCAGTGATCATCTCGGTCGCCGCCTACCACCTGGCGCGGAACCAGAACCTCGAGACGATGATGCCGGCGCTCAAGTTCGGCATGTGGACCATGGTGGCTGCGGGGGCCCTGACGGTGCTCACCGGCGACCAGCTCGGCCTGACCATGGTCGACACCCAGCCGATGAAGATGGCCGCAGCCGAAGCGCTGTACAACACGGCGACCGGCAAGGACGCCTCGTTCTCGATCTTCACGCTCGGCACCCCCGACGGCGTGCACGAACTGTTCTCGATCCGGGTGCCCTACCTGCTGTCGTTCCTGTCCACGCACACCTTCAACGGCACGGTCGAGGGCATCAACGACCTGCAGGCGCAGTACACCCAGGTGTACGGGCCCGGCGACTACAAGCCGATCATCTGGGTGACCTACTGGTCGTTCCGCTGGATGATCGCGCTCGGCGTCGGTGCGGTCATGGTGTCGCTCGCCGGCCTCTGGCTGACCCGCAAGGGCCGGTTCCCGACGAAGCGCTGGATCTGGCGCGTCGCCACCTGGACCGTCCCGCTCCCGATGGCCGCGATGATCGTCGGCTGGATCTTCACCGAGATGGGTCGCCAGCCGTGGCTCGTGTTCGGGTTGCTCAAGACCAGCGACGGCGTCTCGCCGAACGTGACCGGGCTCGAGGTCCTCATCTCGCTCGTCGTGTTCACCGTGATCTACGGCTCGCTGGCGGTGGTCGAGTTCAAGCTCATCAAGAAGGTCGCGCAAGAGGGCCCTGCCGCTCCGGCAGAGGTCGACGAGGAGACCGGCGAGGTCAAGCACGAAGTGACGGTGTACTGAGATGGATCTGCCTGTCCTCTGGTTCGCGATCGTCGGCGTGTTCTTCGTCGGCTACTTCGTCCTCGACGGCTTCGACTTCGGGGTCGGCATGTCCCTGCCCTTCCTGGGCAAGGACGACACCGACCGTCGGGTGCTCATCAACACGATCGGCCCGGTCTGGGACCTCAACGAGACGTGGGTCATCGTCGCCGGTGCCTGCCTGTTCGCGGCGTTCCCCGAGTGGTACGCCACGATGTTCTCCGGGTTCTACCTGGCGCTGCTGCTCATCCTCGCGGCGCTGATCCTGCGCGGTGTCTCGTTCGAGTACCGCCACCAGAACAAGCACCTCGAGTGGAAGCGTCGCTTCGACCTGATGATCATCGTCGGGTCCGCCCTGCCGTCGTTCCTCTGGGGCGTCGCGTTCGGCAACGTCGTCCGCGGGATCCCGATGGACTCCGGGCACAACTACACGGGCACGCTCTTCGACCTGCTCAACCCGTTCGCGCTCCTGACCGGCGTGGCGACGCTGCTGGTGTTCTTCACGCACGGCGTCGTGTTCGTGGCGCTGAAGACCGAGGGCGAGATCCGCGAGCGGGCGAAGCGCCTGGCGACCCGGGCCGGCATCCTGACGATCGTCGTCGGCGCCGCGTTCCTGGTCTGGATGGCGTTCGTCCGGGCGACCCCGGCCTCGCTCGTGCTCTCGGTGGTCGCGGCACTCGCGCTCGTCCTGGCCGTGCTGTGCAACGCCTGGGGCAAGGAGGGCCGGGCGTTCACGCTCATGGCCGTCACCATCGCCGCGATCGTGCTCGCCATGTTCACGGCGATCTTCCCGGACGTCATGCCCGCCACCAACGACCCGGCGAACAGCCTGAACGTGTACAACGCCTCGAGCGGTTCGTACACGCTGACGGTGATGAGCTGGGTGGCGCTGATCTTCGTGCCCCTCGTGTTCGCGTACCAGGCCTGGACGTACTGGGTGTTCCGCAAGCGTGTCTCGCGGGCCCAGGTCACCCAGGCCGCGCACTAGGCAGGCGACGGTGAAGCCGCTCGACCCGCGACTCCTGCGCCTGTCGCGGACGGCGCGCGGCTTCATCGTCGCGGCTGCCGGCACCGGCGTCCTCCGCACGGTCGCGACCATCGCGATCGCGTGGGGGATCGCCGCCGCCGTGACCCTCGGCATCGACGCGGTCCAGGACGGCCGTGTCCCGAGCGCCTTCGGGCAGGCGCTCGCGCTGCTGGGCGGCGCGTTCGTGCTCCGTGCCGTGGCGGCCTGGGCGACCGACGACCTGGCGGCCCGCGCCGCGGCGAAGGTGAAGAGCGAGATGCGCACCACGGTGCTCGCCCGCGCCGCCGAGCGGGGTCCGTCCTGGCTGGCGGGCCGGTCGAGCGCGGGGTTCGCCACCACCCTCGGGCCGGGCCTCGACGCGCTCGACGCCTACTTCGGTCGCTACCTGCCGCAGCTCGCACTCACCGCGATCGCCACACCGCTGCTGCTGGTCGCGATCGGCCTCGGTGACCTGACGAGCGGGCTGATCATCCTGTTCGCCCTGCCGGTCATCCCGGTGTTCATGATCCTGATCGGACTCGCGACCCAGTCGTTGCAGCGGAAGCAGTCCGACGCCCTCGCCAAGCTCGGCGGCGCCTTCCTCGAGGCCGTCGAGGGCCTGGCCACCCTCAAGGTGTTCGGTCGCGCCCGGCGCCAGGTCGGCCGCATCGGCGCCGTCACGGACGAGTACCGTCGTGGCACGCTCGGGGTGCTCCGGCTGTCGTTCGTCAGCGGGTTCGCGCTCGAGCTCGCCGCGAGCCTGTCCGTCGCCCTCGTCGCGGTGTCGATCGGCATCCGGCTGGTCGACGGCTCGCTCGGGCTCGGCGCCGCGATGTTCGTCCTGGTCCTCGCCCCCGAGGCGTTCGCCCCCATCCGCCAGGTCGGCGCGGACTTCCACGCCGCCCAGGACGGCGTCGAGGCATCGGCAGCGGTCCTCGACGTCCTCGACGACACGGAGCCCGCGCCGCACCACGACACGGACCCCGCGGCGACCGCGCCGGCCGCCACGGCGTTGGCCGTGCACGGTCTGACCGTCCGCCGGCCCGACGTGGTGATCGGCCCGCTCGACCTGCACGCCGACCCCGGCACCGTCGTCGTGCTCGCCGGCCCGAGCGGCTCGGGCAAGTCGAGCGTCATCGCCGCACTCCGCGGCGTCCTGCCGCACGACGGCACCGTGGTCGTCCCGGGCGCCGCCGGTACGACCACTGCCGAGCGCACCACCTGGGCCGACCAGCGACCCCGCCTCGTGCGCGGGACCGTCGCCGAGAACGTCGCGCTCAGCGCGATCCCCGATGCCGTGGACGTCCAGACCGCGTTGCGCGACGCGGGGCTGGGGGGCGACCCGGGCCTCCCGATCGGTGCCGGCGGCAGCGGACTGTCCGGCGGCCAGGCGCAGCGCGTCGCCGTCGCGCGGGCGCTGTACCGCGCCCGCCGCGTCGGCACGCCGTTGGTCCTGCTCGACGAACCGACGTCGGCGCTCGACGCCGAGGCCGAGGCCCACGTCGTCGCCGCGATCCGCGGCCTGGCGGCCGACGGCGCGGTCGTCGTGGTGGCCAGCCACCGACCGGCGGTCGTGGCCGCGGCCGACGTCCGGGTCGACATCGGCACCGGTGGGTCGGTCACCGTCCGGACGGGGGTGCGCGCATGAGCCGGCAGCGGGTGCTGTCCCGGGAGGCCCGTGGAGCGTCCGTCCTGCGGCTCGCGATGCCGCACGGGTCGGGTTGGGCGAAGGCGGTCGCCGCCGGCGCGCTCAGTGCGGTCTGCGCCGTGGCGCTCCTCGCCGCGAGCGGCTACCTCATCACCCGTGCCGCGGAGCACCCGCCGATCCTCTACCTGACCCTCGTGATGGTCGGCGTGCGGGCGTTCGCACTCGGGCGTGCGGCGCTGCGCTACGTCGACCGGCTCGCCGGGCACGACGCGTCCTTCCGGCAGCTCGCGGTGGTGCGCACCGAGATGTACCGGCGGCTCGCCTCGGTCGCACCGGCAGGACTCGGCAGCACCGGCCGTGGCGACCTGATGACCCGCCTGGTCACCGACACCGACCGGCTGCAGGACCTGCCCATCCGCGTCGTCGGGCCGCTGGTGTCCGCCGGGGTCGTCGCCGTGCTGTCCGTCGTCGCCGTGGCGATCGTGTCGGTGCCGGCCGCCCTCGTGCTCCTGCTCGGTCTGGCGGTCGCGGCGCTGCTCGGGTCGGTCGTGACGCGGTCGATCGCCGAGCGCTCCGACCGTGAGACCGCGGCGGACCGTGGTCGGGTCGCCGACCTCGTGCTCGACACCGTGCGGACGCTCGACGTGTTCGCGGCCTACGGCACCCTCGACGAGCGCCTGGCGCACATCGCCCGTCTCGACGCCGGCGTCACCCGTGCGGTGCGCCGCCGTGGCACGGTCGAGGCGCTCGTCGGTGCCCTGGTCGGGCTGGTCGGCGGCGGCGCGGTCATCGGGATCCTGGCCGTCGGTGCACCCGCCGTGGTGTCCGGGGCGCTCGACGGACCGCTCTGGGCACTGACCGTGTTCGTGCCGCTCGCCCTGTTCGAGGTCGTCGGCGGGGTCCCGCTCGCCGTCCTCACGCTGCGCCGGGTGCGCGCTGCAGCCGAGCGGGTCGAGCAGGTCGTCCCGGCACGGGTGCCCGCGGGCATCGTGCCCGAACCCGAGCAGGACGCCGACCCGGCCGAACTGACGGTGTCCGGTCCGGTCACCGTGGCGGTGCGCGACCTGACCGTGCAGTGGCCCGGAGCCACGACGCCGGCGGTCGACGGGGTCTCGCTCGACCTGCACCCCGGCGAGGTCGTCGTGCTCGAAGGGCCGAGCGGCGCGGGGAAGTCCACGCTCGTCGACGCGCTCGTCCGGTTCGTCGACCACCAGGGCTCGTACACGCTCGACGGGGTCTCGGCGAAGGACATGCACCCCGACGCCGTCCGTGCCCGCATCGGGCTCATCGAGCAGGACCCGTTCGTGTTCGACCAGTCCGTGCGACAGAACCTGCTGTTCGCCCGCGAGACCGCGACCGACGACGAGCTGCTCGCCGTGCTCGACCGGGTCGGCCTCGGCGAGTGGGTCGGACGTCGCGGCGGGCTCGATGCGTCGGTGGGGGAGCGCGGTGGCCTCGTCTCCGGCGGACAGGCGCACCGGCTCGCCCTGGCACGCGCGCTCCTGCACGCGTTCCCGGTGCTCGTGCTCGACGAACCCACGGCCGACATCGACCCGGACCTCGGCGACGCCGTCCTGCACGACCTCGTCACGACGGCGCGCGCAGCGGGCCGGACGGTCGTGATCGTGTCGCACGTGCCGGTCCGGGCGGACCTGGTCGACCGCACCCTGCGGATGGTCGCCGGCCGCCTGCTCGTCGGATGACCCGACAGGCGGACGCTGGACGGGCCTCCCGGCTTGTATCGTTGACGTCCGTGACCACCGAGCAGCACGCCGAGGACCCGAACGCCTACGACTTCCGTCGTATCCAGGAGAAGTGGCAGCCCCGCTGGGAAGAGCTCGGGCTCTTCACCACCGACCTGGACGACACGCGTCCGCGCAAGTACATCCTCGAGATGTTCCCGTACCCGTCCGGCGACCTCCACATGGGGCACGCCGAGAACTGGGCCCTCGGCGACTTCGTGGCGCGCTACTGGCGCCAGCAGGGCTTCAACGTCCTGCACCCCATCGGCTGGGACTCCTTCGGCCTGCCCGCCGAGAACGCCGCGATCAAGCGCGGGGTGGACCCGAAGGACTGGACCTACGCGAACATCGCGCAGCAGAAGGCGTCCTTCAAGCGCTACGCGCCGTCGTTCGACTGGAGCACCGAGATCCACACCTCGGACCCCGAGTACTACAAGTGGAACCAGTGGCTGTTCCTGAAGATGTACGAGAAGGGCCTGGCGTACCGCAAGGACAGCTGGGTCAACTGGGACCCGGTGGACCAGACCGTGCTCGCGAACGAGCAGGTCCTGCCCGACGGCACCTCGGACCGCTCCGGTGCCGTCGTCGTCAAGAAGAAGCTCACGCAGTGGTACTTCAAGATCACGGAGTACGCCGACCGCCTGCTCGACGACCTCAACCAGCTCGAGGGACGGTGGCCCGCCAAGGTCATCGCGCAGCAGCGCAACTGGATCGGCCGGTCGGTCGGCGCCGACGTCGACTTCGTCATCGAGGGCCGTGACGAGCCCGTCACGGTGTTCACGACGCGCCCCGACACGATCCACGGCGTGACGTTCCTCGTCGTCGCACCGGACTCGGACCTGGCGGCGTCGCTGGTCGCTTCTGCGTCCTCCTCCGTCCGTGCGGACTTCGATGCCTACCTCGTCGCCACGCAGAAGACGTCGGAGATCGACCGGCAGAACGCCGACCGCCCGAAGACCGGTGTGCCGCTCGGCCGTTTCGCGATCCACCCGCTGACGGGGGAGCGCCTGCCGATCTGGGCCGCCGACTACGTGCTCGCCGACTACGGCCACGGGGCGGTCATGGCCGTGCCGGCGCACGACCAGCGCGACCTCGACTTCGCCCGGGCGTTCGACCTGCCGGTGAAGGTCGTCGTCGACACCAACGCCGCGGTCACCGGAGCGATCCCGGTGATCACCGAGGACACCGAGCTGCCCGACCTCAACCCCGCCACCACGGGCGAGGCGCTGACGGGTCAGGGCCGGATGATGAACTCCGGCCCCCTCGACGGCATGTCGAAGCAGCACGCGATCACCGCCGCGATCTCCCTGCTCGAGGAGCGCGGGACCGGTCGCGCCGCCAAGACCTACCGCCTGCGCGACTGGCTCATCTCGCGCCAGCGCTTCTGGGGCACGCCGATCCCGATCATCCACGGCGCCGACGGCAGCGAGCACCCCGTGCCGCTCGACCAGCTGCCGGTACGGCTGCCCGACACCGAGGGGCTCGACCTCAAGCCCAAGGGCACCTCGCCGCTCGGCGGAGCGACCGACTGGGTCAACGTCCCGAACCCCGTCGACGGTACGCCCGCGCTCCGTGACACCGACACGATGGACACCTTCGTCGACTCGTCGTGGTACTTCCTGCGCTTCCTGGCGGCGAACGACGACACCCAGGCGTTCGACCCCGCGGTCGCCCGCAAGTGGGCGCCGGTCGACCAGTACATCGGCGGGATCGAGCACGCGATCCTGCACCTGCTGTACGCGCGCTTCGTCACCAAGGTGCTCTTCGACCTCGGTTACCTCGACTTCACCGAGCCGTTCTCGGCACTGCTCAACCAGGGCATGGTGCTGTCCGGCGGCTCGAAGATGTCGAAGTCCAAGGGCGGCGTCTCGCTCGGTGACGAGCTCGACGCGAACGGCGTCGACGCGATCCGCCTGGTGATGGGCTTCGCCGGCCCGCCCGAGGACGACATCAACTGGGAGGACGTCTCGCCGTCCGCCTCGGCACGCTTCCTGGCCCGCGCCTACCGCCTGGCGACCGACGTCACGTCGACCCCCGACGTCGTCTGGGCCGAGGGCGACCGCGCCCTGCGCCAGGTGACGCACCGGTTCCTGGCCGATGCGCCGGGCCTGATGGAGTCGTTCAAGTTCAACGTCGTGATCGCACGGCTCATGGACCTGGTCAACGTGACGCGCAAGGCGATCGACAGCGGCCCCGGTGCCGCCGACCCCGCCGTGCGCGAAGCCGTCGAGACCGTCACGCTCGGCCTCGCCGTGTTCGCGCCGTACACCGGCGAGGAGATGTGGGAGCAGCTCGGGTACGAGGCCACCGTCGCGCTGCACGGTTGGCGGAAGGCCGACCCGACGCTGCTGGTGCAGGAGACCCTCACCGCCGTCGTGCAGGTCAACGGCAAGGTGCGCGACTCGTTCGAGGTGTCGAAGTCGATCGAGCCGTCCGAGCTCGAGGCACTCGCCCGTGCCTCAGCGAACGTGCAGCGGTACATCGGTGACCGCGAGATCGTGAAGGTCATCGTGCGGGCGCCGAAGCTCGTGAACATCGCCATCAAGGGGTAGCCCTCGGGCGGCGCGGCCGTCCACGGGGTGGGCGTCTGGCCGTCCACAGGGTGGGCGTCTGGCCGTCCACAGGGTGGGCGTCCGACGCACCTGTCCACAGACCAGCACTCCGGAGCCCGGCCGATCGGCCGGGCTCCGTAGCGTTCGGGGCATGTCGTCGCCCTCGTCACCGGACCCTCGGTCAGTGGACGGCGCGCCTTCGTCGGGACGCGTGCTCTGGTCGCGACTGGTGCTGTCGCCGCGGGCCGCGGTGGTGCTGGCCGGGGTCGTCGTGGTGGTCGCGCTCGTGGTGGTCCTGGTCGGGTCGCTGACGGGGCGTGGTGGTGCAGGGGCGGGCGGGGTCGTCGTCAGTGGTGCGCCCACCGCCGGCGCGCCGACCGCTGGGTCTGGTGCGGCGCGTGTGGTGGTGCACGTGCTCGGAGCGGTCGAGCGCGACGGCGTGGTGCGCCTGCCGCCGTCGAGCCGGGTCACCGACGCGATCGAGCGGGCCGGCGGCGTGACGGCGGACGCGGACCTCGACCGACTGAACCTGGCGCGGGTCCTGATCGACGGCGAGCGGCTGTACGTGCCCCGCGTGGGCGAGGACGAGGTCCCGGCGGCGCTCGATCCGGTCGACGGCGGTGCGGCCGCGGCGGGCAGCAGCGGGGGCAGCAGTACGGGTGCCGCGGATGCCTGGGGAACCGGCGCTGACCCCGTCGTCGACCTGAACAGCGCCGACCAGGCTGCGCTCGAGACCCTGCCCGGCATCGGCCCGGGGTTGGCCGGCCGGATCCTCGCCTGGCGCGACGAACACGGCCGGTTCACCGCGGTCGAGGACCTGCTCGACGTCAGCGGCATCGGCGACGTCCGGTTCGCTGAGCTGCGTGACCGCGTGCGGGTCTGAGCCGTGCCCGTGCAGCTGCGACCCAGTGCGATGGACCTGCGGGTGGCGGTGCCGGTGGCGATCGCCTGGATCGTGACGACCGTGCTCGTCGGGGGACCGGCGGCAGCGCCCGTGGTCGGGATCGTGGCCGCCGTGCTGGCCCTGCTCGCCGGAGGGAGTGCGATCGTCGCGAGTCGTCGCTGCTCGGGCCGCCGCTGCCGCACCGTGACCGCCTGTGCCGGCCCGGTGCTCGTCGCGGCGGCGCTGACCGCGTTGCTCGCGGTGTCGGTCACCGTGGGTGAGACCCGCCGGACGCCGGAGGTGCTCCGCCCCCTCGCCTCCGGGTCGGGCACCGTCTCGTTCGACGCGGTCCTGTCGCGCGACCTGGGCCCGGGTGACCGCTCCGTCCTCGCGACGCTCGAGCGTGCCGACACGGAGCGTGCGCTCCGGGTACCGGTCCGGCTCGTCCCGCCGGGCGACGGTGCGCTCGTCCCGCCGGGTGACGATGACGACCGCGTGCTGGCCGCGGGAACGCGGGTGACCGGCACCGGGACGATCGAGGCCGACGTCCCCGGTTCCGCGACCGCGTTCGTGCTGTTCCTCCGGGGTGTGCCCGCCACCGAACCACCCGGGGGACTGCTCGGGGCCACCGACACCGCGCGTCGGGCCTTCGTCCGTGCGACGGCGGACCTGCCCGAGCCCGGGGCCGCGCTCCTGCGAGGCCTGGCGATCGGCGACCGGTCCGGCCTCGGCGCCGCGACCGAGGCGGCGATGGAGACCTCGGCGCTGACCCACCTGACCGCGGTGTCCGGGGCGAACTGCGCGGTGATCGTCGGCCTCGTCGTGGTGGTCGGGCGACTCTGCGGGATGCCTCGGGGGCTCCGGGCGGCGTCTGCCGTCGCCGTGCTGCTCGCGTTCGTGGTGCTCGTACGGCCAGACCCGTCGATCGTCCGGGCCACGGTGATGGCGGTCGTCGTGCTGGTCGTTCACCTGTCCGGCCGCCCCGTGCGCGGCGTGCCGCTCATCGCCCTGGCCGCGATCGGCATGCTGGTGGTCGACCCCTGGTTCGCGCGGTCGTTCGGGTTCGCGCTGTCGGTGCTCGCCACGAGCGGCATCCTGGTGCTCGGGCCACCGCTCACCACGCTCCTCGCCCGACGGCTGTGGACCCCGGCGGCCGCCGCCCTCGCCGTGCCGGTGGCAGCACAGGTCGCCTGCTGGCCCGTGACGATCCCGCTGTCCGCGGCGCTGCCGACCTACGCGGTGCCGGCGAACCTGCTGGCCGAGCCCCTGGCACCGATCGTCACCGTCGTCGGCCTCGGTGCGTGTCTGCTCGCGCCGGTCTGGCCGTGGGGTGGGTCGGTGCTGGCCGCCGTCGCCTGGGCCCCCGCGTCGGCGGTCGGGGGCATCGCCCACGGCGCAGCGCTCCTGCCGTACGCGTCGGCGCCGTGGCCGGGTGGGACCGTCGGGGTGGTCGGCGCCGTGGTCGTCAGCGCGTGCCTCGCGGTCGCCGTGCTGAGCACTCCGACGGCGCGGAGCCGCCTGCTGCTCGTCGCGGGAGTCGTCGTCGTGGTCGGTGTCGCCTCCGTCGCGGTACCCGTGCTGGTCGTGCGCGGTACCGTCCCGCGCGACTGGGCGGTCGCGGCGTGCGACGTCGGACAGGGTGACGCCGTGCTGGTCCGTGGCGGCGACAGCACGGCACTGATCGACACCGGGGACGACCCGGACCGCCTCCGGGCCTGCCTCGACCTGCTGCGGGTCCGCCGGATCGACCTGCTCGTCCTCACGCACTTCGACCGCGACCACGTCGGGGCGGTCGACGAGGTCGCGGGCATCGTCGACACGGCGCTCGTCGGACCCGTCGGCCGTGCGTCGGACAGCCGCGTCGTGCAGGACCTGCAGCGCGGCGGCGTCGACGTCCGGCAGGCCGACGACCGGGTGTCCGGTGTGCTCGGGCCGCTCGGTTGGCGCGTGGTGTGGCCGCGGGCGGGCAGCCCGGACGCCGGCAACGACGCGAGCATCGTGCTCGTGACCGAGCCGCCGCCAGGTGCCGACTGCCCGACGTGCCTGTCCGGGGTGTTCCTCGGTGACCTGGGGGAGACCGCCCAGCGTCGGGTCCGCTCCGGCAGTGCACTCCCCGACGGCGCCGTCGACGTCGTGAAGGTCTCGCACCACGGTTCGGCCGACCAGGACCCCCTGCTGTACCGGCAGCTCGCAGCGCGCGTCGGACTCGTCGGCGTCGGCGCGGACAACACCTACGGCCACCCGACACGGTCGGCGCTGTCGATGCTCGCATCGTCCGGGACCGCCACGTACCGCACCGATGAACTCGGCACCGTCGTGGCGGGTCGGACGGCCACCGACGACCTGCGGGTGTGGACGGAGCACACGCCGTCGGTGGCCGCCCGTAGGATCGTCGGAGCACTCGTCGCACCGGCACCGTCCGGGTCGGCACCACCGGAAGGACCGCATGCCCGCCAAGAAGCCCGCGCGCGCCGCAGCGAAGATCGACCAGGTCCCCTGGTCGGGGATCCGCCCGGCCCCGGTCGTGCTCGTCACCGGGCCCGAGGCGTTCCTGGCGGACCGGGCCAGCAGCGTGCTCAAGGACCTGCTCGTGGGCGAGGACCCGGCGCTCGAGGTGCACGACCTCGAGGCCGACCAGTACGCTCCCGGGCTGCTCGCGACCCTCGCCAGCCCGTCGTTGTTCGGCGAGCCGCGACTCGTGCGGGTCACCAACGTCGAGAAGTGCACCGACGCCTTCATCACCGAGACCATCTCGTACCTGCAGGCCCCGGCCGACGACGTCACCCTGGTGCTCCGGCACGGCGGCGGGGTGCGCGGCAAGAAGCTGCTCGACACGATCCGCAGCGGGGTCGGCGGCGGGGTCGAGGTCCTGTGCGACGAACTCAAGCGCGAGACCGACCGCATCGACTTCGTGAACGCCGAGTTCCGCGCCGCCCGACGCAAGATCGCGCCGTCGGCGGTCCGCACCCTCGTGGTCGCCTTCGCGGACGACCTCGCCGAGCTCGCCGCCGCGTGCCGGCAGCTCCTGGCGGACGAAGCGCAGGAGATCACCGACAAGGTCGTCGACAAGTACTACGGCGGTCGCGTCGAGACCAACGCGTTCAAGGTGGCCGACATCGCCCTGGCCGGACGGTCCGCTCCGGCGATCGTCGAGTTGCGGCACGCGCTGGCGACGGGCGAAGCGCCGGTGCCGATCGTCGCAGCGTTCGCGAGCAAGATCCGCACGATGGCGAAGGTCAGCGCGTTCCGCGGGCCGAGCGGTCAGGCGGCGTCGGCGCTCGGCATGGCCCCGTGGCAGGTGCAGCGCGCGCAGCGTGACGTCTCCTCGTGGAGTGAGACGGGTCTCGCGAACGCGATCACGAGCATCGCCGAGGCTGACACCGCGGTGAAGGGCGGCTCGCGCGACGCGCACTACGCACTCGAGGTCATGGTCCGCACCATCGCCCGACGCGGCGAGGCGCGCTGAGGCGACCCGCGCCTCCCGGTCGTCGCGCGCTCGCGCGCCCACACCCGCGCACCTGGTGAGCAGAAATGGTCGAGTGCCGACCGGCCACCCGACCATTTCTGCTCACGAAGCGTGCGGCCCGCCGCCGCCACCACCCAGACGCACGCCGCCCACGCCCCACCCCCGCACACGACGAAGGCCCCACACCGTTCGGTGCGGGGCCTTCGTGCAGCGCTCAGGAGATCAGAGCGACGCAACCTTCTTCGCGATGGCCGACTTGCGGTTCGCGGCCTGGTTGCGGTGGATGACACCCTTGCTCACGGCCTTGTCGAGCTTCTTCGACGCGGTGGCCAGGGCAGCAACGGCCTTGTCCTTGTCGCCAGCGGCAACGGCGTCGTTGGTGTGACGGATGAACGTCTTCAGCTCCGACTTGTAGGCCTTGTTGCGCTCGGTGGCCTTGAGGTTGGTCTTGATGCGCTTGATCTGCGACTTGATGTTCGCCATGTGTAGCTCCTGCTTCGTCTCGTACGGGTGGGCGCGACCGCGGGGTAGAGGGGCCCTCGGTCGCATCGCGTTCCACCCGTGGGCGGGGAACGCGCAAGCCAGCCACCAACATTACCAGGCGAACGCCCCGCCACCAAAGCACGAAACACCGCTGGATCGGCGTGATCTCGCGGCAACACGCACCGGATACGGTGTCGGGCATGCCATCCCTCGCCCCTCGGATCGACACCGTGCCCGCCTCCGGCATCCGGAGGGTCTTCGAGCAGGCAGCGCTGCTGCAGTCCGCCGGCACCCCGGTCACGATGCTCGTGATCGGCGAACCGGACGTGCCCGTGGCGCCGCACATCGGTGACGCGGCCCGTCGCGCGTGGACCGAGGACCGCACCGACTACACGCCGAACGGCGGCATCGCACCCCTGCGCGAGGCGATCCGCGACAAGCTCCGCCGCGAGAACCGCATCGAGGCCGACCTCGAACAGATCTGGATGACGATCGGTGCGACGCAGGCCCTGTTCCAGGCGATGACGCTGACGCTGAGCCCCGGCGACGAGGTCCTGGTGCCGGACCCCGGCTACACGACCTTCACGATGAACGCGCACATCCTCGGGGCCACGCCGGTGCCGTACCGGCTCGAACCGCAGCACGGGTTCGAACCCGACCTCGAGGCACTCGAGGCGAGCGTCACCGAGCGCACCCGCGTGCTCGTGGTGAACTCGCCGTCGAACCCGCTCGGCTCGGTGTTCGGCGAGGACACCCTGCGCGCGCTGCTCTCCTTCGCGAAGCGGCACGACCTGTGGGTGATCAGCGACGAGGTCTACGAGTACTTCACCTACGGCACCCGCCACGTCAGCCTGGCTGCGCTCGACGAGGACGACCGGGTGTTCTCCGCGTTCTCGCTGAGCAAGACCTACGCCATGACGGGTGTCCGGGTCGGGTACCTCGTCACGCCGAAGGGCCTCGGGCCGACGATGCGCACCACGCAGGAAGCGATGATCAGCTGCGTCGCCGAACCCGACCAGTACGCGGCGCTGGCAGCGATCGTGGGGGACCACTCCGCGGTGCGCGACGCCCGCGAGCACTACCGCGCGAACCTCGAGGTCGCGAAGGAGGTCCTCGACGCCGCCGGCATCCGGTACCTCGACCCGCGCGGCGCCTTCTACCTCTGGGTCGACGTGTCGCACGCCTCGGACGGCGACGTCGCGGCGTGGGCGCTCGGTCTCCTGCAGCGCGAGGCCGTCGCGGTCGCGCCCGGCAGCGCGTTCGGCCGCACCGGCGAGGGCTGGATCCGCGTCTGCCTGGCCGCCACCCCTGACGACCTGCGGCGCGGGCTGGGCGCGTTGCCGGCACCGGCGCACGCTTCCGTCTGACGCTCGGCGCGTGCGGCCGGGAGGCCCGCCCCGCGTCCGCCACGCATCGCACCGTGCGAGGTCTGGTCACCTTCCGTGCCCGGTTCCGGATTCCGTGCGAGGTCCCGCCCCTCGCACGGAATCCGGAACACCGCACGACGGAACGGCGGCGCACGGTGCGCCGCGCGCACGAACTCGCACCGACCTCGCACCGTGCGAGCCGCGCTGCGCGACTCCGGCACGCAAGCATGGGAGACTGGGCCGACCGTCCGACCCACCTGAGGAACCGTGAGCCCACAAGCATCCGCTCCGCTCGAGCCCGCCGCGACCCCGGCCGGCGCGATCCGCAACTTCTGCATCATCGCGCACATCGACCACGGCAAGTCCACGCTGGCCGACCGCATGCTGCAGATGACCGGCGTCGTCGAGGAGCGCGCGATGCGCGCGCAGTACCTCGACCGCATGGACATCGAGCGCGAGCGCGGCATCACGATCAAGTCGCAGGCCGTCCGCATGCCGTGGGAGCTCGACGGCGAGACCTTCGCCCTGAACATGATCGACACCCCCGGGCACGTCGACTTCTCGTACGAGGTCTCGCGTTCCCTGGCAGCGTGCGAGGGCGCGATCCTGCTCGTCGACGCCGCCCAGGGCATCGAGGCGCAGACGCTGGCGAACCTGTACCTGGCGCTCGAGAACGACCTCGAGATCATCCCGGTCCTCAACAAGATCGACCTGCCGGCAGCCGAACCCGAGAAGTACGCGGCCGAGCTCGCGCAGCTCATCGGCGGCAAGCCGGAGGACGTCCTGCGCGTCTCGGGCAAGACCGGCGTCGGTGTCCCCGAGCTCCTCGACCTGGTGGTCCGGCGTGTGCCGGCACCGGTCGGCGACGTCGAGGCCGCGCCCCGCGCGATGATCTTCGACTCGGTCTACGACAGCTACCGCGGCGTGGTCACGTACATCCGGATGATCGACGGCTCGATCAAGCCGCGCGAGAAGGTCCAGATGATGTCGACCAAGTCGACGCACGAGATCCTCGAGATCGGGGTGTCGAGCCCCGAGCCGATCCCGACGAAGGGGCTCTCCGTCGGCGAGGTCGGGTACCTCATCACCGGCGTGAAGGACGTCCGCCAGTCCAAGGTCGGCGACACCGTCACGAGCGCGCAGAAGCCCGCGACCGACGCCCTGCCCGGCTACACGGACCCGAAGCCGATGGTGTTCTCGGGTCTGTACCCGATCGACGGGTCGGACTACCCGGACCTCCGTGACGCGCTCGACAAGCTCAAGCTCTCCGACGCAGCGCTGGTCTACGAGCCCGAGACGTCCGTGGCGCTCGGCTTCGGCTTCCGCTGCGGGTTCCTCGGCCTGCTGCACCTCGAGATCATCACCGAGCGGCTCTCGCGCGAGTTCGGCCTCGACCTCATCACGACTGCGCCCAGCGTGATCTACGAGGTCACGAACGAGGACAACTCCGTGACCGAGGTCACGAACCCGTCCGAGTTCCCCGGCGGCCGCATCGTCGAGGTCCGCGAGCCCATGGTCCGCGCGGCGATCCTCGCCCCGAAGGACTACGTCGGCGCGATCATGGAGCTGTGCCAGTCGCGTCGCGGCTCGTTGCTCGGCATGGAGTACCTCGGCGAGGACCGCGTCGAGATCCGCTACGAGATGCCCCTCGGCGAGATCGTGTTCGACTTCTTCGACCAGCTGAAGAGCAAGACGCAGGGCTACGCCTCGCTCGACTACGAGCCCATCGGCGACCAGGCGGCCGACCTCGTCAAGGTCGACATCCTGCTGCAGGGCGACCAGGTCGACGCGTTCAGCGCGATCGTGCACCGCGACAAGGCCTACGCCTACGGCACGCTGATGACCGAGCGGCTGCGCAAGCTCATCCCGCGCCAGCAGTTCGAGGTCCCGATCCAGGCGGCCATCGGCGCGCGGATCATCGCCCGCGAGAGCATCCGCGCGATGCGCAAGGACGTCCTGGCGAAGTGCTACGGCGGTGACATCACCCGAAAGCGCAAGCTCCTCGAGAAGCAGAAGGAGGGCAAGAAGCGCATGAAGACCATCGGCCGGGTCGAGGTCCCGCAGGAAGCCTTCATCGCCGCGCTCTCCGGCGACGTGGAAGAGAAGAAGAAGTAGCGCGCGTCGCGCCGGGTTCCGACATTTCGCGCTGAGCGACACCGCACGCGCCGGGGCGGCCGTGAAGTGTCGCTGGGCGCGAAGGTTCGCCCGGGCCGGTCGGCGCCGGCGGCCGCGGTCGGGCGCCGTCAGCGGAGGCGCGCGGCGCGGGTCCGCAAGGCGGCCAGACAGAGGGCCGGGAGGCTCGCGGCGGCCAGTCCCGCCAGCGCGGTCCGCAGGATGGTCCAGCCCGCAGCCGCGGCGAAGTCGTCCTGCGCCCCCGCGGCGATCCCGGCGATCCCGGCGAGCACGGCACCGACGACCATCGTGAGCGTCACGGCGGCGAGCAGGCGCGGCAGTCGCGCCGCGCGGTGCCGACGGACCGCCACGACCAGGGTGGCCCCGAACAGCAGGACACCCGTCCCGGCGCAGCACGCACCGACGCCAGCGATCACGTTGGCGGTGTCGAAGGCGTCCCACTGCGCGGCCGGCACGGCGACGTACCGCGTCGACGAGCCGATGCTCGCCGTCGTCGCGTCGACGAGGACACGCGCGAGTGCGGCGGCGCCGAAGGCGACGAGCGTGAGCGCGGCGAGCGTCGCGGTCCGACGGTCGACGGACCGCCAGGGCGCGGGGGTGGAGCGGGGCACGCTGCAACGATAGGGGCGGGGCAGGCGGGTGTCGGGCCTCCAGTTCGGGGTGCACGCGAACCGGACGACGCGACCCGGACGACGCGACCCGGCCGACGCGACCTGGCCGACGCGACCTGAGCGGTGATCGGTTCGATCCGACGGGGCAGGCGCAAGTAGGCTGACGGCATGAGCATCCGCGGGAGCTACCGGACCGCCCTGACCTACGGCGCGGTGGGGGCGACCCAGGCGTCGGACCTCATGACGTACCCGCCCGAGGGGTTCACCCCCACCGAGTCGCGTGCCCGGATCGGGCATGGCGACCAGCGGTTCGAGACCGCGGTGACGCAGGCCCTGACGTGGCAGATCCAGGAGCGCAGCGGCATCCGTGTGCGCGTCGAGGAACAGCCCGACGACGACGAGGTCCGGTACAACCCGGTGACGTTCGACGACGACGGCGTCCCGATCGCCCCGGCCTCGATCGGCACGCCCCGGGTCGAGAAGTTCGCGCCGGACGGCACCCCGCTGGTGACCGCTGGCACGTCGGCGACGCTCACGATGCACGCCTTCGGGCGGACCGTGCAGGCGCCCGTGCGGGTCGTGTCGATCATCGACGAGCACGACCGCAAGGGCTTCGCGTACGGCACGCTCGAGGGGCACCCGCTCTCCGGCGAGGAGTCGTTCGTCGTCGAGCGCACGTCGGACGGTTCCGTGTGGCTGCAGATCCGGCAGTTCTCGCAGCCGTCGAGCCGGAAGTGGCAGTTCGTCGCGCCGCTGCTGCGTCGGCAGCAGAAGGTGATGGCGGAGCAGTACCTGGCGGCGCTGCGGGGCGACTAGCGGGGAGCGCGTGCTTGCGAGCGCTTGCGTGCGCGTGCTTGCGTGTGCGTGCGTGCGCTTTGTGCGCTCGCGCGCTGGGTCAGCGCAGTGGCGGCAACGCCGCGATGGCGTCCTCGATCAGCGCGGCGTCGACCCGGCAGTCCCGCGCGACCGTGACCGCGTTGGTGACCCGCAGCGCCTCGACGTCGAACACCCCGGTGGCGACCGCCAGGAAGGGGATGCCGGCGGCGTCCGCGGCCTCGCCGTCACGCGGGGTGTCGCCGACGATCACGGCACGGGTGCCGGCGAGCTCCGACGCCGCGCGGGTGGTGACGTCCGCACGCTCCACCTCGGTGTCGCCGAAGTAGGAGTGGTCCCAGTCGAACAGGCCCTCGTCGAACCCGGCACCGGCCAGCTTGACGCGGGCGCGGTACTCGGAGTTGCCGGTGAGCAGGCCGTTCCGCCACCCGAGCTCCGCGAAGCGGGTGAGCAGCGCGGTGGCACCGGGGACGGGGGACCGGTGGTCGCCCGAGGCGTGCCGCTCGGCGGTGAGGTCGCGCAGGTGGCCGCTGACCGTCGGGATGATCGTGTCCTCGAACGCGTGGGCACGGACGTGCTCGGCGATGAGTCCGGCATCGGTCCGACCGTGCTGGTGCCCGACGCGCAGGGTGAGGTCGCGGCCGACCGCACGCTCGAGCGCGAGGTGGTAGAGGTTGCCCGGGGACGACGCGTTCATCACGAGGGTGCCGTCGATGTCCCACAGGACCGTGGTGGGGACGGGGTGGTGCTCCATGCGTCCATCATGACGGACAATGGACTCCATGCCGAGTGCTCTCCCGATCGCCGATCCGGCACCCGCTGACGGACTGATCGTGCCGCGAGCCGCGGCGGGCTCCGCCGCCGGTACCGACCCGGCGGCCGTGCCGTTCGGGGTCTACGTCCACGTGCCGTTCTGCCGGGTGCGCTGCGGCTACTGCGACTTCAACACGTACACGGCGTCCGAGCTCCGCGGCGTGCGCCGCGACGACTACGCCGGCCACGCCGTGCGGGAGATCGAGTGGGCCGCGACCGTGCTCGACCGCTCCGGCGTCCCGCGCCGGCCCGTGTCGACCGTGTTCTTCGGCGGCGGGACTCCGACGATGCTGCCGGCGTCCGACCTGGCGATGATCCTGCGGGCCATCGACGACACGTGGGGGATCCTGCCCGGTGCCGAGGTCACGACCGAGGCGAACCCGGACTCGGTCGACGCGTCCTCGTTGCAGACACTGCGCGAGGGTGGCTTCAACCGGATCAGCTACGGCATGCAGTCCGCGGTCCCGCACGTCCTCGCGACCCTCGACCGCACGCACGACCCACTCCGCGTGCCGGTCGTCGTCGACCTCGCGAAGCAGCAGGGGCTCGACGTCTCACTCGACCTCATCTACTCGACACCGGGGGAGTCCCTCGACGACTGGCGCACCTCGCTCGACGCCGCGCTGGCCTGCGAGCCCGACCACGTGTCGGCGTACTCGCTCATCGTCGAGGACGGCACCGCGATGGGCCGCATGGTGGCGCGCGGGGAGCTCCCGGCCCCCGACGACGACCTGGCCGCCGACATGTACGAGCTCGCCGACCAGGTGCTCGGCGACGCCGGGTACTCCTGGTACGAGGTGTCGAACTGGGCGCGCGGCGACGCGCACGCGAGTCGCCACAACTTGTCCTACTGGAAGGGCCACGACTGGTGGGGTGTCGGCCCCGGCGCCCACTCCGCGGTCGCCGGCACGCGCTGGTGGAACGTGAAGCACCCGGCCGCGTACGCGAACCGGGTGCTGTCCGGCGAGTCGCCGGCCGCCGGGCGCGAGGTCATCGACGACGAGACCCGCTACGTCGAGCGCCTGCTCCTCGCCGCACGCGTCCGCGGGGAGCTCGCGACGAGCGAGATCCGCCAGGAGGCCCGTGGCCGGGTCGCGGGACTCATCGCACGGGGTCTCGTGGACGGGTCGGCCGCGGTGCGGGGACGCATCGACCTGACCCTGCAGGGTCGCCTGCTGGCCGACGCGGTGGTGCGGGAGCTGCTGGACTGACCGGCGTCCCTACTGCTTGATGAACTCGATCGACAGGGGGTAGCGGTAGAACTGGCCCTGGTTCGCGGCGACCGCCGCCATGATGCCGAAGACGATCGTCAGGATCGCGATGATCGGGAGCAACAGTGCCCCGATCAGCGCGAGCGTGAGGATCCCCGATACCACGTAGGCGATGCCCATCGTGATGTGGAAGTTCAGTGCGACCCGGGTGTGCTCGCGGATGAAGCCGCCGCGGTCGCGCAGCACCAGGTACGCCACGAGCGGGGCGACGAAGTTGAAGAAGATCCCGCCGATGTGGGTCAGCGTGGCCCAGAGGCGCTGGTCCTCCGGGCTCATCGGCTGCGGCGGGGTGTACCCGCCCGGGTACTGGGGCCCGTTGGGGTTCTGCGGGCCACCGGGCTGCTGTCCGTGGGTCATGCCGGAAGCGTATCGGGGGTGCAGTCGTGCGGGCGTAGGATCAGCAGTCGACACGTCCGAGTGCCAGGTCGACCAGGAAGGAGCGCTCGTGGTCAGTGAACGCAGCCTCGAGGTCCTGAAGGCCATCGTGCGCGACTACGTGGCGTCCCGCGAACCGGTCGGCTCCAAGACGATCGTCGAGCGGCACGCCTTCGGCGTCAGTGCCGCCACGATCCGCAACGACATGGCCCTGCTCGAGGACGAGCAGCTCATCGTCGCGCCGCACACCTCGTCCGGCCGGGTGCCGACCGACAAGGGCTACCGGCTGTTCGTCGACCACCTCGCCGCAGCCCGGCCGCTGACGAGCGCCCAGCGGCACGCCATCGAGACCTTCCTCGGGGCACCGAACGACCTCGACGAGGTCCTCGGCCGCACCGTGCGCCTGCTCAGCCAGCTCACGAACCAGGTCGCCCTGGTGCAGTACCCCTCGATGGTGCGCGCCCGGGTGCAGCACGTCGAGCTGGTGCGCCTCGGCGACGCCCGGCTCATGGTCGTGCTCATCACCGACACCGCCCGGGTCGAACAACGCGTCGTCGAGACCGACGTCGCGCTCGACGAGCCGCTGCTGACCGAACTCCGCACCGTGCTGAACGGCGCGGCCGTGGGGCTCCTGCTGCAGGACGTGCCCACCGCGCTCCGTGCGGTCCCGCAACAGCTCCGGCCCGACGCCCAGGCGCTCGGCGGGGTCGTCGTGGCGACCCTCATCGAGCAGGTCGCGGCGAACCGTCAGGACCGCCTGGTGATGGCCGGCGCCGCCAACCTGGCGAAGAGCGAGCAGGACTTCTCCGGCGGCCTCTTCCCGGTGCTCGAAGCGATCGAGGAACAAGTCACCCTGCTCCGGTTGTTCGGGGAGATGCAGGTGGACGACATCGCGGTGGCGGCCAGCATCGGCGTCGAGAACGCCGAGTACGGGCTCGACGCCACGAGCATCGTCGCCGGCGGGTACCTCGCCGGTGGCGGCGAGGTGGCACGCCTGGGTGTCCTGGGACCGACCCGGATGGACTACGGCACGAACATGGCTGCCGTCCGGGCCGTCGCACGGTACCTGTCCAAGCTCCTGGGCGAACACTGATCGACTGCAACACCGACCGACCGACCGAACACAACCGACTGAGGGATACGTGGCAGACCACTACGACGTCCTCGGCGTCCAGCGAGACGCCTCCGATGCCGACATCAAGAAGGCCTACCGCCGCCTGGCGCGTGAGCTCCACCCGGACGTGAACCCTGCCCCAGAGGCAGCCGAGCGGTTCAAGGACGTCACGCACGCGTACGACGTCCTGAGCGACCCGGAGCAGCGGCGCCGGTACGACGCCGGGCCCCAGGCCGACAGCCCCTTCGGTGGCGGCGCCGGCGGGTTCAGCGACATCTTCGACGCCTTCTTCGGTGGTGGTGGTGGTGGCGGCCGGGGCAGTGGTCCCCGCAGCCGTGCCGAGCGCGGGCAGGACGCCCTGCTCCGCATCGACGTCGACCTCGACGAGGTCGTCTTCGGCACCCACAAGGACGTCGAGGTCGACACCGCCGTCCTGTGCGAGACCTGTCACGGGTCGTGCTGCGCACCCGGCACCAGCCCGCGCACCTGCGACATCTGCGGCGGGTCCGGCAACATCCAGCGCCAGGTGCGTTCGCTGCTGGGCAACGTCGTGACGAGCGCCCCGTGCGGCACCTGCCGCGGCTACGGCACCGTCATCCCGAGCCCCTGCCCGACCTGCCAGGGTCAGGGCCGCGTCCGCGCCCGTCGCACCGTGCCGGTCGACGTCCCCGCCGGCGTCGACTCGGGCCTGCGCCTGCAGATGCCCGGCCAGGGCGAGGTCGGCCCCGCCGGTGGCCCCTCCGGCGACCTGTACCTGGAGATCCGGGTCCGGCACGACGACGTCTTCAGCCGCGACGGTGACGACCTGCTCGCCACCCTCGAGGTCGCGATGACCGATGCCGTGCTCGGCACCACCACGACGATCGACGGACTCGACGGGCCCGTCGAGCTCGAGATCCGTCCGGGGGTGCAGAGCGCGGACGTCCTGGTGATCAAGGACCGCGGCATCACGAAGCTGCGCGGGAGCGGCCGCGGCGACCTCCGGGTCGGCGTGCAGGTCGTCACCCCGACGAAGCTGTCGCACAAGGAACGCCAGCTCGTCGAGCAGCTCGCGAAGTCGCACAAGGCGTCGGCGCCGCAGCTCGCACGGTTCCAGCAGGGCATGTTCGGCAAGCTCCGCGACCGCTTCTTCAACTTCTGATGGCATCGCTCTACGTCGTGGAGTCGCTCGACGGGGTCGCCGTCGGTGGCTCCGTGACGCTCGACGGGGCAGAGGGGCGGCACGCCGTGACCGTCTCGCGCGTGCGGGTCGGTGAGACGCTGCGGCTCTCGGACGGACGGGGAACCGTCGTGTCCGGTGCGGTGGAATCCGTCGACCGCGACTCGCTGGTGCTGTCCGTGGCATCGCTGTCCGTCGACCCGCTGCCGGTCCCGTCGCTGACGCTCGTGCAGGCCCTCGCCAAGGGCGGTCGCGACGAGATGGCGGTGCAGGCGTCGACGGAGATCGGCGTCGACCGGATCGTGCCGTGGTCCGCCGCGCGCAGCGTCTCCCGGTGGGAGGGCCCGAAGGTCGAGAAGGGTCGATCGCGGTGGACGGCCATCGCGCACGAGGCCGCGAAGCAGGCGATCCGGTCGCGAGTGCCCGAGGTCGGGCCGCTCGTCACGACGGCGCAGCTCGTCCCCGCGCTCGGTGCCGGTGCTGCGGTGCTCGTGCTCGACCCCACCGCGACCGTGCGGCTCGCGACCTGGGAACCGACGGCGGACCTCGACGAGATCGCCCTCGTGGTGGGGCCGGAGGGCGGCATCGACGCCTCCGAGCTCGAGCGGCTCGAGGCCGCGGGAGCGATCAGGGTCCGGCTCGGCGACAGCGTGCTGCGGACCTCGACCGCCGGCCCCGCGGCACTCGCGATCCTGCAGGCCGGACTCGGGCGCTGGTGAGGGAAGGCCCGAGGTCGGTCCTGCGTTCTACGATGGAGTCATGAGCACCAGCACGCCCAGCGTCTTCAGCAAGATCATCGCGCGCGAGATCCCGGCGACCGTCGTCGCCGAGGACGACCGCGTGATCGCGATCGAGGACATCGCCCCGAAGGCACCCGTCCACGTGCTGGTCATCCCCAAGACCGAGCAGTACGCGAACGTCGCCGAACTCGCGGCCGGTGACCCCGACCTCCTCGCCCACCTGGTCGCCACCGCGCAGCGCATCGCCGACGAGCGCGCCGGCGGCCAGTTCCGTCTCGTCTTCAACACCGGCGAAGCCGCCGGTCAGACCGTGTTCCACGTGCACGCGCACGTACTCGCAGGTGAACTGCAGGAAGGCACCCTTGCCGGCTAACGAACCAGCACAGCCCACCACCGACGACGACCAGGTCGTCTCCGTCGCCCTCCAGGTCGACGGCATCGCCATGGTCCAGCTCCTCGGTCCCCAGGACCGCCTGCTGAAGACCGTCGAACGGCAGTACCCGGGCGTCAAGGTCGTCGTCCGCGGCAACGAGGTCACGCTCACCGGGCCCGAGCGCGAGGTCGCGCGGGCGAAGGCGCTCGTCGACGAACTCGTCGGCATGGTCAAGCGCGGGCAGGACATCGGCCCGTCGGACATCCCGATGTCGGCACGGATCCTCGACGACGACCGCAAGCCGTCCGACACCTTCGGCACGCCGATCGTGTCGAGCCGCGGCAAGTCCGTGCGGCCGAAGACCGACGGGCAGCGCGCCTACGTCGACGCCATCGACGAGCACACCATCACGTTCGGCATCGGCCCCGCCGGCACCGGCAAGACGTACCTGGCGATGGCGAAGGCCGTCCAGGCCCTGCAGCGGCGCGAGGTCACCCGGATCATCCTGACCCGTCCCGCGGTCGAGGCCGGCGAGCGGCTCGGGTTCCTGCCGGGCACGCTCACCGACAAGATCGACCCCTACCTGCGGCCGCTGTACGACGCCCTGAACGAGATGATGGACCCCGAGCTGGTCCCGAAGCTGCTGGCTGCGGGCACGGTCGAGGTCGCGCCGCTCGCGTACATGCGCGGCCGGACGCTCAACGACTCGTTCGTCGTCCTCGACGAGGCGCAGAACACGACGCCCGAGCAGATGAAGATGTTCCTGACCCGTCTCGGGTTCGGCTCGAAGATGGTCGTGACGGGTGACATCACCCAGGTCGACCTGCCGGGCAACGTCTCCGGACTCCGGCTCGTGACGCGGATCCTCGAGACGGTGGAGGACATCCACTTCGCCCGCCTCGGCAGCGAGGACGTCGTGCGGCACACGCTCGTCGGTCGCATCGTCGACGCCTACACCGTCTACGACGAGGAACGCCTCGCCGAGCAGGCCGGTCACCGTCCCGGTGGCCGGGGCACCGCGCCGGTCGGCAACCCCGACGGCGCCAACCGTGCCGAGCGCCGTGGACGGCCGCCGCAGGACCGCCAGCGACCCCCGTACCCCCAGAACGACGCCCGAGGAGGCAACCGGTGAGCATCGAGCTCAACAACGAGTCCGGGGTCGAGGTGGACGAGGCAGCCATCCAGCGCCTCGCCGCGTTCGCCCTCGACGCGATGCACGTGCACGCGGACGCCGAACTCGCGATCGTCCTGGTCGACGAGGGCGCGATGGAACAGCTGCACGTGCGGTGGATGGACGAGCCCGGCCCCACCGACGTCCTGAGCTTCCCGATGGACGAGCTCCGACCGGGCACCGAAGAGGACCCAACGCCCGCCGGCCTGCTCGGCGACATCGTGCTCTGCCCGCAGGTCGCCGAGGAACAGGCGAAGACCGCCGGGCACTCCAGCACCGACGAGATGCTGCTGCTCACCTGCCACGGCATCCTGCACCTGCTCGGGTTCGACCACGCCGAGCCGGACGAGAAGGCCGAGATGTTCGGGCTGCAGGGCGAGATCCTGACGGCCTTCGCGGCCCAGCGCCGGGGTCGGTAGCCGATGCTCGTCGTCGTCGGTCTGCTCGCGGTCGCGCTCGGGCTCGTCGTGCTCGGCGGGCTCCTCGCCGCGAGCGACGCCGCGCTCTCCGTGGTGTCCCGTGCCGACCTCGACGAGATCGCCCGCGGCAACAAGCGTCGTCGTGCGCTCGAGGCGATCGCGGACGACGTCGGCGCGCACGTCAACGCCCTGAACTTCTTCCGCGTGCTCGCCGAGACCGCTGCGGCCGTGCTCGTCACGATCGCCCTGGTGCGGGCATTCGACAGCTGGTGGGTGGCGCTCATCGTCTCCGCCGCGATCATGACGGCCGTGTCGTTCGTGCTCGTCGGGTCGAGTCCGCGCAGCGTCGGACGGGCGCACGCCGAACGGCTGCTGGCGTCCACCGGCGGCCTGGTCCGCGCCGTCCGGATCGTGCTCGGTCCGCTCGCCGGTCTGCTCGTCCGGATCGGTGACCGCGTGACCCCGGGCCGCGGCCGCAGCGCCTCGACGGTGTCGAGCGAAGAACAACTGCTGTCCCTCGTCGACGAGGCCACCGAGAGCAACGTGCTCGAGGACGAGGACCGCGAACTCATCCACTCGGTCTTCGAGTTCAGCGACACCCTCGTGCGCGAGGTGATGGTGCCGCGCACCGACATGCTCACGGTCGACGGCTCGGACACGCTCGCCGCGGGCATGGAGCAGTTCCTCGCCGCCGGGGTGTCCCGCATGCCCGTCACCGGCAAGGACAGCGACGACGTCCTCGGCGTCCTGTACCTGCGGGACGTGTCGCGGGCGCTGTACGAGCGACCGGGGTCCGGCAGTGAGCGGGTCACCCGGCTGCTGCGTCCGGCCGAGTTCGTGCCGGAGTCGAAGGCCGCCGACGACACCCTGCGGCACATGCAGGTCGCGAAGAACCACCTGGTCCTGGTCGTCGACGAGTACGGCGGCGTCGCCGGTCTCGTCACGATGGAGGACCTCATCGAAGAGCTCGTCGGGGACATCTCCGACGAGTACGACCGCGCCGTGGTCGACCGGGTCGAGGTCGAGCCCGGCCTCTGGCGCATCTCGGCCCGACTGCCCGTCGACGAGCTCGGCGACCTGTTCGGCATCGAGCTCGACGACGACGACGTCGACACCGCCGGCGGTCTGCTCACCAAGGAGCTCGGCCACCTGGCGGTCTCCGGCGACACGGTCACGGTGTCCGGCGTCGTCCTGACGGCCGACCGGGTCGAGGGCAAGCGCCGCCACCTCATCACCGTGCTCGCCGAACGCACTCATGCCCTCGCGGGTGTCGAGGACGCCTTCGACGACGCCACCACCACGACGGGAACCACGCACGCATGACCGACTCCGACTCCACCCCCACCGCCTCGGGCAAGCCCTACCGCGCGGGCTTCGTCTCGTTCGTCGGGCGTCCGAACGTGGGCAAGTCCACGCTGACGAACGCGCTGGTGGGCCAGAAGGTCGCGATCACCTCGTCGAAGCCGCAGACCACCCGTCGCGCGATCCGCGGCATCGTGCACCGGCCCGACGGCCAGGTCATCATCGTCGACACCCCGGGTGTGCACCGTCCCCGCACCCTGCTCGGCGAGCGGCTCAACGACCTGGTGCAGTCCACGCTCGGTGACGTCGACGTCATCGGGTTCTGCGTCCCCGCCAACGAGCCGATCGGCCCGGGCGACCGCTTCATCAACGACACCCTCGACCAGTACCCGCGGGCCAAGAAGGTCGCGATCGTCACCAAGATCGACCGCACCTCGAAGGACAAGGTCGGCGAGCAGCTGCTGGCCGTCTCCCGGCTCCGCGACTGGGACTCGATCATCCCGACGTCGGGCACGAAGGGCCTGCAGCTCGAGGACCTCCTCGGCGAGATCACCTCGTTGCTGCCGGAGTCGCCCCAGCTGTACGACTCGTCGGCCGTGACCGAGGAGACCGACGAGGAGCGCATCAGCGAACTCATCCGCGAAGCCGCGCTCGAGGGCGTCCGCGACGAACTGCCGCACTCGCTCGCCGTCGTGATCGAGGACATCGTCGAGCCGGACGAGGACGACGACGCCGACGGGCCGCTGCGCATCTTCGCGAACCTGTTCGTCGAGCGCGACAGCCAGAAGGCGATCGTCATCGGCCACAAGGGGGAGCGCCTGAAGGACGTCGGCTCCCGCGCTCGCGTCGAGATCGAGTCGCTGCTCGGCGGTCGGCACGTGTACCTCAACATCCGTGTGAAGGTCGCCAAGGAGTGGCAGCGTGACCCCAAGCAGCTCGGACGCCTCGGCTTCTGAGCGTCCGGCGCCAGGAGTCATCCACACGAGGGACGCGCCCGTGAGCCGAGCGCCGTACCGTGGACGCGTGTTCCGTCCCATGCTGCGCGCGCAGGTCATCACCGACGTCGTCATCGCCGTGGTGCTCGGCTCGCTCGTGCTGATCACCTCGGCGCGGGGCATGGACTCCCCGCTCGCGATCGTCACGGTCGTCGGCATGACCGCTGCCCTCGCGCTCCGACGGCTGTCGCCCGGACTCGCACTGGCCGTCGCCTGGGTGTTCGCGGTCTTCGAGATGGTCACGGGCCAGATGCCCGACCTTTCGAACGCCTTCATCGCCGCGGTGCTCTACACGACGAGCGCCTACGGCAGTCGGCGGGTGCGGCTGGCCGGACTCGTCTCGGCCATCGTCGGGTCCGTCACCGCGGCCCTGTACATCGGCGTCGACGACTACCGCAACCGGTTGACGATCGAGACCGCGTCGACCCCGTTCCAGGAGTCGGTGCAGGTCACGGTCTCGTACTTCGCCGTCGTCCTGCTCCTGCTGCTCCTGCCGTGGTTGGCGGGCCTCGTGGTCCGCACCCGCCGGTCGGCGAGCATGAGCCGCGAGGCCCAGCTGCTCGCCGAACGCGACGCCGCCCGTGCCGACCGAGCGGTCGCGGTCGAACAGGAGCGCGTGCGCATCGCCCGCGACATGCACGACATCGTCGCGCACTCGCTCGCGGTCGTCATCGCCCAGGCGGACGGAGCCCGCTACGCGCTGAAGGCCGACCCCGCCGTCGCCGACCAGGCCCTCGGCACCATCTCGACCACCGCCCGCCGGGCCCTCGGCGACGTCCGCGAGCTCCTCGGCGCGCTCCGGCACGAGCAGGGGACCGTCCCGACACCGGAGATCGACGACATCGACCGGCTCGTCGGCGAGATGCGCCAGGTCGGCCTCGACGTCCGGGTCGAGCGCGAGGGCGACCCGACCGGCCTCCCCACCACGACGCAGCTCGCGGTGTACCGGATCGTGCAGGAGAGCCTGACGAACGCCTACAAGCACGGTGAGCCCGGCACACCGGTGCACGCATCACTGACCTACCGCCCGGACACCGTCGAGATCGCGGTGGTGAACCGCCGCGCCGACGACGGCACCCGGGGTCCCGGCACCGGGCACGGCCTGGTCGGCATGCGCGAGCGTGCCACCATGACCGGCGGCACGATGACCGCCGGTGTCCGTGGCCCCGACTTCGAGGTCGCCGTCCGCATGCCCGCCGTCCCCGCGAGCGGGCAGATGCCCCGCGGGCGCATCACACCGACCGCGAGCCCGACCGCGAGCCGGGCCGCGAGCCCGGCTGCGGGCCCGACCGCCGAGTCGGCCCCCGCCCCGACCATCAGTCCGACCGAGCAGGAGCGCACCGCCCGATGACCACCACCCCGCCGGCCGACGGCCGCATCCGCGTCGCCCTCGTCGACGACCAGGCACTCTTCCGCACCGGCATCCGGATGCTCATCGGCTCCCAACCCGACCTGCACTTCGTGGGCGAGGCGGGCGACGGTGCCGAGGGCGTCGAACTCGTCCGGCGCACCCGGCCGGACGTCGTGCTCATGGACGTCCGGATGCCCGTGATGGACGGCATCACGGCGACCGCGCACATCGTCGAACAGGCCGGCACCGACGGCGCGAAGGTGCTCGTCCTGACCACGTTCGACTTCGACGAGGCCGCGGCGAAGGCCATCCGGGCCGGGGCGAGCGGCTTCGTGCTGAAGGACGCCGACCCCGAGTTCCTGCTCGCCGCCGTGCGGACCGTGCACGCCGGCACCGCGGTCTTCGCGGCCTCGGCGACGCGGGAACTCCTGCGGCGCTACGACGACTCGGTCGAGCAGGCCGCGACCGTGCCGGCGACGTTCGACGACCTCACCCCGCGCGAGCGCGAGATCTTCGACCTGGCGGCCCGCGGCTTCAGCAACAGCGAGATCGCGCAGCACGAGTACGTCAGCGAGGCGACCGTGAAGACCCACATCTCGCGGGTTCTGACGAAGCTCGGACTCCGCGACCGCGTGCGCCTCGTCGTGTTCGCGCACGAGCACGGGCTGGTGAGCAAGGCCGACTGACGGACATCATCCGATCGGATGACCCGTCCACAGGAAGTCGAGCCGAGCGGCTCATCCACAGGAGCCGCCCGACGGACGCGGGGCGGGCCTCCCGGACGTCATCGTTGGTGCATGACCACCAGCCACGCTCCGATCATCCGACTCGACCACGTGTCCAAGCACTACGGCGACGCCGCACGCCGGGTGACGGCGCTCGACGACGTCAGCGTCGACATCGGCGCGGGGGAGTTCACCGCCGTGATGGGGCCGTCCGGGTCCGGCAAGTCGACGCTCATGCACGTCGCCGCGGGCCTCGACGCGGTGTCCGCGGGCCGCATCGAGATCGACGGGGTCGACATCACAGGGCTCGGCGACAAGGACCTGACCGAGCTCCGTCGCCGCCGGCTCGGGTTCGTGTTCCAGTCGTTCAACCTGGTGCCGACGCTCGACGTCAGCGAGAACATCCGGTTGCCGTTCCTGCTCGGCGGGCACAAGCCGTCGAAGGACGAGAGCGCGTGGATCGACCGCCTGGTCGACCAGCTCGGACTCGGCAACCGGCTCTCGCACCGCCCGCACCAGCTGTCGGGTGGGCAGCAGCAGCGCGTCGCCATCGCCCGGGCACTCGCCTCGCGGCCGGCAGTCGTCGTCGCCGACGAGCCGACGGGTGCCCTGGACTCGCGCACCGGCCGTGACGTGCTCGCGATCCTGCGCGGGGCCGTGCAGGAGTGGGGCCAGAGCGTCGTCATGGTGACGCACGACCCCGTCGCCGCCGCCAACGCCGACCGGATCCTGTTCCTCGCCGACGGCCGGGTCGTCGCCGACCGCCCGGCGATGGACGCCGGCGCGATCTCCACCACGATGCTGGGGATGGAGGCGGCAGCGTGAACGGCGTCCGCTCCTTCGCCCCCACCGTGCTGGTCGCGGCGCTCGGCACCACGTTCGGCTCGGCACTCGTCATCGCCCCGGGCATCGTGACCGAGGCGCTCGGCGCCGCCGGGCTCGCCGACCTCGGGCCGGTCAGGGCGATCCTGTCCGTCGTCGGGTGGCTGTTCCTCGGCATCGCGCTGTACGTCGGCGCGATCGTCACCGCCAACACCTGCGCGACCCTCATCGCCGGGCAGACCCGCATCATCGCGTTGCAGCGGCTCGTCGGTGCCACCGGCGCGACGCTCCGGGCCCGGATCACCCGGACCGGACTGGTCGTCGGGGTGCTCGGCGGACTGATCGGCGCCGTCGTGGGTACCGGGCTGTCCGCGGTGTTCGTGGTGGTGCTGCGCGGCAACGGGTTCCTGCCCGACACCGACTACACGCTCCTGCCGTGGGAACTCGTGCTCCCGGTCGTGGCCGTGGTCCTGGCGACCTGGGGAGCGTTCGCAGCGGGCTCCCGCCGGGTGCTGACCGTCACCCCGCTCGAGGCGCTGTCCTCGAGCGTCGAACCGAGCCACGACGACGTCCGCTCGGGCACCGCCCGCAAGGTCTGGGCCATCGTGCTCATGGCCGGCGGCGCGGCGCTCATGCTCATCGGGCTCGCGGTCAGCGCGAGCTCGCCGATCGCGGTGCTGCCGGCTGCCCTCGGCGGGTTCGTGTCGTTCGCCGGCGTCGCCGTCGGAGGGACCATCGTGATGCCGCCGGTGCTGCAGCTCATCGGCCGGATCGGCTCACACGACCCCGTCGTCCTGCTCGCCGGCCGCAACGCCATGCGTGCGCCGGGTCGGTCCTCGCGGGCGACGATCGGGCTCGTCATCGGCGTCACCCTGCTCGTCACCTTCGCCGTCGCACTGGGGATCATGCAGCACGTGCTCGAGGCCCAGCTCGAGCAGATGGGACAGGGCCAGATGACGACCGGGATGGTGCAGGCGCAGCGCGACTTCTTCGTCCAGCTGAACGCCGTCGTCAGCGTCATCGTCGGGTTCTCGGCCGTGATCGCCGCCGTCGGGGTCGTCAACGCGCTGGCACTCGGGGTCCTGCAGCGCCGACGCGAGCTCGGGTTGCTGCGGGTGCTCGGACTCACCGGGGCACAGGTCCGCCGGATGATCGTGACCGAGGCCGTGCAGATGGTCGTCGCGGCCGTCGTCTCGGGGCTCGTGCTCGGCACCTTCTACGGCTGGGTCGGCGGGCAGACGCTGCTCGGGTCGCTCGGGCACCCGGTCACGCCCGTGCTGCCGCCGCTCACCATCGGGATCGTCGTCGTCGGGGCCCTCGTGCTCGCGGTCGTCGCGACGATCGCGCCGGTGCGGCGCGCGATGCGCGTGCCCCCGACCGAGGCGCTCGCGGTCGACTGACGCGGCGCCCTGGTCGCACCACGCGGCGGACGTGTGCCGCACCGCAGTGCCACGCCGCTCACGTCCGTTGAATGGTCACGAACTGTCGCCTGGACGCGGCTCAGGTGACAGAACGTGACCGCTCGGCGGCCGACCCGCGGCATGTCGTGACCGCTCGCCCCCGTCCGGTGTCCGGCTCGGACCGTGCCTGGCCGCCCCCGCGTCACGCGCTTGTCACACAGCAGCCCGCCGGTGCTACCGTGGACTCGATGTACTCGGCACTCCTCCTCCTTCGCTGCCGCGACGAGGCCTGACACACCGGCCCACCTCGTCGCGGAGTCCGTCGTGGCCGCACTCACCAGAGCACACGAACACGCGACGAAAGCGACGAACGATGCAGAACACGCAGCAACCCTCCGGGATGCCGATCCACAAGTACGTCCCCTTCCACGAACAGATCTCGGTCGAACTGCCCGACCGCACCTGGCCGACGAAACGCATCGAGCGGGCCCCGCGCTGGTGTGCGGTCGACCTGCGTGACGGCAACCAGGCCCTCATCGACCCGATGGACGCCGAGCGCAAGCGCGCCATGTTCGACCTGCTCGTCGGCATGGGCTACAAGGAGATCGAGGTCGGGTTCCCGAGCGCCTCGCAGACCGACTTCGACTTCGTCCGCAGCCTGATCGACGAGGGCGCGATCCCCGACGACGTCACCATCCAGGTGCTGACCCAGGCGCGCGAGCACCTCATCCAGCGCACGTACGAGGCGATCGACGGCGCGAAGCAGGCCATCGTCCACCTGTACAACTCGACGTCGATCGTGCAGCGCGAGGTCGTCTTCCGCACCGACGTGCAGGGTGTCGTCGACATCGCGGTGGCCGGCGCGAAGCTGTGCAAGGCGGCCGAGGCGACGCTGCAGCACGACACGACGGTCTACTACGAGTACTCGCCGGAGTCCTACACGGGCACCGAGCTCGAGGTCGCGCTGCAGATCTGCAACGCCGTGCTCGAGGTCTTCGAGCCCACCCCCGACCGCAAGGTCATCATCAACCTGCCGGCCACCGTCGAGATGGCGACGCCGAACGTCTACGCCGACTCGATCGAGTGGATGTCGCGCAACCTCGCGCACCGCCAGGACGTCATCCTGTCGCTGCACCCGCACAACGACCGCGGCACCGCCGTCGCCGCCGCCGAGCTGGGCTACATGGCCGGCGCGGACCGCATCGAAGGCTGCCTGTTCGGCAACGGTGAGCGCACCGGCAACGTCGACCTCGTCGCGCTGGGCATGAACCTGTTCACGCAGGGCATCGACCCGGAGATCTCGTTCGCGGACATCGACCAGGTGAAGCGCACCGTCGAGTACTGCAACCAGCTGCCGGTGCCGGAGCGTCAGCCGTGGGCGGGCGACCTCGTCTACACGGCGTTCAGCGGTTCGCACCAGGACGCCATCAACAAGGGCTTCGAGGCGATGAAGGCCAAGGCCGCCGCCGCGGGCAAGGACATCGACGAGATCGAGTGGGCGGTGCCGTACCTGCCCGTCGACCCGAAGGACATCGGCCGCTCGTACGAGGCCGTCATCCGCGTGAACTCGCAGTCCGGCAAGGGCGGCGTCGCGTACCTGCTCAAGACCGACCACGCGCTCGACCTGCCCCGCAAGCTGCAGATCGAGTTCTCCGGCGTCGTGCAGCGGCACACCGACACCGAGGGTGGCGAGTTCTCGTCGCAGCGCATCTGGGACGTGTTCCAGGACGAGTACCTGCCCGCCTCGACCGACGACGACAAGTGGGGCCGGTACGAGCTCACCAAGACGGCGACCTCGAGCGACTTCGACGGCACGACCTCGCTGTCGGTCGCACTCCGCGTCGACGAGGGCTCCGTCACCGCCGACGCCGTGGGCACCGGTCCGATCGACGCGTTCCTCAAGGTCCTCGCCGAGCAGGGCGTCCAGGTCACGCTGTACGACTACTCGGAGCACACGATGAGCGCCTCCGGTGACGCCAAGGCGGCGTCGTACGTCGAGCTCGACGTCGACGGCGTGCGCCTGTGGGGCGTCGGCATCGACGCCGACATCTCGACGGCCTCGCTCAAGGCGATCGTGTCCGCGGTGAACCGCGCGGTGCGCGCCGGTGCTGCTGCCGGCGCCGACTCGCCGGAGCTCGTCTCCGCCTGAGACGCGACCAGACCGGGAGGCGCGGTGCAGGTCCGTCCTGCACCTGGGCCCACGCCGGCCGGTTCCGGGCCGACGCGCCAGCGGCGGACCGGCCGTGCCCGGTGGGGAGCCTCCCGTCTGTGCCCGGTCTTTCCCCCGTCACGCGCGATGGCAAGTCGAATCGGGCGTACCTGATCGTTTCTTTCGACCAGGTACGCCCGATTCCGCTCGGTACCCCTGCGCGCGGCGCGCGCGGCTGCGCGCTGCGCGCTGCGCGGTGTCGGCGGGGCGGGGGATACTGGGGGCATGCCGCTGTACCGGGACGAGTGCGTCGTGTTGCGCACCCACAAGCTCGGGGAAGCCGACCGCATCGTCACCATGCTCAGTCGGCAGCACGGCAAGATCCGTGCGGTGGCCAAGGGCGTGCGGCGGACCGCGTCGAAGTTCGGCAGCCGGCTCGAGCCGTTCATGGTCGTCGACGCCCAGTTCTACGAGGGCCGGTCGCTCGACATCGTCACCCAGGCCGAGTCCCTCGGTGCCTACGGGGCGCAGATCGTCGCCGACTACGGCGCGTACACGGCTGCCAGCGCCATGGTCGAGACCGCCGACCGCCTGAGCGAGGCCGACGCCGGGCTGCAGCAGTACCTGTTGCTCGTCGGCGCGCTGCGGTCGCTGTCGCGCGGTGAGCACCACTCCAGCGCGACGCTCGACTCCTACCTGCTCCGTGCGATGAGCATCGCGGGGTGGGCGCCCTCGTTCAGCGACTGTGCGGTCACGGGGGAGCCCGGGCCGCACTCCGCGTTCGTGGTGCAGCTCGGCGGGGTCGTCGCCGACCGGGCTGCGCCTCCCGGCACGCCGCGGCTCGACCCGGCGACCCTCGGCGTGCTCGGTTCGCTGCTCGCCGGCGACTGGGCGAGCGTCGACGCCACCGACGAACGGACGCGGTCGCGGGCCTCCGGCGTGGTCGCGGCGTACGCCCAGTGGCACCTGGAACGATCGCTCCGGTCCCTGCCGCACGTCGACCGCTCGGAGCACCCGCTGCCCGTGCCGCTGACCCACGACGGACCCGAGGCGACGGCACGCGCGGTGGCCTCGACCCCCGCACCCGCACTCCCTGACCCCGATCCCGCCGCGGAAGGAACCCGCACCGTGGAAGGAACCCCCACCGCATGAGCCCCCGCCGCCCTGACGACGCCGAGCCGTTCCGCCCGATCGACTGGACCGGTGAAACGCCCCCGGCGATCCCAGCCCGGTTCGTGCCGGACCACGTCGCGATCGTGATGGACGGCAACGGTCGGTGGGCCAACGGCCGCGGGCTGACGCGGATCGAGGGACACAAGGCGGGCGAGGCCTCGCTGCTCGACGTCGTCGCCGGCGGGATCCAGATCGGCGTCAAGCACATCTCGGCGTACGCGTTCTCCACCGAGAACTGGAAGCGTTCGCCGGAAGAGGTCCGGTTCCTGATGGGCTTCAATCGCGACGTGATCCGTCGTCGGCGCGACCAACTGAACGAGTGGGGCGTCAAGGTGCGGTGGGCCGGACGCCGTCCGCGGCTGTGGCGGAGCGTCATCGACGAGCTCGACCGTGCCGAGCAGATGACCGCGCGCAACGACGTGCTGACCTTGACGATGTGCGTCAACTACGGCGGCCGGAACGAGATCGTCGACGCCGTGCGGGGGATGGCCGAAGAGGTCGCCGCCGGACGCCTCAAGCCGAGCCAGGTCACCGAGAAGGCACTGGCGAAGCGGCTCTACGTGCCCGAGATGCCCGACGTCGACCTGTTCCTGCGCAGTTCGGGGGAGCAGCGCACGAGCAACTTCCTGCTGTGGCAGTCGGCGTACGCCGAGATGGTGTTCCTGGACCGCCTGTGGCCGGACTTCCGGCGCACGGACCTGTGGGGCGCGATCGAGGAGTACGCACGCCGCGACCGTCGCTACGGCGGTGCGGTCGACGCCCCGACCGCCTGACGCACCCGTCAGCCGGGCAGCGGCCCGTCGAGCAGGTGCGCCGCCGACCGCACCGCGTCCATGGCCGCACGGACGCTCGGGACGCGCTCGGCCCCTCGGGCGATGACGACCTCGACCCGGCGGGCCAGGTCGTCGTCCACGGGGTCGACCCGGACCTCGGCGGGGATGACCGTCGTCGCGAGCGCCAGCCGGGGGAGCAGGGCCACGCCGAGTCCGGCGGCGACGAGCCCCACCACCGCTGCCGCGTTGTCGGTCTCGAGCACGATGTCCGGGGTGAACCCGGCGGTCGCACACGAGGCGAGCAGGTGGCCGCGGCACCGTGGGCAGCCGCCGATCCAGCGGGCGTCGCGGTGCGACGCGAGGTCGACAGCACCGGAATCCGCGGCACCAGAGTCCGCAGCATCGGACCCCACGGACACGGAGGGCGTCACCAGCGCGAGCGGGTCACGCCCGAGCGCCCGGGTGACGAGCCCGGGGTCCGGGGCGGACCCGACCTCGTCGCCGACGTAGGTGAAGGTCAGGGCGACGTCGACCTCCCCGCTCCGCAGCAGGTCGAGCGCCTCGGGCGGTTCGACCTCGACGTACGAGGTCGTCACGCCCGGAGCCGTCGACGCCAGCCGGGCGAGCACCGCGGGCACGAGGGCCGAGGACGCGCTCGGGAACCCGGCGAGGCGCACGCGGCCGCGGGTGAGGCCACCGACGGCGTCGAGGTCCTCGCGCGCGGCGGTCAGCGCGGCCTGCACATGCAGGGCGTGGTCGGCGAGCACCCGACCGGCGTCCGTCAGGGTGGCACCGCGCCCGCCGCGACCGTCCTGCCCGGACCGCAGCACCAGGGTGTGCCCGAGTCGCCGCTCGGCCCGGGCGAGCAACTGGCTGACCGCGGGTTGGCTCGACCCGAGCGCTGCGGCGGCGCGGGTGATCGACCCACCGTCGGCCACGGCGCGGAGGATCCGGAGCAGCTGGGGATCGATGTCGTCCATCACGCGATGTTATCGGCTGCACAACGAACCCGGCCTGGTGTGATGGGGCACGAGCCGGGACGCTGTCCGCATGGACTCCTTCCCCGCCGGCCGTGGCTACCTCGCGGCGTGCACCGCCGGTCTGCCGACCCGGGCCACGATCGCCGCCCAGCGGGCCGACCTCGACGCGTGGTCCCGCGCCGAGACCTCGCCGGCCCACTACGGGGCGTTGGTCGAGGAGGGCCGCGCGCTGTTCGCCGCCCTCGTCGGGGTGCCGGTGTCCCACGTGGCGACCGGCTCGCAGACCTCGGTGATGGCCGCGGTCGTCGCCGACGCCCTGTCGGACGGTGCTGAGGTGGTCGTCCCCGACGGCGACTTCAGCTCGGTCGTCTTCCCGTTCCTCGCCCAGGCGCACCGAGGCGTCCGCGTCCGGCACGTCCCGCTCAACCGGCTCGCCGCGTCCGTCGGGCCCGACACCGCCCTCGTCGCGTGGTCCGCGGTGCAGTCCGCCACCGGTGCCGTCACGGATCCGTACCCGGTCGTCGCCGCGGCCCGGAAGGTCGGCGCCCTGACCCTCTGCGACCTCACGCAAGCAGCCGGCGTCCTGCCCGTCGACGCGGCACTGTTCGACGTGACGCTCACGCACGCCTACAAGTGGCTCTGCGCACCGCGCGGCGTCGCCTTCATGACGCTCTCCGACGCCGCCCTCGGTCGGCTCCGCCCGGTCCAGGCCGGCTGGTACGCCGGCGCGGACGTGTGGTCGTCCTGCTACGGCCCCGACATGCGCCTGGCTGACGACGCCCGTCGCTTCGACGTCTCGCCGGCCTGGCAGGCGTGGCCCGGTGCCGTGGCCGCGCTCGAACACGCGGTCGCGCTCGACCAGCAGGCGGTCTGGAGGCACGCCACCGGTCTCGCAGATCGGCTGTGCGACGCCCTCGGGTCGCCTCGGCAGGGCGACGGTCAGGCGATCGTGACGTTCGTGGACGCCGACGGGTCGGCCCTCCGGGCCCTCACCGCCGCCGGACTCACCGCGTCGGGGCGTGCCGGGCGACTCCGGATCGCGTTCCACCTGTGGAACGACGAGTCCGACGTGACCGACGTGGCGGCCGCACTGGGCGGGGTGGGGGCGGCCACGTCGGCGAGGTGAGCGCTGCGGGCGGACGCGGGGCGGGCCTCCCGGCCGACGATCGCCGGTAGTCTTGCCCGGACCGTTTCCGCACCGAGCACCCAGCTCGGCGACCTCTGGAGCACTCTTTGGCACAGCCCACCCGTCTCGACAGCGTCATCGCCCTGGCCAAGCGCCGCGGCTTCGTCTTCCAGTCGGGTGAGATCTACGGAGGCTCCCGCTCCGCGTGGGACTACGGGCCCCTCGGTGTGGAGCTCAAGGAGAACATCAAGCGTCAGTGGTGGCAGCGGTTCGTCCGCGGCCGTGGCGACATGGTCGGCCTCGACTCCGCCGTCATCCTGCCCCGCAAGGTGTGGGAGGCCTCCGGCCACGTCGCGACCTTCACCGACCCGCTCGTGGAGTGCCTGCACTGCCACCACCGGTTCCGCGAGGACCACCTGATCGAGGCGTTCGTCGCCAAGAAGGGCCGCGACCCCGAGGGCCGCATGGCCGAGATCGCCTGTCCGAACTGCGGCACCCGCGGCGAGTGGACCGAGCCCCGCGAGTTCTCCGGGATGCTCAAGACGTACCTCGGCCCGGTCGAGTCCGAAGAGGGCCTGAACTTCCTGCGCCCCGAGACCGCGCAGGGCATCTTCGTCGACTTCGCGCAGGTCGTGACGACCAGCCGCATGAAGCCCCCGTTCGGCATCGGGCAGGTCGGCAAGGCGTTCCGCAACGAGATCACGCCCGGCAACTTCATCTTCCGCACCCGCGAGTTCGAGCAGATGGAGATCGAGTACTTCGTGCCGCCGGCCGAGGCGGGGGAGCACTACGAGCAGTGGATCGCCGACTCGATCGCGTTCTACACCGAGCTCGGCATCGACCCGGAGAACCTCCGCCGTTTCGACGTGCCGGACGGCGAGCGGGCGCACTACTCCGACGCCACCGCCGACATCGAGTACCGCTTCGGGTTCACCGGATCGGAGTGGGGCGAGCTCATGGGCGTCGCGAACCGCACCGACTTCGACCTCAACAACCACATCGAGTCGTCCGGCCAGGACCTGCGCTTCTTCGACCAGGCGGCGAACGAGAAGTACGTGCCGTACGTCATCGAGCCGTCCTTCGGCCTGACCCGTGCGCTCATGGCGTTCCTGCTCGACTCGTACCACGAGGACGAAGCACCGAACGCGAAGGGCGGCGTCGACAAGCGCACCGTGCTGCGACTCGACCCGCGCCTGGCGCCCGTCAAGGCCGCGGTGCTGCCGCTGTCGCGCAACGAGCAGCTGTCGCCGGTCGCCCGCGGCCTGGCCGACGACCTGCGCAAGAACTGGAACGTGGACTTCGACGACGCCGGTGCGATCGGCCGTCGCTACCGTCGTCACGACGAGATCGGTACGCCGTTCTGCATCACGGTCGACTTCGACACGCTCGAGGACAAGGCCGTGACCGTGCGCGAGCGCGACACCATGGCGCAGGAGCGCGTCGCCCTCGACCAGCTGCAGGGCTACCTGGCGCAGCGCCTGCTCGGCGCGTAGGGGTCTCGCGGGCGTCGCGGCGTCGCGGCGCGGATGCGTCTAGCACAACCAAAATCACCTCGAACCGCGCGATCCCGCGGCGCGAGGTGATTTTGGTTGTGCGGCGGGAATGCGCGCGCAACGTCCGCGTTGGGATCAGCATGAACGACTCCGTGAAGGTCGATGTCTGGTCGGACATCGCCTGCCCCTGGTGCTACATCGGCAAGCGCAAGTTCGAGGCCGGCGTCGCCGCGTTCGGCGCCTCGGCGGACGGCCGCCCGGTCGAGGTCGAGTACCACTCCTTCGAGCTCAGCCCGGACACCCCCGTCGACTTCGAGGGCACCGAGGCTGAGTTCCTGTCGAGCCACAAGGGAATGCCCGTCGAGCAGGCGCAGCAGATGCTCGACCAGGTCACCGGCATCGCGGCCTCGGTCGGGCTGGACTACGACTTCGAGGCCATGCACCACACGAACACCGTGAAGGCGCACCAGGTCATCCACCTCGCCAAGCAGCACGGCAAGCAGCTCGACATGGTCGAGCGCCTGTTCACCGCCTACTTCGAGCGCGGCGAGCACGTCGGCGACGACGCGACGCTGGCCGACCTGGCCGCCGAGATCGGGCTCGACCGCGACGAGGTCCTCGCCACGCTCCGTGACGACTCGCAGCTCGCAGCCGTCCGTGCCGACCAGGCCCAGGCGCAGGCCTTCGGCATCAACGGCGTCCCCTTCTTCGTCATCGACGGCAAGTACGGCGTCTCCGGTGCGCAGGACCCGGCGGCGTTCGAGCAGGTGCTGACGCAGGTCGTCGCGCTGCGCGGGACGACTCCGGACGAGGTCGCCTCGGCGACCGAACGCGCTGCGGACGACGCGAGCGCCGACGTGGCGGCGACCCGATGACGGGCGCGACGGTCACCGTCGGGGGTGGGGCGGGCCTCCCGTCCGCCCCGTCGGTCCCGGATGCGATCTCCGGTCTGGAGGCGCGCCCCAGCCTGCTCACGCTGGTCACGCCCGGCGGTGCGCCGGTCTGCGACGGTGATTCGTGCCTGATCGACGCCGGATCGTTCGCCGGCGCCGAGGGCGACTGGACCGAGGTGCCGGACTGACGGTTTCGTCGGTCGCGCGTTGCGCGCTGCTGGTCCCGCGCCGCGCGCTGCTGGTCTGGCGCCCCCGTGCGGTCGTCGCGCCCCGACTCTGCGGGGCGCGACGGCTGTGCGGGGGCGCGTTCCGTCGGTCGACGGACCACTCAGTCGCGCTGCGGTTCCTCGTCGGTGATGTCGGCGACCGTCGCGCCGTACGCGGCGACGAGGTCGTCGGCGTCGACGAAGGCACTCGCGCCGTGGCGGCCCGCGCCGAGGGCGACCCGTCGACCGACGATGCGTTCGTCGGCGTAGACGGGCAGGTTGCCAGTCGCTCCGATGGGCGTGATCGTGCCGCGCTCGTAGCCCGACGCCTGGAGCGCGGTCGCCGCGTCGGGCATCGAGAGCTTGTTCACGCCGACGACGGTGCGGAGCTTCTTCCACGCGATGCTCCGGCCGCCCGGCACGAGCGCGAGCAGGAAGCCGCCGTCGTGGCGCTTCACGACGAGTGTCTTGACGATGTCACCGGGGTCGATGCCGAGCAGCTCGGCGGCCTGCTGCAGGGAGTCCGCGGCGGGGCGTTCGACGACCTCGACCGTCAGACCGCGGGCTGCTGCGTCGGTGTCGAAGCGGGTGCTGGCGTCGATCGTCATGTGGAGAACGCTACCGGCGAGCACCGACGTGGGAGGATGGAACAGGTATGACGATCACACAAGCCCCAGCACGGCCTCTGCGCATCGGCCCGATCGAGGTCGACGTGCCGGTCGTGCTCGCGCCCATGGCGGGCATCACGAACATGGCGTACCGCCGGCTCTGCCGCGAGTACGGCGCCGGTCTCTACGTCTGCGAGATGATCACGTCGCGCGCACTGGTCGAACGCACCCCCGTGTCGATGCAGCTCATCCAGCACCACGAGTCCGAGACCCCGCGGTCGATCCAGCTGTACGGCGTCGAGCCGAACACCGTGGCCGAGGCCGCTTCGATCCTGGTGGGCGAGGACCGCGCCGACCACATCGACCTGAACTTCGGCTGCCCGGTGCCCAAGGTCACCCGCAAGGGCGGCGGCGCGGCCCTGCCCTGGAAGCTCGAGCTGTTCCGCGAACTCGTCACGAAGACCGTCCGCGCCGCAGGGAACGTGCCGGTCACCGTGAAGATGCGCAAGGGCATCGACGAGGACCACCTGACCTACCTCGACGCCGCCCGCATCGCGCGGGACGCCGGCGTCGCCGCGGTGTCGCTGCACGCCCGCACGGCGAACGAGCACTACTCCGGTCACGCCGACTGGTCGGCGATCGCGACGCTGAAGGAGACCGTCACCGACATCCCGATCCTCGGCAACGGGGACATCTGGTCGGCTGCCGACGCCCTGCGCATGGTCGACGAGACCGGCGTCGACGGCGTCGTCGTCGGACGCGGGTGCCTCGGGCGCCCGTGGCTGTTCGGCGACCTGGCGGCGGCGTTCCGCGGCGAAGGGCTGCGGTACATGCCGACCCTGGGCGAGGTCGCCGACGGGTTCCGTCGGCACGCCGAACTGCTCGTCGAGTTCTTCGGGTCCGAAGACCACGGCTGCCGCGACGCCCGCAAGCACGTGGCCTGGTACTTCAAGGGGTACCCGATCGGCAGCGACGTGCGGTCCGGTCTCGCGCTGTCGTCGAGCCTGCAGGAGATCGACGACCTGCTCGGGCAGCTCGACCGCGACGCACCGTACCCGGGCGAGGGCGCCGAGGGCCCCCGCGGTCGCTCCGGCAACCCGAAGCGCACCGCACTGCCCGACCGCTGGCTCGAGTCCCGCGACGTCGACAGCGAGTTCCGCAAGGTCCTCGCCGCCGCCGAGCTGCACCACAGCGGCGGATGAGCGCCACCGCCTCGTACGGCCCGGCCGACGCCGAGCGCTGGCTCCCGGAGGAGCACGGCAACCGCCGATCGGACTTCGCCCGCGACCGCGCACGCCTGCTGCACTCCAGCGCGCTCCGACGCCTCGCCGCCAAGACCCAGGTGCTCAGCCCGACGACCGGGCTCGACTTCGCCCGCAACCGCCTGACCCACTCGCTCGAGGTGGCGCAGGTCGGTCGCGAGCTCGCGGACTCGTTGGGCCTCGACCCCGACGTGGTGGACACCGCGTGCCTGGCGCACGACATCGGCCACCCGCCCTTCGGCCACAACGGCGAGACCGCCGTCAACGCCTGGGCCGCCGGCATCGGCGGGTTCGAGGGCAACGCGCAGACGCTGCGGCTGCTCACCCGGCTCGAACCGAAGGTCTACGGGCTGCGGCCGGGCGCCGATGCCGGCACTGCCGGGGGCGGGGACCGTCCGTTCGGGCTGAACCTGACCCGGGCGTCGCTCGACGCCAGCTGCAAGTACCCGTGGCCGGCGGCGCAGGGCGTCTCCGAGTCGTCCTCGGGCCGGACCAAGTTCGGCTTCTACGACGACGACCACGACGCCTTCGAGTGGCTCCGCGCCGGGGCCCCGCGGCGCCAGCGGTGCATCGAGGCGCAGGTCATGGACCTGTCGGACGACATCGCCTACTCGGTGCACGACTTCGAGGACGCCGTCGTCGCCGGGTTCATCGACGTCGCGGCCCTCGGTGACCGCGTCGGCGAGAACGACATCGTCACCGCGATGCACGCGTGGGTGGGCGACGACCTGAGCCGCGAGGAACTGCTCGAGGCGTTCGACCGCCTCCGGGCGCTGCCGCTCTGGATGACCTCGTACGACGGGTCCCGCCGCGACGCGGCGCACCTCAAGAACCTGACCTCGCAGCTGATCGGACGCTTCGCGCGGACGGCGACGGCCGCGACACGCGAGTCCTACGCCTCCGGGTCCCTGGTCCGGTTCGCGGCGTCCGTCGTGACGCCGCCGGAGATCATCGGCGAGATCGCGGTCCTCAAGGGGATCGTGGCGGCATTCGTGATGACGCAGGGCGACCGGCAGCCCGTGTACGAAGACCAGCGCCGGATCCTGACCGAGCTGCTCGACGCCCTCGCGGCGTCGGGTGCATCGGACCTCGAGCCCGGCTTCGCCGCCGACTGGCGTGCGGCGTCCGACGATGACGGCCGACTCCGCGCCGTGGTCGACCAGGTCGCGAGCCTGACGGACCAGGGGGCGATCGCCTGGCACCGGCGGTTGGTCGTCGGCGAGCGGGAAGCGGTCCACATCCCGGTGTGAGCGGGGTGCTCCGTCGGCCTCGGTGGTTCGTCCACATCTCGGGGCCGCGGTCGGCCGAGGTCGGTCCCACGAACTAGGATCAGAGGGTGGCTGGCAGGATCGCGCGGAACGACATCGACGAGGTCCGCTCGCGTGTCAACATCGCCGACGTCGTCGGCGACTACGTCACGCTGAAGAACGCGGGCGTCGGGTCGATGAAGGGGCTCTGCCCCTTCCACGACGAACGTTCCCCGTCGTTCCACGTCCGGCCCCAGGTCGGCCGGTACCACTGCTTCGGCTGCGGCGAGGACGGCGACGTCTTCAGCTTCATCATGGCGCAGGACCACACCACCTTCGCCGAGGCCGTCGAGCGCATGGCCGCGAAGATCGGCTTCACCCTGCACTACGAAGAGGGCGACGGGCCGCGGACCGACTACAACACCCGGGCCCGGCTGATCGCGGCCAACGAAGCCGCGCTCGAGTTCTACACGGCGCAGCTCACCACCGCCGCGGCCGACCCCGCACGGCGGTTCCTGGGGGAGCGCGGGTTCGATCCCTCGGCGGCGCAGCACTTCGGTGTCGGTTTCGCCCCGAAGTCCTTCGACATGCTCAAGGACCACCTGCGCGGTCGGGGCTTCACGCTCGAGGAACTCACCTCGGCCGGGCTCGTCAGCCAGGGCGACCGGTCGCCGTACGATCGGTTCCGTGGTCGCCTGATGTGGCCGATCCGCGACGTCACCGGGGCGACGATCGGGTTCGGTGCCCGTCGCCTGCTCGACGACGACAAGGGCCCGAAGTACCTCAACACGCCCGAGACCCCGATCTACCACAAGAGCCAGGTGCTCTACGGGCTCGACCTGGCCCGCCGCGACATCTCGAAGCAGAAGCAGGTCGTGATCGTCGAGGGCTACACCGACGTCATGGCCTGCCACGTCGCCGGCATCACCACCGCGGTCGCCACGTGCGGCACCTCGTTCGGCGTCGACCACATCAAGGTGCTGCGCCCGATGCTCGGCGACCTGGCCGGCGCCGACCCGAACGCCAACGGCGAGGTCGTCTTCACCTTCGACCCGGACGAGGCCGGGCAGCGTGCCGCCTCCCGCGCCTTCGCCGAGGAACAGCGGTTCGCGGCGCAGACCTTCGTCGCGGTGGCACCCGGTGGCCTCGACCCGTGCGACCTCCGGCTCGCCCGCGGCGACGACGCCATCCGCCGCCTGATCACGAACAAGCGCCCGATGTTCGAGTTCATGATCCGCCGCACGTTGGAGGGCCACGACCTCGAGACGGTCGAGGGCCGCGTCAGTGCCCTCCGCGCCGCCGCGCCCGTGCTCGCCGGCATCCGCGACCGCTCGCTCACGCAGGGCTACGTCCGCGAGCTCGCCGGCTGGCTCGGCATGGACATGCCCGAGGTCCGTCGATCGGTCGAGACCGCGCGTCGGCGTGCGGGGTCGACGGACGATCGGTCAGGAGGCCCGGGGCGCGACGGCCGCGCCGGTCACGCCACCGACGGGGCCGGTGTGGTCGAGGAGCCCGTCGCCGGGATCCGCTCGCTGCCGAACGACCCGATCAGCCGCATGGAGCGCGACGCCGTCATGGCGATGGTGCAGCAGCCGACCTCGGTCGGAGCGCCGCTGCTCGGGCTCGCCGCCTCCGCCACGTTCTCGGCGCCGATGCTCGCCGTCGTTCGGGACGCCGTGGTCGCCAACGTCGACGTCATCGGGGCGGGGGACTGGCTCGACCGGTTGCTCGCCGACGTGCCGACCCCCTTGCGCACCCTGACGCACGAGCTGGCCCTCGCGCCGATCCCCGCCCGCAACGCCGAGGACCTCGCCGCGTACTGCCGGAGCATCGTCGTCGCCCTGGTCGAGCGGGACCTGCTCGCCCGCAAGGCCTCGTTGCTCGGACAACTGCAGCGTGCGGACCCGCACGCGCAGGCCGAGCGGCGCGCCGAGATCCAGCGGCAGCTCGTGGACATCGACGCGCAGCGCATGCGGCTCCGCGCCGACGCCGAGGCGTCCTAGCCCCTCGCTCTCGCCGCCCGAGTGCCGGGCGCCGGCCGCGCGGCCGTGTCGGGCGTCGAGTGGTCGCACGGCGTCGGCCGGCCGGGGTCCGGCCGACGGGACGTGACCGCTCGGGGTGGGACGGGCGGTGTGTCGTGACCGGTCGGCGAGCCCCGGACCACCCAGGTTGCAGCGCGCAACTTTCGTGTGCGGCGCGCCGTGTCGATGCGCACGAATGATGCATCACGCGACGGGTGCTTGCATTACAGCGGTGTAAACAAATCGCTCCCGGTTCGATCTGTTCCGTGACAGGGTGATACCAATGAGCGTTCCTGGCCGGGCACACAGACGTACCACCCGCCGGTCCGGACACTTGCACCCAACTTCAAGAGAGGCATCGAACATGGCATCCGTGTTCAAGAAGCACACAGCCACGTGGGGCAGGCGCGGCATCGCGCTCGGCGCCGGAGCAGCAGCGACGGCGCTGGTGCTGACCGGCTGCGCGAGCAGCAGCGTGAGCGACACCGAGCTGAACGGCCTGAGCATCGGGACGACGGACAAGATCACGTCCCTCGACCCGGCCGGCTCCTACGACAACGGCTCCTTCGCCGTGCAGAACCAGGTCTTCCCGTTCCTGATGAACACGCCCGTGGGCAGCCCGGACGTCGAGCCGGACATCGCCACGAAGGCGGAGTTCACGAGCCCGACCACGTACGAGGTCACCCTCAAGGACGGCCTCGAGTTCGCGAACGGCAACAAGCTCACCTCGAGCGACGTGAAGTTCTCGTTCGACCGTGAACTCAAGATCAACAACGAGAACGGCCCGCAGTCGCTGCTCGCCAACCTCAAGAGCATCGACACCCCGGACGACACGACCGTGGTGTTCAACCTCGACCACGCCGACCAGACCTGGCCGCAGGTGCTCTCGAGCCCCGCCGGCCCGATCGTCGACGAGGACGTCTTCAGCGCGACGAAGCTCACCAGCGCCGACGACATCGTCAAGGGCAAGGCGTTCGCCGGGCAGTACCAGATCAGCTCCTACAAGGAGAACCAGCTGATCCAGTACAAGACGAACCCGAAGTACGACGGCCTGCTCGGCAAGGCGAAGACCTCCGAGGTGACGGCCAACTACTACACCAAGGAGACCGACCTCAAGCTCGCCGTGCAGCAGGGCGACGTCGACGTTGCGTACCGCTCCCTGACGCCGACCGACATCTCGGACCTGCGCAAGGACGACAAGCTCAAGGTCACCGACGGCCCCGGCGGCGAGATCCGCTACGTGGTCTTCAACTTCAAGACGCAGCCGTTCGGCACCGGTCAGGACGACGCCGACGAGGCGAAGGCCCTCGCCGTGCGCCAGGCCGCCGCTGACGTGGTCGACCGCGCCGCCCTGGCGAAGGAGGTCTACAACGACACCTTCACGCCGCTGTACTCGATGGTGCCGGACGGCCTCACCGGTGCGGTCCAGCCGTTCAAGGACATGTACGGCGACGGCGACGGTGGCCCCGACGTCGACAAGGCGAAGAAGACCCTCGCCGACGCCGGTGTCTCCGGCAAGGTGCAGCTCGACATCCAGTACGCGCCCGACCACTACGGTTCGGCCTCGGACGACGAGTACGCGCTGCTGAAGACGCAGCTCGAGGACTCGGGTCTGTTCACCGTCAACATCCAGTCGACGGTCTACACGACCTACGCCCAGGAGCGCACCAAGGACGCGTACCCGGAGTACCAGCTCGGTTGGTTCCCGGACTTCTCCGACGCCGACAACTACCTGTCGCCGTTCTTCACCAAGGAGAACTTCGTCCAGAACCACTACGACGACTCGGTCATCCAGGACCTCATCGCGAAGGAGCAGGCGGAGTCCGACCCGGACAAGCGTGCCGACCTGATCGAGCAGGCCCAGGAGCGCGAGGCATCGCAGATCTCGACGCTGCCCCTGCTGCAGGGCAAGTCCGTCGCCGTCGCCGGCAAGGACGTCAAGGGCCTGACCCTCGACGCCTCCTTCAAGTTCCGGTACGCCACCCTCAGCAAGTAGCACCACGCCCCTCGCGCAGGCCGCGGGCGTTCCCACGAGGAACGCCCGCGTGCCTGCGCACCGGCATGAAAGGCACCCCTCCCCGTGACCCTGAGCACCCCAGAGGCGACCCAGGACGTGAACGGCACCGATCCGACCAAGCCACAGGCACAACGTCGTGCCAAGAGCAGTGGCGGCGGACTCGGCCGGTACGTCCTCGTCAGGTTCCTCCTCATCATCCCGACCGTCTTCATCCTGGTGACGCTCGTGTTCTTCCTGATGCGCGTCATCGGGAACCCGATCACCGCGTCGGTCGGCGGCCGACTCACCCCGACGCAGCTGCAGGAACGCCTGCACGCCGCCGGGTACGACCGTCCCGTGCTCGTGCAGTACTTCGAGTACCTCGGCGGCATCCTGCGCGGTGACTTCGGCAACGCGTCGACCGACAACCGGCCGATCACCGAGATCATCCTGCAGTACGGCGGCGCGACCGCCGAGCTCGTCTTCTACGCCCTCGTCGTCGCGCTCGTGCTCGGCATCCCGCTCGGCATGCTGGCCGCGTACACGCGCGACAAGTGGCCCGACGTGCTGCTCCGTGCCCTCGCGATCCTGACGTACGCGACCCCGGTGTTCTTCGGCGGCCTGCTGCTCAAACTCGTCTTCTCGGTGTGGCTCGGTTGGCTGCCGCTCGGCGACCGCGCGTCGACCAGGGTGGAGCTCATCCTCGACGGCATCCCCGGCGCGAGCGGCATCTACATCATCGATGCACTGCGGACCGGCAACGCGGCGGTCATCGGCGACGTGCTGCAGCACGCCGTCCTGCCGGCGCTGACCCTCGGACTGCTGACCGCCGGCATCTTCCTGCGCCTGGTGCGCGCGAACATGATCGGGTCGCTCGGCTCCGAGTACGTCGACGCGGCCCGCTCCCGCGGTGTCCGCGAGTCGCGGTTGGTGCGGACGCACGCGTTCCGCCCCGCTCTCGTGCCGATCATCACGGTCATGGGCCTGCAGATCGCGATGCTGCTGGGCGGTTCGGTCCTGACCGAGACCACCTTCGGCTGGCGCGGCCTGGGCTTCGAGCTCAACCAGTACCTGTCGGCCCGTGACTTCGTCGCGGTCCAGGGCATCGTCGCGATGCTGGCGGTGATCGTCGCGGTGACCAACTTCATCGTCGACGTCGTCGCCGCCCTGATCGACCCGAGAGTGAGGTTCTGACGATGGCCGACACCACCCTCGTCGACCGCCACGAGCCGCTCTGGAAGCGGCTGCCCGTGGTGGTCCAGCTCCGCAAGAGCACCGGCTGGCAGCGCGCCATGCTCATCGTCGGCGTGGTCATCTGCGCCCTGTACCTGCTCGTCGCGGTCTTCGCGCCGCTGCTGGCCCCGTACGGCTTCGGCCAGCTGCAGGGCGCGGACGGCGAGAGCTTCCCGCGCACGGGCGCACCGAGCGCCGAGCACATCTGGGGCACCACCGTCGGCGGGTTCGACGTCTTCAGCCGGGTGGTCTACGGCGCCCGGACCGCGGTCCTCGTCGTGATCGTCGCGGTCGTCGTGTCGATCATCGTCGGCGTGCTGCTCGGGCTGGTCTCCGGCTACCTGGGCGGTTGGCTCGACCGGGTCCTCGTCGTGGTCGCCGACGCGATCTACGCGTTCCCCTCGCTGCTGCTCGCGATCGTCGTGTCGATCGTGATCTCCGGCGGCAACTCGAGCTACTCGGGCGGCATCATCGCGGCGGCGATCTCGATCACCGTCGTCTACGTGCCGCAGTACTTCCGGGTGGTCCGTGCCGAGGCCGTGCGGCTGAAGAACGACGCGTTCGTCGAGTCGGCACGCGTGATGGGCACGAACCCGTGGCGCATCATGACCCGGCACGTGCTGCGGAACTCGACGCGGTCCCTGCCGCTCATCCTGACGCTGAACGCCAGCGACGCGATCCTGACCCTGGCCGGCCTCGGCTTCCTCGGGTTCGGCATCGGGCCGACGTCCGGCGCCGAGTGGGGCTACGACCTCAGCCGTGCGCTGTCCGACGTCGCGAGCGGCGTCTGGTGGACCGGTGTCTACCCGGGTGTCGCGATCGTGGTGCTCGTGCTCGGTGTGACGTTCATCGGCGAGAGCCTCAACGACATCTCCGACCCCCGTCTGCGTGCGCGCCGACGGCTGAAGCAGCTGGTGTCCACGCGCGACGCGCGCAACACGGCCACCGCGGAAGGATCGGGCGCATGACGACCGACACCGAGAACGCACCCGTGGTCGTCGTCGACGACCTCACCGTCACCTTCGCCACCGACGGCGGCGCCGTCGACGCGGTGAAGGGCGTCAGCCTCGACGTCCGCCCCGGCGAGGTCCTCGCCCTGGTCGGCGAGTCCGGGTCCGGCAAGTCCGTCACGGCTCGCGCCATGCTCCGGCTGATGCCCGAGACGGCGACGCTCGGCGGCGCGGTGCTGCTCGACGGCACCGACGTCGTCACCGTCGGCGCGCAGAAGCTCCGCAGCCTGCGGGGGACCGCCGGTGCGATGGTCTTCCAGGAGCCGTCGACCGCCCTCAACCCGGTCTTCACCGTCGGGTGGCAGATCGCCGAGGGGCTCCGCGCCCACGGTGGCATGTCCAAGAAGGAGGCGCGGGCGAAGGCCATCGACTACCTCGGCCGCGTCGGCATCCCCGACCCCGAGACCCGCGTCGACCACTACCCGCACCAGTTCTCCGGCGGCCAGAAGCAGCGTGTCGTCATCGCGAGCGCGCTCGCACTCGAGCCGTCGGTGATCATCGCCGACGAGCCGACCACGGCGCTCGACGTCACGGTGCAGGCCGAGATCCTCGACCTGCTCCGCCGCTGCCGCGACGAGTTCGGCACGGCGATCGTGATCATCACGCACAACATGGGTGTGGTGGCCGACCTGGCCGACCGCGTCGCCGTGATGTACCAGGGCGAGATCGTCGAAGAGGCCTCGGCGACGGACCTGTTCGCGCGTCCGCAGGCCGACTACACGAAGCGGCTGCTCGCCGCCGTGCCCCGGCTCGAGGCGTCGACGGGCACCGCCCGCCGCGCCGCGATCACCGAGGACGTCACCCCGCTGGTCGAGGCGAAGGGGCTCGAGATCGAGTACCCCGGCCGCCTCGGTTCGCCCGCGTTCCGCGCCGTGAAGGGCGTCGACCTGGCGATCCGTCCCGGTGAGGTCCTCGGGCTGGTGGGGGAGTCCGGCTCCGGCAAGACCACGATCGGTCGCGCCATGGCCGGGCTGACGAAGGTCACCGGCGGCTCGCTGAAGGTCCTCGGCGCCGAGATGCTCGGCTACCGGGAGCGCGACTTCAAGCACCTGCGCAAGGACATCGGGTTCGTGTTCCAGGACCCGGCGACGTCGTTCAACCCGCTGCTCACGATCGCCGAGTGCGTCGCCGAGCCGCTGGTCGTCCACAAGGAGGTGTCGAGCCCGCGTGCGGCCCGTAAGCGCGTCGACGAACTCCTCGAGGCGGTCCAGCTGCCGAAGGCGTACGGGGACCGCTACCCGCACGAGCTCTCCGGTGGGCAGCGCCAGCGCGCCTCGCTCGCCCGGTCGCTCGCGCTCCGGCCGAAGCTGCTCATCGCCGACGAGCCGACGAGTGCGCTCGACGTGTCGGTGCAGGCCCGCGTGCTCGAGCTCTTCCTCGAGCTCCAGCAGGACCTGGGCTTCGCGTCGCTGTTCATCAGCCACGACCTGGCGGTCGTGGGCGCGCTGTCCGACCGGATCGCGGTGCTGTACCGCGGCGACCTGGTCGAGGTGGGCACGACGGCGCAGGTCCTCGGTGCGCCGCATCACCCGTACACGCAGCGCCTGCTGGCGTCGCTCCCGGTGCCGGACCCTGCGGAGCAGGCCGAGCGACGGCGTACGCTGGAGCAACTGGAGAACGTCGGGTCCTGACCCGATGCGACCCGCGTCTGGTCCCGACCCGGCGCGACCCGCCCAGGAGGCCCGTCCAGCGTCGTCGACGCAGGCCGGGCCTCCTGGATGGTCGCCTCCACAGCTGTACGCACGACGGTCCTGCCAGCGCGGCCCGTCGCGAACCGCCGCCAGGGGGCGGCGTGGAAGGGGACCCATGATCGCGGTCAACGGACCGGCGGTCGTCGCGGACGACGTGTCGATCGAGTACCGGGGCGGACGGGGGTCCGAGTCGATCCGAGCGGTCGACGGGGTCAGCCTGACGGTGCGGCAGGGCGAGATCCTCGCACTGCTCGGAGAGTCGGGGTCGGGCAAGTCGACCTTCGCCGCCGCGATCGCGGGGCAGCTCGGGTCGCACGGCGAGGGTGACGGTGCGCTGCGCCGGCACATCGTCGGGGGCGAACTGACCGTCCTCGGCCAGAAGACCCGCGGACTGCGCGGTTCGTCCCGCAAGCTCGAGCGGCTGAGCGGCCGGATCGGCTACCTGCCGCAGGACGGCGCCGACCGGCTCAGCCCGGACCTCACCGTCGGCGAGGCCATCGCCGAACCGATCTACCAGCGCGACCGCCGCTTCGACCGGAAAGAGGCGGGTCTGATCGTCGCGCGCCTGGTCGACGCCGTGCACCTGCCGCTCGGCGTGATGCGGCTGAACACCTGGGAGCTCTCCAGCGGGCAGCGGCAGCGTGTCGCCCTGGCGCGGGCCCTCGTGCTCGAACCCCAGCTCCTGGTCGCCGACGAACCCGCCCGCGGCGTCGACGTGCTCGTGCGCCAGTCGGTGCTCGAGGCCCTGGCGACCCTGCAACGCAACCGGCAGTTCTCCGCCGTCGTGGTGTCCAGCGACCTGCGCGAAGCCGGCGCCCTGGCCGACCGCGTCGCCGTGATGGCCGATGCCCGGCTGGTCGGCCTCGGCACCTTCGACGAGGTCCTCGACAACCCCGTCGACCCCTACGTCAAGACCCTGGCCGCGACCGCGGCCCGCGGCGTGAAGCGTCGCCCGGCACCCACCGCCCCGCGCCGCTCTACGGCGCCACGCCGACCGGTCGCCGCCGGCACCGGCCCCCGCACGGACCGACAGGAGAACCCGTGAGCACCGCCACCCGAGGCCACCGCGCCGTCGTCCCCACCTCCGGCGCCCCGCTGCCGATCGACGCACCGCAGTCCGGCCCCGTCGCCGTGCTGCCGGACCCGACCGACCTGCACGTCACCGCCGTGACCGAGGCCGGCGGGACCGTCGCGTCGCTCGACGCGGACACCCGCGGGCTCGTCTGGCTGGACCCCCGCGACCCGTCTGGCCTCGCCGACGCGCTCGACGCCGCACCGGGGATCGGCTGGGTGCAGCTGCCGTTCGCCGGGGTCGACGCCTTCGCACACCTCATCCAGGAGCACGGGGACCGCGTGCTCTTCACCTCGGCGAAGGGCGCGTACGCGGAGCCCGTCGCCGAGCACGCCCTGGCGCTGACGCTCGGGACGCTGCGGGTCCTGCAGAAGCGTGCCCGTGCACACTCGTGGGCCACCGAGCCCGAGGGTGTGTCGCTCTACGGCCGGAACGTCGTCGTGATCGGCGCCGGCGGGATCGCGCTCGAGTACATCCGCCTGCTCGCCCCGTTCGACGTCGACGTCACCGTGGTGCGTCGCTCCGCCGACCCGGTCGCCGGCGCATCGCGCACCGTCACCACCGACCAGCTCGACGAGGTCCTGCCCGACGCCGACGTCGTGATGATCGCAGCAGCCATGACCTCGGGCACCGCGAAGCTCTTCGGCGAGCGGCAGTTCGCGCTCATGAAGCCGTCCGCCCGGCTCGTCAACATCGCCCGCGGGGGACTCGTCGACACCGACGCCCTGGTCGAGGCCCTGCGCACCGGTGCGATCGCCGCCGCAGGGCTCGACGTCACCGACCCCGAGCCGTTGCCCGACGGCCACCCGCTGTGGTCCGAGCCCGGCGCGGTCATCACGCCGCACCAGGCGGACACCCCGGAGATGGTCGCGCCGCTGCTCGCCGAGCGGGTGCGACTCAACACCACAGCGTTCCTCGACGGCAGCGGCGAGGGCTTCGTCGGCGTCGTCGACCCGGTCGCCGGGTACTGAGGAGCAGTGCTGCACCGGGGGCCACAGCGCGGCGCGCCCGGGCGGCGTGTCCGATGCGGTGAGGGGCGCCGCGGTGCTGCTATGCTGTTACCCGTTGTTCGCACGACATTCGCCAGCGGACAGTGATCCTCGATAGCTCAATTGGCAGAGCAGCCGGCTGTTAACCGGCAGGTTGTTGGTTCGAGTCCAACTCGGGGAGCGTCTGGCCCGGATCCTCACGGATCCGGGCCTTTTGCGTTCCTGGCGCGCTGCTAACCTGGCGCAGCGCACCCAGATCCACGGAAGGCCACTGTTCGATGTCGTTGACCCACGAGCCCCTCGCCGGGTACGAGGTCCGGGGACGGGGAGCTCGTCTGCTTGACCGTGCGAACAGCCTGTTGTCCTCGCGAGCGGCGTTCGGCGCCGTTCTCGTGGTCTTCCTGCTCACGGGGTTCTTCTTCGCCGTCACGCTCCACGTCCCGTCCTCGGCAGCGCCCGACGAGATCCGGCACATCGGGAACGTCCTGTTCTACGCGGCACGACCGTGGACCGCTGGGCCGTTCCTCCACGACGTCGACGCCTCGACGCTCAAGCTCGGCGAGGTCACGCGGTTCCCCGCGTACCTCTACTACTACCTGATGTCCTTCCCGGCGAGGGCTGCGTCGGGGATCGGGCTGAGCGAGGAGCACGTCGTGATGGTGCTCAGGTGCATCGACGTGCTCGCAGCCGGAGCAGGACTGTGTGCGCTCCGCGCCGTCTTCCGCAACGCCGGCATCCCGGCGTCGATCGGCCTCGTCGCGACGATCGTCACGGCGTTCACCGGTCGCTCGGTGTGGATGGCCGCGACCGTCAGCTACGACGCGCCGTCGATGGCGTCGTTCTTCCTCTTCGCGGCCGTCGCCGTCTCGGTGGCGCGCGGCGGCGGCCTCCGCGCGCTCGGATGGCTCGTGGTCACGGCGATGCTCGTCCTCATGCTCAAGTACTCGAACGCACCGCTCGTCCTGGCTGGGGCGTTCTTCGCGCTGCTGTTCCGGTACCGCACCGACGGGTTCAGCTGGATCCGGCACCCGATCCGGCGTGCCGTGAACGGCTTCCGTGAGCGTCCAGCGCGCTCGACCGCGCTCGTCGTGATCGGAGCGGTCCTGTTCGCCCTCGTGCTCGAGCGGTTCGGCGTGAACCTGCTCGTGTACCGAGCGTTGAACCCGGACTGCACCGAGCTCCACAGCCGTGCCTCGTGCATGCAGTTCGACATCTTCCGACGGAACTACAACGCCACTCGGATCCACGACCTGGCCGCCGCCGACGGGTCGCTCGAACCGTTCCACCCGCTGGGGTTCCTGGTCACGTGGGCCACGACGTACTTCCGGTCGTTGTTCTTCTTCTGGGGGCCGACGCTCCCGTGGCGTCCGAACCTCGGCGTCGTTCTGTTCGGCGCGACCGCTGTGCTCGCAGCCGTCGTCGTCGCTGCCACGCAACTGCGTCGGGTCCTCCGTTCAGCCGGTACGTGGTGGCTGGCGATCGTGCCCCTGGCGTACACCGTCGCGGTCCTGTGCTTCAACGCCGCCACCTCCGTCAACCTGCGCCAGGAGTACGCGTTCTCGGGTCGGTACCTGTTGCCGGTGCTCCCGATGGCCGCGGCGGTGATCCTGCTCGGGGTGCGGTCGTGGCTCCGGCAACTGCACGGACGGGTCGCGGCGATCGCGTGGACGGTCGTGATCGTCGTCGGCGTGGCCCTGTTCGTGCTCTACAACCCGATCAGCGCGTTCTTCCCGTACGCCGACTCCTCGGCCTGGTACTCCGGGTGGGCGCGCGCGACGTTGCCGAGTTGGTTGACAGGGGTCGAAGGGTGACCGGGGCCGCGCGCACGCGCACCGTGGTGGTCGTCGTGCTGACCGTGCTCTTCTTCGTCGTCATCGGCGTGGCCGCGTTCGCGCGGACCGGCGGCACGAGCGCCGGTGCACACCGGGTCGGTTCGTGCGCGGTCCGCACTGCGCCTCAGTCCGGCTCCGTGACGACCTGTCCTGGCCAAGACCTCGCGGGTGCCGGCTTCGCCACGGAGGACCTCCGCCTCGCAGACCTGCACGACGCGGACCTCCGAGCGGCCGACCTCGCTGATGCCGTGCTGTTCGGAGCCGACCTGCGCGGTGCGGACCTGCGTGGCGCGGACCTCGGCGGCGCCGACCTGTACGGCGCGGACCTGTCCGGTGCCGATCTCCGCGACGCGGACCTGCACGCAGCGGTCCTCACCAAGGCGGACATCAGCGACGCACGCATCGACGGCATCGACCTCACCGCTGCGAAGATCAGCGGACTGACGGTCCGCGGGACACCGCTCGAGCTCGCCGACCGGACGCTCCGCAGCGCCGACGGGCAGCCCGTCGCGGTGCGGATCCGTCTCGACCTGCCACGCGGCGTGACATCGACGAGCTGCGTCCGACAGGTGGTCGAGGCGCCGGTCGGCACGACCGAGGTGCGCTGTCGCATGAGCACCGATGCGCGCGGTGGCCGGCTCGACCAGCGGGCGACCGTCACCGTCACCGGTCCGACGCGTTAGGGACGGCCGGACGAGCAGCCGACTCGCGGAACTGATCCCGGGCAGTTGCTGTTAGCGTTCACAGGTGCACCGATCCCGTCCGCCCCGCGCCGTGCTCCTCGGCGTGCTGCTCGCGGCGGTCATCGCGCCCGTGCTGGTCGGGTGCAGCGGTGCCAGACCCGACACCGACTCGTCAGAGGAGCCCACGAGCTCGGAGACCGGGCTCGGGTCGGGTGCCTCGCCGGTGGTGTTCGCCTTCGTGTGCGACGACGGCGACCGCGAGACCTACACGACCTACTCGGCGGTGTGGGAGGACGAGCGGACCTCGTGCACCGCGAAGCGGCTCACGGGCTCGGTGCCGTCGACGCAGCAGCAGGCCGCTGTCGACGCGACCCGGGGCGAGGCCACCCTCGTCGAGCTCGCGAGCACCTGCGCCGTGACCGGCACGGACCCGTGGACGTCGGCCGTGGCCGACGACGGCGCAGCGCACGTCGCCGCCGGCCTCCTGCAGTACTGCCCGGGGCACCCGGAGACCGACCACCTGCGCGACGCGCTGACGACGTACCGGAGCTGAGCCGGGCCTCCCGGTCGTCAGCCGACCACGGCAGGCGACGCGCGGGCCGGACCGGCCCGTCAGCCCTCGGGGTGGTCGCGACCCGGCAGCCACGACTGGCCGGGGCCGCCCCAGCTGTTCTTGCGGATGGCCTTGGCGACCTGCTTGGCGTAGGGGTGCACCAGGCGGTCGGCGTAGAGCCAGCCGTCCAGGTGGTCGTACTCGTGCTGGAAGATGCGCGCGAGCCAACCGTCGGCCCGGACCTCGAACGGTTCGCCGTGCTCGTCGAACGCCCGGAGCAGCGCGCTGCCGGAGCGTCGGAGCGGGAAGCGCTCGCCCGGCACGGACAGGCAGCCCTCGGACTCGTCGTCCTCGTCGAGCTCGTCGACCGACTCGGGGACCGGCGGGCTGATCCAGAGGACCGGGTTCACGGCCGCGGCGCGGTGCAGTACGTCGTCGTCGTCGGTGTACGAGTACACGAACAGGCGCTTGCCGACGCCGACCTGGGGTCCGGCCAGCCCGACGCCGGGGGCGAGGTCCATGGTCTCGAACATGTCGGCGACGAGGGAACGGAGGTCGTCATCGAACTCGGTGACCTCGGCTGCACGCTCGTGCAGGACGGGTTCGCCGGTGATGCGGATCGGGAGAACGGCCATTCACCCAGGTTATCCGGCGGTGGACGGTAGCCTCGACGCGTGACGACGGACCTCCAGCTGCCCGACGCAGTGAACCTGACGCCGTTCCAGGCCCTCATGATCCCCGTCGCGCTCATCGGTGCGGTGTTCCTGTCGCTGGGAGCGCAGTTCCAGAGCCGGGGCGTGCAGCGGGTCGAGGCGCGGCTGGGGCGGCAGTCGAAGGGACTGAGCGTCCGGCACATCGTGGGCCTGGTGTCGAGCGGCTACTGGGTGCTCGGCACGCTGATGCTCGGCATCGCCGTCGTGCTGCAGCTCATCAGCATCACGTACGCGCCGCTGATCGTCGTGCAGCCGCTCGGGGCGGTCGCGCTCGTGATCACCACGTGGTTCTCCTCCCGGTCGTCGGGCGTGCCGCTGGGCCGTCGGGCGAAACGTGCGGTGTGGACCTGCATCATCGGTGTCGCGATCTTCGTCGGCATCGCAGCGTTCGTCGGGCACGAGAGCGCGATCACCCGGCAGCAGCTGGTGACCGTCCTGATCATCCTGGCCGTGGTGCTCGTGCTGGTGCTGGTGTCGTTCCGACTCGTGGCCAAGCACAAGAGCGCGCTCTACTACATCGTCGGCGCGGGCATCCTCTACGGGTTCGTCGCGACGCTCGCCAAGGTCGTGTTGAACCGGTTCGTGAACGGCACGTTCGACTGGTTGACGGTCCTCGCGATCATCGGGGTGGTCGTCGCGGCGTCGCTCGGCGGGTACTTCGTGCAGAACGCGTACTCGGCCGGTTCGGCGGACCTCGTCATCGCGGGGCTGACCGTGATCGACCCGATCGTCGCCGTCGGGATCGGCGTGGTCGTGCTCGACGAGGCGTCCGGGGCACCGTGGGGTGCGGTCGCCGGGTTCGTGGTCGCGGCCGGCATCGCCATCACCGGGGTGTTCCTGCTCGCCAAGCACCACCCGCAGACGCGCGCCTGACCGCGGGGTCGCGGGGCGGCACAGCGCCGCCGCCGCGTCACCCCGCGGTACCACGGGGTCCTCCGCGCGGCTGACGCGGCCGCGGAAGCAGGTGCGGTACCGTCGGCAGTCCGACCAGCAATCGCCCACGAGAGGACGACGCCCGCCGTGTCAGGAGACGTCACCACCGCCACCGCCGAACCGACGGGTGCGACGGGCGGACACCGACCCTTGCGCATCCTGATCGCCGCGGACACCTTCCCGCCGGACGTCAACGGCGCCGCCACCTTCGCCGAGCAGCTCGCCGTCGGCCTGGCCGAGCGCGGGCACGAGGTCCACGTCGTCGCCCCGGCCTCGAGCCGCAACTACGGCACCTTCGACGAGGAGCACCAGGGCGTGACCCTCGTCGTGCACCGCCTGAAGTCGTACAAGTGGCCGCTGCACGCCTGGCTCCGTTTCGTGTGGCCGTGGAGCGTCAAGAAGTGGACCGGCCCGATCCTCGACGCCGTGAAGCCCGACGTCCTGCACATCCAGTCGCACGTCGTCATCGGTCGCGGGATCGTCCCCGAGGCGAACGCGCGCGGCATCCGGGTCATCGCGACGAACCACTTCATGCCCGAGAACCTGCTCGAGTACACGCCGTTCGGCAAGTGGACGCTGCCCCTCGCGCTGAAGATCGCCTGGAGCGACGCGGCGAAGACCTACCGGCTCGCCGACACCATCACGACGCCGACGAACCTGGCCGCCGACTACCTGCGGAAGGCCATCGCCGGTCAGCGGGTGCTCGCGATCTCGTGCGGGATCGACGCGTCGCGGTACGTCGCGCGCGAGGGCCGTCCGGTCAACAACGACATCGTGTTCGTCGGCCGCGTGGCGCCGGAGAAGAACCTCGACGTGCTGGTCCGGGCCGTGGCGCTGCTGCCCGGTTCGCTCGCGGCGACCCTGACGATCGTCGGCGACGGCGAGATGATCCCGAAGCTGACCGCCCTGGCGAAGGAGCTCGGGCTCGAGGACCGCGTCCGGTTCCTCGGGTTCGTCTCGGACGAGGTCAAACGCACCGCCCTGACGAACGGCACCGTGTTCGCGATGCCCTCCACCGCCGAGCTGCAAAGCATCTCCTCGCTCGAGGCCATGGCGTCCGGGCTGCCGGTCGTCGCCGCCGACTCGATGGCGCTGCCCCACCTCATCGACGGCAACGGGTACCTGTTCGCCCCCGGCGACGAGCACGACCTCGCCGCCAAGCTCGAGGCGGTGCTCACGGCGTCGGGAGCGGAGTACACGGCCATGCGAGAGCGCAGTCTGGCCATGATCGAGGCACACGACATCAACCGCACGCTCACGACGTTCGAGGCGCTGTATCGTGGGGAACCGGTGGCCTGACGGTCGTCGAGGGGCGGTAGCCAAGCTGGTCAAGGCAGTCGGCTCATAACCGAACGATTCGCGGGTTCAAGTCCCGCCCGCCCTACGTGCAGATGAAACGCAAGCGCGAGGACGACCACGACGCTGCTGGTCCGACGCCGAACGTCACGTTCCAGGTGAACCGTGGTGGCACCGGCGTGCGCGTCAACGCCTTCCGCCTCGGGTTCATGGGTGCCATCGGGGTGCTCGTCGCGCTCCTCGCCGGCACCATCATCGGCGAGCTCAGCACCGTCCTCGTCTACATCGGGGTCGCGCTGTTCCTCGCGCTCGGCATCGACCCGCTCGTGTCGTTCCTCGAACGGATCATCCCGCGGTGGGCAGCGATCACCATCGTCGTGGTCGGTGTCCTCGGGGTGTTCGCCGGGGTGGTGTTCGCGGTCGTCCCGATCCTGGTGGAACAGGCGACGAACCTGATCCAGAACTTCCCCGAGGTCGTCGACGACATCTCGAAGCAGCAGTGGGTGCAGGACCTGTCGAAGCAGTTCGCCGGGTCGTTCGACATCGACCACGCGCTCGAGTCGGTGCAGTCGTTCGTCGAGAACCCGGGCAACCTGCTCAGCGTCGGTGGCGGGATCCTGGCGGTCGGCAGCGGCATCCTGTCCGGGGTGACCGGTGTGCTCATCGTCCTCATCCTGATGCTGTACTTCCTCGCCTCGATGCGCGGGATGAAGCGCGCGGCCTACCGGTTCGTGCCGGCGTCGCGTCGCGAGAACTTCATCGACGTCAGCGAGCAGATCACCCAGGCCGTCGGTCGGTACGTGGTCGGTCAGGTCTCGCAGGCGCTCATCAACGGCATCCTGAGCCTGGTGTTCCTGCTCATCATCGGTGCGCCGCTGCCGGTGCTGCTGGCGTCGTTCGCGTTCCTCGGCTCGCTCATCCCGCTCGTCGGCACACTCAGCGCCGCCGTCGTCATCTCGTTGCTCTGCCTGTTCGCGTCGCCCGCGACCGCACTCGCCGCGGCGATCTACTACCTCGTCTACATGCAGGTCGAGGCGTACCTCATCTCGCCACGCATCATGTCGCGTGCCGTGCAGGTGCCCGGGGCCCTCGTGGTCATCGCCGCGGTGGCCGGTGGCACGATCGGCGGCGTGCTCGGCGCCCTGGTCGCCCTACCCGTCGCCGCGTCGATCATCATCATCGTGCAGAAGGTCATCTACCCGCGGCAGGAGCTGGCGTGACGGACGCCGCCGCCGGCTTCGCCGACCACGTCGCCGAACGCGATCGCTGGGCACGCGGGCCTCGTGGCCCCTTGGCCCTTGTGAACGCCCAGCACGTGGACCACCCGCAGCCGGTGTGGCCGGTCCTCGGCACCTGGGCACCCACGGTCGGCGGCCTCACGGTGACGGCCGCCGCCACCGACGGTGTCGTCGTGGACGGCGTCCCGGTCGACGGCACGGTGCTCGTCGCCGGTGACACCGCCGTGGTGCCATCCGCCGTCGCGTTCCCCGACGGCTTCGCGGGCACGTTGTCCTGCTCGACGCTGCGCATCTGGGACCCCGCAGCGGAGCCGATCCACCGCTTCGCGCGCATCGCCCGGTTCGCCCGGTCCGACGACTGGGTGGGTTCCGGTACGTACGTCCCGCTGGACCCCGGTGCGGGCGACGACCGGGAGGCCCGTGGCAGCGTCCGCGACGCCGCCGGCGACGCCCTGTCGGTCGCCGGGCACATCGAGGCGGCCGTCGGCAGCACGACCATGCGGTTCGTCGCGGTCCGGTCCGCCGCGTTCCGGAGTGCTCCACGGCTGCAGCTCATCGTGCAGGACACTACGAGCGCCCTCGCCGAGGACGACCCCGGCAGCACCTACTCGATGGGCCGCTTCCTGTACCTCGACGACCCCGGCGCCGCGGGCCCGGTCGAGCTCGACTGGAACCTGCTCGTCCTGCCGCCCTGCGCGTTCTCGTACCAGTTCGCCTGCCCGATCCCGCCGGCCGACAACCGCGTGCCCGTGCCGATCACGGCGGGCGAGCGGCACCCCGTCGACGCTGCGGGCACCGTCTTGCACTGAACCGGACCGCGCTCGGCGGGGTCCTTGCCGTTCCCAGCCGGAACGCTGCATAATGGGCGTGTCCTGTCGGGACATCACAATCGCATACCGAATGGTTCCGTGGCTCGCAGCCGCTCGGATCCTCCGCACCAGGTCGATGGGGAAGTCGCACCTGACGTATCGGAGGAACCGTGAACGGAACGACGACAGGAGTGCTCTACGTGCACTCCTCACCCCGCGCGCTCTGCCCGCACGTCGAATGGGCAGCAGGTCGCGCGATGAACCGCGCCGTGAACTTCTCGTGGCTCGACCAGCCGGCACAGGACGGTGCCCGGCGGACCGAGTTCACCTGGACCGGTGCGGTCGGTGCCGGTGCCGCGATCGCCTCCGCGCTCCGCGGCTGGGAGCACCTGCGCTACGAGGTGACCGAGGAACCGACGACCGAGTCCGACGGTGGCCGCTGGATGCACACGCCCGACCTCGGGGTCTTCTACGCGCAGACCGACGTGACCGGGAACATGGTCATCCCCGAGGACCGCGTCCGCTACGCGATGGAGGTCGCGGGCAGCAACGCGCTCGAACTCCACCGTGAGCTCCGGCTCGCGCTCGGACAGGCCTGGGACGACGAGCTCGAGCCCTTCCGGCACGCGGCCGAGGGCAACCCCGTCGTCTGGCTGCACCGCGTCGGCTGACCCGTCGTCGGGCACTGGACGGTGCCACGGAACGACGGAAGCCCGCCCCGACGACGCGGGACGGGCCTCCTGGCAGGGTGCGACGGATCAGACGCTGCGGAACGCGACCACGGCGTTGTGGCCGCCGAAGCCGAACGAGTTGCTCACCGCGAGGAGGTCGCCGTCGGGCAGCGCGCGCGGCTCGCGCGCGACGTCCATGACGATCTCCGGGTCCTGGTCGTTGAGGTTGATCGTCGGCGGCGCGACACGGTTGTGCAGCGCGAGGACCGTGAACGCGGCCTCGATCGCACCGGCACCACCGAGCAGGTGACCCGTCGACGCCTTGGTCGCCGACACGACGATGTCGTCGAGGTGGTCGCCGAACACGCGACGCATGGCGTGGTACTCAGCGACGTCGCCGACCGGGGTCGAGGTGGCGTGCGCGTTCACGTGCACGACGTCCTCGCGGCTGGCACCGGCGTGGTCGAGGGCCTGCAGGACCGCACGGGCGGCAGCGCTGCCCTCGGGGTCCGGTGCCGTGATGTGGAACGCGTCCGAGGTGATGCCGGCGCCGGCGACCTCGGCGTAGATGGTCGCACCGCGGGCCTCGGCGTGTTCCTTCGACTCGAGGATGAGCGCCGCGGCGCCGTCACCGAGGACGAAGCCGTCGCGGGTGACGTCGTACGGACGCGACGCGGTCTCGGGGGAGTCGTTGCGGCGCGACAGTGCCTGCATCGCCGCGAACGCCGCCAGGGGCAGCGGGTGCAGTGCGGCCTCGGCGCCACCGGTGATGACGATGTCGGCGTCCCCGTCGGCGACGTGGCGGTACGCCTCGGCCAGGGACTCGGTCGACGAGGCGCACGCCGACAGGTAGGTGCGGGCGCCACCACGGGCGCCGAACTCCATCTCGATGGCGGCGGCCGGACCGTTCGCCATGAGCATCGGGACCGTCATCGGCAGGACCCGACGCGGGCCCTTCTCGCGCAGGGTGTCCCAGGCGTCGAGCAGGGTGTTCACGCCACCGATGCCGGTCGCCCAGTCGACGATGAGGCGCTCGGGGACGACGGACTCGGCGTCGATGCCGGCGTCGGCCCACGCCTCACGCGCCGCGACGAGCGACAGCTGCGACGAGGGGTCCAGGCGCTTCGACTCGGGGCGGGTGAGCTGGTCGGTGAGGAACCGACGTGCCTGGCCGGCGAACTCCACGGGGAGTTCGAGCTCGGCGTAGCGCGGGTCCTCGATGCGGGTGATGCCGGACTTGCCGGCGAGCAGCGCGTCCCACGTTTCCGGGGCAGTCGCGGCGAGGGGTGAGATCGCACCGATCCCGGTGACGACGACGGTCTTCTTGGTCATGGAACGACGGTTCTTTCGTTGGGGAACAAGATGAGCGCCGCGGCCGACGGTGACCGCTGGCCGCGGCGCTCAGGAAGCTCGTGTCAGGCCTGGGCCTTGACGATGTAGTCGACCGCGTTGCCCACGGTCTTGAGGTTCTTGACCTCTTCGTCCGGGATCTTCACGTCGAACTTCTCCTCGGCGTTGACCACGATGGTCATCATCGAGATGGAGTCGATGTCGAGGTCGTCCGTGAAGGACTTGTCGGCGGCGACGGTGTCGGTGGCGATACCGGTCTCGTCGTTGATCAGCTCGGCCAGGCCGGCGAGGACTTCTTCGTTGGACAGGGCCATGAGTTTCTCCTTGAGGGGGGTGTCGTTTGACCGTGGACCAGCCTAGGGCACGCAGCGTGCTCGCGCCCGGAGACTCGTCGGGGTGGTCGCTGGCCGCGCGGGATGCGCGGCCGGGTGGGATCAGGGCAGGACGACGACCTGGGCGCCGAACACGAGCCCGGCACCGAAGCCGATCTGCAGGGCGAGCCCGCCGGACAGCTCGGGGTGTTCCTCGAGCAGGCGGTGGGTGGCGAGCGGGATGCTCGCGGCGGAGGTGTTGCCGGTGGTGGTGATGTCACGGGCGATCGTGACCGACTCGGGCAGGCCGAGCTGCTTCGCGAACTCGTCGATGATGCGGATGTTCGCCTGGTGCGGCACGAACGCCGCGAGGTCCTCCGGTCGGACACCGGCGGTCTCGAGCGCTTCGCGGGCGACCTTCACCATCTCCCACACGGCCCAGCGGAAGACCGTCTGGCCCGCCTGGCGCATGGTCGGGCGGGGCGCGCCGGCCTCCCACTCGTTGTAGGTCGCCGTCATGCCGATGGCGTCCCACTTCGAGCCGTCCGAGCCCCAGATGGTCGGGGCGATTCCGGGGAAGTCGCTCGGGCCGACGACGGCCGCGCCGGCACCGTCACCGAGCAGGAACGAGATCGAGCGGTCGGTCGGGTCGACGACGTCACTGAGCTTCTCGGCACCGACGACCAGGACGTGGTCGGCGAGGCCGGACTTGATGAACGAGTCGGCCTGGGCGATGCCGTAGGCGTACCCGGCGCACGCGGCGCTGATGTCGTACGCGGCGGCGGGCGTCGCGCCGATCCGCTCGGCGAGCAGCGACGCCATCGACGGGGTCGCGACGGTGTGCGTCACGGTGCTGACCAGCACGACACCGATCTGGTCGGGGGACAGGCCGGCCTTCTCGATCGCCTCGCGCGCGGCGGTCTCGGCGAGGTCGACGGCCTCGACGTCCTTGCCGGCACGCTTGCGCGTGATGATCCCGGTGCGCTGGCGGATCCACTCGTCGGACGAGTCGATCGGGCCGACCAGGTCGTCGTTCGGCACGACGTTTTCGCCGCGGGCGGCGCCGAAGGCCAGGATCCGGGTGAACTCGTGGCCGCGGCGCTGGGAGAGTGCGGGACGTTCGGTCATGCGGTGGCGTCTGCTTCCTGGTCCGCGCGCTGCAGCAGGTCGATCGCTGCGGGCAGGTCCTCGGGGGTCTTGATGGCGACGGACGGCGTGCCGCGCAGGCCGCGCTTGGCGAGCCCGACCAGGGCGCCGGCCGGCGCGAGCTCGATGATGCCGGTGACGCCGGCGGCCGCGAACGACTCCATCACGGCGTCCCAGTGCACGGGGCTCGCGATCTGCTGGACCATCAGGTCGACGAACCGGCGACCGTCGTCGACCCGTGAGCCGTCGGCGTTGGTCCAGATCGGCAGGGTCGGGTCGTGCACCGTGGCGGCCGCGGCGACCGGGGCCACGCGCTCGACCGCGGGGGCCATGAAGTGGGTGTGGAACGCACCGGCGACGGCGAGCGGGACCACGCGGGCCTTGGCGGGCGGGTCCGCCACGAGCGCGGCGATGCCGGCGGCCGTGCCGGCGACGACGGTCTGGCCGCCGCCGTTGTGGTTCGCGGGGACGAGCCCGTGGGACTGCAGTGCTGCGGCGACCGCGTCGGCGTCGCCACCGAGCACGGCGGCCATCGAGGTCGCTTCGAGGGCAGCGGCGTCCGCCATGGCCCGGCCTCGCTCGGCGACGAGCGACACGGCGTCGGTCGGCTCGAGGACCCCGGCGACCGCGGCGGCGGTGAACTCGCCGACCGAGTGCCCGGCGACCCCGCCGACGAGCGCACGGCGGCCGTCGGCCAGCAGCGCGTCGGCGGTCACGAGACCGGCGGCGACGATGAGGGGCTGCGCGAGTGCGGTGTCCTTGATGGTGTCCGCATCCGACGTGGTGCCGTGTGCGGCGAGGTCCACCCCGATCGACTCGGACCACTGCCCGACACGTTCACGAACGGCGGCGTCCTCGAGCCAGGGGGCGAGGAAGCCGGGGGTCTGGGAGCCCTGTCCGGGCGCGACGACGACGATCACCGGACAATCCTGTCGCTCATGCACCGCGGGGCCCGTGTGGGCTTCCCACACGAAACCCCGCGTGACATTGTCGGTTCCCTACCGGCGTGGGGTGATCCGGCGACGACCGGTGGCCGATTCGGACATCGCGCCGAGGATCAGGGCCGACTGCACGATCAGGGCGTCCCGAGCGTGCGTGGCGTCCCACCCGATGATGTCCGCGACGCGGCGCAGGCGGTAGCGGACGGTGTTCGGGTGCACGAAGAGCTCGCGCGCCGTGGCCTCGAGCGACCGACCGGTGTCCAGGTAGCACCACAGGGTCTGCAGGAGCTCGGTGGACTGGTCCTTGAGCGGCACGTAGATGCGCTGCACCAGGGCGGACCGCGCGAGCGGGTCGCCGGCCAGGGCGCGTTCGGGCAGCAGGTCGTCGGCCAGCGCCGGACGGGGGACCCCGCGCCATGCCCGCGCGACGGCGAACCCGGCGAGGGCCGCCTTCGCGCTGGTCGAGGCGTCGACGACCCCGGGGACCTCGTTGCCGAGCACCAGGTGGCCCTCGCCGAACAGCGGCTCGAGCGCCTGCGCGATGGCCGTGAACGAGACCGGGTCCTCCCCCTCGGGCACGTCGTCCCGCGGGGTCGAGCGCCCGATCACCACGACGAGGCGCGAGCCCTGCACGCCGACGAGCACGTCGGCGTCCATGTGGCGCGCGGTGCGGCGGACCTGGTCGACCTCGAGCTGCTTCGGTGCCGTGCCGACGAGCACCGCGACCTCGCCGTGCCCGTGCCACCCGAGGGCCGCGATGCGGGACGGCAGTTCGTCGTCGTACTCGCCCGACAGGATCGAGTCGACCACGAGCGCTTCGAGTCGGGCGTCCCACAGCCCGCGGGCCTCGGCCGCCCGGGCGTAGACGTCCGCTGCCGCGAAGGCGATGTCCCGCGAGTACTTCAGGATGGCTTCCTGCAGCATCTCGTCGTCGGCGGCGCGTTCCTCGACCACGGTGACCACCACGCGGATGAGCTGCAGGGTCTGCTGCAGGCTCACCGAGCGCAGCAGCTCACGCGGGGCTGAACCGAACACGTCGGCCGCGGCGATCCACGGCGTCGACGCGGTGCCCTCGAGCCAGCTGATGAACGAGGTGATGCCCGCCTGGGCGACGAGGCCCACGGCGGAGCGGCGCCCCGGCGGCATCTCGCTGTACCAGGGGAGGGTGTCCTCGAGCCGCTTGATCGTGGCGGTGGAGAGTTCTCCGGACACCTGACGGAGCCAGGAGAGCGCCCGCTCGCGCGCGCTCTCCTGGCTCTGGGCCTTCGACAGGCCCTCGGTGTCCGGCTGGACGGGCGTCACCTGCTGATCAGCTCTCGCCGCCCGCGCTGCCCGTGGTGCCGGCGGTCACGTCGTGCAGGCGGTACTTGTCGATCGCCTGCTGGACGAGTGCGCCGTCGACCTTGCCCTGGCGGGCGAGCTGCTGCAGCGTCCGCACGACGACCGAGGGGCCGTCGATGTGGAAGAAGCGACGAGCGGCCGGACGGGTGTCCGAGAAGCCGAAGCCGTCGGCGCCGAGCGTGGCGTAGTCGGTCGGCACGAACGGGCGGATCTGCTCCTGCACCTGGTGCATGAAGTCGCTGACGGCGACGACCGGCCCCTCGGTGGCGAGCAGGCGCTCGGTGACGTACGGCGTGCGCGGCGACTCGTTCGGGTTGAGGAACGCGTGCTGCTCCGCGTCGAGACCGTCGCGGTACAGCTCACCCCAGCTCGTGACGCTCCAGACGTCGGCGGAGACGCCCCAGTCCTCGGCGAGGAGCTGCTGCGCCTCGAGGATCCACGGCACGGCCACACCGGAAGCGAGCAGCTGGGCCTTCGGGCCGTCGTGCTCGCTCGGCTTGAGCAGGTACATGCCCTTGACGATGCCGTCGACGTCGATGCCCTCGGGCTCGGCCGGCTGGACGATCGGCTCGTTGTAGACCGTCAGGTAGTACATGACGTTCGGGTCGCTGTGCTTCGGCGAGCCGTCCTCGTTCGTGCCGTACATCCGGTCGAGGCCGGCCTGCACGATGTGCCCGATCTCGTACCCGTACGCGGGGTCGTAGGACACCACGGCCGGGTTCGTCGTCGCGAGGAGCAGCGAGTGGCCGTCGGCGTGCTGCAGCCCCTCGCCCGTCAGCGTCGTGCGACCGGCGGTGGCGCCGATCATGAAGCCACGGGTCATCTGGTCGCCGGCGGCCCAGATGGCGTCACCCGTGCGCTGGAACCCGAACATCGAGTAGAAGACGTAGACCGGGATGAGCGGCTCGCCCTGCGTCGAGTACGAGGTGCCCACCGCGGTGAACGCCGCCATGGCCCCGGCCTCGTTGATGCCGACGTGGATGATCTGGCCCTGCGGGCTCTCCTTGTACGCCAGGAGCAGCTCGCGGTCGACCGAGGTGTAGTGCTGGCCGTTCGGGTTGTAGATCTTCGCCGTCGGGAAGTACGCGTCCATGCCGAACGTGCGGGCTTCGTCCGGGATGATCGGCACCACGCGATTGCCGAAGTCGGGGGACCGGAGCAGGTCCTTCAGCAGTCGGGCGAACGCCATGGTGGTGGCGATCTCCTGCTTGCCGGAGCCCTTCTTGACGACCTGGTACTTCGCGTCCTCGGGGAGGGTGATCGAGGTGTACTTGGTCCGACGCTCCGGCACGTAGCCGCCGAGCGCCTGACGACGCTCGTGCATGTACTGGATCGCTTCGTCGTCGTTGCCCGGGTGGTAGTACGGCGGCGTGTAGGGGTTCTCTTCCAGCTGCGCGTCGGAGATCGGGATGCGCATCTCGTCGCGGAACTGCTTGAGGTTGTCGAGCGTGAGCTTCTTCATCTGGTGGGTCGCGTTGCGGCCCTCGAAGCTCGGGCCGAGGCCGTAGCCCTTGACCGTCTTCGCCAGGATGACCGTCGGCTGGCCCTTGTGCTCGGTCGCGGCCTTGAACGCGGCGTAGACCTTGCGGTAGTCGTGGCCACCGCGCTTGAGGTTCCAGACCTGGTCGTCGCTGTAGCCCTCGATGAGCTCGAGCGCCTTCGGGTCGCGCCCGAAGAAGTTCTCGCGGACGTACGCGCCGTTCTCGGCCTTGTACGTCTGGTAGTCGCCGTCCGGCGTCTGGTTCATCAGGTTGAGCAGCGCGCCCTCGGTGTCGCGAGCGAGCAGGTCGTCCCACTCACGGCCCCAGACGACCTTGATGACGTTCCAGCCCGCACCGCGGAAGAACGCCTCGAGCTCCTGGATGATCTTGCCGTTGCCGCGCACCGGACCGTCGAGTCGCTGCAGGTTGCAGTTGATCACGAAGTTCAGGTTGTCGAGGCCGTCGTTCGCGGCGACCTGGAGCTGTCCGCGCGACTCGACCTCGTCCATCTCCCCGTCGCCGAGGAACGCCCAGACCTGCTGGTCGGAGGCGTCCTTGATGCCGCGGTTGGTGAGGTACTTGGCCTGCTGCGCCTGGTAGATCGCGTTGATCGGGCCGATGCCCATCGACACGGTCGGGAACTGCCAGAAGTGCGGCATGAGCCGGGGGTGCGGGTACGACGACAGGCCGCCGCCGGCGTGGGACTTCTCCTGCCGGAACCCGTCGAGCTGGTCCTCGCCGAGACGTCCTTCCATGTAGGCGCGGGCGTACATGCCGGGAGAGGCGTGGCCCTGGAAGAACACCTGGTCGCCGCCGGACGCGTGGTCCTGCGCGCGGAAGAAGTGGTTGTAGCCGACCTCGTACAGCGCGGCGCTCGACGCGTACGTCGAGATGTGGCCGCCGACGCTGATGCCCGGACGCTGCGCGCGGTGCACCGTGATGGCCGCGTTCCAGCGGATCCACCGGCGGTACCGGCGCTCCAGTTCCTCGTCGCCGGGGAACTCGGGTTCGTTCTCCGGCGCGATGGTGTTCACGTAGTCCGTCGTCGGGACCATCGGCACACCGAGGTGCAGTTCCTTGGACCGCTTGAGCAGGCTCAGCATGATCTCGCGACCGCGCTGGTGTCCGTGGGTCTGGACCAATCCGTCGAGGGACTCACGCCATTCGGCGGTCTCCTGCGGGTCCTGGTCGTTCGCCCCGGTGCTGTACGGGTCCTGGTCGTTCACCGTCACCCTTGACCTCGTTCGTTCTCGTGGTGGTGGACATGGTGGCTCCGGTGGTCGGGTCACGACCGGATGGGGCCCCGTCCACTCTAGGCCCCAGCACCGACGGTGATGCTGATGGTGCGGTGCACGTGGCGGGTGCTCCCATTCGGGTGCGGTCGGCGTAGCATGGCCGATCGTGCACACGCGACCCGCGTGCGCACGGACCCGACGGGTACACCCCAACCCGAGGAAGAAGCACACGTCCCGATGGCTCTCGAGATCGGCTCTCTCGCGCCGGACTTCGAGCTCCCGAACCAGTTCGGTGAGCACGTCCGACTCAGCGACTTCCGCGGCAACCGCCCGGTCGCACTCGTCTTCTTCCCGCTCGCGTTCTCGTCGAACTGCACCAACGAGCTCTGCGCCCTGCAGGACAACGTCGCGATGTTCCAGGACCAGCGCGTCGAGCTGATCGGCATCTCGGTCGACTCCAAGGCCACGCTCCGCTCGTTCGCCGAGTTGAACGGCTACGACTTCGAGCTCCTCGCCGACTTCTGGCCGCACGGCGCGGTCTCGAAGGAGTACGGCGTCTTCCTCGAGCACAAGGGCTTCGCCACCCGCGCGACCTTCGTCATCGACGTGCAGGGCCGCATCAAGGCCTCGATCATCACCGAGCCCGGCCTGCAGCGCGACGTCGCCGAGTACAAGGCCGCGCTTGACCGCCTCGCCGCCTGCACCGCACCCGTCCCGGTCGGCTAGCGTTCCGAATCCCTCCTGCGACGCATCCGCGTCGACAGCGGACAGGAGGCCCGGTGCACGCCATCGACACGGACGCACGTGACCGTGTGGTCACCACCGAGGCCTACGCCCCCTACCCGGTGTCGCCCACGCCCGCCACGTGGCACCTCCGGCGCACCGAGGTCCTGACGCCCGCCGGACCCGTCGTGGTGCACCACCGCCCGGGTCCCGACCCGCTCCTGCTGCTGCACGGCGTCGCGGGCTCCTGGTCGACGTGGACCCCGCTGCTGACCGCGGCGCGCGGCGTCGGTGCCCGTGGCCTGGTGCTCGTCGACCTGCCGGGATGGGGATCGTCGCCGGCGCCGAGCGGTGCGTTCGACCTCGACGACGTGACCGTGTCGCTGGTCACGGTGCTGGATGCGCTCGGGATCACGACGGTGGACGTCGTCGGGCACTCGATGGGGGCCTTCGTCGGCATGCACCTGGCGGTCGTCGCACCCCGGCGCGTGCGCTCGGTGGCCCTCGTGTCCGGCACGACCGTCGCGACCGCGGACGCCGCACGGCACCCGCTCCGAGGGCTCCGGACGCTGCCGTCGTTCACCCTGCTGCGTGCTGGCCTGTCGATCACCGGCGAGGCCGCGCGGCCGATGCTCCGGGCGCTGTCCCGCGTCGGGCTGCTGCCGCTGCTCGCCGCGCCCGTGTTCACGCACGTGCGACGCCTCGACCGCAGCGTGCTCGACGCCTTCGTCCAGGAACTCCGGCCGACCCGGTTCACCGACGCGGCGCGGACCGCCGCGGGCTACGACCTCGGCCGCTGGCGGGGGATCACCTGCCCGGTCACCGCGATCGCCGGGCGCGACGACGTGTTCGCGCGCGTCTCGGACCTCGAGGCCCTGCGGGAGCTCGTGCCGCAGGTCCGCACGCTGCTGCTCGACGACTGCGGGCACTTCGCGCACGTCGAGCACCCGGACGCCGTGGCCCGGGAGCTCGGGCTCGCCTGACTGCGTCCGGCGCCGATGCGCTCGATCCGGGCGCGCCCCGCGCGACAAAGCGGTTGTCGTACGACGTCGACCATGTCGTCCCCGCGTGGCCGCAACAATTGCGGTCGCGCGGCTACGACACCCTCGCTGTCGTACGACGTCGAGGGTGTCGTTCGGAGTCGGGACGCCAGGGTCAGGCGGGGACGGGGAACGTCGCCGCGACGCGGGAACGCACCTCGGCTCGCACGGCGCGACGCATCACGGGGGAGAACAGCGAGTGGTCGCCGTCCTCGACCCGCACGATCGACACCGAACCGCGCCGACCGACACCGCCGTAGCGGCGCAGGGCCTTCTGTCCGCCGAGCCGGTCGAACAGGGCGGCGTCGTCCGGGGCGGCGATCACGACGACGTCGGTGCCGTGCTCCACGAGCGGTCGGACGTGCTCGACGACGCCGCCGACCCGGTCCCGCCGAGCGATCCACTCGCGCAGGGCCTTCGGCACGACGGCGTTGTACCGCTGGCGGACCCACAGGCGACCGGCCGAGGGGGCGTCGATCGCCCGCACGGCGTCCTCGTAGCTGCCGGGGGCCGCCGGCTGCCGGCGGTAGTCGTTCGGGCTGATCTCGACGACCAGGCGCGGAGCCTCGTCCGCCGACCGACCGGCGAGCCACGCGCCGGCGCACATGCCGACGAGCACCAGGCGGTCCGAGGGGGTGCCGAGGTCGGCGACGACGGCGGACTGGTCCTCCACCCACTCCTGGGCGAAGAGGAAGCTGCGTTCGTCCTCGCGCACGCTGGTGCTCTCGCCGGTGGCACGGCGGTCGACCCGGACGACGCGGGCGCCGTCTCGCGCGAGCGCACGGGCGAGGTCGACCTGGTAGTCGGTGGCGCCGACCCGGTGTTCGGCGGCGCCGTTGTGCAGGACGACGAGCGGGGCGTCGTGGTGCTGGGCGGACGACACGGTCTCGACGGCGAACAGCGCGTCGGGGCCGAGGTGGACGATGCGCTCCGACACGCGGCCGTCGACGTCCAGGACCTCGTCGAGCACGGGCGGCACCACCGGCGCCGCAGCGGTCGGCGCCCAGGCGTCGAGCCAGGCGACGGCTCGGTCGACCGCGGCTCCGGGGATCCGGGCGTGGATGCTCGTGCCGTCGAGCAACTCGGCGCTGCCGGGCACCTCGACGGTCTCGACGGGTCCGAGGGCCTTCGGCGCGCGGGTCTCGGGCCGCACCAGCGCCACGGTCGGACCGGTGCGCGGCGCGAAGGCGAGGGCGGAGAGCGCCGTCGCCTCGTCGGGTTCGACCTCGATGCCGATCAGGCTCTCGACGCCGTCCACGATCCGCTCGCTGCCGATCGTGATCGTCGCGAGGGCACGTTGCCGACGGAGCCAGCCCCGACCGGACGCCGGGGCGTCCCAGACGAGCAGGGCGTCGGTGTCCTCCGCGGCGGCCGCGGCGACGAGGGCTGCGGAGGCGAGTCCGACGAACGCGACGTGCTGTACTCCCGACGTGCGGAGCACGGCGGCCGTGTGGCGTGCGGACCGGACCTGCGCGTCGGGGTCGGTGTCGGGTGCGCCGTCACCACGTCCGGACGGGTCGTAGCGCACCGAGGCGATGCCACGGGCCTCCAGGCGGTCTGCGAGCAGGCGGAGCGTGCGGTACGCGATCACGCCCTCCTGTCCCAGCGGCGGGCAGATGACGACGCCGGCCCGCGCCGCGGGCGGCAGCTGCACGGCGGCGCGGACGGCCGGCGAACCGGACCATCCGTGCAGCGTCGTCACAGCTCGAGTGCCGCGCGGACCGACGCCGGCCAGGCGTCGACGTCCGTGCCGTGTGCGGCGAACAGGGCGATGGTGATGCGCTCCAGGCCGAAGGCGATGCAGGCGCTGTGGGCGACCTCGCCGTCGGCGGTGCGGAGGCCGAACGAGGTGCCGAAGTGGTCCTCGTGCAGGTTCGCCGAGCTGATCGCCGTGGTCGGGTGGTCGTCACCGTAGACCGGCGTGACGAACTCGAACTTGAGCGCCTGCTCGACCTGGTTGCGGGCGAGCATCTGCCCGACGCGGCCGAAGAACGGGTCGTTGGCGGGGACGACGTCGATCTCGAGCCCGAACGACTCGAGCAGCTCGCGCATCACCGGGATCCGGCCGTCGCGGTGCTGCTGGGCCGACGCCGGCGTGCCGATGTGCACGAACTCGTGCATGTGGAAGGCCTGCAGGCGCATCGGGTCGAGCGACGGCTCGCGGCGGAAGGAGTCGCCGACGATGTCGAAGAAGCGGCCCTCCTGCGGGATCGTGTCGCCGACCAGGCCGTACACCGGGTGGCAGACCGCGGGGGTGAGCATGAGGTCGGCCGGCTCGAGGAAGCCCTCCCAGCGCTCACCGCGCTCGCGTGCGGCGAGCAGTGCCCGGTGCGTGCGGTCGTCGCCGGTGAAGCCGGAGATCGACGCGGCGAGGTCCGGGAACGACGCGATGTAGTCGGTGCGCTCGAACGCGGCGAGCGGCTCGACCGGCGGGAACCGCAGCACCTCGGCGTCGAGGTCCTGCTGGCTGCGCACGGCTGCGGCGTCGACCGCCGTGTACACGCGCTCGAACACGCCGGTGCGGCCGTACAGCCCGGGAGAGCCGAGGTCGATGAGCACGCGGTCGGCGAGCAGGCGGGCACGGAGTGCGGCGCGGGCGGCGTCGAGGTCCGGAGCGGTGGGGCTGGTCGTGCTGGTCGTGCTGGTGGTGGGGTCCGTGAGGGTCACAGGATCACTCCCGTCATGAGGGCCAGGTCGGCGTCGTTCTTGAGGAGACGGTCGTTGCTCACCATGACGGCGGCGCCGTGGGCGTCTCGGAGGTGTCGGGCGATGCTCATCGGGCCGGAGGCCGCGTAGCCCGCGATCCCGACGATCCGCATCGCCTTCGTGACGATGTCGGTGACGCGCTCGGACGCCCCGATCTTCAGGGCGTTCGCGGCGAGGGCGTAGGCGCTCGAGGCGAGCACCTCGGGATCGTCGGCCGCGGCGTCGAACCGCTCGGCGGCGTGCCGGACGGAGTCGGCGAGGGCCTGCAGGTCGACCAGGAGTTCGGCGAGCCGGAGTGCTCCGGGCGGGGTCGTCCCGATCGCGGCGCGGGCCTGCTTGCGGACGGCGGTCCGGGCGCGCTCGCTCGCCGAGGCGGCGATGCCGAGCCACACCGAGGCCCAGAGCACGTGCGAGACCGGCAGGACCGTCTGCGCCGAGATGGCGGCGTAGTCGTCGCGGAACACCCGGTCGACGGTGGTCTCGGTGTCGAGGATCCAGCCGTTGCTGCAGGTCCCGCGCAGCCCCATGGTGTCCCAGGTGGAGGTCTGCGACAGCACCATCGAGTCGGTCCGGCAGATGAGCAGCCGCTGGTCGGAGGCCGGGGCGTCCGGGTCGCGGCGGGCGGTGACGAACACCGCGTCGGCCTCGGTGGCGTACGAGATCACCGGCGCGTCCTTGCGCAGGCGGATCCGGCCGTCGTCGGTGGCCTCGATCGAGCACGTGGAACGGCGGGCGTCGCCACCGACACCGCGCTCGGTGGTGGCCGAGGCGACGAGTGCGCCGTCGCGGACCGCAGCGATGGTCTCGAGCACGCCGGCACCGTCGCCGCCGTGCCGCCAGAGCGCCATGACCTGGCCCTGGTGCATCGCGAACACCATGCCGGTCGCGGCGCAGGCCCGACCGAGTTCGGTGGCGATCGCGGAGAGCTCGGACACCGAAGCGCCCTCGCCACCGTGCTCGGCGGGGACGGCAGCGGCGAGCAGACCGTACTCGCGCATCGCAGCGATGGCCTCGCGCGGCGGACGGGCGTCGCGGTCGACCTCGTCCGCGAACTGCGCCGCGACCGCGGCGACGGCGGCGGCACGCTCGGCGAACCGGTCGACGACCGCGGTCGCCGCCATGGTCAGGGTCACGAGGCGAGCTCCGCAGCGGCCACGATCGACTCGACGGTGGCGAAGGTGGACCGGTTCAGGACCGAGTCGGGGAACTCGACGTCGAGCTCGGACTCGACGGCGAGCATGACGTTCACCGTGGCGTGCGACGACAGCCCGAGCGCGTACAGGTCGGCGATCGAGGCGACGTCCTGCGCGTCCACGGTCAGGCGCCCGTGGTCGGCGAGGGCGCGGCGGACGGCCTGCTCGATCGCCGGGTCGGCGAGCGTCGCGGTCGTGGTCGCCGTCGGTGCGGTCGTGCTGGAGAGCTGTGGTTCCTGGTCCATGACGGCAACGATAAGGAAGACCGGGCCTCGGGAAACCGCCGTGCGGGTGCGCGAAACCGCACGGCGTCCGACGACCCTGTGCGGTGGTACAGGGTGGCGCGGGTGGTGGTGCCGGTGCGCCCCGTCAGCGGTCGGACAGCGCGACCGCCGTCGCGACCGCGAGCCCCCGCTCGTGCGCGAGCGACACCGCGATCGGGCCGCACCCGACCGACTCGGCCAGCGCGGCGGCGGCCCCGGTCAGCTCGACCGTCGGCGCCCCGCGGTCGTCGAGGACGATCGCCACGTCGCGCAGCGGGATCGCCTGGTCCGGAGCGGGGCGGAGGAGCTTCACCACCGCTTCCTTGCCCGCGAACCGTGCCGCCAGACGCTCCGGGTCGTCGCCCGCGTCGGTGCGCTCCCGCACGGTGAAGAGCCGGTCCAGGTACCGCTCACCGTGGGCGGAGATGCCCGCGACGACGTCCTCGACCGCGGCGAGGTCGGTGCCGGTCCGGATCGTGCCCATGGCAGCAGGCTACGCAGGTCGCGGCGACCCCGCATGCCGGCAGCGGCATGGGCGTCGGAGGGTGTTCGTATGATCGGTGCCAGAGACCACCGAGGGGGAACCGATGGCATCACCGTGGACTGGCATCATCGAGGACGCGCGACACTACCCGTCGCCGCACAACTCGCAACCGATCGTCGTGCGCGTCGAGGACGACCGCACCGCGACCGTGTTCTACGACCTGCGACGGGGGCTGCCGGCAGAGTCGTTCGGCATCCCGTTCGGGCACGTCTGCGCGGGGGTGTTCCTGGCCGGGCTCGAGGTCGTCGCCCGGGCACACGGTTTCTCCGTGCAGGAGCGGCTCGACCACGCCGAGATGGACTTCGGCCGGCTGGACGGCGCGGCCGATGACCGTCTGCACCGCTTGGGCAGCGTGACCTTGCGTCCGCGGGCGGTCACGGCGGACGACCGGGAGGCCCTGGCCCGCTTCCTCGCGCGGCGCACCTCACGCAGGCCCTACGACGCCACCCTGGTGGACGACGCAGCGATCGAGGCCGCGTCCGCCATCGCGTCGGCCGCTGGGCAGCGCTTCCGCACCACGTCTGACCGGCCGACCGTCGACGAGATCGTGCGCGTCAACCAGGAGACGCTGTTCGACGACCTGCAGCACGACGCCGTGCACGACGAGATCCTGCACTGGCTGCGGTTCTCGAAGCGGCAGGCCGCGACGACCGGCGACGGTCTGTCGGCCGAGACGATGCTCATGCCCGGACCGGTGCTCCGGTTCGCGATGGAGCACCGCGGGCTGTGGGAAGCCCCCGGCGTCGGCGGGGTCTTCAAGCGCGTGTACCTGTCGACCATGCGCGGGGTCCGGCAGCTCGGCTGGCTCGAAGGGCCGTTCCGCACGCCGGCCGAGTACGTCGAGGCCGGCCGGGTGTTCATGCGGATCTGGCTCGAGTTCACCGCGCGGGGGATCGCCCTGCACCCGTTCGGCACCGTGATCACGAACCCGCGCTCGCACGCCGCCTTCGTCGAACAGGCCGGCGTCGACGAGTCCGACGGCCGGATGGCGTGGATGCTCTTCCGCTTCGGGCACAGCGCGCCACCACCCCTGGCACACCGCAGACCCGCGGCCGCCATGACGCTCGGGGGTGCACGGTGAAGCGCGCCGCGGTGTTCTCGGTCGTCTGGGTCGTCGAGACCTTCGTGGCGCTGTTCATGCCGCGCGTCGGCACCCACAAGCTCCTGCTCACGCCGGGCATCGAGCCGCTCCGCTGGACCCTCGGACGCTGGCGTGCCTGGCGGACCGTGGAGCGGGCTGCGAAGCGGGTGCCTGCGTACGGGGCGTTCCTGGCGGAGGCGGGGCGGGCCTCCCGTCCGTTCCGTCTCGACACGCGTGGCGGGATCGCCGCAGCGATCTCGGGGCTGCCCGAGATGGACAAGGAGTCGTACGTCAAGCGGTGGAGCATCCCCGAGCGCTGCGTCGACGGACGGCTGCCACGGCGCGGGGTCGTCGTCGACGAGTCGAGTGGGTCGAGCGGCACGCCGACCAGCTGGGTGCGCGGTCCCGACGAACGGCAGGCCACACGGCAACTGCTGCAGCTCGGGTTCTCGCGCACCGCGAAGGACCTGCCGAAGCAGCCGTTCGTGCTCAACGCGTTCTCGCTCGGGGCGTGGGCCACCGGCATGAACGTGACGGCGTCGCTCACCGAGTCGTCGATGATCAAGTCGATCGGGCCCGACCGCGACAAGATCGTGCAGACGATGCGCGAGTTCGGCACCGACTTCACGTACATCATCTGCAGCTACCCGCCGTTCCTGAAGGCGCTGTTCGAGGACGACCGGCTCGACTGGAGCGAGTACACGATCGTCGCGGCGTTCGGTGGCGAGGGCATCAGCGAGAACATGCGCGCCCACATCGAGCAGTACGCGCAGGCCGTCCTCGGCTCGTACGGGGCGAGCGACCTGGAGATCAACCTCGGCATCGAGACGCCGTTCAGCGTGCAGCTGCGCCGGGCGATCGCGGCGTCGCCCGAGCTGTCCGCCGCGCTGACGAAGCAGGCCGAGTACGGCGTGCTGCCGATGGTGTTCCAGTTCAACCCGTTCGGGTACCTGATCGAGACGAACGAACTCGGCGAACTCGTCGTCACGATCACCCGGTCCGAGAACATCAGTCCGCGGATCCGGTACAACATCCACGACCGCGGGCACGTCGTGCGGATGCGTCCACTGCGGCAGGCGCTCCGCGCACACGGCTTCGACGAGCTCGCCGCCGCCGCCGAGCTCGACCTGCCGCTGCTGTTCCACTACGGCCGGTCCGACCTGTCCGTCGACTACAACGGCGCGGTCGTCGCACCCGACGTCGTGCGCGACGTGGTCTACGGCGACCCGGAGCTGCTCGAGGCCGTCGAGAACCACCGGCTCATCAGCTACGAGGACGACCGGGGCGACCGCCAGCTCCACATCGCGTTCCAGCTCGCTGCGGGCGCCGGGTCCTTCGACTCGGACGCGGCGCGCCCCGCGGTCATCGCCGAACTGCGGCGGCTGAACAAGGACTTCTCGAACGCGATCCGGACGGCGCCGCCCGGCACGCTGCCGACGGTGGCGTTCTACCCGTACCGGACGGGGCCGTTCCGCGAAGACGGCAAGAAGCTCAAGAACGAGTACGTGTGGCAGTTGCCTGCCGGCTCCGTGGAGCAGTGGGAGCTCGACCTGGCGTGGGTCGCGCCGAAGGAGGCGTGAGCGGGCGGTGCCGGCTAGCCGTACTGCGGCGGCCAGTCGAAGGGGGCTGGCAGGCGCGGGACCTCGCCGATCGTCGTGACGATCAGGACGACCTCGCGCCGGTTCGTCAGCTCGATGGAGCGTGGGTTGCCGATCGTCCGGCGCCCGTCCACCCACACCGTGAGCTCGCCGCGCAGGCCGCCGACGTGTTCCGGACCGAGCGAGACACCCCACTCGTCGAAGAACTGACCGAGCGTGAACGTCTGCTCGGTGGGGGACTCGACGTGCACGATGCCCGAGGTGTCGTGCGTGTGGATCTCGGCGGCGAACTTCCCCCGGTCCGAGTGCCCGATGTTCGCCGGGACCGTCACCGGGGTGTCGCCGTCGAGGATCGTCAGGTGGGTGTGGACGTGCTCGGCGAGCCGCTCGCCCCACACGTTCCGCAGCCCCGCAGCGTCGGCACGGGCGGACAGGTCGGTCGGCCGCGGCCAGGGCGGAGCGTCGCGCGACGCCCCCGCCCCCGGCGCTGCGCAGCCCGACAGCAGCAGGAGTGCGGCCACCGCGACCGCGACGACGCGGGTCCTCACCAGCGGTCGTGGATCGTGGCGCGGAACCACGTGTCGTAGAGGTCGCGCACCGTGGCGTCCAGGCCGTCGATCTCCGGCAGGTCGCCGGCCGCCGCGTTCGACCGGGCCTGCTCCGGGTTGCGGGCTCCGGGGATCGCCGCGGTCACGCCGTCCTGCGCGATGACCCAGGCGAGCGCCGCCTGCGGCACCGAGACGGCGTCCGGCAGCGACGCTGCGAAGGTCTGTGCCGCGCGCACGCCGTCGTCGTAGTCCACACCGCTGAACGTCTCGCCCTGGTCGAAGGCCTCGCCGTGGCGGTTGTAGTTGCGGTGGTCGCCCTCGGCGAACGACGTCTCCGTCGTGTACTTGCCGGACAGCAACCCCGAGGCCAACGGGACGCGCGCGAGGATGCCGACCCCTGCCTCCAGGGCCGCCGGCAGCACGCGATCGAGCGGCTTGAGCCGGAACGCGTTGAGGATGATCTGGACGCTCGCGACGCCGGGCCGGGCGATCGCTGCGAGTGCCTGGTCGGCCGTCTCGACGCTGACGCCGTAGGCGGCGACCGAGCCGTCGGCGACCAGCGCGTCGAGGGCGTCGTACACGGCGTCGTCGCCGATGACCTCGGACGGCGGGCAGTGCAGCTGCACCAGGTCGAGCGTGTCCTGCCGCAGGTTCGTGCGGGAACGGTCGACCCACTCGCGGAAGTTCGCCGCGACGTAGTTCGCCGGGACCTGCTCGGCACGCCGACCCATCTTCGTCGTGACCGTCAACGGAACGTCGGGGTTCGATGCGCGCCACGAACCGATGAGCTGCTCGCTGCGACCGTCGCCGTACACGTCGGCGGTGTCGAAGAGCGTGACACCGGACGCGACCGAGGCGTCCATCACGGCGTTCGCGTCCGCTTCGCTCACCGGACCCCAGTCACCGCCGAACTGCCACGTACCGAGACCGATGGGGGAGACTTCGCGGCCGGTGCGACCGAGGGTGCGACTCTGCATGCCGCCGAGCGTAGTCAGCGGGCTCCGGCGGTCGCTCAGCCGATGGTCCCGCGCGGTCGCTCAGCCGATCGTGGAGACGCCGCGGCGGAGCAGCGCACGGGCCGCTCGAGCACGGGGGATGACCCACACCGCCGCCCACAGGACCATGCCGGCCCAGAGCAGGATCAACATCGTCGTGATGAGGGCGTCGTGCTGGTCACGCATCGACCACGTCATCGCGATCCACAGCGTGCCGAGGACGACCTTGCCCCAGCCGGCTCCTTCGCGGTCGGCCTGCGCCTGGACGAGCGGGATCCACAGCTCGGCGGGTACTCCGACCGGGATCTGGCCCTCGGCGACCCAGTCGCGGACCAGGACTGAGTTCTCGTACCCGCCCTCGGCGCGCCAGGACCGGAGCTGCAGGTACACGGCGATCGCGGCACCTGCCGCCGCGGACGGGATGCCGACGGAGACCAGGACGGTGGTGGTCGCCTCGGTCCACGACGACAGCACGAGCATGACGAGGACGACCGCGAACGCGGCACCCGTCACCCCGGAGCCGAGGAGCCGCAGCCGCCCGGATTCGTCGAGGACACCGGCACCGTTCACGAGGGAGAGGGTACCCGCCACCCCCGGGGTTCTCGGGTGCGGGTGTGCCACGAAGTTCCGCGGTGTGCCCCGAGGTTCCGAAATCTCGGCATCTCGGGCCGCTGTTCGCCCGGGATCGGCACCTCGGTGATCATCGCGCGGCATGTCGTGGAACCTCACCGCGTCCTCCGGGTTCGGACTGGAGGCCCGTCCCACGTCGTTCTCCACAGATGCGTCCGACCGCGGTCGGGCCCGGCGCCTCGTGCGCGATGCTCTCGTCATGGGGAGCCGAGCACGACACGACCACTCGCCGAGGCCGTTCCTGGTGCGGCAGGCCATCGCGGCCGGAGCGAGCCCTGCGTGGCTGACCCGTCGTGACCTCAGGGCTCCGGTCCACGGCGTCCGCGTCCGAGCGGACGTCCCCGTGACGGTCGTGGAAGCGATCGCCGTCGTCCTCCGGAGCGACCAGTTCGTCAGCCACACCACGGCCGCTCGGCTCTGGGGAGCGCCGCTCCCGTCACGGCTCGACGACGAACTCGTGCACGTGACGGCGATCGGGACCGCGCCGATCATGCGCCGCCCCCAGGTCATCCCGCACCGGCTTCGGATCGAGGGCTTCCGGCCGGAACTCGTCCGCGGCATCCCGGTCAGTCCGCCAGCGCGCGCGTGGTTCGAATCCGCGTCAGTGCTGACCGCCGTCGAACTCGTCGTCCTGGGTGACCACCTCGTCGGTCCGAGCGGGCTCGCCACCATCGACGGACTGGCGGCCGCGATCGTTGCCGGGAGTCGCTCGGCACGACGAGCACGAGCCGCACTCGACAGGGTGCGGACCGGAGTCGAGTCGCCCATGGAGACCCGTCTCCGGCTCGGAGTCGTCGACGCCGGATTCCCGGAACCCGAGGTGAACGTCGACGTCGTAGACGACCGCGGTTCGTTCCTCGGCCGAGCAGACCTCGCCTGGCCGACGCTCCGGATCGCGCTCGAGTACGACGGTGACCACCACCGTGACCGCCGGACCTTCCAGCACGATCAGCGCCGGTCGAACGGGTTCGCGGTGAACGGCTGGATCGTCATCCACGCGACAGCTGCCGACACCGGGCGTCCGGCCGTGCTGTTCGAGCGACTCCGACAGGCGTTCGTCCAACGCCAGGTCGAGGGTCGGGCCCGTCGCGCGGCCTGACGAGGCTCCGAAGCACCCCGATGCCGGGCGGACCTACTGCGCCGAGGTTCCACGACTCGCCGCCCGTTCATCGCCGAGGTTCCACGGCGGCGCGCTCGGGGCTGCGAGGTGCCGAGATTTCGGAACCTCGGGGGACGGGGACGGGGACGGGGACGGGGACGGGGACGGGGGACGCGACGGGCTCCGCGCGCGTCAGCTGTGCGCCAGGAGCCAGCACATGCCGGCGGCGGCGAAGGCCATCGCCCAGCTCACCAGGCTGCCGATCAGGAAGTACTCCGCCTGGTAGCCGGTCGTCTCGCGCCGGATCTCGGGGAACCGGACGATGCCCTTGGCCGCGATCAGTGCGGCGACCACCGGGAAGGCCCCTGCCATCGCGAACCCGGCCAGCAGCAGTCGTTCGATCGGGCCGATCAGTCGTCCACCCTTGAGGCTCACCGTGCTGTCCCCGGACTGTTCGGCGTCGGCGTCGGCGCGTCGGCGTCGCCCGAACCGGCGGCGGAGGTCATCGGCCTCGGCGCCCGTGGTGGCTCCGCGCTGCAGTCCCGGCGGGAGTGCCTGGGCGACGACCACGTTCGCGGAGTCGACGAGGAACAGCGCCGAGCCGACACCGCCCACGACGGCGGCGAGCGGAACGGCGTCGACGAACGCCAGGCCCGAGCCGTCGTGCCAGTCGACCACGAAGCCCGTGCCGTCGGGCAGTGGCCCCCAGAGCAGCAGCACGGCGACGGCGAGGGCGAGCAGGACCGCTGGCCAGGACCCGGACCGCCGCAGCAGCCCCCGGGTCGTCGGCGCGTCATGGTCGTCGTCGGCGGTCCCGGTACCGGCTCGGACCGGCGCGGTCGTGGCGATCCACGCCGCCGCGAGCACCACCGTGACGAGGACACCCCACACGGGGACACCGAGACCGAGCCACGCCACGGCGGACACCCCGGCCCACAGCACGACGACCGCGATGGTGGTCAGCGTGCGCTGCCGGTGTGCATCGGCACCGGTGCGGGCCCGGACGACGTCGCCCAGACCGATGAGTGCGAGGAGGATCCCGGCGAGCATCAGCGTTCCTGTCCCACGAGGACCCGGAGGCCCTCGACGATCGCGGCCACACCCGACTTCTGCACCGACTGGGACACCGCTGACGGGGTGATCCCCTCGGTCGCGGCGATCTGCGCCTGGGTCCGGCCCTGGACGAGGCCGAGCGCGATGCGTCTTGCCCGGGGCGTCAGGCGGGCCATGACGTGGTCGCGGCTGAGGAAGTAGGCGTTCACGAGTCGCTCCTCGGTGCCGTGGCGATCGTCGGACGCGTGGAACCACGACCGGAGGAAGGACGTCCTGCCGTCTTCACGGCGGTGCGTCTCGTTGATGGCGTCGCGGGCGGACCACCACGCCGGGCCGTCCTGGAGCGGACCGCTCGTACCGGACCCCACCGTCCGCACCGTCCCGCGACCCATCCCGAGCCGGACCTGCACCGTCGGTGGCAGGGCGAGCATGGCGGCGGTGCTGGCGACGAGCGCGTCGGTGAGCGTGGCGTAGATCACCTGGAATTCGTCGCCGACGGTCGCGTGCACCGGGTCCACCGGGGTGACGTCGGTCGTCTCGCGGAACGCCTGCTCGACCTCGCGCTGTGCGGCGGGGCGGTCGTCGAGCGTTCGTGAGTCGACGAGGTCGAGGATCACGGCGTAGACGGGGTCGTCGGACATGGGTTAAGTGTACGGCTTACTATCGGCGAAATGAAGCCGAGCGCTGAACTGGCCAACGGACGGGATGTCCAGCGCAACGATACGGGGAATCGACCTCTAGGATCGTGTCGCGGGCTCTTAGCTCAGTTGGTAGAGCACTTCGTTTACACCGAAGTGGTCGGCGGTTCGAGCCCGCCAGAGCCCACCGCAGACGCGATCACGGGGGGTCCGATGAACAGCCGACGACACGAGCCGGTCCGACAGCACTCCGTCGACTTCTTGCCGGGAACGAGTGGGAACCCGGTCGCCCCGTTCCAGCGCGACCACCAGCCCGGACAGGGTCCGATCCGTCACGACTGGGTGTACCTCGTCCCGATCGGCGCGGTCTTGGTCGGCGGGGTCATCGCGTTCTTCGTGTGTGGGAACTGACCGCACCGCCTGACGACCGCACCGGTCCGCGCGACCGACGCGGGGCAGGTCACGCGCGCCGACGGCGGACGGGAGGCACGGTGCGGGCCTGCACCGCGCCTCCCGTCCGTCCCTCGGTCGCGCCCAGGGCGCGACGTCAGCGCTCGACGTCAGCGCTCGACGTGTTCCAGGTCTGCCAGCAGTGATTCGTGGACCGGCTCCCAACCGAGCGTACGACGCGTGTGCTCACTCGACGCCGGCTGGTCCATCACGAAGATCGGGGCGAACGCCCCGAACGTCTCATCCGCGACGCGCTCGACCGGCAGTCCGAGCCGTCGGCCGATCACCTCGGCGAGGTCGCGCACCCGGTCGCCCTCGTCGGCCACGGCGTGCCAGACCGTGCCGGCCGGTGCGACCTCCAGCGCCAGTCGGAAGAGCACGGCAGCGTCCCGAGCGTGCACGGCGGGCCAGCGCTGTTCGCCGTCTCCGGGGTACCCGGCCGCACCGCTGCCTCGGGCCGTCTCGGTGAGGATGCCCGCGAAGCCGCCCGTGCCGTCGGCGTGCACGGTCCGCGGCAGGCGGATCGCCGACACCCGGACGCCGCGCTCCGCGAGCTCGAGCGCGGCGAGCGTCGACCGAGCGCGGCCGGCGACCGGTCCCTCGAGGGGCAGAGGGTCGGCCTCGGTCGACGCCCTGCCCGGGACCCACGGGGTGCCGGACACGACGACGAACGGGCGGTCGGAGCCGACGAGTTCCTCGCCGAGTGCGGCCATCGCGTCCGCCTCCTCGGCGATGCCCCGGGTCAGGGCGTCCGGCGAGCTGAAGTCGCTCGAGAACGCGAGGCTGACGACGCCGTCGGCGGCGCGAGCACCGGCACGCAGGACGTCGAGGTCGCCGAGACCGCCCCGGATCGGTTCTGCGCCCGCCGCGGTGAGGGCTGCGGCCGAGCGTCCCGAGCGGGCGAGCGCAGTGACGCTGTGGCCTGCGGCGATGAGTTCGGCGACGACGGCCGTTCCGATGGTGCCGGTGCCGCCGGTGATGAAGACGCGCATGAGATCCTCCAGTGATGGGACAAGTGTCTCGTCACCGTACACCTGTGATGAGACAATTGTCCCGTCCCGTAGGATGCTTCCATGGCGCGATGGGAACCGGGAGCTCGGGAACGGCTGGTCCTGGCCGCCGTCGACCTGTTCTCCGAGCAGGGGTACGACGAGACGACCGTGACGCAGATCGCCGAGCGAGCGGGGGTCACGAAGAGCACCTTCTTCCGACACTTCCCGGACAAGCGCGAACTGCTCGTCGCCGGGCAGGAGACGCTGAGCCGCTTGTTGTCCGAGGGGATCACCGACGCAGCGCCCGAACGTTCACCGCTCGACGCCGTCGCCGCTGGGCTCGAACGTGCATCGGGCGAGATGGGTCCGATGAACCGCGAGCTGGGACCGCGACTCAAGGCCGCGGTCGCCGCGAGCGCCGAACTGCAGGAGCGCGACGCCCTGAAGAGCGTCGGGATGGCCGCCGCGATGACCGATGCGCTCATCGAGCGCGGGGTCGCGGAACCGACGGCCCGGCTCGCGAGCGAGATGGGCGTGCTCGCCTTCAAGCAGGGGTTCGACCGGTGGGCCGGTGCGGCACGCGCTGATGACGACGGACTCGCGGGTCATGCGCTCGCAGCGTTCGCCGAGCTGCGGGAGGCTGCTGCGGCGCTCCGGTGAGCACCGCCGACGCGGTACGACGAGGCCGTTGTCGCACGACGTCGACCTCGTCGTTCCGCATCGGGTCAGCGCCCGACCAGCGCCCGACCAGCGCCCGACCAGCGCCCGGGTCAGCCGGCCACCGCGTGCGGGTACTCGTCCGAGCGGCCCTGGAACGCGAGGATCGCCGGGTTGCGCACGTGGCCGTCCTCGATCTCGACGGCGCGTCGGATCGTGTCCGAGTCGGCCCACGCGGCCGCGCCCGCCATCACCGGCCGGAGGAACGGCATCAACGCGTCGCTGATCTCCCACGTCGTCGAGTTCCAGAGCAGCGAGGGGCTGTGGTCGACGGCGTAGTAGTTCGTGCTCTCGCCGACGGTGGTCATCGGTTCGGCGAAGGTCGTCGCCTGCGCCCACTCGAACCCCATCCCCACGTCGATCGAGACGTCGACGACGAGGCTGCCCGGACGGAACACGCCCAGGTCCTCGGTGCGCAGGTACGTGAGCGGCGCGTTCGGGTCCTGGAGCGTGCAGTTCACGACGATGTCGTTCTCGGCCAGGTACGGCGCCAGCGGCACCGGACCGTCCTCGGTCTTGACCGTGTTGCCGCTGGGGTCGTGGTCGTCCTGGCTGATCTGCAGCATGTCGACGGACGGGATCGGCGATCCCACGGCGGCGATGTCGCGGTTGGTCAGGACGCGGACGTCGTGGATCCCGTGGGCGTTCAGCGCGGTGACGGCACCGCGGGCGGTAGCCCCGAAGCCGATCACGACCGCGGTGAGGCGGCGGCCGTAGTCCCCGGTGGAACCACAGAGCTGCAGGGCGTGGATGACCGAGCAGTAGCCCGCGAGTTCGTTGTTCTTGTGGAACACGTGCAGGCTGAACCCGCCGTCCGACCGCCAGTGGTTCATCGACTCCCACGCGATGAGGGTCAGGCGCTTGTCGATCGCGACCTGGGTGAGGGCGGGGTCCTGCACGCAGTGCGGCCAGCCCCAGAGGACCTGTCCGTCCCGCAGGTCCTCGAGGTCGGACACCTGGGGTTTGGGCAGCAGCACGACGTCCGACGCGGCGATGACTTCGTCTCGGTCCGCCATGGCGCCGACGAGGGGTTCGAGTTGGTCGTCCGTGACGCCGAAGCGGCGACCGTACCCGCGTTCCAGGATGATGTTCGCGCGCAGGTCGGGGTCGATGCGTTCGAAGTGGGCGGGATGGATCGGGAGGCGGCGTTCGTCGGGTTTCCGCGACTCGGCCAGCACCCCGAGGTGCAGCAGCGGCGATGCTGCCGGTGTTTGGGTCATGGTGCACTCTACGGCCGCTTGCCGCCGCCGAGCGGCCGAGCCGCCGAGCCGCCGAGCCGCCGAGCGGCCGAGCAACCAAGCGGCCACGTCACCCGCGGCGGTCGGCGAGCGCCGTGAGCACCATGGTCTCCATGTCGGGGCCGTCCTGGGCCCCGTGGTCGATCAACAGAGCGTGCATCCCGGCGGCCCGGGCCGCCTCGACGTCGTGCGCGACACTGTCCCCGACGAACAAGCAGCCGCTCGACTCGACGCCGAGTTCGGCGGACAGGGTCTCGAACGCGCGACGGTCTGGCTTCTGCACCCCGATCCGCTCCGAGGTGCACACGACGTCGACCGCGTCGAGCAAGCCGGTGCGGCGCAGCTTGTCGACCTGCTGCGTCTCGGTGCCGTTCGTCAGCACGCCGATGCGGTACCCCTGCACACGGAGCGTCCGCAGCAGCGGCAGGCTCCCCGGGTACGCACGCCACGATGCCTCGTACTGGTGCCGGTACGCGTCGAAGAGCTCGTCGAGCCTCCGGTCGTCGGTGGGCGTCGGCACGCCGAGCGCGGGCAGGACGACCCGCAGCCGTTCGCGCCGCTGCTCGGGGAAGCTGATCTGCCCGGCTCGCCACCGCTCGAACTGCTCGGTTTCGGCATCGAACCAGCGGCCGATGGCGGACGCCGAGACCGGGATGCCGAGTGACTCGAGGAACCGGGCGGCACCGGTGGTCGCTGCGCCACGGTGGTCGAACAGCGTCCCGTCGAGGTCGAACCCGACCGCTCGCAGCTGCGCCATGTCCTCAGCGTAGGGACGGCCGCCTCGACGACCTGACGTGATGCGGTTCTCCGCACGAAGTGGGCCGGCCCGTCGGAGCTCGGCCAGGATGCACTGGGAGGTGTCGTCCTGCCGGAAGAGGAGTCACCCCATGCGGGTCCTGAGCTACGTCCTGCTCATCGTGCTGATCACGGCGCTCACCCTCGGGGGCACCCTGCTGGCGGTGTTCGAACTCAGCGACGTTTCGGACGTCCTGATCATCGCGGTGAGCGTCAGCATCCCGATGTTCGTCGTCGGACCTGCGGTGGTCGGGTCGTTGGCGGGCTACTGGGACCACCGGTCGTCCACGGACAGCTCCCGGTACCTGCGGTGGTGGCTGCTGGGCGTGGTCGCCGTGGACGTGGCGGGTGCGGTGGTCATCGTGCTCGCGTCGGTCTCGGCCGGTGCGCCGGTCTGGGTGCCGGTCGTGCTGATCGGGGGAGCGGCGGCGCTGCTGGTGATCGCGCGTCCACTCGGTGCGCTGTTCCGGCGCACGGAGCCGTCGCCGTCGGCGTACCCGGTCGGCTACCGGTTCGGACCGGCCGAACTCCGCCACACGATCGTGGTGATCGCGGTGACCTTCGGCGTGTCCATCGTCGTCGTGACGATCGGCGTGGTGGTCCTGGCCGCCCTCACCGGGGACGACCCCGCTGGACTCACCCAGGCGGCCTTCCTCGCCGGCCAGCTGGTCTTCACTGCGACCGCGTTCGCGGCCCTGCTCCAGTCGCTGCCGTTGAACGGGCTCTTGCGGGCGTCCGCCGGCCACGACCTCGGTCGACTCCGTCGCTTCGCGAAGATCGTGGCCCGCGGCGCGGACCTGCCGCTCGACCCGGCTGAGCAGGTCGGCGCCGTCCGGTACGCCACGGTGGTCCCACTCGCGCTGCGGTTCCAGCTCGCGTACATCGGGCTGCTCTACACAGCGCTCGCGTTCCAGATGGTGTCGACGTGGATCCGCGGCGACCTCGGGATCCTGCCGCCGGTGTTCCTCGCGCTCATGGTGGCGGTGCTCGTCTGGATCGTCCCGCTGACGCTCCGCCGGATCCGCCGTGCGACGGCCTACGCCGCGCGGCACGCGGACCTGGTCGACATCGACCAGACTTGATCCGTGTCCCAGACGATCCACTTCCACCAGAAGCACCACGACGCCGTCCAGCGCGGCGAGAAGGTCACGACGGTGCGCTGGCACGAGGACGTCCGCACCGGCCCCGCGGTGTTCGTCTTCGACGAGCACCCCTCGGCGACGCCGTTGGCCGGCCAGGTCACCGAGGTGACCGACCACCGCCTGAGGGAGCTCACCCCTCGGGCGGCGCACCAGCCGGCCGACACCGACATGGTCGACTTCGCCCGGCAGCTGCGCGCCAACTACTACCCGGACATGCCGGACGACGCGGTGGTCCAGGTCGCGGTCATCGCGCTCGACGCGACGCCGTCCGCGTGACGTCCGTCAGGGCGGTGGACGGGACGACCTGACGGACGGGAGGCGCGGTCCGGGCCCGCCCCGCGCCTCCCGTCCGCCCGTCGGCTCTGCCCAGGGCGCGTGGCGCGCGCTCGACCGGTTACCGGTGCAGCGTGGCCTTCGGGTACTCGCCGTAGCGGCTCGTGTACTCCGCCGAGAACCGGCCGAGGTGGGCGAACCCCCAGCTGCGGGCGACCTCGCTCACCGAGGTGGTCGCGGTGTCGAGTCGCAGCAGGTCGCCCCGGACGCGCTGGAGCCGGACGGAGCGGACGTAGGCCGACGGCGGCATCCCGAACAGCCGCTGGAACGACTCCTGCACGGCACGGACGCTCAAGCCGGACACCGCGGCGAGGTCCGACACGGCGATGGGTTCCGCCGCGTGCTCGTGCACGTGGTCGACCGCTCGCCGGATCCGGGCGTTCCGGGGTGCCCACAGGGCGCTCGACGGTTCGGCGGCCTTCGGTGGGTACAGGGCGAGGAAGGCGACGGCGACGGCTCGGGTGGCGTCCGACCAGGCGGTGGAGGCCACGCCCTGCGCCGCGAGGACCCGACGAGCGGACTCGAGGACCTGCCGCCAGCGCACGACGGCGTCCGCTGCGGGGACCGCGCGCTCGTCGAGGTGCAGGCCGCCCGAGGGCAGGCCGTGGCGCTCCTCGGCGACGGACCGCACGAACGCGCGGGTGAGGTGCACCATGACGGCGTCGTGGTTGCTGGCCTCGACGACGGCGCGTCGTTCGGTGGGCATCAGCGCCGGCACGCCGTTGTCGACCGGCCCGCCGCCGCGCAGGAGGTCGAGCGTGACGACGCCGCCGAGCACCAAGACGACGATGTACGCGTCGTCGGGGGCCACGGTGCCGCGGACGTAGCCGCGCATCTGCGATCGGCGCAGCGTCACGTTGCCGTCACCGACGGCCAGGTACCGGAACGAGTACGCCCCGGTGGTCGGACGGGTCTGCCAGGAGGTGCCCGTGACGAGGCCCGGCAACTGCTCGAGGGCCTGCTCGGGCGAGGACGCCGAGGCCTCCAGGCGGACCGGTGCGGCGGCGGTGGCGGTGCTCAGTTCGGTGGTGGTGGTCGCGGATGACGTCTCGTCGACGGATTCTTGCGGCACGGTGACACTCCCTGATCGTCTCGAGGAACACAGGAGTTCCGGCGACCGGGGTCCGGGGCAGCTGCCGCCAAGCTACGTCGGTCCTGCTCCGGGCACAAGGGCGGCGATGATGCTCCTGTTCCGCGCGGTGCGCGCTCTCCTACGTTCCGTGACGAATCACTGCGTCCCGTTACGTCGACGCTCGTGCGCGTCGCTCGCTCGTGTTTGCATCGCTCCACTGACGAGGGAGTGTTGCATGACGCACGTCGAACGCACCGCCCGCGCGGCCACGGTGCCGTTGCGGATCGCGGTGTTCTCGCACGGCACCGAGGCGCCGCCGGCGACCCGGGCCTACCGCGAGGAGCTCGAGCTCTTCACCGCGGCGGAACGCCTCGGGTACGACGGGGCCTGGGTCCGCCAGTTCCACTTCCGACACGACGACGCACCGGCGCGCGGCGGACTGCCGTCACCGTTCGTGTTCTTCGCGGCCCTCGCCGAGCGGACGTCCACCCTGCGGCTCGGGCTCGGAGCGGTCACGCTGCCGCACGAGGACCCGGTTCGGGTCGCCGAGGACGCCGCCGTCCTCGACGCGATCAGCGACGGACGCGTGGAACTCGGCGTCGCCAACGGTGGCGGCCCGGAGACCCTCGACGTCTTCGCACCCGGTCTGGTCGGGGCCGACCACGACACCCGTCGTGCCGCGTTCGACGAGCAGCTCGCACGGCTGCTCGACGCGCTGCGTGGTGCGTCACTCGGCACGGGGACCGCACGCCTGAACCCGGACGGCAGCGGGCTGCTCGACCGGATCTGGGACGCCACGCTCAGCGCCGAGAGCGCCGCCATCGCCGCCCGTCGGGGGCACGGGGTGCTGATCGGCACCACGCAGACCGTGCCGGCCGAGGTCACCGCGGACGCCTACCACGCCGCACTGCCGGACGGCGCTGTTGCCCGCGTCGCGCTCTCGACGGCGATCTACCCGGCCCCGGACCGCGAGACCGCGCTGCGCGAGGCGCGTGCGGGCATCGAGGCGAAGTACGCGTGGGGCGAGTCGTTCCTGCCGCCGGCGACGACCCTGGCCGAGAAGGCCGCGTCGCTCAACCTGCACTACGGCACGGCCGACGACATCGCGGAGTCGATCGCGTCGAAGCCGTACTCCCGGTACGCGACGCAGCTCAACGTGCAGGTCGACGACGGCTACTCCGACGTCGGTGCACGGACGGACGCCCTCGCGCTGTTCGCCGAACAGGTGGCCCCGCAGCTCGGCGCCGTCCTGGCCCACGAGGCGGTGACGGCATGACCCGCGACGGCGGCCTGGTGCTCGGCGGGATGGTGTTCTACCCCGGCGGCGAGCACGTCACGAGCTGGCGCCTGCCGGGCAGCGAACCGGACGCCTACCTGGACGTCGAGTACTACGTCCGGTTCGCGCAGACGCTCGAGCGCGGTGGGTTCGCGACGCTGTTCATCGCCGACGAGCTGTACGTCTGGGACCGCTTCGCGTCGGGCATCGACCACGCCGTGAACATCCGCACCGAGCCCTTCACCCTGCTCGGTGCCCTGTCGCAGCGGACCGAGCACATCGGGCTCGCCGCGACGGTCTCGACCACCTACAACGAGCCGTACCACGTGGCCCGGAAGCTGGCGTCGATCGACCACCTGAGCGAGGGCCGGGCCGCCTGGAACCTCGTCACGAGCGCCTCGGACGAAGAGGCCTGGAACTTCGGTCGCGACGCGAACCTCGACCACGCCGTCCGCTACCGCCGGGGTGCCGAGTTCGTCGACGTCGTGCAGGGCCTCTGGGACAGCTGGGACGACGACGCGTTCCTGTACGACCAGGAGTCCGGGTACTTCGCGAAGCGCGACGGACTGCACGTGCTCGACCACGAGGGCGAGTTCTTCCGCGTGCGCGGGCCGCTCAACATCGCCCGGCCGCCGCAGGCCCACCCGGTGCTGTTCCAGGCCGGGGCGTCCGAGGCCGGCCGCGCGCTGGCCGGGGCGAAGGCCGAGGGCGTCTTCACCCTCTGGCAGGACGACCTCGCCGACGCGCAGGCCCTGTACGCCGACTACAAGCGCCGCGCCGTCGAGCACGGACGTGACGCGTCGTCGATGCTGATCCTGCCGGCGGTGTCGCCGGTGATCGGCGACACCGAGGCCGACGCGCTGCGGCAGCTCGACGAGATCGAGGAACTGACACCGGACCGCGTCTCGCTCGACCTGCTGTCCCACTACCTGCAGACCGACCTGTCCGACCGGCCGCTCGACGCACCGTTCGAGCACGTCTTCGACGAGACGGCGATCAACCAGTCGAAGTCCGTCTACGAGTCGATCCGCCGCATCGCCGCCGAGGCCACCACGCTGCGCGAGGTCTACCGGACGATCCTGCGCCGTCGGTTCCTGCCGGGCACGCCCGAGCAGATCGCCGACTGGCTGGCCGAGCGCTACCAGCAGGACGCCGCCGACGGCTACATGCTCGCGTTCTCGTCGATCCCGGTGAGCGTCGACCGGTTCGTCGACCAGGTCGTGCCGGAGCTCGAACGTCGTGGCGTGTACGACCGCACGTACCGCGGCGACACCCTGCGGGAGCACCTCGGGTTGGCGCGACCGGCGAGCCGGTACGACGGTTCGGCAGCCGCGCCCGCGCCAGCGGCCGTCGACCAGGAGGCGTCCGCATGAGCGACCGCATCCTGTTGGGCGCCTTCGCCTTCCACCCGGGCGGCGCGCACGTCACCGGGTGGCGGCACCCGTCCTCGCGTCCCGCCGAGCACCTGAGCATCCGGCACCACCGGCGCATCGCGCAGACCGCCGAGCGCGGCGTGTTCGACACGCTCTTCCTCGCCGACGGCCTGTACTTCTGGGACCGGTACCCGTCGGGCGTCGACCACTACGGTGCGCTGCGGCCCGAACCGTTCACGCTGCTCGCCGCGCTGTCCCAGGTGACGTCGCGGATCGGCCTCGCCGCGACCGTGTCGACGACGTACAACGAGCCGTACCACGTGGCCAGGACCCTCGCCTCGCTCGACCACCTCAGCGGTGGGCGAGCCGCGTGGAACCTCGTCACGAGCCGCTACGACGAAGAGGCCCGCAACTTCGGTGGTGACGCCCACATCGACCACTCCCGACGGTACGAGCGCGGTCGCGAGTTCGTCGACGTCGTGAACGGGCTGCTGGACAGCTGGGACGACGACGCGATCGTGGCCGACCCGGCGTCCGGGGTCTTCGCGCGCCGCGACGGCCTGCACCGTCTCGACCACGAGGGCGAGTTCTTCCGGGTGCGCGGGCCGCTCAACATCGCCCGGCCGCCGCAGGGCCACCCGCTGCTGTTCCAGGCCGGCGGGTCCGAGTCCGGGCTGGAACTCGCCGCCGACACGGCCGACGCGGTGTTCACCCGTGGCGGTTCCACCGCGGACGTCCGACGCTTCGTCGACGACCTGCGCGCCCGCGCCGTCCGGCACGGCCGCTCCGCCGACGCGGTGAAGATCATGCCGTCGGTGATGCCGGTCGTGGGGGAGACCGCCGCCGACGCCCGAGCCGAGGCGGACGCGATCCTCGCCCTGACGCCGGACGCCCTCATCCTCGAGGACGTGTCGCACCAGATCGGGCAGGACCTGTCCGGCCGCGACGTCGACGTGCCGTTCGACTACGCCGAGGAGTTCGACACCTCGAACGAGACCCGCTCGCCGAAGCCCGCGGTCGACCGGCTGCTCGCCGACGGCCCCGCGACGCCCCGCGACGTCTACGCGTGGTCGTACCGCCGCAGCCTGCTGACGGGAACCGGACCGGAGATCGCCGACCGGTTCGAGGAGCTCGCCGACGACGGTGGCGCCGACGGCTTCATCGTGCAGTTCCCGTACCTGCCCGGCGGGATCGACCGGTTCGTCGACCACGTCGTGCCGGAACTGCAGCGCCGCGGCCGGACCGCCACGGCGTACGACGACCTCACCCTGCGCGAGCGCTTCGGACACCCCCGGGTGCCGGACCGCGCGCACCGCTGACCGCACCACCCCTCCCAGCACCGCACCCCTGCAACCCGAACCCCTAGGAGTCATCCGTGACCGTCGACCTCACGTCGCGGCGGCGTCGCCTCAAGCGCCTCGCCCTCGCGGCCACCGCGTCCGCCCTCGCCCTCACGCTCGCCGCGTGCTCGTCCGGCGGCGATGCCTCGCCCGGATCGTCCTCGGACACCGGCACCTACACGCTCGGACTCCAGGAGCCCGACAGCACGATCAACCCGCTCACCACCTCGGACTACAACGCGATGTTCATCGTGGGGTTGGCGTCCGAGGGCCTGCTCAGCCAGGACGCGAAGGGCAAGCTCGAGGGCCGTCTGGCCGACTCGTGGAAGGCGTCGTCCGACGGACGCACCTGGACGGTGCAGCTCCGCGACGACCTGCAGTTCTCCGACGGTGCCGCGCTCACGAGCAAGGACGTCGTCGCGACGTTCGACTCGATCATCGGCAAGGACAGCCAGTCGCCCGGCAAGTCGAGCTTCGACGGCATCCTGCAGTCGGTCGCCGCCGACGGTGCCTCGACCATCGACTTCACGCTCGCCAAGCCGTACGCCGACTTCCCCTACCTGCTCACGGGCTCGAACACGACCATCCAGCCGGCCGGCTTCGACGCCGGCGCGAACTGGGCCAAGCAGCCCGTCGGCGCCGGACAGTTCGTGCTGACGAAGTACTCGGCCGGCCAGGGCGCCACGTTCACGAAGAACCCGGACTACTGGGACGCGAAGGACGTGGAGCTGCAGCAGGTCGACGTGAAGTTCTACGCCGACGACCAGGCCCAGCTGCTCGCGTTCCAGAGCGGGGAGATCGACCAGATCGCCGCCAGCCCCACCGCGACGTCGACGCTGCAGGCCTCGGACTACACCGAGACCGAGCCGTACTTCAACAAGTTCGACGGCATCTTCCTCGACGTCACCAAGGCGCCCTTCGACGACCCGAAGGTCCGTGAGGCCTTCGCCCTCGCGCTCGACCGTGAGGAGATCGTCAAGACGGTCTACGGCGGCGCAGCCGAGGTCGGCAACGACACCACGTTCTTCCCGAGTTCGGCGATCCAACCGAAGGGACTCGAGCAGCGCGAGCAGGACAAGGCGAAGGTCGCGGACCTGCTCGGCGGCAGGACGGTCTCCTTCGAGATCACGACGCTCGACGCCGAGAAGGCCCTCGCCCAGGTGGTGCAGCAGCAGCTCGAGGCGGTCGGCGGGTTCGACGTCACCCTCAAGGTGCTGACGAGCGCGCAGTACTACGCCGACGGCGACGACACCCCGTGGCTGAACGCCCCGGTGACGATCACCAACTGGGCGCAGCGCCTGCCCGCGCAGTACGTCGACCTGATCTACCGCGACGGCGCCGTCTGGAACGCCTCGAAGTACTCGAGCCCGGAGCTCGAGCAGCTGACCGACCGGTACGAGTCGACGACCGACGAGTCGGAGCGGCAGGACCTGGCGAACCAGATCGCCGAGATCGAGTGGACCGACCTGCCCGTGATCGTCCCCGCGTTCGCGTCGAGCAGCATCCTGCTGCAGAAGCGCGTCACGGGCACCTTCCGGTCGGGGCAGGACTTCCCGGGCGGGTTCGACTTCCGGGGCATCGGGGTCACCGCGTCATGAGCACCGCGCGCCGCCGTCGTCTGCTGACCCTGGTCGGGCAACGGGTCGTCCAGATCCCGCTCGTCCTGGTCGTGGTCTCCGTCCTGACGTTCTGGCTCGTCCAGGTCGTGCCGGGGGACCCGGGCCGGAACGCCCTCGGGCAGTACGCGACGGCGGCGCAGGTGCGCGCGTGGAACGTCGACCACGGGCTCGACGGGCCCCTCGTCAGCCGGTACCTGCACTGGATCGGCGGGTTCGTCACGGGGGACTGGGGCACGAGCTTCGTCTACTCCGAGCCGGTCCGCGACCTGGTGCTCGGCCGTCTCGGCAACTCCCTGCTGCTCGGCGCGTACGCGTTCGTCATCATGGTGCCGGTCGCGATCACGCTCGGCGCCGTGCAGGCGTACCGGCAGGGTCGCCGCTCCGACCGTGCCGTCACGGTCGGGCTGCTGACGATCTCGGCGGTGCCGGAGTTCGTCGTCGGGATCGTGCTGCTGCTCGTCTTCTCGGTCTGGCTGCGGGTGGTGCCCGTGCAGGCATCCGGTGCGCTCGACGCCGGGTTCGGCGAGCGGCTCCGGGTGCTCACGCTGCCCGCCGTGGTGCTCGCCCTGGCGTACCTCGCCGTCCTGACCCGGATGGTGCGTGCGGGGACGATCGAGACGATCCGGTCGCAGTTCCACCGCACCGCCGTGCTCAAGGGCCTGACCACCGGCCAGGTCGTCCGCCGGCACGTCGTCCGCAACGCGCTCATCCCGACGTTCTCGGTGCTCGGCATCTACCTCGGCACCCTGCTCGGCGGCAGCGTCATCGTCGAGACCCTGTTCTCCTACCCGGGCCTCGGCGCGCTGCTCGTGTCGGCCGCCGAACGCAAGGACGCCCTGCTGCTCGAGAGCGGGGTGATGCTCGCCGGAGCGCTCTCGCTCGGCGCGCTCCTGCTCACCGACCTGCTGTTCGTGGTGGTCGATCCCCGGATCCGCTTCGAACGGGTGGCCACCGCATGACCGCCGTCGTCCCCGGCGCCGTCGAGACCGACGCCCTCGCCGGTCGGCCGTCGGCGTCGACCACCACGGGCACCGCACGGGTCACCCGCCGCGGGTGGCGCGGACTCCTCCGGCGTCCCACGTTCCTGGTCTCCGTGGCGATCCTGCTCTGGTGGGTCGTCCTGGCCGTGGGCTGGCACCTGCTCGGCCTGCAGCCCTTCGCCCGCACCGGTGAGCTCCTGCAGGCGCCGAGCGCTGCGCACTGGTTCGGCACCGACTCGCTCGGCCGCGACGTCTTCGCCCGCGTCGCCGCCGGGGCCCGGCCGGCGCTCGTCATCGGCCCGTTCGGCGCGGCGCTGGCGACCGTCGTCGGTGGCACCCTGGGCCTGCTCGCCGGCTACCACCGCGGCTGGGTCGACACCGCCCTGATGCGGTTCTTCGACGTGCTGCTCGCGTTGCCCAGCCTGATCTTCCTGGTCGTGCTCGTCGGTGCGTTCGGGGTGTCGACGCCCGCGCTCGTCCTCATCGTCGGCGTGCTCTTCGCGCCGGGCATCGCGCGGATCGTCCGGGCCGCGGTGCTCGTCGAGATGGGCAAGTCCTACGTCCAGGCCGCACGGCTGCAGGGCGAGAGCGCCGTCCGGGCGATGGTCACCGAGTTGCTGCCGAACGTGATCGGGGTCTTCGTGATCCAGGCGGTCCTGAGCCTCGGTGCCGCGATCTTCATCACCGCGTCGCTGTCGTTCCTCGGGCTCGGTTCGCAACCACCGGCCGCCGACTGGGGGCTCGACATCAACGCGAACCGCGCCTACCTGCAGGCCGCGTGGTGGACGGTCGTGTTCCCGGGTGTCGCCGTGGCGTCGATCGTCGTGTCCGCGAACCTGATCGCCGACAACCTCAAGGAGGTCTCCGAGTGACCGAGCAGACCGGCACGAGCCAGCAGTCCCGGACCACCGGCACGACCGACGCACTGGTCCGCGTCGAGGGGCTCACCGTGTCGTACCGCGGCACCCGGGTGGTCGACGACGTCGCGTTCGTGATCGAGCCCGGTGGCTCGTACGGGCTCGTGGGCGAGTCCGGCTCCGGCAAGAGCACCGTCGCCGGCACGCTGACGGCGTCGCTCGGCCCGGACGCCGCCGTCGGGTCGTCGGCGCTGGTCGTCGACGGCGTCGACGTCGCGTCCCTGCGCGGTGAGCGCCTCCGGCGGTTCCGGCGCGACGTCGTGGCGGTCGTCCACCAGGAACCCGGCCTCGCCCTCAACCCGACGATGACGGTCGGACGCCAGGTCGCCGAGGTCCTGCGCGCCACGGGCTCCGGCCGCGCGACTGCGGACACCGCGACGATCGAGGCGTTCACCCGGGTCGGGCTGCCGTCGCCGACGACGATCGGGGTCCGGTACCCGCACGAGCTGTCCGGCGGTCAGCAGCAGCGCGTCGCGATCGCGATGGCCCTGGTGGCCCGTCCGCGCCTGCTCGTGCTCGACGAACCCACCACCGGCCTGGACAGCACGGTCGAGGCGGGCATCATGGCGCTCATCGACGAGCTCCGGACCGAGATCGGCTTCGCGACCCTGCTCATCAGCCACAACCTGCCGCTGGTCGCGGCGCACTGCGGACGGGTCGGGGTGCTCCGCCACGGGGTACTCGTCGAGGAGGGCACCGCGACCCAGGTGCTGCTCCACCCCACGGAGCCGTACACGAAGCAGCTCGTCGACGCCCTGCCCGACATCACGACGGGCAAGGCGGGAACGACGGGCAAGGCGGGAACGACGGGCACGACCGCCGAGACCGCGCAGCACGACGTCCTCGCGACGATCAGGGGCCTCCGCAAGGAGTACGACGGCGCCGTCGCCCTCGACGGCATCGACCTCGAGCTGCGCCGCGGTGAGGTGCTGGGCGTCGTGGGGGAGTCCGGCTCCGGCAAGACGACCTTCGGCCGAGCACTCGCCGGACTGGTCCGACACGACGGCACGATCACGCTGGACGCCGGCGACCGGACGCCGACCGGCACCCCACCCGTGCAGGTCGTGTTCCAGAACGCGGACGCCTCGCTCAACCCGCGACGGACGGTCCGACAGGTGCTCGGACGGGCGATCCGGCTGCTGCACGGCGACGGCACCGCCGAGCAGCTCGCGGCGCGGGTCGGGCTGCCCGCCGACGTCCTCGACCGCCGGCCGGCCCAGCTGTCCGGCGGGCAGAAGCAGCGCGTCGCCATCGCCCGGGCGTTCGCCGGACCGGTGCCGCTGGTGGTGTGCGACGAACCCACGTCGGCCCTCGACGTCTCGGTGCAGGCGCGGATCCTCGACCTGGTGCTCGACCTGCAGCGCACCACCGGCACGACCTGCGTGTTCATCTCGCACGACCTCGCCGTCGTGCGCCGGGTCGCCGACCGCATCGCGGTCTTCGACGGCGGTCGTGTCGTCGACGTGGGCCCCGCGGAGCGGCTGTTCGACGCGGGCGCGCACCCGCGCACCCGCGAGCTCGTCGCGGCCGCGCTCGACCTGCGCCGGCGCGCCGGTCTGGTGGCTCCCGCGGCCTGAGTGGGGCCCTGGACCTGCGCACAGGAGGACGGGCGCGGGCCGATCAGCGTGACGCGCCAGCGGCACGCGGGCCGCGCCGACCGAGCCTGCGAGGGAGGGGTGGCGGGTCTGCCACGGGCCTCCCGTCCGCCTGTCGGTCGCGTTCCGTGCCGCGGACGCTGAGCGTTCCGCGCTACTTCGCGAGGAACGCCAGCACCACGCGGTTCCACTCGTCCGGGTGGCTGACGTTGACGCCGTGCGGGCCGCCGGCCACGACGTGCAGCTCGGAGCCGGCGATCGCGGCGTGCGTGCGGGCACCCGAGCCGTCGAACGGCACGGTCGCGTCGCCGTCACCGTGGATGACGAGCGTCGGCACGGTGACCTTCGGCAGGTCGTCACGGAAGTCGGTGTTCGCGAAGGACGCCATCGCCTCGAGCGCGGCGGTCTTCGATGCCTGCTTCGCGAGCGTGAGTGCCTGCTGCCGGTCCTCCTCGGAGACGACCAGGGTGCCGTCCACCGAGAAGAAGTCGGTCGTGAACTGGTCGTAGAACGCGTCCTCGTCCTTCGTCAGGCCCGCGGTCATCTCGGCCGCCTGCTCCTTCGGCAGCGGGCCGTCCGGGTTGTCCGAAGTCTGCAGCAGGTACGGCGGCACGGCCGAGGCGAAGACGACGCTGTGCAGCCGCTCGGTGCCGTACTTCGAGAAGTAGCGGGCGACCTCGCCGCCGCCCATCGAGAAGCCGACGAGGGTGACGTCTCGCAGGTCGAGCTCGGTGAGGATCGTGTGCAGGTCCTCGGTGAGGTGGTCGTAGTCGTAGCCGGTCTTCGGCTTGTCGCTGCGACCGAAGCCGCGACGGTCGTAGGTGACGACGCGGTGTCCGGCGTCGACGAACGCCGGGACCTGCTTGCTCCAGGACTCGCCGGACAGCGGCCAGCCGTGGATCAGGACGACGGTGCGGCCGGAGCCGCCGGTGTCGTCGACGTGCAGGTTCGTGTCCTTGAAGAGCCCGTGGTGGGCGGTGATCTCGGTCAAGAGTCGCTTCCTTCCCGCGCCGCACGGGAGGCGGCACGCACCTCGTTGCTACCAGCGGGATCCCGAGCGACAGCGCGGAGTGGACAGACCCCTCGGCGTCGGCGTCGGCCTCGGTGTCTGTGACGCACGCGGGGACCACGGCCTACTGTCCAGCAGGATCAGGGAACCGTCACCGCGGCGGATGCCCCTCGTCACGAGGGAGCACCGATGAAGTACGTCAACTACGCGGGGACCGTCCGGGTCCTGACCGGTGACACGGTCGCCGACGCGGTGATCCGGTACGCGGCCGCCCTGCACCAGAGCCGGTTGAGCGACGTCGTGTCGGTCCCGACGACCGACGACTTCGGCGCGGCCAGCACGGTGGAGCTGCTCCTCGCACCAGCGGTGGCGGTCGCCCTGGAGCCGGCGCCGGACGACGACCTGGAACCCGAGAGTGGGGCGTTCCTGGCCGAGCTGAGCCGACGGACCGAGGCGGTCCTGGCGGTCGACGCCAGCAGGTTCCCGACCGACCTCGGGCGGTGAGCGCGGTGCGCGCGGTGAGCGCGGTGGGCGCTGTGCGCGCGGTGCGTGTCGCTCCGACCGCGCTGCGGTCAGGCGACCGGTCCGTCGCCCGTCAGGTCCGAGCGGGTGTCGGCGTGGATCGTCTCAGGGTGGTCGAACGTCTGCGCTGCAGCACGCAGGCGTTCCACGAACTCACCGTTCTCGACCTCGAGCTCGTCCTCGTCCGCGTCGGCGACGACGATCTCGCTCGACGGGCCGATGAGGATCTTCGTGGTCGTCATCGTGCCGTCCTCCGCCACCGTCGGGACCGCGATCGCGTCGGCGCGACTGCCGCCGGCGAGCGCCGCGGCGTACTCGATCACGGCGTCGGCGACGTCGTCGCTCGTCAGGAACGTGGAGCGGTCGTACTGGATGTACTTCATGTCGCATCAGTCAAACGCGCGGATGCTGGTCGTCGTCCAGGAAACCCGGCGCGTCGTGCGTTGCGCGGATGCCGACATGTCGCGAGGATCATCACGTGCCCGAGATGATGCACCGCACGCAGCGGGAGATCAGGACAGACGAGCCGTCGGTCGCGGCCGAGGCGCTGTCGGTGACCCACGTGACCCACGGACTCACCGTGGAGGCGACCGGAGAGGGCTTCGTCTTCGAGGAACGCGTGCGGGGCACCGCCCTGCTCTCCCTCGAGTCGACGCGGTGCACGGGTGCCCTGAGCGGCGCGGTCGAGCCCGGGCGGGCGATGATGATCGTCTGGGTGAAGGCCGGTTCGGCGCAGGTCGACGACAACCCGGTGCAGATCGGCCGCCCCGTGCTCTACCGACAGGACCCGCAGCGGTTCCGGTGGGTGGACTTCCAGCACGACGTGCTGCGCATCGACCGGACGATCGTCGAGCAGGTCGCCGCCGAGCGCGGTGACTGGGCGCCGGGTCCGCTGGAGTTTCGTCCCCGACACGTGCCAGAGGGTGCGCCGCTCGCCGCCTGGTGGCTCATGGTCCGGTCGGTCGCGCAGGAGGTCCTGCAGGGTCCGACGGACGTGCCGCTCGAGCGGGAGCGCGAACTCGCCCGGTTCGCGGCCGGCGGCTTGCTGACCGCGATCCCGCACTGGCCGGTGGGGCAGCACGAGCCGGTGATGGCGTCGACCGCGCGCTTCGCCCGTGCCGAGACGTTCCTGCTCGACCACGCGACCGAGCAGATCACCGTCAACGACGTCGCCGAGGCCGCGGGGCTGAGTGTCCGCGGGGTGCAGGCGGCGTTCCAGCGGCACCACGGCATCACGCCGACGATGTACCTGCGCCGGATCCGGCTCCTGCTCGCCCGGGAGCAGCTCGAGGCCGGCGACGACCGCAGCGTCGCCGAGATCGCCCGGGCGACGGGGTTCGCGCACCTGGGCCGGTTCGCGGGGAGCTACCGGCAGGAGTTCGGGGAGCTGCCGCGGCAGACGGCGCTGGCGGCGCGGGAGTAGCGAGTCGGCGGTCGGTCGTCGGTCGGTCGGTCGTCGTCGTCGGTCGCCCGACGGCTCGTGCGTGGGGCGTCAGAGCCGTCCGAGGCCGTCGCCGACCAGGACCGCGCCGACGAGCACGAGGACGACGACGGTCACGGCGCGCGAGTTGTGCCGCAGCCAGGTGCGGAACCGCTCCAGGTCCGCGCGGGCCGGTTCCCCGCCGACCAGCGCGAAGACGATCGGCCCCGTCACCGTGGCCGTCATCAGCAAGGTGCTCGCCCCGACGAGGACGGTCGACGGCACCGCCGGCAGCTCAGCCGGGGCGAGCACGATGCCGACGCCGGACGCCAGCAGCAGGGCCTTCGGGCGCAGCGCGAGCGCCGCCCCCACTGCGAGCGCGACGGCGGGTCGGACGGTGCCGACCGCCGTCGTCAGGAGTGCGCTCGTCCGGCTCGGTCCCGCTGCGGCGGGGCGCCGGAACACGACCCCCGCGGCGAGGACCGCGACGACCCCGAGCAGGCATTCGCCCAGGCCGAGGCCCGGTGACGCCGTCGCCGGCAGGTCCACCACGAGGACACGGCCGAGCAGCGCGGTCGCGGCGACCGTGACGACGAAGACCCCGGTCACCGAGCCGACGGCGAACAGGACGGCCGGACCGAGGCCGCGACCACCGAGCAGCAGGGTGAGCACCGCGGCGATGGGGACGGAGCTCAGCGCACCGGCGATGGCGAGGGGCAGCAGCTGGCCGATCACGGCGAGCACGGTGCCGGTCAGACCCCTCGGTCGTCCTCGTCGACCCGGCGGACGACACGCTGTCCGGTCACGGGGTCGATCTCGGTGACGACGCTCGTCGTGGCACGGCGCGGCCGGAGCCGGAGGACGATCCCCAGCACGAGGACCAGGAAGCCGGCGACCATCAGGATGTAGCCGATGAGCTGGATGTCGATGCCGACGACCGTGAAGTCGAACGCGAACGCCATGATCGCGCCGACGACGAGCAGGAAGATCCCACCGCCGATGCTCACGGCGTCACCGCGGGTCGTGCTGTCACGGGGTTCATGGACGCAACGATCGACGACCGGTGCCGGCGGTGCATCACCCGCCCCGGGTGATCTGCGGAGGCGTGCCAGATCACCCGCTCAGGGTGGTGCCCGACCGGTTCCGCCGCGGCTACACCTGGTGCCATGACCACAGGGGAGGCACCGTGACCACCTTCACGTACGGCCCGGCCGAGGTGTTCGTCGTCGCGTTCCGGGGCGAGCTGCCCGACGACGCCGTGCTCGACGCGCTCGTCGACCTGACGGACGCCGAGACGGTCCGGGTCCTCGACCTGCTGCTCATCAGCCGGGCCGAGGACGGCACCGTCCACGTCCGCGAGCTCGACGACGTGACCAGGACCGGCACATCGGGCTCGGTCGCCCTCGAAGCCCGCGGCCTGGCCGCCAACGACGACGTCGACCAGGTCGCGGACACGCTCGCGCCCGGGACCTCGGCCGCGATCGTCGTGATCGAGCAGCTCTGGGCCAAGGACCTGGCGGAGCGGTTCGCCGACAGCGGGGGCCAGCTGCTCTGGAGCGCACGCGTCCCCGCACCGGAACTCAACGACCTCGCCGCCTCGGCGCACATCGGTTAGGAGACACCATGCCGTTCCGACGATTCGGCCGACCCGGACTGCTCGGGCTCGCTGCACGGACCGCGGTCGTGGCCGGGACCGCGTCGGCGGTCGGCGGTGCGGTGCGCGGGCACGAGGAGCGTGTGGCGGAGGACCGCGCCGCAGAGGAGCGGATGACAGCGGAACGCGCCGCAGCGGAACGCGTCGTGGCGGACGTCCCCGCTGCTCCCGACCTGCTGAGCGAGCTCGAGCGACTCGGTCGGCTCCGGCAGCAGGGCCTCCTGTCCGACGACGAGTTCGCCGCCGCCAAGCAGCGCCTCATCGGCGGGTGACGGGCACCGACCACCTGCAGTACGACCGTTCGACAACCACGAGGAAAGGGAACCCCCATGGCCACCACGACCACCGCCACCGACTCGACCGTCGGTGTCTTCGCCACGAGTGACGAGGCCCTCGGCGCCGCCAAGGCACTCAAGGACGCCGGGTACGGCGACGACGTCGTCTCGATCGTCGGCAAGGGCGTCAAGGACGACAAGAAGGTGCACGGCTGGATCCCGGTCGGCAACGAGGCCGGCACGTTCGGCGGGTGGGGTGCCCTGTGGGGCGCGCTCACCGGTTGGCTGCTGCTCGGGTTCGTCTGGCTCCCGGGCATCGGGTGGGTCGCTGCCGCCGGGTGGCTGGCCAGCACGCTCGTCGGAGCCGGCATCGGTGCGGGTCTCGGCGCACTCATCGGCCTGGCCGTCCCCGAGGACGAGATCCCGCAGTACGAGGACGACCTGAAGGCCGACCGGTACCTCGTGATCGTGCACGGCGACGGCCAGGCCGTCGACGCCGCCCACCGCCTCCTCGACGGTGCCGGCCCGGTCCGGGTCAGCCGCTACTCCGAGTGACGACCACCACCAACGGAAGGAAACGATCATGGCAGACCTCATCGTGATCTCGTTCGACGACGACGCCAGTGCCGTCGCCGCCTACGAGGAAGTCCAGCAGCTGCAGAGCGACCTCGTCGTCGAGCTGTCCGGCCTCGCGCTCGTCCGCGTCGACGACAAGGGCAAGACGCACGTCGAGACCCCCGGTCCGGCGGGCAACGTCGGGGCCGGTGCCGCCGGAGGTGCCCTGTTCGGCACCCTCCTCGGACTCCTGTTCTTCGTGCCGTTCTTCGGACTGGTGATCGGCGGTGCGCTCGGCGCGCTGTTCGCCGGGCTCGACAAGACCGGGCTGAACGCCGAGTTCCGCGACCGGGTGAAGAGCGCCGTCGCGGACGGTCGTTCCGCGGTCGTCATCTACGCCACGAAGATCACCGAGGACAAGTTCGGTGCAGCCCTCTCCCGCTTCGGCGGGACCATCGTGCAGACCTCGTTGTCGGCGGACGACGAACACGAGCTCGCGCACGACATGACCGGCGCGCGCTGAGCGTGCGCCCCCGGTGACGCGCCGCCGACACCTGACGTCGGCGGCGCGTCGCCACCCCAGCGGAAGGACCGGGCTCATGGGTGCGCTCATCGTCGGCCTCATCGCGCCGGCGCTCGGGATCCTGCTCAGCCCGCTGGCGATCATGGCCCTGGTGGCCGAACTGCTCTCGCGGCGGTACCGCGCCAACGGCCTCGCGTTCTTCGTCGGCTGGCTGCTCGCCACCGTGGTCGTCGTGGGGGTCTCCGTCGCGGTGTTCAGCGCGATCGACTTCCACCCTCGGACCGACACCCCGCTCTGGACGGCCGTGGTCCGGCTGGTCATCGCCCTCGGGCTGCTCGCGGCCGCGGTCTGGGTGTTCCGACGGGGCGGCCGTGACCTGCGGAAGATGTCCGAGGCGTCGACGCCCGAGCAGGTCGCGGCAGCCGCACCACAGCTGCCCGGCTGGCTGCAGAAGGTCAGCGAGTTCACGCCGGCGCGGTCCCTCGCGCTCGGGTTCGGCATCTTCGCCGTGAACCCCGTCGACGCCTCGTGCGCGATCATCGCCGGCCTCGACATCGCCGGCGCCCCGGTGACCGCCGGGCAGGGCGCCGCCGTGGCGATCGCCTTCGTGGTCGTCGGGGTCGCACCGATCGCCGTCCCGGTGTTCTTCGTGCTCGCGCGTGGGGACGCTGCGGCACCGCTCCTCGAGCGCCTGCGCACCTGGATCGCCGGCCACACCAACGTGCTGAACGCGGCGCTCATCCTGGTCATCGGTGTGCTGCAGCTGCAGAAGGCCGTCTCCGCCCTGATCTCCTGACGTTCGCCGCTCCCGGGAAGGACCGCAGCCCATGACCACCACCGAGGACGAACTCGCCGCACTCCGCGCCGAAAACGAGCACCTGCGCCTCCGGCTCGCCGGGCAGACCGCTGACGACACCCCGGTCCGCCGCCGCGGGTGGGGCTGGGCGATCCCGTCCGCCGCACTGATCGTCGTCGGGGCGCTGCTCGCACCGGTGGTGGTGATCACCACCTGGGCACAGCGCGAGGTCACCTCGACCGAGGCCTTCGTGGCGACGTTCGCGCCGCTCGCCCGCGACCGGGCGGTCCAGACGCTGGTCGCGGACCGCACGGTCGGCGCGATCGAGGACCAGCTGGACGTCGCCGGGCTGACCGGGGCGCTCTTCGATGGCATCCGCGGGCTGGACCTGCCACCCCGGGCGAAGACCGCGCTCTCGGCGCTCGAGGCACCGGCGACCGCCGGCATCCAGGACCTGGTCTCCGGCACCGTGAACCGGTTCGTGGCGTCCGACCAGTTCGCCGACCTGTGGAAGCAGCTGCTCCGCACCGGGCACACCCAGATGGTGGCGTCGCTCAGCGGCGACCGACGGGCAGCGGTCGCGATCGGAGCGGACGGGTCGATCGGCATCCAGCTCGGGCCGGTGGTGGCCGAGGTCAAGGAGCGGCTCGTCGACCGGGGGCTCATCTTCGCCGAACGGATCCCCGCGGTCGACCGGACCATCGTCATCGCGACGTCCGACGCAGCGGTCCGGGCGCAGACCGGGTACACCCTGCTGCAGGTGTCCGCCGTGTGGCTGCCGTGGCTCCTGGTCGCCTGCATCGCCGTCGGCGTCGTCATGGCCAGACGCCGGGCCCGGGCGCTCACCCTCGCCGCGGTCGGCGTCGCCCTCGCCATGCTCGCCACGCTCGCCGGGATCGGGATCGGACGGGTGTTCGCGGTGCGGGCGCTGGCGCCGGACCTCATGCCCCGCAACGCAGCTCGAGCCGTCTACGACACCGTGGTGGCCTTCGCCGCGCACGCCGCCGTGGCCGGCGCGGTCCTCGCGGCGTGCGTGGCCATCGTCGCGTGGTTCGCTGGCTCGTCCGACACGGCCCGACGCCTGCGGAGCCTCGCCGTCCGCGGTGCCGGGGCACTCCGCCGCCGCGGCGACGCCCTCGGCATCGGCACCGGACGGGTCGGGGTGCAGCTGTACCGGGGCAGGGTCGTCATCCGCGCCCTCATCGCGCTCGGTGCGGCCACCGTCATCGTGCTCGGCCGCCCGCTCGAACCGGCGCTCGTCGTGTGGACCCTGGTCGGCGCGCTCGTCCTCGTCGCCGTGCTCGAGGTCCTCCAGCGTCCGGAGGGGGCTCGCGGCGACGCCGGGGTCTCACCCGGAACTGACGATCCCGTCGGTTCCGCGGCGCACTAGCGTCCGAGCACGGCATCCGGGGACCGGGGCCGCGAGGGAGACGAGGCCCGATGTCACTCTGGAAGCGCCGACCGCGCCGACCGCGCCGACCCGACGATCCGACGATGCCGAGCGCCGCCGCGCCCGACGCCGGGCACGACGCCGCACCGGCGGCCGCGGTCGGGTCCGGTCGCGGGCTGCGCATCATGCTCGGTCTCGCCGCAGCGGTCGTCGTCGCCGTCGGCTGCTCCCGGTTCGCCGGCATCATCGCTCCCACGGCGCTCGCCCTCGTCGTCACCATCTGCGTCCAGCCGGCCCGGGTGTTCCTCGAACGACTCGGCTTCGCCCGGAGCCTCGCCTCGGCGGTCGTCATCGTGGTGATCCTGGTGCTGCTGGTGGGGTTCTCGCTGGCGCTCGTGGTCTCGGTCGCGCAGTTCGCCACGCTGTTCCCGCAGTACGCCGACCAGATGCACGCGGTGGAGGACCAGCTCGGGCAGTGGTTGACGTCGCTCGGCGTCGGGCAGCAGGAGGTGCAGAGACTGCTGGCGGGGCTCAGCCCCGGCACCGTCATCGGCGCGGTGTCGGACCTGGTCGGCAGCGTCTTCGGCCTCGGCGTCGGCCTGGTCGTCGTCCTCGCGCTGATCGTCTTCATGACCCTCGACGCCGGGTGGGGGCGACTCATCGCCGACCGGCTCCGGCCGGTCCGTCCCCAGCTCGTCGAGGCGCTCACCGGCTTCACCGTCAGTGTCCGCCGGTACATGGTCGTCACGGCCGTCCTCGGCGCCGCGGTCTCCGCGCTCGACGCCCTCGCGCTGGTCCTGCTCGGGGTCCCCGGTGCGGCGCTCTGGGGCCTGCTGGCCTTCATCACCGGCTTCATCCCGAACATCGGGTACTGGATCGGCATCATCCCGCCCGTGGTCCTCGCCCTGCTCGCGAACGGCTGGCAGAACGCGATCGTCGTCATCGTCGTCTACGCCGTGATCAACGGGGTCATCCAGTCCGGCCTGCAGCCGCACATCGTCGGGTCGGCGGTGTCCCTCAACCAGACCATCGCGTTCCTGTCCGTCGTCTTCTGGTCGGCCGTGCTCGGGCCGATGGGCGCCGTCCTCGCCATCCCGCTGACCCTGCTGGTCCGCGCGGTCCTGGTCGACGCGAACCCGGACGCGCGGTGGATGCGCCCGGTGCTCGGCGACGTGACCGGCCTCGGGCCCCCAACTCGGCGGACGGACCGCCGCACACCGACCGCTCCCGGCGGCACCACGACGACGAAGGGCACCCCGTGAACACCGCTCCGCTCATCGGCGAGCTCCTGCCGCAGGCCGTGACCATCGCGATCAGCCCGATCCCGATCATCGCCGCGATCCTGATGCTGCTCGCGCCGCGCGCCAGGTCGGTCGCGACGGCGTTCCTGGTCGGCTGGGTCTCCGGCATCGCGGTGGCCGTCGTGGTCGTCACCCTGTTGTCGTCCCTGATCCCGGCCGGTGACCCCGACGCGTCACAACCCGTCGCCGGGGTCGTGAAGCTGGTGCTCGGCGTGCTGCTCGTGCTGCTCGCCGTGCGGCAGTGGCGGGCCCGGCCAGCCCCTGGAACCACCGCGACGCCCCCGAAGTGGATGTCCGCGATCGACTCGATGACACCGGTGCGCGCCGCCGGACTGGCCTTCCTGCTCGCCACCGTCAACCCGAAGAACCTCATGATGGCCGTGGCGGCCGGCGTCACCGTCGGCACCAGCGGCGCGGACACCGGGTCGGTCGTCTGGGCGCTCGTCGTGTTCGTCGTCCTCGCGTCGCTGAGCATCGCCGTCCCCGTGGTCGGCTACCTGCTCGCCAGCACCCGGGTGCAGGGAGCACTCGGGGCGCTGCGCGACTGGCTCACCGCCAACAACGCCACGATCATGGCCGTCCTGCTGCTCGTCATCGGTGTGACGACCATCGGCAAGGGCATCGGTGCGTTCTGATGCGCATCCTGGCCGGGCTCGACCGTCACTCGTGGCGCACGGAGGCACTCTCCGGCGTGACCCTCGCGGCGATCGCCATCCCGCTGAACATCGGGTACGCGCAGATCGCCGGTCTGCCACCGACCGCCGGGCTGTACTCCCTGATCGTGCCGGCGGTGCTGTTCGCCCTGCTCGCTTCGAGTCGGCAGCTGGTGGCGTCGCCGGACGCCGCAGCGGCCGCGCTCGTCGGATCCTCGCTCGCCGGGCTCGCGGCGACGGGCAGCGCGTCGTACGTCCAGCTCGCATTGGCGCAGGCAGTCGTCGGCGCCGTCGTGTTCGCCCTGTGCGCCGTCCTGAAGCTGGGGTTCCTGGCGAACTTCCTGTCCGCGCCCATCCTGGTCGGGTTCGTGGGCGGTCTCGCGCTCGACATCCTGCTCAGCCAGGTGGCGAAGATGCTCGGGGTCAAGGTGAACAGCGGCGACGAGTTCCTGCCACGGTTCGGGGAACTCGTCACCGGGCTCGGACACCTCAACGTGTGGTCGGTGTGCCTGTCCGTCGGGTCGGTGGCCGTCCTGGTCATCGGCCGCCGGTTCCGAGCGATCCCGTGGGCACTCGTCGTCCTCGTCCTGACGACCGTCGTGCTGGTCGTGTTCCGGCTGGACGACGCCGGCGTGGCCGTGCTCGGCGAGGTGCCGGCCGGACCCCCGACCCTGACGTGGCCGCAGATCTCGTGGCACCAGTGGGTCCAGGTCATCCCGAGCGCCGTCGCGCTGACCCTCGTCGCGATGGCCGAGGGGTTGCTCGTGGCCCGCCGGTACGCCGAAGCGCACGACTACACGGACCGGGCGAACCGCGACCTCTGGGCGTTCGGTGCTGCGAACCTCGGCTCCGGCCTCACCGGCGGGTTCACGGTCGGTTCGTCGGCCTCGCGGACGGCGGCCATGGACCAGAGCGGGTCCAGGACCCAGCTGCCGTCGCTGATCGCCGCGGTGCTCACCCTGCTCGTCGTCTGCTTCGGCACCGAGCTGCTGCAGGACATCCCCTCGCCGGCGATCGGCGCGATCGTCGCCGTCGCGGTCGTGCCGCTCCTGGGCCTCCGCGACTTCGCCCGGCTCTGGCGGCTCCGACGGTTCGAGTTCGCCGTCGCCGCCGTCTGCTTCCTCGGGGTGCTGCTGCTCGGTCCGATCATCGGCATCGCGATCGCCTTCGTCCTGTCGCTCGTCAACGTCATCCGGTCCGCCGCGAACCCGCCCGCCGACGTCCTGGTGCCGAGCGGCGACCCGGTCGACGTGTTCCGGGCCGCCCGAGACGGCAGCGTCTCGTCGGCACCCGGCGTCGTGGTCCTCCGGTTCTCCGGACCGCTCTTCTTCGGCAACGCCCAGCGCTTCGCATCGGCGGTCCGCTCCGTGCTCGCCCCCGGCGACCCGGCCGTCCCGGTGCACGCCCTGGTGCTCGACTGCAGCGCGGTCACCGGGATCGACACGACCGCGGCGGACGTCGCGGGCGAGGCGCTCGACTGGGCCCGCGCCAACGGGGTCGAGGTCGGCTTCTCGCGGGCGCGGGCCGCGACGCGGGCCGACCTCGAGCACTTCGACCTGGTCGGGGGCAGTCGCTTCTTCCCGAGCAACCGGGCGGCCGTCGCCGAACTCGGCCGCTGAGGCCATTGAGGCCGCTGAGTCCACCGAAGCCTCCGAGGCCTTCGAAGCCGCGCGTGCCCGCCGGCGGTCAGCGCAGCTGCCGGAGCTCGGCGATGTCGAGCCCGAGGTCGGCGATCCGGGCCAGCAGCCCGTGCAGCTGGGTCTGGTCGGACAGGTCGCCGACGAGCAGCGTCTCGCCGGGGCCGATCTGCACCAGCGAGAACTCCGGGAACGCGGCGACGAGGGTCTCCGACATCGCGTAGGGAAGACGGACCTCGTAGCGGCTCATCGTCGGCCTCCTGCTCGTCGTGGAGCCACGATCATCCCGCGCGGGGGCCGGTGCGGGGTTCCCCTGATCCGGGTGAGGTCTCCGTCGTGTCCGCAGCACGCCGGGGGTCCGGCCCGAGCACGCCGGGTCCGCGGCCGGACCGCCTCAGAGCAGGCCGCGCCGACGAGCAGCCTGGACCGCCTCGGTGCGCCCCGCGGCGGAGAGCTTGCCGTAGATGCTCCGCAGGTGGGTCTTGATCGTGTTCACGCTGAGGTGGTGCTTCGCCGCGATCTCGGCGACGGTCTGGTGCGCCGGAAGCTCGAGCAACAGCTCCTGCTCCTTGGGGGTCAGCGGGACCGTGGCCTCCGGACGTTCCAGTCCGACGCCGATCCGCTCGTGCTCGGCCAGCGCGAGGACGTGGTCGGCGTACGGCTCGAGCGCCCCGTACGACCCGTGGTGCCGGAACACCAGCTGCGCGCCCGCACCCCGGCACGCGAGGAACTCGCGGGCGTAGCCGAACTCCTCGCTGACGGCGAGCGCGCGGCGGACCCGCTCGGCTGCCTCGGCGGGCCGGCCGTGCGTGCACGCGTGCTCGGCGAGGGCGAGGTGGGCGTTCACGATGCTCGTGCCGGACCACGCCGCGTCGTCGCCGTCGACCGCTGCGGCCAGGTCGCGTTCGACGAGGTGGTCGGTCCGCCCGCCGGCCAGCAGCCGGAGCGTGTTCACCTCGAGGGAGTCGGTGCCGAGGACGTCGGCGACGATGCGGCGGACTTCGGCCGCTGCGGGTGCGCCGTGGAGCGTGCTCGACCAGGCGTGCAGGCGCGTCGCGGCCCCGGCGACCACCCGCGGGTGGTCACGGCCGTCGAAGCGGACGAGCTGCACGAGCCGGGCGAGGGCCTCGCGCGGGGCCGACGAGGCGTCGATCGCCGCGACGAGGAGCAGCGCGCGCACCTGGAAGAGCAGCCCGAGCTCGCTGCCGGTCGGGTCGGCCTGGTCGATGCGGTGCAACGAGGTGAACGACACCGGTTCGCAGCGCAGGTAGGAGCGTGATGTCGCGAGCAGCAGCGCGCGGGCGGTCGCGCGGTTGTAGGGCGGCGCGGTGTCGAACGGCAGTGCGCCCATCCGCGCCTCGTACTCGCAGGCCGTCCGCCAGTCGCCGGTGCGGACGGCGAGCGTCGCGGCGGTGTCGCAGGCGATGAGGAAGACCCACGAGAACCCGGCGTGCGCAGCGGCCGCCTGGATCGACCGGAGCAGTTGGTCGGCGTCGCGCCGGCGGCCGGCGACGACGAGGCACCAGGCGACCGCAGCCCGGAGCAGCAGCGCGACGTCGAGCGACTCGACGGGCGTCTGCCGCAGGTACGCGCCGAGTTCCTGCAACCGCGCCGAGGCGTCGTCGGGGTCCTCGACGGTGAACGACCGGAGCGCTTCGATGACCGGCCGCCACACCCGTGCGTCCTCGGGTGCGGCTGCAGCGAGCTGCGCGGCCGCCTGGGCGAACCGTTCCTCGGTGCCGATGCGGTCCGCGAACGACGGGGCGTCCATACCGATGCGGATCGTGAGCGTGGCCAGTGAGTCCTGGCTCGGTGGGAGCGCTCGCAGAGCCGTCGCCACGATGGCCGCGCGGCCCTCCATGAGCAGGACACCGCCGGACCGCTCCAGCTGCCCGCGCACCGCCGACTGGTCGCGCGCGAGCAGTGCCTGTTCGAGCGCGAGGACGTGCAGGCCCCTGGACTCGTACCACCCGGCCGCCGCGACGTGGTTGCGGACCGCGCCGCACTCGTCGCGGCGACGGAACTCGGCGCGCATGAAGCCGGCGAGGATCGGGTGGAACCGGAAGCCGTCCTGGTCGGCACTCGTGGTCACGAGCACGTTCCGGGCGCTCAGCCGCTGCAGCACCGTGCCGACGTCGGCACGCCCGGTGAGCTCGACGGCGAGGGCGAGCGGGACCTCGGACCCGACGGCCGTCCGCATCAGGACGTCGCGGTGGTCGTCGTCCAGCGTGTCGAGGACCCGTGCCACCAGGTAGTCGGCGACCTGGTGCTGGTCGCCGCCGAAGTGGCGGACCGCTGCGCCGCGGTCGGACTGCTCGAGCAGGTACGGCATCGCCAGCGCGAGCCCCGCAGCCCACCCCGCCGTCCGGTGGGTGAGCGTCTCGGCATCCTGGATCGGCAGCACCAGGTCGAAGCGGAGCGCGAGGGCCAGCGTGTCCTCGACGCTGAACGCGAGGTCCTGCGTCGGGACGACGAGCCGCCCGCCTGCCGCCTGCGTGACGGCGGCGAACCCGCTCGGCTCGAAGCGTCCGGCGACGACGACGCGGGTCCGGGGACCGCACGCGCGCAGGAGCCGGATGAGCGGCGGGACACCGAGCCCGCCGAGCAGACGGTCGACGTCGTCGAGGAACAGCCACTGCTCGGTGTCGTCGTGCACGGTCTGCGGCGGGTCCTCCTGCAGCAGTGTGTCCGCGTCAAGCCACCGCACGACGACGTCGTCCGCCGTGAGGAGCTCCGCCCACGCGGCGAGCGCGGTGGACTTGCCGGCACCGCCCGGCGCCCACATGGTGAGCAGGCGTCGGTCGGAGCGGCGGAACCGTCGGAGGTGGTCGAGCAGCCGCGGTCGCTCCAACGCATCGGTGGGTGGGACCGTCGTGGTCGGATCCGACCCGACCGGCGTCCCCGTGCCGGTGCGCTGTCCGCTGCTCCTGGTCTGTTGGAAGGTGTGCATGTGGAGGCCTTTCCCTGAAAAGGCTTGCGTTGCTCACGATAGGTGCGGCGGGCGGTTGAGGCGAGGGATCGTCGTGCGCGTTGAGGACATTCACCCCATCCGGGTGAGGGCGGGCCGCCTCATCCGCTCCGGGTGAGGCGGCCCGCGGTCCCGACGCCCGAAGATCGGGTGCATGCAGACCCTGCTCGAGGCCGTGGACGTCGCGGGCGGTGCGTTCCTGATGGGTTCGGACCGCTACTACCCCGACGAGGGGCCGGTGCACGAACGCACGGTCGCCGCGTTCCGGATCGCCGCGCACCCCGTCACGAACGCCGAGTTCGCCGCCTTCGTGGCGGCGACCGGGTGGACGACCGAGGCCGAGCGCGCGCTCGACCCCGTGCAGTACCCCGACCTCGCGCCGGCCGACCGGGCTCCGGGGTCACTGGTGTTCGCGCCCACGACCGGACCGGTGGACCTCGGCGACTGGCGGGCCTGGTGGACCTGGTGTCCGGGTGCTGACTGGCGGCACCCGGCCGGGCCGACGTCGTCGGTGGACGGACGCGAGGAGCACCCGGTGGTCCAGGTCTCGCACGGCGATGCGGCGGCGTACGCGGCGTGGGTCGGTGGGCGACTGCCGAGCGAGGCCGAGTGGGAGTACGCGGCGCGCGCCGGCGGTGACCCGTCGTGGCCGTTCGCCTGGGGGATGGAGGCGCACCCGGGCGGGCGGACGATGGCCAACACGTGGCACGGGGCGTTCCCGTACCGCAACACCGGGGCTGCCGGGTGGACGGGGACGTCGCCCGTGGGCTCGTTCCCCGCGAACGCGCTCGGTCTGGTGGACATGATCGGCAACGTGTGGGAGTGGACCGATTCGCGGTACACCGAGCGGCACGATCCGTCGACGACCCCGACGCCGCCGGCCGAGGCGCGGGCGACCGAGTCGTCCGCGCACTGCGGCTGCGGCCCGACGGACACCCACCACGACGCCGCCCCGGAGACGCCGTCGACCGTCACGCGGGTCCTCAAGGGCGGGTCGCACCTGTGCGCGCCGGAGTACTGCCTGCGGTACCGGCCGGCGGCTCGCTCGCCGCAGACCAGCGACTCCGCCGCCACCCACATCGGCTTCCGGGTGGTCTGGGACGGCTGATCCCGGCCTCAGCCCGGGTCGGCAGCCGCAGCCTGAGTCGTCCGCGCGGCCATCGCGGCGTCGACCGTCGGCAGCACCCTGCCGTCGTCGACGAGCCCGCGGAACCACGCGGTCCGCGTCGCCGTCGCCGTAGCCGACCCGGGGAGGCCCACGAGCAGGAGCACGACGCCGCGTTGTGCGAGCTCGTGATCGAGGTCGGCGAGGCCGTCGAGGACGGTGACGGTCGCCTCGTGCATCCGCGACAGGTCGAGGACGACGGCGTCGGCCCCGTCCTCGTCGTCGGCGAGCCGGAGGACGGCGTTCTCGTACGCCAGCACGTTCGCGGTGTACACGGCGCCCTCGATCCGTGCGCTGATCGTCGTGCCGACGACGGGGCCCGGGGCCAGCCGGACGCGCTGCAGTTCGCGGAGGACCAGGAAGTACGTCCCGGCGACCCCGGCGACGACGGCTGCCAGCAGTCCGGCGGTCAGTCCGACCGCCGCGGTCACCACGGCGAGCCAGAAGTCGCGTCGGCTGATGCGGGCCAGCCTCCGGAGCGCGGGGACGTCGATGAGTCCGACGACGGCGGTGACGACGAGCGCGGCGAGGGTCGCCGTGGGCATCAGGGCCAGGACCGGTCCGAGGACGAGCGCGACCAACACCGCGAGCGCGACGGTCACCAGGGTCGACACCTGGGTGCGTGCGCCGGCCCGCTGGTTGACCGCGCTCTGCGAGAACCCGCCGGCGGCCGGCAGCGTCTGGGTCAGGGACCCGGCGAGGTTCGCCGCGGCGGCCGCGAGCAGCTCGCGGTCGCTGTCGATCGGCGGCTCGCTCGGCTGTCGGATCCCACGTGCCACCGCTGCGGACTCGAGGAACGCCATCATCGCGATGCCGAGGGCACCGGGGAGCATCGCCGGCACGAGGGTCAGGTCGGGCAGCACGGGTACTGGGAGACCGCTCGGGACGGGGTCGATCACCTCGACGCCGAGGTCGGTCAGGTGCAGGACGGCCGAGGCCGCGATGCCGCCGGCGACCACGACGAGCGGACCCGGCACCGCGGGCACGAAGCGGCGCAGCAGCAGGAGCACGGCGACCGAGGCGACGGACAGCGCGACCGTCGGGCCGTGCGCACGGGGGAGCGCCTCGACGACCGCCACCACGGAGCGGATGAACCCTGTGCCGGTCGGGTCGTCGGTGAGCCCGAGCAGCTTCGGCATCTGCCCGACCGCGACGGTCGCGCCGACCCCGATCTGGACGCCGATCAGCGTCGACTTGTTGATGTTCTCGACGAGCGAGCCCAGGGTGAGCAGCCGGGCGACGACGAGGACGACGCCGACGAGCAGGGTGAGGGTCGACAGTGCGCGGAGCGCGTCGTCGGACGAGACCGCGACGCCCGCGGAGACGAACGTCGTGGCGCTGAGCGTCGCGATCGTCGACGTCGTCGACACGCTCATCGCGCGCGACCCGCCCAGCAGGGCGTAGACGGCCATCGGCGCCATGCACGTGTAGAGCCCGACCTGTGCTGGCAGCTCCGCGATGCTCGCGTAGGCCATGGCCTGGGGGACGACGACCGCGCCGGCGCTCAGGCCGGCGAGGACGTCGCGCCCGAGCCACCGGCGGTCGTAGCCCCGGAGGGTGGGGGCGAACCACGTCCGGCTGCGCGCCGGTGCCGCCCCCACCTGCCGGGTCGCCATCTCAGTCGCGCGACATCGCGGCGGCGAGGTGCGCCTCGAGGTCGACGTAGGCGTCGTCGGCGATGTCGAACACGACCTTGTGGATCGTGCCGTCGTGGAACTCGAACCGCTCGCCCGCGTAGGCCTGCGTGACGGCGTCGCCGCTGTCGTAGCCGATGCAGAGTCCCTCGCCGCAGAGCGAGAAGTGCCCGAGCACGGTCCTGATCGGCGTCTCGGCGACCTGCTCGTCGTCGACGAAGAGCGCGAGCGGTCCGGTGGCCTCGCGGTACTCCCCGGTGCCCTCCTTCGTGAAGGAGACCCCGACGAGGTGCCGCCCGGAGGTGGGAGCCGGGGTGGAGACGACGTTCTCGGGCGGGATGCCGAGGAAGTTGTACACGTAGGACAGCTCCCCGTCCTTGACGTACAGGGCGTGGCCGCCGAACCGGGATCCGTGCGCGAACACGACGCCCTCGGTGTCCGGCGTGAAGTCGACGTCCGCGACGATCTTGTACGACACCCCGTGCACGTTGGCCGCGGAACGCTCCGGCACCTCGGTGGTGCCCGGGTAGTACGTGTACTGCCCGCTCGGCGGGACGGGGACCTTGAACTCCATCGTGATGAAGGTCTCGAAGTCCTCGGGGTTCCCCAGGATCTGCAGGTCGTTCAGGGGCAGCACGTTGTTGGCCTTCGCCTCCGCGAACCAGCGCGCCACGAGTTCCTCGACCTTGTCCGGGTGCTCCGCGGCGAGGTCGTGCGCCTCGGAGCGGTCGACGTCGGTGTGGAACAGCTGCCACCGGTCGCTGTCGAAACCGCTCGTCCCGGCTCCCGGTCCGTGCTCGGTCACCGCCTTCCAGCCCTCGTGCCAGATGCCGCGGTTGCCGAACATCTCGTAGTACTGCGTGTGCTTCGACGTCGGCTCGTCGGCTGCGTCGAAGGACGACCGCATCGAGACCCCGTCGAGTGGTCGCTGTTCCACGCCGGCGTACGTGTCCGGGAACGTCACGCCGCAGGCGTCGAGGATGGTCGGCACGATGTCGGTCGAGTGGTGGTACTGGTTCCGGACCTCGCCGCGGGAGGCGATGCCGGCCGGCCACGAGATCACCAGCGGGTCGCAGATCCCGCCCTGGTACACGTACCGCTTGAACATCCGGTACGGGGTCGAGAACGCCGCCGCCCATCCGGTCGGGTAGTGGTTGTAGGTGTCCGGGCTGCCGAGCTCGTCGACCATCGTCAGGTTCTGCGCGAGGTCGTCGGGGTAGCCGCCGAAGATCTTGCCCTCGTTGACCGAACCGTTCGGGCTGCCCTCGCCCGACGCGCCGTTGTCCGCGCAGTAGACGACGATGGTGTTGTCGAGCTGCCCGGACTCCTCGAGGTAGTCCACGATGCGGCCGACCTGCGCGTCGGTGTACTCGGAGAACCCGGCGTAGACCTCGGCCATCCGGCTGAACATCGCGCGTTCCTCGGCGTCGAGTTCGTCCCACGGACGCACGACGTCGGAGTCCGAGAACGTGCCGGGGGTCATCGGGTTGAGCTCCGTGAGTTCGGTGCCCTCCGGGAGGATGCCGCGTTCGATCATCCGGGGGAGCACCCACTCACGGTAGGCCTCGTAGCCGTCGTCGAACTGTCCCTTGTACTTGTCGATGTACTCCTGCGGGGCGTGGTGCGGCGCGTGGTTCGCGCCCGGGCAGAACCACAGGTACCAGGGCTTGTCCGGCTCGGTCTGCTTCGTGTCGCGGATCATCTTCAGCGCCTGGTCGGCGAGGTCCTTCGACAGGTGGTAGCCGTCCTCGGGCAGCGACGGCTGGTCGATGTAGTGGTTGTCCTCGGCGAGCGAGGGGTACCAGTTGTTCGTCTCACCGCCGATGAAGCCGTAGAACCGGTCGTAGCCCTGCGCGAGCGGCCAGTTCTTCTTGGAGGCGCCGGCCGTCCACTCGTCGATGGGGACGTTGTGGTTCTTGCCGACCCAGAACGTCGACCACCCGGCGTCACGGAGCACGTTCGCCATCGTCGCGTTCTCGGGCGGGATGTGCGAGCTGTAGCCGGGGAACCCGGTCGACGACTCCGAGATCGACGCGAACCCGTTCGCGTGGTGGTTCCGGCCGGTCAGGAACGTCGACCGCGTGGGGGAGCAGAGCGCCGTGGTGTGCCACTGCGAGTAGGTGAGGCCGTTTGCGGCGAGCCGCTCCATCGTGGGCATCTGGATCCGGCCGCCGTACGGTGACCACGCTGCCTGCCCGGTGTCGTCGTAGAGCACGACGAGGACGTTCGGGGATCCCGTCGGCGCCTTCGACGGGATGAACGCGTCCCAGTCGGCGACGGAGTCGCGCACGTCGAGTTCGATCTTGCCGGAGAACTGCTTGGCCATGGTCCGCTCCTGTTCGTTGGTCTGCGCGACGAGCCTCACCGCCCGGCGCGTCGACGTGCACGCCCGGAACGGGTGAGATCGCACGACCCCGCACGATCCCGCATGACCCCGCACGACCCGGCAGAACCGTCAGTCCACGGCGTCGACGAGCGCGGTCAGGAACCGCGGTCCGTCCGACGACACCGAGCAGGTCAGGCCGGCCCCGCCGAGCGCCACCGCGACCGCGCGCACCACCGACGACCGGGCGGCCTCGCGGTCGTCGTACGCGGACCAGAACCGGATGGTGATGTCCGCCCAGGCCGGCGTGATCGTGTGCAGGAAGACCTCGGGATCCTTCGACGACACCGAGGACCCCGAAGCCACCGAAGCCACCGAAGCCACCGAAGCCACCGAGGACACCGAAGCCACCGCGTCCAGCAGCACCGGGCAGACCCGGTCGAGGTCCGGTGACCCGTGCAGCCGCGCCCGGACCTCGCTCCGGACCGCCCCCGACTCGCTGGCGTTCCAGAGCGGGTTCTCGAGCAGCATGGTGTTCGGGATCCGGATCGTCCTGCCGTCCGAGGTAGCCAGCAGGACGGAACGCCCCGTCAACTCGACGATGCGGCCGGCCACGCCCTCGACCTCGATCGAGTCGCCGATCCGCACCGGTCGTCGGGCCTGGATGACCAGCCCCGCGCCGAAGTTGGCCGCGATCCCGCGCAGGGCCAGGAACGCGACCGCACTGATGATGATCACCGCGGCGAGCACCGGCTGCAACGGCGCTCCGAGCACGGTGAGGACGATGCCGATCGTGAGCAGGAGGACCGAGTAGCGCACGAGACGCGCCGCGAGGTTCGTCCCGCTCGGCCCGAGTCCGCTCCACTTCGCCAGCGCCACGACGACGCCCCGCCGGGCCCACACGGACACGAACCACCCGACGACCAGGACGACGACGGCGAGGACCACGTCCCAGGCGCCGAAGGACGAGTTCTGCACCAGACCGCTCACGAATTCCTGCATGTCGCCTCCCAGCCGCAGCACGGTAGGCGTGCACGGGCGCTGCGCGGATCGCACCGACCGGGTGAGATCGCCGTCGTGCCGGCCGGCGGGCGATACCGCAAGGATCGCGCAACCACCAGTGCGTCCGTTGTCGAGCGGCCCTGCAGCGCCTACGTTTCGGCTGTGCGACCCCGCACCGTCCCCCGAACCCAGGAGGCCGCATGGCCACGCCAGCCGTCCCCGTCCCCGTCCCCTCCACGTTCTCCCGACGCCTCCGCGAGGACGTCGCGCACGCCCGGGAGCACGTCCTGCTCACAGCCCTGCTCGGCTCGCCGTTCCTGCCGCGGGTCGTGCGACGGCTGCTGCTGAACGCCGCGGGCGCGCACGCCGAGTCGGCCCCCGGCGTCGGCTTCTCGCTCACGGGCGACCCGCGCAACCTGTCGGTCGCGCGGGGCGTCTACTTCAACCGCGCGACGACCATCGAGGCCATCGCCCCCGTCAGCATCGGTGCGAACGCCGCGATCGGCATGCAGGTCCTCATCATGACGAGCCACCACGCGATCGACGCCGACGGCCGGTGGAGCGACACCGCGACCGGCCGTCCGGTCGTCATCGAGGACCGCGTGTGGATCGGCGGCCGTGCGACGATCCTGCCCGGCGCGCACATCGAGCACGACGTGGTCGTCGCGGCCGGCGCGGTCGTCACCGGGCGCCTGCTGGCGCACGGCGTCTACGCCGGCGTGCCGGCGAAGCGCATCCGTGACCTGGCCGGGGCAGACCCGGCCACGGACCGCAGAGCGACCGCCTGACGGCCTGGAGGCGCGGGGCGGCGCCGCCACGGGCCTCCAGGCCGCATCGCACGCCCGTCCAAGGCGCGGTGCCCTTCCGCGGGCACGTCGCGTCTGCGACGATGGGCGCGCAGCGGGCGACGACGCCCGCCCGTCGTGAGGAGTCCACCATGTCCGTGCGTCTCAACCCGTACCTCGGCTTCCGCTCGGGGGCCCGCGAAGCCCTCGACTTCTACCACTCGGTGTTCCACGGCGAGCTCACGATCGGCACCTTCGGCGAAGCCGGCATGAGCCAGGACCCCGCCGACGCCGACAAGGTCATGCACGGGCAGCTCGAGGGCGAGAACGGCCTGCTGCTGATGGCCTCGGACGCGCCGACGGGCATGGAGACGCCGTCGGAGAGCACGATCTCGTTGTCGCTCAGCGGCGACGATCACGAGGCCCTGACCCGCTACTGGAACGGGCTCGCCGAGGGCGCGTCGATCATCGAACCGCTCACGACGGCCCCGTGGGGCGACACCTTCGGGATGCTCACCGACCGGTTCCGGGTCACGTGGCTCGTGAACATCACCGGCGCGGCGAGCTGACGGAGACGGGGACCCCGCCGACGCTCGCCGCGATCGGCCACCGCGGCACCCAGCACCGGACCCGGGCGGCGTAGCGGCGGAAGTCGTCGCCGAAGCGGGCCTCGAGGTCGGCTTCCTCGAGCGGCCGGACGACGCAGTTCCACACGATCGACCCGGCGAGTGCGTAGACGACGACCATCCACGAGCCGAGCAGCAGCCCGACCGCGACGCCCTGCGTGATGCCGGCGAGCGCCATCGGGTTGCGCACCGAGCGGTACGGTCCGGCGACGACCAACCGGTTCGCACTGGCGGACGGCAGCGGGGTGCCAGCGCCCTTGGTCGACATCGCCGCGGCCGACGCGATGCCGAGCGCGCTGGCGAGCGCGAGGACGACGAGCCCGACCACCAGCAGCGCGGTCACGACCGGTCCGGGCAGTGCGGGGTGCAGCCGCCAGCGGTGTTCGGCGACGGCGATGGCCACGGGGAACACCCCGAGGAACAGCCCCCAGAAGACGACGATCTGCACGGTCGTCGCGACCACGTGCCGTGACGTCGCGGCACCCGGGTCGGCCGTGCGGAACCGCAGCGGACCGGACGTCAACCACTCGGTCGGTACCCGGCCGAGCAGGACGAGGGCGAGGGCCAGCACGGAGCCGACGGTTGCCGCGGTCATGACGACGACACCCCAGCCGGCCTCGCCGGAGAGGGTCGCCCAGACGGCGAGTCCGGCGAGGACGAGCGCGGTCCACACGGTGGCGACGGTCGCCGCGATCCGTCCGACCGTGCCAGCGGAGACCGCCGCGAGCGCCGAGGCCACGACGAAGAGCGGGACGTCGAGGGCGGCGACGACCAGCGGGTCCAGCGAGCCGAGCGTGAGCGTCCGGACGGCGGGGACGGTCGCGACGGTGATCCACCAGGCGGTGCCGCCGACGGCCTGCAGTGCGAAGTAGAGCCGGCCCCAGGACACGTCTGCACGCTAGCAGTGGGAGACTCACGCATGGGACACACCTGGACGTCCGACCGCGGGGGAACCGGCCCCGTCCTGCTCCTGCTGCACCCCGGCGGGACCGACTCGCGGGCGATGGAGCCGCTCGCTGACGCGCTGTCCGACTACCGGGTCGTGCTCGCCGACCGCGCCGGGCACGGTCGGACCGCCGACGTCGAGGGCCCCTGGCACCTCGCGGACGCGGCGGCCGAGATGGCCGTGGTGATCGAGACGCTCGGTGTCGGTCCGGTCCACGTGTTCGGCTGGAGCGACGGCGCACTCGTCGGACTGCGCCTGGCGCTCTCCCGACCCGACCTGGTGCGGACGCTGGTGCACGGCGGTGCACCGTTCGACGTGACGGGGTGGCACCCGGGTGTGCTCGACGGCGTGCCGCCGCAGTTCATGGCCGACGCGTACGCCGAGGTGTCGCCGGACGGAGCCGCGCACTGGGCGGAGGTCACCGAGAAGTCGCGGGCGCTGCACGAGACCGAGCCCGCGTTCGGGAAGCGCGAGCTCGCCGAGCTCGCGGTCCCCGTGCTGCTGCTGTACGGCGACGACGACGAGGTCCGGATCGACCACGTCACCGCCGCACTCCACGTGCTGCCCGACGCCGAGCTCGCCGTGGTCCCGCGGGCCACCCACGGCCTCATCGTCGAGAAGCCCGCACTCGTCGCAGCGCTCCTGCGCGACTTCCACGTGGCGGACAAGACGGACGGCGTCGCACCACGGAGGCGGGATCCGCAGGTCAGGGCGTGACCATGCCGCCGTTCACGTTGAGCGTCTCGCCGACGACGTAGCTCGACTCGTCCGACGCCAGGAAGACGTAGGCCGGTGCGAGTTCGGCTGGCTGTCCGGCGCGGCCCATCGGCGACTCGCTGCTGCCGAACTCGGGCAGCGTCGACGGGTCGACGCCGCCGCTCGGCTGCAGGACCGTCCACGTCGGCCCGGGAGCGACGACGTTGACGCGGATGCCGCGCTCGACGAGCAGCTGCGACAGTCCCTTCGACAGGTTGTTGATCGCGCCCTTCGACGCTGCGTAGTCGAGGCGGTCGGGTGCCGGCTTGTACGCCTCCATGGACGCCGTCGTGGTGATCGTCGCACCGGGCTCCAGGTGCGGCAGCGCCGCCTTCACGAGGCGGAACAGCCCGAAGACGTTCACGTCGAACGTGGCCTCGAACTGGTCGTCGGTGATGTCGAGCACGTCCGGCTGCCAGCGCTGCTTGCCGGCGACGCTCACCAGGGCGTCGAGACCGCCGAGTCCGGCGACCGCCTGGTCGACGAGCTCCTGCGCGTACGCCTTGTCACGCAGGTCGCCGGGGATCGCCACGGCGGTGCGTCCGGCGGCACGGATCTGCTCGAGCACGTGGTCGGCGTCGGACTGCTCCTCCGGCAGGTAGGCGATCGCGACGTCGGCGCCCTCGCGGGCGAACGCGATCGCGACGGCGCCGCCGATGCCGGAGTCACCGCCGGTGATCAGGGCCTTGCGGCCGGCGAGCCGGCCGGTGCCCCGGTAGCTCGTCTCGCCCAGGTCGGGGACCGGGTCCATGGCGGACTGGAGGCCCGGCTCGTCCTGCGTCTGCGGCTCCGGCTTGACGTCGGGGTAGCGGGTGCGCGGGTCGCCGTGTTCGTACTGGTCGGTGGGCATGCGAGTTCCTTCCTGCTCGTGCCTCCACGGAACGCGTCCCGGCTGGACGGCGGCGGAGCGCCATCCGCCCTGCGCACCCGTCCAGGACGGCGGGGTTGCCTCGGGGCCATGAGTGACGACGACGACGACCAGCAGACCGAGCGCGACTTCGCCGACGCGGTGAACATGACCCCGTCGGAGCTCCGCGAGTGGCTCGACACCGACGAGTCGAAGCACGTCGGGCAGAAGCCCCCGGGCGGCGGTGAGTCGACCGGGCACGAGAGCGGGCGGCACGTCATCCGGATCCTCGAGAAGCACAAGGCGGACCGGACCGACGACGACCACGCCCACATGCGGAAGGTGGTCGGCTACGTCGCCCGGCACTCGGAACAGCGGCCGGACGGTGACGTGCACGACACCCCGTGGCGGTGGTCCTTGATGAACTGGGGCCACGACCCCGAGAAGCGCTGAGTCGCCGGCGGCGCGGAACGACGCCGGGCCGCCGCCGGCTCGGAACGACGCCGGGCCGGCGCGCGTACCGTGACGCACCATGCCGAACCAACTCAAGAAGCCGGACATGTACGAGGAGCTCCGCAAGGAGGGCAACTCGAAGGAGAAGGCCGCGCGGATCAGCAACGCCGCAGCGGCCCGCGGCGAGGAGGCCGTCGGGAGGAAGGGCGGCGAGTCCGGCTCGTACGACGACTGGACCGTCGCGGACCTCCGGAAGCGGGCGAAGGAGCTCGGACTGACCGGGTACTCGTCGAAGCGCAAGGCCGAGCTCGTCGGGGCGCTGCGGGATCACTGACCGAGGTCGGCGACCGCGTCGATGCCCTCGGCGATCTCCGCCGCGTGCGTGTGGTGCAGGTAGTGCCCGCCATCGAGCAGGACGACCTGGCCGTCGGTCACCGACGCCGCCTGCTCACGGTGCAGGCGCTCCCACCCCGGCACCTCCGGGTCGTCGCCCACGACGAACAGGCGGACCGGCAGATCGGCGGGGAACGCGAGGCTGCGGGCGTGTCGGAAGTTCGCGCCGAGGTGCTCGTACTCGTCCAGGTACGTCGCGCGCATGCTGGTGCGGTGTGACAGCAGGGTCATCTGCTCCTTCTGCGCATCGGTGTAGGGCAACCCGGCGTACGCGTCGCCGGACACGGCCGTGAGCACACGGGCGAGCCCGGTGGCCTTCACGAAGCGGAACAGGCCGGACCCGACGGCTTCGTCGATGCCGGGCTGTGTCGGCACACTGCTGTCGATGCCGACGAACGCCTGCACCTCGTCCGGGTACGCGTTCGTGTACTCGAGCGCGTAGATCCCGGCGACCGAGTGCCCCGCGAGCACGTAGCGGTCGATGCCGAGGGTCGACAGTGCCTGGTGCACCTCGTCGACGATGTTCGCGCTGGTCCGGGGCCGGTCGGTGCCGTCGCTCAGGCCGTACCCGAGCGGCTCGACGACCACCACCCGGTGCGTGTCCTGCAGCCGGTCGACGAGCGGGGCGAAGTCGATCACGGGGGATGCCGTGCCGAAGCCTGGCAGCAGCACGACGGTCGACGCCCCGGACCCGGTGACGGCGACGTTGACCCGGCCGCCGGTGACGGGGACGAGTTCGCCGTACGGGCGGATGTCGTCCCGTTCCGCCGCCGTCGCGATCGCGTCGTAGGTGGCCGTGCCGCCGAGCGTGAGGGCGCCGAGGCCGACGAGCCCGACGAGCGAGAAGCCGATGATCCGGAGCGGGCGACGGCGTCGGCGTGCAGGGCGGGCCGGAGTGCTGGTGGGGGTGGCCGTGGGGTGGTGCGTGTCCATGCCTGCACGCTAGGTCCGGCCTGCGGGGCAGCACATCGGAGCACGGTACCGACGTGCCTCGCCCGCGTCGTACCGCGGGCTGACGTCGGGCGACCGCACGGCGGGCGCGGCATGGGGGAGAATGGCCGGGTGAACGAGACGGGCATGCCGCGCTTCCGACGGATCTGGTCGACCGTGCAGGTCGGCGTGCTGGCGATCGCCGTGGCGTTCTGCATCGTGATGCTCGTCATCGGGCAGGGGAAGCTCGACCGCGTCTACGCCGTCGCCGCGATCTTCTTCGGCCTGGCGCTCGTCGGGCACAGCACGTACCTCTGGCTCCTCGCCCGGAACGCCCGCACCGGCCGCTGAACCGAGGGGGCCGACGCTTCGTCTCCGGTCTCGGCTCGGCTCCGGCTACACGCCGAAGCGCAGCGCCAGCGGCACGAGCAGTCCGGCCACCCAGACGAGGACCATCACGAGCGCACCGATCGCGATGAACCGACGGCGACGACGCAGCTTCGGACTCCGCTCCTCGCCCCACATCTGTGCACGGACCAGCACCCGGTTCGCCTGCTCGACGACCTTGCGGACCTCGGGGTCGTCCAGCTCGAGGGCACCGGACCGGGCGTGTTCGGCGATGACCGTGGCTTCGTCGACGGTCAGGTCGTCCTTGCGCATGCTCCATCCTCGCACCGGGGCGAGGGGTACGGCCCGTCTGTGCGGGAACGGACCAGCAGGCGCGTACCAAGGACGCATGGGACATCGGTACCGCGGGAAGATCGTCGTCGTCACCGGAGCATCGAGCGGCATCGGGAGGGCCGCGGCGCACGAGTTCGCCCGACAGGGTGCCACGCTCGTGCTCGCCGCACGCGGCCACGACTCCCTGGAGGCCGCCGCCGCCGAGTGCCGTGCACTCGGGGCCGATGCGGTCGCGATCCCGACGGACGTCGCCGACGAGCACCAGGTCGAGGACCTCATCGGCACGGTGACGAGTCGGCACGGGCGGATCGACGTCTTCGTCGGCAACGCGGCCCTGTTCGTCTACGGCCTGTTCGAGCAGACCCCCACCGAGGCGTTCAAGCGGGTCGTCGACACGAACCTCTACGGCCACCTCAACGCGATCACGCACCTGCTCCCGCACTGGAAGCAGCGCGGCACGGGCACCTACGTGCTCGTCGGCTCGATCCAGTCGCTGCTGTCGGCGCCCTACCAGTCGGCCTACGTCACGAGCAAGCACGCGGCGCTCGGCCTGGTCGACGTCCTCGGTGACGAGTTCGCGCACACCGGCATCCGCTTCACCACGCTGCTGCCGTCGACGATCGACACGCCGATCTACCAGAACGGCGCCAACTACACCGGCAAGAACTCGCACCCGCTGCCGCCGACGGTCTCGGTCGAGCGCGCGGGTCGTGCCGTCGTGACCGCCGCCACGCACCCGAAGCGGTACCGCTACGTCGGCCGCATCCAGGCGTCGCTCGTCCCGCTGCAGTACGTGTTCCCGGGGCTGTTCCACAAGATCACGAAGCCGATGGTCGAGACTTTCGCGCTGCGCGGGAAGGGCGACCCGACCGACGGCAACCTCTACGCCCCGGCGGACGCCGGCAACGCCACGAACGGCGGCTGGGTCGCGAAGCGACGGCGCGTCACGCGTCCCGTGCTGTGGGCCGGAGCGCTCGTGGCGATCGCGGCCGTCGCCCTGGGCCGACGCCGCTGACGGCCTGGAGGCGCGGTGCCAGCCCGTGCCGTGCCTCCCGTCCGCCCGTGCGTGGGTGCACAGCCGGGCGTACCTCCCCAGACCGGGCGTACCTGCACGAAACGGGCGTACCTCGCTAGAACGGGCGTACCTGCCGTGATCTTCGTGGCAGGTATGCCCGTTCTCGCTTGCTACCGCAGCCGTTCTGGGAAGGAACGTGCGGCTCAGAAGAGCTTCGCGCTCGCGCGGCGTGCACCCTCGCCGAGCGACTCGAGCTTCGCGGCGGCGATCTGCGGGTGGATGCGGCCGCCCAGGCCGCAGTCGGTGCCGGCGATGACGCGCTCGCGCCCGACGACCGAGGCGAACCGCTCGATGCGCTGCGCGACCAGGTCGGGGTGCTCGACGACGTTCGTGGCGTGGCCGACGACGCCGGGGACGATCACCTTCCCGTCGGGCAGCGTGACGTCCTGCCACACGGTCCACTCGTGTTCGTGGCGGGCGTTCGCGGCCTCGAACGAGTACGCGCCGGCGTCGATGTCGAGCATGAGGTCGACGATGTGGCGGAGCTCGATGTCGGTGGTGTGCGGGCCGTGCCACGAGCCCCAGCACAGGTGGAAGCGGACGCGGCTGGTGTCGAGCCCCTCGAGCGCGTGGTTGAGCGCCTCGACGCGGATGCGGGTGAAGGCGCGGTAGTCCTCGAGGCTCGGTTCCGGGTTGATCTGGTCCCAGTTCTCGGCGATCGAGGGGTCGTCGATCTGCAGCACGAGGCCCGCGTCGAGGATGATCCGGTACTCCTCGCGCAGGGCGTCGGCCCAGGCCCAGATGTGCTCTTCGTCGGTGGCGTAGTACTCGTTCGCGACCCGGGCCGCGGAGCCGGGGGAGAGCGCGGTGATGAAGCCGTTCTCGGCACCGGCCGCCTCGACCGCGTGCTTGAGGTTGTGGGCGTCGGTGCGTGCGGCCTCGTGCCCGGTGTAGGCGATCGGGCCGGTCGTGGTGGGGAAGGCGGTGGCGTTCTTGCCGGTGCCGATGCCCGACGCCGGGTCGGTGTAGGCCTCGCGGAAGATCGTCCAGTCGCGACGGTCCGGGAAGCTGGTCAGCTGGACGTTGCCCGGGCTCGAGCGGACCGGCTCCTGCGTGAAGATGTCGGCGTCCGTGAGCGAGAGTCCGCTGACGCGCTGGAACGAGTAGCCCCACCACGCGCCGTAGTCGACGCTGTTCGACATCGCCTTGCCGAACTCGCCGTCACCCGGCTGCGTGATGCCGAGGGAGGTCTGGCGGGCGACGACGTCGTCGACGGCCGCGCTCGTCATCGCGCGGACCTCGTCGGTGGTCTCGAGGGTGAAGCCGTCGGCGCCCACGGGGCGAGCGGCGTTCGCGGCGATGAGCTCCGGCGTGCGCGGGAGGGACCCGGCGGTGGTGGCCTGGACGTGGTCGCTGTTCTCGAAGGGCATCGGCCCAATCTGCCACTGTGGCGGCACGGTGGCCGGGGCGTTACGCGGCGCGACGCGAGCCGGGGAGAATGGAACCCCTATGCCCAGCGCACGTCCGACCTCCCGCATCCCGCTCAACACCCTCGCCGCACCGTTCGGCCTGGCCGGCTTCGCGGAGACCTGGTCGTACGCGGCGCCCGTCCTCGGAGTGCCGGCCGTCGTCCCGCAGGTGTTCTGGGTGGTCGCGGCGGTGGCGTGGTCGTGGCTGCTCGGCGCGCACGTCCTGCGGGGCGTCCGGGTCGACGAACGCCTGGTCGACCAGCTCCGCCATCCGGCGCAGGGCCCGATCGCCGCCCTGGTCCCCGCGACGGCGATGCTCCTCGGCGTCGACCTCGCGCGGTTCTGGGAGATCGGGGGGCAGGTCCTCGTGCTGCTCGCGGTGGCGGTCGCTGCCGGGTTCGCGGCGTGGTTGCTGAGCACGTGGTTCGAGGGGCGCCTGACCCTGGAGGCCGTGCACGGCGGCTACCTGCTGCCGACGGTCGCCGCGGCCCTCGTCGCCGCCGTCGCCACGCACGAGGTCGGTGTGGGCTGGCTGTCCTGGGCGTGCTTCGGCGTCGGCGTGTTCTTCTGGGGCGTGATGACCGGGCTGCTCCTCATCCGGCTGTCGTTCCGCCCTGCACTGCCCGACCCGCTCGTCCCCACGATGGCGATCCTCGTGGCTCCGCCCGCGGTGGCGACGGTGTCCCTGTTCGCGCTCACGGACGACGCCCGAACCCTGCCCGTGCAGGCCATCGCGGGCCTCGGGGTCCTCATGCTCCTCGTGCAGCTCGCCCTGCTGCCCCGGTACGTCCGGCTCGGGTTCTCGCTCGGGTTCTGGTCGTTCGTCTTCCCGGCTGCGGCGGTCGCGACGGCGGCGATCGAGTGGTTCCGGGTGCTCGACCTGCCGGTGGCGTGGGTGCCCACGACCGTGCTGCTCGTGCTGCTCACCCTGCTCGTCGTCGTGGTCGGGGTGCGGTCGCTGAGCCTGGCCGCGCGGCACCTGCTCGGGCAGGCCGAGTCGGTGCTGCACGCCGCCGACGACGAGGACGCGGCACCCGCGACGCACTGACGTGGTGCCGACGGTGGCGCGGTGCGTCAGCACCCGTTCTGCGACGAACCACGCGTCGAACGACTCGTGGTTCGTCGCAGAACGGGTGCGCGGTGCGACGGATCCGCGCGGATCAGGCGCTGACGGTCTCGTCCGCCGTCAGCACCGGGGCGATGGTCCCCGTCCGGGCACCCTCGTACGCCGCCAGGATCATGCCGAGCACCGCGATGCCCTCGCGCTCCGTGTGGATCGGCCGCGTACCGTCGCGCAGGCACGCCCCGAACGCGCCGACCTCGGCCGCGAAGGTGTCGACCTCGTCGAAGGTGACCGACTCGCTCGTGCCGTCGCGCAGGTCCCACCGCAGCGTGGTGCCGTCGCTCGTCAGGGCGCCGTGTTCGCCGACGACGCTGAACCGCTCGGTGCCGGCGGCCGGGTCGTACGCCCAGCTCGTCACGAGCTGGCCCACGGCGCCGTTGTCGAAGCGGAACAGGGCCTGCGCCGAGTCCTCGCCCTCCATGAACGCCAGCCGGTGCGTGGACAGCATCGCGGTGGCCTGCACCGGGACGCCACCGGCCAGGTGCATGAGCAGGTAGCTCGGGTGGTACCCCGTGTCGATGAGCTCGCCGCCGCCGCTCGTCGACGCGTGGGCACGCCACCCCATGTTCGACGGGTCGAACTCGTTGCGGAACGAGTCGGTGGTGCGGACCTCGTAGACGGTGCCGAGCGCCCCGCCGTCGATGAGTTCCTTGGCCTTGGCGACCGCGGGCATGAACAGCTGGTTGTGCGCGCACATCAGGGTGATGCCGGACTCGGACACCGCGCGCTGCACGTCGGCGGCCTCGTCGGGGCTCAGGCACAGCGGCTTCTCGCACAGCACGTGCTTGCCCGCCTTCGCCGCCGCGACGATCGCGTCGCGGTGCAGGTGGTGCGGCAGACAGATGTCGACGGCGTCGATGTCGGCCTGCTCGAGCATGGCGAGGTAGTCGGTGAAGAACGGGACGCCGAGCTCCGCCCCGCGTTCCTCGGCCGTGGCCGCGAATGCGTCGGCGACCGCGGCGATGCGGATCGTGTCGGGGTGCTCGGCGTAGCCGGCGATGTGCGCGGACGCGATGCCGCCCCCGCCGATGAGGCCGACGCGGATGATGTCGCTGGACATGGTGACTCCTGTGGTTGGTTCGAGGTGCTGGACTGCTGGGGCGGTCAGGCGGGTGCGCCGACGAGGGCGTCGCTCGTCGCGGGCTGGCCCGCGGCGTCGTTCGCGGCGACCACCAGGCGGGTGAGCTCGACGGCGCGGGCGAGGTTGTCGTCGGCACGCGTGTCGGCGGCGATGTGGTCCACCCACTGACCGAAGGCGTCCTGGGCGTCGGCGGGGACGTCGAGGGTGACCGGCTCGTCGCCGTAGGCCGGTCCGCCGGCGGTGAGCCGGGCCTCCTGGTCGGAGTACGCGAGCCAGCCCCGGGTGCCGGCCACGTCGATCGTGAACGGCGTGCCCGCAACGAAGCCGGCCTCGATGACGCCGATCGCCTGCGAGGCGTAGCCGACGGTGACCACGGCGTGGTCCTCGACCGCGCGGCCGGTGTAGGAGCGGTAGACGGCCTCGACGGTGTCGGGGCGGGCACCGAGGAACAGCTGCGTCAGGTAGACGGGGTGGCAGCCGAGGTCGGTGAGGGCGCCGCCGATCGCCGTCGCCGGGTCGAAGAAGCGCTCCGGCAGCCACGGTGCGACGGCACCGTCGTGCGAGAGCCGGACGCGGGTGTACGTGACGTCGCCGAGGCGGCCCGCGTCGAGCTCGCGCCGGATCGCGGCCGTGTAGCCGTGGTAGAGCCGCGGGAGCGAGACCACGAGCGTGACCCCGGCGGCATCGCAGGCGGCGATGACCGCGTCGCACTCCTCGACGGTGGGGGCGAGGAGCTTCTCGGTGAAGACGTGCTTGCCGGCCGCTGCCGCGCGCTCGATCACGTCACGGTGGACGTCGGTCGAGGTCGTGATGGTGACGGCGTCGACGTCGGTGCGGGCGAGCAGCGCATCGAGGTCGTCGGTGTACTCGACGCCGAACCGTTCGGCGCCGGCTCGGCCGCGCTCGGTGTCGTCGTCCCAGACGGCCACGAGCTCGGTGCCGGGGTGGTCGACGGTCTGCTGTGCGTAGTCGCCGGCGTGGACGTGCCAGAAGCCGAGGACGGCGACGCGCAAGGGGGTGGAGGGCATGTGTCGGTGGTTCCTTTCGTGGGGGACGACCAGAGCGGTCCCGCTCAGATCTGGACCTTGTCGTAGTCCTTCGGCAACTTGAACGGCGAGTAGGTCTGCATCATCGGGTCGACGCGGTTCTGCGCCCGCTCGACGGCTTCCTGCGGACTCGCGGTGCCGAGCAGGACGCTCGACCGCGCGTCGGCGAGGGAGTCCCACCACGCGCCGCCGACGGGCAGCGGTGGGCGGCAGGTCGACGCGCCGATCGACTCGGTGAAGAAGCGGATCGACTTCGCGGAGCCCTTCGGGTCCTTGAGCGCCGCGATGTTCGACGGCACGCTCGTGGCCGGCACCATGTAGGTCTCCTGGCCCTGCTTGCTCGTGAAGTACTTCATGAGCTCCCACACGGCCTTGTTCTTCTTCGAGCCCTTCGGCACGCACAGCGCGAAGCCACCGGACCACGTGTACTTGTCGCCGCCGTCCTGCTGGGTCGGCAGGTACGCGGTGCCCCAGTCGAGGTCCTTCGGCCCGTAGTTGTCGAACGTCTGGATCGTCGAGGGGACGCTGACCATGAACGCCATCCGGTCCGCCATGAACGCGGTCTGTCCCGGCGGGTGTCCGGTCGGCTCGTAGGTCGCGATGAAGGTGTCGGCGTCCTTGTAGCCGTACCGCTTCGCCCAGTCCTCGTAGAACTCGAAGATGCTGCGGACGCTCTTCGAGTCCATCGTCATCTTCGAGTCCTGCTGGTCGAAGTACGACGCACCGAGGCCGAGCCCCCACGTGAACGGCCAGCCCTCGCCGTACCAGGGGAGCAGTCCCATGTGGGTGTAGTTGCCACCGGACTTCTTCGTGATGCGTTCGCTGACGTCCCACATCCGGTCCATGCTCACCGGGCCGTTGTGCTCCCAGTCGAACTCGTCCGGGTCGATCCCGGCGCCGGTGAGCATCTTCCGGTTCACGAACATGCCGCGGGCGTCGGTGTCGTGGGGGAGACCGTAGGTCTTGCCCTGGTAGCTGACCTCGCCGATCGTGAACCCGAGCCACTGCGCCAGGAACTCGTCCTTCGGCTGGTCCTCGAACTCCTCGATCATGTCGTCGATCGGTTCGATGAGCCCGATCGCCGCGTACTGCGCCGCGCTGAACCGGTCGAGGAGCCACAGGTCGGGGGCGGTGCCGCCGCGCACGGCGGTGATGATGCTCGTGGCGTCGCCGGTGCCCTGCGACGGCACGACGTTGACCTTGACGTCGACCTCGGGGTGGATCTCGTTGAAGTCCTTGATCACCTTCGTCTGGAACGGCACGAACGTACCGGTGACACCCCAGATCGTGACCTGGTTCGGGTTGCTCCGGCCGCTCGAGCCGGAGGCGCACGATGCGGCGAGGAGCGCGAGCGCCCCCGCACCGCCGGTCGCGGCCGCACCGCGCAGGAACGTTCGTCGGTCGAATGCGCTGCTCACTTGAAGCTCCCGATCTGGACGCCCTTGATGAACGTCCGCTGGAACACGAAGAACAGGACCACGAGCGGCAGGATGATGAGCACCGATGCCGCCATCAGCTGGTTGAACTGGAAGTCCTGTGAGTTGTTGAGTCGGAAGATCTGCAGCCCGATGGACAGCGTCTGCACGTTCTCGTCCTGCAGGTAGATGAGCGGCCCGAGGAAGTCGTTCCAGGCACCCACCGCCGCGAAGATCCCGACCGTGACGAGCGCCGCCTTGGCCTGCGGGAAGACGATCCGCCAGAGGATGCCCCACTCGGAAGCGCCGTCCATCCGCGCCGCATTGAGCAGGTCCTTCGGGATCTGCAGCAGGAACTGCCGCAGCAGGAAGACGTAGAACGCGGACCCGAACAGACTCGGCACGATGAGGGGCAGGAAGGTGTTGATCCAGCCGAGTCGGGCGTACAGGTCGAACATCGGGATGAGCGTGACGGGGAACGGGATGAACAGCGTGGCGAGCACGACGTAGAACACCTTGTCGCGGCCGCGCCACTCGAGGCACGAGAACCCGTACGCGATCACGAGGTTCGAGACCATCGAGAAGAGCGTCACGCAGACCGTGATGATGAGCGTGTTCCGGAAGAACGTGAAGAACGGCATCGCGTCGATCGCCTTGCCGAAGTTCGACCAGTCGAGCCACTGCGGGAACCAGGTGGGCGGGAAGGCACCGAGTTCGGAGTTGCCCTTCAATGCCGAGATGACCATCCAGTAGATGGGGATGAGGAACAGCAGGCTCATCGCGATGAGGAGCACGCGGGCGAGGACGGACGACCACGGTGAGCGGATCGAGCCGTCGGCGTTCCGGGAGCGGTCGTCGGCCCCCTTGCGACCGCGGGGCCGGACGGACTCGATCGACGAGGTGACGGTGTCGCGGTCCGGGTGTCGTTCAGTGCGCAGTGTCATCGGTCACTCCCCGGTCACGTCGTAGTTGACGAAGCGCTTGGACAGCCAGTACACGAGCCCGGACAGGATCATGCCGGCCAGGAACAGCAGCACGGCCATGGCGCTGGCGAACCCGAGCTGCGCGTAGCTGAACGCGTTCTTGTAGAGGTAGAGCATGTAGAACAACGTCCCGTTGTCCGGGCTGCCGAGTCCTCCGGTGCCGGACGAGATCACGTACGCCTCGGTGAAGACCTGCAGGCCGTTGCTGATGCCGGTGATCAGGTTGAACAGGATCACGGGGGAGAGCAGCGGCAGCGTCAGCGCGAAGAACTGCCGAAGCGGTCCGGCCCCGTCCACGCGAGCGGCTTCGTACAGGGTCTTCGGGATCCCGCGCAGCCCGGCGAGGAAGATCAGTGCCGCGTTGCCGGCACCCATCTGCGCGAGTGCGACGATGACGAGCTTCGCCGTGGTCGGGTCGCCGAGCAGGTTCGTCGCCGGGATCCCGACGAGCTTCATGACCTGGTTGACGAGGCCGGTCTGCGGGTTGACGAGCACCACGAAGATGAACGCCAGCGCGAAGGTCGGGATGAGCGACGGGATGTAGAGGGCCGTCCGGTACCAGCCGATCTCGCGGACGTCCTGGTTCATCGCGATGGCGATCACGATGGCGATGACGATCCCGACGGGCACCGCGATGACGGCGTAGAACAGGGTGTTGCCGACCGCGGTGTGCACGAGCGGGTCGATGAACGCGGCGACGTAGTTGGCGAACCCGACCCAGGTGATGTCGGCCATGCCCGAGTACCGGGTCAGGCTGATCGCGAACGAGTAGATCAGGGGGTAGGCGATGAACACCAGCACGCCGAGGATCCACGGCGAGATGAACGCGATGCCGACGCGCATCCGGCGCTTCTCGGCCGGGGTCCACGGATGCTTCTCGCGTGGTCGTCGACGGACCGCGACGTCACCGCCCGTGCGCGTCCGTGGTGGTGCAGTGGTTCCGGATCGTGCGGTCGTCGTCACGAGCGTCCCTTCCGACCCCGTGCCACGCCGGTGTGGCACGGGCGAATCCGTCGTCGGACGGGCGAACCGATCGCACCGTCGCGGTTTCAATCCAATTGATTGACAAATTCGTATGACCAGAGATGCTAGGGACCATGTCCGAGCCGCGTCAACCCCTTCCTGACACCGTGGTGCAGGGCAGAACGGGCGGCACGAACCTCGTGCGCGTCGGGGTCCAGAACCGTGCGCTGGTGCTCGATCTCGTCCGTCGCCGGGGACCGTTCGCCCGCGCCGAGCTGATGCGTGCGACCGGGCTCAGCGCGCAGACGGTGTCGAACATCGCGGCCGGACTCGTGGCAGCGGGACTCGTGCGCGAAGCACCGGGCGGCGGGCGACGACTCGAGGTCGTCGCGGGGTCGCGGTCGGCGATCGGGGTCCACCTCGACCCGGCGCACCTCGTCGTCGTGCGCACCGACCTGACCGGAGCCGTGCTGGCCGTCGAGCACGTCGACCTGGACGCGACGGACGACCCGGCGCGGACGCTCGACACGATGGCGGCGGCGGTGCACCGGGTCCGCGGCGACGGCAGTCGGGCCCGTTCGCGCACCGGCGTGCCCGCCCCTGCCGGCATCGGCCTCGCCGTCCCCGGCTCGATCGACCCCGACGGCGTCCGGATGGGCACCCCCGCGCAGTTGCCCGCCTGGTGGTCGTTGCCGGTCACCGACGAGCTCGCCGCCCGGACGGGGCTGCCCGTGCGGCTCGAGAAGGACGGCGTCGCGAGCGCCCTCGGCGAGGTCTGGTCCGCTGCCGGTGCCGACGACCTGGTCTCCGTGTTCCTCGGCCACGGCATCAGCGCCGCGACGGTCGCCGCGGGCGAGGTGGTCCGCGGCGCGACCGGCAACGCCGGCGAGTTCGGTGGCATGCCCGTCGAGGCGCACGGGCGCTGGACCGAGGTCTGGGAAGCCTGCCAGCCCCTGCAGCAAGTCCGGCGCGGGATCGACGCCGGGCTGCTCCCCAGGGGCATCCCGCTCGACCGCGCCAGCGACGTCCGGCACGCGTTCGAGCGGCTCTGCGCGACGCCGTCCGCAGCGCCGCTGGTCGCCGAGGCCGGCGCCGCCCTCGGATCCGCGCTCGCCCACGTCGTCGAGTTGCTCGACGTGCCACGCGTCGTGATCGGTGGCAGCGCGGCCCTCGCCGGCGGCGACGTCTTCATCGCGGCCGTCCGCGAGCGGCTCGCGGTCCGGCTGCCGAACGGACCGTTCCCGACGGTCGCAGCGACCGCCTTCGGCGAGGCCTCGGTGGCCCGTGGCGCCGCCTGCGCGGTGCTGCAGGCCGACCTCGCCGTGCCTGCCCCCGTCGGCCGCGGCGCCGGCGTCGGTACGGGGCGTCGACCGGGAGGCCCGGTGCACGTCCGCAGCATCGCCCACCCCTGGTGAGCGGGACCGTCCAGGGCCTCGGGTCGGCCGTGCGCGTGACGTCGCGCGACGGGGACGTCGCGTTCGCGGCCCGGGCGTCGTAGCGTCGGGGGCATGAGCACGACGACGCCGACCGCACCCGACTCCAACACCGAGTGGGCGGCCTGGCACGACGCCCACGAACGAGCCCGGGCGAGCGAGCACGGCTTCCTCGCCATCACGAGCATCCGGTGGCTGACGAGCACGCCCGAGCGGTTCGACGACGTTCCGGGCACGTGGTCGACGGGCGAGGACGGACCCGTCGTCGAGCTCGCGGACGGCGAGACCATCACGGTCGACGGGCAGCCGGTCACCGGCACCCACCGCTTCGGACCACTGCCCGAGCGCTCGAGCACGAACGTCGTGTGGCAGGACGGCGACGAGACCGTCGTGATCGAGGTCGCCCGTCGTGGCGGCAGTGACGTCATCCGGCCCCGGCACCCGGGCAACCCGACCCGGACCGAGTACCCCGGCACCCCGACGTACGAGCCGTCGGACCGGTTCGTCGTCGACGCGCACTTCGAACCGTTCGACGAACCGCGCGAGGTCCCCGTCGGCTCGGTCGTCGACGGGCTGCAGCACGTGTACGCAGCGCCGGGCGTCCTCACCTTCGACCTCGACGGGCCGCGGTCGTTGCTCGCGTTCAACGGGCACGGCGACGGTCTGCACGTCCTGTTCACCGACCGCACCAGTGGCGTCACGACCTACGCCGCGAACCGGAGCCTGGACATCGCCGCCCCGGATGCCGCCGGCGCGACCCGGATCGACTTCAACCGCGCCACGAACCTGCCGTGCGCGTACACCGCGCACGCCACGTGCCCGCTGCCGCCGGCCGAGAACCGGCTCGACGTCGCGGTCGAAGCGGGGGAGCGGCTGCCCGTCTGACCGGTGTCGCTCGGGGCCGCGCACTCCCGCCCCGGTCGACGCCGAACGACGAGGTCGATGTCGTACGACGTCGAGGACGTCGTACGTTGCGCGCGCGGGTCGTTGCAGCCGCGCGGGACCGACAGGGCCGATGTCGTGCGACGTCCACGGTGTCGTTCGGCGTCGGCGGTCGGCGTGCGCGTCAGCCGGAGGGCACGCGCTGCCAGGTGCTCGTCGCCCGCCACGCCCGCGCATCGAACGCGAACACGCTGCCCATGCCGGGTTGGTCGAGCGCGCGTGACACCGGCGCTCCCGTCAGGTCGGCGAGGAGCAGCGCCCCGACCGCACCGTGCGACACGATGGTCGCGTCGCCCGCCGCAGTGAGCCGCCGGACCGCTCCGACGATGCGGGCCTGGGCGTCGACGGCTCGCTCCCATCCGCGGACCGATCGGGTCGGCTCCGCGAAGAACCGGTCGACGACACCCTCGAACTCGGCCGGCGGCAGGTAGCCCGTCGCGCTGCGGTCGATCTCGCCGAGCACGGGTTCCTGCGCGGGCACGAGCCCGACCGCGGCCCCGAGCAGCTCGGCGGTCTCGACGGCCTTGCGCTCCGTGCTCGACACGAGTGTCCGGACGCCCGGATCCCAGGACAGCGGACCCGACCGCGCTGCGCGTGCGCGTCCCGCGGCGGAGAGCCCCCACGACTCGATCGCGACGGCGGGTTCCACGACGACCTCGGCGTGGCTCAGGAAGTACGAGACCATCCGGCGATCCTGGCACGGACCGGGGTGGTGCGCGCGTCGGGGGCCAGCCGTAGGGTGAGCGCGTGGAGTTCCCGGGGGAGGCGGCCGGCGCGCGTGACGCGTCGACCTCTCCGGGGTCACCCCGGGGCACGCAGGACCAGCAGGACGACACGCCCCGAGCAGGCGAGCGCGCTCCGCGCGCGCCGCTGCACGGAGGCACCGACAGGTCCTCCGGGAACCCCACGCCCCTCTCCGTCGTCACCGCGGCGCTGGCAGATGCGTTCCTGACGGCCGAGCGGTGGGAGCCGGACGAGCTGACGGCCGTCGGGTACGTGGTCGTCGGCGTCGAGCGCGCGTACGTCGGGCTCGCGGTCGCCGCCGCGCTCGAGGCGTACCCCCGGCCACCGGTGGACGCTCCGCGCCAGCTCGCCGCCGTGCTGGCCGTCGCACCCCGGCTCGTGGCGCTGCACCGGTCGCGCGAAGACCGCCGACCGGTCCGCGTGCTCGTCCGCCGGGCCACCGCGGTGCGTGCCCGTCCGGAGACCGCGAGTCCGTTGCTCGTCGACACCCTGCCCGAGCTCGCCCGGGCACTCGACCTCACCGTCGGCCGGTTGCTCTGGCTCGCCGACACCCGCGCGTGGAACCGTCGCTCCGGGCCTTCGAGCCCGCTCCACCACTACCGGCACGAGTGGATCACCCGACCCGGTCGAGCACCGCGCCTGCTCGAGAAGCCGATGGACGTGCTCCGCCGCACGCAACGGACGATCCTCGACGAACTCCTGACGATGTTGCCCGTGCACGACGCCGCGCACGGGTTCGTGGCCGGGCGGAGCGTCGTCACGGGAGCGGCCGTGCACACCGGCCAGCAGGTCGTGGTCACCGCCGACCTCACGACGTTCTTCGCGAGCGTCAGCGCCCCGACGGTCTACGGCGTCTTCCGGGCCGCTGGGTTCGCTGAACCGCTCGCGCACGTGCTGACCGGGCTGTGCACCCACCGGGTTCCGGTGCACGTGCTCAGCGCGATGCCCGCCGGTGGCTCGCCGGAGGAGCGCCACGCGCTCCGCCAGGCGCTGGCGACGGCGCACCTGCCCCAGGGGGCACCGACGTCGCCCGCGCTGGCGAACACCTCGCTCCGGCACCTCGACGCCCGGCTGGTCGGGTGGGCCGGCGCCGTCGACGCGGTGTACACCCGCTACGCCGACGACCTGACGTTCAGCGGGGGAGACCAGCTGGCCGCGCGACCGGACGCGTTCCTGCGGGGCGTCGACCGGATCGTGACCGAGCAAGGGCACCGCCTCAACCCGTCGAAGACCCGGGTGCGGCGCCGCGGGGTCCGGCAGTCGGTCACGGGCGTCGTCGTCAACGAGCGGACCTCACCAGGGCGCCGCGAGGTCGACCGGCTGCACGCCGTCCTGCACAACGGCCGCGGTGCACGGGCCGGCCTCGCAGAACCGTGCGGGACACCCGGAGTTCCGGGCGCACCTGCTCGGGCGCATCGGGTGGGTCGAGCAGGTCAACCCGGGCCGGGCCCGACGGCTCCGCGACGAGTTCGCGCGCATCGTGTGGTGAGGCCGTCCGCGCACCGTGTGACGTCCGGTTGCGCTCGGTTGCCCCGCGTTGCGTCGCCCTGCCGCTCGCCGCGCGCACCTGGGTAGCGTGCCGCCATGTGTCCGAGTGAGCTCCCGGCCGACGACCGCTACGACGCGCTGATCGCGCCGCTCCGGCCCGTCATCGAGCGGATCGGTCTCGACGCCCGCCAACGGGAGCGCGAGGAGCGTCTCGCCACGGACCAGCTCGGTTGGCTCGTCGACGCCGGCTTCGCACGGTGGCGGACGCCGGTCGCGTGGGGCGGGGTCGGTGCCCGTCTGTCCGACGTCTTCCGGGCGATCGCCGAGATCGCCGAGGTCGACCCGAACCTGGCGCACGTGTGGCGGAACCACTTCTCGTTCGTCGAGGACCGCGTGCACGCCGAAGGCACCGCGTTCGACCGTGCGATCGTCACGCGGCTCGGCGACGGCGAGTTCGTCGGCGGCGGGTGGAGCGAGTCGCCGAACACGACCGGGGTCGACCTCACCACGCGGATCGTCCGCGACCCGGACGGGTCCTGGCGGTTGACCGGTCGGAAGTTCTACTCGACGGGCAGCGTGTACGCCCGGTGGATCACGGTGCTGGCGGTCGACGACACCGGCGCGAAGTCCGTCGCGCTCGTCGACGCCTCCGACCCCGGTGTGCTGATCGGCGACGACTGGGACGGCTTCGGCCAGCGGATCACCGGCAGCGGGAGCGTGACCTACACCGACGTGCCGGTGCCCGACGAGCGGGTGCTGCCGTACGCGACCCGGTACCCGTACCAGGAGCAGTACTACCAGACGGTGATGCACGCGATCCTGGTCGGCATCGGCCGCGCTGCCCTGCGCGAGGGCGTCGAGGCGCTGCGGTCCCGGGCGCGCGGACACCACAACGGCACCGCGGCGGATCCGACCCACGATCCGGAGCTGCTGGGCGTGATCGGCACCGTCGACGCCCGGGTGCACGCCGCCGACGCCGCGTTCGCCGCGAGCCTCGGCCCGGTGGACGCGGCTGTCGACCGGCACACCGCCCTGCGTGCGGCCGGTGCGGACCCGTCGACGGACCCGACGCTGCGTGCGGCGCTCGAGCGCAGCTGGGTCGCGGTGGCGCGCGCGCAGACCATCGTCACCGACGCGGTGCTCGACGCGACGACGCTGGTGTTCGACGCGCTCGGGTCCTCGGGGACGTTCCGCTCGCTCGGCCTCGACCGGCACTGGCGGAACGCCCGCACCCTGGCGTCGCACAACCCGCGCGTGCACAAGCGCCGCATCGTCGCCGACCTGCTCGTCAACGGCGCGAGTCCGCTGGACCGCTGACGGCAGACCGCTCCGCCGTAACGGACCGTCACGGGGCGCAACCCGCCGACACCTGCGTGCAGCGTGCCGAGGTGAGCACCTACGGTCGGTGCACCGGCTCGCCACGGACGCTGGGGAGGTGACCGTGGCGGGCCGTTCTGCGCACCTCGAACGGGAGGACCACCGTGACCACCGCGCCCAGCGCCCCCGCACCACTCGTCGTCGCCGTACCCGACGCGGACCTCGCCGCGGCGGCCGCCACACCCGGCGGCATCGCCCGACTCGCGGTCCGCATCGTCGGTTCCGGAGCCGCCGTCGTGGCGATCGGCACCGACCGCCTCGACGCGGCGACGAGCACCGGCCACCGACTCGACCCGACGACCGCGGCGCTCACCCTCGGCCGTGCCCTGCCGGAGCACGGGTTCCTCGTCGCCGTGGCACCGACCCGCGAGCACCCGTACAACGTCGCCCGTCGAGTGCTCTCGCTCGACCACGTCCTGGAGGGCCGGGTGGGCATCGTCGTCGGCGCCCGGGATCACGGCGCACCGAGCACCAGAGCCCCGAGCACCGGAGCCCCGAGCACCGGCGCACCGCACGACCCTGCCGAGTTCGCCGAGGTGCTCCGCGGGCTGTGGCGCACCTGGCCGCTCGACAGCATCGTCGGGGACCGCACGTCGGGGATCTTCGCGCACACCGACCGGATCCGACCGCTCGACCACGACGGCGGGCCGGACGGCTACCGCGTCCGGGGACCGCTCACGACGCCGTCGAGCCGGCAGGGCGAACCCGTCCTCGCGGCCTGGCACGACGTCGACGTACCCGGGGCGGACCTCGTGCTCGGGGGCGCGGCGCACCCGCTCGCACCGCTGCCGGGGGCGACGGACGGGGCGGAGCCGCACCGGGCCTCCCGGTCGACCGTGACGCGACCTCCACGACCGACGCGACCGACGCGACCGACGCTCCGCGCCCTGCTCGGGCTGGCCGTGCCGGACGCCGCGGCGGTGACCGCGTGACGGGCGCTGGCGGCGACGCCGGCCTGATCCTCGGCGTGAACCTGCAGGGGTTCGGGCAGCGTCCGGCGGCATGGCGCACCCAGGACGTCGACCCGACCGACCTGCTCACGGCGGCGTTCTGGGGCGACCTCGGGCGCACCGCCGAACGCGGCCTGCTCGACATGGTCTTCTTCGCCGACCACCCGGCGTTCGGCGACCCGAACGTCCGCGCCTACGGACTGCTCGAGCCGTTCGTGGCGCTCGGGGCGATCGCCGACGCGACGAGCCACCTCGGGTTGGTCGGCACCGCGTCGACGACGTACAACGACCCGTTCGACGTCGCCGAGCGGCTGCTGTCGCTGGACACGGTGTCCGGCGGGCGCGTCGCCTGGAACGCCGTCACCACCTACGACCGCTCGGTCTCCGCCAACTTCGGTGTCGCGACGAACCCCGACCGGCCCGAGCGGTACGCCCGCGCGAGGGAGTTCGTGGACCTCGTGACGGCGCTCTGGCGGTCCGCCGCGACGGGGGAGCCGGTCGTCCACCACGGCGAGTTCCTCGACCTCGAGGGCGTGCTCCGGGTCCCGCCGTCCGTGCAGGGGCACCCGGTCGTGTTCCAGGCCGGGGGATCGCCGCACGGTCGTGACCTGGCGGCGCGGGTCGCCGAGGGCGTCTTCGCCGTCGAGCTGACGCCGGAACCCGCCCGCGAGCACCTGCGTGCGGTCAAGGTCGCCGCCGGGACGTACGGCCGGAGCTCGGCCGACGTCGCCGTCGTGCCCGGACTGTCGCTCGTGCTCGGCAGCACCGAGGCCGAGGCGCAGCGCCGGTTCGACGAGCTCGAGGCCCTCGCGCCGGACGGTTACTCGCTCCGGGCGCTCGGCACGCACCTCGACGCCGACCTGTCGGGGCTCGAGCCGGACGCGCCGATCCCGTCGGCGGTCCTCGACCGCGAGGTCGACCCGGTCACCTACGGGCCCTCGCTCGGCTACCACGAGACGGTCGTGCGGTGGGTGCGCGCCAACAACACCTCGTTGCGGGACGTGCTGCGGGGCTTCGGCGGGTACGGCGCCCGGATCGTGGTCGGCACGCCCGAACAGGCCGCCGACACCATCGAGGACTGGTACCGCACCGGTGCCGCCGACGGCTTCAACCTGATGATCGACGAGTTCCCGCGGGGCCTCGAGACCGTCGTGGACGAGCTCGTGCCGATCCTGCAGCGCCGCGGGGTGTTCCACCGGTCGTACGAAGACGTGACGTTGCGCGGGCGGTTCGCGGCGCGGGCCCGGGGGCTCTGACCTCGCACCGTGCGCGGTCGGCGCCGAACGGTGCGAGGTTCCGGAGACCGTGCGATCCGCGCGGCCTCGCACCGAGTACGGAACCTCGCACCACACCGGCGACCGGCGCCCGGCGCCCGGCGCCCGCGTGACGCCGTGTGACACGGGGCACCGCCGCCCGTGTCACACGGCGACACCGCCGGTCACGGTCCGCAACACCCGTCGCCTCGGGGCCCCGACCGCCCTAGCGTCGCCGACATGACCGACTACCTCGACCGCGAACAGGACAAGACCTTCACGAAGGTCTACAAGCAGCAGACCCCGGACATCCTCAAGGCCTTCGTCCAGTTCGACGAGTCGGTGTTCCAGGCCGAGGGCCGCGCGATCCCGCTCAAGTACCGCGAGCTCATCGCCCTCGCCGTCGGCATCACCACGCAGTGCGTCTACTGCATCGACGGCCACAGCCAGCGCGCGGTGACGGCCGGTGCGACCGAGGCCGAACTCGCCGAGGCCGCCTGGGTCGCCACGGCCATCCGCGCCGGCGGTGGGTTCGCGCACGGCCGGCTCGGCTTCAAGTTCGGCGCCGACGCGACCCCCGCCCACGCGAACCCGGCCGACGCGGCCCCCGCCCACGCGACCCCGGGCGACGCGGCCCCCGCCGACGCGACCCCGGCCGCCGCCGCCCACGCCGCGCACACCCACTAGGAGGACTGCCATGCCCGACCGCATCACCCTCGTCACCGCGCTGCAGGGCGCCGGCTGGCACCACGCCGCCTGGCGCGTCGCCGGCCCGGCCGCGCAGCGCCTGTCGAGCCTCCGGCACTGGCGCGACGTCGTCGTCGAGCAGGACCGGCTCGGCATCGACGCCGTCACCATCGAGGACTCGTTCACCGCCGGCCCGACGGCTGCCGACCACGACCTCGACACCACGACCGTCGTCGGACGGCTCGACGCCCTCCTCGTCGCGAACGCGGTCGCCCCCGCGACCCGCGCCGTCGGTCTGGTGCCGACCGTCTCGGTGACGCACACCGAGCCGTTCCACGTCGCCACGGGCCTCCAGACCCTCGACCACGTCTCGCTCGGGCGAGCCGGGTGGCGGATCCAGGTGAGCCCGACGACCCGCGAGGCGGCCCTGTTCGGCCGCCGCCCCGGCGGCGACACCGCCGCCGACCTGTTCGACGAGGCCCGCGAGGCCGCCGAGGTCGTGTCGCGCCTCTGGGACAGCTGGGACGACGACGCGATCATCCGCGACGTCACGACCGGCCGCTTCATCGACCGCGACCGGATCCACAACGCCGAGTACGCGGGCCGCCACCTGTCCGTGCACGGCGCGTCGATCGTGCCGCGGTCGCCGCAGGGCCGGCCGCCGGTCTTCGCCCTGGCCCACCGCGCCGACGCTGCCGCGTTCGCCGTGGACGCTGCGGACGTCGTGCTGGTCACGCCCGGCTACGACGGACGGGAGGCGCGGGACACCCTGGCACTCGTCCGTGACGCCGAGCAGGTGGCCGGGTCGGACGTCCGTCGCCCGGTCCTCGCCGACCTCGCGGTGCTGATCGGGTCCTCGACCGCTGCCGCGGTCGACGAGCTCGCCGCGCTCGACGCCGCTGCCAGTGCCCCGTACGCCGTCGGCTCCGGGTCGGACACGTCCGTGCTCGCGACGACGGTGCCCGAACTCGTGTCGCTGATCGGGGACCTGCGGGGCCTCGGCTTCGCCGGCGTCCGGCTCCGCCCCCTGCGCATCCCGATCGACAGCACCGCCATCGCCAGGCAGCTCGTCCCCGCCCTCGTCACCGCCGGGCTCCGCGCCGACGTGGCGTCCCGTCCCACCGCCGACCTGCGCACGCGGCTCGGCATCGCCCCGGCGGTCAGCCGGTACGCGTCCGCACCCGCCGGTTCCGTCTCCGTGGAGGTCTCAGCATGAGCACCAAGCGTCAGGTCCACCTCGCCGCACACTTCCCCGGCGTGAACAACACCACGATCTGGAGCGACGACCGCGCCGAGAGCCAGATCGCGTTCTCGTCGTTCGAGCACTTCGCGCGCAACGCCGAGCGCGGGTTCTTCGACTTCCTGTTCCTCGCCGAGGGCCTGCGGCTCCGCGAGCAGAAGGGGCGCATCCACGACCTCGACGTCGTCGGGCGCCCGAACACCCTCGCGGTCCTGGCCGCCCTGGCCGGGGTCACCGACCACATCGGTCTGGTCGGCACCCTGCAGACGACGTTCAACGAGCCCGTGGAACTCGCGAAGCAGCTCGCCACGCTCGACCACCTGACCGACGGCCGTGCCGGGTGGAACGTCGTGACGAGCTCGGACGCGTTCCACGGCGCGAACTTCCGCCGCGGCGGGTTCCTCGACCACGCCGACCGGTACACGCGGGCCGCCGAGTTCATCGCGCTGTCCCGCGAACTCTGGGACTCGTGGCAGGCCGACGCCGTCGTCGCCGGCACCGCCGCGGGCGGCGCGCTGGCGGACGGCGTGTTCGCCGACCGGTCGCGCATCCGCGACGTCGACCACCACGGCGCGCAGTTCGACGTCACCGGTACGTTCCCGGTGCCCCGCAGTCCGCAGCGGCACCCGGTGATCGTGCAGGCCGGTGACTCCGACGAGGGGCGCGACCTCGCCGCCACGAACGCCGAGGTGATCTTCTCGCTGCACACCGAGTTCGACGACGCGCAGTCGTTCTACCGCGACGTGACCGAGCGGCTCGAACGGGTCGGACGATCGAAGGACGAACTGCAGATCCTGCCCGGCGCGACGTTCGTGATCGGGTCGTCGGCGGAGGACGCCGAAGAACGGTCGAACGCCATCCGTCGGGCCCAGGTCAGCCCGGCCACGGCGATCGCGTTCCTCGAGCAGGTCTGGAACCGCGACCTGTCGTCGTACGACGTCGACGGTCCGCTGCCGACGATCGAGCCCGACTACGAGGGCACCGCGATCACCCGCGGGCGCGCACGGCACACCCGCGACGTCCCCGCCCTGGTGCAGTCCTGGCGGGACCTGGCCGAGGCCGAGCACCTGTCCATCCGCGACCTCGTCATCCGCGCCTCGACCCGCGGCGGGTTCGTCGGGACGGCGTCGCACATCGCCGCCGAGATCGACCGGTACGTGCAGGAGCGCGCCACCGACGGGTTCGTCGTCGTGCCGCACACCAACCCGTACGGCCTCGACGAGTTCGTCGACACGGTCGTCCCGCTGCTGCAGGAGCGCGGTGTCTACCGGCAGTCCTACGACGAGGGTGCGACCCTCCGGCAGACGCTCGACCTGCCCGGCACGATCCGCGACCGTTCGGCCGCCGCACGCACGGCCGCTGCGGCGGGTCCGGTGCGTGCGGCAGCGTCCGCCGGGGTGCTCGCGTGACGGTCTCGAGCCTGGCGATCCTCGTCCCCGGCAACTTCGAGGACGACGCCCCCGTCGACGGCCTCGAGGCCACCCTCGACCTGTTCGCCACGGCCGAGCGGCTCGGCGTTGACGGCGCCTGGGTCCGGCACCGGCACCTCGAGCACGGCATCGGCTCGGCCGCGGTCTTCCTGGCGGCAGCGTCGCAGCGCACCACGTCCATCGAGCTCGGCGTCGCCGTCGTGCCGATCGGGTGGGAGAGTCCCTTCCGCCTGGCCGAGGACTTCTCGCTCGCCGACGTCCTGGCGCACGGTCGGCTGCAGGTCGGGCTGTCCACCGGGTCGCCGCACGCCGAGATCCTCGGCGACCTGGTGTTCGACGGCGACTGGCGCGCGTTCGACCGCGGGTACGGGCGGGTCTCCCGGTTCGTCGAGAACCTGCGCGGCGCGTTCCTCGGCGCGGACGACACCGTCATCCAGAGCCCCGGGAACGTCCAGCGCCCCCGGTTGCAGCCCTACGCGCCGGGTCTGGTCGACCGGGTCTGGTACGGCGGCGGGTCGCTCCGGTCGGCCGCGTTCGCCGGCAGCTCCGGGCTCAACCTGCTGCTCGGCAACCTCACCTCGGGCGAGGGCACCGACGACTACGGCACCGCTCAGCGGAACCAGCTCGCGGCGTACCGCGCCGCGCTGCCGACCGGGCGAACGCCCCGCGTGGCCTGGGGCCGGTGCGTCGTACCGACCGACTCGGCCGACCGGGTCTCGCGCGAGCGGTACCGCACCTGGTACGAGTCCCGTCTCGCACGGCAGACCGCGCCCCAGGGACCGCGCCGGACCCTGTTCTCCGCCGACCTGGTGGGGCCCGCCGAGCAGATCGTCGAGCAGCTCGTGCACGACGCCACGCTCGCCGAGGTCGACGAGTTCCGGATCGAGCTGCCCTACGAGTTCGCCGGTGACGAGTACGAGCAGATCGTCTCGGACGTCGTGGCGAAGGTCGCACCGGCGCTCGGATGGACGCGCGCCCGGACGGCGGTGGCTGCATGACCCGCTACGTGCTCTCCCGCATCGGACAGGCCGTGCTCGTGCTCTGGGCGGCGTGGACGATCTCGTTCTTCGTCCTCTACGTGCTGCCGAGCGACCCGGCCCGCATCATGGTCGGCCCGGACGCCACCGACGTCACGGCGGCGCAGCTCGACGCGCTCCGGCACCAGTACAGCCTCGACCAGCCGGTGCTCGTGCAGTACGTCCAGCACCTCGGCGCCCTGCTCACCGGCGACCTCGGCCGCTCGATCGGCGTCGGTCGACCGGTCGCCGACGTCATCGGCGAAGCGATCGCGCCGACCGCCCAGATCGCGGTCGCCGGCCTCGTGCTCGCGATCGTGTTCGGCGGCGGGATCGCGGTCCTCGCGACGTGGACCCGGAACCGAGCCCTCGGCCAGTTCCTGCTCCAGCTGCCCCCGATCGGCGTGGCGGTCCCCGGGTTCTGGTTCGCGCTGCTGCTGGTGCAGTGGTTCTCGTTCGGGCTGCACGTGTTCCCGGCGTTCGGTGGCGAGGGCCCGGCGTCGGTCGTCCTGCCGGCGATCACCCTGGCGCTGCCGACCGGTGCCACGATCGCCCAGCTGCTGTCGAAGTCCCTCGTCCAGACCCTCCGCGAGCCGTACGTGGACACCGCGTACGCCAAGGGCGCCGGGCGCTGGCGGGTACAGCTCCGGCACGCGCTCAAGAACGCTGCGCTGCCCGCACTCACCGTGACGGGACTCATCGTCGGGCAGCTGTTCTCCGGCACCGTCGTCACCGAGACGGTGTTCTCCCGCCCGGGCCTCGGCCGGGTCACCGCCACCGCCGTGCAGCAGCAGGACATCCCCGTCGTGCAGGGCATCGTGCTGCTCGCCGCCGCGATCTTCGTCGTCGTGAACCTGGTCGTCGACCTCGTGTACCCGCTGCTCGACCCGCGCGTCGTGGTCGCCGGCAGCCGTCGGAAGCTCCGCGACCACGACGGAGCGACACCGGGAGAGACGCCCGGCGCCACCTCGTCCAGCGCCACCGAACCGAAGGCGGTCCCCGCATGACCGAGACCACGCAGCTCGCCATCGGCCGCCCCGCGTCGCTCGTCAGCGACCGCGTCCCCGGCGGCACGACGACAGCGCTCCGCGCGCTCGTCGCCCGTCCGACCCTCACCATCGCCATCGTCTGGCTCGCCCTCGTCGTCCTCGCCGCGCTCCTGCCCGGAGCGCTCACCCACCACGACCCGCTCGCCGCCGATCCGGCCGCCAAGCTCACCGCTCCCGACGCCGCGCACTGGTTCGGCACCGACCAGCTCGGCCGCGACCTGTACGCCCGCGTCGTGCACGGCACCGCGCTCACGCTGCAGGCCGCGGTCCTCGCGATCGTCATCGGCCTGGTCGGCGGCTCGCTCATCGGGCTCGTCGCCGGCTTCGTCGGCGGGGTCGTCGACGCCGTGCTCATGCGCGTCGCCGACGTCCTGCTCGCGATCCCGAGCCTGCTGCTCTCGCTGACGATCGTCACCGTGCTCGGCTTCGGTACCGTGAACGTCGCGGTGGCGGTCGGCGTCGCGAGCATCGCCACGATCGCGCGCATCATGCGTTCCGAGGTCGTCCGGGTCCGCACCGCGCCGTACGTCGAGGCCGCGAGCGCGAACGGCAACCGCTGGTGGCGCGTGCTGCTCGTGCACGTGCTGCCGAACGCGGCCGGTCCCGTCCTGGTGCTCGCCGCCCTCGAGTTCGGCACCGCGATCCTCGCCGTCTCCAGCCTGAGCTTCCTCGGCTACGGCGCGCAGCCACCGCAGCCCGAGTGGGGTTCCCTCGTCGCCACCGGGCGCGACTACATCGCGTCCTCGTGGTGGCTCACGACCATCCCCGGCCTGGTGATCGCCGTCACGGTGCTCGCCGGCAACCGCGTCGCCCGTGCGCTCGACACCGAACGGAGGGCCGTCCGATGAGCCTGCTCAGCATCCAGGACCTGACCGTCACCTACGGCCGCGGCAGCAGTGCGCGCACCGCCCTCCACGGCGTCTCGCTCGAGGTCGGCCGCGGCGAGCGCGTCGCCATCGTCGGCGAGTCCGGTTCGGGCAAGTCGACGACGGCGCACGCGGTCCTCCGGCTCCTGCCCGCAGCGGCGGACCTGACGGGAGGCACGGTGCGGCTCTCCGGGGCGGCCGACGGAACCGGGGACCTCGACCTGGTCACCGCGACCGACCGCCAGGTGCGGTCCGTGCGCGGCGTCCGGATCGGCTTCGTGCCACAGGACCCGACGGTGTCGCTCAACCCCGTGACGCGGATCGGCACCCAGGTCGCCGAGGTGCTCCGGATCCACGGACTCGCCACCGACGCCGAGGCCCGGGAACGCGCCGTCGAGGAGCTCCGCCGTGCCGGCATCGACCGTCCCGAGCTCCGCGCGCGGCAGTACCCGCACGAGCTCTCCGGCGGGATGCGGCAGCGGGTGCTCATCGCGATCGCCCTGATCGGCGACCCGGAGCTGCTCGTCGCGGACGAACCGACGAGCGCGCTCGACGTCACGGTCCAGCGGACGATCCTCGACCACCTGGACAGGCTCGTCGCCGAACGGGGCACGAGCGTGCTGTTCATCACACACGACCTCGGGGTCGCCGCTGACCGGGCCGACCGCATCGTCGTGATGTCCGAGGGGCGGATCGTCGAGCAGGGCACCCCGGCCGAGGTGCTCGGCGCACCCCGTGAGCCGTACACGCGCGCGCTGATCGCAGCGGCGCCCAGTCTCGACGACGTGACCGCGTCCGTGGGGGTCCGCACGGGCCTCCCGGCAGACGGCGACCCACTCGTCGTCGCGACCGGACTGCGGAAGTCCTTCGACCGCGTGACCGCCGTCGACGGGGTGGACGTGACCGTCCCGCGGGGCCGCACCCTGGCGCTGGTGGGGGAGTCCGGGTCGGGCAAGTCGACCACCGCGCGCCTCGTGCTCGGACTCGAACGCCCGGACGCCGGCAGCGTGCGGTTCGACGGTGCCGACGTGGGCGGAGCCCGCGGTGCCGCGCTGCGGGCGTACCGGCGGCAGGCGCAGGTCGTGCAGCAGAACCCGTACGCGGCGCTGCACCCGCGGTTGTCGGTGGGGGCGGTGATCGCGGACCCGCTCGCGGCCTTCGGCATCGGCACCCGGCGGTCCCGTACGGCTCGGGCGGCGGAGCTGCTCGACCTCGTCGCGCTGCCGTCGTCCGTGCTCGGTCGTCGACCGGCGGAGCTCTCCGGCGGACAGCGGCAGCGTGTGGCGATCGCCCGCGCGCTCGCACTCGACCCGTCGTTCATCGTCCTCGACGAACCCGTCTCCGCACTCGACGTGTCCGTCCAGGCGCAGATCCTCGACCTGCTCGCGGAGCTGCAGTCGACGCTCGGCGTCTCCTACCTGTTCATCTCGCACGACCTCGCCGTCGTCCGTCGCATCGCGCACGAGGTGTCCGTCCTGCGGGGCGGCCGCGTCGTGGAGCACGGCGACGTGGCGCAGGTGCTGCACGACCCGCAGCACGAGTACACGCGCGCACTGCTCGACGCGATCCCGGGACGATCCCGGCGTGTCCCCACCACTGAAGGAGTCTCATGACCACCCACCGCACCCCGTTCCGTCTGGTGGCCGCGATCGCGGCCGGCACCGCGGCGGCCCTGGTCATGGCGGGCTGCTCGTCGGGCGGTACCGCGTCGACCTCCTCGTCGTCGAAGCCCGTCGACGGCGGCTCGCTCACGTACGCCATCGCGAACGACCCGATCACGCTCAACCCGACGGGTACCGGCGCGGGCAACGACACGCTCGCGATCACGCGGCAGCTCGTCGACTCGCTGCTCTGGCAGGACCCGTCCGACGGCTCGCTCAAGCCGTGGCTCGCGACGAAGTACTCGGCGAACGCCGACGCCACCGCGTTCACGTTCGACCTGCGCTCCGGTGTCACGTTCTCGGACGGCACCGCGTTCGACGCGACGGCCGTCAAGGACACCTTCGATGACATCGCCTCGGCCGGTGCGTCGAGCACGGCCGCCGCGTACTTCTCCGGCTACGAGGGGACGAAGGTCGTCGACGACGACACGGTCGAGGTCGACTTCGGGGCGCCAAACGCGGCGTTCCCGAACGCCACGTCGTCGGTCGCCCTCGGCATCGTCGCCCCGAAGACCACCGAGACCCCGTTCGAGGACCGCGCCGACGGGAAGGCCGTGATCGGGACCGGACCGTTCACGCTGCAGTCGTACACGAAGAACACGTCCACGATCCTGACGAAGCGAAAGGACTACGACTGGGGTCCCGCAGCCCGCGGCGGCTCCGGGGCAGCGCACCTGTCGAAGGTCACGTTCCAGGTCGTGCCCGAGGCGAGCGTCCGCACCGGCAGCCTGCAGTCCGGGCAGCTCGACGCGATCAGCAGCGTGCAGCCGAGCGACGTCGACACCCTGCAGGCGCAGTACGACCTCGTGACCCGGGCCAACCCGGGCCAGGTGTTCGGTCTGACGTTCAACCAGAAGCGGCCGATCGTGTCGGACCTCGCAGTCCGGAAGGCGATCGCACAGGCCGTCGACCCGAAGGCGGTCCGCGACACCTCGCTGAACGACTTGTTCAAGGTCGCGGACTCGCTCCTCGGGTCGACGACGCCCGGGTACGCGGACACGTCGTCGGGTTCGGCCGCGTACGACCCCGCCGCAGCGAAGAAGGCGCTCGACGCCGCTGGCTGGGAGAAGGGCTCCGACGGCATCCGCTCGAAGGACGGTACGAAGCTGCAGCTCAAGCTCGTCTGGATCACGAACTTCGGACCGAACCAGACGTCCCTCGAGCTGATCCAGCAGGAGCTCGGGAAGGTCGGTGTCGGCGTCACGCTCGAGAGCGGGACCGTGCCGCAGTACCTCGCCAACCTGACGAGCGGCGACTGGGACCTGTCGTGGGACAACAGCTCGCGCGCCGACGGTGACGTCCTGCGGTCGAAGTTCTCCAGCTCGGGTGCCCAGTCGATCGGTGCATCGGACAAGACGCTCGACGCGCTCTTCACGAAGGAGCTGTCGCAGTCGTCGGCGTCCGACCGGTCGGCCACCTTCGGGGAGATCCAGCAGCGCATCGCGTCCCAGGTCGACTTCGTCCCGGTGCACGAACTCACCAGCATCATCGCGCCGGCGACGGACGTGCACGGCATCGTCTTCGGGGCCGACACCCGGCTCGACCAGCTGACCGGCGCGTGGAAGGACGCCTCGTGAGCGCCGCTCGCTCCGTCCCGCTCTCGGTGCTCGACCTGGTGCCGGTCACCGCCGGGTCGTCCGCAACCACGGCGCTGCACCGCACCGTCGACCTGGCCGTCGCCGCGGAACGTGCCGGGTACGCCCGGTACTGGCTCGCGGAGCACCACCTCAACCCCGGTGTCGCGGGCAGCGCGCCGACCATCGTGATCGGGGCGGTCGCCGCGGCCACGTCGACGATCCGGGTCGGCAGTGCGGCGACGCTCGTCGGCAACGTCCGCGGGCTGCAGATCGCCGAGACCTTCGGCACGCTCGCGGCGCTGTACGGGCCGCGGATCGACCTCGGGCTCGGCCGCTCCGGGGCGCCGGCACCCGGCACCCCCAAGCCGCCGTCGCTCGCGCCCCGTTCGGACGAGGTCGTCGACGGACTGCTCGTGCCCGCACCGTTCGACTTCCACATTGCACCGGGCAGCCGGTTCGCCCTGCAAGGGGAGCTGCTCGGACGCGTCCCCGGTGACGTCGACCGGTTCGAGGGCGAACTGTCGCTCATCCGGGGGCTGTTCGCCGGCACCTGGTCGCGGGACGGCACCGTGGTCGAGGCGCCGCCGGCAGCAGGAGCGTCCGTCGAACTGTGGATCCACGGGTCGACCGGCGGTGAGAGCGCCCGGGTCGCCGGAGCACTCGGACTGCCGTACGGCGCGAACTACCACACGTCGCCCGGCACGGTCCTGGCGTCGGTGCAGGCCTACCGCGACGCGTTCCGCCCGGGGGTGCTCGAGGCACCGCACGTCATCGTGTCGGCGGACGTCGTCGTCGGGCGCACGGAGGCCGAGGCCGCGGAGCTGTCGCTCGGGTACGCGGAGTGGGTGCACTCGATCCGCTCCGGCGTCGGGGCGATCGAGTACCCGACGCCGACCTCGGCACGGGCTGCGCCGCTCGATGCGGCGGAGGCAGCGTCGGTCGCCGATCGGCTCGCCACCCGGTTCGTCGGCGACGCTGCGGCCGTCGCGGACCGCCTCGAGGTCCTGCAGCGGGCGACCGGCGCGGACGAGCTCCTGGTGACGACGATCACGCACGACCACGACGCCCGGGTGCGTTCGTACGAGCTGCTCGCGGCGGAGTGGGCGGCGCGGGGTGCTGGTGGTGGTGGTGCGGGTGCTGGTGCTGCGCGTGCCGGGGCTGGCGTGGGTGCCGGGGTGAGTGCTGGGATGCGCTGACCGTACTGGTCCGTATCGACCCGGAACGACGAGCTCGATGTCGCACGACATCGGGCTCGTCGTTCGTGCGCGCGTGCAACCGGTGGCGCGTGCAACGAGCGACACCGTGGTCGTCGTGCGACGTCGACGATGTCGTTCGGGGTCGGTGCGCGTGCGGCCGGTGCGTGTGCATGTTCCGACGATCCACCCGTTGATCGCCAGGTGGATCGTCGTCCTATGCACAAGCATCGAGTGCGTGTGCATGTTCCGACGATGCACGCGTCGATCACCTCGTGGAATGTCGGACGATGCGCGCGCAACGAGCGACATCGTGGTCGTCGTGCGACGTCGACGATGTCGTTCCGCATCGGCGCCGACCACCCGCGCGCGCACAGAACGACTCCCTCGACGTCGTGCGACATCGAGGGAGTCGTTCCGAGTCGTTCGGACCCGACGAACCCGGCTCAGCTCGCGTCGAGCGGCAGCCCCTCGGGGTTGACCTCGGAGTGCTCCACGGCCTCGTTCGACAGGTTGTACGACCCCAGCCACTTCGCGTACGTGCCGTCGTCGATCAGCTCGTCGATGGCGTCCGCGATGGGCTCGGCGAGCCCACTGTCCTTCTTCGTCGTCGCCGCGATGAGCCCCTGCAGGTCCCCGCCCGCGCCGGAGAACGTGCCGGCCGTCTTCGTCGGGTTCGCGCCGTCCGCGCTCAACGTGTTCTGGTACGCGACCGTCGGGTTCGGCCCGAAGTACGCGTCGATCTTGCCGGAGTCGAGTGCCAGCTTCACGGCGTTGCCGTCCGGGTAGTACTTGATCGTGATCGTCTTGCCCTGCTTCGCGAGGTCGGCCTTCCAGCCGAGCAGGATGAGTTCCTGGTTGGTGCCGGAACTGACGGCGACGGTCTTGCCGGCGAGCACGGACGGGTCGCCGTCGAACGTCAACGAGGAGTCCTCCGGCACCTGCAGCGCGAGGTTGTCCTGGCGGTACGAGGCGAAGTCGTACTTCTCCTTGCGCTGCTCGGTCACCGTGATGTTCGAGAACCCGGCGTCGTACTTGCCGCCGTCGATCCCGACGAACAGGTTGTCCCACGTGGCGTTCTGCACCTGGGCCTCGAGGCCGAGCTTCGCGGCGACGAGCCTGCCGAGGTCCGGCTCGGAGCCGGTCAGCGTCTTCTGGTCGTCGCCGGTGAACGCGAGCGGCGGGAACCCGGCGGGCAGCGCACCGATGCCGACGACGAGCTTGCCGGACTTCTTGATCGACGCGGGGAGTTCGTCGTGCAGCTTCTCGTCCGCGTCGACGGTGACCTTCGTCTCGGTGGCGGCACCGTTCGACGCGGCGCCGATCGTGACCGTGCCGTCCGACGCGCCGGAGCCCGAGCCGGAGCCGGCCGTCGCCGACGTGGCGCACCCGGCGAGGGCGACGACGACTCCGGTGGCGAGGACGAGGGCGCCGGCGCGGTTCCGCCAGCGTGCGGGGGTGGTGGGGGACATGGTTCTCCTGGGATCGGGTGGAAGGGGAAGGTGGAAGGGGAAGAAGGAACGTCGAGGGGACGGCGTCAGCGGACGCGGGACAGGAAGTCCCGCGTGCGAGCGTGCTGCGGATCGTCGAGCACCTGGGCGGGGGAGCCCTGCTCGACGATGCGGCCGTGGTCGAGGAACACGACGTGGTCGGCGACCTCGCGGGCGAAGGCGATCTCGTGCGTGACGATGACGAGCGTGGTGCCCGTGTCCGCCAACCCCCGGATGACCCCGAGCACCTCGCCGACGAGCTCCGGGTCGAGTGCCGAGGTCGGTTCGTCGAGCAGCACGACCGACGGTTCGAGCGCCAGCGCCCGCGCGATGGCCACGCGCTGCTGCTGCCCGCCGGAGAGCTGCCGCGGCCGGGTGTCGCCACGGTCACCGAGTCCGACGCGCTCGAGCAGAGCCGCCGCACGGTCGCGCGCCACGGCACGGGGGACCCCGGCGGCGATGGGCCCCTCGGCCACGTTCTCGAGTGCGGTCAGGTGCGGGAACAGGTTGAAGTGCTGGAACACGAAACCGATCCGCGACCGCTGCCGCAGGATCAGGCGCTCGGGCAGCTCCTTGTAGCGGGGGACCCCATCGCGCCCGGTCCGGAGCCGGACGCCGATCGTCTCGCCGCCGACCGTGACGACGCCGCGGTCGAGCGGTTCGAGGTGGTTGATCGCACGCAGCAGCGTGGACTTGCCGGACCCCGACGGGCCGAGCACCACGGTGACACTCCCGGACGGCAACGACAGGTCGACGCCGTCGACGACGACCGTGTCACCGAACGCCTTGACGGCTCCGTGGATGCTGATCGCTGCGCTCATCAGATGGTCCTGTCGTCGATGGTGGAAGCGGGGCCGGACGCGACCACGCGCGCGGCGGAGGTGGCCTGCCGGGGGCGATCCGGGCCTCCAGGCCGTCCCGACCCACGTCCGGAACCGCGACGCACGGCGGCCCGCACCCGCTGGAACGGCGTGGGCGGCAACGCCCGCACCGAGCCGCGGGCGGTCCACCGCTCGACGTAGTACTGCACGACCGACACCGCGCTGGTGAGCGCGAGGTACCAGAGCGTCGCGACCACGAGCAGCGGGATGATGTCGGTCGGGTAGGTGCTCGACAGGTTCTGCACCACCCCGAACAGGTCGAGCAGCGACACGTAGAACAGCAGCGACGACGCCTTGAGCAGCCCGACGACCTGGTTCACGAACGCCGGCACGATCGACCGCAGTGCCTGCGGCAGGATCACCCGCACGAACTGGCGTCGTCGGGGGAGTCCGAGGGCCTGCGCGGCCTCGTGCTGGCCGTGGTCGACGGCGAGCACGCCGGCGCGGACGATCTCGGAGGCGTAGGCGATCTCACTCAGGCTCAGGCCGATCACCCCGATGGCCAGGTCGCCGAGGACGTTGGTCGTGGTGACCTCGACCTGCGGCCCGAACGGGATCCCGATGCCGATCGTCGGGTACAGCGACCCGAGGTTGTACAGGAAGACGAGCACGAGGATGAGCGGCACGGAGCGGAACAGCCAGACGTAGCCCCACGCCAACCCGGACAGCACCGGGTTGCGCGAGAGCCGGGCGATCGCGACGACGATGCCGCCGGTGAAGCTGATGACCGCGCTCAGCGCCGTCGCGACGAGTGTGAGCTGCAGGCCGGTCAGGATCGCCGGGCTGAACAACCACTTCCCGACGGCCGGCCAGCCCCACGACTCGTTCGTGAACAGCGTCTCGACGAAGTTCAGGAGCACGACCAGCACGACGGCCGCGGCGATCCAGCGCAGCGGGTGCCGCAGCGGGAGGACGGGTCGGTCGAGCGCGGCGCGTCCGGCGGCGTCGACGGACGTGTCGGTCGGGTCGCTCGCGTCGGTTGCGTCGCTCGCGACGGTCGGGTCGCTCGCGACGGTCGGCCGGGAGGCCCGTGGTGCGTCCGGCGCTCCGGCCGCGTGGTCGACGCCGGTCGCGTCGACCCCGTCGGTGCCGGCGACGGCGCTGGTCGCGTCGCGGGGCAGTCCCGTTCTGGTGTCGGTCATGTCGCGACCGTAGAAGGGTCGCGGTGCCTGGACAACGCACCGTGCAACACACCGCTACGGGGCGGAACGCTGCGTCACAGTCGCCGCGCGCATGACGTTCCGTGACGCCGGGTGCGCAGTACTGTTCTGCCATGACAGCGCACCGCGTGACCGCTCCAGCGCCCCCGGCGGACGGCAGCACGGCGAAGGGGCCGGCGTCGTACTTCCCGAGCATCGAGCAGACGTACGGCCGCCCGGTCCAGGAGTGGCTCGACCTGGTCGCCGAGCAGCTCGACGACCACCCGCACATGCAGGTCGTCGCCTGGCTGAAGACCGAGCACGGGCTCGGCCACGGCCACGCGAACGCGCTCGTCGCGTACGCGAAGCAGGCCCTCGCGGGCTGAGTGCACCCCGGTTTCCCGCAGTGTCGGTGGCGGTGCCTAGCGTGTGGACGTGGCCGAACCCGTCGACGCGTGGTGGCGCCGCCGACAGTGGTCGCGCGGCGAGGCGGTGCCGTACGCCGTCGGTCAGTTCCGCGCCGACTGGGCGCCGTACCCGGTGCTCATCCGGCAGTACCACCCGGACTGGAACCACGGCGTCGTCCTGACCCAGGTCCCGCCGGCGGCCGAGGTCCTGCTGACGTGGGAGTGCGACGTCGGCCACGTCTTCGTCGCCACGCCGTCCGAACAGCGGTCCCGACCGGGTCGTGAACGCCGGCGCTCGGTGTGGTGCCCGGAGTGCGCGGTGCAGGCGCAGCCCCAGCGCTGGCCGGTCCTGCCGTCCGACTGGCCGTCGCAGGTACCGGTCCCGCAGCGTGTCGTCCGGGCCACCGGTCGCCAGACCCTGCCGGCCGCGCCCTCCCGCGGCACCCCGGCGGGTGTCGTCGCCTCGAGCCGCACCCGCGCACGTCGACCGGCACCGGGCACGCCGCGACGTCCGAGTCAGCCGGTGCCCCGCACGGTCTGCCCGAAGACCCCGCGGCTGCCCTCGGGCGAGTCCTTCACGAGCGTCTGCGCCCCGGCGACGGCGTCCGCGGTCGAGGCCGAGCTCCGCGCGGCGCTGTCCGACCGGTTCGCGTTCACCTACGACCACTCCGCGATCCGCCTCGACCGGCCGTTCTTCGACCACGTCGAGGTCTGGCCGGACATCATCCTGCCCGAGCTCCGCGTCGCGATCGAGTACGACTCGACCGGCCGCCACGGCCTCGAGCACGTCGGCCCGCGGCAGGACACCGACCGCAGGAAGGACCGCGCCGTCCGCGCCGTCGGCTGGGAGGTCGTGCGCATCCGCACCGGACGCCTGCCGGCGCTCGGTCCGTACGACCTGCAGGTGTCCGGCATCTCCGGCCGGACCGTCGATCGGCTCGCCGACACCCTGCGGGAGATCCGCGGCGATCTCTTCGTGGACGCGTACGCACGGTGACCGATCGGGGGACAAGACCGGCCGACGGGGTACACCCCGCCTGGGTCCGCCGCGGAGCGACCGGTAGGCAAGAGGAGTGACCCCTGCGTTCTGCCTCCACGCGTTGGGGGCGAGCTCCGAGGAGTTCGCCCTGCTCCGCCGCGCCCTGATCCGCGACGACCTCGAACTCATCGGGATCGACCTGCCCGGCTTCGGCCGCAGCCCGGCGTCGTCCGGCACCACCGTCGAGGAGATGGCCGTCCTCGTCGAGCGCGCGATCGGCGCCAGCGGCGCGAGCGGGTGGGTACTGGTCGGTCACTCCATGGGGGGCAAGGTCGCCACGGTCGTCGCCGACCGCACGATGTCCGGCGCGAACGGCCTGTTCGGGTTGCGCGCCGTGGTGCTGCTCGCGGCCTCGCCGCTGGCGCCCGAACCGATGGACGACGACCGCCGCGCGGCGATGCTGTCCTGGGCGGCGGACGGCCCGATCAGCGCGGCCCACGCCGCCGAGTTCGTCGACGGGAACACCGCGTCCACCCTGTCGCCCGAGCGACACACGACGGCCGTGCAGGACGTCGAGCGCGCCGATCCCGGTGCGTGGACGGCGTGGCTCACGCGCGGCAGCCGCGAGGACTGGTCCGACGCGGCCACGAACCCCGTGCCGGCACTCGTGCTCGCCGGTGCCGAGGACGGCGACCTCGACGCCGAGGCACAGCGGCGCCTGACGCTGCCGCACTGGCCCGACTCGGAGCTCCACGTCGTCGAGGGTGCTGCCCACCTGCTGCCGTGGGAGCAGCCCGAGGCGGTGGCGGACCGCATCCGCGACTTCTGGACCCGCCGGTTCACCGGGGCGCCCGTCGTGCCCGTCGAGCAGGCACGGGTGATCGCCTCGCCGCGGGTCAGCGCGCGCATGCGCTCCCTGTTGGCGGCCCGGGCGCTGCCCGACGACCCGACCGCCGAACCGCGAGCGCTCACTGCTCGGCAACTCGACACCCTCCGTGCGATCGCGCGCATCGTCGTGCCGCAGCCCGGCGACGGTCAGGTGGACCTCGCCCTGCGCGTCGACGACCAGCTCGCCGCGGGGCTCGGTGACGGATGGCGGGTCGACGGCATGCCCACCGACCTCGAGGCGTACCGGGCAGCGCTCGACGTGCTCGCCGGGCCGGCGCAGGACGGCGCGCTGGACAGTGCCCTGCAGGACGTGGCCGCCGGTCGGTACGGCGCCGACGGTGTGCCCGATGCCGTGATGGATGCAGCACAGCTGCGCGCTTGGTACGAGGACGCCAGCGTCGACCTCGTGAAGCACTGGCTCGCGCACCCCGCGACGATGGCGGCCATCGACTTCGACGGCTTCGCGAACGGGGGCGACGGCGTCCGCAAGCAGGGCTTCCAGTTGCTCGCCGCCGACCAGCGCGAGGCCTGGGAGCCAGCGGCACCCGACCGCCGCGAGCGCACCCGCGACGACACGCACGACGGCACCCACGACAGCACGCACGACGGCACCACGACGACGGAAGCAGCACGATGAGACTCGACGGACAGCGCACCTACGGCACGGACGACGTCGTCGACGTGGTGGTCGTCGGCACCGGAGCCGGCGGAGCGCCCCTGCTGGCCTCCCTGGCCCGACGTGGCCTGCGGGTCGTCGCCCTCGAGGCCGGTCGCAACACCGAGCCGGGCGAGCACGTGCCCGACGAGGTCGCCGCCCCCGGGGACATCAACTGGATGGACGAGCGGCTGAGTGGCGGCGGCGCACCGACGGCGTTCGGCCCGAACAACAGCGGCACCGGAGTCGGTGGTTCGACGCTGCACTGGGGCGCGTTCACCCCGCGTCCGAGCACGCACGACCTGTCGCTCCGCTCCGCGTCCGGTGTCGGCGAGGACTGGCCGATCAGCCACGCCGAGCTCACCGGGTGGATCGAGCAGGTCGAACACGACGTCGGGGTCGCCGGCCCCGAGCACTACCCGTGGGACCCGTCGCGCCGCTACCGGATGCGTCCGCCGGCGCGCAACGCCTCGTCGGACATGATGATGCGCGGGGCAGCGGCCGCCGGCATCACGGCGACCGACGCCCCCGTCGGGCTGACCACCGAGGACCGCCACCAGGAGCACCACGGCCTGCGGCACGCATGCGTCTCCTGCGGCTCGTGCCACCAGGGCTGCCGCAACGGCGCGAAGGTCTCGATGGACACCACCTACCTGCCCGCCGCGGTGGCGTTCGGCGCCGAGATCCGGCCGGACTCGTTCGTGCACGGCATCGAGCTCGATGCTTCCGGCGAGGTCAGCGCCGTGCTGTACACCCACGACGGCCGCGAACACCGGCAGCGATGCCGGGCCCTCGTGCTCGCCGCCGGCGGCATCGAGACCCCGCGCCTGCTGCTGCACACCGGGCTCGCGAACGGCAACGGCCAGGTCGGCCGGAACTTCACCGCGCACGGCGCCACCCAGGTCTGGGCACGGTTCGACGAGTCGATGCGCTCCTACCGTGGCTACCCGTCGTCGATCATCACCGAGGACTTCGTCCGCCCCGCCGACGCGGACTTCGCCGGCGGGTACCTGATCCAGAGCCTCGGCGTGCAGCCGCAGACCTTCGCCAACACGCTCATCCGGGGCGGCGGCCTGCGCGGCGCGGAGCTCGTGCGGGCGCTGCAGGACTACCCGCACTCCGCGGGCGTCGGCATCAACGCCGAGTGCCTGCCCTACGACGACAACCGGCTGGTCCTCGCGGACGAGGTCGACGAGCACGGCGTGCCACGCGCCCGGGTCTCGTTCACCCCGGGCGCGAACGAGGACGCGATCCGCCGCCACGCGGTCCGCACCATGACGACCATCGTCGAGGCCGCCGGCGGCAAGGACGTCCGGGTCCTCGAGCGCACCGCACACACCATCGGCACGGCCCGCATGGGCGCGGACCGCGAGACCTCGGTCGTCGACCCGGACGGCCGCTCGTGGGACGTCCCGAATCTGTGGATCGCCGACAACTCGGTGTTCCCGAGCGCCGTCATCGCGAACCCGGCGCTGACGATCATGGCGCTGTCCCTGCGCACCGCCGACCGGATGCTCCGCGCGGCCTGACCGGCCTGGGCGGGCCGCCGACGTGGGCGGGCTGCCGGCGTGGGCGGGCCGCTGGCGCGGACGCGTTCCGGTCCGCTCGGTCAGCCGCGCAGGGCGAGTGCCTCGCTCGTCCACCGGGCGTGCAGGTCCCACGGGTCGTCCACACCGGCGGCGACGGCGTCGACGTGCGCGAGCAGCTCCGGTGTCGCCCGGAACCACTCGGTGCCGGGGTACCGGGTGGCCGCGAACTGCGCGTGCCGCCGACGTTCGAGTGACCGGTCGCCCCGCTCGAACGCCAGGAGGTCCTGGTGCGGGATCGCGGCCAGCCGCTGCCTCGGGTTCATCGTGGTGCCGATCTTCACCCGGTCGCCGAAGTCGTCGCGCATCCGCAGGTAGTACACGACGTCGACCCGCGGGGGAGCGAGGTCGCCGTCGGGCACGTCGCCCCACTGCCACTCGCACCGTGCGCAGACGAACGCCGTCGGGAACCGCACCCCGACACGGGATCCGCACACCGGGCACGGGCCTGGCAGGGTGTCCTCGACGCCGACGTGCTCGGCCGCGAACTCGGTCACCAGCGTGACGTGCGTCGCGCACAGGGGCACGCCCGCGAGCGCGTCCGCAGCGGGACCTGCGCAACCCGGCACGCAGCACGACGAGGTGACCATGCCCGGAACGCTAACCGGACCCACCGACGTGCCCCGGGCCTCCCGGCAGCCCTGCGCACCCGCGCACCCGTGCCGGACCGGTGCGTACCTGCCGGGAACGGGCGTACCTGGTCGGTTGGAACGACCAGGTACGCCCGTTCCCGCTTCCCACCGCAACCGCTCTGGGAAGAACCGGGCGTCCCTGCCGAAACCGGGCGCACCCGTGCCGGACCGGTGCGTACCTGCCGGAAACGGGCGTACCTGGTCGGTTGGGACGACCAGGTACGCCCGTTCCCGCTTCCCACCGCAACCGCTCTGGGAAGAACCGGGCGTACCTGCCGGGACCGGGCGTACCTGCCGGGACCGGGCGCACCCGTGCCGGACCGGTGCGTCCCTGCCGGGAACGGGCGTACCTGGTCGGTTGGGACGACCAGGTACGCCCGTTCCCGCTTCCCACCGCAACCGCTCTGGGAAGAACCGTGCAGGCCGAGACCCGTCAGTCGGTGAAGATCACGCCGACCGGCTCGCGCTTCTCCTCCTGGAACTGGTCCTCACCGCGGCCGAGCGCCCAGTAGGCCGACAGCGACATCTCGCGCTTCTCCAGCCCCCAGTCGTCCTGCAGCAGCCGACGGATCGCCTTCATCGCGGTCCGCTCGCCGTGTGCGAACACCTGGACCGGCCGGGAGGCAGGGGGCAGCGCCCGGGCCGCGTCCAGCAGGAGCGTGCCCGGCTGGGCGCCGGTGGCGTCGCGGTGCAGCCACCGCAGGTCGACCCCGGCCGGGTGCGCGATCTCCTGCTCGTCGGCAGGGCCGGCGACCTCGACCAGGGCGACGCCCGTGGCCGTGTCGGACATCGACTCCAGCGCGGCGCCGATGGCCGGCAGGGCACTGTCGTCGCCGAGCAGGACGTGGGTGACGTCCGGGTCGTCGGCGGGCGCGTAGCCACCGCCGGGACCGGACAGCGCGAGCCTGTCGCCCGGCTGCGCCGCTGCGGCCCAGGGCCCGGCGAGCCCGTCGTCGCCGTGCACGACGAAGTCGACGGCGATCGTCTTCGCCGAGTGGTCGACGGCCCGCACCGTGTAGGTCCGGCGGGCCGGTCGGTCCTGCTTCGGCAGCGTCTCGCGCAGTTCCTCGAGGTCGTACGGGGGCTCGAGGCCGAGCGACGGCTTGGCGAGCAGGAGCTTGACGTACTTGTCGGTGGCGGCCAGCTTGTCCGGGTCGGCCGTGCCCACGAAGTCGTCGAAGGCCGGGCCACCGAGGTGGACGCGCACCATGTGGGGCGACAGTCGCTCGGTCCGGTCGACGACGAAGACGTGCTGGGGGCGTTTGGGCTTGGAGCTCATCGGTACGAGCGTCCTCTCTCCTGCTTGACGTTTGTCGAACTAAGGTTAGCCTTACCTCATGGACACGACCGTCATCCCGTTCTCCGAGCTGCTGCGCAAGCGCACGCGTCGCTCGCACGGTTCCTCGGCCGGGAACGGCTTCATGCACGACCTGCTCGGCGGGAAGTGCGACGTCGCCGACTACGCGGCGTTGCTCGGACAGTACTCGTTCGTCTACGACGCCCTCGAACGTGCAGCCGAACGGATGGCGGACCACCCGGTGGCGGCACCGTTCGTCACCTCGCAGCTCACCCGGATGCCGGCCATCCGCGCCGACCTCGAGTACCTGATCGGCCCGGACTGGTCCGAGCTGGTCTGCCCGCTCCCCGCCACGACGGCGTACGTGCGGCGACTCAACGAGGTCGCGGCCGAGTGGCCGGGCGGCTTCGTCGCGCACCACTACACGCGGTACCTCGGCGATCTGTCCGGCGGGCAGATGATCGGTCGGATGCTCTCCGACCAGTTCGGCTTCGACACGAACGGCGTCCTGTTCTACATCTTCGACCAGGTCGCGGACCCGAGTGCCTTCAAGGACACCTACCGTGCGCAGCTCGACGCGGCACCGTGGACGGCCGAGGAGCAGGAGCGGGTCATCGCCGAGGTCGAACTGGCGTACTCGCTCAACAACGGCCTGCTCGAGGGGCTCGATGCCCGGCGTCGCCCGGTGACCGACGGAGCCGGCGACGTGGCGGTGACCGCGTGACCGAGCCCTTCGACGACGAGGCGCGCCGAGCGGTCCTCCGGCACATGAACGCCGACCACGCGGTCGACAACCTGGCGATCGTCCGCGCGAACGGGGCCGCGACCGCGGTGGCCGCGACGATGACCGAGATCGACGCGATCGCCGGTGTCTGGCTCGCCCGGCTCGACGACGGCGACGAGGAACAGGTCATCGTGCCCTGGACGTCGCCGCTGACCGACCGCCGCTCGGCGCGGGTGCAGATCGTCGAGGTCCACTCCGCCGCGCAGGCCCAGCTCGCCGAACCGAGCTGAACCGCGCCGATCCGCGCTGATCCGAGCTGAACCGAGCCGATCCGCGCCGACCACAGACCCGCCGGGATCGCGGACCGCGTCGCAACTGCAGGGGTGCTCCCGCCACGCGTCGCGATCCCGGCGTCCCTCCTGCAGGCCCGCGCTGCGCGCGCGTGCGCGTTCCGGGTGCCCTGCCCGCTGGTCCGTCCGGACGGTCGACGTCACGGGTGGCCGAGGGCCGATACGCTGCTCGGAGCCGGGACGGTGTTCCCGGACGACCCCGAAAGGACCCCATGACGGCGATCGACGGATCGGCGCGCCATGAGCGCGCTCGGGACGACGTCAGCGGCGCGGTCGACAGTGACCTGCGCGCCGACGTGCGCTACCTCGGCAACCTGCTCGGCCGGGTGCTGCGCGAGAACGGTGGCGACGAGCTGCTGCGTGACGTGGAGTCGCTGCGTGCGGCCGTGATCGACGCCTACGAGGGCGACCACGCGGAGGGTGCTGCCCGCGCGCAGACCCTCGTGTCCGCGATGTCGGCCGAGCGTGCCGAAGCGGTGGCGCAGGCCTTCACGACGTACTTCCACCTCACGAACCTGGCCGAGGAGCACCACCGCGTGCGGGTGCTCCGGCAGCGCGGCGACGACGGCGGCCTGGCCGGTGACTCGTTCCCCGCGACCTACGCGGAACTCGTGGCCGAGGTCGGCGAGGCCGAGGCGGCCGAGCGACTCCGGACGCTGCGGTTCCACCCGGTGCTGACCGCACACCCGACCGAGGCCCGCCGTCGTGCGGTCACCACGGGCGTGCGTCGCATCACGGACCTCATCGACGAGCGCGACCGCTCGAAGAACGCCACGGCACGTGCCGAGAACGAGCGACGGCTGCTCGAGGAGATCACGACGCTCCTGCGCACCTCGCCGCTCCGCACGACCCGCCCGACCCCGCTCGACGAGGTCCGCACCGCCATGAGCGTCTTCGACCAGACGCTGTTCGAGATCGTCCCGCAGGTGTACCGGCTGCTCGACGACCGGCTGCAGGGCGACGACGCCGGGCGCGCACCGGTGACGGCGCCCGCGTTCGTGCGGTTCGGCACCTGGATCGGTGGCGACCGCGACGGCAACCCGCACGTGACCGCCGACATCACGCGCCAGGCTGCGGAGATCGCGGCCGAGCACATCCTGATCGGGCTCACCCGTGCCACCACCCGCATCGGCAGCGCCCTGACCCTCGACGCGAGCGACACCCCGGCCGACGCCGGGCTTACCGCGCTCGTGGCGGCGCAGGAGTCACTCGACCCGGGCATCGCCGAGCGCATCGGCGTCCGCGCCCCGAACGAGACCCACCGCCGCGCGCTCCTGTTCACCGCCGCGCGCATCGACGCCACCCGCCAGGGCACGACGCCGCTCGCGTACGACGGCCCGGACGCCCTGCTCGCCGACCTCCGGACGATCCAGGCGTCGCTCGTCGCCGCCGGCGCGATCCGGCCGGCGAACGGTGAGCTGCAGAACCTCATCTGGCAGGTCGAGACCTTCGGGTTCCACCTGGCCGAGCTCGAGGTCCGGCAGCACTCGCAGGTGCACCGCACGGCCCTGGCGGAGATCCGGGCCGGCGGCGCGCTGAGCGAGACCACCGAAGAGGTCCTCGCGGTCTTCCGGACCATCGCCGACCTGCAGGACCGCTACGGGGTCCGTGCCGCCAGTCGGTACATCGTGTCCTTCACGCAGTCGGCGGCGGACCTGGCGAACGTGCACGAACTCGCCGTCGCCGCACTCGGCTCGCCCGAGGCCGCGCCGGTGCTCGACGTCATCCCGCTGTTCGAGACCTTCGCCGACCTGCACGCCAGCGTCGACATCCTCGACGAGGCCGTCCGCACCGAGACGTTCCAGCGTCGTCTGGCCGCGACCGGCCGTCGGCTCGAGGTCATGCTCGGCTACTCGGACTCGTCGAAGGACGTCGGTCCGGTCTCCGCGAACCTGGCGCTCTACGACGCCCAGGCGCGCATCGCCGACTGGGCGCGGGACAACGAGGTCGAGCTCACCCTGTTCCACGGCCGCGGCGGTTCGCTCGGCCGCGGCGGCGGGCCGGCCAACGAGGCCGTCCTCGCGCAGCCGCCGGGATCGATCGACGGTCGCCTGAAGCTCACCGAGCAGGGCGAGGTCATCTTCGCGCAGTACGGCGACCAGGACATCGCGGCCCGTCACCTCGAGCAGATGGCCTCGGCCACCCTGTTCGCGTCATCGCCGTCCAACGAGGCGCGCACGGCCGCTGCGGCCACCCGGTTCGCCGACCTCGCGCAGCAGCTGGACGACGTCTCGCGCGTCGCGTTCTACGAGCTGGTCAAGGCGGACGGGTTCGCTCCGTGGTTCGCACGGGTCACCCCGATGGAGGAGATCGGGCTGCTCCCGCTCGGCTCCCGCCCGGCCCGCCGCGGGCTGTCGGTCGAGTCGCTCGAGGACCTCCGGGCGATCCCGTGGGTGTTCTCGTGGACCCAGGCGCGGATCAACCTGGCCGGTTGGTACGGGCTCGGCTCCGCGCTCGAGGCGGTCGGTGACGTCGACGTCCTGCGTGCCGCCTACGCCGAGTGGCCGCTGTTCGGCGCGATGATCAAGAACGTCGAGATGTCGCTCGCGAAGACCGACGAGCACATCGCCCGCCGGTACCTCGAGCTCGCGGACCGCGACGACCTCGCCGCCAAGGTGCTCGACGAGATGACGCGGACCCGTGACTGGGTGCTCCGGATCTCGGGTGGCAGCGACGTGCTCGAGGACCGTCCGGTCCTGGCTCGGGCCGTGCGCCTGCGCAGCCCCTACGTCGACGCCCTGTCGCACCTGCAGCTCCGCGCGCTCCGGTCCATCCGGACGACGGGCAGCACCGACCCGACGGACGCCGACCACCGTCTGCTCCTGCTCACCGTGAACGGGATCGCCGCCGGCCTGCAGAACACCGGCTGACGCCGGCAGCCCCGCACCGTCGAGTGGTCACGAACCGTCGGCTCCGTCGTCGCCGCGCGACGGTTCGCGACCACTCGGCGGACGTGAGCGGCGCGCCGTGACCGCTCGCGGTGGCGGACGGGAGGCCCGTGGCGGCGCTGTCCCGGGCCTCCCGTCCGGCGCCGCGCACGTCCAGGGCTGCACCGCCGAGCGGTCACGCGACGTCGGCTGCCCGGTCGCCGCGCGACGGTTCGCGACCGCTCGGCGGAGGTGAGCGGCGCGCCGTACCCCCGTCGAATCGATTCGGGTGCGCGTAGCGTGTCGGTCGTGACGACGGAGCGCACCCGGAAACCGACCACGACCACCCTGCCGCCGATCGTGCCGCTGGCCCTGATCGTCGGGGTGTCGCCGTTCGCCACCGACATGTACATCCCGGCGCTCCCGCAGATCGCCCACGACCTCGGCACGACCCCCGGTGCCGTGCAGCTGTCGCTCACGGCGTTCCTCGTCGCCTTCGCGGTCGGGCAGTTGCTCGTCGGACCCGTCAGCGACGGGATCGGCCGGCGGCCGATGCTCGTCGTCGGCACCGCGGTGTTCGCGCTCGCCTCGGTCGGGTGCGCCCTCGCGCCGGACGTCGTCACGTTCGTCCTCGCCCGGATCGCCCAGGGGCTCGGCGGAGCGGCCGGAGCGGTCGCCGGCCGGGCGATGGTGTCGGACGTGGCGAGCGGGACGCGGATGGCGAAGGTCTTCGGCACGCTCGCCGCGATCAACGCCATCGGCCCCGTCGTGGCACCGCTGGCCGGAGGCGCCGTGCTGACGTTCGGCACGTGGCGGATCATGTTCGTCGTGCTCGCGGTGCTCGGCGCGCTGTTCTTCGCGATGGTGGTGCTGCGGTTCCGCGAGACCCTGCCGCCGGAGCGACGCGGGGGCGTGGGCTTCGCCGCGAACGGTCGACGCATCCGCGAACTGCTGGCGATCCCGCGGTTCCGGGCCTACGTGCTGAGCGGGGTGCTGTCCACCGTGGGGTTCTTCGCGTACATCGCGACCAGCTCGTTCGTGTTCCAGACCCAGTTCGGGTTCTCCGAGGGCATGTACACGCTGGTCTTCGCCACGAACGCCTCGATGATGATCGTCACCACGCTGGTGTTCGGCCGGGTCGTCGGACGGTTCTCCGAGGACTCCCTGCTCACCGTCGGACTGCTCGTCGGCACCGCGGGCGCGGCGGCGGTCCTCGTCTCGGCGCTGCTCGACCTCGGTCCGGTGCCGGTCTGGTGCGCCCTCGCGGTCGTCACGGGTGCGTGGGGCTTCGTGCTGCCCGCGGCGATGACCCGGACGCAGCACGTCGGGGCGGCGCACCCGGGGACGGCCGCGGCCCTGCAGGGCGGCCTGACGTTCGGGATCGGCGGCCTCGGGACACCGCTCGCCGGCGCGCTGGGCGGGACCGCGCTGGCGATGGGCGGGGTCATGGCGGCACTCATGGCCGCAGCCGTCGTGGTGCAGGTCACCGCGACGCGTCGGGACCGCAGCGGGACCTGACGCGGCGGAGCCGGTAGGTTGCTGGTTGCAAGGCGCACCGATCAGAGGAGACCACCCGGCATGGACATCGTCGTACACGAAGCGCAGCCCGACACCGCGGTACTCGAGTGCAGCGGGCGCCTCAACATGGTGTCCGCCCCCGAGTTCCGCGAGGCGGTCGCGAAGGTCGTCGACAACGGACGTGCCCGCGTCGTGGTCGAGCTCTCCGGTGTCGAGTTCATGGACTCGTCCGGGCTCGGCGCGCTGGTCGGCAGCCTGAAGACCGCGCGGCAGGCGGGCGGCGACCTCCGCATCGCAGCGCCGTCCGAGCAGGTGCAGATGGTCCTGCAGCTCTCCAACATCGACAAGATCCTCCGCACGTACCCCGACGGGGACGCTGCGGTCACCGACTGGTGATGACCGCCTCGGCCGCCGAGCACACGCTCGCGTTGTCGTGCCCGCCGGACGACGTGTCCGCCGTGCACGAGTTCCTGGCGGGCGTGTGGCAGCACGAACCCTCGGTCTCCGTCGAGGACCGGATGGCCCTCGAGCTCGCGATCGTCGAACTCACCTCGAACGTGATCGAGCACGGGACACGCCCGGAGGGCGTCTCCTGCCGTCTGCGCCTCGAGATCGGAGCGGACCGGTTCGCCGCACTGCTCTCCGATGACGGCGTCGCCGCCACCGTGGACACCGAGTCGGCCGAGTTGCCCGACGGACTCGCCGAGAGCGGTCGCGGACTCGCCCTGGTCCGGATGGTCGTGGACGACCTGCGGTACGAGCGGATCGCCGACGAGAACCGGTGGACGGTCCTGCGCGCCCGTCACTGACCGCCACCACGTGACCCGTCGCTTCGTCCGTCTCGCGCACTCCGTGGGCCACAATCCGCAAGGTGCCGCGGGGGATTCCCGGGGTTCCTGGCCGCCGTGTCACGATTCGCGCGATGACAGCCGAACCGGATCCCAGGATCAGCTTCGAGACGTCGGGGGCCGATCTCGACGCTGCCGTGCACATGTACGAGGACGCCTACGCCAGTGTGGGCTTCACCGCGACCCGCACGGAGCGTCCGTTCGCGTACCGTTTCCGCGTCGTCGGCGACGACGTGATGTCGTTCCGGTCGACCCGGTTCGACGCGCGGATGCAGGGTGAGCTGGACGTCCGCGACGAGTACGTCGTCATGTGGATCACGGACGGCGGCGGGCGCGTCGACATCGGCCGGCAAGAGGTCGCGTTCACGCCCGCCACCCCGATGATGTTCCCGACCGGCCGTCCCTTCGCCTTCGACCTGCAGGACGTCCGACAGAGCCTGGTGCAGTTCGACCGCACCGCCCTGGAGCGCGTCGCGGCCGAGGTCCACGGTGCGCAGCCGGGTCCGCTCGTCTTCGACCACACGGCGACGCCGCGCACGGCCGAGCTGCGGGGCTGGAACGTGCAGGTCCAGCGTGCCGCGGCGGTCGTGCTCGGTCGGGCGTCGGTCAGTTCGCTCGCCCTGGCCGAGGTCGCGCGGGACACTGCCCGGTCCCTGCTCCGGACGTTCCCGCACAAGCTGCTGGCCCCGGACGTCCCCCTGCCGCAGGGCGCCACGGGCCGTGTCCGCGAGGCCGTCGAGTACATGCACGCCTTCGCGCACACGCCGATCTCGACCACCGACGTCGCCGAGCACGTCGGGCTGAGCGTCCGCGGCCTGCAGCAGGCGTTCCAGCGGCAGGTCGGCACGGCCCCGAACGCGATGCTCCGCGGGATCCGTCTCGACCGGGTGCGCGAGGAGCTCCGCCGTGCTTCGACGGGCGACCTGACCGTGGCGAGCGTGGCGATGCGGTGGGGCTTCGCGCACCTCGGTCGGTTCTCGGCGGCGTACGCAGCGCGCTTCTCCGAGTACCCGCGCGACACACTGCAGCGCTAGGTCCGTCCGGGGTTCGCTACGCTGCCCGGGTGAGCAGACCTCGACCGTGGGTGATCGTGCCCGGGATCTGGAACTCCGACGCGGAGCACTGGCAGTCCGTCTGGCAGCGGGAGCGTGGCGACGACGCCGTCCGCATCGCACCGGCGTCCTGGGGTGAGCCGGACCCGGGGGACTGGCGAGAGGCCATCTCCCGCGCGGTCGCGTCGTGCGCCGAACCGCCGGTGCTCGTCGCGCACAGCCTGGGCGTGCTCGCCGTCGCCGACTGGCTCGCCGCAGACGCCGCAGACGCCGCAGACGCCGCAGATGCCGCAGCCGCCGCAGCCGCCGCGGGCGCCGCAGCCGCCGCCGGTCCCACCGTCGCCGGCGCCTTCCTCGTCGCGCCGCCGGACCCCGCGGCACCGGGCTTCCCCGCGGCCGCCTCCGGGTTCCCCGCGCCCCGCCCGATCCCGGTCGGCACCGCAGCGGCCCGCGTTCCGACCCGCCTGGTGGTGAGCGACGACGACCCGTACTGCACCGCCGACCGTGCTCTGGCGTTCGCGGAGACGATGGGGGCCGCGGTGCTCCGGGTCGGCCCGCTCGGCCACGTCAACGTCGCCAGCGGTGTCGGCGCCTGGCCCGCCGGTCGGGAGCTCCTCGGCGCGTTCGAGCAGACGCTCTGACCCGACCCCGGGGCGACGGGCGACACGCCGTTCACGTTCGGGGCGATATGGCAGGGATTGCTGCGACACACCGCGGATGTCCCGAGTTTCGGCGCGTGCGATATTTATCCTTCGGACATGGAGACCCAGTCCGGTGCACGCACCCCCCTCGTCGACCCGTTCGGTCGCGAGGTCGAGGAGTGGCTCCGCGACGCCCCGGCGACGCGCACGCCGTACGTGGCGGACCTCGTGGTCCCGCCCGTCACCGGCCCGGTGCAGCGCCCCGGCGCCGTGGCCGACGCCACCGCCGTCCAGACGCCGGACCCCAGCACCGCGGCTGCAGCAGTCGCCGCGCCTGAAGCCAGCACCGCGCCTGAAGCCAGCACCGCGCCCGAAGCCAGCACTGCGCCCGCAGCCCCCGCGTTCCGCCGCGACCGCGCCCGGCACGCCGCCGTCTGCGCACCGTCGTTCCCCGAACCGCCGGAGCGCCTCGCCCTGCGCATCGAGGACCTCGCGATCCAGGTCTCGTCGTCCACCGGTCGCAGCACCATCGAGCGGATCGTCCTGCTCGAGGACGAGGTCCGTCGCCGCGACGAGGACCTCGCCCGCCTCGCCGCCTGGGAGGCCACCGTCGACGGCGCGGACGACCCGGAGGTCACCGCAGCCCGCGCCTTCGCCCAGACCGTCTTCGCGGACCTGCTCGAGGACGCCGCCGCCGAGTCGGACCGTCGCGACCGTGCAGCCGCCCGCCGTGCCGCGACCGCTCCGGTCGCCGTCGTGACCGGCGTTGCCCCCGCTCCCGCGGTGGCCGTGGTCCGCCCCGCACCGGCGGCAGCAGCCGCACCGGCAGCCGACGTCGTCACGGCGACCCCGGCCGTGGCGCTGGTCGCCCCGGAACGCGACGAGCCCGTGCGACCGGTGCTGGGCCTCCCGGCCGTGTCGCCGGTGTCCGCGAACACGCGACCCACGCCGCTCGTCCAGCCCGCCACCGGGCCGACGGTCATCGACCGTGCCGCGTTCGCGGCCGCCCTCACCGCCCACCAGGGCACGACCGCGAGCACGCCCGTCGTGCTGCCGGACGTGATCGCCGTACCCGTCGTCGAGACGGCCGCCCCGGCGAGCGTCGACACCGAAACCGGCACCGAAACCGGCACCGACGAGCCGGCCCGGCCCGGCTGGTGGTCGCGACTCGTCGCCGGCCTGCTCCGTGCGCTCGGTCGCCGCTGACCGGGAGGCCCGGATCACCCCGCGCGGACCGGCTGCCGGTGCCGACGCGGTCGCCTCGGTAGACTGACCGGATGCCGACGCTCCGCGAACTCCAGGCCGTGATCGAAGACCTGTGGCCCGCCGCAGGAGCCGAGTCGTGGGACGCCGTCGGACTGGTCGCCGGCGACCCGGACGCCACCGTCGAGCACGTCCACCTGGCCGTCGACGCCGTCCCCGCGACCGCACGTGAAGCGGTCGAGCTCGGTGCCGGGCTCCTGCTCACGCACCACCCGTTGCTCCTGCGCGGCGTGACGACGATCGCCGAGTCGACGTACAAGGGCAGCGTCCTCGCGACCCTCGTGCGCGGTGGCAGCGCCCTGATCGCGGCCCACACCAACGCCGACGTCGTCACCACGGGGACCTCGGCCGTGCTCGCCGACCGGATCGGCCTGACCGACCAGCGACCGCTCGACGCCGGCACCGACGACGCGACGGGCATCGGCCGCGTCGGGGTCCTCGCCGAGGGCACGACCCTCGGCGCCCTGGCACGGAAGCTCGTCGACCTGCTGCCGCCCACCGCGACCGGGGTCCGGGTGTCCGGCGACTTCGACCAGCCCGTCCGCACCGTGGCACTGTGCGCCGGCGCGGGGGACTCGCTGCTCGGCCACCCGGCCGTCCTCGCTGCCGACGTGTACATCACGAGCGACCTCCGCCACCACCCGGCGTCCGAGTTCCGCGAACAGGCGCTGCTCGGCGGCGGTCCCGCCCTCATCGACACCTCGCACTGGGCCACCGAGTGGCTCTGGCTCGACGTCGCGGCCGCGCAACTGCGCCAGACCGCGGGCGTCCGGGTCACCGTGAGCGACCTCCGCACCGACCCGTGGGACTTCGCCGTCCTGCCGGCGGCCGAACCCACCACCCCCACTGAAGGAGTCTGACCATGAAGGCAGCACCCGAGGACCAGGTCATCCTCCTCGACGTCCAACGACTCGACAACGACGTCACCCGCATCGCGCACCGCATCACGTCGCTGCAGAAGGGCGACCAGCTCACCGGACTCGGCACCAAGGCCGCCGGGCTGCGCAGCGAACTCGTCGCCGCCACCGGCCTGGTCGAGGACGCCGAACGCGAACTCGCCCGCCTCGAGTCCGACACCGCCACCGCGCAGGCCCGCGTCGAGCGCGACACCACGATGCTGCAGAACGTGTCGAACTCGAAGGACGCGGCCGGGCTCCAGAACGAGCTCGAGTCGCTCCAGCGCCGCATCGGTGGCCTCGAGACCGCCGAGCTCGAGGTCATGGAGAACCTCGACGGCCTCCGCGCCCGGGTCGGCGACATCGAGGCGCAGCTCGCCGACGTCGAGGCCGCCCGCTCCGGCCTGGTCGCCGAGCGTGACGCCGAGATCGCGCGGCTGTCGTCCGACCGTGCCTCTGCCGAGCAGGCCCGGGCCGACGTCGCCGCGAAGGTGCCGGCCGAGCTGCTCGCGCTCTACGACCGGCAGCGGGCCCGCTACGGCTTCGGTGCGTCGCTGCTGCAGGGTGGGGTGTCGACGGCGTCGGGCGTGGCGCTGAACAACTCCGACCTGCAGGACATCCGCCGGGCCGCGCCGGACGACGTGGTGCTGTGCCCGGACAGCGACGCGATCCTGGTGCGGACGGCCGAGTCCGGGCTGTAGGCGCTCGCACGCTGCCGGCGGCAGGCGCGGAGCCAGCTGGCACCGCGCCTCCCGTCTGTGGTGCGCGGTGCGGGATGTGGCGGCACGGGGTGTGGCGGCGCGGGGGCGCACGGTGCGGGGTCCGTCGCCTGGTGCGAGGTTGCACGCTCGGTGCGGCATTGTGGCGCTGCACCGAGCGTGCAACCTCGCACGGGATCGCGAGCGCCGCACCGTGCGTCGAGCACGGGTCTCGTGGAAGTGGGGCGAATGGGCCGGCCGTACGCCGGGTTCTGTCCCGCCGCTTGCACGGCGGTGACGGCCATCTCTCTCGGACCGACGTTGCCGTCGGCCTCCAGCGGTCTACCCGAGGACTCGGCGAGCAGCCTCAGCGTCCTCTGTCTGACCTTGCTCCGGGCGAGGTTTACCGAGCGGATCCGGTCACCCGGACCCCTGGTGGTCTCTTACACCACCGTTTCACCCTTACCGACGTTGCCGCCGGCGGTCTGCTTTCTGTGGCACTGTCTCGCGGATTGCTCCGGGTGGGTGTTACCCACCGCCCTGCTCTGTGGAGCCCGGACGTTCCTCGGCACTCCCGGGGGAGTGACGCGACCGTCTCACCGACCCATTCGCAGGTCCGAGTCTACCGGCCCCGCGCCCGTGCCCGTGCCGGCCCCGTGCCCGTGCCCGTGCCGGCCCCGTGCCCGTGCCCGTGCCCGTGCCGGCCCGCGCCCCCGCCCGTGCCCCGAGGTTCCGAGATCTCGGCATGTCGGCGCGCACGAGGGGGCTCCGTGGAACCTCGGCGCACCGCATACGGCGAGTCGTGGAACCTCGGCGCCAGCGGCCGGGCGCGTCGAACCGCACCGAACGACTCCCACGCCGCACGGTGCGGGCCGGTGTGAGCGGGCTCGACCGTCCGACCGATCGCCGGGTCAGGCGCTCCGGGCAGCCAGGGTCGCGGCGCCGATGATGCCGGCGTTGTTGCGCAGCGTCGCGGGGATGATCTCCGCCTGCAGGTCGAGCAGCGGCAGGAACTCCTCGTACTGCTTCGACACGCCGCCGCCGACGACGAAGAGCTCGGGGGAGAGCAGGGCCTCGAGCGTCGAGTAGTAGGTCTGCAGGCGCTTCGCCCAGTGCTTCCACGACAGGTCGTCGCGCTCCTTGGCAGCGAAGGACGCGCGCGACTCGGCGTCGTGCCCGTCGATCTCCAGGTGTCCGAGCTCCGAGTTCACGATGAGCACACCGTCGTTGATGAGTGCGCTGCCGATCCCGGTGCCGAGCGTCGTGACGATCACCAGGCCGTCCTTGCCCTTCGCCGCGCCGAACTGCTGCTCGGCGAACCCGGCGGCGTCGGCGTCGTTGACGAAGTGGATCGCGCGGCCGAGCTCCTTCTCGAACAGCGCTTCGGCCTCGAAGCCGATCCACTTCTTCGAGACGTTCGCAGCAGACATGGTCTTGCCGTCCCGCACGATCGCGGGGAAGCACACGCCGACGGGGACGTCGGCCGCGGGGGCGAGCTCGTCGAGGATCGAGGCGACGACGGCGGTGATGTCGTGGGGCTTCCCGCCCTCCGGGGTGGCCTTCTTGATGCGGTCCGTGGTCAGTTCACCGGACGCGACGTCGACGATCGCGCCCTTGATGCCCGTACCACCGATGTCGACGCCGACTGCGAGGGAGGTCATGAGGTTGTCGTGCCTTTCGGTTGCCTGCCGGAGTGCCCGGTCAGGAAGAGGGTCCCGTCAGGGAGACGGATCCGGTCAGGAGACGGTGAGGAGCTCCGCGCCGCGTTCGGTGACGACGAGGGTGTGCTCGAACTGCGCGGTCCACGACTTGTCGCGCGTCGAGACCGTCCAGTCGTCGGACCAGATGTCGGCCTCGATCCCGCCGAGGGTCAACATGGGCTCGATGGTGAACACCATGCCCTGCTCGATGACGTCGTCGTACTGCGGCGCGTCGTAGTGCGGGATGATCAGGCCGGAGTGGAAGGCACGACCGACGCCGTGGCCGGTGTAGTCGCGGACGACGCCGTAGCCGAAGCGCTTCGCGTACGCCTCGATGGCGCGGTCGATGACGTTCACCTGCCGGCCGGGGGCCACGGCCTTGATGCCGCGTCGGAGCGCCTCTTCGGTCCGCGTCACCAGGTCCGACACCTCCTGCGACGCCTGTCCGACGATGAACGTGCGGTTCGTGTCGCCGTGCATCCCGTCCTTGTAGGCGGTGATGTCGATGTTGACGAGGTCGCCCTCCTGCAGGACGGTGTCGTCGGGGATGCCGTGGCAGATGACCTCGTTGAGGCTCGAGCACAGTGACTTCGGGTAGCCGCGGTACCCGAGCGTCGACGGGTAGGCGCCGTGTGCGACGACGAAGTCGTGGCCGATGCGGTCGAGTTCGTCGGTGGTCACGCCGGGACGGATCGCCGCGCCGACGGCGTCGATGGCCTGGGACGCGATGCGGCCGGCGGTGCGGATGCGCTCGACCTCGTCGGGGGAGTACGTGTCACCGAGGCCGTGCTCGTGCGGTTCGACCTTGCCGACGTACTCCGGGCGTTCGATGTCCTTCGGGACGGTCCGGAGCGGGGAGACGCGGCCGGCGGTCAGGTGTCCGTGTTCGTCCCGGGGCATGCCGACCACTCTAGCCGCGGCGCGACGCGCCGAGCGCAACCGCCCTACGGTGCGGCCCGACGGTGTGGGCGTGACCGCCCTCCGGTGCGGCCCGACGGGGTGGGCGTGACCGCCTGGAGGCCCGGTGCCGGTCCGCCGGGCCGGCACCGGGCCTCCAGGCCGTCACCTGGGTACGGTGGGCGGCATGAGCGACGAACGCATCGAGTCCCAGTGGTGGTTCAACGACAAGACCGGTCAGGTCGAGCAGGGTCCGCAGTCCCCGCAGCGTGACCGCATCGGCCCGTTCGACACGCGCGAGGAAGCGCAGCACGCGCTCGACCGGATCGCGGCGAACAACGAGAAGTGGGACGCCGACGACCAGTGACGCACCGGTGACGGCACGGTGACGGACCACTGACGCGTCGCACGGCCCCGCGCACGCCGCGGGACCACTAGCCTGGGACGAGGCCCGCCCGCGGCCACCCGATACACGGAAAGGTCGTGCATGGACAAGCAGACGGACTTCGTGCTCCGCACCATCGAGGAGCGCGGCATCAAGTTCATCCGACTCTGGTTCACGGACGTCATCGGGACGCTGAAGTCGGTGGCGATCGCCCCGGCCGAGGTCGAGGGCGCCTTCGCCGAGGGCATCGGGTTCGACGGCTCCGCTATCGAGGGCCTGTCCCGCTCGTACGAGGCCGACGTGCTCGCGCACCCGGACCCCTCGACGTTCCAGATCCTGCCGTGGCGCGGCGAGGTCGACCCGACCGCGCGGATGTTCTGCGACATCACGACGCCGGACGGCCAGCCCGCAGTCGCCGACCCGCGCAACGTGCTGAAGCGCACGCTGGCCCGGGCGAGCGAGCGTGGCTTCACGTTCTACACGCACCCCGAGATCGAGTTCTACCTGCTCAAGAGCCGCGAGTGGAAGGACGGCGGGCCGCAGCCCGTCGACCAGGCCGGCTACTTCGACAACGTCCCCGGTGGCAGCGCGCACGACTTCCGTCGCCGTTCCGTCCGGATGCTCGAGGACCTCGGCATCTCGGTGGAGTTCAGCCACCACGAGGCCGGCCCGGGCCAGAACGAGATCGACCTCCGCTACGCCGACGCACTGACGATGGCGGACAACATCATGACCTTCCGCACGGTCGTGAAAGAGGTCGCTATCGAGCAGGGCGTCTACGCGACGTTCATGCCGAAGCCGATCTCCGGCCAGCCGGGTTCGGGCATGCACACGCACGTCTCGCTCTTCGAGGGCGACCAGAACGCGTTCTACGAGGCCGGCGGCGAGTACCAGCTGTCCCGCACCGCCAAGCACTTCATCGCCGGTGTGCTCAAGCACGCACCGGAGATCACCGCGGTGACGAACCAGTTCGTGAACTCGTACAAGCGCCTCTGGGGTGGCGACGAGGCCCCGTCCTTCGTGACGTGGGGCCACAACAACCGTTCGGCGCTCGTGCGCGTGCCGCTGTACAAGCCCAACAAGGGGCAGTCCTCGCGCATCGAGTACCGCGGCATCGACTCGGCGGCGAACCCGTACCTGGCGTACTCGCTGCTGCTCGCTGCGGGGCTCAAGGGCATCGAGGAAGAGTACGAGCTGCCCGCCGAGGCCGAGCACGACGTCTGGAGCCTGACCGACGCCGAGCGTCGTGCCCTCGGGTACAGCCAGCTGCCGTCGAGCCTCGACCACGCCCTCAGCCTGATGGAGGACTCCGAGCTCGTCGCCGAGACCCTCGGCGAGCACGTGTTCAACTTCGTGCTCCTCAACAAGCGCCAGGAGTGGAAGCGCTACCGCGACCAGGTCACGCCGTTCGAGCTCGACACCAACCTCGGCGCCCTCTGAGCGAGCGCACCACATGACCGGTCGGACGACGTCGTCGCGTTCCGAGTTGGCCCGCCTGGGCTTCGCCGAGCTGTCGGAGAGCCTGGAGCGGATCGCCGACCTGGAGGCGCGGTTCGGCTCCGTCGTGCCGCTGCCGGTCAGCGGCACACCGGCGCTCTGGGGCATCACCGCGGATCCCGACGGCGCGCTGCGGCTGCTGGAACGGCTGTTGGAGCGTGCTCCGGACGAGCTCCGCCCCGTCCTGACGGACGAGGCCGCGACGGAGCGGCTGATCCGCCTGCTCGGCGCCTCGGTCGGTCTCGGCGAGTTCCTGCACCGTCGTCCTGCCGAGCTCGCACTGCTGCTCGAGCCCGTCGTCGCACCCTGGTCGCAGGAGCGGTACACGGCGTCCCTGCTCGAGGCGATCGACGGCGCCACCGGCGAGGACGCACGGATGTGCCTGCGGGTGCGGTACCGCCGGCACCTCGCGCAGATCGCCCTGTACGACGTGCTGCACTCGTCGCCGACCGAGGCGTTCCCGGCCGTCGCTGCCGGACTGGCCGACCTGGCCGGGGCAGCGCTCGACGCCGCGGTCGACGTCGCCCGGCGCGAGGTGCCGTTCCCGGCCGCCGACGTCGCTGCGACCCCGCTCGCGGTGATCGCGATGGGCAAGGCCGGCGCACGCGAGCTCAACTACGTCAGCGACGTCGACGTGATCTTCGTCACCGAGGCCACCGACGACATCGACACCGACCGTGCCGTCCGCATCTCGACGCGGATCGCGATCGCCGCGACCCACGCGATCACCGACCTGGCCGCCGAACCCGGTCTGTGGGAGGTGGACGCGAACCTGCGACCGGAGGGCAAGGACGGTGCCCTCGTCCGCACGCTCGACTCGCACGTCGCGTACTACGAGCGCTGGGCGAAGTCGTGGGAGTTCCAGGCGCTCCTCAAGGCCCGGCCGATCGCCGGCTCGGCCGACCTCGGTGCGCGCTACGCCGAGGCCGTCGCACCGTTCGTCTGGAGCTCGTCGGCGCGCCCCGGGTTCGTCGAGTCGGTGCAGCGGATGCGCGAGCGCGTCACCGACCACATCCCCGACGGCGAGGTCGACCGGCAGCTCAAGCTCGGTCCGGGCGGCCTGCGCGACGTCGAGTTCACCGTGCAGCTCCTGCAGCTCGTGCACGGTCGTGACGACGAGTCCGTGCGCGTCCGTTCCACCCTCGAGGCGATGGACGCCCTGACCGCCGCCGGGTACGTCGGACGCGCCGAGGCCGCCCACTTCGGTCCGGACTACGCGCTCCTCCGGGTCCTCGAGCACCGCATCCAGCTCCGCCGACTGCAGCGGACGCACCTGATGCCGACCGACGAGGAAGAACTCCGCGTCCTCGCCCGGTCGAGCGGTCTGGCCACCTCGGCCTCGGCCCTCGAGACCCGGTGGCGTGCGGTCAAGCTCGAGGTCCGCGGCCTGCACGAGCGGCTGTTCTACCGTCCGCTGCTGTCCGCCGTCGCCACGACCGAGGGCGAGATCGTGCTGACCGACGACCAGGTCGTCGACCGGCTCGCAGGCGTCGGGTTCGTCGACCCGCCCGGTGCGCTGCGGCACATCCGGGCGCTCACACAGGGCACGAGCCGACGTGCGGCGATCCAGCGCAACCTGCTGCCGGTGCTCCTGCGGTGGATGGCCGAGGGGCCGGCGCCCGACCGGGCCCTGCTGGCGTTCCGACGGCTCAGCGACACCCTGGGGGAGTCCAGCTGGTTCCTCCGGATGCTCCGCGACTCGTCCGGGGCTGCGCACTCGCTGACCACCGTGCTGTCGGAGTCGGCGTTCCTGTCCGGTCTGCTCGAGCGGTTCCCGGAGGCCGTCGCCTGGCTCGACGAGCCCGAGTCGCTCCTGCGTGCCCGCCCGATGGACTCGTTGCTCGCCGAGATGACCGCGACGACCGCGCGGCACGGCAACGACGTCGACGGTGCGGCCAGCCTGCTGCGCTCGGCGCGCCGCCGCGAGACCCTGCGCCTCGGTATGGCCGCGGTGCTCGGCCACCTCGACGTGGACGCCCTGGGCGCTGCACTCAGCGACGTGACCGAGGCGACGCTCGCCGGGGCCCTCGCGCTCGCCCGACGGGACGCCCCCGCGGACTTCGAGTTCGGGATCATCGCGATGGGCCGCTACGGCGGACGTGAGCTCGGCTTCGGCTCCGACGCCGACGTGCTCTACGTGTACCGCGCGCCGGACCTGGCGACCGAGGTGGCCTCCCGGACGGCACAGACCATCGTGCGCGAGCTGAACCGGCTCACCGAGGACACCGTCCACCCGCTCGACCTCGACATCGACCTGCGCCCCGAGGGGAAGAACGGCCCGGTGGCGCGCACCCTCGAGTCCTACGGCGCCTACTACGCCCGGTGGTCGCTGACGTGGGAGGCGCAAGCGCTGCTCCGTGCCCGTGGCGCGGTCGGCGACGCCCAGCTGCTCCGGGACTTCGAGCACCTGGCCGACCGCACGCGCTACCCGGAACGGATCGACGAGAACGAGGTGCGCGAGGTCCGCCGCATCAAGGCCCGCGTCGAGTCCGAGCGACTGCCACGCGGGGCCGATCCGGCTCGTCACCTGAAGCTCGGGCGCGGATCGCTCAGCGACGTCGAGTGGTTCGTCCAGCTCCTGCAGCTGCAGCACGCCCTCGAGTTCCCCGCGCTCCGCACGACCTCGACACTCGAGGCGCTCGACGGCGCCGTGGCCGCCGGGTTCGTCAGTGCCGACGACGGCGAGCGGCTCGGGGCTGCCTGGCGTTTCGCCTCGCGGACGCGCAGTGCGCTGGTGCTCTGGTCGGGGAAGACCACCGACGTCCTGCCCGTCGACCGCGTCCAGCTCGAGGGCGTCGCACGGCTGATGGAGTACCCGCCCGGCTCGGCGAGCGAGCTCGAAGAGGACTACCTCGGCGTCACCCGACGTGCACGACAGGTCTTCGAGCGCGAGTTCTACGGCGCCTGACGCCGCACCGACACGCCCGGGCGTGCTCCCTGGACGCGAAGGTGACGAGTCGTCGCAGGTTAATTCCCCGTGTCGCTCACCGTCCCCCGTTCGTTTCGGACTGTACCCCGATCCGGACAGACGGGCCGGTCGTTACCGCGCCGTGACCATCACGCGCCGGGCCGCCGGCAGACGTGCCAGAGGTCCGCGCCGACTCGCCCGGTGACCATGTCGTGAACAGGGGTTTCCCGGGGTGGTGATCCGCGCCTCCCGGCAGTGTTCGACGTCCACCAGGGTGAGTGACAGGGTGAACGCGGTCCGCAGGAGTGCTGTCAGCACGAGGGGGGACCACCGGTCCCGGTGGAGATGGGGACAAGTGTGTACCCCGTAACGCGTTCGAAACGCCCCCGGACGGGGGTCGCGTTGCGCTGGGGTTCAGGTTTCTGCGTCAATGGGGTCACCCGAACCGACCCTGATTCCCCAACGTCGCGGAATCTCCACCTCGAACGTTGAAGCAGGGATCAGTGTTCACCTTCATTCTGCAGATCAGGCAGATGGTCGAAGGCCACCCCGAGTTCTACCTGTTCGCCGTGTACTCCGCGGTGATCTGGTTGCTCTGGTTGGTCAAGGTCGTCATCTCCGCCCGTTACCGCCCGTTCACCGGCACCTTCGTCGGTACCACCAGCGTCGTCGTCCCCGTCGTGGACGAACCGCTCGACCTGTTCCGCGACGTCATCGGTCGCATGGTCGAGCAGCGACCCGGCGAGATCATCGTCGTCATCAACGGCGCCCGCAACGAGGCGCTCGAAGCCGTCTGCGACGAGTTCGCTCCGCTCGTCCGCTGGACCCACACGCCCATCCCGGGCAAGCGCAACGCCGTCAAGGTCGGCACCGAGATGTCCAACGGCGACATCACGGTGCTCGTCGACTCGGACACCGTCTGGACCCCCGGCGCGCTCGAGGAACTCCTCAAGCCGTTCGCCGACGAGTCCGTCGGCGGTGTCACGACCCGGCAGCGCATCCTCGAACCCGAGCGCAGCTGGATCACCCGCTGGGCCGACTGGCTCGAGAACTCGCGAGCGCTCTACTCGATGCCCGCGCAGAGCGTCCTCGGGCAGATCGGCTGCCTGCCCGGGCGCACGATCGCCTTCCGGCGGAGCATCCTGATGCGCGTCATGGACAAGTTCATGCACGAGAAGTTCATGGGTGTGTTCCTCGAGGTCTCCGACGACCGCACGCTCACGAACCTCACGCTCAAGGAGGGGTACCGGACCGTCTACCAGTACACCTCGCTGGTCTACACGGACGCTCCGCTGCAGGTGAAGAAGCTGTTCAAGCAGCAGCTCCGCTGGGCCCGTGGCTCGCAGTACAACACGTTGCGCATGCTGCCGTGGATGCTCGGTCACGCCCCGGTGCTCGCGGCGTTCTTCATCACCGACATCATCCTGCCGTTCATGCTCTTCGGTGTGATCGCCGGCTGGATCTACCGGGCCTTCACCGGGGAGGGCGAGAACCTGTACCAGGGCATCCTGTCGCAGTACGGCTTCTCGACGGGCTTCGTCTACGTCGCCGCCCTGATGGTCGTCTCGTCGGTGCTCAGCATGGCCATCCGGCAGATGCGCCACCTGGCCGAGAAGCCGAGTGACTTCTTCCGCCTGCCGATGTTCATCATCGTGTCGACGTTCTTCCTCATGCCGATCCGGCTCATCGGCTTCTTCCGCCTGGCGCACGCGTCCGGCTGGGGGACCCGCGCCGGCGCTTATGCCGGCGGTCCGATGCAGGAGGACCCGTCCGACGCCGCGCAGCCGTCGTCCTTCGGCACCCAGACCCCGGTCAGCCCGATCGACGCCGCGGACCGTGCCCGGGCCGTCGACGGACGCGTGCCGCTCGGGAGTGACCAGGTGGCCGTGGATCGCGCGTTCGACGAGCTCTTCGGGGCCGACGCCACCACCAACTCCACCACGACCGTGCTCGCGACCCGGCGCGAGGCCGCTGCCGCAGCAGCAGTGCAGCCCACAGCCCCACGGACCGCCCCCGTGAAGGCCCGCCGGTACAACCCGTACGCCGCGATCCCGTACTGCATCGGCATCGCGATCTTCGTCCTGGAGGCCTTCCTCATTGTCTGACATCATCCGCTCCTCCAGTACCTGGTGGGCGCAGTCGAGCAAGCACGCCCGCTGGACGGCCGTCGGCACGACCGCCATCGTGCTCGCCCTCGCGCTCATCACCTGGTCGGTCTGGGTCTCCCCGGCCGGCCCCGTCTCCACCGCCGTGCACCAGGCCCTCGGGGTCACCGCCCCGAAGGCCAAGAAGGTGTCGGCCGCCGAACTGCAGACGCAGCTCGACGCTGCCCAGGACCGCATCTGGGCGCTCGAGGGCAAGCTCGACTCCCGCACCGCCCAGGCCGGGTCGCGTGGCGACCAGATCACGGAGCTCAAGGCGCAGGTCGCGTCGCTCCAGTCCCAGCTCGGTTCCGCGAAGGGCTCGGGAGGCTCGTCCTCCGTCAACGCGTCGGGTTCCGGTGCGAACGGGGCCGGCACCTCGGGCTCCGGCTCGGGTTCCGGGACCGGCGGGTCCGCCGTCTCCGACAACGGGTCCGGGTCGGGTTCCGGCTCCGGTTCCGGCGGTAGCTCGGCCGGTGGGTCGGGTTCGAGTGGCGGCTCCGGCGGCTCGGGTGGTGGCTCCGGTGGGGTCACGAACCCGAACCCCGGCCCGTCGACCGACCCGGGCACCACGCCAGTGGCGGTCCCGACCAAGGCGGACATCCTCGGGCAGCAGTCCCGCTGGTACGGCCTGTACACGGCGCAGTCCCCGTTCAACTGGTCCGAGTACGACCAGGTCTCGCAAGAGGTGGGGAAGGCGACGAACATGGTCGGCTTCTTCCAGGGCTTCGACCAGGACTTCAACCAGAACGCGGTCCAGCGCTCGTGGGCGAACGGTCGTCTGCCGATGATGACGTGGGAGTCGGTGCCCGCGAAGACGGGCAACGACGAGCCGTACGTCGAGGGCTACACCAACGAGGACGTCATCTCCGGCAAGTTCGACGCCTACCTGACGCAGTACGCCAAGGCCCTGGCGGCGAACGGCCAGCCGCTCGTCATCCGGTTCGACCACGAGATGAACGGCCAGTGGTACAACTGGTCCGAATCCGCGAAGCAGCAGAACGCCGCCGGCTCGTACACCGCGATGTGGCAGCACGTCTGGAACGTCTTCCAGGCCAACGGCGCGAACCAGTACGCCATCTGGGACTGGTCGCCGTCGCGCATCGACAAGCTCGGCAACGCGAAGTACCAGACGCTCGAGTACATGCAGAACTACTACCCGGGTGCCGAGTACGTCGACTGGGTCGGCATGAGCGGCTACTACCGTGACGCCACCGAGCAGCCGACCTTCGAGAACACCTTCGGTGCGACGCTCGCCCAGATCCGGCAGGTCGCGCCGGGCAAGGGCATCGTGCTCAACGAGATCGGGGCCACCGAGACCGGGGGCAGCGTCTCGAACCCCCAGAAGACCCAGTGGATCAACTCGCTCTTCGACGCCCTGGCCGACCCCGCCAACTCGGACATCATCGGCTTCGCGTACTTCAGCGAGACCGCGACCACGATCGTCGACGGCACACGCACCACGAACGACTGGCGACTCAACTCGCGAGCCGACTCCCTGGCGGCCTTCGCCGAGGGCATCAAGCGCAACGACATCGACTACGACCTGCAGGAGGTCACGCCATGACCGCGTCCAAGAAGTCGCCCGACCAGGCCGACACCCGTCCCGCACCCGTCATCAGCGTCATCGGCACCGGCTACCTCGGTGCCACCCACGCGGCCGCCATGGCCGAGATGGGCTTCGAGACCATCGGCGTGGACGTCGACCCGGCGAAGCTCGCCGCGTTGTCCGCCGGCGAGGTCCCGTTCTTCGAACCCGGCCTGCCCGAGCTCATCACGAAGCACGTCGCGAGCGGCAAGCTCCGGTTCACCGCCGACATCGCCTCGGCCGTCGCCGCCGCGGACGTCCACTTCGTCTGCGTCGGCACTCCGCAGAAGGCGGGCTCGCACGCCGCCAACCTGGCCTACGTCGAGAGCGCCACCCGCGGCGTCGCCGAGAACCTCACCCACCCGGGACTCATCGTCGGCAAGTCGACGGTCCCGGTCGGCACTGCGGCGCGACTGCGCGGCATCGTCTGCGAGTTCACCCCCTCGGGGATCGACGCCGAGCTCATCTGGAACCCGGAGTTCCTCCGCGAGGGCAAGGCCGTCGAGGACACCCTGCACCCGGACCGCCTGGTCTGGGGCGGCGCGTCCGAGGCTGCCGACGCCGTCATCCGCGAGGTCTACGCCGCGCCGATCAGCGAGGGCACCCCGGTCATCACTACCGACCTCGCCACCGCGGAGCTCGTCAAGGTGAGCGCCAACGCGTTCCTCGCCACGAAGATCTCGTTCATCAACGCGATCTCCGAGATGTGCGCGATCACGGGCGCCGACGTGTCGACGCTCGCCGATGCCCTCGGGCACGACGCCCGCATCGGCCGGAAGTTCCTGAACGCCGGCCTCGGGTTCGGCGGCGGGTGCCTGCCGAAGGACATCCGGGCGCTCATGTACCGCGCGAACGAGATCGGTGCGGGCCAGGTCGTCGGCCTCATGCAGCAGGTCGACGAGATCAACATGGGCCAGCGACAGCGGGTCATCGACATGGCGATCGACTCGGCCGGGGGATCGGTGCTGAACCGTCGCGTGGCCGTGGTCGGCGCTGCGTTCAAGCCCCTGACCGACGACGTGCGGGACTCCCCGGCGCTCAACGTGGCCGCCGCGCTGCACCTGCGCGGCGCCCAGGTCACCCTCTGGGACCCCGAGGCGATGGAGCCGGCGAAGCGCTCGTTCCCGACGCTGAGCTACGCCGCGTCGATGGCGGACGCGATCGAGGGCGCCGACGTCGTCCTGGTGCTCACCGAGTGGGACGAGATCATCACCGCCGACCCGGTCGCTCTCGGTGACCTCGTCGGTCGCCGCGTCGTGATCGATGCGCGCAACTGCCTCCCGGTCCACGACTGGGTCAAAGCGGGGTGGACTGTCCGTTCCCTGGGGCGGCCCACGCCGGTCACGGGTGCACCCGTGAGCGTCGCAGCGGGGACGAACGACTCGTTGGCCACGGCTCGCTAGTCACCGTTCGCGAAGCGGGGTCCGTGCCGGGCGGCACGGGCCCCGTTCCCGTGTGCGCGGTGCCGGGTCGGATCGAGCACAGGTGGTCGAAACGGGCGTACCTGGTCGGAAGTTTCGACCAGGTACGCCCGATTCGGCTTCCCAGTCCGGGTGCGATGGGAAGGAACGTGCGTCGCGACCAGCCGGGAGGCCCGGTGCCGGCCCGCCGGACCGGCACCGGGCCTCCAGGCGGTCGCGTCCGTACCCCGCGCTCACGGAGGCCGCGTCGTCACGCGCTGAGCGACACCTCACGGCCGGCGCAGCCCGTGAGGTGTCGCCCACCCCGAAACGTGACCGGCACGGCGAAGGCCCCGCACCTGACGGTGCGGGGCCTTCGTGTGTCAGCGAGGATCAGACGCCGAAGTACAGCTCGTACTCGAACGGGTGCGGGCGCTGTGCCAGCGGGAGGATCTCGTTCTCACGCTTGTAGTCGATCCAAGTCTGGATGAGGTCCTCGGTGAAGACGTTGCCCTTCGTGAGGAACTCGTGGTCCGCCTCGAGGAAGTCGAGCGCCTCGTCGAGGGAGCCGGGGACCTGCGGGATGCCCTTTGCTTCCTCGGGCGGGAGCTCGTAGAGGTCCTTGTCGACGGGCTCGTGCGGCTCGATGCGGTTCTGGATGCCGTCGAGGCCCGCCATCAGCTGCGCGGCGAAGGCGAGGTACGGGTTGCCCGAGGCGTCCGGCGCGCGGAACTCGATGCGCTTGGCCTTCGGGTTGGTGCCCGTGATCGGGATGCGGATCGCAGCCGAGCGGTTGCCAGCCGAGTAGACCAGGTTGACCGGGGCCTCGAAGCCCTTGACCAGCCGGTGGTACGAGTTGATCGACGGGTTGGTGAAAGCGAGCAGCGCCGGAGCGTGCTTCAGCAGACCGCCGATGTACCAACGGGCCAGGTCGGACAGGCCGCCGTAGCCGTTCTCGTCGTAGAAGAGCGGCTTGCCGTCCGACCAGAGCGACTGGTGGGTGTGCATGCCCGAGCCGTTGTCGCCGAAGAGCGGCTTCGGCATGAACGTGGCGACCTTGCCCCACTGGTCCGCCGTGTTCTTGACGATGTACTTGAACTTCAGGATGTCGTCCGCGGCGTGGACCATCGTGTCGAACTTGTAGTTGATCTCCTGCTGGCCGCCGGTGCCCACCTCGTGGTGCGAGCGCTCGAGCTCGAAGCCCGCGTCGATCAGCTTGAGGGTGATGTCGTCGCGCAGGTCGGCGGTCTTGTCGACCGGCGACACGGGGAAGTAGCCGCCCTTGTACGGGGTCTTGTTGGCGAGGTTGCCGCCCTCTTCGTCACGACCGGTGTTCCAGGCGCCCTCTTCGGAGTCGACCGCGTAGAACGACTCGTTCTGGGTGACGGAGTAGCGGACGTCGTCGAAGATGTAGAACTCGGCCTCGGGGGCGAAGAACGCGGTGTCCGCGATGCCCGTCGACGCGAGGTACTTCTCGGCCTTCTTCGCCACCTGGCGCGGGTCGCGGCCGTAGATCTCGCCGTTCCGCGGGTTGTAGATGTCGAAGATCATGATGAGCGTGCGCTCGGCGCGGAACTGGTCCACGTAGGCGGTGGTCACATCGGGGATCAGCTGCATGTCGGACTCGTGGATCGACGCGAACCCGCGGATCGAGGAGCCGTCGAAGAGCTGGCCGACCGAGAAGAAGTCCTCGTCGACGGTCGAGGCGGGGATGTTGAAGTGCTGCTGCACACCCGGCAGGTCCGTGAATCGGATGTCGAGGAACTTGACGTCGGTGTCCTTGATGAAGGCCAGGACCTCGGAGGAATCGCTGAACATGGGGGCCGATCTCCAATGGGTTGGGTGATGTCGGAGGTACCGATCAAGGCACCTCCGACGAGGCTATTGACACGGGGTTTCCCGGACGTGACTGAATTGTTTCGGGCGTGTTACGGGCGGCAGGTCGCCTACGCTTGGGGGCATGGCCCGCAGCTCCTCCAGTCCGTCCGCGCCCTCCGAGCACCCCGACGGCTGGCCGGGCAAGGACCTCGGTCTGCCGGAGGAAGGACCCCGCAGCGTCGGGCGGATCGGACGGCGGATCGTCGCCCTGCTCATCGACGGCGCCCTCGCTGACCTCATCGCCTACGTGACCGGGGTCTGGTCGCCGGTGAACGGTTCCGGGGACATCGCGCACTCGTGGGTGCAGTTGGCGATCTTCGCCGCGCTCCAGGTGCTCTTCATCTGCCTGCTGTCCGGGTCGTTCGGGCACATCTGCGTCGGGCTGCGCGTCGTGCCGATGCGCGGGGGCTACGTGGGGGTGTGGCGTCCGGTCGTCCGGACCGTCCTGCTCTGCCTGGTGGTGCCGGCGCTCATCATCGACCGGGACAGCCGCGGTGCGCACGACCGCATCGCCGGCACGGTGCTCGTCCGCCGCTGACCGGCGTCTAGTGCGGCGGGGTGCGGCGGCGCACGGTGCGAGGTTCGTCGCCGGGGTGCGGCGGGGTGCTGCTGCGCACCGTGCGAGGTTCGTCGGCACGTGCGAGGTTGCCCGCTCGGTGCAGCGCGACAGGCTCGCACCGAGCGGGCAACCTCGCACCAAGTGGCCGAAGGCGCACGGTGCGCCCGGCTTGCGCCACCGACCGCACCGACCGCACCGCACCGCACCGCACGCAGACTGCAGAACGCCCCCGACCTGGCACGGTCGGGGGCGTTCTGCGTGGTGGTTCGGGGACGGGTCAGCGCGGACGTCCGGCACGGGCACGCATCGGGTCCATGCCCTTCGGGATCGCCGCGGCTGGGCTCTGCGTGAGCGAGTCGAGGCGGTTCGCGACGGCCAGGACCTCGTTGCGGTTGAGCGACTTCTTGAACTTGTTCATGGCACGGGGGAGCTTGTGCAGCGTGAGGGTGTCGTCGCCGTCACCGACGCTGACCACGTGGACCGCGACGTTCGGGACGATGCGCTGCACCTTGCGACGCTCTTCGTCGACCTGACGCTTCAGGTTGCCGCGCTGGCCCTCGGTGATGAGGACGACGCCGGGGCGCCCTACCGCGCGGTAGACCGCGGACTGCGAGCGACCGTGCACGGCGACGGGCATCTCGCTGGAGCGCCACTGCCGACGCAGCGAGTTGGAGAGCACCGCACCGACGGCGCCGGGCTGGCCCTCGATCTGCGAGTACGCCGCCCGCTCGGCCAGCCGGCCGAGGACGATGAGGAAGAGCAGCACGCCCATCAGGACACCGGCGACGATCCACAGGATCATCGCGAGCCAGTTCTGGCCCGGGAGCACCAGCGCCAGCACGATGCCGAGGACGACGGGGCCGACGAATGCGAGGGCGAACCACCAGACGGACGACGGGTCGGCCCGTCGGGTCATCTGGAAGACCTGGAACATCTGCTTGAGACGCCCCGGCTCCTTCGCCTTCGTGTCTGTGGAAGTGCTGCGTGCCATGCTGACAGGATACGGCCTCCGCGGTCCGGGGGAGACCGCAGTCGGTCCGGCTGTGCGCGAACACGCGTTGTCCACAGACCGGGCAGGACGGACAGGAGGCCCGGCTCGCCTCCGCCACGCTCGTCACCATGGACCCGAGCACCGACCAGAGCGTCGACGACGCCCGCAGCGACCGTTGGGTCGCGCCGGCCGACGACGCTGCCGTGGCGGCCTGGACCGCGGACCGGTGCGCCACCGGACACCGGCACCTGGTGCCCGTCGAGGCGGTGGGCCGGACCGGGGCCGGCGGGCTCGTGACCCTGCTCGACCGCCCACGCGGCACGCCGCTCCCGGTGGCGCTGGACCGTCTCGGCACCCCGACGACCGGGGTCGCGGTGACCCTCTGCGTGCCGCTGCTCGAGCTCCTCGTCGCGGCCGTGGACGGCGCGGTGCGGCTCGGCGTCGCCGGGATCGACGACGTCCTGGTGGACGACGCGGGCGCCGTGGTGCTGTGCGATCGCCCGGCTGGAGCCGTCCGCGACGGCACGGAGCTGCCCGGTGACGATGCTGCACGGGTCCTCGTACTCGCTGCCCGGGTCGTCTGGGACCGTGTCGACCCGCGCGATCCGAGTCGCGACGAGGTGGACGCTGCGCTGCTCGCGGCGCTCGACGGCGACCGCAGCACCGTGTGCGCGGCGCTCGACGCGGTCCGGGGTGCGGCGCCTCCGCGGCCGTTCCGGTGGGCCCCGCCGCCGGCTGACCTGGTGTTCGTCGAGGCAGACCCGCCGGTCGACACGACGGGCCCGGCGGCTCGACTGCGCGAGGTCGTCGAGCGCGGCATCCCGCTCGGTGCTGGTCGGCGGTTGCCGCTCCGCCGCGCCGTGGTCGGTGTCGTCGTCGCGATCGGTACGGTCGTCGCCGCGGTGTCCGTGCTCGGTGCCGGAACGGACGCCGGGACCGGTGCGGGTGGTGGTGGCTGACGCGCCCGGACGCCCCCCCGGACGCCGACGAACCGGAGCGGGAACGGGAACGGCCCCGGCTCCCCACGAGGGGGACCGGGGCCGTCGGCCGTGGTGCTGGGGTCAGTACCCGAGGTTGGGGGCGAAGTTGCCCGCTTCCAGGCGGTTCTTGACCGCGACCAGGTAGCGCGAGGCGTCCGCACCGTCGATGATCCGGTGGTCGTACGACAGCGCGAGGTAGACGAACGAACGGATCGCGATCGCTTCCTGGCCGTCGACCTTCACGACCGCGGGACGCTTCGTGACGATGCCGGTCCCGAGGATCGCCGACTGCGGCAGGAACACCACGGGGGTGTCGAACAGCGCGCCACGCGAACCGGTGTTCGTCAGCGTGAACGTACCGCCGGCGAGCTCGTCGGGCTTGAGCTGGTTGTTCCGGGTGCGCTCCGCCAGGTCCGCGATGGACTTCGAGAACTGCGCCAGGTCGAGCGAGGCTGCGTCCTTGATGACCGGGGTCAGCAGGCCGCGCTCGGTGTCCACCGCGATGGAGACGTTCTCGGACTCCGGGTAGACGATCTCGTCGCCCTCCACGGTCGAGTTGATCTTCGGGTGGGCCTTGAGCGCCTCGGACGCCGCCAGGGCGAAGAACGGCATGAACGAGAGCTTCGAACCGGTCTTCTCGAGGAACTCCGCCTTGTGGGCGTCGCGGAACTGCGCCACCTTCGTGACGTCCACCTCGACGACGCTCGTGAGCTGTGCGGTCGAGGTCATCGACTGCACGGCGCGCTCGGCCACGACCTTGCGCAGGCGGGTCATCTTCTCGCGGGTGCCGCGCAGCGGCGAGACCTCGGCGACGAACGGACCGGACGCGGCGGCGGGTGCAGCTGCACCACCGGCGGCCGGGGCCTTCGCGACGGCCGCGAGCACGTCCTCCTTGCGGATGCGCCCGCCGACACCGGAACCGGTGACGGTGGACAGGTCGACGCCCTGCTCGTTCGCGAGCTTGCGGACGAGCGGCGTGACGTAGCCGGAGGCTGCGCCGTCCTGCGTCGGGTTCGGCACCGCGGCGGCAGTGGTCGCGCTCGGCGCGGCCGGTGCGGCAGCGGCCGGCGCCGGGACGGCGGCCGGGGGTGTGGCGGCGGGCGGCGGGACCGGAGCGGCCTGCGGGACCGGAGCGGCTGCGGGCGGTGCCGACGGGGCCTGCGGGGCCGCGGGCTGCGTCTGTCCGGCGGGGGCCGGCTCGGGCTCGGTGGGCTCCGGGGCGGGGGTCTCGGACTCCTGCTCGGTGCTCGGCTCGGCCTCGGGGGCCTCTGCCTCGGCAGCGGCTTCGTTCGAGGACTCGTCGGACGAACCGGAGTCGGAGGAACCGGAGTCGGACGAGCCGTCGCCGATCTTCACCAGCGCGGTGCCGACCTCGACGGTCTCGTCCTCCTGCACGAGGATCTCCTCGATGACGCCGGCGACGGGCGACGGGATCTCGGTGTCGACCTTGTCGGTCGAGACCTCGAGCAGCGGCTCGTCGACCTCGACCCGGTCACCGACGTTCTTCAGCCATCGGGTCACCGTGCCCTCGGTGACGCTCTCGCCGAGCGCCGGGAGGCTGACGGATTCGCTCATCGGGTGGACTCCTCTTCGCGGGGGGTTGCAGTTGTTGTGGATGTCATTGTCACAGGGCGCGGACTCGTGCGGGTCACAGCGCGTGCAGCGGCTTGCCCGCGAGGTGCATGAACGCCTCGCCCAGGGCCTCGTTCTGCGTCGGGTGCGCGTGCACGAGCGGAGCGATGTCCTCCGGGTACGCCTCCCAGTTCACGGCGAGCTGGGCTTCACCGATGAGCTCGCCGACGCGGGCGCCGATCATGCTCACGCCGACGATGGGGCCGTCGACGACGCGGACGACCTTGACCGAACCGGACGTGCCGATGATGTGGCTCTTGCCGTTGCCGGCCAGGTTGTACTCGTACGAGTCCACCTTGTCGGCGCCGTACTCGGCCTCGGCCTTGGCCTGCGACAGGCCGACGGAGGCGACCTCGGGGTCGGAGTACGTGATCTTCGGGATGTTCTTGTCCTCGATGATCACCGGGTTCAGGCCGGCGATCTCCTCGGCGACGAAGATGCCCTGCTGGAAGCCGCGGTGCGCGAGCTGCAGGCCGGGGACGATGTCGCCGACCGCGTAGACGTTCGGCAGGTTGGTGGCGAGGCGCTCGTTCGTGGTGACGAAGCCGCGGTCCATGGCGACGCCGACCTCGTCGAAACCGACGTTCTGCGTGACCGGGCCACGACCGACGGCGACCAGCAGGACGTCGCCGTCGAAGGTCTTGCCGTCCTCCAGCGTCACGACGACGCCGTTCTCGTGCTGCTCGACGCCCTGGAACCGGACACCGAGCGAGAACTCGATGCCGCGCTTGCGGAAGGCACGCTCGAGCTGCTTCGACATCGACTCGTCCTCAGCGGGGACGAGGTGGGGGAGCGCCTCGACGATCGTGACCTCGGCGCCGAAGGACTTCCAGACGCTGGCGAACTCGACGCCGATGACGCCGCCGCCCAGGATGACGACCTTGTTCGGCACGTAGTCCATGCGCAGTGCGGTCTCGGAGGTGATGACGCGGCCGCCGATCTCGAGCCCGGGCAGGGACTTCGAGTAGGAGCCGGTCGCGAGCACGACGTTCTTGCCGACGATGTTCTGGTCGCCGACCTGCACGGTGTTCTGCGAGGTGAGTCGACCCCAGCCCTCGACGACGGTGATGCCGCGGGCCTTGATGAGGCCCTGCAGGCCCTTGTACTTCGAGGTGATGACGCCCTGCTGGTACTCGATGACCTTCGGGACCTCGACACCGGCGAACTCCGCGATCACGCCGTACTTCTCGGCGTCACGCGTCGCGTCGGCGACCTCGGCCGCGTGCAGCAGCGCCTTGGTGGGGATGCAGCCACGGTGCAGGCACGTCCCTCCGAGCTTGTCGCCCTCGATGAGCGCGACGCTCATGCCGAGTTCGGCGGCCCGGAGCGCAGCGGCGTAGCCACCGCTCCCGCCACCGAGGACCACGACGTCGTAAGTCTGTTCCGTCACCTGGTGCAACTCCCTCGTGCGTGTCGGGCCGATCGGGCCCTACGTGGACACCGCGGGGGCGGCGTCCGACGGTCGGACCGCGTGGTTCCGGTCCCGTCCCGTGCAGTACCGGTGGGAGGCGCGTCGATGCCCCGTCCCACCGGTACCAAACCTACTACTCGGACTGGAGGTCTTCTGCGAGCGCGATGAGCGTCCGGACCATCACACCCGTCGCGCCCTTGCCGAGCCACCCGTAGCCGCCGCCCTTGTGCTCGGACGGACCGGCGATGTCGAGGTGCGCCCACGGGATGCCCTCGTCGACGAAGCGCTCCAGGAACTTGCCGGCGAGCAGCATGCCGCCGGCCGGGTTGCCGACCGTGGCGTTGACCATGTCGGCGACGTCGCTGGCGAGCCGGGCGTCGAGTTCCTCGGGCAGGGGCATCGGCCAGATCGGCTCCGACACGCCCTCGGCCACGGCACGGAGCTTCGCGACGAGGTCGTCGCTGCCCATCAGGCCGGTGGTGCGGTCACCGAGCGCGACGACCTGCGCGCCGGTCAGGGTGGCCACGTCGACGATGGCGTCGGGCGTCTCGAGCGAGGCGGCGGCCATGCCGTCGCCGAGCACCAGGCGGCCCTCGGCGTCGGTGTTCGTGACCTCGACGGTCTTGCCGTTCTTGAGGGTGAGGACGTCACCCGGGCGGGTCGCCGTGCCCGACGGCATGTTCTCGGCGAGTGCGAGCCAGGCCGTGACGCGCACGTCGAGGCCCAGGCGTGCGGCGGCGACGGTCGCGGCGAGCACCGTGGCGGCGCCGGTCATGTCGGTCTTCATGCCGAGCATCGACGCCGCCGGCTTGAGCGAGAGCCCGCCCGAGTCGAACGTGATGCCCTTGCCGACGAGGGCGAGGTGCTTCGTGGCGGACTCCGGTGCGTAGCGGACGACGACCAGGCGCGGGGGACGCGCCGAACCACGCCCGACCCCGAGGATGCCGCCGAAGCCCTGCTCCTCGAGTGCCTGCTCGTCGAGGACCTCGACGGTGAGCGGGAGGTCCGAGGCGAGCGCGGTCGCCACGTCGGCGACGTCCTGTGGTCCCAGGTCGCCCGCTGCGGTGTTCACGAGGTCGCGGACCAGCGAGGCGGCGTCGGCCACGATCGCCGGACGGACCGCGGCGTCCGTCGCGGCGGACGGCGCGAGGACCGTCACGCGCTGGTCGCCACGCGTCGGCCCGGTCGTGCCGGCACCCTTGTGCCGCGTGAAGGCGTAGGCGCCGAGCGCGGCGCCTTCGAGCGCTGCCTCGACGAGTGCGTCGGTGTCGGTCGGCAGCGCGAGGGCGATCGACGCGGCGTGCGGCAGCTGGCGGACGGCACTGCCGGCGGCCGAGCGGTACGCGGCGGCGTCGGTCCCGGTGCCGAGCCCGATGAGCGCGATGCTCGCGGCGTCGACGCCGACGGCCGGGATGCGCACGAGCTGGTCCTTGGCGCCCGTCGCGCCGATCGCCGCGAGGTCGAGGTCGTCGAGCGCGGAGAACGGTGTCGTGGCCGGCTGGGCGATCGTCGCGGGGGCACCGTCGGCACCGGGCCGGACACCGACCACGAGGACGTCGGCGGAGATCGAGGAGGGGGCGGAGGAGTCGGTGGAGAGCGTCGGTCGGACCATGCTCCAACCCTATCCACGCACTGTTCGCTGTCGGCGTGGCCGTCCCGCGCGGGGGCGTCGGTGGCCCCGCCTAGCATGGGGACGGTGAACCACCCCGAGGAGCTCTACACGTTCGACGAGGCCGCCCCGACCGTCCCGGCCGGGCTGCACCTGGTCGCCGGGCTCACCGGCTTCGCGGACGCCGGTTCGGCCGTTGCCCAGGTGACGGCGTCGGTGCTCGACGACCTCGACACGCAGCTCGTCGCCGAGTTCGACCCCGACGTGCTGCTCGACTGGCGTGCTCGCCGGCCCGTCATCACCTTCGAGCACGACCACATCGCCGCCGTCGAGCCGCCCCGGCTGGCGCTGCACCTCGTGCGCGACGAGATCGGCCAGCCGTTCCTGTTCCTGTCCGGCTACGAGCCGGACTTCCAGTGGAACCGGTTCGTGGACGCCGTCACCGGCCTCGCCGCCCGGCTCCAGGTCGCGGACACCACCTGGGTGCAGTCGATCCCGATGCCGGTCCCGCACACCCGCCCGATCAGCCTGACCGTCTCCGGCACCCGCGCCGACCTCGTCGAGCAGATGAGCGTCTGGAAGCCCGAGACCCAGGCGCCGGCGAACGTCCTGCACCTCGTCGAGCACCGGCTCGCATCCACCGGCGCGCAGGTCACCGGGCTCGTCCTGCTCGTCCCGCACTACCTGTCGGACACCGAGTTCCCGGACGCGGCCGTCGCGGCCCTGTCCGGCATCGCCGCGGCCACGGGCCTCATCTTCCCGACGGACGCCCTGCGCGAGGCGGGTCGCGAGTTCCTCACCCGGGTCGAGGAGCAGGTCGCCGGCAACGCCGAACTGCAGCGACTCGTCGGTGTGCTCGAGGAGCGCCACGACACGTACATGGAGGGCAACCCGGTCGCGTCGCCGCTCACGGACGTCGACGGCGAGGTGCCGACCGCGGACGCGATCGCGGCCGAGCTCGAGCGCTTCCTGGCGGATCGTCGCACCCAGGGTGACGGCGGCGAGTAGCCGGGTCGGGCCCTGAACGGTCCGGAACGGCGGCCTGGAGGCCCGGGGCGGGCCCGCACCGTCCCTCCCGTCGGTCGTCCGGTCGCGACCAGGACGTCATTTGCGTCGGCGACACACGTCGCGTATCCGGCTCCGCCGGATCGGTAGCCTGTCGGGGTGAACTCCCGTCGCGCCTACCTGATCTGGGGCATCGCGGTGCTCGCCTACGTCCTGGCGGTCGTGCAGCGGTCCTCGCTCGGGGTGTCCGGAGTGGACGCGCAGGACCGGTTCGCCGTCTCGGCGGCGGTGTTGTCCACGCTCGCGGTCGTGCAGATCGCCGTGTACGCCGGACTCCAGATCCCGGTGGGCGTCGCGCTCGACCGGGTGGGGCCGCGCAAGCTCGTCCTGCTCGGCGCCGCGCTGCTCGTGGTCGGCCAGGCCGTCGTGGCCTTCTCGCCGACGATCGGCCCGGCGATCGCGGGCCGGGTGCTCGTGGGTGCCGGCGACGCGATGACCTTCATCTCGGTGATCCGCCTGGTGCCGATGTGGTTCAGCGGCCGGATCCTGCCGCAGATCTCGCAGTGGACGGGCAACCTCGGGCAGATCGGCCAGATCCTGTCGGCGTTCCCGTTCGCGGTGCTCCTGCACGCAGCGGGGTGGACGCCCGCGTTCGGGGTCGCCGCCGCCGCGAGTGCCGTCGGGCTCGTCCTGGCGTTCGTCTTCGTCCGCAACGGCCCCGTGGTCGTGCGGACCGGAACGATCCCGCTGCCGCACTCGTGGGGCGCCGCGTTCCGGACGTTCGGGCACGCGTTGCGTCGGCCGGGCACGCAGCTCGGGTTCTGGTCCCACTACGTGACGCAGTCGTCCGGCACGGTGTTCTCGCTGCTGTGGGGCGTCCCGATGCTCCGCGGGCTCGGGTACAGCCCCGCCGAGGCCGCCGGCTTCCTGACGATCATCGTCGCGGTGGGCTTCGTCGCCGGGCCGGTGCTCGGGCTGCTGTGCGCGCGGTTCCCGATGCGCCGCTCGAACCTCGTGCTCGGCGTGGTCGTGCTGCTCGCCGTGGTGTGGACCGCGATCCTGCTCTGGCCCGGCCACCCGCCGACCTGGCTGCTCGTGCTCCTCGTCGTGGCGATGGGCATCGGCGGCCCCGGTTCGCTGATCGGGTTCGACTTCGCCCGGACGTTCAATCCCGTCGGTTCCCTCGGGTCCGCGAACGGGGTCGTCAACGTCGGGGGCTTCCTGGCGGCCTTCGTGATGATGTACCTGATCGGGCTGCTGCTCGACGTGATGTCCCGCGTCACCGGTGAGACCGTGTTCGCCTGGGACAACTTCCGCGTGGCCCTCACGGTGCAGTACCTGGTGGTCGGGTTCGGTGTCGCGATGCTCCTGCACGCCCGGCACCGCACGCGCCGGGTGCTCCACACGGAAGAGGGAATACGCGTCGGACCGCTCTGGGTTGCACTCGTTGCGCGCCTGCGGAAGCGGCACGTGCAATAATGATCACGGACCCACTCAGGACCCCCATCCTGTCGGAGCACTTCGGAGCGCCGATCAACCCGGGGGACTTGACATGGGTCTTAGTGCTGCCCGGAACGGTAGGACTCGACGACGCGGGGGACTGCGGCTCGGGCCCTGGGCGGCGAGGGAGGCCACGACCCCACGAACGTGGCACGACGAGAGAGGTGATCGCATGGCTGCCCGGAGCACGACGATCGATCCCACGAAGGACACTCAGCCCGAAGGTGCTGTGGCAGAGGACGCCACGGACACCGAGGGAACCGCCGCGCCGAAGAAGCGCGCCACCAAGGCCCCCGCCAAGAAGGCCCCGGCCAAGAAGGCCGCCCCGAAGGCGAAGAAGGTCGACCCCGTCGACGAGGCGAACGAAGCCACCGACGAGCCGACCGAGGACGTCGAGGACACCGACGACAAGGCGATCAAGCCCGACGCCGCTGCTGCGGTCGCCGCTGGCGCGCTCGTCATCTCGCAGACCGACGACGACGAAGCCCCGGTCTACTCGACGACCATCACGGGTGCGACCGCCGACCCGGTGAAGGACTACCTCAAGCAGATCGGCAAGGTCGCCCTGCTCAACGCCGAGCAGGAGGTCGAGCTCGCGATGCGCATCGAGGCCGGCCTGTTCGCCGAGGACAAGCTGCAGCACTCGACCGGGCTGACCAAGCCGGCCGAGCGTGAGCTGCGCTGGGTCGCCCGCGACGGTCAGCGCGCCAAGTCGCACCTGCTCGGCGCGAACCTCCGCCTCGTGGTGTCGCTCGCCAAGCGCTACACCGGCCGTGGCATGCAGTTCCTGGACCTCATCCAGGAGGGCAACCTGGGCCTGATCCGTGCGGTCGAGAAGTTCGACTACACCAAGGGCTTCAAGTTCTCGACCTACGCGACGTGGTGGATCCGCCAGGCGATCACCCGCGCCATGGCCGACCAGGCCCGCACCATCCGCATCCCGGTGCACATGGTCGAGGTCATCAACAAGCTCGCTCGTGTCCAGCGCCAGATGCTGCAGGACCTCGGTCGCGAACCCACTCCGGAAGAGCTCGCCCGCGAGCTCGACATGACCCCGGAGAAGGTCGTCGAGGTGCAGAAGTACGGCCGCGAGCCGATCTCCCTGCACACGCCCCTGGGCGAGGACGGCGACTCCGAGTTCGGTGACCTCATCGAGGACACCGAGGCGGTCGTACCGGCCGACGCGGTGGGCTTCACCATGCTGCAGAAGCAGCTCGAGAGCCTGCTCGACTCCCTGTCCGAGCGTGAAGCGGGCGTCATCCGCATGCGCTTCGGCCTCGGTGACGGCCAGCCGAAGACCCTCGACCAGATCGGTGACACGTTCGGCGTGACGCGTGAGCGCATCCGTCAGATCGAGTCCAAGACGATGGCGAAGCTCCGCCACCCGTCGCGGTCGCAGTCGCTGCGCGACTACCTCGAGTAGGCCGATGCGGTTCTTCATCCCGATCCTGATCGGGCGGATCCTCCGTGCCCTCGCGCGAGCGCGGGGCGGGGGATCCGCGTACCCCGGTTTCATCGTGCTCAAGCTCGTGCCGGACTTCCTGCAGCACGTGACGAAGCAGTTCCCGAACGGCGTCGTCTTCGTGCTCGGCTCGAACGGCAAGTCGACGACCACGCACATGATCTCGGACATCGTCCGGGCGCACGGGCTCCGCGTGTTCACGAATCCGTCCGGGGCGAACCTGCCGCAGGGCATCGCGTCGGCGTTGCTGTCCGAGGTGTCGCTGACCGGTCGCCTGAAGGCGGACATCGGCATCCTCGAGGTCGACGAGGCCTTCGCGGTCGAGCTCGCCGGCATCCTGTCGCCGTCCACGGTGACGATGCTCAACGTGCAGGTCGACCAGCTGTACCGGTTCTTCGAGACCGAGCGCGTCGCCGACATGATGCTCGACACCGCGGCACTGTCCACGGCGAACGTCATCACGAACCGTGACGACCAGTTCCTCGACGCCTACGTGGCGCGCACCGGCCAGCGGGTGCTGCGCTTCGGTGCGAGCGCCGAGGTCGTCGCCGCCGCACCGAACGGCCTGCAGAACGCCGACGACTTCGACCGGCAGGACGCCCAGCCGAACGTCGCCGAATCAGAGGTCGTCGTGAACACCGGTGACGGTGCGACGATCCGCTTCGACGGTGCTGACATCGCGGTGCGCCTGCCCGCACGCGGCCTGCACTACGCGGTCGACGCTGCTGCTGCCACCGCCACGGCCAGCGCGGCACTCGGCACGCAGTTCCGCGCCGACGCCGTCACGAAGGCCTTCGGCACGATGAAGCCGGCGTACGGCCGCGGGGAACGACTCCCGATCGCCGGCGAGTCCGCCGAGTTCACGATGTTCAAGAACGCCGCGAGCCTCCAGCTCAACCTCGACGCCCTGCCGGACCGCCCCGAGCAGGTCCTCATGGCGATCGACGAGGGAACGCCGGACATCTCGTGGATCTACGACATCGACTTCTCGAAGCTCGACCACGTCGACGTCGTCTCCGGTGACAAGGCCTGGCAGATCGCGATCGCCCTCGAGCACGCCGGTGTCCGCATCGGCCGGGTCGACCCCGACGTCGAGGCCGCGATCAAGCACATGGAGCAGCTCGGGTCGACGACCAGCGGGACGAAGAACTTCATCGTCAACTACGAGATCATGATGATCGCCCGCAAGGCCCTCGGCCATCCGGACATGGAGAAGACCGCATGACGGCCGACCGGCTGACCATCCTGCACGTCTACCCCCGGCAGATGGGCGTCTCGGGGGACCGCGGCAACGTCGCGGCCCTCGTCCGCCGTGCCGCCGCAGCCGGCCTCGACACCGAGGTGCTCGGGTACGCGCCCGGCGACGACCTGCCCGCCGCGGCCGACGTCGTGGTCATCGGCAACGGACCGCTCAGCGCGATGCGTTCGCTCGGTGCCGACGTCGCCCGCATCGCCGCTCCGCTCCGTTCGTTCGCGAGTGACGGCGTGCCGGTCATCGCCGTCGGCGGCGGGTTCGACCTGGCGACGAACGAGGTCGTACCCACCGAGGGTGCTCCGCTCGCAGGGTTCGGCGTGTTCGACGCACGAGCCGTCCGCGGTGCCGAACGTCGGGTCAACTACTTCGTCCTCGAGACCCGGTACCCGCTGCTCCCCGGTGCGCCGAAGCGTCTCGCCGGCTTCGAGGACCACGCCACCACGATCGAGCTCGCGGCCGGGGTGACCCCCTTCGCCGACGTCGTGTCCGGCGGGGGCAACCAGGCGGGAGCCCCGGTCGAGGGTGCGATCGTCGGCACGTCGTTCGGCACGCACACGCAGGGGCCGATCCTGCCGCTCAACCCGCAGCTGACCGACGGTGTCCTCGCCGCAGCCGCCGCACGGCTGGGCCGCGAGTACGCGACGGACCCGGAGCAGACGGCGACCATCGACCGCTACGCCCGCGAAGCGCGCGCGACCGTCGACCGCTACGTCGACAAGGCGTTCAAGCGCATCGCGTGACGCTCACGAAGGCCGGGCCCTGACGGGACCCGGCCTTCGTCGTCTCCGCGCGTTCTGAGACGGGCAACAGACAGACGGGAGGCCCGGTGCCAGCTGGCACCGGGCCTCCCGTCTTGCTGTGCTCGCGCCTTCGCGCGTTACTTCGACTCGTAGAGTCGGCTGCTCTCGTCGTGCCACTCGATGGCGGTCGCCGCGAGCTTGTCCTTGAACTCGGCGCCGTGGTGCGCGCAGAAGAAGAGCTCGCCGCTCGACATGGTGGCTCGGATGTAGGCCTGCGCTCCGCAGCTGTCGCAACGGTCGGCGGCGGTCAGCTGGTGGTTGCTGACTTCGTCGATGGAGGGGTCCTGCACGGTCTGGGTCATTGCTGTGCTCCTCACGGATCGCAGGTGGTGCCGGGTGGTTGCACCATTTCAACACGTGATGCCTGAGAACGATGCATTGTGCAGCGCTGTTTCGCTGAGCGCGGATCGGTTGTCCCCAGTGCGAGTGTCCACGCCGAGGGTGTCGGTGCCGCTCGGTAGCATCGGACGGTGAGCTCCGACTACTCCGCACGCCATCTCTCCGTCCTCGAAGGGCTCGAGGCGGTCCGGAAGCGTCCGGGGATGTACATCGGCTCGACCGACTCCCGCGGCCTCATGCACTGCCTGTGGGAGATCATCGACAACTCCGTCGACGAAGCCCTGGCGGGGCACGGCGACGAGATCGGCGTCGTGCTGCACGCCGACGGTTCGGTCGAGGTCCGCGACACCGCTCGTGGCATCCCGGTGGACGTCGAACCGAAGACCGGTCTGACCGGGGTCGAGGTCGTGTTCACCAAGCTGCACGCCGGTGGCAAGTTCGGCTCCGGCTCCTACGCGGCCTCCGGTGGTCTGCACGGCGTCGGTGCCTCGGTGGTCAACGCGCTGTCCGAGCGCCTCGACGTCGAGGTCGACCGCGGCGGCAAGACCTACGCCATGTCGTTCCACCGCGGCGAGCCCGGCACGTTCGACGACGGCAAGGGCATCGGTCCGGACGCCCCGTTCAGCCCCTTCACCTCGGGCAGCGAGCTCCGGGTGGTCGGCAAGGTGAAGAAGGGCGTCACGGGTTCCCGGATCCGGTACTGGGCGGACCGGCAGATCTTCACCGCCGATGCGCGGTTCAGCACCGACGACCTGGTCACCCGGGCACGGCAGACGGCGTTCCTGGTGCCCGGACTCGGCATCACGATCACCGACGAGCGCGTGTCCTCGATCGAGGCCGCAGCTGCGCGTGCCGAGGCGACGGGGACCTCCGTCGAGGCCGGCCCGGTCGTCGAGCGCTTCCGCTACGAGGGCGGCATCGGCGAGTTCGTCGAGCACCTCGCGGCCGACACCGCCGTCACCGACGTCTGGCGCGTGCAGGGCATAGGGACCTTCACCGAGACCGTCCCGATGCTCGACGACAAGGGCCACATGGTGTCCACGTCGGTCGAGCGCTCCTGCGAGGTGGACCTCGCGCTGCGGTGGGGCGACGGCTACGAGACGGTGTTCCGCAGCTTCGTCAACATCATCGCCACGCCGAAGGGCGGCACGCACCAGGCCGGCTTCGAATCCGGTCTGGTCAAGGCCGTCCGTGCGCAGGTCGAGGCGAACGCCCGCAAGCTCAAGGTCGGACAGGACAAGCTCGACAAGGACGACGTGCTCGCCGGCATGACCGCCGTGCTGACCGTCCGGCTGCCCGAGCCGCAGTTCGAGGGGCAGACGAAGGAGATCCTCGGCACGCCGGCGGTCCGCAAGATCGTCGACCAGGTCGTGTCGAAGCGCATCACCGAGATCCTGACGTCGACGCAACGCACCGAGAAGGCCCAGGCCGCGACCCTGCTCGAGAAGGTCGTCGCGGAGATGAAGACCCGCATCTCGGCCCGCGCCCACAAGGAGACGCAGCGCCGGAAGAACGCGCTCGAGAACTCCTCGTTGCCGACGAAGCTCGCGGACTGCCGGTCGCAGGAGACCGAGGGCACCGAGCTCTTCATCGTCGAGGGCGACTCGGCCCTGGGGACCGCGAAGCTCGCCCGCAACAGCGAGTACCAGGCGCTGCTGCCGATCCGCGGCAAGATCCTCAACGTGCAGAAGGCGTCCGTGTCGGACATGCTGTCGAACGTCGAGTGCGCGTCGATCATCCAGGTCATCGGTGCCGGCTCCGGCCGGACGTTCGAGATCGACCAGGCGCGCTACGGCAAGGTCATCATCATGTCGGACGCCGACGTCGACGGTGCCCACATCCGCACGCTGCTGCTCACCCTGTTCTTCCGCTACATGCGACCGATGATCGAGCAGGGCCGGGTGTTCGCCGCCGTGCCGCCGCTGCACCGGGTGGTCGTGGTGAACCGCGGCAAGCCGAACGACACGCTGTACACGTACTCCGAGCAGGAACTGCAGACCGTGCTGAAGAAGCTCGAGAAGGCCGGCAAGAAGTACCAGGAGCCGATCCAGCGGTACAAGGGCCTGGGCGAGATGGATGCCGACCAGCTCGCCGAGACCACCATGGACCGCGCGCACCGGACCCTGCGGCGGGTGAACATCACGCACGCCGAGAGCGCGGCGAAGGTGTTCGAGCTGCTGATGGGCAACGACGTGGCCCCGCGCAAGGAGTTCATCCTGGCCGGCGAGGGTCTGGACCGCGACCGCATCGACGCGTAGCCGCGCGGCGGCGCTGGCCGCGCTGTGCGTTCTCACGCGCTGAGCGACAGTTCACGCGGCTGCCGGCGCGCCAACTGTCGCTCAGCGCGAAAGTCCGCGCGCGTGCTCGACGGAGGCCCGTGGTGGGGCTGCCCCGCGCCTCCAGGCTGGCGGGGCGTGCGATCTCACGCGGTCAGCGACAGTTCACGCGGCCATCGGCCCGTGAACTGTCGCTGGGCGCGAAAGCGCGCGCCGCGCGCCCGCGCCCCGGAGCCGCGCGCTACGCGTCGCCAGCGGTGCCGTCGAGCGCCGCAGCACTGCCACCGATCGAGCCGATGACCGCCTCGAGCGGCGCCCCCGACCCGTCACGCTTCGACAGCCAGTCGGGCAGGGTCCGCGCGGCGCCGTCCGTACCGACCGCGTGCGGGGGAGCGATGCCCGCCCAGCCCACGGTGAGCCCGTCCTCGCCCTTCAGGAACGCGTGCGCCCGGACACCCTGGGTCGCCCGGCCCTTGGCGGGGAACTCGGACAGGGCGGAGACCTTGGCGCGACCGGAGTCGGTGCCCGGAAGCGCCGTGGAGGTCGTGGACACCGTGGCGACCACGGCGTCGTCGGACCGGGCGACGGACCCGAACCAGATCACCGAGGACCCGGACGCCAGCGCCATGCCCGCGACACCGCCGGCCGGCAGCCCCTGGGCACGGACGCCGGACGCGGGGAAGCGCAGGAGCTGGGCGTTCGAGCTGATGAACACCAGGTCGTCGGACTCGGGTGCCTGGGCAGCGCCGACCACCGCATCGCCGGGCTTCAGGCCGATGGCGACGAACTCGGGCTTGTCGGGCCAGGCTCCGGGGACGACGCGCTTCACGACGCCCTGCGCGGTACCGATGGCGAGGGAGTCCGACGACGCGCCGGACAGGTCGACGAGTGCAACGACCGTCTCGCCCTTGGTGAGCACCAGGAAGTCCGTGACCCGCACGCCGGCGTCGAGGCGGACCGCGGCGGGCGGCACCGCCGGGACGTCGACGGGGGAGAGCCGCAGGACCCGCCCGGTCGAGGTCAGCGCGCCGACCTGGCCCCGGACGGTGCTCACCACGGCGGACCGGACGGCGTCGTGCTTGGAGCGCTTCGGCACGCGGACGATGCTGAGCTCCGAGGTCGGGATGTCGACGCGGATGAGCCGTCCGGTGGTCGAGAGCAGCACGCGGCACGGCGAGTCGGCGACCTGGAGGGACTCCGGGTCGACCGCGGCCTTGCGACCGCCCTTGACGGGGGCGTCGGCCTCGGTGAGCAGGGTTCGGCGCGGGGTGGCGAACTTGTCGGAGACCTCGGTGAGCTCGAGCGCGACCTGGGCACGGAGCCGTTCGTCGGACGCCAGGAGTTCCTCGAGCGCAGCGATGTCGGCGAGCAGCTGGTCGCGCTCGGCCTCGAGCTCCATGCGCGAGAACTTCGTCAGGCGTCGGAGCCGCAGTTCGAGGATGTACTCGGCCTGCACCTCGGACAGGTCGAAGACGTCGCGGAGACGGCTCCGTGCGGCTTCGGAGTCGTCCGAGGTGCGGATGACCTGGATGACCTCGTCGATGTCGAGGATCGCGATGAGCAGGCCCTCGACCAGGTGCAGCCGCTCGCGACGACGCGCGAGCCGGTACTCCGACCGCCGGGTGACGACCGACAGCCGGTGCTGCACGTAGACGTCGAGCAGCTCGCGCAGCCCGAGCGTGCGCGGGGACCCGCCGACGAGCGCGACGTTGTTGATGCCGAAGCCGTCCTCGAGCGGGGTGTGCTTGTACAGCTGCTCGAGCACCGCGGTGGGGTTGAACCCGCTCTTGATGCCGATCACGAGCCGGAGCCCGTGGTTGCGGTCGGTCAGGTCGTTGACGTCCGAGATCCCGACGAGCTTCTTGGACTGGACGCCGTCCTTGATCTTCTCGATGACGCGCTCGGGGCCGACCAGGTACGGCAGCTCGGTGACGACGAGCCCGACCTTGCGCGGGGTGAGGTTCTCGACGCTCACCTTCGACCGGGTCCGGAACGTGCCGCGCCCGGTGGCGTAGGCATCGCGGACCCCGGAGAGCCCGACGATGGTGCCACCGGAGGGCAGGTCCGGCCCCGGGACGAACTCCATCAGCTCTTCGAGGGTGGCCTGCGGGTTCATCAGCAGGTGCTTCGCGGCCTCGACCACTTCGCCCAGGTTGTGCGGCGCCATGTTCGTGGCCATGCCGACCGCGATGCCCGACGCGCCGTTGACGAGCAGGTTCGGGAACGCCGCGGGCAGGACCCCGGGCTGCATGATCTGGTTGTCGTAGTTCGGGACGAAGTCGACGACGTCCTCGCCGAGGCCCTCGGTCATCGCCATCGACGGTTCGGCCAGGCGGGCCTCGGTGTACCGGGCGGCGGCGGGACCGTCGTCGAGCGACCCGAAGTTGCCGTGGCCGTCGATCAGCGGCACGCGCATCGTGAACGGCTGCGCCATCCGCACCAGCGCGTCGTAGATCGCGCCGTCGCCGTGCGGGTGCAGCTTGCCCATCACCTCGCCGGTGACGCGGGCGCTCTTGACGTGCCCGCGGTCGGGCCGCAGGCCCATCTCGGCCATCTGGTACAGGATGCGCCGCTGGACGGGCTTCAGGCCGTCGCGCGCATCGGGCAGCGCCCGCGAGTAGATGACGGAGTACGCGTACTCGAGGAAGGAGCCCTGCATCTCCTCGGAGACGTCGACGTCCTCGATGCGCTCACCGTCGGGCAGGCCGACTGCGTCCGTGCGTGCCATGGCACCTTTCTGGAAGACCGGAGTCGTCTAGGAGACTCTGTCGTCTGGGAGACTCTGTGGAATGGGAACAAGCGTACCGACGGCCCCCGACGCCGCCGCGAACCTCGCCGACGTCTTCCCGAGTTGCCTCGTGGCGCTCGGGGCTGCGGACGGCGCGTGGTCGCGTGACCACGGCCTGGAGGCCCGGATCGCCCTCCGTCCCGCCCGTTCCGCGATCGTCGTCCTGGTCGACGGCCTCGGGAGCGTCGCGCTGTCGGCTCGCGCCGGACACGCCCGCTGGCTCACGGCCGCCAAGGGGTCCGGCACCGCGAAGAAGCTACGCAGCGGGTTCCCGACCACGACAGCCGCGGCGCTGAGCACCCTGACCACCGGACGGTCGCCCGGCACGCACGGCGTCGTCGGCTACAGCGGCTGGAACCCGGACACCGGCGCCGTGATGAACCTCCTGGGCGGGTGGGACACCGAGGTCCCCGCGGACTGGTTCCTCACCGAGACGCTCTTCACCCGCGCCGCGGAGCTCGGCGTCGACCCCGTCGTCATCGGCCCCGATCGGTACCGGGCGTCGGGCATGACCGCGAACGTCCTCGGCGGCGCGCGGTACGTGTCGGCGGACACGATCCCGGAGCGCATCGACGCTGCCCTGGCCGAGACCGCCACCGGTCGGTCGCTCGTGTACCTGTACGTGCCGGAGCTCGACTCGATCGGCCACAAGTCCGGGTGGCAGTCCGCCCGGTGGACGGCGACGCTCGAGCTGCTCGACGGCGAGCTCGCCCGCCTCGATGCCCGCGGTGCGTCGGACGTGGGTGTCCTGGTCACCGCGGACCACGGAGTGCTCGACGTGCCCGACCACGCGAACATCGCCATCGACCCGCTCCTGTTGACGGACGTCGTCGGGGTGGCGGGCGATCCGCGGTGCCGCCAGCTCACGGTGGCGCCGGGCACCGACGTGCGCGGGCTGGTCGGGGCGTTCCGGGCGCGCTACGGCAAGAAGGCGTACGTCGCGAGCCGCGACGAGGCGATCGCCGCCGGGTGGTTCGGTGCGGTCTCGCCACAGGTGGTCCCGCGCATCGGCGACGTGATCGTCGTGGCACGCGGGTCGTGGGCGTTCAACGACGACCGCGCGCTGCGGGACGGCGAGGTTCCGAAGCGCATGATCGGTCAGCACGGCGCGATGACCGACGAGGAGACGTTCGTCCCGCTTCGGCTCGCCGGGGCGTTCGCGCAGTAGCAGCCGGCCGCGGGTCAGTCCGAGCTGATCAGGCCGGGTCCTCCGGGCGGGTGCCGAAGACGATCTCGTCCCAGCTCGGCATCGACCGGCGGTTGCGCTTCTTGCGCTCCGCACGGCCCTCGGCTTCGGGCGCCGATGCCGGACGGGCGTCGGCCGACGGCGGGACGGTGTCGCCCTCGGGCTCGTCCTCGAACCCCTGCAGCGGGATGTCGACGACGCTGATCGAGGTGCCGCGTGCCGGCTCGTCACGCTGTTCGCCGAACGAGGCGGCCTCGCGCTCCCCACGGCGGCGGCGGAGCGCCTCGAGCAGGTCGGCGGTCTCGTTGCCGGGTGCGCGCTCCTCGACGGCCGCCTGGCCGATGCGGGGCAGCGGTGCACGGAGCGGGGCGCGGTCGGGGACGTCGGGGTTCGTGACAGCCTCGTCCTCTTCCTCGACGCGGAAGGCGCCGGAGTCGAAGCGGGTGCCGTCGTCGTCCTGCTGCTCGTACTCCACGGCGCGCAGGCGGGGCGCGATGCCCTCGTCGTCGGTGTGCGAGAGCCGGTGCGCGTCGCCGTTGTCCGGCACGAGCGTCGAGGTCTTCGGGTCGAAGCGCCACTGGGCGTCGTGCTCGACCTCGGCCGCGGTGTAGCGGACCCGGACCTGCCAGCCGCTCTCCGGGTGCTTCCACGAGCCCCAGCTGATCGCGGTGGCCTCGCCGGCCTCGAGCTTCGCGGTGATCGCCGCGCCGAACGTGTCGGGGGCCTCGTCGTCGACCGGGGTCACCGGGACGCGGTGCGAGGCGTCGAGGACGAACGCGCGCTCGGCGAGCACCGGGCCCTCGAAGCGTCGGACGTACTCGACGTCGACGTCGAGCGCGGCCGCGACGTCGGCGGCGTCGGCGCCACCACGGATGCGTGCCTGGACGTCCTTGGGGGAGACCCGCTTCTGCGGACCGGCGTCGGGGTTGGCCTGACGGACCTGCCCCGGCAGCGAGGACGTGACGGGCAACCGGAACTCGGTACCGCCGTCGGTCGCCAGGAGGAGTGCGCCTGCCTCGACTCCGATGACTCTCACGTCTTGCATGGTCCAGCCTTCCCAGCGTCGCGTACGGTCGTGCGTCGTACCCCGTGAGTATGCAGTGGTCGCGGACGGTTTCCACGGAGGCGCACGGGCGTGCCGCGGAGTCTGCGCATCAGTGGCGACGGGTGTCGGGAATGTCCCGATCCGGTCACGGGTTGCAGCGCCGTGACGACCCGCCGCAGATCTCGGTTTGCACTCTGGCGGGACGTAGTGCAAACTGTCGCCGCCGATCACCCGGCGACGACCTCTCGATACGAGAAATGGATGGGCATGGCCACCGATTACGACGCCCCCCGGAAGACCGATGACAACTCCGATTCGGAGTCGATCGAGGCCCTCAAGGAGCGCGTTCCCGACAAGATGTCGGGGGTCGTCGACGATGATTCGGACAACCCCGGCAGCTTCGAACTCGCCGGGCAGGACCTGAGCGACGTCGACCTCGACGTCGTGGTGCTGCCCCCGCAGGTCGATGAGTTCACCTGCGTCGAGTGCTTCCTCGTGAAGCACCGCTCCCAGCTCGACCACGAGTCGAAGCTCGGGCCGGTCTGCGCGGAATGCGCGGCGCTCTAGACGCACCGATCACCGAAGGCCCCGCATCCTCCAGGATGCGGGGCCTTCGTCGTACGGTGCGGGGCGGACGCGCGCCGGGCCTCCCGTCCGCCCGTCGCGGTCCGTCAGGACCGGAGCGCCTCGACCACCTTCGTGGGCTGCCGGACGCTGACCAGCCAGTAGGGCGTCGGGTCGGCGTCGTCGCGGACCTCGACCTTGACGACCCCGCGCACGTAGCCGCGGAAGAGCGTCCACGCTCGTGCGTCGAGCTTCGGGCCGCGCTGCGTGGTCGCCTCGGCGCCCTCGAACGCCTCGACGCTGCCGACGAGTGCACGGGGGAGGTGCGCCTTGCCGGCGCGGAACTCGCTGTCCGTGACCTCGATGGTGGGTGCGAGTGCCCACAGGAGCACGAGGACGCCGAGCTCCATGCCGATCGCCACGAGCACACCGGCGAGCACGCTGATGGGCAGGAACACGAGCAGGGTGGCGGGGATGACGAGCGCCGTCGCCAGGTACAGGGCGGGCGGGGCCCAGAGTCGTTCGCGGTACAGGGTCACGGGTCCATTCGACCACGACTCGGGGCAGGTCACGGTCGGGTCACGTCTCTGCACTACCCTCGACACGTGACCGAACCAGTCGACGTCCTCTGGACCGGGGAGAACCGCCCCGGACACGCCCACCCCGGCGACGCCGGTGCCGACCTCGTCTCGACCGAGGCCTTCGTGCTGCAGCCGGGCGAGCGCCACCTGGCCGCGACCGGGCTGCGGATCGCGCTCCCCGAGGGGTACGCCGCGTTCGTGGTCCCGCGCAGCGGGCTCGCCGCCAAGCACGGCATCACCGTCGTCAACAGCCCGGGCACGGTCGACTCCGGGTACCGCGGCGAGATCAAGGTCTCGCTGCTCAACACCGACCGGTCCGAGCCGTACGAGGTGCACGTGGGTGACCGGATCGCACAGCTGATCGTCATGCCCGTCCCGCGGGTGACGTACACGCGCGTCGAGGAACTCCCCGACAGCGTCCGGGGCCAGGGTGGCTTCGGCTCGTCCGGCTACGGTGACCGGAGCGGTGCCGTGACCGGCGCCGCCGATGATGTTCAGGAAGGAACGCGCGCATGAAGTTCGGTCGACGCAAGCGTGACGAGGGCGAGGTGGCCGAGGTCGAGGTGGCCGAGGCCGTCGCCGACGAGGTCGAGATCGCGGACACGACCCCCGAGGTCGACATCGCGACGGACGCCGACGCGGACCTCGACGAGGTCGACGGGGTCGCCCCGACGGACAAGTCCGCACCCGAGGACCGTGCCGAGAACGGCCCGCACGACGAGACCGAGGCGAACCTGGTCCGTCCTTACGTCGACCTGGGCGGCGTCAAGGTCCTGCCGCGCGAGGGCCTGCACCTGCGCCTCGAGGTCGAGGAGGGTTCACAGCGCGTCGTCGCGGTCGGGCTCGACTACGACGACTCGACGCTGCAGGTCCAGCCGTTCGCCGCACCCCGCTCGACGGGTCTGTGGCACGAGATCCGCGCACAGATCGCCGAGCAGATCGAGCGCCAGGGCGGTGTCGTGACCGAGGTCGACGGCCCGTTCGGCCCTGAGCTCCGTGCATCCGTGCCCGTCGCGGTCGACGGCGACGGCGGCGCGGCCGGCGTCCGGCCGGCCCGCTTCGTCGGCGTCGACGGGCCCCGCTGGTTCCTGCGTGGCGTGATCGCCGGCAAGGCCGCCGAGCAGCCCGACGACGCGAGCGAGATCGAGGAGCTGTTCCGCAGCGTCGTCGTCGTGCGCGGCACGACGCCGATGCCGCCGCGCGACCTCATCCCGCTGCACATGCCGAAGTCGACGCAGACCGCGATCTGACGACCTGACCCGCCCTGGAGGCACGGTGCCGGAACACGACGACACCCACCGACCCGAGACGGCCGGGTCCGAAGCCGTGCCCGCGTCCGCCAGGCCGGATCCGGGCGCGGCGGCATCCCCGACCCCGTCGTTCTCCTCGCAGTTCCGCGACGCGGTGCAGAACGCGGGCATCGCCCGCGTCGCCCCCGGCGAGGCGCCCTCCGGGCGTGCGCTGCTCGGAGCCGTCGGCGGGATCCGCGGGCTCGCCGAGTCGGTGCTGCCCGGGTTCGCGTTCCTCGTCGTCTACGCGATCACGAAGGAGCTCGTGCCGAGCGTCGTGATCCCGGTCGTCGTCGGCCTGGTGTTCGTCGTGCTCCGCCTGGTGCAGCGACAGTCGCTGACGATGTCCTTCGCGGGCATCCTCGGTGTCGCGGTGTCGGCCGGCCTCGCCCTCATCACCGGACGCGCCGAGAGCAACTTCATCCCGGGGATCATCATCAACTCGGTGTGGTTGGTCGGGCTCCTTGTGTCGCTGGCCGTCCGCTGGCCGCTCATCGGTCTGGTCGTCGGGTTCCTGCTGCCGGCGAACGAGGACGGCTCGCACGTCGACTGGCGCGCCGACCCGGTCAAGCGCCGTGTGCTGACGGTCGCCACCTGGATCTGGGTCGGGCTCTTCGCACTCCGCCTGGCCGTCGAGGTGCCGCTCTACCTCACCGCGCAGGTCGAGCTGCTCGCCGGCCTCAAGCTCATCCTCGGCGTCCCGCTCTACGCCGCCGTGCTCTGGGTCACGTGGCTGCTGGTCCGCACGGTGTTCGTGCGGAGGGACGACGCCGCCACGGTGTAGAGTTGTCTCGACATCAAGAGACTTTCCCGTCCGGCGCTCCGGCGTCAGCGGGATTAGGTTTGCCTTGCTGGTGGGACGGACCACGGCCCGCGATGATGAGGGCAAACCGATCAGTAGGGAGGCGGCACGGTGGCTGCAGTCAATAGCTTCGGCTCGAAGGACACACTGTCGGTTGGGGGTGTCGACTACGCGATCCACCGGATCGACACGGTGCCCGGGCACGAGAAGCTCCCGTACAGCCTGAAGGTGCTGCTCGAGAACCTCCTCCGCACCGAGGACGGCAAGAACGTCACCGAGGCGCAGATCCGCGCGCTCGGCTCCTGGCGCCCCGACGCCGACCCGGACACCGAGATCCAGTTCTCGCCGGCGCGCGTCGTCATGCAGGACTTCACGGGCGTGCCGTGCATCGTCGACCTCGCCACCATGCGCGAGGCGATGGCGGACATCGGCGGCGACCCGAACAAGATCAACCCGCTGTCCCCGGCCGAGATGGTCATCGACCACTCGGTCATCGCCGACCTCTTCGGGAGCACGGACGCACTCCAGCGCAACACCGACCTCGAGTACGAGCGGAACGGTGAGCGCTACCAGTTCCTCCGCTGGGGCCAGACCGCGTTCGAGGACTTCAAGGTCGTCCCGCCGGGCACCGGCATCGTGCACCAGGTCAACATCGAGTACCTGGCGAAGGTCACCTACACGCGTGACTTCGACGGCGAGACCTACGCCTACCCGGACACCCTCGTGGGCACCGACTCACACACCACGATGGTGAACGGGCTCGGCGTGCTCGGCTGGGGCGTCGGCGGCATCGAGGCCGAGGCAGCGATGCTCGGCCAGCCGGTGTCGATGCTCATCCCGAAGGTCGTCGGCTTCAAGCTCTCCGGTGAGATCCCGGCCGGCGTGACCGCGACCGACGTGGTGCTCACCATCACGCAGGAACTCCGCAAGCACGGTGTCGTCGGCAAGTTCGTCGAGTTCTACGGCGAGGGCGTCAGTGCCGTCCCGCTCGCGAACCGCGCCACCATCGGCAACATGTCGCCCGAGTTCGGCTCGACCGCTGCGATCTTCCCGGTCGACGACGTCACGCTCGACTACCTGCGCCTGACCGGTCGCGACGAGGCGCAGATCGCCCTGGTCGAGGCGTACTCCAAGGCCCAGGGCCTGTGGCACGACGCCTCGGTCGAGCCGGCGTACTCCGAGTACATGGAACTCGACCTCTCCACGGTCGTGCCGTCGATCTCGGGGCCGAAGCGTCCGCAGGACCGCATCGAACTGTCCAAGGCGAAGGACCAGTTCGAGGTCGACCTGAACAACTACACGACCCCGAGCGAGCAGACCGACCTCGACGACGCGGTGGAGGAGACCTTCCCGGCCTCCGACCCGATCGCCGCGGGCTCGACCAACGAGGACACCAACCTGCACGAGCACGTCTACGTGTCGAGCGCCCCGTCGACGGCCTCGGCCCCGACGAAGGTCGCGATGGACGGGGCCGACCCGTTCACGATCGACCACGGTGCCGTCGCGATCGCCGCGATCACCTCGTGCACGAACACCTCGAACCCGTCCGTCATGATGGCGGCCGGCATCCTCGCGCGGAACGCCGCCGCCAAGGGCCTCACCTCGAAGCCGTGGGTCAAGACGACGCTCGCCCCCGGGTCCAAGGTCGTCACCGACTACTACGAGAAGGCCGGTCTCACGACCTACCTCGAGCAGCTCGGCTTCTACACGGTCGGCTACGGCTGCACCACCTGCATCGGCAACTCGGGCCCGCTGCCCGAGGAGATCTCGCAGGCCGTGCAGGACAACGACCTGGCCGTCACCGCCGTCCTGTCGGGCAACCGCAACTTCGAGGGGCGCATCAACCCCGACGTCAAGATGAACTACCTGGCGTCCCCGCCCCTGGTCATCGCGTACGCCCTCGCCGGGTCGATGCACTTCGACTTCGACAAGGACGCCCTCGGCAAGGACCAGGACGGCAACGACGTCTACCTGCAGGACATCTGGCCCGACGCGGCCGAGGTCCAGCAGGTCATCGACGAGTCGATCGACACCGAGATGTTCACCCACGAGTACGGCTCCGTGTTCGAGGGCGACGACCGCTGGAAGAACCTGCCGACCCCCACGGGCGACACCTTCGAGTGGGACCAGGAGTCGACCTACGTGCGGAAGCCCCCGTACTTCGAGGGCATGACCATGCAGCCCGACGCGGTGTCGGACATCTCCGGCGCCCGCGTGCTGGCGAAGCTCGGCGACTCGGTCACGACCGACCACATCTCGCCCGCCGGCTCGATCAAGGCGGACAGCCCGGCCGGCAAGTACCTGGCCGAGCACGACGTGGACCGCAAGGACTTCAACTCCTACGGCTCGCGTCGCGGCAACCACGAGGTGATGATCCGCGGCACGTTCGCGAACATCCGTCTGCGCAACCAGCTGCTCGACGGCGTGGAGGGCGGGTACACCCGCGACTTCACGACCGCCGACGGCGAGCAGTCGTTCATCTACGATGCCTCGCAGCACTACCAGGAGCAGGGCATCCCGCTCGTCATCTTCGGTGGCAAGGAGTACGGCTCGGGTTCGTCGCGCGACTGGGCGGCCAAGGGCACGAACCTGCTCGGCGTCCGCGCCGTCATCACCGAGAGCTTCGAGCGGATCCACCGCTCGAACCTCATCGGCATGGGCGTCGTCCCGCTGCAGTTCCCGGCGGGCGAGACGGTCGAGTCCCTCGGGCTCGACGGCACCGAGGTCGTCTCGATCTCGGGGTTGACCGAGCTCAACGAAGGCCGGACCCCGAAGACCGTGCACGTCACCGCGACGCCGAGCGAGCACTCGCCCGCCGGCAAGCAGCCGGTCGAGTTCGACGCGGTCGTCCGCATCGACACCCCGGGTGAGGCCGACTACTACCGCAACGGTGGCATCCTGCAGTACGTGCTCCGGTCGCTCGTCTGAGTCCGTTGAACGACAGGAGCGACGTGCGCACGGGTCGCTGACGCGACCACAGGACGGACGGGAGGCCCGTGGCGACACCGCCACGGGCCTCCCGCGCGCTCCGCATGATGCGACGCGCCAGCGGCGCGCGGCGCCAGCGCCGACCGAGCCTGCGAGGTCGGTTGAATGGGAGTCCACGAGAATAGAGTGGGCCGACAGCCCCACGAAAGGAGCGCCCGTGAGCCTGCTCAGCAGCATCACGTCGCCGCGCGACCTGAAGCGTCTCTCCGACGTGCAGATGACCGAACTCGCCGCCGAGATCCGCCGGTTCCTGGTGGCCGAGGTCGCGAAGACCGGTGGGCACCTCGGGCCCAACCTCGGTGTGGTCGAGCTGACGCTCGCGATGCACCGGGTGTTCGACTCGCCGAACGACCCCTTCGTGTTCGACACGGGGCACCAGTCGTACGTGCACAAGCTCGTCACCGGGCGGCAGGACTTCTCGAAGCTCCGCGAGCGGGGCGGCATCGCCGGCTACCCGCAGCGCAGCGAGTCCGAGCACGACATCGTGGAGTCCTCGCACGCGTCGTCGTCGCTGTCGTGGGCCGACGGGATCTCCCGCGCGTTCGGGCAGACCGGACAGACCGACCGCACCGTCGTCGCAGTGGTCGGTGACGGCGCCCTCACCGGTGGGATGACGTGGGAGGCGCTCAACAACATCTCGGACGACAACGACCGCCGCCTGGTCATCGTCGTCAACGACAACGGCCGCTCGTACGCTCCGACGATCGGCGGCATGGCGCGGTTCCTCAGCTCCATGCGCACGCGGCGTGAGTACCGGGCGCTGTACGAGACCTCCCGGGCCGTGGCCGACCGCTTCGGCGCTCCCGGCCGGGCCGTGTACCGCGGGATGCGCGGGGGCCTGCACGGGTTCCTGTCGCGCTTCACGAACAACGAAGCGCTGTACTCGAACCTCGACATCAAGTACATCGGGCCGGTCAACGGACACGACCAGCGGGCCATGGAGGCGGCGCTCCGGCAGGCGAAAGCCTACGGTGCCCCGACGATCGTGCACGCGATCACCGAGAAGGGGCACGGGTTCGAGCCGGCCCTGCGCGACCAGGCCGACCAGTTCCACGCCGTCGGGCACATCGACCCGGAGACGGGGGAGTCGCTCGACGCCGCGTCGGGTCCGTCGTGGACCTCGGTGTTCGCGTCGACCCTGGCTTCTGTGGGCGATTCGGACCCCCGTGTCGTCGCGATCACGGCAGCGATGCTCCGGCCGACCGGACTGCACCTGTTCCAGGAGCAGCACCCCGACCGCGTGTACGACGTCGGCATCGCCGAGCAGCACGCCGTGACGACCGCCGCCGGCCTCGCGTACGGCGGCCTGCACCCGGTCGTGGCGCTATACGCGACGTTCCTGAACCGGGCCTTCGACCAGGTGCTGATGGACGTCGCGCTGCACAAGGCCGGCGTGACGTTCGTGCTCGACCGCGCCGGCATCACCGGACCGGACGGCCCATCGCACCACGGCATGTGGGACCTCGCGTTGCTGCAGGTCGTGCCCGGCATCCGGATCGCCGCCCCCCGTGACGCAGCGACCCTGCGCGAGGAGTTCCGCGAGGCGATCGCCGTCGACGACGCCCCCACCGTGCTCCGGTGGTCGAAGGGCCAGGTCGGGCCGGACATCCCCGCCGTCCGTCGTCTCCCCGACGGTGTGGACGTGCTGCACGCCGCTGCGGACGGCGTCGAGGACGTGCTCTTCGTGGCCGTCGGCTCCATGGTGCCGACGGCGCTCGAGGCCGCGGCGCTGCTCGAGGCGCAGGGCATCGGCGTCACCGTGGTCGACCCGCGCTGGGTGGTCCCGATCCCGGGCTCGCTCATCGAGCTGTCGCGCACGCACCGGCTCGTCATCACGATCGAGGACGGCGTGCGCGTCGGTGGCGTCGGGACCCGGCTCCGGCAGGACCTGCGGGCCGCCGGGGTCGACACGGGCGTGAACGAGCTGGGGCTGCCGGACGAGTTCATCGACCACGCGACCCGGTCGCAGATCCTCGCCGACGTCGGGCTGACGGCGCAGGCGATCGCCCGCGACGTGATCGACCAGGTCGTCGGGACGAAGTTGCCGCAGGCGAAGCCCGCGCGGTCGCGGGAGTCCGCCGACCGCTAGGTGTAGTTCCCCGGGACGTTGTGAACGGGTGACGTAAGTGAAGACCTCCGGGACGATGTGAGTTACCACACACCACGTCGTCACCGGAGGTCTTCGTGACTCACGCTAATGCCCCGTTCACTCCAACGGGCAGAGAACGCCTTGCTCGGCTGATCGTCGTCGATGGTTGGCCGGTCCGTCGGGCCGCGGAACGGTTCCAGTGCTCGCCAGCGACGGCAGCCAAGTGGGCTGAACGATACCGAGCGGGCTTGTCGATGGTCGACCGGTCGTCGAGGCCGTTGTCGAGTCCGACCAGAGTCCCGTCCCGGCTGGAACGCCGCATCCTCGCGTTGCGGGTCACCCGGCGGTGGGGACCGCACCGGATTGCGTTCCACCTGGGCCTGGCCCGCTCGACAGTCGGACGTGTCCTGGCCCGGTTCCGGATGCCGCTGCTGCGCAACAATGACCAAGCAACCGGGCTCCCGGTTCGCCGGCCGACTCCGCTGCGATACGAGAAGTCCCGGCCGGGTGAGCTCGTCCACGTCGACATCAAGAAGCAAGGCCGCATCCCAGATGGTGGCGGCTGGCGCGCTCACGGACGCGGGTCTGCCCAGGACCGCGCCGCAGGCTCGAATCGTGATCGTGCTGCTCGTCGGGGCGGTCGCGCCTCTCGTGGATACCGGTTCCTGCACCACGCGGTCGATGATCACTCCCGGCTGGCGTATTCAGAGATCCACGACAACGAACTCGGCGCCACCGCTGCCGGGTTCTGGGCCCGCGCAAACACGTTCTTCGCCGCCGCGGGGATCCATGTCGAGGCCGTGATGACCGACAACGGTGCGTGTTACCGATCCCGCGACTTCGCGAGCGCCCTCGGTGACGCGAAGCACCGCTTCACCAGGCCCTACCGGCCGCAGACCAACGGGAAGGTCGAGCGGTTCAATCGGACCCTCGCCGCGGAATGGGCCTACGCCCGTCACTACGACAGTGATGCAGCCGGAACCGCGACCTACGCGGACTGGCTGCATCACTACAATCACCACCGACCACACACCGGCCTCGGCGGCTAAACCCCATCAGATCGCGTTCACAACCTCACGGGGAACTACAGCTAGGTGAGTCGCGGATGGTCACCCATGCCGTCAGGGGCATGTCCCTCGGGGACGTCTGGCAGGATCGCCGCATGCGACGGGGGTTCAGGACGACGGCGGTGGCGATCGGTCTCGCGGTGGTGGCGCTGTCCTCAGGGTGCGCAGCGATGAACGACGGCACGGTCACGCCGGGGCTCGGTGCAGATGCCCGGGTCGGCGCCAGACAGACGATGCACCGTGTGGTCGACTGGGAGGGCACCGCCGCAGTCCACCGGGTCGATGCCACCTGGACCGACTCGTGCGGCCACGCGAGCAACTCCGGGTTCTTCCAGCCCGCTTCGGGCACGACGTGTCGGATCGACGCCGGAGCGGTGTACACGATCGACGGTGCAACCACACCGGTCGACGCGGTGCGCATCGCCGGACCGGCGCTGCGCACGGGCGGCCTGACCGACGAGGACCTCGTGGCACAGGCGATCCAGCCGGACGGATCGACACCGTACTTGGTCGACATCGGTGGGCGGCAGTCGATCGCACTCGGCAACGACATCGGGCAGGACCGGTTCGCGGTCGTGCGGGTCCGCGGTTGGGACGGGTCACTCGGATTGTGGCAGTCGGAGGGATCGTCCGTCGTGCAGTCCGCACCGGGTCTCGGCGTCCACCGACGCGACGGCGCCGTCCGGGCGAGCGGGGCGGACTACGTGCTCGTCGTGACGCACAGCGCCGCGTACTTCACGTCGTACGACAACGAGCCGCCCGAGCCGCCGGCACCACGGCCGTCGGTCCCGCCGTGCTTCAGCGGCAGCAACGACTGCGTCGGCGGTTGACGGCGGCTCACGACGGGGGCGCTGCCGTGTCCTCTGCAGCTGCCGACCGCAGTGCAGCGAGGATCGCGCGCGCCATCGGCGTCACCCAGAGGACCTGGCCGGAGTCGAGGCCGTCGCGGCCCTCGCGGAGGATCCGGACGCGGGACGAGGACGGCGACTCGCGCAGGAAGGTCAGGACGATGTTCTCGGCCCGCAGCGCGAACGAGGTCCGGCGGGCGATGACGGCGCCGTCGTCGCGGATCTCCATGGCCGCGGCACCCGGAACGGCGTCGACTGCTCGCCGGAGCAGGGCCGGTACAGCGTCGAGCGGGACCGGCAGGACCACGGAGGGCCCTGCGGCGGCTTTCGGTGCCCACCACTCCTGCGTCACCCCTGCACCGTACGCCAGGGCGGGCGTTCCTGAGGCTGGCGCTCCATCCCGGCGCACAACCGAAGTCACCCCGAACCACGGCGATCTGCGGTTCGGGGTGATTTCGGTGGTGCGAGGGGGACTCGCGCCGGCTAGCGGGAAGCGGGGCCGACGATCAGCGGGTCGTGGAAGCTCCCACCGAAGACGCGCTCGGACGCCCCACTGCGGTCGAGGTAGGGGCTGATCCCACCGGCCTGGAACGGGTAGCCCGCACCGAGGATCAGGCCGAGGTCGATCTCCTCGACGTGCTGGACGACCTCGTCCTCGAGCATGCGGTGCAGCTCGTCGGCCAGGGCGTCCTCGAAGCGCTGCTGCATCGCGGCAGCGTCGACGGGCTTCGCGTCCTTCTTCGACGGCGCGACGAGCTTGACGGCAGCGGAGTCGTACCCGGTCGCGTTGCCCTTCTTGTCGCGGGTCAGGATCTTCCCGTGCTCGGCGATCTTCTTCAGCCCGTCACCGGGGTAGAAGCGCTCCGGCCAGGCGGCGTGGTGCGAGTCGAGCACGTGCGCTCCGACCGGCAGACCGACGAGTTCGAGCAGCTCGAACGGCGACATCGGCAGTCCGAGCGGCGCGGCACCGGCCGCCACGACGTCGAACGAGGTGCCCTGCTCGACGCCGCGCATCGCCTCACCGAGGACCCGTGCGAGCACCCGGTTGACGACGAAGCCCGGCTGGTCGGCCGTGATGATCGCCGTCTTCTTGAGGGTCTTCGCGACGGCGAGTGCCGTGACGAGCGTCTCGTCGGAGGTGTCGGCAGTGCGGACGACCTCGAGCAAGGGCATCACGGCGACCGGGTTGAAGAAGTGGAACCCGACCAGGCGCGACGGGTCGGACAGCACCGAGCCCATCTCGGAGACGGACAACGACGAGGTGTTGGTGGCGAGGATGGCGTCCGGCGCGATGACCTGCTCGATCTTCCGGAAGACCTCTTGCTTGACGCTCATCTCCTCGAAGACGGCCTCGATCACCCAGTCGGCGTCGGCGAAGGCGTCGTACGACACCGACCCGCTGACGAGTGCGGTGATGCGGTTCGCGTCGTCGGGGGAGATCCGCCCCTTCTCGAGCAGCTTGCCGACCTCACCGCGGATCCGCTCGACACCGGCGTCGACGCGGGACTGGTCGACGTCGGTGATCACGACGGGGACGCCGAGTCGTCGGGCGAAGAGCAGCGCGAACTGCGAGGCCATGAGACCAGCGCCGAGGACGCCGACCTTCGTAATCTTCTTCGGCTCGACACCCTCCGGAGCACCGACGGGCTTCTTCGCACGCTTCTGCACCAGGTCGAACGCGTACATCGACGCGGCGAACTGGTCACCGGAGAGCAGGTCGGCGAGGGCGTCGTCCTCGTCGGCGAACCGCTCGTCCAGGGAACCGCCGCGAGCGGCGGCCACGAGGTCGAGCGCGCGGAACGGCGACTTCGGAACCGTCCCGATCTTCGACGCGACCTGCCCACGGGCGACCTTGACGACCGTGCCCCAGGCAGCCTTCTCGAGCATGCCCGGTTCGTTGGGCCGCTTGACCGAAACACGACCGGCAATGACGCCGTCGGCCCACGCGACGGCTGACGGCAGGAACGTCACCGACGGGATCAGCGCGTCGCCGATGCCGATCTCGACCGCGGCCGCTCCGTCCATCAGGCGGTTGTTCTTGAGGGGGTTCTCCACGATGACCCGCAGCGCGCGCTCCGGACCGATCAGGCGGGGGAGCAGTGTCGCGCCGCCCCAGCCCGGGATGATGCCGAGGAAGACCTCGGGCAGGCCGATGCCCTGCGCCGCGGACGAGAACACCCGGTAGGTGCAGTGCAGTCCGATCTCGAGCCCGCCGCCGAGGGCGATGCCGTTGATGAACGCGAACGACGGCACGCCGAGGTCGGACAGCTTGCGGAGGGTGGCGTGGCCGAGGGCCGCGAGGTCGTGCGCCACGTCCCGCGACGGCACGGACGCTGCCTGCGACAGGTCGGCACCGGCAGCGAAGCAGTACTCCTTGCCGGTGATCGCGACGCCCTGGATCGTGCCGGCCGTCGCCTCGGTCTTCAGGGTGTCGAGCACACCGGAGAGTTCACGGAGCGTGCGCGGCCCGAGGGTGCTCGGACGCTTGTAGTCCTTGCCGTTGTCGAGCGTGATGAGCGCCAGGGTGCCGCCGGAGGGCATCGTGACGTGCTTGACGAACGAGTGCGTGACGACCTCGTCCTCGCTGAGTTCGGACAGACGGTCGGTGTCGACGGTGGTCATGCTCATGCCCCCTTCCGAGCCGAACGTGCTGCGGACTTGCTGAAGCCGGGGTTCTCCCAGATGACGGTGCCGCCCTGGCCGAGTCCGATGCACATCGTGGTGATGCCGTACTGGACGTCCGGGCGCTCGGCGAACTGCGCGGCGAGCTGGTTCATCAGGCGGACACCGCTCGATGCCAGCGGGTGGCCGACGGCGATCGCGCCGCCCCACGCGTTGACGTTCGCGGAGTCCTGCGCGATGCCGTAGTTGTCGAGGAACGCGAGCACCTGCACCGCGAACGCCTCGTTGATCTCGAACAGGCCGATGTCGTCGATCGACAGGCCGGCCTTCGATAGCGCCTTGTCGGTCGCGGGGACCGGGCCGACGCCCATGACCTCGGGCTCGACGCCGGCGAAGGCGAACGAGACCATGCGCATCTTCGTGGGCAGGCCGTGCTCCTTGGCGCCCTCGGCCGAGGCGAGCAAGCTCATGGTCGCGCCGTCGTTGAGGCCGGCGGCGTTGCCGGCGGTGACCCGTCCGTGCGGGCGGAACGGCGTCTTCAGCGCGGCCAGCGCCTCGAGCGTCGTGCCCGGACGCGGCGGCTCGTCGGTGCTGATGACGTCCCACCCGTCGCCCTTGTTCACCTCGACCGGGATGACGTCGGGCTGCAGCTTGCCGGCGGCCCACGCCGCGGCGTAGCGCTGCTGGGACTGGACGGCGTAGGCGTCCGTGCGGTCCTTCGTGATCGCCGGGAAGCGGTCGTGCAGGCGCTCGGCGGTGGACCCCATCACCAGCGCGTCGCTCGACACCATGCGTTCCGCGATGAACCGCGGGTTCGGGTCCGAGTTGAAGCCCATCGGGTGGCGTCCCATGTGCTCGACGCCACCGGCGATCGCGATGTCCGCGGCACCGAAGGCGATGGCACCCGCGAGCGTCGTGACACTCGTCATGGCACCGGCGCACATGCGGTCGATCGCGTACCCGGGGACCGACTTCGGCAGGCCGGCCAACATGCCGACGGTGCGGCCGAGGGTCAGCCCCTGGTCACCCTGCTGCGTGGTCGCCGCGACGGCGACGTCGTCCACCGCTGCGGTGTCGAGCGAGGCGTTCCGGTCGAGCAGTCCGCGCATCGCGTGCACCGCGAGGTCGTCGGACCGGGTCTTCCAGAACACCCCCTTCTCGCCGGCTCGTCCGAACGGTGTCCGAACTCCGTCCACGAACACGACGTCTGATGCCTTTGGCAATCCGGGCCTCCCAGATCCTCATCGATCGGGCCGGAACGCTGGTCGCTCCGGCCGGCCGGGCCTCGCCCGGCGACGCTCCCGACGCTATGCCCCCAGGCTGGGCGGCCGCATGCCGGTTGGGCGGTTCCTACGACTCGACGTCATCCGTCGGCGCGGGCTGCTGTGCAGCAGCGACAAAGGCCGACGCGATGATCGAGGAGAGTTCCTCCACCTGCCAGGGGCGGGCCTCGTGTGCGGCGAGGGCGGCCCCGACCAGCTCGGTCGACGGCGGCGACGGCGGTGCCCACGAGACCACACGCAGGGTCTCCGGCGTGAGCAGGTTCTCGAGCGGGATGTCGAGCTCCTCGGACCGCTTCGTCACCGCGGCCCGTGCGGCCTTGTACCGGCGGTCGGCCGCGGGGTTGCGGTCGGCCCAGGCGCGGGGCGGCGGGAGCGTCGCTTCACCGGATCCGCGGAGCTTCGGCAGGTCCTCGGTCGTCAGGCCTTCGTCGACCGCGGCCCACCAGCGATCGAGCTCGGAACGGCTGGCGCGACCCGTGAAGGCCTTCAGGCCGCCGAGTTCGGCGCGCGACGACGGTGCGGCGGCTGCCGCTGCGACGATAGCGGCGTCGGGGATCGTGCGCCCCGGAGCGATGTCGGCGGCGCGGGCGTACTCGTCACGGGCGACCCAGAGCGACCGGGCGATCGCCAGGGCGCGGGCGCCACGGAGCGCGTGCATGCCGGACAGCCGGCGCCACGGCTCGGCACGGACGGGCTTCGGGGCGCGGTGCAGCACCGCGTCGAACTCCTCTTCCGCGATCCGGGACTTGCCGGCCTGGTCGAGCTTCGCGGCGAGGGCGTCACGCAGGTCGGGCAGGAGTTCGACGTCGAGCGACGCGTACACGAGCCACGACTGCGGCAACGGCCGGGTCGACCAGTCCGCTGCCGAGTGCGCCTTGGCGAGCGTGATCCCGAGCAGCTGCTCGACGACGGCGCCGAGACCGACGCGGGGGAACCCGGCGATGCGGGCTCCGAGTTCGGTGTCGAAGATGCGGGTCGGGACGAGACCCACCTCCTGCAGGCAGGGCAGGTCCTGCGAGGCGGCGTGGAACAGCCACTCCTCGTCGACGATGGCCGCCTGCAGTTCGGAGAAGTCGCCGATCGGGATCGGGTCGAACAGGAACGCACCGGCACCGCGACGGAACACCTGGATCAGGTAGGCGCGCTGTGAGTAGCGGTAGCCGCTGGCGCGCTCGGCGTCGACGGCGACGGGCCCGTGACCGGCGGCGATCGCCGCGACGGCGTCGAGGTAGTCGTCGCGCGAGTCGATGACCTTGACGGCCTCGTGCGAGTCCTCGAACGCGGGGTCCGGTGCACCGGGGGTCGAACTGGCGGGGTCGGTCACTTGGCGAGCCTCCTCGGGGCCAGCAGGGTCACGCCGTCCGAGGCAGGAGGCAGACCGGCGAGCATGGCGACGATGTCCTGCCATGCCTGGACGTGTGCGGTGAGGTCGTCGCCGCGGGGCGTCCACGACGCGCGGAGTTCCAGCTGGGCGCCGTCGCCCTGTGCGGCGAGGTCGCCGTACCCGCGCGAGATGATCTTGGTGGCCGTGCCCGAAGCGTGGTCGTACTCGGCACCGTGCGTCTCGAGCGCGTCGACGAGCCAGCTCCACGTGACGTCGGCGACGAACTCGTCGACACCGATCTCGGGTTCGAGTGGTGCTTGCGCGAACGAGACCACCCGGAACGCGCCGCCCCAGCCCTCGGGTTCTTCGGGGTCGTACAGGGCGATGAACCGTCCGGTGCCGAGGTCCGACTCGACGCCGTGCGCGGTGCCGGACACGTCCGCCGCCAGGGCGATCGAGAACGGTGCGATCCGCGTGGGCGAGGGGATCTCGGTGACGGTGGTCTCGGAGCGGCTGCTGCCGGAGGACACGAACGCGCGGAGCCGCGCGAAGGCGTCGGGCTCTCGGGTTTCGGACACACATGCAGACTAGGCTCCGGGCCATGTCCCGATCCGCGCGACCCGCCGAGGACGCCGTCCAGGAGACCGCACGATCGGCCGGCTTCATCGCCCTCGGTGCCGGTCTGGCCGCCGGCGCGGTGGGGACGGCCGTCATCGGTGGCTTCGTCGCCGCCGTCGCCCGCGCCGTCGTCACCCCGGACCGCAAGCGCACCGAACGCGTCCCGATCCACGCCGTCGACCCGGTCCGGATGACGGTGACCATCGAGCGGACCGCCGACACCGAGCTGCAGGGCCGCTACTCCCTCTGGTTCGGCGCCGGCACCGGGCACATGCGCGTCGGCGAGGTCCTCGGCACCACCGAGACCACGGTCACGCGCCGCATCATCGCGATCGACGCCGGCGACCCGACCGCTGCACGCCGCGGTCGCTGGGGCGGCTGGTTCTACCTGACCCCCGGCGAGCTCGACGTGCCCGTCGAGGACATCGACATCCCCACCCCGAACGGCCCCGCACCGGCCTGGGTCGTCCGTGCCGACGACCCGGACGCCCCGTGGGCCGTCCTGGTGCACGGCCGCGGTGTCACCCGCGCCGAGACGATCCGCGCCGTCCCCGTCTTCCGTGCCGCCGGCTACTCGGTCGTCCTCGCGTCGTGGCGGAACGACGGCGTCGCACCGCCGAGCGTCGACGGCCGCTACGGCCTCGGCAGCACCGAGTGGGAGGACATCGACTCCGTCCTCCGGTGGCTCAGTGCCCAGAACGCGCAGAGCGTCGTGCTCATGGGGTGGTCGATGGGCGGTGCCGTCGTGCTCCAGACCCTGCTGCGCTCACGCTTCGCCGGGCTCGTCGACGGGGTGGTGCTCGAGTCACCCGTGGTCGACTGGCACGCGGTGCTCAAGTCGCAGAGCCAGCTCATGGGGTTGCCGCGGCCGGTCCGCAAAGTCGCCCAGCGCCTGCTCCGCACCCCGGTGCTGCACCGGCTCGCCGGCCTGCAGCAGCCGGTGGACCTGCGCGAGCTCGACATGGTCACCCGGTCCGCCGAGCTGACGGTGCCGATCCTCCTGCTGCACAGCGACGACGACGGGTTCGTGCCGTCCTCGGCCTCGCACGACCTCGCACGCGCCCGACCCGACCTGGTACGGCTCGAGGTGCAGACCACGGCCCGGCACACCAAGCTCTGGAACCACGACGCCGACTGGTTCGACGCCCGCATCCTCGCGTGGCTCACCGAGGTGGTCCAGCGTCGCGGGGCGGCCAGCGCGCGGTAGACGCAGGGACAGACGGACGGGAGGCCCGTGGCGGATCCGCCACGGGCCTCCCGTCTGCCCTTGCGTCCGTTCGGTCGCATAGTGAGCAGAAATGGTCGGATCACCGTCGCGCACTCGACCCTTTCTGCTCACGAAGCGGCCGGTGTGGCACTCGTTCCGTTCGTCGTCTGCTGGCGAGGCCCGACCTCCTCGAGACGAGTCGCCGGTCGGCCGGGCTGCGCTGGGCCGTGCGTCCGCTCGAAGGCATCGCTCATCGTCGTGAGCGGCGGTCGGACCGTCACGGTCCATTCGCCGCTGTCGAACGCGTCGATGCGGACGACCAGGTTCGTCTCGTCGGTCAGGTCCGTGCCAGGGAGGTACCCGAGGAACTCGCCGTCGATGAGCTGCCAGATGCTGTCGGCGATGTCCGTCGCCTCGGCTTGGTTGAGGATGAGCCCTGGGTCCTCCGCCGTGTTGACACGGCGTTCGAGGGGGAGCGCCTCGACCAAATGGTCAGGGGACGTGACGGCGGACAGCGTCGTGAGGACCCAGACGAGCTCGGTTGAATCGAGGCCTGGTGTCTCGCGCCCTGGCGTTTCGAGCCCTAGTGTTTCGAGCCCGCGAAGAACTGCACGAGGTCGGGTAACGCGACGTGATCAGCGGGGATCGTGTGCGTGACCATCCCCAGGTCGCTCGGCACTGTCGTGGTCATCCGTTCTCCTCGGTCGTTCCTGTCTGGGGCGAGAGCCCGCCGACGCTCATGGCGGCGAGGACGTCGATCCTGCCGGGCGTGAACGCGGTGATCGCGACCGCGGCGTCAGCCTGCACGGTGCAGAACCCCGGCTGCTCGCTACCGAGCGGCACAAGCGCACGTGCGAACCCGTCGAGTCCACGGACGTCGAAGCCCTTCTCGGCGGCCATCGTGTACTTCGTCAGGAACGTCCGTGCCGTCGACAGCGCGCCCTGCTCGAAGATGCGGACCCGCTCCTCGGACCGACACTGCGATGCCACCTCGAGCGCCAGTTCCACCCCCGGGGCGTTCGACACACGGAGGCGCGCGCACAGCTCCTCGACGGTGATGTGGACGAGACCGACGAATCGGTCGATCGCCGTGGCCGCCACGAGCGTTCGATCCGTCGCGAAGAGCACCACGGTCACCAGTTCATCGCCGTGCTCGACCTGACAGATCAGGACGTCCTCCTCCCCGAGGGCTTCGAGTGGGTCGATGAACGGTACGAGGTTCGGCTCCTGCTTCGAGTAGGTCCGCCGGATGGAGCTCCACAGTCGAATCGTTGGTGACCGCTCGGAGATGGCCGATCGAGATGTCCGGGGGTGCGTCCGTCACCGTCGGATCTCCGCCGACGATGGGTTGTGTCGGTTCCGGACCTCGTCTGGTCGAGGCATCTGGCTGCGCGGCCATCCTCAGCTCAGCTCAACCGCGCTCGATCGGAGTGCCGTCACCAGGTATCGAGATGAACAGGTTGCCACCTCCGAGAGCGGTCGCTCTGACCGGTGGCGTCTCAGGGCCGGAGTAATGCCACGATTCGTAATCGTCGTCCGGTTCTGCTCGAAGAGTCGTTCCCGATGAGAATGTGATTTCGAGCGCACTTTCGTCGATCCGAGCTCCCGTGACGTTCTGTGTGTGGAGATGGAGAGCGGGGAGCAGGGAATCCTTGTCTTCCGGATCCACCGAGACCGTCACACCATCCGTATCCCTGATCGCGAAGGTGGTCTCGAACGAGACCATGCTCCGGTTCGAGAACGCGAGGGTGAGCCTGAAGTCGATCCAGATGAGGTCGACAGTCTCGCCGACGAGTGCGAGGTGAACGTCATTTGCGGTCAGTTCGGCCATCCGAGGTACTCTCCCTGGTGCTCACTGGGAACATGGCTGTCCGGCTTTGAGCCGGGCTTCCCCGTTCGGGGATCGAGCCATTGCCCGTAGTCGTTGCTGTAACGGCTGTAGCCGTTCGGATACCGTTCGGTGGGTTCCATCACCCGGATCATGTTGGCATCGTCGTGCATGCCCGGGTTCGCTGCAGAAGCAGGATCTTGCGCAACGAGCCCTCGGTTGGTCCGAGCCGGTCCGATGTCCCAACCAGCAGGGATGTCGTAGGCCGTCCCCTGTGGCGTCACGACGAACGTCTTCCCGCTCGACGGGAGGACGTTGACAGGCGGGGTCGGCGCGAGGTCGTCCAACTTGTTCACGGACGTCGGCAGGTGGACCTTCGACATCGTGCCGCCGGTAGCCGTCGACGTCGCCGCACCCTCGGCCGCGTTCCGGAGCAGACCACCCGGGGTCACCGGCTGGCCACTCACCGCGTAGTTCGCGACGTTCTCGACCGCTCCTTCTGCCGCGTTCCCGAGCAGGTGTTTCCCGATCAGGGCTCCGGCACCACCGCCGACGGCACCGAAGGCCCCGCTGACGGCCACCTGGCCCCAGTTCACCTCGCCGGTGGTGGCCTTCTGGATGATGGTGTCGGCACCGGCGCTGATGAGCATCGCGCCGACCGGACCGCCGACACCGGTGGCGACGAGCACACCGCCCGCAACGACCATCGCGCCGCCGGCGACGTACTCCCAGTTGTCCGCGAACCAGTCACCGGTGGCCGCGGCGGCCCGGGCGAGCGGACCCTGTTCGGCCGCCGCGTAGGCCTCCAGTTCCGCGTCGGTAACGGGCGCGAGACCGAGCGGGTCGATGGCGTGCAGCGGATCGTTGCCGGCGAACGAGTAGGGGTTGCCCGCCCAGGCTGCTCCGGCGGGCGCGGTGACCGGGTCGATGGACAGGAAGCCGCGCGACGACGAGTCGTAGGCGCGGGCACCCATCCACTCCAAGCCGGCGACCTGCAGCGAACCGTCGGCGCCGAGGGCGATCCCGCCGGGCAGGCCGGAGCCGCCGAGGTCGAGGAGCGTCTGCCACGGGTCGGCGTCGTCGGCTGCTCTCGTGGTGCGCCGACCGCTGGTTGCCCACCCGTCGCCCACCCCGGTGAGACCACCGGGAGCGCGGACGACCGGGGTGTCGCCGACAGCGAGGAGCGTCGGCGCGAACGCGGCGGTGTCCCAGTCGATCGGGACGCCGTCGACATCGGCGAGTTCACCGAGGGCGTCGACGTGCAGGTCGGTCGTGGTGCTGCCCGCCGCGGTGGTCTCCGCCACCCCGGTGAGGTGACCCTGCGGGGCCCAGCGGTACGTGGTCGCGACGCCGTCCGTTCGGACCGTCTGGATCCGTCGACCTGCGCCGTCGTAGGCGTACTCCGCCTCGGGCGCCCCGTCCGGAGCGTCGACCCTGGTCAGCTGTCCGGCGGCGTCGTACGAGAACCGTCGGGCCCCGGAGTCCGTTCGTTCCTCGACCAGGCGACCTGCTGCGTCGTAGACCCAGCCCGTGCGACTGCCGTCCTGGACGGACGCCACCAGCTGCGCGGCATCGTCGTGCTCGTAGGTGGTGCTCCCGCCGGGTCCGTCGACCCGGGTGATGCGCCCGTCGGCGTCGCGCCCGATGGTGCTGAGGTGCGTGCCGTCCGAGTCGATGCGCGCGTGCCGGACGACGTGTCCGTTCGCGTACTCCCAGGTCTGCAACTGATCGCCGGCGCGGGCCTGCAGGAGCTGGCCTGCCGGGTCGTGTTCGTACCGGACCTCGCCGAAGACCGAGTGCTCGACCCGGACGACCCGTCCGGTGGCGTCGTGCGTGTACCGGGTCGTGGACCCGTCGGGGGACTGCACCGAGGTGCGGAGCCCGTCGGCATCGTTGGTCCACCGCGTTTCCCGGGCGCCGGTCGAGCGTCGGACGAGCTGCCCCAGCCGGCTGAACTCGAGGACGTGGGCAGTGGGGGAGTCCGGACGGGTCTCATCGGTGATCGTCACCGTGCGGGCGCGGGCATCGCGGTCGATGCGGCCGATCAGACGGTCGCCGGCGTACTGCGCGGATTCCCGACCGGCTGCGTCGTACTCCCACCGCAGCACGGTGCCGTCCGGGTCGGTCTGGGTGAGCTGTCGTCCGGCGGGGTCGTAGGTCGCCGTCGTCGTGCGCCCGAGCTGATCGGTGGACGAGGCCACCTTGTCGAGCTGCGTGTACGTCCGGACGGTCACGCCACCCAGCGGATCGACGGTGCGGACGAGGCGTCCACGCTGGTCGTGCTCGTAGCGGGTGGTGCCGCCGAGCCCGTTCACCGCAGCGACGAGCTGTCCTGCGGCGTCGTACCGGAAGGTCCGCTGGCCGAAGCGGGTGTCCCGCGCCGAGACCACGCGACCGACCCGGTCGTACCGGTACCGGACGGTGCCGACCCCGGGGACGTCGGCGTGGACGACCCGGCCCTGGCGGTCGTACTCGGTGCGTGCGACCTCGCCGGTCGGCAGGGTGCGCGCGACGACCCGCGAATCGGCGTCGTAGGTCAGCGTGGTGCGTGCGCCGGCGGGATCGATCGCGGAGACCGGTCGGCCGCACGCGTCGTACTCGTACCGGGTGGTGCGGCCCGCCGGGGTGGTGACGGCGACGACGCGTCCGGCGAGGTCACGTTCGATGCGGGCGAGGCCACCGTTCGCGTCGACGAGCTCGACCGGGCGGCCGCACGCGTCGTACGTCGTCAGCTCAGCAGAGGAATCCGCGTGCTCGAGCCGGGTCGGACGCCCGAACTCGTCGGTCGTCACGGACACGGCGTCGAAGGCGTCGCGGACCGTGGAGACGCCGTCCGCGCGCGAGCGCCCGACCTCAGTGCGGACACCGGTCGGGTCGACGGTGGCGCCGAGGGCTCCGACCGCGTCGTACTCCCGCTCCCAGGTGCCACCGGCCGGGTCGACCACGGCTTCGAGCCGGGAGAGCGCGTCGTGCACGAACGCCCACTCGGCACCGTCGGGCAGGGTCATCGTCGACACGTTGCCGAACGCGTCGAAGTCCTTCGCGACGACGCGACCGAGGGGGTCCGTGGTGGAGACGACCTCGCCGTGTGGACCGTAGGTGACTTCCGTGCGGGCACCGGTCGGGTCGATCGTCGCCGTGACCCGACCGTCGTCGCCGTGCTCGAACCGCCACAGTCCCCCGTCCGGGTCCTCGCGCGCGGTAAGCAGCCCGGCGGCGTCGTAGCGGTACCGGGTCCGGTTGCCGAGCGGCGTGACGGCCTCGACGATCCTGCCTCCGGCGTCGCGCATCAGACGTGCGGTGTCGCCGACGGCGTTCTCGACGCCGACGAGCTCACCGGACGCGTCGTGGTGGAACGTGACGACGACGCCCGTCGGATCGGTGGTGCGGACGAGCACGCCGTCCCGCCACTCGAGCAGCGTGCGACCGCCGACAGGGTCGATGACGACGGACGGGTTCCGGTCGTCGCCCGTGTACCCGTACTCGACGACCCCACCGTTCGCGGTGACCACCGTGGTCAAGCGGTCCTGCTCGTCGTACCCGAAGGTCAGATCGGCGCCCTCCGGCGTCACGGTCCGGACCCGACGCCCGCGGTCGTCGTACCCGTGGACGGTCACCTGACCATCGCGCTCGGTCACCGAGACGAGGTTGCCGTGCGGGTCGTACGACATCGACTGGCGCTGCCCGTCGGTGTCGATGATCCCGACGACGCGGCCCTTCCGGTCGGCGATCCAGGTGTTCGCGTGGACCCCGTCGATGTCGGAGACCGAGGTGACCCGACCCGGCAGGTACGAGAACCGGACCCGTCGACCGAACGGTGTGCGCTGCTCGACGACCCGGCCGCGGTCGTCGTAGGTGTTCTCGCACTCGACGACTCCCGTCGCAGCGGTCACCCGGTCGATCAGGCCGTCCGCGTTCCAGCGGTACCGGCGACTGCCGACGGCGTCGGTCGCCCGGACCAGCCGGCGGCCCTCGTCGTAGTGGTACTCGACGCGGCGCCCGTCCGACGCCGTCGCGGACGCCACCCGGTCGCCGCTGTACTCGATGTCGACGAACCGCCCGAACACGTGCGCGAGCCGCGTGATCCGATCGTGCTCGTCGCGTCGCACGGTCACGGCGGTGCCCGCTCCACGCGCACTGCTCAGCCACAGTCCGGACGGCGTGAACGCCCACCGGCCGCCGGCGTTGTCCCGCACGACGAGCGAGTCCTGCTCGGCCCGGAGCCACAGGTCCTCGCCGACGCCGCGGCTCCACCCGTCCCCCTGCCGTGGGAAGTCGACCTGCCGGCCGTCGTCCAGCACGACCGAGGCGGCCTCGTCGCTGACCTCGAGCCGGATGTCGAGGATGGAGGACCACCCGAGTCCGAACACCCCGACGCGGCCGTCGAGTGAGTTGTACATGCGGGTGAGCCGGAGCGACGCGGCCTGCCCCGCGAAGGACAGGTCGGTCTCGGGCTCGAGGAAGTTGCCGGTGGCCGTGTTGACCGGGTCGTCGGCGAACCCGTTGGTCGGGGGCGTCCCCATCGCCGAGAACGGCCCGATGGTGAAGTCGTCGCGACCGGCGTCGATCCCCGCCGAGGACAGCGCGGCCGCGATCGCCGCGTCCGACAGCGTCGCAGGCCCGGCACCGCCACCGGCGGCCTCGAACTGCGCTGCGACGGTGCCCGCCCAGTCGGCGTCCTTCCCGTTCGCCGTGAGCCAGTCGTTCACCGCGGTCAGCAGCGACTGGGCGTTCAGGGTGCCCCAGCACGGGTTGCACTCGGCCTCGTAGTCGCTCAGGGCGTTCCGGAACGTCGAGACGGCGCCGGACAGATCGGCGTCGAGCGTCCGGGTGGTCGCCTCGAAGGAGCGGAGGTCCGCGGGGACGGCGGACGACGTCCCACCGCTGGTCCCGCCGCCCGCCGGGAACTCCCGCCCCGTGACGCTGACCTCGTCCGCCTGCAGTCGTGGCTCCGGCTCGGGCTCCGGAGGCTTCGGGTCGTCGCCCCCGCCGAACCACGTCGAGACCTCGTGCCCGGCGGCGACGAGGAAGTTCTCCTCGCGTTCACGCTTGCGGGCGTCCCACGCCTTCGCCTGCTTCCGCCGGTCGTCCTCGTCCTTCGCGGCGTCGCGCAGCTGCTGCACGAACCCCGACAGGCTCTGCAGCGACTCGACGAGCTTCGTCGCGCTGCGCGAGGCGATGTCGGCGTTGTCCGCGAAGACCTCGGAGAAGTAGCCCCGGAACTCCGCACGCGCAGTCGTCACCGATGACGACCGCGACCCGGACTGGCCGTCGATCGACGACGCGAGCGCCGTCGAAGCCGACTTGAGTGCATCCGCCGCGCTGTACGAGTAGCCGGTCGGATCGTTCCCGTGGATCTTCGCCATCGTCATTCCCCCCTGGTGCTGACCGCACCATCCTGGCACGGATCCGGACTGAAATTCCAGAGGACGGCATGCGTGCCGAGGGGAGATGGACGGGAGGCCCGTGGCGGATCCGCCACGGGCCTCCCGTCCGTCAGAAGGTCGCGTCTACGACACCGCAGCCTGCACCTGACGCTGCACGCGTCCGAGCATGCCCACCATGCCGCGGATCCGCAGCGGGCTGACCGCCTCGGACAGGCCGATGGTCAACGGGTAGTCCGCCGGCACGGCGAGCACCTGCGCTGCCGTCAGGCCGCTCAGGCCCTGCGCCAGGATGGAGGCGAAGCCGCGCGTGGTCGGCGCCTCGCGCGGCGCGGTCGCGTGCATGCGGACGACGTCGGGTGCGTCGCCGTCCTCGCCCACGGTCACCGTGATGAACACGGGGGACTGGCACTCCTCGACCCGTTCGAGTTCGTCCTCGTGCCCCTGCAGCCGTTCGGGCAGCGCGGGCAGCTCGTTCGAGAACTCGAGGAGGAGCTGCAGGCGGTCCTTCTGGCCCAGGGCGAGGAAGTCGTCGCGGATCTCGGCGAGGGTGGCGGGGAGGGTGGCCTCGGTGCTGTCGTTCATCGGTTCGGAACTGTACCCGGCTCCGCGCCCTGCACGATCGGGACGCGGACGGCGCTGCCCCACTCGGTCCACGAGCCGTCGTAGTTGCGGACGCTGTCGTAGCCGAGCAGGTGCTGCAGGACGAACCAGGTGTGGCTCGACCGCTCGCCGATGCGGCAGTACGCGATGACCTCGTCCGCATCGCCGATGCCGGCGCCCTCGCGGTAGATCGCGTCGAGTTCCGCGCGCGGCTTGAAGGTGCCGTCCGGTGCGGCGGCGGTCGCCCACGGGATGTTGACCGCGGTGGGGACGTGGCCGCCGCGCAGCGCACCCTCTTCCGGGTAGTCGGGCGCGGTGGTGCGGGAACCGTCGTACTCGCCCGGGCTGCGCACGTCGATGAGGGGCTTGCCGAGGTGGGCGATCACGTCGTCCTTGTAGGCACGGATCTCGGTGTCGATCCGGTCGACGACCGGGTACTCGGCCGGCGCGACGACGGTCTCCTCGGTGGTGAGGGCGCGGTCCTCAGCGATCCACTTGGCACGGCCGCCGTCGAGCAGACGGACGTCCTCGTGGCCGAACAGCGAGAAGACCCAGAGGGCGTAGGCGGCCCACCAGTTGTTCTTGTCGCCGTAGACCACGACGGTGGTCTCGCGGCCGATGCCCTTGCTGCCGAGCAGTTCGGCGAACGCCTCGCCGTCGATGTAGTCGCGCTGCACCGGGTCGTTGAGGTCGGTGTGCCAGTCGATCTTGACGGCGCCGGGGATGTGTCCGGTCTCGTAGAGCAGGACGTCCTCGTCGGACTCGACGACGACCAGGTCGGGGGTGTGGGCGTCCAGTTGTTCCTGCAGCCACTCGGTGGAGACGAGACGCTCCGGGTGGGCGTAGGCGGTGAACTTCTCGGACGGGTCGACCGGTGCGGTCATGGTGGGCTACCTCCAGGTGGTCATCCGGCACCGGACTAGGATCGGTCGTCGGTGCCTGTGGGCAACGGTACGCGGACGTACCGTGCCCCAGCCGCAACGTGACACCGCACGACTTGCTTCCCGGAAGGGTTCCTGATTGTCCACGAACACCGCGCCAGCGCACCTCGTCGACCGTGACCCCCAGGTGACCCCGCAGCAGATGGCCGCGGCACTCGTGCCACCGCCCCAGTTCGCGGCCGCCTCGTTCGACTCGTACCGCCCGGACCCGGACTACGCCTCGCAGGCCGACGTGCGCGACGCCGTCGCCGCGTTCGTCGCGGCCGGTCCGACCGACGCGCCCCGTCGCGGGCTGTTCGGCCGCCGCAAGCAGCCGGTCGAGCCCGCTGCGAAGTCGGGCGTCTACCTGGACGGCGGGTTCGGTGTCGGCAAGACCCACCTGCTCGCCGCGGCGTACCACGCGGCCTCCGGGCGGAAGACGTTCGGTACGTTCATCGAGTACACGGCCCTGGTCGGCGCGCTCGGGTTCCAGGGCACGGTCGACCTGCTGCGGGGGACCGCGCTGGTCTGCATCGACGAGTTCGAGCTCGACGACCCGGGCGACACCATGGTCATGACCCGCCTGATCAAGGAGCTGAGCGAGACCGGCACCCGCTTCGCCGCCACCTCGAACACGCCTCCGGGCGCGCTCGGAGAGGGCCGGTTCGCGGCCCAGGACTTCCTGCGGGAGATCCAGGCGATGTCCGACCGGTTCGACACCATGCGGATCGACGGGCTCGACTACCGCCGCCGCGCGGTCGACGAGTCGGCCGGGGTGGTGTCCGACGTGGCCGCGGCACTGCCGGCCGGCACCGTCACGCTCGACGACTTCTCGGCCGTGGTCGCGCACCTCGGCTCGGTGCACCCGTCGAAGTACGTCGCGCTCGTCGAGGACCTCGACGCCGTCGGGCTCACCGACGTCCGGGCCTTCACGGACCAGACCGACGCGCTCCGGTGGGTGGCGCTCGTCGACCGACTGTACGACGCCCAGGTCCGGATCGTGGCCTCGGGCACGCCGCTCGACCAGGTGTACCCCGACGCCATGCTCGACGGCGGCTACCGCAAGAAGTACCTGCGCGCAGCGAGCCGTGTCGTGGCCCTGAGCCGCGCCCAGGACTGACCTCCACCGCCCGGGGCATCCGCTGACCGGTCGGTGCACCCCCTGTCCAGGGGGCATCGGGCCGTGCGAAACACGACGTTTACAAACCGCGCCGTCGCGTTACATCCGCGAAACACATCGTGCCCCCTCGTGAAACGTCACCTCGCCAGACTCGGTGTCACCCGAGGCGGTCCAAGAGCCGCTCGTGCAATCGAGAGGTGAACAGATGCTTGATCAGGGCAACACGACGTTCGTGTTGGTCATGGCGGCGCTGGTGTTGTTCATGACACCCGGCCTGGCCTTCTTCTACGGCGGTTTGGTGAAGGCCAAGTCCGTCATCAGCATGATGATGATGTCGTTCGGTGCGATCGCACTCGTGAGCGTCCTGTGGGTGCTCTACGGCTACGCGATCGCCTTCGCCAACCACGGTGACGGCACGGCGGTCTCCGGTGTCGTCGGGTTCTTCAGCATCGACTGGAACCAGATCGGCCTCGGCCAGGCCTTCGAGGAGGCGCAGTCCTCGAACATCCAGGCGGCGTACCCGTCGATGGCGTTCGTCGGCTTCCAGGCCACCTTCGCGATCATCACGGTCGCACTCATCTCCGGCGCCATCGCCGACCGCGCCAAGTTCGGCGCCTGGATGGTCTTCGCGGGCATCTGGGTCACGGTCGTCTACTTCCCGGTCGCCTCGTGGGTCTTCAACCTGACCTCGGGTTGGGCTGCCACGTGGGGGGTCATCGACTTCGCCGGTGGCACCGCGGTGCACATCAACGCCGGTGCAGCAGGCCTCGCCCTGGCGCTCGTCCTCGGCAAGCGCGTCGGCTTCGCCAAGGGTGCGCACAAGCCGCACAACCCGCCCTTCGTCCTGCTCGGCGCCGCCATCCTGTGGTTCGGCTGGTTCGGCTTCAACGCCGGCTCCGAGGGCGCCGCTGACGGCATCGCCGCGATCGCCTGGGTCAACACCCTCGCCGCACCGGCCGCCGCCATCCTCGGCTGGCTGCTCGTCGAGAAGCTCAAGGACGGCAAGGCCACGTCGGTCGGCGCCGCCTCGGGTGCCGTCACCGGTCTCGTCGCGATCACCCCGGCATGTGCCAACCTGACCCCGGGTTGGGGCATCCTGCTCGGCTTCGTCGCCGGCATCATCTGCTGCTTCGCCATCGACTGGAAGTACCGTCTCGGCTTCGACGACTCGCTCGACGTCGTCGGTGTCCACCTGGTCGGCGGCATCGTCGGCACGCTGTACCTCGGCTTCTTCGCCAACGACACCGGCCTGATCTACTCCGGCTCGTTCGAGCAGCTCGGCAAGCAGGCCACCGCGGCCCTGGCCGTCGGCATCTACTCCTTCGTCCTGGCGTTCGTCATCGGCTTCCTCATCGAGAAGACGATCGGCTTCCGCGTCAAGACCGAGGACGAGGTCGCCGGCATCGACACCGCGGTCCACGGCGAAGAGGGCTACGTCCTCTACGAGCAGACCGACGACTCGCCGGTCTCGGTCCGCTAGCCAGCAGACACCAGCTCCACCAGCACCACCCGCACGACGACGGGCCCCGCGCACACAGCAAGCGCGGGGCCCGTCGTCGTGCGGTCCGTCGTCTGGCAGGGTTGACGGCATGACGACGACGTCGACCCTCACCAACCTGCGCGAGGTCGGGGGACCGGGCCTGCAGGACGCCCGACCCCGCACCGTGTACCGCGCCAACACCGAACGCGTCGGTGCCGACGCCTACCCGCACGGACTCGCGGCCGTGGTCGACCTGCGCCGTGACGACGAGGTCGCCCGCGTCCCGCACCCGCTCGGCACCACCGACGGCTACCGGCTCGTCCCGCTGTTCGACCCGTCGACCGTCGAGTCCGGCGCCCAGGCCGTGCAGCTCGAGGATCAGTACATCGACTGGCTCGAGCGCCACCGCACCGGGATCGCCGCCGCGTTCCGCGCGATCGCCCGGTCCGACGGCGACGTGCTCGTCTGCTGCTCCGCCGGCAAGGACCGCACCGGCGTCGTCAGCGGACTGCTCGCCCGGCTCTGGGGGGCGTCGATCGAGGCCGTCGGCGACGACTACGCCGCCAGCGCTGTCGGGCTGGCCGATCGGTTCGCCGCAGAGCGTGCGGTCAGCACGGACCCCGAGGCGACCGCCGTCGCGCAACGGTGCGTGCCGGAGACCATGACCACGGTGATCCGGCACGTCGAGGCGCGGTGGGGCAGCGTCACCGCGTACCTGCGCTGGGCCGGGCTGACGGACGCGGAGATCGCAGCGCTCTGACGGGCGTGCGTTCTCCTGACGGCTCGCCACGTGCGGTGGTCGCAACGGCGGACGGGAGGCACGGTGCGCGTCCGACGCGCACCGTGCCTCCCGTCCGTGGCCCTGATCGCGGGCCGTGGTTCCGGCCCGTTCCGTCAGCTCACCAGGCGTAGTCCTCCGGTGAGGTCTTGTGCCCCGGGAAGATCTCGTCGAGCCGGTCCAGCGCACGCTGGTCCAGGCGGATGTCGACGGCGCGTACCGCGGACTCCCACTGCTCCATCGTGCGGGGGCCGGTGATCGGCGCGGTCACACCGGGCTGGTGGAGGAGCCACGCGAGGGCGAGCTCGCCGGGCGTGTGGCCGAGCTCCTCGGCGAACGACTCGTAGGCCGTGAGCTGGTCGCGGTGCCCCTCGACGTACTCCGCGCTCCGACCCGACAGACGGCGGGAGCCGTTCTCGGTCTTCTCGATGACACCACCGAGCAGACCGCCCTGCAGCGGCGACCACGGGATGACGCCGAGGCCGTACTCGCGGGCGGCGGGCAGGACCTCGCGCTCGATGTCGCGCACCACGAGGTTGTAGATCGACTGCTCGCTCACCAGGCCGAAGGTGTGGCGGCGCTTCGCGGCCTCCTGCGCCTGGGCGATGTGCCATCCGGCGAAGTTCGACGACCCGACGTACAGGACCTTGCCCTGCTGCACGGCGACGTCGATCGCCTGCCATATCTCGTCCCACGGGGTCGCACGGTCGACGTGGTGGAACTGGTACAGGTCGATGTGGTCCGTCTGCAGGCGCTGCAGGCTGGCGTCGAGCGATTGGCGGATGTTGAAGGCGCTGAGCTTGCCGCCGTTCGGCCAGTCGATCATGTCGCCGTAGACCTTGGTCGCCAGGACCGTCTTCTCGCGACGGCCGCCGCCCTTCGCGAACCAGCGGCCGATGATCTCCTCGGTGGCACCCTTGCCCACCGAGCCGCCGTAGCCGTTGGCGGTGTCGAAGAAGTTGACGCCGAGCTCGTGGGCCCGGTCCATGATGGCGTGCGAGTCGTCTTCAGTGGTCTCCGGGCCGAAGTTCATCGTGCCGAGCACTGCTCGTGAAACCGACAGCCCTGTCCGTCCGAGGTGTGTGTAGTCCATGATTCCGGTCTACGCGCTCCGAGGGGCACCCTGCCAGGCCCTGGGAGTACCGGTTCTGCATGCTGGGGTGCATTGTTCTGCTTGCTGGGTGCATTGTTCTGCATGGTGCGTGGCTGCATGCCGTCCGGGGCATGTCCGCGCTCCGGGGAGGAGTACCGTGACGACGGTGAACACCCCAGCACTCCGTGGCAGCCGGATCCTCGGGTTCGGTCACCACCAGCCCGAACGCATCCTGACCAACGACGAACTCTCCACCATGGTCGACACCAACGACGAGTGGATCCGCACCCGGACCGGGATCCAGACCCGCCACATCGCCGGGCCGGACGACACCGTCACGTCGATGGCGATCGAAGCGGGCCGCAACGCCCTCGCCGACGCCGGCGTGTCGCCCTCGGCGGTCGGACTCGTCATCGTCGCCTCCACCACGCACCAGGACCGTGCGCCGTACACCGCCGGTCGGGTCGCCGCCGCGCTCGGGATGACGAACGGCCCGGCGCCCATCGACATCAACACCGCGTGCAGCGGGTTCGAGTACGCGCTCGCCCTCGCCGACCAGTCGATCCGCGTCGGGTCCACCGACGTCGCGCTCGTCATCGGGTCCGAGACCCTCTCCGCCATCGCCGACTGGACCGACCGGTCGACGTGCGTGCTCGTCGGCGACGGGGCCGGGGCCGCCGTGCTCGGCGCCGCCGACGTCCCCGAGATCGGGCCCGTGTCGTGGGGCAGCGTGCCCCACCTGCTCGACGCGGTGCGGGTCGAGGGGACGCCCGGCCGGTTCAACCAGGAGGGTCGCTCGATCTACCGCTGGGCCATCACCGAGGCCGAGGGGCACGCCCGCAAGGTCGTCGAGGCCGCCGGGCTCACCATGGACGACATCGAGGTGTTCGCGTTCCACCAGGCGAACCTGCGGATCATCGAGCCGCTCGTCACCGCACTCGGCGGGGAGTCGAAGTTCGTCATCCGCGACGTCGTCGAGTCCGGGAACACCTCGGCCGCCAGTGTGCCGCTCGGGTTGTCGAAGGCATGGGCGCGTGGCGACCTGCCCGAGGGCGTCCCCGGGCTGCTGTTCGGCTTCGGCGGCGGGTTCGCGCACGCCGGACAGGTCGTCAGGACGCCGGTGCGGTCGTTCTGATCGGGCCTCGGTCGTTCTGATCGGGCCTCGGTCGTTCTGATCGGGCCTCGGTCGTTCTGATCGGGCCTGCCGCCCGGCTCAGCGCTCGGGCGTCTCCGACCAGAGGTCCTCGTCCTTCGCCGAGCCGCGGCGCCAGCCGAGCTGCTTCTGCTGCTTGGGCTTGGGCTCCTTCAGCTGCTTGTCCTTGGGCTGCTTGTCCTTGGGTTGCTTGTCCTTCGGCTGCTTCTCGGACTTCGCGGGCTTGGGCTCGAGGATGATCGGGAAGTGTGCCGACGGCGGCCCGAACCCGGTCCGCGAGGCCTGGATGACCTTCCGCCCGAGCGCGTGGTTGCCGAGCCCGCCGACGGCAGCGCCGATCCCGAACGGCAGTGCACGGCCGAGCACCGACGTCCCCTGACGCACTGCGAACCGCTTGATGAACTGGTCGCGGACCTGCCCGCCGAGGCCGTTGACGACCTGCTTCGGCAGGGACGAGGTCACCATCTCGCCCCAGAACGCCGTGCGCGCCTGACCGCCGGCGATCTGCCCGCCGAGCTGCTTGATGAGCTGTGTGCCCGGAGCACCGAGGATCATCGCCATCACCAGGGTCCGTGCCCGTTCGGGGTCATCCAGGGCGATGCCGTGCACCTCGGTCACCGACTGGGCGAACAGCGCGGTGGTCTCGAGGAACCCGACCGTCTCCGCGCCGCTCAGCCCGAGGGCGGCCACCATCCCGACGCCCGGGATGACCGCGCTCGCACCGACCGCTGCGCCACCGGTGGTGACCGCGGTGAGGTACTGCCGCTCGAGGATCTGGATGACCTCGGCGGGGGTGGCGTCCGGCTTGCGTCGGCGGATCGCGTTGACGTGCGCCACGACCACCGGGCGCTGGACGCTGATGGCACGGTCGAGCCACTTGACCCACCCGCCGGGTTGTTGCGGCTGCGGGGTCCGGGAGTCGTCGGGCATGGGGGAGACCTGGGCGTTCGGCAGCGGCACGATCGCCTGGTCCTTCGGGGAGCGGGCCATGCGCTCACCGTACGCCGGGCATGTGGGAGGCTCGCTGGATGGACATCGACGGCGCGCCCGGTCCGGCTGACGACGCTCGTCGGGCCTCCGGGTTCCTGACGGTCGCCGAGGTGCGCGGCTTGCTGCCCGAGGTCGTGGTGCTCGACCCCGGCTCCGTGCTCGTCGGCGCGGACGTCACCCTCGCAGCCGGGGTGGTGCTCTACCCCGGAACCGTGCTCGAGACCCGTGCCGGGGGCTCGATCACCGTCGCGTCCGGCGCGCGGCTCGGTCCGGGCCAGGTCACCCTCGTCGCCACCGCGGCCCGGGTGACCATCGGTTCCGGTGCCGAACTGGGCCCGGGGCCCGTCACGATCACGGCGACCGGGGCGGACGTGCTCGTGGGGGACGGCGCTCGGTTGTCGGGCGGCTGCCTCGTCGAGGGCCCCACCGAGCTCGGCGCCGGAGCCCAGGTGCTCGGGACGGTCGCCGTCCGTGACGCCGAGCTCGCAGCCGGGGGCGACCACCGCGAGCCCGACCCCGATCGGCGAGCCGGTGTGGTGAAGGGTGTCGGGCGGGTCCACGGCATGCGGGTCGGCACCGGCGAAGTGATCGTCGGCGGTGGCGTGCCGAGCGCACCGCTCGTGGTCGAACGGCAGCGTGCACACCACCCGGAGGCGCCGAGCCACTGACCCCGGCCGGGCCCTCGGAGCCGCTCGCCTGCGCGTCACCGGCACGGGACACCCGCCCGGCGGAGTGCTGCACGCACGCGGTCGGGCTGCATGAGGTCGGCCCACGACAACCGGATGACGAACCGGACCTCGGGGAACGACCGGACGAAGTCCTCGCGACGCTTCTCCTGCCAGTGCGCCTCGGCGGTGCTCCGCCCCTCGAGCATCACCGGGTCCTCGTACTTCGCGCGGCCGTCGACCTCGACCACGACGCCCTGCTGCGGGAACCAGAAGTCGACGACGGCCGTCCCGCCTCCGGTCCGTCGGAACTCGTGCTGCTGCACCGGCTCCGGCGCCCCGACCTGCCGGAAGCGCACCCGGCACACCGACTCCGCCGGCGACCCCGACAGCGCCGACCCCATCTCGATCGCCACCCCTGCCTTCTCGGATCCCTTGCGCTCGTGGGCCGAGAGTTCGTCGCGGAGCATCTCAGGCAGGACCCGTCGCCCGCGCAGCGCCTCATCGATCATCGGTACGGCCTGGTCCAACGGTGCGGTGGCCGAGAGATCGACGAGCGTCCGGACCAACGACGTCACCGGTGCCCCGTCGATCTCGATCGGAACGGTCGGCGGCGTCCCTGCCCATCGTCCGCCGGAGTCGTCGATCGCATGCCCCGGTCTGACCCGGGCAAGCGCCGTGGTGTCCGGCCTGGTCAACCGAGGGTCGACGACCTCGACTCGGTCGGGAGCCGCTGCGGTGAAGGGCAGCCGGTGCACGGTTGCCGCGGAGGAGTGCGAGAACGCCCGGGGCAGTCCGACCGACGGGACCGTCGCCCGGACGAGCAGGAGCAGACGGTCTTCGCTCCGCAGCCCCTGTACGAGCGACGGATCGACCAGCACGCCGGGCCGGATCGAGGCAAGCGAGCCGCGATGCACGCGACGCTGGAGCGCACGCCGTTCAGCGCTCGGATGGTCGCCGGTGCGGATGAGGGGGATGGCCAGGACTCGGTCGTTCATGTCTCAACGATCGGCGGTGCGAGCCGACCATGTCGGTACGGAGCGACGATCTGTGGGAAACGAGCCGGGCCTCCAGTCTGTGGAGGGATGAGGCGGACGCACGGCGCGACAACATCGATGGCGCACGACGTCGATGTTGTCGTCGGGCGGGGCGTGCAACTGTTGCACCCGCGCGGGTGCGACGAACTCGACGTCGTACGACATCGAGGACGTCGTTCGGGGTAGACGGGTGACAGGGGCCTGCGGGGATCGGTGCCCCGGGCCGAGGGCGTACGCGTGTTCGATGCCGGACCGACGCCCGTGCAAGGTGCGACAACATCGATGTCGCACGACGTCGATGTTGTCGTCGGGCGGCGCGTGCAACTGTTGCGCACGCGCGGGTGCGACGAACTTGATGTCGTACGACATCGAGGACGTCGTTCCGAGTCGACCAGCCAGGCAGCTCGTGCAGCCGCCAGCCCCCGCAGCACCTACGCCCGCGCGAGCTCCGCCCGCAGCGGCAGGTCCTGGTCCTCCAGGATGAGCTGCGCGCCCACGGCGGTCCGGGCGTTCACGACGATCGGGGCGAGCAGGTTGACGGTCGTGCCGGACGCGCCGGGGTTCGCCACCACGAGCAGCATGGCGTCGGCGGGGTCGGTCAGCTCGAGCCCCGCGGCCTGCTCGTCGGTGAGCTCGGGCGAGTACGACGACAGGTGCACCGCGGCGTCGAGCACGAACAAGCGCGAGGAACCCCCGACGAGGGTGAACAGGCCCTCGGCGCCGTCCACCGGGGTCAGCGTGAAGACCGGTGCGGGGGACAGGCCGAACGGCGGGACGGCGAAGGTCAGGGAGATGCTCATCGGAGGTAGTCCATCAGGGTCGGCTGCAGGACCTTCGCGGTGACGGCGAGGGCTGCCTGGTAGTTGGTCTGCTGCACCTGCAGGTCGAGGACGGCCTTGGCGAGGTCGACGTCCTCGATGCCGGCGCGGCGGTTCTCGAGCGAGACGGCTGCCGTCTTCAGCGAGTCCTGGGCGGCGAGGGCGGTCGCGTGCCGGACACCGACGTCGGCCTGGGCGCCGCGGACGGCACCGAGCGCGCCGTCGACGTCGTTGATCCGCGCGTTCACGTTCACCCCGTTCTGCAGGTCGCTGACGATGGAGTCGAGCACGCCGAACACCGACGACGCGCCGGTGCCGAAGACGTCGGCCCCGGCGGTGTCGACGCGCACGGTGGTGCCGTCGCCGATCCGGCGGGAGACGTCCGTGCCGGATGCCGCCCACCCGGTCGCCGGGTCGTACGCCGCGGCGGCGGTCGAGGCGCCGGCGAACACCGAGCGGGTGCCGTAGGTCGTGTTGGCCCGTGCCTCGAGGTCGGACTTCAGCGACTGGAACTGCGTGATGAAGGCGTCGCGGTCGGTGTCGCTCATGGTGCCGGAGTTCGCCGCCTGCACGGTCAGGTCCCGCACGCTGTTCAGCACCGAGTAGACGCTGGACAGGGCGCTGTCGGTGGTCGCGAGCCAGGCCACGGCGTCGTTCGCGTTGCGCGTGAACTGCGCGGCGGCGGCCTGCTCCTTGCGCACCTGCATCGACGACGCGGTGCCGACCGGGTCGTCGGACGGCTTCTGGATCGCCTGCAGCGTGGTGGCCTGCTCGGTCAGCTGCGCCACGCGCGCCGCACCGGTCTGCAGCCGTGCCGAGGCCGCGGCCATCGACATCTGGGTGGTCACCCGGGTGATCACGATCAGCCCCTCCCGACGAGTCCGACGCGGTTGATGATGGTGTCGAGCATCTCGTCGACGGCGGTCAGGACGCGTGCCGCGCCCTGGTACGCGTGCTGGTAGCTCAGCAGGTTCACGTTCTCCTCGTCGAGGTCGACGCCGGCGCTCGACTGCTGCTGGGTGCGCGCGTTGGTCAGGGCGAGTCCGGTGAGCGTCGACTCCGTCGCGGCCGACCGGGAGGCGGTGCCCACCCCCGCCACGAACGTCGCCCAGGTCGTGTCGGCGGCTCCAGGGCCCGTGCCGAGTCGCGAGAGCGCGTCGGCGAACGAGTCGTCGAGCTGCCCCGCCGCGTTCCGCGTCGCCAGGCCGCTGCCGTCCGTCGGGACGACCGAGAGGCCCTGCGCTGCGGGGACGCCCGCCGCGAGGGCGAAGAACGCGGTGCCGGTGGTGCCGGCCGGGGTCGTGCCGGTGGCGTGCACGGCGTTGACCGTGGTGGCGAGCTGGGTCGCGACGGCGTCGTAGGACGCGGCGGCCTGGGCGAGCGCGCCGCCCGTGCCGTTCCCGTTCGCCGGGGCGAGGACGGCGAGGGCGCCACCGATCGACCCGCCGCTGAGGGACACCGCGCCGGCGGTGCCGGAGGTCCAGGTCAGGGTGACCGCGGCGCCGTCGGCGAGGCGTTCGCCACCGCCGAGCGCGACGGCGCGGGCGTCGGTGCCCTGCACGAGCGGGTTGCCGCCGAGCAGCACGTCGACCGTGCCGTCCGCGTTGGTGCGGGTCGTCCCGCCGGCGAGCGTCGCGATCTGCTCGGTGAGCTGGTCACGCTGGTCGAGGAGTTCGTTCGCGGTGCCGCCGGAGGCCAGTGCGGTGCGGATCCGCCCGTTCAGGTCGGCCACCTGCTTCGCGGCGTCGTTCAGCTGGGTCACCTGGCCGGCCGCGGTGCCCCGGACCGAGGACCACTGCGCGTCGACGGCCTTCGATCCGGCTGCCAGCGCCGAGGCGACGGTGCCCGCTGCGCCGAGGACGGCGCTGGCGGCACCCGGGTCGTCGGGGTGACTGGCGAGTTCGCTCCACGACGACCAGAAGGCATCGAGCTTGGCGCTCAGGCCGTCCTTGCCGGGCTCGTGCAGGCCGGTCTCGAGGGCGGACAGTGCCGTCGCACGGGCGTCGGCGTAGGCGGAGGACCCCGCGGCGACCCGGACGCCGACGTCGAGCGTCAGCGATGCCAGGCGGGCGATGCCGTCGACGGAGACGCCCTGACCGGCGAGGGCGGCGGTGCCGCGCATGAACCCGGTCTGCGTCGCGGGGATGGAGTTCTGCGTGACGCGCTGCCGCGTGTACCCGGCGGTGCCGGCGTTCGCGATGTTCTGGCCGGTGACGTCGATGCCGGCACGGGCTGCGGCGAGGCCGGAGTACGCGGTGGCGAGGGAGCCGAAGGTGCTGACCACGGGGTTACAGGGTCCCCTCGAACAGGCGAGCGCCGTCGGAGCCGGGACCGGAGGTGCCCGAGGCGTCGTAGGTCGCGGCGGTCGTCACGGTGCCGGCGAGGGTCTCCTCGGTGGCCTGGGCGGCGGTGCGCAGGAAGCGGTCGTTCTCGTCGCGCAGGGCGCCGATCTGGGTGGTCAGCTCGACCATCGCGGTCAGGTGCGCGGCGAGGATCTCGCCCCACGGGCCGTTCGGCGCTGCGGCGACGACGTCGCGCAGGGGTGCATCGGCGGGGACGCCCCACTCCTCGGCGACCTCGGCACTCGACGCGGCGCGCTCGAGTCCGGTGCTGCGGAGTCGTTCGAGGACCTGCTCGACCTCGCGGCTGGCGTGCGACACCCAACGGGAACGGCCCGCGGTGAGCAGGAGCTGCTCCTCCTCGAGCTTGAAGGTGAGCAGCTCGAGCAGTTCGCGTTCGCGCCAGAGCACGGCGGACAGGTCGTTCACGCTCATCAGCTCCTCCCGTGTGGGTCGTCGTCGGGTGTTCGGGTCGTGGTTGTTCGGTCCTGCGGGTCCACCATCCGGCGGACACCGAGACCTATCGACCGCGGGTGGTGGCGCGTAAGTGGAGACGGCTGGTCTTCGGCGCCGTGCTCGCAGGCTCGCCCGGAGGCATCCGGCATCGCTGGCGCGATGCGCACCAGCGGATGCCTCCCGTCCGGGGGACGGGAACGGGCGTTCTACGCGCTGGGTCCCCCCAAATGCCGACCGGGAAACACCGCGAATGCCCCCGCACTGGGGACGGATGAACCCCTGTTCAGGACATTGCCAGCCGATACATTCAGAACGCACCACGAGGGCGACCTCGAACCGCCTCACAGGGGCGCGGGGTGCACCGCTCGGAGGGAACCGGGCGGGTCTTCGGCGTACGCACCGGCCATCCGAGGCCGGCGTCCGTCGTGCCCAGGGACGGGTGAGTCGAGACAGTCACGTCAGGTCGATCAGGGGATCAGCATGGACCGCACCGCACGCAACGCGATGATCGTGGAGCACCTCCCGCTCGTGGGCTACATCGTCGCCGACGTCCGCTCCCGTGCCACGCACCTGGACCGCGACGACCTCGCCGCCGTCGGCTCCCTCGCGCTCGTCGCCGCTGCCGACGCGTTCGACCCCACCCTCGGCGTCCCCTTCGGCGCCTACGCCCGGACCCGGATCGCCGGAGCCCTCGCCGACGACATGCGCTCCGCCGACTGGGCGTCCCGCGGCACCCGGAAGCGGATCCGCGAGACCCTCGCCACGCAGGAGGCCCTGTCCGCCCGACTCGGCCGGAGCGTCGGCGTGCAGGAGATCGCGGATGCGATGGGCGTCGACCGCCAGACCGCCTCGGATGCCATGAGCGACGCGGCCCGCATCGTCGCGCCCCTCGACGAGACCGTGCACGACCTCGTCGCCGCCGACCTGCCGTTGCCCGGCGACGACCTGCTCGAGACCGAGAAGCGCCGCTACCTGCGCGCAGCCGTCGAGGCACTGCCCGAGCGGATGCGCTTCGTCGTCGAGGCCGTCTACTTCGGGGACCGCTCGGTGACCGACGTCGCCGCGGAACTCGGCATCACGCACTCCGCCGTCTCGCAGCAGCGCTCCGAGGCGATGCGCCTGCTCCGCGACGGACTGGCCGCCCACTACGGCGACGGCGGTGCCGCCGCCGAACCCGCCTCGCGCACCACCGCGGCCCGCCGGAGCGCCTACCTCGCACGCGTCGCGTCGAACGCCGCCGCCGGCGTCGCACGTGCCGTCCACGACGCGACCGCACCGGTCGCCGTGGCGGCGAGCTGAACCGTCGACGGGTATTTCCGTCGATTCCCTAACGACTCCCGGCACCCGGTCGAGAGTCATCCACGTCAGCCCACGGACGGGCTGTAGTACGACCCAGCATTCACGGAGGAAACCACCATGGGTATGTCCATCAACACCAACCTCTCGGCACTCAACACGTACCGGAACCTCAACTCGACGCAGAACGACCTGTCGAAGTCCCTCGAGAAGCTCTCGTCGGGTCTCCGCATCAACCGTGCTGCCGACGACGCGGCCGGTCTGTCGATCTCCGAGGGGCTGAAGTCCCAGGTCGGTGGCCTCACGGTCGCCGCCCGCAACGCGCAGGACGGCATCTCCGTCGTGCAGACCGCTGAAGGTGGCCTCACCGAGACCCACTCGATCCTCCAGCGCATGCGCGACCTGGCCGTCCAGGCCGGTAACGACTCGAACAACGAGGACTCGCGCAAGGCGATCACCACCGAGGTCGGCGAGCTCACCAAGGAGCTCACCCGCATCTCGCAGTCGACCAACTTCAACGGCATCAACCTGCTCGACGGCTCCGCCGGCACCGCAGGCGTCCTGAAGTTCCAGGTCGGCGCCAACGGCGACGCGGCGAGCCAGATCGACGTCGACCTGTCGAAGTCCAACGTGGAGTCCGTGTCGACCGCTGTCGGCGCCCTCACCTTCGACAGCGCGACGAACGCTCAGGCCGCCATCACCGCGATCGACGAGCAGATCAAGTACGTGTCCTCGGCACGTTCGAGCATCGGTGCTGTCCAGAACCGCTTCGACCACGCCATCAACGTGACGAACGTGGCCAAGGAGAACCTCACCGCTGCCGGTTCGCGCATCACCGACGTCGACATGGCCGAGGAGATGGTCAAGTACACCCGCGACAACATCCTCAGCCAGGCCGGCACGTCGATGCTCGCGCAGGCGAACCAGAGCACGCAGGGCGTGCTCTCGCTCCTGCGCTAGCACCCACGACGCCGCCTTCCGGGATCGTTCAGGCTTCCCGGGAGGCGGCGTCGCCCTCCTGACCATCCCCACGACGCCAGGGAGTGTCGACGATGTCATCGTCCGTGTCCTCGAGCACCAGCCTCGCGATCGACGGGCTCGTCAGCGGGCTCAAGACGACCGACCTCATCAACTCGTTGATGAGCGTCGAGGGCGTGCCGCAGACCCTGCTCAAGAACAAGCTCACGAGCACCAACTCGTTCATCTCGTCACTGCAGACGATCAACGGGTTGGTGCAGGCCCTCGCGACCAAGGCGAAGGACGCCGCCAAGGCGACCTCGCTCGACCTGTTCACGGCCACGAGCTCGTCGTCGGGCGTCACCGCCGTCACCGGCACGAACGCGAGCGCCGGGTCGCTGACGTTCAGCGTCGGCTCGACCGCTTCGGCCCAGGTCGGGGTCACCGCCGCGATGTCCACGTGGTCGGCCGCTGCCGAACCGATCACCCTGGTGGGTGCCGACGGCACGAAGACCACCGTCACGCCGTCGTCGGGCTCCCTCGACGACACGGTGTCGGCGATCAACAAGTCCGGGGCCGGCGTCACCGCCACGAAGGTCGCCGCGGGTGCGGCCGCCGACGGCACCAAGCTCTACCGGTTGCAGCTGACGTCCGCCAAGACCGGGGCCGCGGGTGGTTTCGAGGTGTACCGGGGGACCGCCGACGAGGTGACCGCGGGCACCGCGACGAACGTGCTGACCGAGGTCGGCGCCGCGGTCGTCGCCCAGGCGAAGGACGCCAGCGTCACGCTGTGGGCCGGCACCGCCGCCGAGCAGACGATCACGAGCGCGACGAACACGTTCACCGACCTGGTCCCCGGGCTCAGCGTCACCGTGTCGAGGGCCTCGACGGATCCGGTCACGGTCGGCGTCGCGCAGGACACCACGAAGGCCCAGTCCGTGGCGTCCGGACTCGTCGACGCGATGAACGCGGTCTCGGCCTACTACAAGACGAACACCGCGGTGACGAGCAGCACGAGTGCCACCAGCGGATCGACGACCACGACCGCCGGGGTCCTGATGGGCGACGGCACCACGCGCGACGCCGTGCAGCGCCTGGGCAGCACCATGTCGGCGCCCGTCGGCGGGAAGTCGCCGTCGTCGATCGGCATCTCGATCACCAAGGACGGCAGCTTCACCTTCGACGCCGAGGTCTTCCAGAAGGCCCTCGCCACCGACCCCGAGGGCACGCAGGCGATGCTGTCCGGCGTCGCCGCGAACGTGGGTGCCGCCGCCACCGCCGCGTCCGACAAGTACGACGGGTCCATCACCACGACGATCACCGGCCAGCAGGCGGTCGCCAAGGACCTCAACACCCAGATCGACAGCTGGACCGACCGACTCACGATGCGCCGCGCATCGCTCCAGACGCTGTACTCGTCGCTCGAGACCAGCCTCAGCAAGCTCCAGTCCCAGTCCAGCTGGCTCGCCAGCCAGCTCGCGGCGACGACGAGCTGACGGGATCACCATGACCTTCGACTTCCAGGCTGCCGCCTTCCGCCAGGCCGCGCAGCCCCGCACCGTGACCGACCAGCGTCGCGCCCAGTACACGAACGAGGCCGTCCTGTCGGCCACCCCGGCGCAGCTCGTCACGATGCTCTACGACCGCTTGCTGCTCGACCTGCACCGCGCCGAGGCCGCACAGACCAGTGCCGACTGGGACGCCGCCCGCGAGCAGCTGCTGCACGCGCAGGCGATCGTCGGCGAGCTGTCGTCCACGCTGCGGATCGACGTCTGGGACGGGGGCGAGGGCCTGCTCGCCGTCTACAACTACGCGTCGACGTCCCTCATCACCGCGAACGTGCACCGTGACGTGCAGGCGACGCGCGACTGCATCCGGATCCTCGAACCCCTGCGGCAGTCGTGGCACGACGCCGCGGCGTCGCTGCCGGCGACGCCGGCCCGCCAGCAGTCGACGGGCGGAGCCCTCGGTGTCGCCTGAGCAGGAGGTGTCGCCCGAGCAGGTCGACCACCGCCTCGCCTGGGAGGCCCTGCTCGACTCCCTGGAGCACGACGCCGCCCGGCAGGCGGCCGACCCCACGGCCGTGGTGGGGTGGTCGGAGCCGGCCGGGCTGGGTCCGGTGCCGCGCGCGTTGGTGGGGCGTGCCTCCCGACTGCTCGCTGCGCAGCGCGACCGCATCGCGGAACTGGAGTCGGACCGACGGGCGACGCTCGAGCACCTCGGTGCGCTGCGCGCCGTCGACGCGACCCGCGAGCCCCGTGGCGCGGTGTACCTCGACGCGTCCGCCTGACCGTCGCCCCCGCCGCACCTGTTCCGCGACGAAGCACGCGTCGTTCGACGAGTGGTCTGTCGCAGAAGTGGTGCCACCCCCGTTCGGGGCGAGGGCTAACGCGGCCGGGGACGGGCACCGATAGCGCCACACGAGCACGGATCGCTCACCAGTTCGGCCACGGATCGGCCACCACCGCACGGCGACGCCCCACGGGCGACGCCTGACGAGGGGACCACCGTGTTCGATTCCGTGACGAGCGTCGCGCTGCAGAGCGCACTCGACGGCCTGTCGATGCGCCAGAAGGTGATCGCGAACAACATCGCGAACATCAACACGCCGGACTACCACGCCGAGAAGGTCCAGTTCGAGGACGCCCTGGCGAAGTCGATCACCGACGGCAGCGGGAACACCGCGCCGACGGTCGCCCGCAGCCTCGAGCCGACGAACACGAACGGCAACAACGTCAACCTCGACGAGGAGACGCTCTCCAACGTCGACACCGTGCTCCGGTACCAGTTCGCCACGCAGGCGATGAACTCCGAGCTCACGAGCGTCCGTGCGGCGATGCGGACGAACTCGTGACGACCTTCGACGCGATCGGCATCGCGAGCACCGGCATGACCGTGCACCGGAAGTGGCTCGACGCCGTCGCCGACAACATGGCGAACGCGAACACCGTGAAGTCGATGGACGACACCGCGTTCCAGGCCCGCTACGTCGAGGTCCAGGAGGGCAACGGCGTGTCCGGCGCCTACGTCAAGGGCGCCGCGTTCGGCAGCGCCGCCGGCCGCGTGACCTACGACCCGGACAACCCGCTCGCGAACGACGAGGGCTACGTCCGCATGCCGGACATCGACCTCGGCACGCAGATGGCGGACCTCATCATGGCCCAGCGCGGCTACCAGGCGAACGCCGCCGTGGTCGACCGTGCCAAGACCGCCTACGAGGCGGCACTGCAGATCGGGAAGAACTGATGCCCATCGACGCCGTCAACGGTGTGACCACCAACGCGATGACGAACGCACTGACCAGTGTGTCCGGCACCTCCAGCGACGTCGCCGGCACCGCCGGCGCGACCAGCACCGACGGCAGCGGGTTCGCCGCCAGCCTCGGGAACGCCGTCGACGGGCTGCAGGCGCTGCAGAGCGACTCGAAGACCCTCGCGCTCAAGGCCGTCACCGGCAACCTCGACGACATCCACGACGCGACCATCGCCGCCACCCGCGCGCAGGTCACGCTCGAGCTCGTCTCCGCCGTCCGCAACAAGGGCGTCGACGCGTTCAACGAGATCATGAGGATGCAGGCCTGATGCCCGTCGCCGTCAAGAACGTCTTCGCGCGCCTGTCCGCGTACGTGAAGGGCTTCTCCGCCGCCCAGCGCACCATCGCGATCCTGGTGATCGCCGCGCTCGTGCTCGGGGGGATCGCCCTGGCGTCGTGGCTCGGCAAGGCGTCCTACGCGCCGCTCTTCACCGGGCTGGCCGCCGCCGACGCGAGCTCCATCACCGACCAGCTGCAGACCGACGGTGTGCCGTACCAGCTCACCGACGGCGGCGCGACGATCCTGGTGCCGCAGGCGCAGGTGTACTCGGAGCGCCTCAAGGCCGCGTCGAACGGGCTGCCGTCGTCGAACGAGGGCGGCTACTCGCTGCTCGACCAGATGGGCGTGACGAGCTCGGAGTTCCAGCAGGACGTCACCTACAAGCGGGCGATGGAGGGCGAGCTCGCCAAGACCATCGGTGCGATGGACGGCGTGCAGACCGCGACCGTGCAGCTCGCGATCCCGGAGAAGTCCGTGTTCGTGTCCGAGGAGAAGGACCCGACGGCGTCGGTGTTCATCGCCACCGACAACGGCACGCAGCTGAGCACCGACCAGGTGCAGGCGATCGTGCACCTGACCAGCGCGTCGGTCGAGGGCATGCAGACCACCGACGTCTCGGTCGTCGACGCCAAGGGGCAGACGCTGTCCGCCGTCGGGACCGGTGCGACCGGTAGCGGCGCCGACCAGGCCGCCGACTACGACGCCGCCACGAGCAAGAAGATCCAGGACCTGCTCGACACGACCCTCGGCGCCGGCAACGCCACCGTCGTGGTCTCCGGCACGATGAACCAGGAGTCCGGCACCCGCACGTCGGAGAGCTACACGTCACCGACCTCGGGTCCGGTCGCGCTCAACGAGTCGAGCACCACCGAGCAGTACGGCTCGGGTGCCGCGGGCGCGTCGAGCGGCGCGACCGGGGTCCTCGGCCCGGACAACATCGCCGTGCCGAACGGCACCGCCACGAGCGGCACCGGCGACGACGGCTACACCAACGAGTCGGCGACCAAGAACAACGCCGTCGACCACACCACCGAGACCACGCAGATCCCCTCGGGGTCCCTCGACCGGCAGACCATCTCGGTCGCGCTGAACTCGAAGGCCGACGCCGTGCAGAACGCGAACCTGCAGAGCATCAACGACCTGGTGTCGGCCGCCGCCGGTGTCGACCAGAACCGCGGCGACCAAGTGAAGGTCGCGATGATGGACTTCGACACCAGCGGCGCCGACCAGGCTGCGAAGGCGCTCGAGGCGCAGCAGAAGGCCGACCAGCAGGAAGCCCTGTGGTCGTCGATCCGCACCGCCGGCATCGTCATCGGCATCCTGCTCGCGCTCATCGCGGTCATGTTCGTCGTCGCCCGTCGCAGCCGGAAGCAGGAGCGCGAGGCCGTCGACCTCGGCGAACTCGATGCCTTCGCCGGCGAGACGTTCCAGCTGCCCCTCGCGATGGACGGCGCCGCCGACCGCGCGACCCTCGGTGCCGGTGACGCCCCCACTGCCGTGCTGTCGACGATGCCCGCCGGCGATCCGCCGACCGAGGTGCTGACGACCGACGAGATCACGGCCGAGCGCCGCCGTCAGGACATCTCCGCGCTGGCCGAACGCGACCCGAAGCGCACGGCCGAGCTCCTGCGCGGGCTCCTCGACGACCGGGCACCGGTGTGAGCGCCCTGATGCCGAGCGGCAGCAACGGCAACGGCCCGGGCACCGGCAAGGGTTCGAACGACCGTGCCCTGACCGGCGCCCAGAAGGTCGCGCTCATCCTCATGCAGATGGACACCGACCGTGCGGCCGAGGTGATGAAGCAGTTCACCGAGATGGAGGCCGAGGAGATCTCGGCCGAGATCGTCCGGATGCGCCGCGTCGAGGACACCGTCGTCGACCAGACCATGTCGGAGTTCCACCGGATCACGATGAGCGGCCGACTGCAGAAGCGCGGCGGCAAGGAGACCGCCCTCGGGCTGCTCGAGGCGTCCTTCGGCGCCGAGCGCGCCGCCGGCGTGATGGACCGGCTCGCCTCGAACCTGGCCGGCCAGTCCTTCGACTTCCTCGACGACGCCGAGCCCGGGCAGGTCATCACCCTGCTCGAGGGCGAGCTGCCGCAGACCATCGCCCTCGTCCTGGCACACCTCAAGCCCGGTCAGGCCAGCGCCGTGCTCGCCGGTGTCGACGAGCGCGTCCGCACCGACGTCGCGCAGGCGTTCGCCACGATGGGCAGCGCGACCCCGGAGGCCGTCGGGATCGTCGCCGGTGTCCTGCGGCAGCGCGCCGGCGCCGTCGTGTCGCCGCGCGAGAGCGTCGAGGTCGTCGGCGGCATCGCGCCCCTGGTCGACATCATCAACCGCTCCGACGTCGCCACCGAGAAGGCCGTGCTCGACGGGCTCGAGGCCCGCGACCCGGAACTCGCCGAGGACATCCGCTCGCGCATGCTCACCTTCGAGGACATCGTCAAGCTCGAGTCCCGCGACATCCAGCAGGTGCTGCGCGGCATCGACTCGAAGCTCCTCGCGACCGCCATGAAGGGTGCCGCCGGACCCGTCGTCGAGACGATCCGCGCGAACGTGTCCGAGCGCAACCGCTCGCTGCTCGACGACGAACTGCAGGCCATGGGCCCGGTCCGCGTCTCGCAGGTCGAGGAAGCACGCGCCGAGGTCGTCCGTTCCGTGCGCGAGCTCGAGGCGCAGGGCGTCATCACCGTGCACCGTGCCGAGGAGGACGAGCTCGTTGACTGACACCACGACCGCCGGCACCGTGCAGCGCATCGCGTTCCCCGCGATCGGCACTGCCGCCGCGACCGACCGTGCGTCGGGTGCCGACGTCCGCGGCCACGCCGCCGGCTACACCGCGGGACTCCGCGCCGCGCAGGCCGAGACGGACGCCCTGCGCGCCCGCCTGCAGGCCGAGCACGCCGCGCTGACCGCGTCGCTGCGCGCGGACACCGTCCGCCGCATCGCCGTCCTCGACGCCGCGACGAACGCGATGCTGTCCACGGTCGCGCCCGTCCTCAGCGACGCCGAGGCGTCCGTCGCCAGCGCGGCCACGGACCTGGCCGAGGCGATCGTCGGGTACGAGATCCGTGCCTCCCGTCCGGCGGTCGGTACCGATGACGACCGGGAGGCCCGGATCACGTCCGGTGCCGAGACCACCGTCCGGCGGGCGCTCGCGTCCATCGACCGCAGCGTGCCGGTGGCCGTCCGGCTCAGCCCGGCGGATGCCGCCCGCGTCGCCGACGTCGACCTGCCGGTGCCCGTGGTCGCGGACCCCGCGCTGCGGGACGGCGACGCCGTCGTCGACCTGCCGGACGGCATCCTCGACGCCCGGATCGCCACCGCACTCGACCGTGCCCGCACGGCACTGGGTGTCGAGCTGCAGGGGGTGTCCGCGTGACCGCCACGCTGCTCCGGCCCCGCGGGCTCGACGACGCCCTGCGGCAGGCCGCACCCCAGCGGGTCGGCGTCGTCACGAGCGCCGTCGGCCTCGGGCTGACGATCGCCGGGCTCGACGCCCACGTCGGCGAGGTCGTCACGGTCGGACCGGAGGACGGCGTGCAGACCGCCGTCGAGGTCGTCGCGACCGACGCCACCGGCGTGCGCTGCATGCCCCTCGGACGCCTCACCGGTGTGACCGCCGGCACCCCCGCACGCCCCACCGGCCGGCCGGTGCTCGTGCCGACGGGTGCCGGGCTGTTCGGCCGTGTGCTCGACGGGCTCGGCCGGCCGATCGACGACCGCGGACCGCTCGTCGGTGCCGGTGGTGAGCCCGTCGACTGGGTGCCGCTCGACCACGCGACCCCGAACGCGATGGCACGCACCCGCATCGACACCCCGATGCAGCTCGGTGTGCGGGTGCTCGACACCCTCACCACCGTCGGCCGGGGCCAGCGCATGGGGCTCTTCGCGGGCTCCGGTGTCGGCAAGTCATCGCTGCTGTCGATGATCGCGCGCGGGAGCGACGCCGCCGTCAACGTGATCGCACTGGTCGGGGAGCGTGGCCGCGAGGTGCGCGAGTTCCTCGAGGACGACCTCGGTGCCGAGGGCCTCGCCCGCTCGATCGTCGTCGTGTCGACCTCGGACGAGCCCGCCCTCATGCGCCTGCGCGCCGCGTTCGTGGCCACCCGAATCGCGGAGTCGTTCCGCGACGCCGGCCAGGACGTCGTGCTCATGATGGACTCGCTCACCCGCGTCGCGATGGCGCAGCGCGAGATCGGGCTCTCGGTGGGGGAGCCGCCGGCCACCCGGGGCTACCCGCCGTCGACGTTCTCGGTGCTCGCCGGGCTGCTCGAGCGTGCCGGGACGGACCGCGTCGGCAGCATCACCGGCATGTACACCGTGCTGGTCGACGGCGACGACCACAACGAGCCGATCGCCGACGCCGCCCGCAGCATCCTGGACGGTCACGTCGTGCTCGACCGGAAGCTCGCGATCACCGGGCACTTCCCGTCGGTGGACGCCCTCGGCTCGGTGTCCCGTGTGGCCTCGAAGGTGACGGACCCGGCGCAGCGCGGTGCCGCGACGACCCTCCGCAAGGTGATGGCAGCACGTGCCGCCGCCCAGGACCTGCTCGACGTCGGCGCGTACCAGCGCGGCTCGAACCCGCTCGTCGACGCCGCCGTCGACCACCAGGGTGCGATCGACGCGTTCCTGCGCCAGGGGATGGACGAGCGGGCGACCGCCGACGCGTCCTGGCAGCGACTCGGCGGTCTCGTGCAGCAGCTGGGGGTGTCGTGATGGCCCGCCGGTTCCCGCTCGCGGGGCTCCTGCGCCTGCGGCACACCGAACAGGACCGCGCCGCTGCCTCGCTCGCGACCGCGAACGAGCGCGTGCGCGATGCCGCCGACGCCCGGATCGCCGCGCGCCGCAGCCTCGCCGACGCCGAGGGCGCGCAGCCGATCGAGGACGCCGCGACCCTGAGCGCCGTCGCCGCTGCGCGTGCTGCGACCCGCGGGATGCTCGAGGAGCTCGACGCCGTGGTCCGGACCCGCCGCGCGGACGCCGACCGGGCACAGGAGGAGTACACCGCCGCACGCCGTGCCGCGGTCGGCCTGGAGAAGCTCGAGGGCAAGTACGCCGCCGAGCAGGCCGCCGAGGAACTCCGCACCGAACAGAACGCCCTCGACGAGATCGCGGCACGACGCCGCACGGAAGGTGGTGCCCGATGAGCGTCGAAGCGGTGCTCTCCCGGATCTCCGAGATCCGCTCCCAGATCGACACCCTGCGCGGTGGCTCGGCCGCGGCGACGAGTACGTCGTCGTCCGCCGGGTCGACCAGCGCGTCGTCGAGCGCCTTCGCCGACGCCCTGGCCACGGCGACCGGGAACACCGGCACCGGGACCGCGACCGCTGCTGCCGGCGCTGCGGCGGCCACCAGCAGCGCGCCCGCCACGTCCGTCGACGCCGGCGCGGGCACGCTCGCGACAGGCAGCGGCGCCACCGGCTCCGACGTCGTCGCGGACGCGAAGAAGTACCTCGGCGTGCCCTACGTGTTCGGCGGCACCACGACCGCTGGCATGGACTGCTCGGGGCTGGTGCAGACGGTGTTCAAGGACCTCGGCGTGACCATGCCGCGGGTCGTGCCGGACCAGGCGAAGATGGGCGTCGAGGTCGGCTCCCTGAAGGACGCGCAGCCCGGCGACCTGATCATCCCGAAGGGCGAGGGCCACGTCGTCATCTACGTCGGCGACGGCAAGGTGCTGCACGCGCCGCGCCCGGGCAAGGACGTCCGCATCGTCGACAACTGGTACTCCGACGCCGACATCGCCACCATCCGCCGCATCGTGCCGGCCCAGGCGTCCGCCACCCCGGCGACGACCGCGACCACGGCCGCGAGCAGTGCCACCGACCTGCAGACCGCCGCGCTGCTGTCCATGATGCAGACCGGGAGCGCCGCATGAGCCTGACCATCGCCACCCAGCCCGCGCCCGCTCCGACGAGCAGCGTTGCGCCCGGCCGCGCCACGTCCGACTCCGGGGCTGCCGGGGCGTTCGACGCCGCCCTTTCCGCGGCCGCCGCGACCGATCGTCGTGCCGGCGAGCGTGCACCGGCACGCCGGGACGACTCCCGCGCAGCCGACGACACCGGTTCGACCACGGCGCCGAACGCTTCGACGACCAGCACCGGGACAGACGTGGCGGCTGTCGCTGACGGCGCGACCGGTGTCGCCGTGGAGGCCCAGGCGCTCACGCCCACGCCCATGCCCATGCCCACCGGGACGGTGCCCGCCTCAGTCTCGACGCTTCCGGTCGCAGCGACGATCCCGGCTGAGCCGCTCACGCCGGCGACGTCGAACGCGCCCGAGCTGACGGCGCAGGACGTCACCGTGGTGCCGACGACGCCCGCCCCGGAGACGACCACGTCGACAACGTCTGCTGCCGTCCCCGCCGCTGCCACCGGGGCTCCCACTGACACGGGCGCCGCGGTCCCGCCGTCGGCAAACACCACGGCGTCCGCCGCATCCGCCGCCGTACCGGCACCGGCCCCGACCGCCGCAGTCCCCACCGACGGGTCCGCACCGTCACCGGCGTCGGACATCCCGAGGCCCGGCACGCCGTCCGGCGGGACGACCGGCACCGGCACCGGCACCGTCGGAGTCACGAGCACGAGCACGAGCACGAGCAGCGCGCCCACTGCCACTGCCGCTGCAGCCGCAGCAGCAGCGGCGCTCCAGCCGACCGGCCCGACCACCCAGCCCACCCAGCCCACCGACGGCTCCGCGACCGCGACCCCGGCCGTCGTCACGGTGGCAGCGGCGACCGCCGCGCGGGGTGGGCAGACCGGCCACGGGGCGGACCAGCAGGGATCGACGGCGGGTGATCCGGGCCTCCCGGCAGTCACCACCACGCGCGGCGGCGAGACGCCCTTCGTCCTGCCCACCACGCCGACCGCCGCGCCCGCCCCCGTCGCAGCCGCCGCGCCGGTCACGTCCCAGACGGCCACGCCCGCGCCCCTCGGACAGCAGCTCGCGCGACCGGTGTTCTCGCTCGCGCAGGCCGGCCCCGGGGAGCACGTCGTCACGGTGCAGGTCGTGCCGGACAGCCTCGGACCGGTCACGGTCCGCGCGCACGTGACGGCGCACGGCATGCACGTCGAGCTGTTCGCGGCGTCCGAAGCAGGCCGCGACGCGGTCCGCCAGGTGCTGCCGGACCTGCGGCGCGACGCCGCCGGCACCGGGCTGAGCACCACGCTCGACCTGTCGTCGCAGAACCACCCGCGCGAGTCGGCGGGTCGTGACCAGCGACCGGCCGACGGCCGCCTGCGTGCCGACACCGGCCTGGAGGCACGGCGCACCTCCACCGCGCAGCCAGCCTCCGCAGCCGCCACGTCCACCTCCACCATCCGCACCGCGGGACTCGACGTCCTCGCCTGACCGGCTCACGAACAGGAACGCAACCATGCCCATCGACGGCATCACCGGCAGCGTGGACCAGGCTGCCCAGGCCGCGGCCCTCGCCGCGAACTCGACCGCGAAGAAGTCCCAGACGATGGACTCCGAGGTGTTCATGAAGCTGCTCGTCACGCAGCTGCAGAACCAGGACCCGTCGTCGCCGATGGACACCAACCAGATGATCAGCCAGCAGACGCAGCTCGCGATGATGGAGCAGATCACCAACCAGACCACGACGGGGAACGAGAACTTCTCGCTCCAGATGCGCATCGCCGCCGCGAACCTCGTCGGCAAGCAGGTCAGCTACACCGACGCTGCGACCGGTACCGCCGTCACCGGGACCGCCTCGGCCGTGTCCTACGCGAACAGCGTGCCCACGGTCACCGTGAACGGGAAGGAGGTCGCTCTCGACGTGATCTCCGGCATCACCACCACCGCCCCGGCTTCCTGACCGTTCTCCTTCCCCTTCTCCTTCCTGCTCTTCCTGCCTCTCCGAAAGGACGCACCATGCTCCGCTCGCTCTACTCCGGGATCTCCGGCCTCCGCTCGCACCAGCAGATGCTCGACGTCACCGGCAACAACATCGCCAACGTCAACACCGTCGGCTTCAAGGCCTCGTCGACGGTCTTCCAGGACACCCTGTCGCAGATGACCCAGGGTGCCGGCGGACCGCAGACCGGTGTCGGCGGCACCAACCCGGCGCAGATCGGCCTCGGCGTCCAGGTCGCCGGCGTCTCCACCAACTTCGCGCAGGGCTCGGCCCAGGCCACCGGCAAGGCCACCGACCTGATGATCTCCGGCGACGGCTTCTTCGTCACCCGCCTCGGCAACGACACCGTCTACACCCGCGCCGGTGCGTTCGACTTCGACGCGGACGGCCGCCTGGTCACCGCCGACGGCAAGATCGTGCAGGGCTACCCGGCCACGAACGGCGTCGTCAACGACAACGGTGGCCTCGCTGACATCACGCTCCCGCTCGACGCCGCGGCACCGGCCGTCCGCACCACCTCGGCCTCGGTCGCCGGCAACCTGCCGTCCGAGACCGCCGTCGGCGACACCATCACCCGCGAGGCCACCGTCTACGACGCCTCGGGCGCCAAGCACACGATGTCCCTCGCCTACACGCGCACCGGCACCGGCTGGGACGTCACCGCACGCAACGGTCAGGGGACCACCACGAACGGGTCGCTCACGTTCGGCACCGACGGCAAGCTGACCTCCGGCGGCGCCCTGACGGTCGGCGGCATCGCCGTCGACATGGGGGAGCTCACCGGCTTCGCCTCGCTCAACACCGCGTCGATCGGTTCGCAGAACGGCCGCGAGGCCGGCGCCCTGCAGGGCTACGCCATCTCGAAGGACGGCACCGTCACGGGTACGTTCTCGAACGGTGCGTCGCTCGCCCTCGGCCGCATCGCCCTCGCGACGTTCGCGAACCCGGCGGGCCTCGAGAAGACCGGCGCCTCGGGCTACCGTGCCACCGGCAACTCGGGCACCGCGACCGTCGGTGGTCCCGGCTCGGCCGGCGTCGGGTCGCTCGCGGCGGGCACCCTCGAGATGTCGAACGTCGACCTGTCGCAGGAGTTCACGAACCTGATCGTGGCGCAGCGCGGGTTCCAGGCGAACGCGCGCATCATCACGACCTCGGACGAGGTGCTGCAGGAGCTGACGAACCTGAAGCGGTAGGCGCGGCGCTTCGTGAGCAGGAATGGTCGGGTCCAAGCCGGGCAACCCGACCATTCCTGCTCACGAGTTCGGCTGTCCGTTCTGGATCTGATGGCTTAGTATCTGCGTGTGCACGTAGACAAGCAGCCATGCGGACTCGATCCCGAGTCGGAGTACGTCGAACTGGCGGTCGAGGTCTTCGCGATGCTCGCCGACGCGACTCGTGTGAAGATCATCCTGGCGCTCCGGAACGCCGAGGAGATGTCCGTGAACCACCTGGCCGACGTGGTCGACAAGAGTCCGGCGGCGGTGTCGCAGCACCTCGCCAAGCTGCGGCTCGCGCGGATGGTGTCGACCCGTCGTGACGGCACGACCGTCTTCTACCGCCTCACCGACGAGCACGCGTCGGAGCTGGTGATCGACGCGGTGAAGCAGGCCGAACACGTCGTGGGTGTCGCGCCGCACCACCGCGGGGAGCAGGCCGGCGCGTGACCGACCACGAGCACGACGGGCACCAGCACGACCACGACCACGCGCACCCGCACGGCGGCGTGCGGGGCCTCCTCTACGACCTCGTCGTCCCACACACGCATGACTCCGCCGACTCGATCGACGACGCCATGGAGGCGAGCTCGGCCGGTGTCCGCGCGCTCAAGATCAGTCTCTTCGTGCTCCTCGGCACCACCGTCCTGCAGGCGGTGCTCGTCGCGTTCACCGGCTCGATCGCCCTGCTGGCGGACACCACCCACAACTTCGCGGACGCGCTGACCGCCGTGCCGCTGTGGGTCGCGTTCGTACTCGGCCGACGCGTGGCGACCCGGCGGCTCACCTACGGGTACGGCCGCGCCGAGGACCTCGCCGGCATGTTCATCGTCTTCGTCGTCGCGCTCTCGGCAGTGGTGGCCGGATGGCAGGCGATCGATCGCTTCGTGCACCCACGCCCGGTCGAGGCGCCCTGGTTGCTCGTCGCCGCGGGCCTGATCGGCTTCGCCGGCAACGAGGTCGTCGCGATCTACCGGATTCGGGTCGGCCAGCGGATCGGTTCGGCGGCACTCGTGGCCGACGGCGTGCACGCCCGGCTCGACGGCTTCACCTCACTGTCGGTGGTCCTCGGTGCGGTCGGCGTGATGGTCGGCTTCCCGCTCGCCGACCCGGTCATCGGCCTGCTCATATCGATCTCGATCCTGGTGCTGCTCTGGGGCACCGTGAAATCGATCGGCGCGCGGCTGATGGACGCCGTCGACCCGGCGCTCGTCGAACGTGCCGAGCACGCCCTCGAGCACACGGACGGCGTCCACGGGGTCCACGACCTCCGTCTCCGGTGGATCGGGCACCGGCTGACCGGATCGGCAACGGTCGAGGTGTCGACGACGGATCTGCAGGACGCAACGCACGTCGCCGACCAGGCCGCGGAACACGTCCGGCAGGCGATCGGGAACCTCGACGCAGTCACGGTGACACCAACGCACTCCGCAGTGCGTTCCTAGCCCTTCCAGACGGACTCGGCACCCGCGTGACCGATGATGACGACCTCGATCATCGAGACGACGCCGACCGCGAGCAGCAGCACCGGTCCGACGACCGCGACTGCCCGCAGTGCGCCGCCGCTCGTCACCCGAGCTGTCCCGAACCGGTGCCACCCCCACCACAGCAGCAGGAGCACGAAGACCGCGATCGACCAGGGGAGCAGCCCGTCGGCGAGCTCGGTGTGCCGCTCGAGCAGCGCGGTCTCCTGCTCGCGGTGTTCGAGCCATTCGCCGGACGAGGTCGCCAGGGGGACCGAGACGAGGGCGACCAGGCCGATGATCGGTGCGCCGACTGCGAGCCACCGTTGCGCAGCGGGCCACACCGCGACCACGATCGCGGCCAGCGCCGCGACGGGGACCGCGACGGAGGTCAGGTGGACGAAGAGGGGGTGGAGCGGGATCCCGCCGAACTGCCAGTCCATGACGGCCTTTCACGTCGTGCGCCGGACGGTGCCGGCGGTGTTCGACCAGACAACAGGATCCCGCGGTCCGCATCGTTCGAAACCTCACACGAACGGGGCGACCCGGACATGGTTCGCTGTGACCATGAGCACCTCCGAGCCGCACGCGGGCGAAGCCCACCCGGGCGACCTCGCTGCGCGCCTGAACTGGCTGCGAGCCGGAGTCCTCGGCGCGAACGACGGGATCGTGTCGACGGCGTCGATCGTCGTGGGCGTCGCCGGCGCGTCGTCGTCCGTCCCGGCGATCGCGACCGCGGGGATCGCAGCGCTCGTGGGCGGTGCCGTGTCGATGGCGCTGGGCGAGTACGTGTCGGTGAGCAGTCAGAAGGACAGCCAGCAGTCCCTCATCGAGAAGGAACGCCGCGAACTGGCCGACGACCCGGTCGCCGAGCTCGAGGAGCTCACCCAGCTGTGGCAGGGCCGTGGTCTCCGACGGTCCACGGCCGAACGTGTGGCGTCCGAACTGACCGAGCGGGACGCCCTCGCCGCGCACCTGACCACCGAGCTCGGGATCGACGAGGACGAGGTCGTCAGCCCGTGGCACGCCGCGTTCGCGTCGGCGGCCGCGTTCTCGATCGGTGCCGTCCTGCCGCTGCTGGCGATCCTCCTGTCGCCCGAGGCCGTCCGGGTACCCGTGACGTTCGTCGTCGTCCTCGTCGCACTCGCGTTGACCGGGGCCACGGGCGCCCGGATCGGAGGTGGCTCGGTGCGGCGGGCGACAGCACGCGTGGTCGTCGGCGGAGCCCTCGCCCTGGCGGCGACCTTCGTCATCGGATCCCTGCTCGGGACGAGCGGGGTGGTCTGAGATGGCGAACATCCTGGTGGTGGAGGACGACCCCGAGATGGGTACCCTCGTCGAGCGCGGACTGACCGGCGAGGGGCACACCGTCACGGTCGTGACGGACGGCGTCGCCGCACTCGTCCAGGCGCGGTCGCAGGCGTTCGACGCCGCAGCGATCGACGTCATGCTGCCCGAGATGACCGGCTTCGAGGTCTGTCGACGACTCCGTGAGCTGGGGTCGGACTTCCCGGTGATCCTGGTCACCGCACGCGACGCCGTCGACGACCGCGTGTTCGGGCTCGACTCCGGGGCCGACGACTACCTGACCAAGCCGTTCGCGATCGCCGAACTCAACGCGCGGATCCGGGCGCACCTGCGACGTCGTGCCGCCGGTGGCACGACCACCGTGGAAGCCGGCGCGGTGCGGCTCGACACCGTGGCCGTGCGTGCGTCGGTGCGCGGGCGCGACATGCCGTTGAGCGTCAAGGAGTTCTCGCTCCTGCGGTTCCTCATGCAGGGGGCGCCCGACCCGCGCACCAGGACCGAGGTGCTCGAAGAGGTCTGGGGGAGCGCCGAGCACTTCGACCCGACCATCGTCGACCAGTACGTCAGCTACGTTCGCAAGAAGCTCCAGGCCTCGGGCGCCGACGTCGCGATCCGGACGGTGCGCGGTGTGGGGTACGCGCTCGAGGTCGTGCCGTCTCCGTGAGGTTCCTCCGTCGCCTGTCGATCCGCGCTCGGATCACCCTCGGGAGCCTGCTCGTCGGTGCGGTCGTGCTCTCCGGGGTCGCTCTCGTGCTGCACGTGCAGATCGAACGCGCGACGCTCGCGACCGACCGCTCCCTCGCATCCGGTGACGCGGCGCCGTTCGTGTCCGACCTCCGGCACAACCCGGACGAGCCGCCTGACCGTCCAGCAGAAGACGTCCTCGTCGGGATCCGGTCAGCGACCGGAGACTGGGTCGTGGACTCGCTGCCGCGCGACGTCCGCGCCGTGCTGCCCTCGCCGGTCCCGGACGACGACGTCACGCTGCGACTGCACACCGGCCACCGTGTCGTGACCGTCGTCGGCATCCCGGTCACGAACGACGCCGGATCGTTCGTCGTGTGGGCCGCGCACGACGGCCGGGCCGGGCAGGAGACGGTGGCGCGGGTCGACCGGTCACTGGTCGTCGGAACGTTCCTGGCACTGCTCGCCTTCGCGGCGACGGCCTGGCTGCTGTCGACCATCGCCCTCCGCCCAGTGGGGCGGATGCGCCGGACCGCCGAGCGCCTCAGCGCCGGGAACGGTGGCGGCCACCTGCCAGTCGGCGCCTCCGACGATGAACTCGCGGCCCTCGCCCGGACGCTCAACACGTTCATCGACCGCCAGCGTGAGAACACCGAGCGCGAGCGACGGATGGTCTCCGACGCCAGCCACGAGCTCCGCACGCCGCTCGCTGCCCTCACCGCCCGACTCGAACTGGCACACCGCTCGTCGGGCGACGCCGTCGCGCTCGAGCGCGAGCTGCGCGCCGCCGAGGGCGATGCGGCACGGCTGGTCGCGCTCGCGAACGCCCTCCTGGAACTCAGCAGGCTGGACGAGGCGGAGGGTGTTCCGTCGACGTCGGCCGCTGCGCTCGTCACGGAACTCATGGGATCGATCGACCGCGCCCGCGCCATGACACACGTCGGGGCGCGCGACATCGACTTCGCCGTCGAACTGACGGCGCCGGACGAGCACTACGGACTCGAGCCCGCGGCGTTCGCGCGGGTCGTCGACAACCTCGTCGCCAACGCGATCGCCGCGGGGGAGGACGGCGGGGTGGTCCGGGTCACGCTCGACCAGTCCGCCGACGGTCGACTCGACCTGTGCGTCGTCGACGACGGCCCCGGCGTCCCGGACGACTTCCTCCCGCAGGCCTTCGACCGCTTCACCCGGGCCGACAGCGCCCGACGTGCCGTCCTCGGCGGGAGCGGCCTGGGGCTCGCCCTCGTCCGCGGCATCGTCGAACGCGCAGGCGGGACGGCGGACCTCTGCAACGCGGCGTCCGGCGGTGCCGTCGCGACGGTCAGCGTCCCCGCGCGCTGACCGGGATCTCGGTCCACGCCGATCACTCGAGGTCTCGAACGAACGGGGCGCGCCGTTCGGGGTCCGTCCACAGGACCGCTCCTGATGCTGTGAGTCACCCGATCGCATGCTGGAGAGGACCGAGACGATGATCGAGACCGCTCGCGCCACACCGAGGACACCCCCGAGCACGACCGAACGCGCGCGCCTGCGGGACGCCGTACCCCCGGCGGAGTCCCTCGACATCGCCGCGCGCCGCCGCCGTCGAGCCGGTCGCCGCCGGAGCGCCATGACGGATCTGCTCGGGATCCTCGCATGGGTCTCCGCCTCGATCGCCGTGACGCTCTGGCTCGCCTCGCCCGGCTCGCACAGGGTCGTGGGGATCGGCGGCTGGCTCACCGACGCCGGGATCGTGGCAGGGCTCGTCGCCACGGACCTCGTCCTCGTGATGCTGGTGCTCGCCGCCCGGGTACCGCTCATCGACCGGACGTTCGGCCACGACAACGCCGTCGCGGTCCACCGTTCGCTCGGCAAGCCGGTGCTGTACCTGCTGCTCGCGCACGGTGCGTTGCTCACACTCGGCTACGGCGCGTCCGCGGGGACCGGTCCGATCGCCGAGACGATCGCGCTCTTCTCGACACCCGACATGCCACTCGCCTTCCTCGGCCTCGTGCTGTTCCTCGTCGTGGTGGTCTCGTCCTTGGTCGCCGTGCGCCGTCGGCTGCCGTACGAGGCATGGCACCTCATCCACCTGCTCAGCTACGCCGCGGTGCTCGTCGCGTTGCCCCACATGCTCAGCGTCGGCAGCGTCCTCGCGCAGGGCACCTGGCAGCGTGTCTACTGGATCGCCCTGTACGTCGTGGCGCTCGGACTCATCGCGCTGTACCGCTTTGCGGTGCCGATCGTGGTGACGTTCCGGCACCGGATCCGTGTGGCCGGCATCGAGACCGTCGCGCCGGGGGTCGTGTCGATCCACCTCGCCGGACGGGACCTCGACCGCCTCGGAGCCCGCGGCGGGCAGTACGGGGTCTGGCGGTTCTGGACCGCGAAGACGTGGTGGCACGCGCACCCGGTGTCGTTCTCGGCGGTCCCCGCCCGCGGTCGTGCACGGATCACCGTCCGCGACCTCGGTGCAGGCTCCGCCCGTCTCGGACGCATCACGCCCGGGGCGTTCGTGTCCCTCGAGGGTCCGTACGGCCTGTTCACCAGCCGGGCCCGGACGGCCCCGTACCTCGCGCTCGTCGCCTCCGGCATCGGGATCACCCCCGTGCGCTCGCTGCTGGAGGACACCGACCTCCGTCCGGGCGAGGCCACCGTGCTGCTGCGCGGGACCGACGCCGACCAGCAGTACCTGTGGCACGAGATCGCGGACCTCGCCGAGGCGACGGGCAGCCGGCTGTACACGATGGTCGGCCACCGATCCCGCTCCCGCGAGAGCTGGATGACCGAGGAGGACGTCCGGCGCGGGGTCTCCCTCCGGTCCGTGTTCCCGAACCTGCTGCAGTCGGACCTGTACGTGTGCGGGCCGCGGGCGTGGTCCGACCTCGTGGTCCGCGAAGCGCGGTCGGCAGGGGTGCCGGAACACCAGATCCACCAGGAACGGTTCGAGTGATGAGAGCACGCATCATCGCCGGCGGTGTCGTCTCGTCGATCGCGGTCCTGGCCATCGGGTGGCAGCTCGGCGGCCAGCCCGCGGCCACCGCACCGGCACAGCAGGGCACGACGTCGGGTGTCGGCACGACCGGCACCGGGTCGACGAGCGACAGCGCCGGCAGCGGGACCAACGGCGGCAGCAGCGGCACCGGCACCACCGCTGGGTCGTCCGCCTCCGGCACCTTCGCCGGCGACACGACGCAGACCCGGTACGGCCCGGTGCAGGTGCAGATCACCGTCGCGGACGGGACGATCACCGACGTCACCCCGCTGCAGCTCACGAACAGCGACGGCCGATCGGTGCAGATCAGTCAGCAGGCGGCACCGGTCCTGCGCCAGGAGGCACTGCAGGCGCAGTCCGCACAGATCCAGTCCGTCAGCGGTGCGACCTTCACGAGTCAGGGCTACACGACGTCGCTCCAGTCCGCGATCGACAAGGCCGGGCTGTGAGCGTCCAGACCTTCGAGACCATGGGTACCGTCGTCAGCCTCCGGGGAGCCACCCCGGAGGCCGCCGCCGAGGTGCGCGCCGTCTTCGCCTCCTACGACCACCGGTACAGCCTGTACGACCCGGCGTCGGTGCTGAGCCGCATCGCCGACGGATCGCTCCGGCTGTCCGACACCCCGGCGTCGGTGCGCGACGTGTACGCGCTCGCGCTCGACTGGCGGGAACGGACCGGTGGTGCGTTCACGCCGCACCGCCCGGACGGCGTCGTCGACCTGTCCGGTGTGGTGAAGGCCCTGGCGATCCGTGACGCCGGAGCAGTCCTCGACGGCATCGCCGACGACTGGATGATCAGCGCCGGAGGGGACGTGCTCGTCCGGGGACACCACCGCGACGACGAATCGTGGAGCGTCGGGGTGGTCGATCCGGCACGCCGCGACACGGTCGTCGGCGTCGTCCACCTCGATGCGCCGCGCCGCGCCGTCGCGACCTCGGGGACCGCCGAGCGCGGCGAGCACATCTGGCGACGAGCGACCCCCACCTTCGTGCAGGCGACCGTCATCGCTGACGACATCGTCACCGCGGACGTGCTGGCAACGGCGGTCGTCGCGGGCGATGCTGACGACCTCCGCGGGCTCACCGGCAACGGGAGCGTCGACGTGCTCGCGTTCGACACGGACGGCATCGCGTGGGCGACACCGGGGGCCGAGGCGGTCGTGTGTCCATGAGCAACCTCGTGGACGCCCTTCGTCGGTGTCATCGCACGTACTGCACGACCCAGGTGCGGGTGCGTTGCCAAGTGCGACTCCGACGGAAGCCGTCGCGGGTGAGTGCCTGCGTCACGATGGTGCGGACATCGGGCTCGACCGCGGTGAGCAACCACACCACCTTCGCGGCACCGACCTCCTCACGGATGTCCCGCAGTGGTCGTTGCGTTCCCCACAGGCCAGCGGACTCGCTCGCCGGAGCAACCAGGAGCGGGTCGCGAAGTCCGGAGAACGCCGCTGGATAGGTGTCCGCGATGGTCCTGGAGGTGGCGAGGGGATGGCGTTCGAGGGGCCCGAAGACAACCGCGTCGCGTTCCCCGACGGGCTCCTCGGACCGGTGCGCGACGATGACGGCGGCTGCCTCGTTCCAGGCGGCGTCGTCCTTCGCTGCGACCGTGCGCTGCTGCGCCCACGTCGGTGCGGTGAGCGCCGCGGCGACGACGAGGACGGTGGCCACGGCGCGTCGTGACCACCGAGTCGGTACGGCGGTCACGGCGGCACCCATGCACAGCGCCACCGCCGGGGCGGTGAACGCGGCGTACCGCGGGGAGTACAGCGGGTTCGTCACCAACGACGCGGCGATCAGGCCGATCGTGGGAACGAGCGCCCACGGCAGCGCCACCACGAGGAGCCGCCGGCGAGTGTCGTTCCGGTGCATCAGGAGGACCCCGACGACAGCAAGGGCGCACCCGAAGACCGCGAAGCCCGGGTTCTTGGTGAACCACTGCGTCAGCAGCACCTCTTGGATCGTGTGCGCACTGATGGGATCGATCCAGGCGATCTGACGATCCTGGCCAGCGGATGCCGAGGCGAGCGGCAGCAGCGCACACGCCGACAGGGCAGTTGCGGCACCCCAGCGCAGGAGCACCTTCCGCGTGTCTCGATCACGGCCAGAGCGCCGCAGCAACGGCAGCGCCGCGGTCACGCCGTGACCGACCGTCATCAGCGCCAAGTAGAGGAACACCGCGCCGCTGAGGATCGAGATCGCCGCGTACGACACCCACCACGGCCACGACCGGGCTCCCTGTCGGGTGCGATCACGGGCGGCGACGAAGAGGATCGTCGTCCCGACTGCGAGGGCGGTGTCGATGGCGAACGACCGCCCTTCCGACCCCATCCACGTCACCCGCGGGAAGAGCGCGAAGAGGACCCCGGCGACGAGACCGGTCCTCGGGCTGGCGAGTGTGCGCCCGAGGACCACGAGCAGTGCCGCGGCGACACCGATCGCGATCGCGGAGGGGAGACGCAGGGTGAACGGCGTGTACCCGACGAGCGCGAACCAGCAGTGCATCACGGCGTAGTACGTCGCGTGGACGACGTCGACCTGTTGCACCTCGCGTGCCAGCGCCGCCCAGGGGCGGGTGGCGGACACGACCGTCGCGGCCTCGTCGTACCAGATGGACGGCACCCAGCTGAACGCCGCCGCCACGGACGTGGTTCCGACACCGACCAGTGCGGGGACCACCCACAGCCGTACCGGTTGGGCGCGTGTGCTGCGCACCGGTACGACACTCGGCGACGCGACGGCGGTCATCGGTCTCGCGCCTTCCCCACGAGTGATCGAGGCCGGAGACCGGCAACAGCGGTGGGGCCGCGACGAGTGGGCGTCTGACTTGCTCTCGTCGAGGTCAGCGCGATGTGACGCACGACGACCCAGACTGCGGACGTCCACACGATCGCGGCCAGGACGTCCGTCGGGTAGTGCACGCCGAGTGCGAGTCGGGAGGTCGCGACCACGATCACGACGACGGTCCCGATAGAGGCGACCTGCGCTCGAGCCTTGCCGTGCGTCACGGCGACGAGTCCGAGCACCAGGGCAGTGACCAGCGCGACGTGCCCGGACGGGTACGACCAGCTCTCCACCGCGCGGTGCACGCCGGAGAGCACCGGGCGTGACCGGTGCACCAGCAGCTTGACCGGCTCGACCGACACCCACGAGACCCCGGCGATCCCCACGAACTGCATCGCGGCGACCCGATCGGACCGCCACCAGACGACCGCTCCGATGGCCACGAGGATCGCAAGACCGCCGGCGGGCTCGAGGAGCACGCCGATCCCGGACGCGATGAGCAGCGCGGTCGGCGTCAGGTGTTCATGCAGCAGCTGGTCGAAGCCGGTCTCGGTCGCTCCGACACCCGGAACGGCTGTCAACGTGATTCCGATGAGCACCACGATCACCGCTGCTGTGAACGCCGATCCGAGTTGCCACAGTGCGCGTTCACCTCGCATCGGACGACCGCCCTCGATCCGCCTCGGTCGCCACGGCGAGCAACGCGGCAGCTGCCGCCGTCGCCACGATCAGCGCAGCGACAGCGCCGGCACCTCCGAGCACTCCAACAGTCATGTCCACGACCTCCGAACAGCACCCTTCCGCCGCCGCTCCAAGGAACCACCCAGATGCACCAGACGAGCGAGCACCCCGGACGGTCCGGCACGATCGTCGTCGGGACGAGTCGTCAGCGGATCGGGACCACGTGCGGCCGGGTCCGCACCGGGCCGATCCAGCGGGTCACGAGGACGGCGGTGATGCTTCCCGTCGCCATGATCGCCGCGAGGACGACGATCTGGAAGCGCCCGGCTTCGAGGGGAGAGACGCCACCGAACACGGCGCCCACGAACGCGCCAGGGAGGGTGACGAGTCCGGTCGTCTTCGTCTGGTCGACTGTCGGTATCAGAGCGGCGCTCACAGCGCGTCGAACCAGGTCCGCGGTGGCGCGGCGCGGTGTCGCTCCGAGCGCGAGCCACCCCTCGACCTCGTCCCAGCGATCGTCGACGAGCTCGCGGAATCGACGGCCGGCGATGGTCGCGATGGACATCGCGTTCCCGATGACGATGCCGCCGATCGCGAGGGCGTAGCGGGGTGAGAGCGTGATCGCTCCGCTCCCGAAGACGACGACCGCGCTGACCAGGATGCCGGTCGCCATTGCTCCGGCGACCAGCAGCACCATCGTCGGGAGGCCCCCGAGCCGTCGAGCCGACGTGCAGGACGCGACGACGAACATCACTCCGAGCGCGAGGCCGATCAGCAGGGGCGATCTGATGACTCCGGTGAGCACGAGGCTGATGGCGGCGAGCTGCAGGGCGCCGCGGACGATCGCCACTGCCGGAGCCCACGGCGCCGACGCGCGAGCAGCAAGCAGGACGACCGTCGCGACCGCGACGAGAGCGAGCACACCGAGCAGGGTGCGCACCAGGGCGTCCGCGGTCATGCCTGCTGCTCAGTCATCAGGTGCACTGTACGGCCGGCACGGTGTCATCCGTCGAAGGCCGTGCGCCGCCCACCACGCTGACGGTCACCGGTGGACCGATCCGTGATCTGGTTCGGCACCGTTCGGGTGCTGGTCGCGCTCAGCGGTCGCTCGCGATGGGCCGTTCGTCCTGGTCGTCCTGGTCCGTTCGGCCGTTCAGCCGCTTGCGGACCACTCCGATCAGGATCGGCAGGATCGAGACGATGACGATGACGATCATCAGGACGTCGATGTTGTGCGCGACGAGCGGGATCCCGCCGAGCAGCACCCCGACTGCCGTGAGTCCGCACGCCCAGCCCACCGCACCGACGACGTTCCACAGGAAGAACCTCCGGTAGCGCATGTCGGCTGTCCCCGCCGCGAGCGGGACGTAGGTCCGGACCACCGGCATGAACCGGCCGAGGACCAGGGACAGGCCGCCCCACCTGGCGAAGAACGCTTCGGCCTCGTCCAGCCGAGCGGTCGTGAGCACCCGTGCGCCGTCACGGAAGAGTCGGCGGCCGAAGCGTCGACCGATCCAGTAGCCGACCTGGTCCCCGGCGACGGCGGCGAAGGACGCGACGACCGCGACCTGCCATGGTGCGACGCCCAGCGCGGCGCTGGTGATCGCGGCAGTGACCAGGAGCGAGTCACCCGGGAGGAACGGGAACAGCACCCCGGACTCGATGAAGACCAGGACCGCGATCCCGGCGAGGACGGCAGGGCCGAAGGCGTGCAGCACGGATCCGGCGTCGAACAGGTGGACAGCGAGGGGGAACCGGTCGATCACGACGAGAGCTGCTCACGGGTGCCGGCCCCGACGCGATCACGACGGCCGATTGAGACCCATGCGATGAGCGCTGCGATGACCGCGAGGAAGACGATGCTGGTGGTGATGGTCCCGATGCCGAGTCCGCCGTCGTGTGTCGGCTGGGAGAGCAGGTCCCCGGTCGACGCACCGAGCGGGCGGGTGAGGATGTACGCGATCCAGAAGCAGGTGACGGCACCGCGACGGCCGATGAACCAGACGGCAGTGACCGCCACGATCGCTGCCGCGAACAGCAGCAGCGACGGCAGGTAGCCGAGGCCGGTCTGCTCGGCGATGAGGTCACCGGCTGCGGTGCCGAGAGCGAAGGTGAACAGGATCGCGAGCCAGTAGAACGCTTCCCGCCTGGTGGTGTCGATCTCGTGGATCGAGAGCGTGCGCTCACTCCGGTACCAGACGATGAACACCACCGCGAGAGCCACCGCGAACACTGTCGTGCTCACCCCCAGCGGGACGCCGAGCCCGTCGGTGAGGTTGTCCGTGATGCAGGTCCCGACGATGCTGATCAGCACGACGGTGACCCAGTACGTGACCGGCCGGTAGGCGCGGGTGCGGAACTGCAACACCAGGAACACGACCAGGACCGCGGCCATCACTGCCGTCGTCAGCGGGAGACCGAACCCGAGGGTGTCGCTGAGCAGATCGGCTGCGGTCTCACCGACGGTCGTGGCGAGGACCTTGATGATCCAGAACGACGGGGTGGGGTCTGGCACCTTGTTGCGCTTCGGGCGGGGCCGAGCGGTCAGCTGGGTCATGGCGTGCTCCTCGTCGTGACCGGGTCTCGTGCCCGGGTCGGTGCGACGACGGTACGAACGTGCCTGCAAGACTCCACCAAGAAACCCGGGTGTCCGGATTCGACCGCATCCTTGGTGTTTCCTTGCCCTGGGTGAGGGAGCCTCGGAGCACCCCGGACGGCGGTGTCAGGAACGGAGGAACCGATTGATCGACACAGCATGGAATCGACTCGTCGACGCCACTGCGCGGTGGTCCCTCCGTGGCGCTCCGGACCGGGATGCGGATCGCCTCGCCTCTCGACGGTCGGTCATCGGCATCTCCATCCGCGTCGCGGGGGTGTCTGCGGCGTTGGTGATCGGGATCATCGCCCTGGTCGTCGCGTACGTCGCTTGGCAGCTCACCCCAGGCCAGCAGCGGGAGCAGCCCGGTCCCTTCGACGTGCACATCACCCTGGACACGCTCGACCTGACGGTCGCGATCATCGGGGTCGGCGGGCTCGCGATCCTCTTCGCGGGAGTCGCCTCCTGGTTGATCGCGCGACGCGCGGTCCGGCCGCTGACGGAGGCGCTGCATGTGCAGCGGACCTTCGTCGCGGATGCCAGTCATGAACTCCGCACACCGCTCGCCGTCCTGCATGCCCGCGTCCAGCGGCTCCGCATGCAGACCGCCGACGACGACCCGCGCCGCCGGATCGTCGATGATCTCACCAGCGACACGCGGATCCTCATCGACATCGTCGACGACCTCCTCGAAGCTGCTGCAGGTACCCGATCCGAGCCGGGTGTCGCCGGCCTGCAGGATGGACTGGCAAGGCTTCGACGTGACATGAGCGTGCTCGCCGATGATCGGCACGTGCGTCTCCACGTGGTTGACCACAGCGCCAGCGTGGGCATGACGCCGACACAGCTGCACCGCTGTCTCGTCGCGCTCACGGACAACGCCATCGGCCACACCCCACCGGGCGGCACCGTCACCGTGACCACCACGCCGGAACACGACCGGGTGTGCGTCCGCGTGCAGGACGACGGCTCCGGCATCTCCGGGATCGAACCGACGCGGGTGTTCGACCGGTTCGCACACGGAACCGGCCGCGGCAACGGTCAAGGCCACGGCCACGGCCACGGCCACAGCGCGGACGGAACCCGCACGGGGAACGGCATCGGGCTCGCCCTGGTGCGTGAGATCGTGGTCCGCGCCGGCGGTGACGTCACCGTCGAGTCCACCGGTGATCACGGCACCGTCTTCGCGCTCCGCATCCCGACAGTGCACGCGGCGACGTCCGCGCCGACCATCACTCGTCGCGCCGAGGGAAGATGAACACCATGGGACAACGCCTGCTCCTCGTCGAGGACGACCCCAGGCTCGGACCGCTCGTCGCCGAGGTGCTCAGCGAGGACTGGGATGTCGTCCTCGCGTCCGACGGTGAGCAGGCACTCGTCACAGCAGTGGAACGGTACTTCGACGTCATGGTCGTCGATCGGCGGCTTCCCGGCATGGACGGCACCGAGTTCATCAGCGCGATCCGGAGCCAGCGGATCAGCACCCCGGTGCTCATGCTCACAGCACTCGGCGAGCTCCGCGACCGCGTCTCCGGTCTCGACGCCGGAGCGAACGACTACCTCGTGAAGCCGTTCGAGTTCGACGAACTCGCCGCCAGACTCCGGGCGCTCACCCGCGACTACACCGGCACCGGAACGGGCGTGGAGATCGGAGGGTGGACCTTCTACCCCGATGACCACAGCATCCACTCGCCGTACACCGGTCGGGTCCTCCTCACCGAGAAGGAGAGCTCCCTGCTCCGGGTCCTCGCTGCGGAACCAGCGCGCGCGTTCTCGCGGCGACACCTGCTCTCCGCGGTGTTCGAACACGGCGAGCAGGAGAACACCGTCGACACGTACGTGCACTACATCCGGCGGAAGACCGACCGCGACCTCATCACCACCATCCGCGGCACCGGCTACCAGCTCGGCACGCCAGCCTGACCCCGCTCGGAGCGCGCCCGAGGTCAGCCGGTCGACGCGTGCTCGCCCGCACCGGTGCCGGAGGGCGCGTCGGCGGCCAGGCCGATGCCCTCGACGAGCCGGATCGTCACCTCGACGACGTCAGCGGGTGCGCCCGTGCGCTCGTCGACCAGGTCGCGGATGCGTTCGCCGACCTCACGGATCGTGTCGGTCGCCGGCCGGGTGTCGTCGACGGCGATGCCCGCCCCGACCCGGAGGGCCGCGCCGTCGCGCTGCACGTCCACGAGGACGTCGGGTTCCTGCAGCGAGAGGGCCGACGCGACGGCCTCGGCGGCGGCGTGCACGATCGGTCTCCTCGGGTAGACGCCGGTGACTCCCGGAACGGTGCGGATCCGGTCGGTGAGGACTCGGGACAGGGCTTCGTCGCTCACGTCGTGCTCCTAGGGCAGGGAGACGTCGTCGAACACGACGTCGATGGACGCAACGGTCAGGGCAGTGTGGCGGTCGAGAGCCGCGGCGATCCGCGACCGCAGGAGGTCCGCGGTCTCCGCCGCAGGTGCCCCGTACACCAACCCGGCGGTCACCCGCACGTGGACCGGGGCTCCGAGGTCGCCGAGTTCCCCGTCGAGAGCGCAACTCCCCATCACGACCCCGCCCATCGTGTCACCGGTCCGACGAACCAATCCCCGGACGGCGGCCTCGGTCATGGTGAGGCGCAGTCGTGGGTCGGGATGGGGGACCGGCACGTCGCGGCCGGGTCGGACCTCGGAGCGGATCGTCGCCAGCAGACGGTCGACCCAGTCGGTCTCGCGGTCCGGCTCGGCGTCGGCCCGGTGTTGCAGGGCGCCGAGCGACAGCTCGCGCAGGCGCTCCATGTTCGACAAGGCGAGGCGGCACGAGGCGGAGCGCTCGATGGACGGGTCACGGGGTGAACGGCCCCGGTCGAGGTACTCGGCGAGTTCCTCCATCGTGTGGCCGTCGAGGTCGTCCTCGGGCACGGGGACGTCGTCGAGGTCGCTCATCGCCATGCCTCCATCTCCGCGGTCAGGAACCGACGGGCCCGAGCGAGCAGCCCGCGCACCGTCGACACCGGTAGTTCGAGTTCGTCGGCGATCTGCTGGTAGCTGTAGCCGGCGGTGCCACACCCCTGACGCAGCTCTGGGTCTTCATCGTCGCCCCGATCGTCGGGGCCGTCGTCGCGGGCCTGGTCGTCCGCGTCACCGGACGGCGCCGGATCACCAGCTGACGACGCCCGCCCGAGGCGGTGACCACGCGGGTCCGCACCGGCGTACCGTCGCCCGGATCACCACCACGGACGATCGGGAGAACGCATGAGCTCGCACACCACCAGCACCGCTTCGGTCACCGCCAAGACCCTGCTCCGCATCGCCCTCGGAGCCGTACTCGTCTCACACGGGTCCCAGAAGCTCTTCGGCGCGTTCGGCGGCGGCGGCATCGACGGCACCGCCCAGGGCATGCACGCGATGGGGTTCCGCCCCGGCCGACGCAGCGCCGTCCTGGCCGGGCTCGGCGAGGCCGGCTCCGGAGCGGCGTTGGCCCTCGGCCTCGCCACCCCGATCGCCGGTGCGGGCGCCGCGACGACGATGGGCGTCGCGTCGAGCGTGCACACCCCGAACGGCTTCTTCAACGCGGACGGCGGCTTCGAGTTCCCGGCGTTCCTCGGCTTCTCGGCGGCGATGTTCGCGCTCGGCGGCCCCGGTCCGGTGTCGCTCGACCACGCCACCCGGCACGTGTTCGACCGCCCGTGGCTCCGGGCGGTCGCCCTCGCCGCGATCCCGGTCGCGATCGCGGTCCAGGTCGCGCAGCGTCGGAAGGCGCTCGCGTCCGACGCGGCGGCGCCCGACGACGCGTAGACCACCGGACGGGAGGCCCGGTGCCAGCTGGCACCGGGCCTCCCGTCCTGTCCGTGGTCGGCGCTCCTGCCGCGCTCGCGCCCGTCTCAGACCAGGACGGGGAACGTGGCGAGCAGGCACGCCCCGCCGACGAGGCCGATGACCGCGGCGACGAACAACGCGATGCGGGCCCACTCGCGGCCACCTCGGTCCGACACGGCCGCGAAGAACAGGACGAGGGCGAACAGCACCGTCAGGAGCGAGTAGTCGTCGGACTGCTGGTTGTCGGCGAGGGCACGGTCGAACTGCCGGTCGGCCTTCGCCGACAGCGCCGCCGCGCGGTCCGATCCCGCCGGCACGTACGCGTCCGTCGCGAACGGCCCGTCCGCGGTCCGACCGGTACCGTCCCACTCCTCGAACGCGGTGCGGAGCTCCGGGGAGAACCGCTCCTGCACGTAGCTGCGGAGCGTGGCGTCGTCCCGTGAATCGGCGAGCACCCACTGCACCCAGATGGTGACGTCCCACTGCCGTGCGTCGCGCGCGCCGGACGCGGCGTCGGCGGCCTGGATCCGGGCGCTCGACGCCTGGCTGAACGAGATGGACATCTCTCCGCCCCACTTCGACGCCTGGAAGCCGCACCAGGCGGTCACCACCGCGGTGATCGAGAGGAGGACCACGGTCGCCACCTCGCGTCGGCGCGTCCAGTGGGGGCGCTCGGGCTTCTCGGTCATCGTCATCGTCATCGTCCTGGTCGGTCAGGCGCCCGGCAGGGGGAGCGTGCGTGCCCACCGTCGGATGGCGGTGTAGGCGGTCTCGCGGACCCGGGGTTCCGAGAGCATCACGTCGTGCAGGGCACCGTGGATGCGGGCGACGCTGACGTCGTCGCCCAACGAGAGCGCTCGGTGCGCGACGGCGTCGACGTTGAGTGCGACGTCGACGTGGGTCATCTCCTCCGACCACTTCGGGGACAGCAGGCTGTGCGTGCTGAGCAGCACGAGCGTCGGGGTTTCGGCACCGAGCCCGTGGGCGACCTGGTCCTGGCCGGCGAACACCGCCGCGAGCCACCCCGGGTGGAGCGGGAAACCGCGCTCCGGACGCCAGGCCTGGTTGTAGGTCCAGCTGCCGTCGGACCCGCTCGACACGGTGCGGGTGTAGAAGCCGGGGTCGACGGTCGGGAGCGGTGCGAGGGGGTTGCGCCGAGCACCGAGCTTCATCAGCGGTGCGATCAGCTCGCGGGCGAAGCCGGTCGCCTGGAACTCCAGCCACGGACTGTTGAGCACCAGCCCGGCGGCCACACCCCGGTGGCGGCTGTTCCAGAGCGCCAGCGTCAGCCCGCCGGTCGAGTGGCCGAACAGGATGAGTCGTCGGCGTCCGTGCTCGGGGTCGCCGTGCCCGATGGTGTCGAGTGCCGCAGCGATGTCCTCGTCGTAGACGGCGAGGTCGTCGACGTACCCGGGGGTCTGGTGCGGCAGCAGACTCCGGCCGTACTTGCGGAGGTCCAGTGCAAAGAAGCGCGCGCCGAGCGCCTCGAGGTGCTCGGCCATCTCGCGTTGGAAGAAGTAGTCGGACCATCCGTGGACGTAGAGCACGTCGGCGCCGCCCAGGGGGAGGTGGCCCGACCGCCACGGGATCGCGGTCCGCCACCGTCGCGGGAGCCGGTGGGTCCGGGTGCGCCGCACCAGGGTCGCGGTCACCGGTCCTTCGTCGTCGTCCTCGAGCGGCAACGAGCGGGCCTCGAAGTCGGGACCGAGCACGTCCGGGGCCCACCCGCTCGACGGATCGTCGCCGCGACGGGCTCGTCTCGTCGGCCCCGCACCCGGGCGCGTCCTCACCCGGACCACCTGGTCCCGTCTCGACGCCGACGGCGGGTGGAACGGCGGATCGCGATGCCACCGGTGAGCAGGAGCGCGGCGATGGCGAGCGCCACGACCGCCTGACGACCGTCGTAGCCCGTGGACGCCAGGGAGTCCGGAGCGGGGCCGACCGGACCCGACCCGCTGCCGTCCCCACCCGGTGTCACCGACGGAGGGCCCGGTGCCGGTGTGGGTGTCGGGGTCGGGGTCGGCGTCGGCGGGGTGGGGGTGAAGTCGTAGTCGTTGGTGATCGTCACGACCTGCAGGGTCGGCACGCTCTGGTCGGCTGTCGATGCGACCAGCACCCGGACCGTGCCCGGAGTGACGGTCAGGGCGTCCTCCCCGTACGCGCCCACCGCACCGCGTTCCGCGACGTCGCAGGTGGCGCCGACCGGGATGCCGTCGATGCGCGCCTCGAGGGCGTTCTCGGACGTGAGGGCCACCACGGCGGCACCACCCAGGTCGAGCGCGACACCGGCCACCTCGCACCGGACGTCGGCGTCGAACCGATCAGGGGCTCGGCCTGCGCCGGCGCCCGTCACCTGCTTCCGGATGAGCATCGACCCGACGGACGGTGCGACGCCGACCTTCACCGGCGCCTGGGCGATCGGGAGTCCGCCGTCGCTCAGTGTGGCGGTGGTCCCGACCTGGTTGAAGGCCGTCTCGTCGCGGAGCGGGACCGTCGTGGGGACACCGTCCGGGTGCGCGGCGGTCACCGGCTCGTCGACGGTGCGGTACCGGGCCGTGACGGCTTCGCCCGGGTCGAGCCCGCCGACGGACCCGAGGTCGACCGAGACGCGCAGGCCCGTCACGTCGTCCCAGTCGCCGGTGAACGCATCGTTCGCGGTCCACGTGTTCGTCGAGCAGAGCGAGTCGTCCGTCCAGGTCGTCGAGTCGGTGGTCGAGCACACGGTGCGGTCGGTCGTGACCTGCCAGGTCGTCGTCGCACCGAGCGGTGCGTCGACCTCCACGCCGAAGGAGTCGTCGAACACCGGCCGGTAGCTGCTCCCACGCGGAGCCCCGGTCGCGAGGAGCCGGTCGCCGGGCTGCGGGAGCGGGTCGACGAAGGTGACCCGGTCCTGGTCGACGGTGCCGGTGTTCGTCGTCCGGACGCGCCACTCGTCGGTCCCGCCGACACGCGTGGCGGCGACGCAGGGCGGGAGGGTGAAGCCGTCGTCGTCCGGGGTGCAGGACGTGCCTGGGTCCGACGGGTCGGACGCACCCGAGACGAGCGGGTCGACGACGTCGCCACGCACCGCCTTGCTCGTCTGCAGCGCCGGCCCGGGCGTGGGCTGCACGTAGTTGGTCGTGCCGCACTCCTCGGCAGGGAGTCCCGAGATGGTGCCCTGCCCGTTGCCGGAGTCGTTCGTGCAGCGGTCGAGCGCCGAGCCGGTGACGGCGACGGCCGAGTTCGTGGCGCGCTCGTCCTCGTGCAGACCGGGTTCCAGCGTCAGGGGGATCGTGATGGTGAACGTCTCGTCCGGGGCCATCCGGTCGTCGTCGGTGGGCCAGGTGAACGTGATCGTCCGGCCGTCCTGGACCGTCGTGACGTCGGCGGACAGTGTCCCGTCGGGCGAGGTGCGGAACGTCGGGTCCGTCCCGTCCCACGTGAGGCCCTCGGGGAGCTCGTCGCGCACGGACGTCAGCGTGACGATGCCGGTCCCGGTGTTGCGCATCGTGACGGTCCACGGGACCGGGGTCCCGACCGGCACGGTGTGCTGGTCGTTCGCGGGCGCCTTGGCGACGTCGAGCTGGCGGGTGCCCGGGTCGAGCGTGAGGGTGTCGTCCGCGGCGGCGGTGGCGTCGGGGAAGAGCGTGTCGTCGCTGCGGTGGGCGGTGACGGTCGCCGAGTCGTCGAGGGTGCCGGGGAACCGGACGGGTGCACCGTCCCGGCCGACCGGGAGCACGACGACGTGGAGCACCGCGGCGGCGGTCCAGGCTGCCGGCGGGTCGGCGTGGGAGAGGACGTCGCCGTCCGCTCGGTCGAAGACGAAGCGGATGCCCGTGATCGCGGCCGTGTCAGACGTCGGCAACGTCGCCGAGTCGGATGCCGCCCCGAGCTCCCACGCAGGCTGGCCGTCGAGCTGGACGTCGACGCGCACCCGGTCGGCCCCGGCCGGGAACGTCACGTCGTCCGCGGAGAACGCTGCGAGCCGGACGTCGTTCCAGAAGTCCTGGTCGGTGTCCTCGATGGTCACCGTGTCCGGCGAGACCGTCGCGTCGTCGCCCTGCGCACCGTCGAGGCGCACGTCGATCGTGTCGCTGCGGTCGGCCTCGAGCAGGGTGTCCGGTGTGAAGGTCTTCTCCGCGGTGACGTCGAGGACGCCGCGGACCAGCGCGACGGCCGCGGAGGCCGTGTCCGTCGGGGTGCTGGTCTGACCGGACGGCGCCAGGACGGGGTCGTACGACTGCGCGAACGCCCGGTTCGTGACGGTGGTCGTCGCGGTCACGGGGACGGACGGCAGGCTCCGGAGCGTCGCCCGCAACTGCGTGTGCATCGTCATGGTCAGCGGTCGGCCGGTGGAGATGGTCCCGCCGGTGCGGGTGGGGTCCGTGCCCTGGTAGACGACGCTGACGCCGACGACGTCCGCGAGCTGTGCCGCGGTCTGGGCCCGGGCGCCGGTGATCGAGGTCGTGCTGCTGGAGGTCGTCCCGGTGTCACTCCGGTGCAGCAACGTCACCGTCGATGCGTCCGCGTCGACCTCGTCGTCGTCGACGCTGAAGTCGAGTCCGGTGAGGGTGAACCGTTCGAACGGGTTGCCGGTCGTGGAGTCGGCTCCGTCGAAGGGGTCCGCCGACCACGCGTCGGGGTCGCTCGTGCAGTCGGAGAGGGTCGCCGGTGTGCACGGCATCGGGTCGGTCACGCGGACGTACGACGCGCGCGAGGCGGAGCCGTTCGTGGCGGTGACGGTGAAGTCGTTCGTGGGGTACTCGTCGGGGTCGACGTCACCGCGTGCCGGGACGGCGAGGCTGTCGTGCTCGGAGGTCTTCGCGAGCCCGACGAGGGGCGGCCGGTCGAGGATGACGAGGTCGTCGACCGCAGTGGAGCTCTGGTCTCCGTCGTCGGTCGTGGCCGTGACGTCGACCGCGTTGCGGACGGACCCGGCGGTGCTGAGGTTGTAGTCGGTGGTGCCGTTCACCCACTCGACGTCGGCGGTGCCCGGTGCTCGGAGGGAGTTCCGGAGCTCCCAGGTGAGGTGGAACGGTCGCGGCGTCGTGCTCGTGGCGATCCCCGACCCCGGAACGGGTCGGGTCGGGTCGGTGCTCGCCGCGCGGGCGTCGTCGTCGGGCGCCACGGTGATCCGGACGCCCGTCGTCGCAGCGGTCTGCTCGCTCGTCAGCGCGTACCCGACGAAGCCGGTCTGGTCGACCCAGCCGGAGGTCGGCGCCGGGACGGTGGACCACGTCCCGTCGCTGAAGAGCTCGACGGAGGTGACGGTGTCCCACCGCCAGAGCGGGTCGGTGCTCACCGCGATCGGGTCGATCGACTCGAGGTCGAACGCCTGGAAGACGGTGGCGGCCGGGTTCCCCGCGTTGCCTGCTGGATCGGTGACGACGATCTGGGACGTCCCGGTCGTCCGCGAGCCCCACTCGAGGACGGACCCGACCTGCTCGCCGGACTGGCTGTCCACGGTGGTCCGGTCGGTGGCGAAGTCGGTGTCGGTCCACCGCTTCCCGGCGATCGTGCTCCCCGTCCCGGTCGTCGACTCGATGTCGGCGTCGGCGTCGGCCTCGACGACGTCGCTCTCGATGGTGGTGCCGCCGTCGACGGCACCCTCGCCCTGTGCGGTCGCCGTGTTGGTGTAGGTCGACGGACCGGCGTCGGGGGTGCTCGTCGATCCACCGCCGTACCGCTGGTCCGCACGGGCCTGCGAGACGACGTTGGGTTGCACGGTGGTGCCCTGCGGGAAGCCGTCCGGGTTCGTGAACACGAACCGGAGTCCGGTGATCGCGCTTCGGAGGTCGGCGGGGACGGTGCCGGAGAAGTTCGTCGGGCCGGTGGCGGGGAGGCCGTCGATCGGGAGCGGCTGCCAGGTGGCGCCGTCGTCGGACGTGTAGTCGATGGTCAGCGTGGTGCCCGCGGGCACCTGCGTGGGCGCGATCGCGACCGGGTCGAACGCGTTCCAGAACGATCCGTCGTCGTGGGGCGTCGGCGCGACGTCCTCGATGGTGATCGTCGTCGGGGTCACGAACGCGGAGTCCGTGCTGGTCGTGGCCGGGAGCTGGGCCACGACCGTCCCGCCCGGTGCGATCGGCTCCTGCGGGCTGAGGGTCTTGGAGAGCGCGATCTCGATGTCCGGGCGGAACACGTCGAGCGGCGCGGACGCGCCGTCGTCGGCGGTCGCACCCCCGTTGCGTACGGAGGCCGTCGCACGGTTGGTGGTCCGGAGTGGTGCGTCGTCGGCAGCATCGAGCGCGGTGTCGATGCCGAAGCGCGTCGTCGTCGTCGCGTCGGCATCGATCGGGCCGTCGTACACGATCTCGAACCCGGTCACGAAGGTGCCGTCCGGGGCCGCGGCCGCCGGGGTGTCGCCGTCGGCGAACGGATCGGTGCGGGTCGTCCCGTCGCTGAAGTGCCAGACGACGTCGGCGCCGGTGGCGGTCGCGGGGTACGCGAGCGGACTGCTGAACCCGGCGAAGCCGACGTCGGCGGTGAAGTAGTCGAGGTCGCTGACGCGGAGTTCCTCGACCGGTCCGTCCGACGTGTTCGTGGCGGTCACGCTGCCGACCGCGTTCGTGCCCGCGGGGACCCGCGCCGGGTCGATCGACTTGGTGACCGCTGCTCCGAGGTTCGTCGGTGAGACGGTGTGTTCGGCGGAGGCCGTGCTCGTCGCGGGGTCCTGCCCGGGGACCGAGACGGTGGCGGCGGCGGTGTTCGTGGCGGACCATCCCTCGCCGAGCTCGACGTCGGAGTCCCGCTCGGTGCTGCGCTGTCCGACGTCGAGTTGGATCGAGGCAGCCGGATCGCCGGGCGTGAGGACGGCCCCGTCCGGGCCGGTGAAGGTGTACCGGACCCCGGCGACGTCGGCGTCGTCGACGCCGGCCGGGAACGTCGCGGATCCCGGCGGCGAAGGAGTCCCGGTGACCCAGCGGTAGGTGCCGGTCCCGGGGTCGAGCACGTACGCGTCGACCTGCACGGCGGTCGCTCCTGCGGGCACGGCGATCGTGCCGGGTCCGGTGACGTCGACGTACCGGAACGGGTTCGTGGCGTCCAGCGTCGCCGCACCCTCCGCCGCGTTCGACGGGTCCTGGACGACGAGGGACGTGGCGGGGACGTTCGACGCGTTCGAGGCGGAGAGCTCGATGGTCGACGGTGCGCCGGGGGAGTACTGCTCGTTCGTGGGCGTCCAGGACTTCGTCGTCGCGACGTCGACGGTCGTCGGGATGTCCACGGTGACCGTCGCGGCGCTGGACGCGGTCGCGGCGTTGTCCGCGGTGCCGGTACCGGTGTTCGTGATCGGCTGGCCGTTGTAGGGCCACGTCGGCGGGAGGTCGGCGGGGACCCGAAGGGTCGCCGTGAGCGTGTACGCCTGGCCCGCGGCGAGGCCCTGGGAGCCGTCGGCGAGCGGTTGGACGAACTCGAGGGTGCCCACGCACGGCGGGTCGCTGGTGACGACCGTCGCCGGTGTGCCGCCGCAGCCGGTGTGGGTGACGACCCAGTCCGGGTCTGCCGGCGCGGCGGGGTTGGGCGGAGTGGCGCTGAGGTCGACGATCGGGAAGCCCTCGAGCTCCGCCGGCAGGGTGTCGACGATCCGGGCGTCCACACAGTCGGCGTCATCGCACCCGAGTCGGATCGTGAAGGTGAACTCGTCGCCGGGGCCGAGGGTGGCGCTCTTGCCGCCGTCGACCAGCTTGTTCACCTCGATCGCCGCAGGGTCCGCAGCCGATGCGGGGACCGCTGTCGTCACGATCGCCCCGGTCGCGAGGAGCACCGCGATCGTCGCGGCGATCGCCGAGCGCAGCACGTGGTTCCGGCCGATGCGCTTCACGTCGGGAACACCGTGGCCCAGTCGTCGCGGACGCTGACCACGGTGATGTCGCGCTCGTCGGCCTCACGGAGCACGACCTCGGCGCCCTTGTCGTACGGCTGGTCGCCGCGGCCGGTGTCGTCGTCGTGGTGGACGAGCAGACGGAGTCCTGCGTGGCCGGGCACGGTGTACTCGAGCATCTCCCGGTCGCCGTCGGAGTTCCCGACCGCGACCGCCGGCCGCCGTCCGATCCGGCTCCAGACCCGGACGGGCTTCTCCGGGCCGTCGTCGAAGAACGCGAGTGCGTCGACGTAGCGGACCTCGCCGTCGACGTACTCCAGGCCCATGGCGGAGCCGATGACGTGTTCCGGGGCGATGCCGTAGTTCTGCTCCGTCATGGGACGCATGAAGTCGCGTTCCCCCGCGGACACCACGTAGCAGGTGAACCCGTGCTCGTGCAGGAGCCGCACGAGCTCGACCATCGGCTGGTAGACCGTCGCCGCGTAGGGAACGCCGAGCACGGGGTGTTCGGCGTGCGCGTAGAAGTCCGACACGAGCCGTCGGTAGTCGTCGACGCTCATGCCGGCGGTCGCACGCCCCACCGCCGCCAGCAGTAGCCGGAGATCGGAGTCGTCCCCGCTCGCGTGCCGGTCGACGGCGCCCCCGATCCACGACAGGTCACCGGACTGCGCGGCCGCGTAGGGCTGCGTGCGAGCGAGCTCCGGGTCGGCGGACGCTGCAGCGGCCCACTGCTGGACGAGCCAGTGCAGCTGGGTCGGCATCGGCTTCTCGTTCCAGAGCGTGCCGTCGTTGTCGAAGACGGCGACGCGGTCGTCGACCGGCAGCGGGGTGTCCCCGCCGGTCGTGCGGGCCAGGAACTGTTCGACGGCGTCGCGGGCGTGCCCCGGGCGCCAGGAGGGGAGTGTGTCCATGCCCCGGATCGTCCGGCCGCGCGGGCCGGTGCGCACCATCCTGATCGGGTGAACCGGGAAGCCCGTCGCGCCGGATCGCCCGAAGCGGGTGGTGCCGGCCGCGCGCCGTCGGCGCTAGACAGCACGCCCACGCACTCCTGAAGGGAACACGATCATGGACTTCTGGTACACGTTCTGGGCAGTGATCTGGTACGGGCTGCTCATCTCGGCGCTCATCGCCTCGCTCATGGCGCTCTTCTCGGTCCTCGCGGACCTCGTGCGGGATCGTTCGCTCAGCGGGTGGTACAAGGCGATCTGGGTCTTCTTCCTGGTCTTCGTGCCGTTCCTGACGACGTTCGTCTACCTGATCGCACGCGGTCGTGGGATGGCGGACCGCAGCGCGGAGTCCGCCCAGCGGCAGAAGGACGCCGCCGACGGCTACATCCGCACCGTGGCGGGCACGTCCCCGTCCGACGAGATCGCGAAGGCACGCGCACTCCTCGACGCCGGCACGATCACGGCGGCGGAGTTCGACGCGATCAAGGCGAACGCGGTCGGCAGCACCCGCGCGGCGCCGGCACCGGCTGCGGCGTGAGCGACCGGGCGACCGAGCTTGTCGTCATCGCCTTCGACGACGACGACGGCGCCCGGGCGGCGCACGACGCCGCACTGCGCCTCGACCGCCGCGCGGAGATCGCCCTCGACGGCATCGCCGTCGTGCACGTCGACGAGCACGGTCGCACCCACGTCGACTCCACCGGGCGTGATTCGCAGCGTGGTGCACGGGCGGCCTCGAGCGCGGTGTTCGGCACCGTGCTCGGGTTCCTGTTCCTCATGCCGTTCGCGGGGCTCGTCGTCGGCGGAGCGGTGGGGGCGCTCTTCGCGAGCCTGGACCGTGCCGGCGTGGACGCGGACTTCCGGGAGCGTCTCGCCGCCGAGCTGGCGCGGGGCGGGGCGGCCGTCATCGTCTCCGTGGCGTCGGTCGACGGGGACCGGCTCGTCGGCGCGATGACGGACCTCGGCGGCACGGTGCTCCGGACGACGCTCTCCGACGAGGACCTCCGGGCGATCGCGCACGACCTTGGTGGGCACCCGTGACGAGCGCAGTCGGTCCATCGGCTCGGACACTCGTCCTCGTGACGGCGGCGTCGCTCGTGTCCACCGTGGCCTTCTTCGTCGTCTTCGGCCTCGTGGCGCCCCTCGACTGGTGGTGGACGCTCCCGATCGCGGGGGTCGGCCTCGTGGTCGTCGTGGTCCTGGGGTTCCTGCTGCGCCGGTTCGACGGTCGGCACCTGGTGGTGCGGTCGACCGCCACGGCGGCCCAGGGACTCGGACTCCTGCCGATCGCGTGTGCGCTGGCGACCGCCGTCGCGGTGGCCGTCGCGCTGCTGACGGGCTGAGCAGACGACGTCCACGATCTCACCCGGTCGGGGTGGCCCGCACCGGAGCGCACCCGAGCACGATCCATGCACGAGCACGACCACACGAACGAGGAGGACAGCGATGCCGAAGGACAAGCCGAACATCCTGGTCATCTGGGGCGATGACATCGGGATCACGAACCTGAGCGCCTACAGCGACGGCCTGATGGGCTACCGCACACCGAACATCGACCGGATCGCGGATGAGGGCATGCGCTTCACCGACTCCTACGGGGAGCAGAGCTGCACCGCCGGCCGGTCGTCCTTCATCACAGGACAGAGCGTGTTCCGCACGGGGCTCAGCAAGGTGGGCATGCCCGGCGCGGACCTGGGGCTCCGAGCCGAGGACCCGACGATCGCCGAGGTGCTGAAGCCGCACGGGTACGCCACCGGGCAGTTCGGCAAGAACCACCTCGGCGACAAGAACGAGTTCCTGCCGACGGCGCACGGGTTCGACGAGTTCTACGGCAACCTGTACCACCTGAACGCGGAGGAGGAGCCCGAGTCGGCGAACTGGCCGTCCATCGAGGAGTTCCCGGCCTTCAACGAGCGGGCCCGGCCGCGCGGCGTGATCCACTCGTGGTCGACCGACGAGGACGACGACACCGAGGACGGTCGATACGGACGACGTGGCAAGCAGCGCGTCGAGGACACCGGCCCGCTGACCAAGAAGCGCATGGAGACCATCGACGAGGAGTTCGCGGACGCCGCGATGGACTTCATCGGGCGTCAGGCGGAGTCCGAGACCCCGTTCTTCGTCTGGATGAACACCACCCACATGCACTTCCGGACGCACCCGAAGCCGGAGAGCCGGGGGCAGGCCGGCCGGTGGCAGTCGCCGTACCACGACACGATGATCGACCACGACCTGGTGGTCGGCTCGCTCCTCGACCAGCTCGACGAGCTCGGGATCGCGGACGACACGATCGTGATCTACTCCACGGACAACGGCCCGCACATGAACACGTGGCCGGACGGCGGGATGACCCCGTTCCGCAGTGAGAAGAACACGAACTGGGAGGGCGCGTTCCGGGTCCCGCAGATGATCCGCTGGCCCGGCCACATCGAGGCGGGGTCGATCTCGAACGCGATCATCCAGCACCACGACTGGCTCCCGACGTTCCTGGCGGCGGTGGGGGACACGACCACGGTCGAGGAGCTCAAGGTCGGGAAGACGATCGGCGACCGGACCTACAAGGTGCACATCGACGGCTACGACTTCCTGCCGTACCTGACCGGGGAGGTCGAGCAGGGTCCGCGACCGGGCCTGGTGTACTTCTCGGACGACGGCGACGTCCTCGCGCTCCGGTTCGACAACTGGAAGGCGGTGTTCATGGAGCAGCGCGTCACCGGCACCCTGCAGGTCTGGTTCGATCCGTTCGTCGTGCTGCGGGTCCCGAAGCTCTACAACCTGCGGACCGACCCGTTCGAACGAGCGGACCAGACGTCGAACACGTACTTCGACTGGTTGTTCGAGAACGACTACCTGCTGCTCGCCGCCACGACGCTGGTCACCCAGTTCCTGGACACCTTCGAGGAGTTCCCGCCACGACAGCGCGCGGCGACGTTCAGCATCGACCAGGCGGTCGACAAGCTGCAGTCGTTCCTGGCCGGCGGCGACTGACGGTGCCGACCACCACCGGCCCGGCAACCGCCACGGCGATCCGCTCCTCGATGGTGCGGATCGCCGGCGGCGCGTTCACGATGGGCTCCGACCAGCACTACCCGGAGGAGTCCCCGGCGCGCAGCGTCACCGTCGCCGCGTTCGAGATCGCCCCGCAGGCCGTGACGAACCGGGAGTTCGCGGCGTTCGTCCGTGCCACCGGGTACCGCACGGTGGCGGAGCGGCCCCTCGACCCGGCGCAGTTCCCCGGTGCCCCGGCCGAGAACCTGCACGCCGGCTCGATGGTGTTCACCGGGACGAGCGGTCCGGTGGACCTCCGACACCTCAGCCAGTGGTGGGCGTGGACGCCCGGCGCGAACTGGCGTCGTCCCTCCGGTCCCGGCTCGACCATCGCCGACCGCGCCGACCACCCGGTCGTGCACGTGGCCCACGAGGACGCGGCTGCCTACGCGGTGTGGGCGGGCGGGCGACTGCCCACCGAAGCCGAGTGGGAGTTCGCGGCGCGCGGTGGCCTCGAGGGCGCGGAGTTCACCTGGGGGGACGAGGCGGAGCGCCCCGGGGAGCGGCGCGCGAACTACTGGCACGGCGACTTCCCCTGGCGCGCGGAACGCGGGTACGGACGGACGTCGCCGGTCGGGTCGTTCCCACCGAACGGCTACGGTCTGCACGACACGGCGGGCAACGTCTGGGAGTGGACGAGCGACCGGTACGTGGACCCCGTCGCCGAGCACGACTGCTGTGCGCCGGTGTCCGAGGCCGTGACCGTCGAGCGCCGGGTCGTGAAGGGCGGATCGTTCCTGTGCGCCGACAGCTACTGCCGCCGGTACCGTCCGGCGGCACGGCGCGGCCAGGAGTCCGACACGGGGATGAGCCACATCGGCTTCCGCATCGCGGTCTGACCGCCCCCGACCGGTCTGACCGCGCGACCGGTCTGACCGCCCCGTCCGGTGTTCCGCTACGCGGGGGTGATGCCGTCGAGTCGCGCCTCTTCCGCGTCGTAGCCGGCGCGGACCTGGCGGAGCACCAGGTCGTCGATCTCGTCCGAGTCCCGGAGCCGCAGCAGGGTCGCGGCCTTGTGCTGCACCAGGGCGAGCTCGAGCGCGACGGCGGTGTCGTGCCGCTGCACCGCCGGGTGCTCGTCGTCGTCCTCCTCGCGTGCCTGGATCACATCCAAGTGCGCCTCGTAGTCCTTGCGCACCCGGTCGACGGTGGCCTGGTCGGCTCCGGTCGACCGTGCCAACCGCGGCAGGGCGTCGAGGGCCTCCTCGATCGCGGTCCGCTCGGCGTAGCGACGTTCCTCACCGACCGACTCGTCCTCGGGCAGCGCAGCCCGCCGCAGGACCGCCGGCAGCACGAGTGCCTGACCGACGATGGTGACGACGACCACGCCCGCCGTGACGAAGACGATGAGGTCGCGGTCCGGGAAGTCCGCTCCGGACTCCAGGACGCGGGGGACGGCGACGGCCATCGCCAGCGAGACCGCGCCGCGGAACCCGGCGAAGCCGCTCACGAGCCGGTCGCGGTGGCCCTCGCGGGGCGCGCCTCCCGTGCGACGGGTGACGAGCCAGACGGTGCCGCCCGCGGCGTTGAGGAACGCGAACCGGACCACGACGAGCACGACCGCGACGGCCAGGACGACGCCGACGGCGCGGAGCAGCTCGGACGGCGTCAGCGCCCGGGCCGCGACCATCGCCTCGATGCCGACCAGGACGAACAGTGCACCGTTGAGCAGGAACGTCAGGAACGACCAGAAGGCGCGGACCTGCTGCCGGGTCTCGGCGCGGTCGAGCTTCGGCCCGACCTGGCTGACGACGATGCCGGCCGCCACCACGGCGAGCACACCGGAGGCACCGATCGCCTCGGCAGCCAGGAACGCACCGAACGGCACGAGGAGCGTGACGAGGTTCTCGAGCACCACGGTGTCGACCCGGCGCAGCACGAGCGTGCCGACCCACGCCGCGGCGAGCCCCGCGGCCACCCCACCGAGGTACGACAGGACGAGCATCCCCGACACGCCCCAGAACGTGAGTTCCTGCGTGCCCACCGTGACGGCGACCGCGATGCCGTACACGACGAGGGTCGTGCCGTCGTTCACCAGGCTCTCCGCCCGCAGCACGGTGACGTTGCGGCGCGGAAGCATCTTCGTGAGCACCCCGACCGCGGTCGCGTCGGTCGGAGCCACGGCGGCGCCGAGCACCCAGGCCGGACCCCACGGCATGCCGAGCAGGTGGAGCAGGACGGCGACGGCGCCCGCCGTGGCGACGACGAGCAGCGTGCCCATCAGGACGATGCCGCGCAGGTTCTTCCGGATCTCGCGCAGCGACGTCGTCAGACTCTCCCAGTACAGGAGCGCCGGCAGGAACAACAGCAGGACGGCGTCGGCCGGCAGCTCGACGTCCGCGAACTCCGGCACGAAGGCCAGCGCAGCGCCGAAGACGAGCAGCAGGACCGGAGGGGCCACCCGGATCCGGTCCGCGATCCCCGCCGTCAGTGCGATGGCGAGGCCGAGGACGACCACCAGTTCAGGACCCAGCACGTGCACTCCTCGTTCGACCGACACTCCAGTCAACGCGGCCGACGGTGATCGTGCACACGGGAGCCGGAGCGACGCTCGGCTCAGGGCCCGTTCGCCGCGTCGTGTCGCAGGCGCGCGAGCACCCGCCGGAGGGCGTCGACGTCCTTCGGACCCCAGTGGGCGAGGACCGCGTCGAGGTCCTGGCTGAGCTGGTCGCTGATCCGCTCGCCGTACCCGCGGCCCTCGGCGGTGAGCGCGATCAACACGCTGCGCTCGTCATCGGGAGCCGGTACCCGGACCACGAGCCCGATGTCCTCGAGCCGGTTCGCGATCTTCGTGAGGTTGGCACGACCGGTGCCCAACGCCCCCGCGAGCACGCTCGGCTTCGTCGCTCCGCGGTAGGTCAGCTGGTTGACCACCAGGAACATCGACAGATCGGCCACGGGGAAGTCGATCGCGGTCATCATGCGCTGCCGGACCTGCGGGCTGTCCGCCCAGTGCACGATGCCCGCGAGTGCGACCCGGATGTCGAACGGGTCGGGGGTGATGACGGGGCGCAGGTCCACACCGCTCGGTCGTCCGCCGCGACGGGTCATCCGACCACCAGACGAACGGGACCGAGCAGGCCGTGGTCGCGGACGTGCGTCGTCTGCACCGCGTCGGGGTCGCCGAGCAGCTGCGCGATGACGTCGGGGACGTCCTCGTAGTACCCGCGGGCGAGCAACCGGTTGTTGAGTGAGCTGGCGACCCGCACGACCACCGTGTTCTCTCCTACGCGCAGGTCGTCGGTGACGTCGACTACCGGGTGCGAGGTGTCGAACCCGCGTGCCGGTCCGCCGTTGAGCACGACCGAACCGAGCCCGCCGGCCGTCGACCCGAGGTCGAGCAGGAACCGGGCGCCGTCGTCGTCCACCGTGTCGACGGTGAACGACGTGGCGTACTCGCCGACCCCGGAGACCTCCGGTCCCACGGCGGGCAGGTCCTTCCACGGACGGAGCGGACCGGTACCGGCGTCGAGTCGTCGGACGTCGGTCAGCGGCCGGACCTCGCGCGTGACGTAGCCGTGGCCGCGGTCCTCGGTGATGAGCTCCTCACCGCCCGCGTCCCAGCTCTCGACCGCGATCCGCCAGTCGGTCATCTCGACGACGACGACGTCGGTCGACGTGCGTCCGCCGAGCCGGGCGTCGAGTGCGATCTCGCGCGCAGGCCCGCTGCGGTCGAGCGTGAACAGCGCGGTCTCACCGGGCGCGAGGTCCACGGTGACGATCGTCCGGTCGCCCTCGGTCCGTGCGGCTGGGTGCGGGAACACCGCGCCGGACCAGGCGTCCACGCGGTACACCGCGCCGGTGCCGGGCAGCGCGACCTCCACGGTGGTGGCCGAGGTCGTCTCGTACAGGAAGTGGTACAGGTACACGTGCAGCAGGTCACCGTCCTCGCGCAGGTGCGACAGGACGCTCCGGTCCTCCGTCACGAACTCGGCGCGGCCCGTCACCCCGAGGCCGCGCAGGGCGGCGACGGTTTCGGCGGCGTCGTCGATCGCGGTCACCGACGGCAGGGCCAGCAGCCGCTCGACGGTGTCCGCGAGCTCGGCGTCGCGCCCGTCGAGGCCTGGGGTGCGGGCGGCCGCTCGGGGGTGGTGCGTGTCCGTCCCGGCGATCAGCGACTTGAGCTCGCGCGTGCCGTGCACGACGAGGATCCGCACGCCGTCCTCGGCCCAGGCGAGCAGGCGTGCAGCGACGTCGGCATCGAGCGCGCTCTGGAAGACGAGCAGTGCCTGGTACCCGGGGCCGTCCGGTTGCACCAGGCCGCCGTCCACCCGGACGTCGTCGCGGAGCAGCAGCGACCCGTCGAGGAACTCGTACGTCCACCCGGCGTCCTGCATGCCGAGGTCGCGCCACCAGTGGTTCTGCCGGTCGCGCATCCAGTACTGGCCGTAGGCGACCTCGTCGGGGACGCGGCCACCGTCGGCGTCGCGGAACACCATGCCGGACGCGTTGTCGGTGAAGTGGTCGGTGTGCAGGATGCCGACGTCGATCCGCGGTCTTCCCTGGCGCAGGACGTACTGGTACCGGCCGATCGCGTCGTTCCAGAGCGGGTAGAACTCGGCAGCGGGCTGCCGGGCGTCGAAGCGCTCCGAGAACATGCTCCACATGCCCTCGTGACCCGGCCAGCTCGTGACGCCCTCGGCGCCCGTGGTGCTCGCCCAGCCGTGCAGGACGGTCTTCGTGATGCCGGCGGCGAGCTGCGTCGCGACGATCTGGTCGTAGAACCGGTGGTCGAGCATGTGGTTGCGGGTCGTCGCACCGGTCTCCGACGAGTACTGCTTGCCGAACAGGTGCGCCGGCCCCGCGAGCAGCCGGTACGCGTCGATCTGCGCGGCGAACTCGAGCGACTCCGTCTCGATCCCGTCGACCTCCGGCCCGGGGCGCGTCAACTCGAACGGCAGCCCGTAGCTGATCTCGGACCGCAGCGTCATGCCGTTGGCGCGCAGGAACGCCGCGAACGGGCGCAGCATGTTCTCGATGTACAGGTCGGTGAGCGTCCGGACGTAGTCGAAGCGGACCTTCTCGACGTCGACCGCCCGGTCCGGCACCGGTTCGGCGTGGTACGTGGTGCTCGACGCCATGAACGGGCGCTGCGGGTCAGGAACGGCAGCCACGGCGTGATCGGGTAGCCGCGGCGCGTCCGGAACTCCTCGGCGACGTGCGCTCCCCAGAAGAGGCCACCGGCGCCGTAGGTCGACAGCTCGAGGGAGTCCATGTACATCTGGGCACGGGGATTGCGAGCGATCTCGGCGCGGAGGCCAGGGGTCAGGACGACGTGTTCCCAGTAGTCGATCACGGCGTCGACGCCCGCTCGCTCCAGGTAGTTCACCGTCCAGTTGACCGTCGCCGACGGTGACGCCGTCTGGCCGGTGCCGTGGCTCCAGAACGTGGACAAGCGCCAGGTGCCGCCCTCCGGTGCGGTCCAGTCGAGCGCCTCGTCGGTGACCGCGCTGGTCAGGTCCACCACCGAGTCGGGGTCCAGCACGGTTGCGGCGCCGGAACCGGCGGAGTCCGGGACGACGCGCGTCGCGACCACCGCGACGAGCGTCTGGACGCGCACCGTCCCGCGTTCACCGGGGAGCGTCGTGTGTGCGATCGGCGCGTCGAGGTCGATCCGACGGAGCGCACCCGAGCGGCTCGTCCCGCCGGGCAGGTCCTCGTGCACGACGTCGAGTTCCTGCGCAGCGGCGGGGTGGTCCGCGTCGATCGTCGGCAGGTTCGCGTTCGACCAGTTCGTCCCGGACGTGAAGCTCACCGACATGCCCCTGGCGGTGGTCTCCTCGACGACGATCTGCGAGTCGTGCACCCACTCCTCGGATCCCCAGCCGTACCGGCCGTGGTCGATCGCTCCTTCGTCCATCGCCAGGAACTCCATGCCGCCGAACCCGAGTGCGTGGGCGGTGTCGACCTCGCGTCGGAGGGTCACGTCGGTGTGCAGGCCCTCGGCGAGCCACCACCGCAGCTCCGGACGGTACTCGATGGCCGGATGGGCGACGCCACGGGCGAGGTGCTCGATCGACATGCTGTTCTCCTCGGGAACGCGCGGCGACGGTGCCGCTGCGACGACCGTAGGTTCTGGGAGCTGCGGAAGTCAATGTCCTCAGGAAACGAACAGCGAGGCTCTGGACAGCAGGCGGAGTGAACGATCCTTGCGGTTGCGGCACTCGGCGAGCTACAGTGCCGCCGACCGGTTGAACCGTTTCATCCGGTGTTCGGCCGACGTTCAAGGGAGAACGCAGTGAACCGACCCCAGCAGCCCGCCCGGCGACCGCACCCCTGGTGGGTCGCCGTCGTCTCGGGGATGGCCTCGTACATCGACGCGGCCGCGATCGTGAGTTCCGGCACCGCGCTCGTCCTCTACCAGCAGTCGATCGGCATCACCGGCACGCAGATCGGGGTGCTCTCCGGCGCGCTCACGTTCTGCATCGCGATCGGCGCGCTCTCCGGCGGGCGGCTCGGCGACCTGTTCGGCCGGCGCGCCGTGTTCATCGTGACGATGGCCATGACCGTGGTCGGCGCAGGGGTCCTGGTGGCGAGCCCGGCGTTCGCCGGCCTGCTCATCGGCACGATCCTCGTTGGACTCGGCACCGGAGCGGACCTGCCGGTCTCGCTCGCGACGATCTCCGAGGCGGCGACCGACGAGAACCGGGGCGGGCTCGTCGGCTTCTCCCAGGTGCTCTGGTTCGCCGGGATCCTGGCGACCTACGCCATCTCGGCGGGCGTCGGGGACCTCGGCCGTGCCGGTGGTCAGATCATGTTCGCGCACGTCGGGGTCGTCGCACTCGTCGTGATGGTCCTGCGCTTCACGATCCCGGAGTCCACCACGTGGTCCGACGCCCATGCCGAGAAGGCCGCGGGCGCACACACCGTCCGTGCTGCCCGCCACGGCATCCGCGACGTCCTGACGCAGCGCATCTTCCTGCTGCCGTTCCTGTCCCTGCTGGTCTTCTACACGTTGACGAACCTCGGCGCGAACACCGGCGGGCAGTTCGGCGCCTACGTGGCCGTCAACGTCGTCGGGCTGTCGGTGCCGTTCTTCTCGACGATGAACCTGGTCAGCGTGCCGATCGGGATGCTGCTCGCGTTCTGGTTCATGCGCATCGTCGACGGTCGGCTGCGGATGCCGTTCTACATTGTCGGCGCCGTGTGCCTCGTGGTGAGCTACGGCCTGCCGCTCGTGTTCGGCTTCTCGCTGCCGACCCTCGTCGCGATGCTCGCGTTCGGCGCGGTGGGCAACGCGTTCGCCTTCGAGGCGATCATGAAGGTCTGGTCGCAGGAGTCGTTCCCGACGTTGCTCCGCGGTTCGGTCCAGGGCACGATCATCGCGGTGGCCCGGATCGCCGCGGCGCTGCTGGCGTTCGTGACCCCGCTGCTCCTCGACCACCCCGAGGTCATGTACGGCATCCTCACGGCGCTCGTCGCGGTCGGTGTCGTGGTCGGGTGGCTCGGGTTCCGGCACGCGGTCTTCGACGCGTTCTCGATCGAGGGCAAGGACCTCGCCGACGCGCAGGAGGCACTCTTCGCCGCCGGTGTCCGCGATGACGCTCCCGCAGCCGCCGCTCGCCGCGACCACCGCTGACTCACGGAGCGAGACCGCTGCTGCTGCGCGACCTCGCAGATCCCCGCGCCACGCGACGCCACCACGCCCGCCACGGCAACGAGCTCGCGAGCGCCGAACCGATCACCACGCTGCCGAACCAGGCGACGACGACCCCCGGGATCGGCACGAGCAGGCTCGCCCACAGCAGCACCGCGAGCACCCCGAGCACGTACGCCGCCCCGGCCTTCAGGTACCGCAGCCGCTTCAGCCCCGCGGCCTCGTCCAACCGCGAGGTCAACCGCGCCAGGAACACGGCACCGACACCGATCGCCGCCACCGCGACCGCCGCCTGTTCGAGCGCTCCGAGGCCGTCGGCGCCGAGGGTTCCGGACCCCGACAGGCTGTACACGCCGTCCAGGATCTCGAACAGCATGAACACCACGAGCCCCCGCTCGAACACCACCGTCGACGCGTAGGCGTGGATCCGCCAGGCACCCCGCCCGACGCCGATCGCGGTGTCCGAGCCGACCCCGTCGAGCGCCCAGGCGGCGACGCGCTTCGACCCGAGGTACGCGACGATGCCCGCCGCGCCGCCGAGCACGACCGGCAGCAGGGCTCCCGGCGACCACGCGCGGTCGACGCCGACGAGGACGGCCGTGACGGCGACCCCCGTCGCAGCGGTGACCAGCGACCAGACGCGAGGACGCGCGACGGCGGCGAGCCGGGCCTCCAGGCGGCCCAGCCAGGACCTGCGCGACGCACGGTCGGTGTTGAACAGGTACTCGGCGAACACGAGCCAGATGAAGGCGGCGCCGAAGGCGGCGAGGGCGGGGCGCACCTCGGCGAGGTGCGCCGAGAACGAGCCGGGGGCGAAGACGGCTTCCTGCACGGAGCTCGCGGGGTCGGTCGCGTCGCCGACCGCGACGGCAGCCGGCGGCAGGAGCAGCCGCATCGCGAGGACGCCCGCGACGATCCCGAGCGACAGGAACAGCCGTCGGGCGGGGGAGTGCAGCCGTCCGGCGATGCCGGCCATCGGCACCGACGAGTCGGCGGCCATCGCGATCTCGAGGAGCGCGAGCGCGACGAACGCCAGGGCGGCGGCGGGGCCGAGGACGAACCAGGCCGCCGCGGCGGCCGCGACCGTGGTGAACAGGGGGACGGTCAAGAGCGATCTCGTGGCCATCACCCCATCCAGCACCGGTCGCCTGGGTGGGTGGTGGAGCGCTCCTGCGCATCAGCCTGGAGGCACGGGTCGATCCGCGCAGAACGGGTGACGGCCCGTCCCCACTTGCGGGGACGGGCCGTCGGGTCACGCGGGTAGGCGGTCGCCTCAGTCGTGGAACGTCTCGATGGACGCGCCGAGGGAGTTCAGGCGCTCCTGCAGCTGCTCGTAGCCGCGGGCGATGATGCCCACGTTCCGTAGCACGCTCTCGCCCTTCGCCGCGAGCATCGCCAGCAGGATGACCACCGCGGGCCGGAGCGCCGGCGGGCAGCTGATCTCCGCGCCGGAGAAGTGCGTCGGACCGGTGACGTCGAGGCGGTGCGGGTCGCGCAGGGTGACGCTCGCGCCGAGGCGGGTCAGGTCGAGCAGGTGGATCGCCCGGCCCTCGTAGACCCAGTCGTGCACGAGCGTGGTGCCCTCGGCCATCGCGGCGATGACCACGAAGAACGGCAGGTTGTCGATGTTCAGCCCGGGGAACGGCATCGCGTGGATCTTGTCGATCGGGGCGTGCAGCTCGGACGGGTGCACGGTGATGTCGACCAGGCGGGTGCGGCCGTTCGCGGCGGGGTACTCGTCGGTGACGTCGAACCGCAGGCCCATCTCGGCCAGGGTCGCGAGCTCGATCTCGAGGAACTCGATCGGCGCCCGGGTGACGGTGAGGGTGGAGTCGGTGACGATGCCGGCGGTCAGCAGGCTCATCGCCTCGACCGGGTCCTCGCTCGGCCAGTAGTCCACGACCTCGTCGATGCGGCTCTTGCCGGTGATGCGGAGCGTCGTGGTGCCGATGCCCTCGACCTGCACCCCGAGCAGCTCGAGGAAGAAGCAGAGGTCCTGCACCATGTAGTTGGGGCTGGCGTTGCGGATGACGGTCTCGCCGTCGCGGGCGGCCGCGGCGAGGATCGCGTTCTCGGTGACGGTGTCGCCGCGCTCGGTGAGGACGACGGACTTCGCGGGGACGTCCTGGTTCGCGACGCCGACCTCGTACCAGCCGGAGGTCGCCTCGACGTCGACACCGAAGGGGCGCAGCGCGATGAGGTGCGGTTCGACCGTGCGGGTGCCGAGGTCGCAGCCGCCGGCGTAGGGGAGCCGGAAGGACTCGTACCGGCCGCTGAGCGGGCCGAGGAACATCAGGACGCTGCGGGTGCGGCGGGCGGCGTCGGCGTCGATCGCGTCGAGGTGCAGGTCGGACGGGGCGACGATCTCGAGGGTCTCGCCGTCCTCGGACCACGTGACGCTCGCGCCGAGGCTGCGGAGGACGTCGATGATCCGGTCGACCTCGACGATCCGGGCGACCTTGTGCAGGCGGGTGACGCCGCGGTTGAGGAGCGAGGCGCAGAGCAGCGCGACGGCGGCGTTCTTGCTCGAGTTGACGGCGATGGACCCGCTGAGCTTCCGGCCGCCCTGCACGCGCAGGTGGGCACGCTGCGGGGCACCGCCGATCGAGACGATCTGCTGGTCGAGGGCGTCGCTGATGCGGGTGAGCATCTCGAGGGACAGGTTCTGCCCGCCCTGTTCGATGCGGTTGATCGCGCTCTGGCTGGTGCCGACGCGTTCGGCGAGCTGCGCCTGGGTCATGCTGCGGCCCTTGCGGGCGCCCCGGATGAGGGCACCGACCTCGCGGAGCGGGGCGGCGGATGCCGGGGTGGCCGGCGAGACGACGGTGGTGGTGTCGGACATGGCGCCAACGTAACACGCTCATGAGATAAAAGGACTGGAGAACGACACCCGTTGCGCGCCCCGAGGTCTCGAATACGTCACAGCTGAGAATTCGGGGGACAGGGCGACTGTCCGACGCCATCAGCGGAGCGGGACCCAGGCCTTCAGCTCTGGATCCCACCGACCTTCGGTCACCGAGCCGTCCAGCGCGGGACCCAGCATCCCGTTCGCCAGCGACTCCGCTTCTCGCCAGTCCTCAGTGAGACCCACCGCACGCTGCGCCGCCTTCCGGTACCCGCGCTGGATCGCATCAGAGGCGTCGACCGCGACGAATGGCTCGATTCCTCGCTCGCCCACCTGCCACGCGACCGCACCGCGGAGTGCACGCGCGCCGCAGGGCAGATGCACCGCGATCAGGGCGAGATCGACGAGGTCCTTCGCTCGCGAGGAGCGGCCGTCCCCGCCCACGTGCCGCGTCTCCATCATCGCAGCGGCCTTGTCGGCGATCTGCTGCTCGATCGCGATCATGAGGTAGTCGACGGACTCCACGGATCGGGTCAGGGGGACACGGAAAGCCGGAGCGGCGACGACGGTCGCGGCACCAGCCCGCGCGTGCACCGCGAGGTCGATCTTCACCACCTCCCGCGTCTCGTCGGCGCGGAACGCCAGGCGAGCCACCGACAGGTTGGGCTGGTCGTCGCCACCGCCGTCCGAACGGGACACGAGTCGGAAACGGAGGCGATCGCCGATGTCCACACTGACGAGGTCGGAGAGGTGCTTCACGGCGTCGTCGAGGCCGAGCGTGGTCTCCAGGTCCACGTCGACCGTGGCGCGTGCGGTCGGGATGAACGCGAGCATCCTCGTGCCACCCTTCAGGATGAACGCATGCCGCGGATCGCGGAACACCCGGACCAGGAACCGGTCGAAAACGAGGTAGCTCCGAAGGTCACTCACCCGCAGGCCCATCGCCGGCGACGCAGCGCGCGCGGCGGCTGTGATCGCCTGCATCGTGGCCAGCGGGGTCGCGTAGTGCTCTGGCTTGCTCACCGTTCGTCGGTCTCCTCGGGCTGGGTGGTCGGATTGGACGTACCGTCGCGCCTCGCGCCGGACGGTCGCGCCGACTTCTGAGCGATCTGGTCGATCAGCGCGAGCGTCGACGGAGGCAGCGTGGTCTTCGGCAGGAGGCCCGGCGGGAGTACGACCTTCGGCACCCCGATCCGGGAGGGACGCCCTGACTGCGCCGTCGGCGTCTCGACTGCTTCGGAACGGAGCACCGGCTCGATGACGGTGCGCGTCTGCCGGTCGATCTGCGCCGTCACGGCCTCGAGTGCCTCTCGCAGGTGAGCCTCCACCGCGGCGTCCACCTGCTCGACGATGTCCGTGTGCGCGATGAGGTCCCGCAGCCGGACCTCGTCCACCTGCGTCAGGGAGCGGAGGCGCTGGTACAGGGCGGCACCGTCGTCGAGGCCGAGACCCTTCGCCATCGGATCCAGGTGCTCGATCAAGGACTGCACGTCGACATCGGCGCCCGAGAGCTCTGCGTCGCGCAGTGCGTCCGCGACGGTCGAGATGTCAGCGCCGGGCTCGTCGAGCAGGTCGGCGATCGTGCGCTCGCGTGTCGTGACGGGGAGACCGTCCAGGATCATCACGTCTTCGGCTGGCACGGGGCGTGTGCTGTAGCGGACGTCATCGTGTCGAGTGCGCCGCCGCGTCGACGTGTAGAGCAGGTACGGGGCAGGGGAGAGGTCGCCGATGCCGTGTACCGCCGCGGCCGCTGCTCCACCGACGGTGACGTCGGGGTCGTCCAGTCGGTCACGCCCGATGGTCGAGGGATCCGAGGCGAGCCACGCGGCGCGGATGTCGTCTGCGGGGTCGACGGGAGCGCCAGGCAGGCGGTACACGCCGTGACGCATGCGTTCGAGCGCACCGGTCTGCTCTCGTCGCAGCAGCGTGCTCCGCGCGACACCCGCTTCGGTGGCTTGCGCGGCAGTGAGCATGCCCCACTGCCCGGCTGCGAGGCCGGCGAGCTTGCTCTCGGTTGATGCGGACATGGCGCAATTGTAAGCGGAAATGCAACAAATGTGGCAGTTGATTGTCGGCACGCGATCAGCCGGCGTTGCGTCTGTTGCTCAGGGATCGGTCAGCGTCCCGCGCACGATCGAGTCGCCGGAGTGCGCCGGGTCGCCGTCGTCCGCTTCGGCGGAGACGTCGACCACGGGGAACCGCGCGGTGTCCAGGTCGGCGGGCACGGTGAAGGTGCCGCGGTCGCCGTCCAGGTAGCCGACGCTCACCAGGCCGGCGAGGTCGGACCGCATCATCCAGACCTCGCGGAGCGGACCGGTACCGGATCGACCGCGTTCACCGTGCAGGTCGATCACGAGCGTCACCCGCCCGTCCCGGTCGCGTTCGAGTTCGGCGGTACCGGACGTGCCGGACCAGCCGGGGAGCGCCGCGAGTTCGGTGTTCGCGAGGACGGTCTCGGTGCCCCCACGGGGCAACCCGGGGACGACGCCGGTCGCCACGCCGATGCCCAGGACGACCGCGAGGACGCCGGCACCCGCGATCAGGACCGTCACGAGACGACGAAGACGCGTGGCCGACCGGGGTCGACGGGACACGACGTGGGACCGCGGGTCGACGGGGGCGGTCACCTGCTGCGGCGTCTGCGCGATCTCGGCCGCGATCCGGTCCCACACGTGGTCCGGTGGCGCGATGAGCTCGAGGTCGTCGGACGCCCGCGTGACGGCGGCGACCCGCTGCAGCACGGCGACCTCGTCGCGGCACCGGGCGCAGGACGCCAGGTGTTCGGCGACGTCGTCCTCAGCCACCTGGTCGGAGACCGCGAGCATCGCCAGGGTCTCGTCGTCGACGTGCTTCATTCGATCACCTCCAGACGTGTTCGGAGCCGAGCCAGACTCCGGTGGATGTGGCTCTTCACGGTGCCCAGCGGCAGGTCGAGCCGTTCGGCGATCTCACGATGGCTGAGGTCGTCGTAGAACGCCAGTCGCATCACTCGTCTCGGTGTCTCGTCGAGTCGGTCGAGCTCGCCCGCGACCAGTGCGCGCTCCGCCAGGTCGAACGCCGGTTCCGGTGCGGGCGTCGTCGCTTCGACGACTTCGGGGTCGGCTGCGCTGGCGTGCCGACGGCGATCGTTCAGGGCGTCGACGATGCAGTTGCGGGTGATGCCGACCAGCCAGGCGCCGAGCGGACCCCTGGCAGGGTCGTAGCTGGCGCTCCGCTGCCAGGCCTTCACGAAGACCTGCTGCGTGACGTCCTCCGCGGCTGCCGGGTCCGACAGCGCCCGCAGGGCCAAGGAGTACACGAGCGACGACCAGCGTTCGTAGACGGCGCGCAGGCCGTACTCGCCCCCGGCGCTGAACGCGTCGGAGAGTTCGCCGTCGTCCGGGAGGATGGTCGTCACGTCTTCCTGTCGCTGGTGCGGTCGTCGTCGACCACGACCTGATCGTAAGCGGCCGTCGGTCGCCTCGGTCAGATCGGTGCCGCGGTGACGACGAGGTTGCTCTCGTAGTGTCCGGTGCTCGTGTCGAACCGGCCGCCGCACGTGACCAGGACGAGTCGGCGCGGTCCGTCGTCGCGGAACACGTCTCCCCAGGGGAGGCCCTGCTTCTCGAGCGTGCTGACGGAGTCGATCCGCCACCGGGTGTCGGCACCGGCAGCGTCGGTGAGGGTGACCGTCGTCCCGCGGGGGACGTCCCGGAGCCGGGCGAAGGGTCCGATACCGTACCCGACGGCGTCGACGTGGGCGGCGATCACGACGGTGCCCTCCGGTGACGACGGCGCTGGGCCGAACCGGTACCACCCGGCGGTCGCGGGGTCGGGCGGGAGGCCCATCGCCCCGCTGCCGTCGACGCCCTCGGGCTGGACGGGGGCGCTGATGCCGTCGTGGTCGACGACGATGCCGGTCGGAGCCGGTGCGCGCCGGACCGGGGGGATGGTGGCTGCCTGCTGCGGCACCGCGGTCGAGAACGCCGTCGGGACCGGAGTGGGGGTGCTCGTCGGCAGGGCGGGCGGCTGCCCGTCGGGGGCGTATCCGGCCGACGAGCACCCGGTCAGGGATGCGACCGCCACGGCGACGACGATGGCCGTCACCGTGACGGACCGCACTGGGAACCGCACGTTCAGCGGCGGGCCGCTGCGGTGCGTCGACGGAGCAGCACGGCACCGATCGCGGCGGCTGCGGCCAGGGCCGCTGCTGCACCACCGACGAGCGGCAGGGAGTCCTGACCGTTCGTGGCCACCAGACCCGCGTTGCCGGCGGGGACACCGTTCGGCGTGCCACCGAGGTCCGAGATCGTCTGCGTGGCGAGCGCGAGGTTCGAGTCGTCCAGGCTGCCCCACGCGTACACGATGGTGTCGGCGCCGGCCGTGACCGCGACGTCTGCCGGGCCGATCACGGGGTCGGTCGTCCCAGTCGCGGCGACGGTCGCCGAGACCGTGCCGGCCGCCAGTTCCAGTGCCTGCTCGTCCGGGTTCGACAGGTTCGTGACGACGGCCTTCCCGCCGGCGAGGACGTCGACCGCGGGTGCGGCCGCGACGTGCCGGACGACGAGACGCCCCTGGCCGGCGGGCACGGCGGAGGTGTCGTTGGTGAACACCGTGGCGGTCGGTGATCCGTCCGCCGCGTCGTGTGCGACCGCGGTGTAGTTGCCGCCCGCGTCGAACGAGACGTCCGCCGGTCCGATGATCGGCTTCGACGCGTCGGCGGCGTCCGAGGCGGTGATGGCGAGTTGGTGTGCACCTGCCGGCACCATCATCGGACCGGCGAGGGTGCCGGGAGTGAAGTCGTCGATCGCCCGCTTCCCGTCGAGGTACACGTCCACGGTGACGTCCGGGACGGCGTGGAGGACCGAGAGTGTCGCCTCACCGGTGGCGGCGGTCGCGGCGGTGGCGGGCAGTACGACCGCGGCGGCCGCGAACAGCACACCGGCGCTCAGGCCGGTGACGAGTGTCTTGCGCATGGCGTTCTCCTTCGGGCCGGTCCGGGCCGGAGCGGACGGCGTCGTCATCGACGTCGTACCCCCACTACCGCCGGAGCACCCCGATCGGATGCAGCGATTTCCTGGGGATCAGCTGAGACGGCGCCAGACCCCTGCGTTGCCCGGGCGCGACCAGGTCTCCGGATCGCCCGTGACGGCCTCGTCCCCGGCTCCCCGGTCGGTGAGCCGGTACGCGGAGTCCGGCGTCCACCCTGCGACGACGCTCGCGCGGCTGCCGTCGACCGGCACGGTGAGCCCGGACGTGCGGAACCAGCCCGCGACGGTCAGGTGCACGACGTCGTACTCGGTGGCCACCGCGGACCAGTCCGGCTGCACCCAGTCGCCCTGCCGTCCGGTCGCCACGGCCCAGTCGTTCCGTCGGGTCGTCCCCGTCACGTCGAGCGGCCAGCGTCGGCACAGCGCGGCCCAGTCGGCGGGACCGTCGACGGTGCACACGCGCGCCGTGAAATCGGCGGGCACGGCCGAGACGACGGCACGTTCCTGCCCGAAGGAGTCCTCGACCGCCCAGAGCGCCAGCGGCCCGGCGGACGGGAACGGCGCTCGCGTGTGCTGCGCGAGCGGCCACGGCGGGGTCGTCCACCACACCCCGCTGGCCACCCCCGGACTTCCCTCGGAGATCTCGTCACGCAGCTCCAGCGCCCAGTCGGCCAGTGCCGCCTCCGCGCTCGGACGACGGGCCTGGTCGCCCTCGTCGAACTCGACGCTCCATGCTCCGCCCTGCGGGTCGAAGAGCCGGCGCACGACCGGGCTGTCGACCGCCCACCGAGCGAGCCGCCGGAGCGCGGCCTGCAGTTCCGTCCGGGCGAGGAGCGCGTCCAGCGCATCGGGTTGCTGCCACCACAGCGCGCTGTCCGCAGTCGACTCGAGCGCGACGACGACATCGTCCTCGCCCACGGACGGCAGGGGCACCGCCGCGAGTGCGCTCGCCACCGCTGCCAGGTCCGGAGCCGGCTCGGGTCCGACCGCACCACCGATGCCGAAGAGCGTTCGGTCGTCGCCGCGTTCGACGCCGAGGTGGTGCTCCGCCCAGAAGAGCAGGTCGCCGAGCTGCAGGGCGGCCGGGTCGGCGGGGTCCTGCACACCGCTGACGAGCTCCAGGCAGAAGCGCCGGCCACGCGGGTGGGCGAGCAGGTCCGAGGCATCGATCACCGAACCAGGCTAGTGACGGCCGCTAACGCACCCGTCGCACCCGCCGATAGTCCTCCGTGCAGGCCCACGGACGGGCCCGCATCCCGCCCCACGGACGGCGGCGGGACGATCGAGAACCAGGACGGGCCATGATCGTCGTCACACGACTGAACGGCAGCGGATTCGCTGTGAACCCCGATCTCGTGGAGCGCATCCAGGAGACGCCGGACACGACGCTCATCATGGTCGACGGCGCGAAGTACATCGTGCGGGAGTCGATGGCCGACGTCATCGACCTGATCGCCGCGTACCGCGCCCGCATCGTCGGGATGGCCTACGGCACCGACCAGGCCCCCCGCACGAACACCGGTTCGCAGCCCACACTCGCCCCGGTCGCCGCGCTCCGCTCCACGCAGCACGGTCGCGCGCTGGACGGGGGTCGCTGACGTGGACATCGCAACGATCGTCGGCATCCTGCTCGCCTTCGGCGCCCTGTTCGGCATGGTCGAGATGGAGCACGTCGAGCTCGCCGGGCTGTTCCTGCCCGCGCCGATGCTGCTCGTGTTCGGTGCCACCATCGGCTGCGGGATCGCGAGCACCACGCTGAAGGACGCCATCGCGAGCTTCAAAGCCGTCCCGAAGGCGTTCACCGGCAAGGTCACGCCGCCACAGTCGGTCATCGACGACGTCGTGGGCCTGGCGGAGACGGCTCGGTCGAACGGTCTGCTCGCCCTCGAGCAGGAGGCCGACAAGCACGACGACCCGTTCATGAAGAAGGCGTTGCAGAACATCGCGGACGGCACCGACGGTGACGAGCTGCGGATCCTGCTCGAGGACGAGATCGAGTCGAACGCGGCCCCCACGCGCAGTGCGAGTGCGTTCTTCATGGGGCTCGGCGGCTTCGCCCCGACGGTCGGCATCATCGGCACCGTCGTGTCCCTGACCCACGTGCTCGCAAACCTCGGCAAGCCCGACGAGCTCGGTCCCCTCATCGCGAGCGCGTTCGTCGCGACCCTGTGGGGCCTGCTCACCGCGAACTTCATGTGGCTGCCGATCGGCGGCAAGCTCCGGAAGCTCGCACAGCTCGAGTCGGACCGCCAGACGCTCCTGATGGAAGGGCTGCTCGCGGTCCAGGCCGGCAGCCAGCCGCGGCTGCTCGGTGAACGCCTCAAGGCGATGGTGCCGCCGGCAGCGCGCACCGACACCTCGAAGAGCAAGGCCGGCAAGAACAAGCAAGACGCCGACGCCGACGACCAGCAGCTGGCGGCCTGACGATGAGCGCCAACCCCCGTGGCCGCGGCCGCGGTCGTGCGAAGAAGGGCCACGACGACGCCGAGCACCCCGACGAGCGCTGGATGGCCTCGTACATGGACATGATCACGGTGCTGATGTGCATGTTCCTGGTGCTGTTCGCCATGTCGACGGTCGACCAGGAGAAGTACATCGCCCTGAAGAACTCCCTGGCGACCGGCTTCGGCGAGGTGAAGTCGCAGAAGGTCGACACCGCCAGCGGCACGGTGGTGACGAAGGACCAGGTCGAGGACGGCTCCGGGTACTCGACCGACAAGTCGCAGGCCGACCACTCGACGGCGTCGTCCGGCACGAAGGACACCAACGTCGACCCCGCGTCGACCGTCGTGCCGGTGACCGCGACGAAGCAGGACCTCGCCGACGCCCAGAAGGAGCTCGACGACCTCACCGCGATCGAGCAGGCGATCAAGCAGAACCTCGCGAAGGCCGGCCAGACCGCGAACGTGCAGTTCACGGTCGACGCCCGTGGCCTGATCGTCCGGCTCGTCGGCAGTGAGACCTACTTCGGCACGAACAGCGCGGACCTGTCCGACCAGGCGAGGTCGATCATGGACGCGATCGCCCCGGTCCTGAAGACGAGCCACCACGACGTCAGCGTCGAGGGGCACGCCGACCAGCGGAACTCGACGGCACCGTACGCCACCAACTGGGAGCTCAGCGCGGCCCGGGCGACGGGGGTGCTGCGCGACCTCGTCGAGCGTGGCGGGATGCCGGGCGACCACGTGCAGAGCGTCGGCTTCGGGTCGAGCCGGCCGCTCGCGAAGGGCGGGACCGACCAGGACCTCGCCCTGAACCGACGGGTCGACATCGTGGTCCTGTCGAACGCCGACCAGGACGTCAGCGCACTGATGCCGGCACTGGCGAAGGCGCAGGACGGAGCACGCCAGGGCTGACGCACGGCCGACGGGGCTGGAGACCCCGCATCCCCAGTACGGGGTACAGCACTGACGGGTGCCGCACAGGCGACCGATAGACGCACCCGTGACCGAGACCCTGCCAGCGCCCGAGGTGTACGACTTCGCGCGCCCGTCGACGCTCGCCCGCGAGCACGCCCGGGTCCTCGAGCTCGCGTTCGAGACCTTCGCGCGGCAGTGGGGCACGCAGCTCACCGCGAAGGTGCGCGCCGTGAGCCAGGTCACCTGCGAGCAGGTGCAGATGGTGACGTACGACGAGTACGCCGCCTCGCTGCCCGCGCTCACCGGCATGGTGCTGCTGCCGATCGCGGACGTCGTCCCGAAGGGCGTCCTGCAGGTCCCGCTCGACGCCGCGCTGACCTGGGTCTCGCACGCCCTCGGCGCCTCGAAGCCGCTGCCGACCCCGGAGCGCACCTTCACGCCCATCGAGCAGGCCCTCGTGCGCAAGATCGTCGAGGACGCCCTCGACGACCTCCGCTACTCGTTCGGCGGGTTGCTCGCGCACGACGTCACGGCTGGTGGCTTCCAGTTCAACTCGCAGTTCGCCCAGGCCGCCCAGAAGGGCGACCTGATGATCGTCGCGGCGTTCTCGATCCGCGTCGGCGACCGCGTCGCCCCCGGCACGCTCGCGTTGCCGGCCGAGGCCGTGCTGCCGCAGCTCGGCGAGGCCGCCGCGCACGTGTCGCCCGCCGACGCCCAGGCCCTGCTCGACGCGCAGCTCGCAGGCGTCCCCGTCGGCGTCAGCCTGCGCTTCGCCCCGGCGACGGTCCTGCCCACGCAGGTGCTCCGGCTCGCCGTCGGCGACGTCCTGCCGCTGCCGCACCCGCAGCACCGCCCCCTCACCATCGCGGTCGACGGTGAACCCGTCGGCACCGCCGCGGTCGGCGCGAACGGCTCGCGCCTCGCCGGCATCGTCGTCACCACCACGAGCACGGAGCAGCACTGATGACCGAAACGACCACCCTCCAGACCACCGCGGCCGAGTCGCTCGCGGCGCAGCTCCCGACGGCCGTCCCGCTGGGTGCGCTGCTGCTGCCGGGAGGCGCGACCCCGGTCGTGCTCGAAGCGGCGACCGACGCCGTGGTCGCGTCGTTCGTCGGCGGCCTGTCGGCCGATCTGGCCCTCGTGCTCACCGACCTCGAGGCCGTCATCGCTGCCGGCGGCACCGACCACGGGATCGTGGCCGTCACCGACGTGCTGCGTCCGTCGCTCGAGGCCGCCGCGTCGGTGCTCGGCGTCGGCGTCCTCGGCGAGGCGAGCCGCGAGTCGGCGGCCGCGCTGCTGGCCGACCCCGACACGGTGGTGTTCGAGCTGACCGCCGGTGATGTCCCGAGCGGCTGGTTCGGCATCCGGGTGCGCGAGCACGGCACGGTCTCGGCCGCCGCGCCCGTCGGGGTGCCCGCCGGCAACCTCGGCCGCATCAACAACGTCGAGATGACCCTGACCGTGGAGATCGGTCGCACCCGCATGTCGGTCCGCGACGTGCTCGGCATGGAGCCCGGCGCGGTCGTCGAACTCGACCGGAGCGCCGGTGCGCCCGCCGACGTCCTGCTGAACGGTCGCCTCATCGCGCACGGCGAGGTCGTCGTCGTCGACCAGGACTACGCCGTCCGGATCACCCGCATCCTCGACGTCGCCGAATCCCTCTGAGCCCCGCGTGGACACCCTCCTCATCACGCTCCGCGTCGCGCTGTCGCTCGGCGTCGTGCTCGCCCTCATGTGGGTGCTGCACCGTGCCAGCAAGAAGCGCTTCGCCGGCAAGACCTCCGGGCGCCGTGCGGCGACCGTCGAGGTCGTCGGTCGCCAGGGCCTCGGCGGCAAGGCGAGCGTCGTGGTGGTGGACGTCGAGGGGGAGCGTCTGGTGCTCGGGGTCTCCGAGCAGGGCGTCAGCCTGTTGAGGAGCGGGCAGGCGCCCGTTCCGGAGCTCACCATCGTGACCGGACCCGTGCAGCTGCCCGTGCGTCCCGCCCCGTCGGCCGACGTGTTCGGTCAGGAACTGGCGCTGCAGGCGGACGCCCCCACGGGCCTCCCGTCCGACCGAACGGAAGCGACGGCGCAGCCCCTCCCGATGCGCCCGCGCAACCGTCGTCCGCAGCGCACCACGGTGCCGACCGCGCAGCAGCTGCAGGGCTCGATCCTGTCGGTCGACACCTGGCGGCAGGCGGCCGCCGCCCTGCGGAACCGGCGCGCCGGGTGACCGCGGTCCGCACCGGACGCACCGCCGCCCTCGTCCTGCTCGGGCTGGCGGTCGTCGCCGGCTTCCTCATGCTCACCGCGACCGGTGCCCACGCCGCCGGCGTCGTCGAACCGACCGCCCCCGCGACGCCGACCGCTCCCGCGAACGGCGACTTCAGCGTCAGCGTGAACGGCCCGGACGGCACCCCGTCGTCGGCCGTCGTGACGCTCATCGGCATCACGCTGCTCAGCGTCGCCCCGGCGCTCATGCTCATGATGACGTCGTTCACGAAGATCTTCGTCGTCCTCGCGATGACGCGGAACGCCCTGGGGCTGCAGTCGATCCCGCCGAACCAGGTGATCGCGGGCCTGGCGCTGTTCCTGTCGCTGTTCGTGATGGCCCCGGTGCTCGGGCACATCAACGACGATGCCCTGCAGCCCTACCTGTCCGGCCACCTCGACTTCAACCAGGCCGTCGAGATCGGCACGAAACCCTTGCGGACCTTCATGCTGCACCAGACCCGTGACGAGGACGTCGCCCTGATCACCCGCGCGGCGGGGCTCGACAACCCGAAGTCGATGGCCGACGTGCCGATGACGACCGTCATCCCGGCGTTCATCATCTCGGAGCTCCGCAGCGCGTTCATCATCGGGTTCGTCATCTTCATCCCGTTCCTGGTGATCGACCTCGTCGTCTCGGCGGCACTCATGTCGATGGGCATGATGATGCTCCCGCCGGTCATGATCTCGCTGCCCTTCAAGATCCTGCTCTTCGTCCTGGTCGACGGCTGGGGCCTCATCATCACGTCGCTCATCGAGAGCTACCACGTTGTCTAGGGGGCAGGCATGAACCAGCAGGCCGTCATCGACCTGGTCCTCCAGGCGCTCCTGGTCGCGGGCAAGCTCGCCGCTCCGGTGCTCGTCACGTCGCTCGTCGTCGGGTTCGCGATCTCGCTGTTCCAGTCCGTGACCCAGATCCAGGAGGTCACGCTCTCGTTCGTGCCGAAGGCGGTCGCCGTCGCGATCGCCCTGGTCGTCTGCGGCAACTGGATGATCTCGGAGATGGTGGCGTTCACGCACGTCGCCTTCGACATGATCCCGAAGCTCCTCGGCAGCGGCTGATGGAGCTCGCGATCAACGCCGACCGTCTGGAGGCGACCATGCTCGCCGGCGTCCGGCTCGTCGCGTTCTTCGTCATCGCGCCGCCGTTCTCGTACCGGGCGTTCCCCGGCACCGTGAAGGTGATCCTCGGGCTCGGCCTGGCGATCGGCGTCGCCCCGCGCGTCGCCGTCGGCTACGAGTCGCTCGACACCGGGCCCTTCCTGCTCGCGCTGCTCACCCAGCTCGTCGTCGGGCTGTCGCTCGGCTTCCTCGTGTTCCTGGTGTTCGCCGCGGTGCAGTCCGCCGGTGCGCTCATCGACCTGTTCGGCGGGTTCACGCTCGCGCAGGCGTTCGACCCGCAGTCGCAGGTCAACGGCGCCCAGTTCACCCGGCTGTTCCAGATGGCGGCGCTCGCGCTCCTGTTCACCTCGGGCGGGTACCAGCTCATCGTCGGTGGGCTCGTGCGGTCGTTCGACGCCGTGCCCCTCACCGGCAGCTTCGCGGTCGACGGTCTGGCCCACCTGCTCGTGGCAGCGATGTCGCAGATGTTCCTGGCGACGCTGCAGATCGCCGGGCCCCTGGTGGTCGTGCTGTTCCTGGCGGACGTCGGCCTCGGCCTGCTCACCCGCGTCGCACCGGCCCTCAACGCGTTCCAGATGGGGTTCCCGATCAAGATCGGGCTGACCGTCCTGTTCGCCGGAGCGCTCTTCATGGCCCTGCCCTCGGTGGTGTCGTCGCTGACCGGCGACGCCGTCCAGGCGATCACGGGACGGGGGTGAGGCGCCGTGTCCGACAGTGGTGAGAAGTCCGAGAAGGCCACCCAGAAGCGCATGCAGGAGGTCCACCGGAAGGGCCAGCTCGGCCGGTCCCAGGACCTCGGTGCGTGGATCGGCATCGCCGTCGTCGCCCTCATGGTGCCGTCGATGATCGGCAACGCGGAGGCCGCAGGTACGGCACAGCTCGTCGCCGTGCAGTCCGTCATCGCGAACCCGACGATCGGCACCATGAACCACGTGTTCGGCGACGCGATGGCCAGCGTCGGCGCGACCCTCGGCCCGATGCTCGCGGTGGTGCTCGTCGCCGTCACCGCGGCTGCCGTCGCGCAGGGCGGCGTGCACATCCGGAAGCTCGCGCCCGAGGCGTCGCACTTCGACCCCATCGCGGGCCTGAAGCGCGTGTTCGGCGTCCAGGCGCTCTGGAACGGGGCGAAGGCGCTGCTGAAGACCACCGTCGTCGGGCTCGTGCTCTGGTTCGCCGTGCAGGGCCTGATGCCCGTGCTCATGACCAGCGGCTCGCTGCCGTTGTCCGCCGTGCTCGAGGCGGCAGCGGACGGCGCGGGCACCCTGCTCCGCGCCGCGATCGCCGCCGGGCTCGTCCTTGCCGCGATCGACGTGCTCGTGGTCATCCGCCGCAACCGCAAGCGCACCATGATGACCAAGCGCGAGGTCAAGGACGAGCAGAAGAAGAGCGACGGTGACCCGCTCGTGAAGGGCCAGCGCCGCTCCCGCCAGCTCGCGATGAGCCGCAACCGGATGATCCAGGCGGTCGGCACCGCGGACGTCGTCATGACGAACCCGACCCACTACGCCGTCGCGCTCAAGTACGAGCCGGGCAAGGCCGCACCGCGGGTGGTCGCGAAGGGCGCCGGGCCCGTCGCCGACGTCATCCGTGCCCGGGCGGAGGAGGACCGTGTGCCGATCGTGCGCGACGTCCCGCTCACCCGAGCGCTGCACGCCGCGTGCGAGCTCGGGCACGAGATCCCCGTCGACCTGTACACGCCGGTCGCCCGGGTGCTGTCGTTCGTGATGGCCCTGAAGGCCCGCGGTGCAGCGGCCGGCACCCACGCACCACCGAGGCCGACCACGCCCGACGAGGTGGCGAGCGTCATCGACCCGGCCACGTTGACCGGTGACCTCCGCCCCCGCAAGCTCCGCGCACCGCGCATCGCCGAGACCCCGACCGAAGGACTCCCCGCATGAACCGCAAGGACCTGCCGAAGCTCGTCGTCCCGGTGTTCATCGTCGGCATCATCCTGCTGCTGATCCTGCCGGTGCCGTCGTTCCTGCTCGACTTCCTGATCATCATCAACATCCTGCTGGCGCTGGTGATCCTGCTCACGACGCTGTTCGTGAAGAAGCCGCTCGACTTCTCGGTGTTCCCGTCGCTGCTGCTCGTCGCGACGCTGTTCCGCCTCGGCCTGAACGTGGCGTCGACCCGGCTCGTGCTCGGCGAGGGCTTCGCCGGCGACGTCATCCAGGCGTTCGGCCACGTCGCCGTGTCCGGGTCGATCATCATCGGCGCGGTGATCTTCCTGATCCTCATCGTCATCCAGTTCGTCGTCGTGACGAAGGGTGCCGAGCGCGTCGCCGAGGTCGGAGCACGGTTCACCCTCGACGCCATGCCCGGCAAGCAGATGGCGATCGACGCCGACCTGAACGCCGGGCTCATCACCGACCAGCAGGCGAAGGACCGCCGTGCCGCGGTCTCCGCCGAGGCCGACTTCTACGGCGCGATGGACGGCGCCTCGAAGTTCGTCAAGGGCGACGCGATCGCCGGCATCCTGATCATCATCATCAACCTGGTCGGCGGCATCGCGATCGGCATGCTGCAGAACGGGCTGTCCGCCACCGATGCCCTGTCGAAGTACGGCATCCTGACGATCGGCGACGGCCTCGTCACGCAGATCCCGGCCCTGCTCATGGCGGTCTCCACCGGCATGATCGTCACGCGCTCGGGCGCGGAGTCCGAGATGGGTGCGTCGGCCGCCACCCAGCTCTCGCAGTCGCGCAACGCCCTGATGATCGCCGGCGTCGCCGCGATCGCGATGGGGTTCATCCCCGGCATGCCGATCCTGCCCTTCCTGCTCGTCGGTGCGACCCTGCTGTTCACCGCGTGGCGCATCGGCCGGAACGCCGCGAACGCCGAGTCGGCCGCCGCCGAGCAGCAGGCCCTCGAAGCCGCCGCTCCCTCCGGCGACACCCCCGAGGACCTCATCGAGCAGATGCGCGTGCACGCCCTCGAGATCCTGCTGGCGCCCGACCTGGTCGACATGGTGTCCGGCGCCTCCGACGACCTGCTCGGCCGGGTCCGTGCCCTCCGTCGCAAGATCGCGGTCGACATGGGCATCGTCGTGCCGCCGGTCCGCACCCGCGACAGCATCGACCTGCCGCCGTCGACCTACGCCATCCGGATCGCCGGCGTCGAGGCCGGCCGCGGCACCGCCCCGGCCCGCAGCGTCCTGGCGCTCGGCGACCACCTCGACGGGCTGCCGGGCACCTCGACGGTCGAGCCGGTGTTCGGCCTGACCGGCAAGTGGGTGCCCGCCGAACTCCGGCACGCCGCCGAGATGACCGGCGCCACCGTGATCGACCGGGTGTCCGTGCTCGTCACGCACCTGCAGGCCGTCATCGGCGACAACGCCGCTCGCCTGCTCACCCGCGAGGACGTCAAGGTCCTGACCGAGGGCGTCAAGCAGGTCAACCCCGCCGCGGTCGAGGAACTCGTGCCGGGCATGCTCTCGATGGCCGAACTCCAGCGCGTGCTGCAGGGCCTGCTCGCCGAACGCGTGCCGATCAACGACCTCGGGCGGATCTGCGAGGCGCTGACCCTGCGCGCCAAGGCCTCCACCGACCCCGAGGGGCTGGTCGAGGCCGCCCGCGCCGCACTCGGCCCCGCCCTCGCCGCCCGGTACACCGACCAGGGCACCCTGCGCGTCATCATGATCGACCCGCTGCTCGAGCAGTCGATGCTCGAGGGGCTGCGGCCATCCGAACAGGGCAGCCAGATCGTCCTCGACGCCCACCGCATCGAGCAGGTCCTGGGCTCCGTCCGCGATGCCGTGCGCAGCATCGAGGACCAGGGCCTGTCCGCCGTCCTGGTCTGCGCCCCGCAGCTCCGCCCGGCCGTGCACCGCATGGTCGCCGCCCAGTCGAACGGGCTCCCGGTGCTGTCGTACCAGGAGGCCACCGCCGCGGGCTCCACCATCGAGACCGTGGGAGTTGTCCGTGCCGCCGACCCGATTGCAGCGTAACGGCGCGACGCTCGACGAGGTCCGCGACGCCGTCCGGACCGAGTTCGGCGCGGGCGCGAGGATCGTCGCCGCCGAGCGGGTCACCACGCCGGGCATCGGCGGGCTGTTCCGCAAGGCCCACGTCGAGGCCACCGTCGAGGTGCCGGAACCGGGGGAGACCCCGACCGCACGCGTCGTGATCGCCGACTCACCCGTCCAGCGGATCGGCATCGCGGCGCTGCTCGCCGACGCCGACGCGGCCGAGGCCCGCATCGCGCGCGGTGACGGCACCCAGGCCACGCGTGCCGACGCGTTCGCGTCGGCGCTCGACGGCTTCGTGGCGGACGGGATCACGGGGAGCGCCCCGCGCCCGACGCGCGCACTGCCCGGAGCGGACGGGCCTGCGGACGTCGACCCGCGCCTCCAGGCCGTCACCGACACCCTGCCAGGAGGCCCGGCCACCGTCCCCGACGTCGCGCCCGCCGTGCGCGTGGCCCGGCCCACGGCCCCTGCCGCGCGGTCTGCTGTCTCGGCAGTGCGGTCTGCTGACGGTGACCTGGTCCTGCTGGTCGGCCGGGCGAACGACGTCGACGCCGCGGCCGGGCTGTTCGCCGTCCGGCACGCGCTGCGGCCGACGGACGCCGCCGACCGGCGGTCCGCCATCCTCGCCCGCGCCGACGGCGTGCGCGACGGCCACGCGGTGCTCGCCGTCGCCGCGTGGGACGACCGCGCGACCGGCGAAGGGATCGAGGCCGACCAGGTCTGGGTGGTCGTCGACGTCGGACGGAAGCCCGAGGACACCGCGGCGATGGTGTCCGCGGTGGCCGCACGGCTGCCGGTGGCCGGTGTCGTCGCGATCGGCGCGGGCGAGACCGCCACGCCGGAGTCCGTCGACCTGCTGGGGGTCCCCGTCCTGTCGCTAGGCTGAGCGGGTGCTGGTACTCACGCGGAAGGTCGGCGAGCGGATCCTCGTCGGTGACGACATCGTCATCACGGTCCTCGACGCCCGGGGCGACGGCGTCCGGATCGGCATCGACGCACCACGCGGGGTGAAGATCCAGCGTGAAGAGGTCGTGCGCGCGGTCGCCGAGGCGAACGCCGAGGCCGCTGCGGCTGCCGGCGCGACCGGTGCCTCCGGTGACGACGCCGAGGCACGGCTGCGTGCCGCGCTCGGCGGGTCCGCCCAGCCGACGGACCCGACCGAGTAGTCGCTCGCGCCGGAGCCCGTCGCTGGCGCCGGAGCCCGTCGCTAGCGCCGGGGCTTCTTCTCCTGTTCGGGGAGTCGTCCGGCTGCCGCCTCGGCGGCGAACCACGCACGGGCCTCGTCCTGGCGGGCCTGCTCCTCGCCGAGCGCGATCGGCGCCCGCACGTGGCCGGGCTCGTAGCCGAAGGTCTCGATGAGCTGCGGGACCACCGGACGGAGCCGCGCCACGAGCCGGTCGATCGACGCCGACACCGCACGGGCACGCTGCGCGCTCAGACGGCCGTGCACCAGGTACCAGTCGAGGTGCTGCTCGAGCAGCCCGAGCGCGAACAGGTCGCGCAGCCACACGAGGACCCGGCGGGTGTCGCCCTCGGGGACCGCGTCGAGCCCCTCGGTGAAGGCGTCCCACTGCATGAGTTCCGCGTGGGCGCGTGCGGCCTCGATCAGCTCGTGCTGCGACCGGTTCAGGAGCACGGCCTGGCGGGCGCGGTCCTTGCCGGCGGTGTTCAGCCGGAGCCCGATCTCGGTGACCATGGTGTCCACGCGGCCGGCGAGCAGCGCGCGCTGCGTGGCAGGGTCGTGCAGGTCCGTGACGCTCGCGGTGAGCGACCCGCGGTCGGCGACGGTCTGGCCCAGGCGGCGGAGGCCCGAGGCGTCCGCGAGCTTCGCGCCCACCTGCGAGGCGACGAACTTCGCGGTCGACGCGGCGTCGCGCGGCGCCCGCTTCCGGAAGTCGGTGAGCAAACGCTTGCCGACGAGCTGCAGCAGGACGGTGTTGTCGCCCTCGAACGTCACGTAGACGTCGAGGTCGGCGCGCAGGCTCGTCAGGCGGTTCTCGGCGAGGAAGCCCGCGCCGCCGCAGGCCTCGCGGCACTCCTGCAGGGTGTCGAGCGCGGACCACGTCGACAGCGACTTGAACGCGGCGGCCTGGGTCTCCAGGTCCTCGCGGCGCTGCGGGGTGTCGGCGCGCCCGCTGAACACGTCGTCGAAGGTGCGGAGCAGCTGCTCGTGCGCGAACGACTGCGCGAACACCGTCGCCAGACGGGGGATCAGGCGACGCTGGTGCCGGCCGTAGTCGAGCAGGACGCCCTCGACACCGCCCGCCGTCGGGAACTGCCGGCGCTGCATCGCGTACGTCAGGGCGATCTGCAGCCCGATCTTCTGGGCGACGACCGCGGCGCCGTCGAGCGACACGCGGCCCTGCACCAGGGTGCCGAGCATCGTGAAGAAGCGGCGTCCGGGCGAGTCGATCGGCGAGCTGTAAGTGCCGTCCTCGGCGACGTCGCCGTAGCGGTTCAGCAGGTTCGTGCGGGGGACGCGGACGTGGTCGAAGTGCAGCCGGCCGTTGTCGATGCCGTTCAGGCCACCCTTGACGCCGTCGTCCTCGCCGCCGACGCCCGGCAGGAACGCGCCGTCGTCGTCACGGAGCGGCACGTAGAAGGCGTGCACGCCGTGGTCGACGCCCTGGGTGACGAGCTTCGCGAAGACGACGGCCGCCTTGCCGTGCAGGGCCGCGTTGCCGATGTAGTCCTTCCACGCCCCGCGGAACGGCGTGTGCACGACGAACTCCTGCGTGGCGGGGTCGTAGGTCGCCGACGTGGCGATGTTCTGCACGTCCGAACCGTGGCCGGTCTCGGTCATGGCGAAGCAGCCGGGAACGGCGAACCCGATGATGCCGGGCAGGAACTCCTCGTGGTTCCGCGCGGTCCCGAGGTGGTGCACCGCGGAGCCGAACAGGCCCCACTGCACGCCGGCCTTGATCTGCAGCGACGGGTCGGCGGTGGTGATCTCCTCGAACGCCGCCAGGTTGCCGCCGTGGTTGTCCTGGCCGCCGAGCTCGGGCGGGTAGGGGCGCTGGATGGCTCCGGCGTCGACCAGGATCTGCAGCTGCTCGAACGCGCGGGCCCGGTGCTCGATGGTGCCGAGTCCCTCGGTCTTGTGCAGTGCGGGGTCGAGCACGAGGCGGCGGGAGATCCGGCGGTCCTCGGCCCAGCGGCCGAGGAGGAGGGTCTCGACCATGTCGACGTCGATGCGGATGTCGGTGTGCTTGCCCGCGTTGTCGCTCGTGTGCTTGCTCGAGTTCTTGCCCGAGTTCTCGCTGGCGTTCTTGCCCGAGTTCTCGCTGGCGTTCGTGCCCGGGTTCACGCCGGCGTCGTGCTTCGCCGTGGGCGTGCCGGTGTGCTGCGCGGATGCGGTGTCGACCATGGTCGGAGTCCTCCTGAACTGCGGTGTCCGGTGTTGCGCTCCCCACGCTAGACACCACCGCCGGGAGCCGGCGGAACGCCGTGCGGGCCGCACAACGCTGCCCGGCACGGACCGACCACGATGGTGGGAACCCTCCAACTGCACGCGTCGATCGATTTGATGAGCACCCATCAACGATTGGGCGCGCCACCGGCCCGCGGGGCAGACTGGCCGACATGTCAGGCTCCACCACGGGACACGATCCCAAGCCCAAACGCACCTTCTTCGGACAGCCGTTCGAGCTGTCGACGCCCTTCGCGGTGGAGCTCTGGGAGCGGTTCTCGTTCTACGGCATGCAGGGCATCGTCCTGATCTACATGTACTACACGGTCACGCAGGGCGGCCTGGGGATCGACAAGGGCATCGCGACCGGGATCATGGGCGCGTACGGCGGCGCCGTGTACCTGTTCACGATCATCGGCGCGTGGATCGCCGACCGGCTGCTCGGTGCCGACCGCACACTGTTCGGCAGCGCGATCGTCGTCATGCTCGGCCACATCGCCCTGGCGCTCATCCCCGGGGTGGCCGGCGTGGGCGTCGGGCTCGTGCTCATCGCGCTCGGGTCCGGCGGACTCAAGGCGACCGCCACGACGATCGTCGGTGGGCTCTACAGCCGCGACGACCCCCGCCGTGACGCCGGGTTCTCGCTGTACTACCTCGGCGTCAACCTCGGTGCGTTCTTCGGGCCGCTCCTGACCGGGCTGCTGCAGAGCTCGCTCGGCTTCCACTACGGCTTCGGGCTCGCCGCCGTCGGCATGGCAGCCGGCCTGGTCCAGTACGCCATCCGTCGGAAGAACCTGCCCGACACAGTCCGCCACGTCACGAACCCGGTCGATCGCCGACGCTTGCCGCTGATCGGCGTCGGGGTCGTCGTCGCCCTGGTCGTGATCGCGGTCGCCGTCCTGACCGGGCTGCTGAACGTCGGCAACCTGCCCACCGTGGTCGTCGCGATCGTGATCCTCGCGACGATCGGGTACTTCGTCGTCATCCTGACGAGCGGCATCACGGCGCAGGAGCGCTCGCGGGTGTTCGCGTTCATCCCGCTCTTCATCGGCAGCGCCGTGTTCTGGTCGCTCTACCAGCAGCAGTTCACCGTCGTCACGGTCTACTCCGACGAGCGACTGAACCGCTCGCTCTTCGGGTGGGAGATGCCGGTCTCGTGGGTGCAGTCGATCAACCCGGTCTTCATCATCGTGCTGTCCGGGGTCTTCGCGGCGCTCTGGACCAAGCTCGGCGACCGTCAGCCGTCCACCCCGACGAAGTTCGGCCTGGGCACCGGCATCATGGGCGTCGCGTTCCTGCTGTTCCTGCCCTTCGTCGGCTCGGGCCAGAACGGCACGCCGCTGCTGGCCCTGGTCGGCATCCTGCTCGTCTTCACGCTCGCCGAGCTGCTGCTGTCACCCGTCGGGCAGTCCGTCGCCACGAAGCTCGCGCCGCCGAAGTTCCAGACGCAGATGGTCGCGCTGTTCTTCCTGTCCGTGTCGCTCGGCACCGCCGTCACCGGGGTGCTGTCGCAGTACTACGACCCGGCGAACGAGGCGCCGTACTTCGCCGTGCTCGGTCTCGTCGCCGTCGCGGTCGGCGTGGTCCTGCTCGTCCTGGCCAAGCCGGTGCTGAAGCTCATGCGCGGCATCCGTTGATCCGTCGCGGCATCCGCTGAACCGTCGCGGTATCCGCTAACCTGAGGGAAGCCACACGGCCGAAGCAACCAAGGAGTCACCCCATGCTCGAACTCATCGCCGGCATCATCATCGGCATCGGCGTCCTCGGTGGTGTGGGCTGCTGCATGGCAGTCGCCGCCATGATGAAGAGCGGCTCCGAAGAGTACTGAGCCCGCTGGGCTACTCGCCGCTGCCGGTCGTGATCGGCACCAACTGACGACTCAGGACGGTCGCGCGCTCGAAGGGGCCGCGGCCGTCCTTCGTGTACACGGGCTCCTCGAACGCGACGGTCCACGACAGCGGTTCGCCGACGCCGGGGTAGCCGACGATCTGGTTGCCGCCAGGAGCCACGATCACACCGATCGGCTCGTCGGCCCACCGCTCACCGCCCTCCGCGGAGTCGATGACCTGCACGAGCGCACCGATGCCGAGGCCGGGGGCGTCGTCGGGGCGGGGCTTGGGGGAGCGGCGTCCGAACACGCCATCACCGTAGCGTGCTCGCCGATCAACCCGCTCCGTCCCGCGCGCTGGTCAGCTCGCTCCGTCCCGCGCGCTGGTCAGCTCGCTCCGTCCCGCGCGCTGGTCAGCCCGTTCCACCCAGCACGCCGAGGTTCCACGACATGCCGCGTGCGTGCCGCCGAGGTTCCACGGATGCCCGCATGAGCGCCCGAGGTTCCGAGATCTCGGGACCTGACGAGCTGGACGCGTCGGGGACATGACGGGGACGGCGGGGACGGCGGGGCGACGCCGAGGTTCCACGACATGCCGCGTGCGTGCCGCCGAGGTTCCACAGATGCCCGCGTGAGTGCCCGAAGTTCCGAGATTTTGGAACCTCGGGGCGCCACGCCCGCCCAGGCCCGCCCCCGCCGCAGGTCAGGCGTCGGCGGGGACCCGGGCGATCTCGGTGATGGACGAGTGACCGGTCTCGGGGTGCTTGCGCATCGAGAGCAGCCGTTCCATCGAGGGCTCGAGCGCCGTGACCTTGTCGAGCGGCGCACTCACCACCAGCTGGAACCCGAGCCGCAGCCACGCGGTGACCGCACGACCGGCGAACTCCGAGTCCGCCTTGATGAACGCCTCGTCGAGGAACACCGGAGCGAACCGCGGCCGGGGCCGGGTCTCGTCGCCGAGTTGGTAGCGGAGCGCCGCTCCGACGATGAACGCCACGAGCTCCTGCGTCTCTCCACCGGACTTGTCACCGAGCGACGAGTACACACCGAGGTCGTTGCCCGACGTGTCGTAGCGGACCGCCGTGATCTCCATGTGCCGCCGGACGTCGAGCACGGCGTCGCGCTGCGTGGTGCGGCCACGGGCGGCGTCGGGGTCGGGGCGGATGACGGCCATGAAGCGCCGGAGCCGGCGGAACCGGGTCTCGAGCACGTCGTCGGTCAGCTCGGCGTCGACCGAGGCGGACAGGGCGCGGAGCTCGCGGCGGAACGCGGTGACGTCCTCGCGGGTGACCCGCCGGATCTGGATCTTCAGACGGTCGCGGTTCGCGCCGAACGGCAGGTCCCGCAGGATCTCGTTGACCGGTTCGAGGCGCTCCTCGATCTCGACGACGGCACGGTCGAAGGCACCGGCGAGTGGTACGAGGTCCTCGCCGCTCCACTGCGACAGCCGCCGACGCCACTCGGTGCGGCGGGCGTGCAGGCCGGTCGCGACGATCTGGTCGAGGATGGCGTGGTAGTCCGGGTACGACGCGACGCCGGTGCCGAGGTTCGGGTCCGGCCAGGCGTCCTGGTACCGCTGGAACGTGAGCGTCAACGACGTCGAGGCCGCTGCGGCACCGTCGAGTGCCTGCGACAGCCGCTCCTCGAGGCGTCGCCGGAGCCGTCGGGTCGCGTCGTCGAAACCGTCCACACCGTCCGGTGCCCCGACCTCGGCGAACGTCTCGGCGAGGAGTCGCGACTGCTCGTCGTCGGGCAACGACTCGGGGGTGTCGTCGAAACGCGACAGGATCTCGGCGGCGGCGTCCTGGCCGTCCACGAGCACGGCGTGCCGCTCCTCGAGGCGCTGCACGGAGAGCCGTGCGGCGGAGCGGCGATCGGCGGTCTCGTCGAGCGACTTCCGCAGGCGGGCGACCGAGGCGCGCAGGGTCCGGAGGCCGTCGTCGGCGGCGAGGAGCGCCTGGCGTTCCTCGTCGAGGCGGGCGAGCGACGTCTCGACGCCCTCGACGTCGATGGCGTCCCACGTCACGTCGACCACGTGCTGGTGCGCGGCGCGGAGGACGTCGAGCGCGGTGAGGTCCTGCGCGACGTCGGTGCGACGGGCCTCGAGCGTGGCGAGGTCCTGCGCGATCGAGGCGAGTTCCTGCTCGACGGCGGCGACGCGGGCCTCGTTCGTGAAGCCGATGACGTTGGCCTGGCGGCGGTCGCCGTGCGCACCACGACGGCCGTCGCGGAGCTGGCCGGACTCGGTCACGCGCCGGCCACCGCCACCGAGCTCCGAGGCGTCGGTGACGCAACGGGCGTCGGTGCGGTCCGACTCGATCCGCTCGCGCACCCAGGTGCTGAACGGCGAATGCTTGATCGCGAGCTTGCCGGAGACCATCGCGGGATCGCCGTCGAGGTCCAGGTGCGGTCCGGTCGGCACGCCCTCGAACTGCACGCGGACGGGCAGGCGGAGTGCGTCGATCGCCTCACTGAACGCACCGAGGCGGTCCTGGTCGACCAGCAGGGTGCGGGCGACGGGGGCCAGTACGGACTCGATGGCCGTGCGCCAGCGCTCTTCGCCGGGCTGCACGTCGAGCAGTTCGGCGACGAACGGCAGGTCGGCGGGGTCGATGCCGGCGGCCCGGGCCATCGCGAGCCGGGCCTCGTGCATCGGCAGGGGCATCGCGCCCTGACGGTGCTCGAGCGACTGCCGCTCCTGGCGCAGCGAGCGCTCCCGGTCGAGCAGCGGGTACTCCTCGCGCGTCAGGGCGTCGCGGCGGTCGTCCAACGACGAGCGCGAAGCAGCGTAGGAACCGAGGAACTCGTGCGAGCTGCGCTGCGCGGCAGTGAAGTCGGCCTCGGTCGCGACGGACGTGCCGAGCACCGCTGTGCGCTCGTCGAAGGTCGCCCGGGTCCGGACCACCGCGTCGCGCTCACGGGTGAATCGCTCGATGCGGTCCTCGAGCTGGGCGAGCGCGTTGCCGCCCTGGTCGCGCAGCCGCGCCTCGGCGTCACGCAGCTCGATCTCCACGGCGGCGTGCCGGGCCTCGGCGGCGGCGACCTCGGCGCGGGACGCCGTGCGCTCCCGGCCATTGCGGTCCACCTCGGCGTCGAGCAGTTCCCGCTTCCGCGAAGCCGTCCAGTGCGCGAACGGGGAGACCTCGGCTCCGGTGGCGATGCCGTCCAGGGCCGCGGCCGCGGCCTTCGAGCGTTCGATCTCGTCGTGCAGGTCGGTGATGGGGGAGAGGATGCGGACCTTGCGTTCCTCGGTGTCCATCGCCTCGTACGCCTCGTCGAGCGCGGAGAAGTGCGCGAGGGCACGGTCGGCCGCCTCGTAGGTGCCCGGGGTCTCGAGCACGAGCGACTTGTACAGCGCGTCGACGGTCGGCAGGTGCTGCCCGGCCTGGATGCGCGCGAGCAGGCGCATCGCCCGGTTCCCGCCGCCGGAGTCGCCGATGCCGAGCCGGGTCTGCAGCGTGTACGCGAGCTCCTGGTAGGTGTCGCGGATCACCAGCCCCGGTACGCGCCCGGTCAGCTCGAGGTGGTGGAACCGCGTCGGCACGAACTCCTCGAGGCGACGCAGGTCGAAGGTGTCGTCGACCGTGGCCATGGTCATCTGGATGTCGCCGACGCCCCGCGCGCGCTTCGGCACGATGTACGCACGCAACACCGTGAAGCGGCGCTCGTCGTCGTTCCGGAACGTGACCGCGGCCGCACCCCAGGTGGTCTGGTCGTCGCCGCGCAGGTTCACGTCGCGCAGGGCGCCGGACTCGGGGTCGCGGCGGGTGTCGACCTTGCCGCGCAGGTACGTGAGCAGGTTCCGCTGGTCGGCGCTGCGGGCACGCCCGGTCGTGGCGTCGTTCGAAGCGCCGTTGAACGGCACGTCGGACGGCATCATCACGGCCAGGTACGCGTCCATGAGCGTGGACTTGCCGGTGCCGGACGCGCCGGAGATGAGCGTCGCGGTGCCGGACAGCTCGACCTGGCGGTGCCCGTGGAACCCGCCCCAGTTGACGACCTGCATCGACTCGGCGCGCCACTGCGCGACCGTGTCGAAGAGCGCCGGGATCTCGAACGTGTCGGTCACGCTTCCGTCTCGCCTTCGTCGTCGGTGTCGGTGTCGGTGTCGTCAGTCGGGAGGCCCGGGTCGGCTCCGTCGTTCGGCTCGCCGCCCGGGGCGGTCGCCACTTCCTGCGCGGTGGTGGTCCGCAACCAGGTGTCCAGTTCCAGCAGGCGCTCCAGGGGGAGCAGCACCTCGACGACGCTCGCCACCCGGAACCGGTCCGGGTCGGACGTGCGGATCAGGATGCGCGCCGTGACGAGACGCTCGACGGCCTTCGCCACACGGCCCTCGTCGCGGGTGCGGTCGGTCGCGGTGGCCGGTCGGAACCCGGCGACGTGCCCGAGGATCTCGGAGCGGTCGACGACGACTTGGTCCGGCCCCGGCCGGGCATCGGCTCGCAGCCGCATCCGCAGGTAGACGAGGACGATCGTCTCCTCGCGGGTGTACGGCAGGTCGCGCAGCAGCGTGGGGAACGGACGGCGCTGGCTCTCCGAGCGGGCCTGGCGCTTCCAGGCGACCTCGCGGTCGCGGTCGACGTGCAGCTCGAGGAACAGGTCGTTCAGGCGCGACCGCAGTTGGTACTCGCCGTCGAGCACCGCGCGCCACTCGTCGGGGTGGGTGCGGGAGCTGACGTACGAGTGGCGGAGCAGCGCCACCAGGGCGCGGCGCTGGTGCTCGTCGAGCCGACCCTCGTCGCCCTCGAAGAGGGCGAAGCTGGACTCGTCGCGTTCGTCGTCCTGCAGGACCGTTGCGGGGTCGTCGTAGGGGACCGTCTCGTCGACCGGTGTCGGCGTCGTGTCGCTCACCGTGCCTCCTGTGCGTTCTGTGTGTCGTCGTGGTGTTCGCCGGCCGGCGTGCGCTCCGCAGCGAGCGCCGCGGTGGGCATGTGGAAGGTGACCGGGCTGCCGTCCGGGCGCACCGTGCGGTGCTCGGCGACGTGCGCGGCGGACTCGAAGTCGTCGCGTCCGGTGAGCAGGTGGGCGAGGCCGAAGAGCTCCACCGGTCGACGCTGTTCGGGCGGCAGCCCGTGGAAGGCGTCGACACTCGAGTCGGCCTCGGCGAACCGGAGCGCGGCACGCAGCTCGGTCAGGAGCGGGCCGCCGTGCTTGCGGAGCATCTCGACGTCGAGGTCCTCGAAGACGTCGTCGTCGGGTTCCTCGATGGGTGGCGGCACCGACTCGGCGTCGGGGTCGTAGAAGCGCTCGCGCAGGGTGCCGACCTCGGCCGACGCCGGCAACAGCGGGAGCGGGATGCGGTCGCGCGCACCGCCCTGGTCCATCAGCGTCGCCAGGCCGCGGTTGATCGACCGGATGACGGCGTCGAGCTCACGGTCGCGGACCACGTCGTGGGCGACGATCTGGTCGCGCAGTGTCGCGGTGAGCTGACGCCGCTGGGCGAGGACGTCCTCGATGCCCTGGCGCAGGATCGTGACGGTGTTGCGGAACGCGCGACGCTCACCGGCTCCGAGGCCGTCGGCGAAGGAGTGGGACAGGATCGTCGCGATGTCGTCGCGCAGGCGGAGCAGCAGGGCGTCGTCGCGCAGGAGCTCGAAGGCACCCTCGAACGCGCGGCCCTCGGGCGTCGCCTGCATCAGGTTGTCGGTGCGCGCGAGGTAGTCGTCGAGGATCTCGCCGATCGGGCGGACCTCTTGTCGGAAGTCCTCGACGATCGAGCGGTGCATCGTCGCGACGGCCTCTTCGACGCGCTTGAAGTCGCTCGGCAGCTGCCGGATCAGGTCGGAGATGTTCGTGTACCCGTCGCGCATCCGGTCGTCCTCGACGGTGACGACGTCGTCGCCGTGCTCGAGGCGCTCACGCTCGGCCCGCAGTTCGGCGATCTGGGCGTCGATGCGGCGGATCTGCACGTCGGGGTCCGGCTCTGCGCGGGCGGCCCAGCGGTGCACGGCGTCGACGATCATCGCGAGGCGGCTCTCGCTGATCAGTGCGCGGTCGGCCGACAGGGCGTCGACGAGGCTCAGGGCCTCGAGCGCGTGACTCGTCAGGGAGTACTGCTCGTCGCCGTCGGGGGAGTTGGAGCGGACCAGCCACTGTGCCGCCACCCACTCACGGCAGAGGGCGCGGCCGTTCGGTCGGGGGTCCTGCTCGCTCTGCTCGTGCTGTTCGCTCGCGGGTACGCGTGCACCCGAGGCCTGCAGGCGGGCGACGTGCTCCTCGACCTGCAGGTGCATGCGGTCGGCGGGGACGTACTGGACGTCGCGGTCGAACACCGTGCGGAACACGGCGAGGACCGTCGCGCTCGTCGGGCGGGACATGAGGCGCAGGGTCGGACGGTCGAGGACCGCTCGGACCCGGGCGAACTCGAGGTCGACGTCGGTCATGCGCCCCTTCGTCCGATCGTGCTGGTGGTGCGGCCCGCGTGCTGCGGGTCGGTGAGATGACAAGAGCCCGACGCTGCTGCGTCGGGCTCTGTCTCAAGGGTGGGCGATACCAGACTCGAACTGATGACCTCTTCGGTGTGAACGAAGCGCGCTACCAACTGCGCCAATCGCCCCCTGCACTGTTCGTGCGAGTCGATAGTAGCGGATGTCCGGCGGTGCTCCGAACACGACGCGCTCCCCGGGTGTGGCGCGCGGTCTGCGAGGGGTACTGAACCGGCCGGATCCGCATGAACTCGGGGGACACGCCCGGTGAACGGGAAGGATTTTGGCGGATGCCCCTGGGTTCGTATAGAGTTTACGTCGTCGCCGCGACAGCGGAAAGACAAGTGCGGATGTGGCGCAGTGGTAGCGCATCACCTTGCCAAGGTGAGGGTCGCGAGTTCGAATCTCGTCATCCGCTCGAGTGTGGGTCTTCTCGGAGTCCCACGACTCACCAGAGGGTATCCCACCGTTCGGGTACTCACGGAGACGTGAACCTCGATGGTGGGGTGGCCGAGAGGCTAGGCAGCGGCCTGCAAAGCCGTCCACGCGGGTTCGAATCCCGTCCCCACCTCCAGCAACACCCTCCAGATCCTGTGCGAACTCCGGTTCAGACAGGGAATCTGGGCGATTGGCGCAGCGGTAGCGCGCTTCCCTGACACGGAAGAGGTCACTGGTTCGATCCCAGTATCGCCCACCACGAGGAAGCCCCCGGCAGGACCACCAGGTCTGGCCGGGGGCTTTCTGCATTCCGGGCGATCGCCGCGGTCGGCTGGCACGATGGCGAGGTGGATTCGATGCGTGGGTGGCCGCTGTGGGCCGTGATGATCGTCCTCGCGGTCGCGTTCGGCGGCTTCTGGTACCTGTCGACGTTCGTCACCATGCCCGACGACGTCCCCGTCGGGGTCCGAGTCGCCGCGAGTGCGGTCACGGGCGCGGTGTTCGGCGTGCTCTTCGGGCTCTGGATCGGTCGGCAGCGCCGGAGCGTCGGCCCGGCAGCGCGTGACCGTGCGCTCGGCCGAGCGGTGCGGCGCGGCGAACTGCCCGCTGATGCGGACCCGGCGCAGTGGCGCCAGGCGCTCACGCACTACCAGCAGCAGTACCGCCGGCAGCGGTGGTTCGGGCCCGTCGTGTTCGTGGTGCTGATGGTGCTCGAGGTGTCCCTCGCCGTTACCGGGCGGCCGGTCTTCTGGTTCGCGGCAGCGATGTTCCTGGTGTTCCTCGTCGTCACCATCGTGCAGACACCGAAGGTGCTGCGGAACACCGCCGCGATGCTCGCCGAGCTCGACCGTCGTGAGGCAACCGAACCGCACCGAGCGACCTGACGCGGTGCACCGCCGGGCGGTACCTCGTCGAAGCCGACGCCCGCGTCGACGCCGAGGCGGCCGACGCCGGCGACGACTCAAGCAGAGACGGAGGCAGCCCGTCGCCGTCGGTCGATCGCGCAGATGGCGAGCGCCATCGCCGCCCCCAGCACCGCTCCGACGCTGTTCATGAACCAGTCGTTCGTGTCGCAGCGGCGGCCGAGCACCGGGGCGAGCGCCTGGACGACCTCGATGACAGCGGAGAGGGCGACCGCACCGGCGAGGACGGAGAGCGGTCGGTTCGTCGCCGTGCTGAGGAAGAGTGCGATCGGCAGCAGCATCGCGACGTTGGCGAGCGTGTCGAGGCCCTGGAACGGCACGGAGAACTGCACGGTGCACGTGACGCCGTCAGGCCGAGCGCCGTCGGGCAGCAGGGTGAGCAGGAGCACCGCGATGAACGACAGCCCGGACAGGCCGAGCAGCACACCACGGAGCCGCAGGCGGTGGAGCGCCCAGGCCAGGCCCGCGGCGACGACGACGCCGACCCAGAAGGCGACGCGCACGAGAGGCGCGTGCTCGACGAGGAAGGTGGAGATCATCGGGATCCTCCGTTGCCGCGATCGTTCCGCGGATCGAGTCGGTCGAGCCACACTCGCATGAGTGCGGCTTCCTCGGGCAGCAGCGCGCTCGACCCGCCGGCGTCGAGCTGCGCGCGGAGCTGCCGGAGGGGTGCTGCGTCGAGGTCGTCGTGCCCCGGGCCGGGCGGCACCACCAGGACCGCGCTCAGGACTGCGTCGCGGAGGGCGTCGGCAGCGATGCCGGATTCGTGCCGCGCGGGTGTGCTCATCCGGTCGAGGGCGAGTCCGACGTTGGCAGCGAGCAACATCGTCGCCGCGACGGGTACGTCGACGCGGAGCAGGCCGGCGGCGGCACAGCGCGTCAGTGTCCTCTCGAGCAGGACGGTCAGTCCATCGCGGGCAGCGCTGTTCGCCCACGGTCGCGGAGCGAACATCAGCCGGTAGAGCGCGGCGTGTTCGCGGGCGAAGGCGAGGTGGTCGTCCCAGCCGCGGCGCAGGTCCACCGACGGGTCATCCGACGCCTCGAGTTCGGCCTTCCGCTGCGTGTACCGCTGCAGACCGGTCTCGGCGAGGGCGTCCAGGAGACCACGCTTGTCGCCGAAGATCCGGTAGAGGACGGGCTGTGTCACACCGACCGCTTCGCAGACCGCTCGGGTGGCGATGTCCCCGTCCGGAGACGCGACCAGCTGCTCCTCCGCCGCGCTGAGCAGCGCGTTGCGAAGTGTTTCGTCAGAACGAGCCATGCGGCGATCGTAGCGCAGCTTGTAGCACCGATCGTAATCATGCTACGTTCTGTCGTAGCGCCGAAATGATGGGCGCATATCGCTGAAAGGACACCCCATGGCTCACACTTCTGCACGCGTTGCCATCGTCACGGGCGGCTCGCGCGGCATCGGCCGCGCGGTCTCGTCCCGTCTGGCAGCGGACGGCTTCACCGTGGTCGTGAACCACGCGAGCGGGTCGGCAGCTGCCGCGGCCACCGTCGAGGAGATCACAGCAGCCGGCGGACACGCGGTCGCCGTGCAGGCAGACGTCGCCGACGAGCACGCCGTGGCCGCCATGTTCGACCAGGTCGAGGCCGACCACGGTGGCGTCGACGTCGTCGTGCACTCCGCCGGACGCCTCGCACTGTCGACGATCGCCGACCAAGACCTGGAGGTCCTCGACGCGCTGCACCGGACGAACATCCGCGGCACCTTCGTCGTCGCACAGCAAGCGGCTCGTCGCCTCCGCGCCGGTGGCGCGTTCGTCGGCATGTCGACCTCGGTGGTCGGGACGCAGTTCCCCACCTACGGCGCCTACGTCGCGAGCAAGAGCGCGGCAGAGGGCATGACGCTGATCCTGGCGAAGGAGCTCCGTGGCCGTGACGTCACGGCGAACGTGGTCGCTCCGGGGCCGACGGCGACCGAGCTGTTCCTCGACGGGAAGACGGAAGAGCAGATCGACACGCTGGCGAAGGCACCGCCCCTCGAGCGCCTCGGCACTCCGGAGGACATCGCCGGCGTCGTGGCGTTCCTGGTCGGACCGGACGGACACTGGGTGAACGGGCAGACCATCCGCGCCAACGGGGGGATGGTCTGATGCCCACGCCGCGGGTCGTCCTCGTCACCGGAGCCTCGAGCGGCTTCGGTCGCCTGACGGCGGAGTCGCTCGCACGGGCAGGCAACGTCGTCATCGCGGGGATGCGCGCCGTCGACGGTCGGAACGCGACCGCTCGCAGGGCGCTCGAGGACCTCGCCGACCGTGAGGCGCTGCGGCTCGGCGCCGTCGAGCTCGACGTCCAGTCGCTGCAGTCCGTCGAGGACGCGGTCGACACCGTCGTCCGTGCACACGGGCGCATCGACGTCCTCGTGCAGAACGCCGGACACATGGCCTACGGCCCGGCCGAGGCGTTCACGCCGGAGCAGTTCGCGGCGCTGTACGACGTCAACGTGGTCGGCGCCCAACGCGTCGCCCGTGCCGTCCTGCCCCACATGCGTGACCGCCGGTCCGGACTGGTCGTCTGGGTGGGCAGTTCGTCGACCCGCGGCGGGCACCCGCCGTTCCTGGCGCCGTACTTCGCGGCGAAGGCCGGGTTGGACGCCCTGGCCGAGAGCTACGCCGCAGAACTCGTCCGCTTCGGCATCGACACCACCATCGTGGTCCCGGGTGCCTTCACCTCGGGCACGAACCACTTCACGAACGCCGCGCTGCCGGCGGACGCCGACCGCGTCGCTGCACACGACGAGGAGTACGGAGCGCTCCGGCGGGACCTGACCGGCCGCCTCGCCGAGACCGTGCCGGCGGACGCCGACGTGCAGGACGTCGCCGACGAGATCGTACGGGTCGTGGACCTGCCCGGCGGTGGTCGTCCGTACCGCGTCCACATCGATCCCTCGCACGACGGCAGCGAGGTCGTCTCGGCCGTCGCGGACCGCATCCGAGCCGAGTTCTACCGCCGCGTCGGCATCGAGGACCTCCTGTCCCCGAACGCCGCACCCTGACCCCCGGAACGTCCGGACCCCCCACTGAGAGGAACACCATGCCCTTCGCCAACATCAAGGTCCCTGCTGACACCCTGACCCCCGAGTCCAAGAAGAAGCTCCAGGACGCCGTCACCGATGCCATCGTCGACGTCTACGGCGAGCGAGCCCGACCGACGACGCTCGTCATCCTCGACGAGGTCGCCGACGGTGGCTGGATGCTCGGCGGCACCATCCTCAACGAAGCGATGCTCGGCCGCGTCTGACCGTCCGCGCGCGGCGGGGGCCGGCAACACGGTTCCCCGCCGCCTTCGGCCGCCACGCGTCGATCACGGGCCGGACTGGCTCATCGAGACGTCGGAGGGCCGGCCGAGCTGCTGCTCGATCTGTGGGAGGAGCATCCGCACCGCCGCGACGACGACCTCGTCCACACGCTCCGGCGGGATCCGCCCGGCCGCCGCCAGTGCGCTGATGCCCTCGGTCGTCGCTGCGAGCAGGAACGGGACCGGGCCCATCGATGCCGGGTCGCGCTCACCGAGCAGTTCCGCACCCAGGGCGAAGAACCGCTCCGCCGAGGACCACGACCCGTGGTCGCCCTCGGGTCGCGGGCCGTCGTCGGTCGACGTGAACATCAGTTGGACGAGAGGGCCGTTCTCCTGGGCGAAGCGGACGTGCGCTCGGACGTACTCGGTGAGACGGGGCCCGAGGTCCCCGGGGCCGCGCGCGGCCTCCAGGTGGCCACGGAGTTCGTCGAAGCCGTCCGCGGCGATCGCGTCGAGGACGGCCTCCCGGTCGCGGAAGTGTCGCAGGGGCGCGCCGTGACTGACGCCGACGCGGCGCGCGAGCTCCCGCACGGTCACCGCCTGCTGCCCCTCCTCGACCAGGAGCGCACGGCCCTCCCGCACGAGCTCCTGCCGCAGTGAGCCGTGGTGGTACGGACGAGCTTGCGCACTCATGACGCCAGTGTAGACGTTGACAACAAAGTAGTCAGTGTCTACATTGGCGGCATGGACGACATCAGGACCGGTCGAGCTCCGACCGACGAGACCGTGATCATCACCGGCGGCACGAGCGGTATCGGCCGAGCGACGGCCGTCGCACTGGCGGGATCGGGAGCGCGGATCATCCTCGCGGTCCGCAACGAGGAGAAGGGCCGGGCGGTCGTCTCCGCCCTCCCCGGCGCTCCGGGGACCCACCGTGTGCGCCGTCTCGACCTCGCCCGGCTCGACACGGTCGAGGCGTTCGCCGACGGCATCGACGAGCCGATCGCGATCCTGGTGAACAACGCCGGCGTCGAGTCGAAGGACCTGGAACGGACGGCGGACGGGCACGAACTCCAGTTCGGGACGAACCACCTCGGACACTTCCTGCTGACGACGCTGCTCCTGCCGCACGTCACCGACCGCGTCGTCACCGTCGCCTCCCAGGCGGAACGCATGGCCCGACTCGACCTCACCGACCTCGACTGGTACCGGCGCACCTACAACGCCGGCCGTGCGTACGCCGACTCCAAGCTCGCCAACCTGCTGTTCACGTCCGAACTCGACCGGCGCCTGCTGGCGTCGGGGTCCCGGGTGCGCGCGCTGGCAGCCCACCCGGGCCTGGTGAAGACGGCGATCTACGAGCGACCGGCCGGACAGCGCCCCAACCTGTGGGACCGTCTCGTCCCGGTCCTCGGGCAGGAGCCAGAGGACGGTGCGCTGCCGTCCCTGATGGCCGCGAGCGCCGACCTGCCCGGTGGGACCTTCGTCGGACCGCGGCGCATGATGCACATGCGCGGTGGAGCCGAGGTCATCGGCCGGTCGAAGCAGGCACAGGACCCGGAGACCGCTGCTCGGCTCTGGTCGATCTCCGAGGAGCTGACTGCGGTGGACGCCCGCTCGTGAGCGTCGTCCTCGACGCGACCCGTGCCCTCCTGCTCAGTACCCGGGGATGGCACCGGCCGCTCGTGGCGTTCGCCGCGCTGATGGGCGTCTGGGCGGTGGTGTGCGTCGTCGGGTTGTTGGTCGATCCGCGCACGCTCGCAGCCGACCCGATCTGGGCGAAGCCGCTCAAGTTCTCCGTGTCGCTCGCGCTCTACGCCGTGACGCTGGCGTGGATGCTCTCCCTGGTGCAGCGGCCCGTCCTGCGACGGATCGGCTGGTGGGCCGGGACCGTCGGCGCGGCCGCATCGCTGCTCGAGATCGTCGTGATCTCGATCCAGGTGGTGCGAGGCGTGGGGAGCCACTTCAACGTGTCGACCCCGACGAACCAGTTGTTCTACCAGCTCATGGCCGGTGGGGTCACCCTGATGTACTGCGCCACGCTGCTCGTCGGCGCCGCAGTCGCGGTCTTCTCGAACCTGGACGACCGGGCGTCGGCCTGGGCGCTCCGGATCGGGCTCGTCGTCGCCCTGGCTGGCCTCTCCGTGGGGTTCCTCATGGTCATCCCCACTGCGGCGCAGCTGGCCGATCCGGGCTCGGGGACGTACGGCTCGCACTCCGTCGGGGGCGACGACCCTTCCGGCGGGATCCCCCTGCTCGGCTGGAACAGCCTCCACGGCGACCTCCGCGTGTCCCACTTCATCGGGATGCACGCCCTGCAGGTGCTGCCCCTCCTCGCGCTCGTCCTGCCGGCGACGATGCGGGAGCGGTCGCGCGTGCGCGTCGTGGTCGTCGCAGGGGCGGCGTACGCCGCGGTCACCTCGATCGCGCTGTGGCAGGCCCTGCGGGGCCAGTCGGTCCTCCGCCCGGACCTGCTGACGATCGGAGCGGTGGGAATCGTCGCCGTGCTCGTCGTGACCAGCGTCGTGCTCGTTGCCCCACCGGGGCGAGCCGTTCGAGCGTTCGTGGATCGCAGAGGGAATCGAGAAGGCGGCGGATGAACGCGGAGGGCCGTGACCGGGAGAGCGGGCGGCGGTGGTCGTGACCACAGCCGTGGGCGCGGCGCGCGGCGGACGCACGCCGCGCCTCCCGGCCGGGTGCGTGTACGCAGGGCGGTACCTCGTCGACGCGGTGCACCGCGCCGACCCCGCTCAGGAAGGCGCCCGCTCCATGACCTCACCCTTCGACCTCACCGGCCGGACCGCCCTCGTCACCGGCGGCAACCAGGGACTCGGCCGGGCGTTCGCCTTCGGCCTCGCCGAGGCCGGCGCCCGCGTCGCGATCGTCGGGCGCTCCGCGGAGCGCAACGCCCGGGTCGCCGCCGAGGCCGCGGAAGCCGGCCACGACTTCGTCACCATCACGGCGGACATCACCGACGGCGAGCAGGTGGCGCGCATGACCGAGGAGGCGATGGCGGCCCTCGGCCGCCTCGACGTGCTCGTCAACAACGCCGGCACGTGCCACCACCGGGACGCGTTCGACGTCCCCGACAGCGAGTGGGACGACGTGTTCGATCTCAACGTCCGCGCACTGTGGAAGACGTCGACGGCGGTCGGCGCACACATGCGCGATGCCGGTTCGGGCTCGATCGTGAACATCGGCAGCATGTCGGGCCTCATCGTGAACCGGCCGCAGTGGCAGCCGGCGTACAACGCGTCGAAGGCCGCCGTGCACCACCTGACGAAGTCGCTCGCGGTCGAGTGGGCGAAGTACGGGATCCGCGTGAACGCCGTCGCCCCCGGGTACGTGAAGACCGAGATGGCGCCGGTGGACTCCCCGGAGTTCCGGCGGTACTGGATCGAGGACGCACCGCAGCAGCGCTTCGCCCTGCCCGAGGAGATCGCGCCGAGCGTCGTGTTCCTGGCGAGCGACGCGGCGTCGTTCATCACCGGGTCCGTGCTCGTGGCGGACGGCGGCTACAGCGCCGTCTGAGCCGGTTCGGCCACCGGCGTGCCCGCGCGGGTCGTCGCGCGGGCCATGCCGACGGCGACGAGCAGCGCGGCGACGACCGTCAGGACGACGCCCGCGACGGTGATCCCGTCCTCGAACGCGGTCAGGCGGTCCGCCGTCCACGACGTCGACGCGATGCTGCCCGGCACGAGCAGCGCCAGCACCGTCCCGGTCGCCGCGATGCCCACCGCGGTCGCGAGCTCGCTCGAGGTGTCGACGAGCGCCGCACCGACCGACGTCCGGTTCGACGGCAGGCCCTGGAGCACGTTGTTGCCCGCGACGACCCCGACGACCCGCATCCCCGCAGCGACGAGGACGAGTGCCGCGGCGACCCAGCCGTACCCGGCTCGGCCGCCGACCGTGAAGAGCGCGAGTCCTGCGACGACGGCACCGGCGCTCAGCCAGGCCGCGCGGCCGAGGCCCACCCGCTGCACGAACGGGCCGACGAATCGCCCGGACGCCAGGAGCACCACCACCTGCGGCAGGGTCCCGATCGCGGCCAGCGCCGGCGACCACCCCCAGGCGAACTGCAGCTGCAGCGTCACCAGGTAGGACAGGCCGGAGACGGCCAGTCCGGAGGCCGCCTTGTACGCCAGACCGCTCGCGACGAGCGGACGGGCGAGCAGGCGCAGGTCGAGCAGCGGCTGCGCCGCGGTGCGCTCCCGCTGCACGAAGGCCGCCACCGCAGCGACCGTCACGACGACCCCGGTCCACCCCGGCCAGGAGGCGCTGCCCGCCTCCGCGAAGAGGGTGGGCGTCCCGAGTGCACCGACCAGGGCCGTGGTCCCGAACAGCGCGCCGGTCACGTCGATCCGGTCGGGGTGCAGGTCCTCCGGTCGGTCAGCGGGCACGCCGGCTCGGATGCCGATGAACGCGAGCGCCGCGATCGGGACGTTCACCAGGAGCAGGGCCTGCCACGGCGCCACCGCGAGGGCGAAGCCGCCCGCCGTCGGACCGACCGCGAGCCCGACCAGGCCCGCGGTGGAGATGACCGTCAGCGCCCGGACCCGCAGGGCGTCGGTGTCGAAGAGCCGGAAGGCCAGGGCCATCGACCCGGGCGTCGTCATGGCCGCCGCGATCCCCATGAGCGCGCGGACCGCGATGAGTTCGCCGGTCGTGGTGACGAGCGTGGTCGCCAGCGCGGATAGCGCGAGCAGCACCAGGCCGACGAGCATCACCCGGCGTCGGCCGAACCGGTCGGCGACCGCGCCGAACAGGAGCATGAGCGCGCCGAAGACGACCGAGTAGGCGCCGGTGACCCACTGGAGTCCGGTCGTCGACGCGTGGAGTTCACGGCCGATGGTGGGCAGCGCGACGTTCAGCACAGAGTTGTCGAGCATCTCGAACAGGAAGACGGCGGACAGGCCGGCGAGGGCGATCCCGGCGTCACGGAGCCGGGCGGGGGAACGGGTGGACACGTGCACTCCTTCGATGAAGAAGTGGCGACTCGTCCGAGACCGCGTGTGGGTGCCTGGCCGCCGGAGCGACGAGGCGTTTTGCCCTCTGGCAGGAGCGTACGTCCGGTGGGGCATCCGCTGCAAGTGGGCCGTCTGCTGCAAGCGGGCCGTCCGCTGCAAGTGGGCCGGAACGCGCGTCGGTGTCGTGCGAGCCGCTGCCCACGCGAGCAGGCTGTCAGGAGTGCGCTGCGCCCTCGGCGTCGGCACGCCCTCGAAGGAGATCCGATGAGCACCACCACCCCTCGACTGCCGGGCGGCACCTGGACCCTCGGCGACCGGCCGGTCGCACGCTTCGGCTACGGCGCGATGCAGCTCACCGGTCCCCGGGTCGTCGGGCCACCGAAGGACCACGACGAGGCTGTCGCCGTGCTCCGGGACGCCGTCGCGGGCGGCATCACGCACATCGACACCGCCGAGACGTACGGCCCCCGCATCGTCAACGAGCTGGTCCACGAGGCGCTGCACCCGTACGCCGACGACCTCGTCATCGCGACGAAGGTCGGCGCGCGGCGGGACGCCCGAGGCGGTTGGCCGACCGCTCGGGAACCCGACCAACTGCGCGCACAGGTCGACGACAACCTCGAGACGCTCGGAGTCGACGTGCTGGACCTCGTCAACCTGCGGCTGGGCGACGCGAACGGTCCGGTCGCGGGGCCGATCGCCCCGGCGTTCGAGACGCTGGTCGACCTGCAGCGACAGGGGGTCATCCGGCACCTCGGCGTGAGCAACGCGACGACGGAACAGGTGGCGGAAGCGCAGGGGATCGCACCGATCGTCTCGGTGCAGAACATGTACAACCTGGCCAACCGGCAGGACGACCCGCTCATCGACAGGCTCGCGGCCGAGGGCATCGCCTACGTGCCGTTCTTCCCGCTCGGCGGCTTCGCCCCGCTGCAGTCCGAGGTGCTCTCGACCGTGGCGACACGGCTCGGGACGACGCCGATGTCCGTCGCCCTGGCGTGGCTGCTCCGCCGGTCCCCGAACATCCTGCTGATCCCGGGCACGTCGTCGCGGGCGCACCTGCAGGAGAACATCGAGGGTGCCGCCGTCGTGCTGAGCGACGACGACCTGCTCGACCTCGAGGGCATCGGCGGCTGAGCCCCGGCCTCGGACCCTGCCGTGTCCGTCACGGTGCTCGTGGGGCGGCACCGGCGCTGCTCGAGAGGCAGGACCGATGACGGACCACACGGCCACCGCAGCGCAGGAGTTCCTCCGCACGCACGACGAACGGCTCCGTTCCCTGGTCGACCGGGTGGTGCCGGCGGACGAGTACCCGTCGGCGTCCGAGGCCGGCGCGCTCGACTTCCTGGCCGGGGTGCTGGTCGACCGGCCGGACTGGCTGGACCGTCTCCGTGGCGTCGTGGAGTACGCGGACGACCACGAGGGCGTCGACGAGCTCCGCGACGGCGACGATCCCGACTGGACCTGGTTCGCCGAGCTCGTGGCCGCGGGCTACTACGCCGACGCGGGGAACGGCGGGAACGCGGGGGAGCGGTCATGGGAGATGGTGGGGTGGCAGCCCGGTCCGCCGGACGGCTGGAGCGTGCCGGTACCGGTACCGACCGCAGCGCCCACGGTCGTGCACCCGTCGCAGCTGGCGGACCGGTACGACGCGGTCGTCGTCGGGTCGGGCGCCGGCGGGGGTGTCGCGGCGTGCGGGCTCGCCGAGTCCGGTCGGCGCGTGCTCGTGGTCGAGGCCGGTGGGTGGCCCGGCACCGCGGAACTCAGCCGTGACCACATCCGGAACCCGCGGTCGAGCTGGGGCGTCGCACCGCGGTCGGGGCCGTCCGACGTCGGCAACCCGCGGACGGTGGCGGACGGTCGCGAGCTCCTGGTGCTCCGGCCCTCGTCGCCGGGGTGGCACAACAACGCCGTCACGGCCGGCGGCGGCACACGGGTCTACGGCGCACAGGCCTGGCGGTTCGGGCCGCGGGACTTCGCGATGGCGTCGACGTACGGCGTGCCGGACGGCAGCGCCCTGGCCGACTGGCCGTTCGGGTACGACGAGCTCGAGCCCTGGTACGAGCGCGCCGAGTGGGAGATCGGGGTCAGCGGCGGCGACGTCGACGGTCCGTGGTCCGGGGAGCGCTCGCGCGCGCGACCGATGCCACCGCTGCCGTCGGGGGCAGCGCGGGACCGGCTCGCCGGCGCCGCGGACGCCCTTGGCATCTCGACGGTGCACGTCCCGCTCCTGATCAACTCGACGCCGTACCTGGGCCGCCGCGCGTGCGAACAGTGCGGCATGTGCGTCGGCTTCGCGTGCCCGGTCGACGCCAAGAACGGCAGCCAGAACACCATGCTGACCCGCGCGTTCGCCACCGGGAACGCGTCGATCGTGCTCGAGTCACGGGTCGCCCGGCTGCGCACGGACAGTGCCGGCCGCGTGGTCGGCGTCACGATCGTCGGCACCGCGGACGGCCGCGACTGGCGGGCCGAGGTCGACGCCGCCGAGGTCGTCGTGGCGGCCGGGGCGGTGGAGTCGGCACGGCTCCTGCTCAACAGCCGGAGCGACCAGGAGCCCGACGGCATCGGCAACGGTGCGGACCAGGTCGGCCGGCACCTGCAGGGCCACGTCTACGGCGGCGCGATGGGCGTCTTCGACGACGTGGTGGACGACGGGCTCGGACCGGGACCGTCGATCGCCACCACCGACTACCGGCACGGCGTGCCCGGGCAGATCGGTGGCGGGATCCTGGCGAACGAGTTCATCGCGACGCCGTCGAACACGTACCAGTACCTCGTCGGCACGGGGCTCGCGCCGCGCTCCGGGCTCGACGGCAAGCACGCGATGCGGGACCTGGCGCGGCGCAGCATGCGGATCATGGGGCCGATCCAGGAGGTCACCACGGCCGACGCACGCGTCCGGGTCGACCCCGCGGTGACGGACCGGTACGGCATCCCGGTGGCGTCGTTCAGCGGTGGGGTCCACCCGGAGGACGTCCGTGCTCGCGACCACACCAGCGCCCGGAGCGGCGACTGGTTGCGCGCGGCCGGCGCCACGCGCGTGGCGGAGCTGCACGGTCCGGTCCGGGGCACGAGCGGTGGCCAGCACCAGGCCGGCACGCTCCGGATGGGGACGGACCCCGCGACGTCGGTCGTCGACCCGTTCGGCCGGGTGTGGGGACACGACAACCTGCGCGTGACCGACGGCTCGGTGCACGTGACGAACGGCGGGGTCAACCCGGTGCTCACCATCCTGGCGACCGCGATGCGGAGCGTCGACGCGATGGTCGCGCAGCACGGTTGACCACGTGCCCGGTCCGCCACCGATACGGTGGCGTCCGTGACCGACGACCCTGAAGCCGCCATCGCCCAGCACGTCCACGACGCGTGGGACGGTTCCCTGCGGCTCGTGCACATCACGATCTCGGACGAGGACGGCGACGCCTACCCCGGCCAGGACGTCGACCGGTGGGTGATCGACGTCCGGGTGCCCATCACCGACGACGAGGCCGAAGCGGTGTCGGTCGCCGAGGTCGCCGCGTACACGAGCCGATCGCCCGAGTCGGTCGAGGCACTGGTGCTCGGGTACCAGGTGTCCGACGTCGACGGTGACTTCGCCGCGGCGATCGTCGTGCCGGACGCCACGGGCGAGACCTTCCTGTCGCTGCAGACGCACGCCGCCGAGATGCTCGGCAAGCCGGACCTGCTCGCGCTGGACCGCCTCACCGTGCGCCCGGCGTACCGCGGGCTGCCCGGGCTCGTCCCCGCCGTGGTCGACGCCGTGCGTCGTGGCCCCGCCGGTCGTTCGGCGTCGTGGGTGCTCGCGGACCCCTCGGTCTGGAACGTGCCGTTCGAGGACCAGGACCGTGCCGCCGGCGAGTTCGTCCAGTGGGCGGACACCCACGTGTTCGCGTCGATGAACGCGGACCACGAGGACCTCGAGCGGTTGGCCGCCGTGCCCCCGACCGGCGGCATCGTCATGGGGTCCCGCTCGGACGAGGTGCACCTCGGCGACGCGCTCGACGAGGCGTTGGCGCGTCCGGCGATCGCGGTGGCGTTCGCCCTGCCGCCGAAGCTCCCGGCGAGCATCTGGGCCGCGGCCCCCGAGGACGTCCACGGCGTGCACCCCGACGAGGCCACCGGGTCCATCACCGTCGAGACGCACGACGAGCAGCTCGAGGTCGTCGGATCGCCCGGCACGGCACCGCAGCTGGTCGGGACCTCGGCTTCGGCCGACGCCGCGACGCAGGACTGGCTCCGGGCGGTGCACCAGCGCTGGTGGCAGTACGAGCCCGGACTGCACGACCGGATCCACGAGGTCGTCGACGAGTACCTGACGTCGGGGGAGATCGAGTCCGTCACCGACGAACGCGCCCCGCACCTGCACGCGCCGGACCTGCCCGTGTTCCGCACCGAGTGGCCCGGGATCGGCGAGGTGCACCTGGAGCCCCTCGGCGAGGACACCGAACCGGTCGTGTACGACGCCGTGCTCGAGGTCGGCGATGCCCACGACCACATCGGGGTCGTCGTCGTGCACGAGTCCGGGCACGTCCGCGCGTCCCTCCACGACGAGTGGAACCCCGGGCTGGTCGACGTGGGCGGTGCGCTCACGCACCTGGTCAGCCTCGGTGCGGGGGAGTTCTTCGCGGACGCCCTGCACGACGAGCTGTCGGCCGGCGCCGAGCACGCGATCCTGACGGGCGACGTCCGCGGGCACTGACCGCAGTCGAGCGCCCGGCCCGTCGCCGAGCGCGGCTCAGACCGGGCGGTAGATCGCGATCGGGGGCGCCTGGTCGTCACCGTCGTCGTGCGCGTCGCCGGTGGCGAGCCAGGTCCGCCCCTCGTGCTCGATCGTGGTCGGCAGGTCGCCGTGCACCAGGATGCGGATGGCGGGGGTGTCACCGTCGATCAGGTCGACGCCGTGGGCCTCGGTCCCGCCCGGGTTGTCGTGCACGTAGCTCATGCTCCGATCGAACTCCTCGGTGCCTGATGACCGTGCCTGATGACCGCGCCTGACGACCGCGTCGGGCCGCGACGGGCCGCGCCTCGCGACACCGGACACGCCCGGATCTGCCGCAGAACACGTCTGTGGGCCCGCGATCGGGTACAGTCGACTCCGCACGGCCCACACGGCGTGCGAACGCGGATGTGGCGCAGTGGTAGCGCATCACCTTGCCAAGGTGAGGGTCGCGAGTTCGAATCTCGTCATCCGCTCGGACGGAACAGGACCCCCGGGGTTGCTCACAGAGCAGCACCGGGGGTTCTGTCGTTCCCGGGCGCCGTGAGCGGGCGCATCCGGGGGCGCAGGCTTCGGGTACCCGCGCCCGCCGGACGCAGAGGCCGCACTGCCCCGAGTGGAGACGCCGGGTGGGTGGCCCAGCGATGTCCCGAAGAGTGATCCGGAGCATCGTCGCGGTCGGATTGGACCCCAGTTCGGGGCATGCGGAAAGCCGCAAGAACTCCGCACGAGATGCGTTCGGTGATTGCGCTAGCCGCGATCCTCGGGTAGTGGGATCAGCGTGGCACGGGTGCCGGGGAGGCTGATCCAGCGCGCGGATCCGGCCTCGACCACCGTGACGAGCACGGTGTCACACGTCCGGCACCGGGCGACGGAGCCCATCGCCGAGCAGTACACGGCGGTGCGTGCGACCGATCCGTGGGACCCACACCCCGCACAACACAGCACCGTCACGGTCGGCTCCGGTCCGAGCACCTCGGACAGGACCCCCGCGAGCGCGTTGCCGTCGACGACGGTCATCAGCTGCCCCCGAACCGTTCGGCACGGACGTCGGCGGTGTCGTGCCCGAGGTCGGCGAGCCAGCGGAGCACCTGCTCGACGAAGGGCGTCGAGCCGCACACGTAGACGAGCGCCCTGGCGTCGGGTGGGAAGACCGCGGCGGCGAGCGCATCGCGGGTCAGCCGTCCCGCGAGCACGGCGGACCCGGGTGGAGCGATCCGGCTGTACACGGTGGTCACCTCGAGCGGAGCGTCGGAAGCGACGGCCCGGTCGAGTTCGGCGCGGAAGAAGACGCCGTCCGGGGTCCGGACGGCGACGAGCAACCGGAACGGTGCGGGGTCCCCGGCCTCGGCGTGCGCGGTGACCATGGCGACGAGCGGCACGATCCCCGAGCCGCCGGCGATCAGCTGCACCGGACGGTCGGACGCGCCGGGACGCCACACGAACCAGCCGCCGAGCGGCCCGTGCACCTCGAGCGCGTCGCCGACCTCGACCGCGTCGACCAGGAACGGGGACACCTCGCCACCCTCGACGCGGTCGACGGCGAGGACGACGTCGGTCCGGTCACCCGCCGAGGCGATCGAGTACGAGCGGGATGCCTGGTAGCCGTCCTCGGCCGTGAGCCGCAGGTCCAGGTGCTGGCCCGGGTCGTTCCCCGGCCACGTCGGGACGTCCAGGACGACCCGACGGGCGTTCGGGGTCTCGCGCTCCACCGAGGCGACCGTCGCGGGGTGCCAGGCCGGCCGCCTGCGGGGCGCGGGCCGACCGGCGGGCGCGATCCGGGCCTCCAGGTCGGTGGACGGGGCGGTGGGCACGTCGGTGTCGGGAACCGTCACCAGTACCGCTCTTCCTTCCACGGGTCGCCGTGCAGGTTGTAGCCCGCGTTCTCCCAGAAGCCCGGTTCGTCGTCCGCCTGCATGACGATCCCGCTCACCCACTTCGCGCTCTTCCAGAAGTACAGGTGCGGCACCAGCAGGCGCGCCGGACCGCCGTGTTCGGGCTCGAGCGGTTCGCCGTCGGCCTCGAACGCGATCCACGCCTTGCCGTCCAGCAGCTCGTCGAGCGGCACGTTCGTCGTGTACCCGCCGGTGCTGTGCACCATGCAGTAGTCGAGCGACGTCTCGACGTTCTCGAACAGGCGGTCGAGAGGGACGCCGCGCCACGGCATGTCGAGCTTGGTCCAGTGGGTGACGCAGTGGATGTCGACGGTGACGTCCTCGACGCCGAGCGCGTGCACCTCGTCCCACGTCCAGGTGTGCAGACCGTTCTCGGTGCGGATCGAGAAGACCCACGACGCCGGATCGACGTCAGGCGTGGCACCGGCCGACAGGACCGGCCAGTCGCGCACCAGGGTCTGGCCGGGCGGGATGCGGGTGTCGTCGCGGTCGGCTCGACGGCCACCGAACCCCCTGGTGAACGTCGCCATGATCCTCCTCGGACGGGATGGTCCGATCATGCTCCGTGCCGGCGGCGCCCGTGTAACGAGTTCGTAAACACTCGGACGGACGAGGAGCAGGAGTTGGGGGATCGCCGGGTTCCCTCTATCGTTCACCGGAACGATTACAGGAGGGGCCACCCCGAATGCAGCCCATCGTCCCCGAACCCCGGAACGCCCGCGGCCCGAGCCGCCGAGCGCTCCTCACCGGCGCCGCCGGTCTGGCCGGCCTCGGCCTGCTCACCCTGACGGGGTGCAGCTCCGGCGCGAACGCCGGCACGCCCACCATCCCCGAAGCGGCGGCCACCGGCGTCGCCCGACGCGGCGGTCGCCTGCGCATCGCGCGTCCGGCCGCCTCGGCCGCCGAGACCCTCGACTCCGCCAGCTCCCTGTCGGCGTACGAGTACCTCGGCGCGCTCTACAACCGGCTCGTCAAGCTCGATGAACAGGGCACCACCGTGCCCGACCTCGCCGAGGAGTGGTCCGCGAACGCCGACGGCACCGAGTGGACGTTCTCGCTCCGCCGCGGCGTCACCTTCCACGACGGCAGCCGCTTCACCGCGGACGACGCCATCGCGAGCATCCGGCACATCCTCGACGAGAAGACCGGCAGCCCGCAGGCCGGGGTCCTCGGCGATGTGATGGACGCCGACTCGATGCGTGCGACCGACCCGTTCACGCTGCGGTTCTCGCTGACCAAGCCGAACGCCGAGTTCCCGTCGCTGCTCACCGCGTACCAGTGCTACATCGTGCCGGCGGCCGCGATCGCCGACATCGGCCGCACCGGGATCGGGACGGGCCCGTTCCGGCTCTCCGCGTTCACCCCCGCCGGTGCCGGCAGTGTCGAGGCGTTCGACGACCACTTCGCCGGGCGTCCCGCGCTGGACGGCATCGACTTCTACTCGATCCAGGACACCACCGCCCGGGTGAACGCGCTGCTCGCCGGCCAGATCGACCTGATCTCGCAGACGAACCTGGACTTCGCGACCGCTCGGGTGGTGTCCGCGTCCGACCGCGCCACCGTCGCCCGGTCGAAGAACGCCCAGTGGTACACGATCCCGATGCTCGCCACGAGCGACGAGTTCAGCGACCCGCGGGTCCGCCAGGCGATGAAGCTCGCCTACGACCCGCAGCAGATCGTCGACACCGCCCTGCAGGGCACCGGCTCGCCCGGGTGGGACAACCCCGTCCCGCCGCAGCTCGCCGCGTTCGTCGACGACCACCGCGAGTACGACCCGGACAAGGCGAAGGCACTGCTCAAGCAGGCCGGTCACGAGGGGTTCCGGACCTCGATCTACACGTCGAGCTACGAGTCGGTCTTCACGCCGATGGCGGTCGCCTACCGCGACGCCGTCGCCGACGCGGGCATCCGCCTGACGGTCCGCAACGCGAGCTCGGACTCGTACTACACGCAGATCTGGATGCAGAAGCCGCTCATGGTGAGCTACTGGTTCACCGGCCGGCCGATCGACCAGCTGCTCAACCAGATCTTCCGCACGGGCTCGTCCTACAACGAGAGCGCGTGGTCGAACGAGACCTTCGACGGGCTGCTCGACGACGCCCGCGCCGAGATGGACGACGCCAAGCGGCTGACGCTCTACCAGGACGCCCAGCGGCTCGTGGTCGAGGACGGGGCCGACATGACCCCGATGTTCGGCGACCGGCTCGTGGGGTTGTCCCGCGACGTCGTGAACTACTCGGAGTACGGCTTCGAGTTCGACTACCTCCGGATCGGACTGCGCCGATGACGACCAAGAACACCCCGTCGGACGTCCTCGTCCCCGTCCTCCGCCGGATCGGCATCGCCGTGCTCACGGTCGTGCTCGCCTCGCTCTTCGTGTTCCTGGCCGTGCAGGCACTGCCCGGCGACGTCGCGCAGCAGCTCCTCGGCCAGAACGCCACCCCGGACGCCGTCAAGCAGCTGCGCGAGACCCTCGGCCTCGACCAGAACGTGTGGCTCCGCTACCTGCAGTGGCTCGGTGGCGCGGTGCACGGCGACTTCGGCACCTCGCTCGTCAGCGGCGAGGCCGTCGCGCCGACGCTGTTCACCGCCTTCCGGAACAGCATGCTCATCGCCGTGCCCGCCATGCTCGTCGGCGTCACGGTCTCCCTGACGCTCGGCGTCCTCGCCGGGGTCCGTCGGGGTCGCCCGTCCGACAAGGTGATCTCGATCGTCAGCCTCGTCGTGATGAGCGTGCCCGAGTTCATGGTCGCGACCGTGCTCGTGCTGCTCTTCGCGATCGGCCTGCCGATCTTCCCCGCCGTCGTGCTGCGGGGGAGCGACGCCACGGTCGGCGAACTCCTGCCGACGATCTGGCTGCCGATCATCGTGCTCACCCTGGCGATGGCCGCCTACATCGTGCGCACCGCCCGCTCCTCGACCATCGACGTGATGGCGTCCGAGTTCGTCACCACGGCGGAGCTCAAGGGCCTGACGATGCGCCGCGTGGTCTGGAAGCACGCGGTGCCGAGCGCGCTGCTGCCGACGCTCAACGTCGTCGCGCTCAACGTCGCCTGGCTGCTCGGCGGTGTCGTCGTCGTCGAGAACGTCTTCAACTACCCGGGCATGGGCAAGCTCATGCTCGAGTCGGTCTTCAACCGCGACCTGCCGACGATCGAGGCGATCGCGCTCCTGAGCGCCGTCATCTACGTCGTCTGCAACCTCGCCGCCGACCTCGTGGCGCTCGTCCTCGACCCGAAGCTGCGGACCCGCCAGCGGCGACCGCGCACGCGCACCCGCACGACGCGCAGCACCAGGAAGGCCGCCGCATGACCGCCACCGCCACCCGCCGCCCCGGACGCGCCGTCCTCGCCGGGGCCCTCGCGCCCCTGCGCGGCTCGACGGCGCTGAGCATCGGCCTCGGCCTCATCGCCCTGCACGTCGTGCTCGCCCTGCTCGCACCGGTCATCGCCGGGTACGACCCGGTGGCCACGAACGCCGGCGACGTCCTCGCCGGTCCGACCTGGACGCACTGGCTCGGTACCGACCAGTACGGCCGTGACGTGCTGTCGCGGACGCTCAACGGCGGCCGGTACGCCCTGCTCGTGACGTTCCTGGCCACCACGATCGCGGTCGCGGTCGGCACGGTGCTCGGCTGCATCACGGCGTACGCCGACAACTGGTTCGACGAGGCCGTCATGCGCGTCGTCGACGCCCTGCTCAGCGTGCCGTCGATCCTCGCCCTGCTGGTCGTGGTCACCGTCTTCGACGCCGGGCTCTGGGTGATCGTCCTCGCCGTCACCGTCGTCTACGCGCCCGCCGTGACCCGCGTCGTCCGTGGTGCCGCCCGCACCGTCATCACGCAGGACTACGTGACGGCCGCCCGGGCCCGGGGTGAACGTGCGCTGTCGATCGTGTTCCGCGAGATCCTGCCGAACGTCCTCGACGTGGTGCTCGTCGAGTACGCCATGCGGGCCTCGTGGATCGTGCTGCTCGTCGCGTCGCTGTCCTTCCTCGGCTTCGGCGCCAACCCACCGACGCCGGACTGGGGGCTGATGGTGCAGGAGAACCGCACCGCGCTGACCGTGGTGCCGCTCGGCACGCTCGCACCGATCGTCGCCCTGGCGACCCTGGTGATCGGGCTCAACCTCGCCGCCGACGGCCTGAGCAAGTCGCTCGGCGTCGACCGCGCAACGAAGGGAGTGAGCGCATGACGCACACCGACACCGCACCGGCCGCACCGGCGACCGCGACGGACCCCATCGTCCGCGTCGACGACCTCGCGATCTCCTACGCGGCCGGCAAGCGCCTGGTCCCCGTGGTGCGCGGCGTCTCCTTCGCGATCCCCGCCGGGCGCACCCTCGGCCTCGTCGGGGAGTCCGGCAGCGGCAAGTCCACCGTCGCCCGGACCCTGCTCGCGCACCTCCGGGCGGGCTCGACCATCGTCCGCGGCTCGGTCCGCGTCGGCGGCGACGACGTCTTCGCGCTGTCACCGTCCGGCCGCCGCGAGCTCCGCGGCGGCGTTGCCTCCGTCGTCGCGCAGAACGCCGGCCAGGCGCTCACCCCGTCGATGCGCGTCGGCGAGCAGATCCGCGAGGCCCTGCGCGCCCACCGCGAACCCGACGGCCCCGAGCGCGTCGCCGAGCTGGTCCGGCTGGTCCGGCTGCCAGACCCCGACGCGATCGTCCGCCGCTACCCGCACCAGCTCTCCGGTGGGCAGCAGCAGCGCATCGCGATCGCGATGGCCGTCGCCGCACGCCCGCGGGTGCTCGTGCTCGACGAGCCCACGACGGCGCTCGACGTCGTCACCCAGGCCGCCGTCCTCGACCTGATCGCTGACCTCGGCCGGCAGCTCGGCATGGCCGTCCTGCTCGTCAGCCACGACCTCGGGGTCGTGTCGGCGATGGCGGACGAGATCGCCGTCATGCGCGACGGCGAGATCGTCGAGCACGCCGCCACGGCGGCGCTCTTCGCCGCCCCGCAGCACGAGTACACGCGTGCCCTGCTGGCCGCGGTGCCGGACGGGCGACGGCCGGGAGAGACGGATCGCGTGCCCGAGACGGCGACCGTCTCGTCGACGGTCGCCTCCACGGCCGGCCGAACCGTTCCTCTCCCCACCGGCACGGCCGGCCCGCCGCTGGCGCGTCGCGCCGGAACCGGCGGCGTGGGCCCAGAACCGCTCGTCCGTCCCGTGGTGACCGCCGAGGACCTGGTGATCCGCTACGGACGCGGCCTGCCGGCCGCCGTCGACGGCGTCTCCTTCACGATCGCACCGCGTGAGACGCTCGCGGTCGTGGGGGAGTCCGGAAGTGGCAAGTCGACGCTCGCGACCGCCCTCGCCGGCCTGGTGCCGGCCGAGTCGGGCACGTTCTCGTTCGACGACGGGACCGTGAGCGGCGACCTGCGCGAGCCGATCGCCGGACGGTCCCCGGACCTTCGTCGTGCGGTGCAGCTCGTGTTCCAGAACGCCGACACGTCGCTCAACCCGCGGCGCACCGTGGGCGCGGCGATCGGGCGACCGCTCAAGCTATTCACGGGCACGTCCTCGCGGCAGCGCGTCGGCGAGCTGCTCACCCAGGTCGGCCTCGGCCCGGAGTTCGCCGAGCGGCTGCCGGCGCAGCTCTCCGGTGGGCAGCGGCAGCGCGTCGGCATCGCCCGGGCCCTCGCCGCCGAGCCGCGCCTGGTCATCGCCGACGAGATCACCACCGCGCTCGACGTGCAGGTGCAGGCCGGGATCCTCGCGCTCCTCGCCGACCTGCAGCGCTCGCGCGGGCTCAGTTGCCTGTTCATCAGCCACGACCTGGCCGTCGTCCGGGGCGTGGCCGACCGGGTCGCCGTGATGACCGGCGGCCGGATCGTCGAGATCGGACCGACCGAGCGGGTCTTCACCGGCCCGAACCACCCGTACACGTCGACGCTGCTGGCCGCGACGCTCGAGCCGGGCAGCACCGAGCTGCCCGACGTCGGCGACGGGGTGCCGCGCTGGCGGCACACCGAGGGCTGGACCGACCACGGCGACGGACACCTGACCCGGAACTGGGAGGACGCATGAGCCGCGATCGCTCGGTCTACGCCGACGCTTCGACCTTCACCGCCATCGGCGCGCCGGACTCGCTGCCGGACGGCGTGACCGTCCGCGACGAGTGGATCCCGATGCCCGACGGCGTCCGGCTGCACACCCGGATCTGGTCGCCGGTGTCGCCCGACGGTCCGGTGCCGGTGCTGCTCGAGTACCTGCCGTACCGGCTCGACGACTGGACCGCGCCCCGCGACTCGGAACGGCACCCCTGGTACGCCCAGCACGGGTACGCCTCGGTCCGGGTCGACATCCGGGGCAGCGGCTCGTCGGACGGGTTCTTCGACGACGAGTACAGCGAGCAGGAGCTCCGCGACGGTGAGGCCGTGATCGCCTGGCTCGCCGAGCAGGAGTGGTCGACGGGTGCCGTCGGCATGTTCGGCATCTCGTGGGGCGGGTTCAACGCCCTGCAGCTGGCGGCGCGTGCGCCCGCTGCCCTCAAGGCCATCGTCACGGTGTGTTCGACCGACGACCGGTACGACAACGACGTGCACTACGTCGGCGGAGCGGTGCTCGGCATCGACATGGCGGCGTGGGGCGCGACGATGTTCGCGTTCAACTCGCGGCCGCCCCGGCCCGAGGTCGTCGGCACGGACTGGGTCGACCGGTGGCGCGAGCGGCTGGAGTCGAACCGCCCGATGACGCCGGTGTGGCTCGCGCACCAGGAACGCGACGACTACTGGCGGCACGGCAGCGCCGCCGAGGACTACGGCAACATCGGTGCAGCGGTCCTCGCCGTCGGCGGCTGGGCGGACCCGTACCGCGACGCCGTGCTCCGACTGGTGTCGAACGTGCAGTCCCCGGTCAAGGGCATCGTCGGGCCGTGGTCGCACCAGTACCCGGACCGCGGTCTCGCACCCGGACCGTCGATCGGGTTCCTGCAGGAGACGCTGCGTTGGTGGGACCGCTGGCTCCGCGGGATCGACACCGGCGTGGAGGAGGACCCCGCACTCCGCGCCTGGATCAACGAGGGCGAAGCCCCGGCGACGTACTACGCCTCGCGACGGGGCCGGTGGGTCGGCGCCGAGGCGTGGCCCTCGGCGGCGACGCACCGGCGTGCGCTGCCGCTCGCGACGCTCCGCGGCGGCGAGGACGGGCCGGTCGTCGTCCGGTCGCCGCAGCACACCGGCGCCGACGCCGGACGGTTCTTCCCGTTCGGCAACGCGACCGACCTGCCACCCGACCAGCGTGCCGAGGACGGCCGCTCCGTCTGCTTCGACCTGCCCGTCGGCCGGGCGTTCGACCTGCTCGGCAACGCGCTCGTCACCCTGTCGGTCACGAGCGACCAGCCCCGCGCCACCCTGACGGTGCGGTTGTGCGACGTCGCGCCGGACGGCTCGTCGACCCTCGTGACGCGCGGGGTGCTCAACGCGGCGAAGCGGGACGGCATGGACCGGAACGACCCGCTGGTCCCCGGTGAGCCGGCGTCGCTGCCGGTGCAGCTCGTCGCGACCGGTCACCGGTTCGCCGCCGGGCACCGCCTGCGGATCGCGGTGTCGTCGTCCTACTGGCCCTGGGTCTGGCCGCACGGCACCGAGGCCACCGTCACGATCGACCCGACGGCGTCCGAGGTGTGCCTGCCCGTCTGGACGCGCGACACCGACGACGACGTGCGCTTCGACGAGCCCGAGCGGTCGACGCCGCTCGCGATCGAGCGCGTTGCACCGACCGAGCAGCTGCCCCAGCGCACCGTCACGCACGACGTCGAGACGGGGGAGTGGACCCTCGACGTCGACCCCGGGTACGGCGGTGGACGGGTCTACCCCGACGGGCTCGTCTTCAGCGAGGACGCCCGCGAGACGTACCGCATCCGGTCGGACGACCCGAACTCGGCCGTGGCATCGTCGCACTGGGCGATCGGCCTGGAGAAGCCGGACTGGTCGGCACGGCTCGAGACGTCCTCCGAGGTCACCGCCGACGCCGAGGCCTTCCACGTCGTGAACACCGTGCGGGCCTGGGCCCGTGACGGCGGCCTCGACGCCCCCGAGGTGCTGGTCACCGAGCAGACCTTCGCCGACGACGTCCCGAGGACCTCGGCGTGACCGGCGCGGCGGGTGCTGCACCGGGGGCGGCGGCGGGTGCTGCACCGGGCGCGGCAGCGGGTGCGGCGCCGCGCGTCCGGCAGCGTCCCGCGGTCCGGCGCGCGATGATCGTCGCGGCCGCCCGTGCCGTCATCGTCCGCAACGGCGTCGGCGCGACGGGGCTGCGGGACATCGCCGCCGAGGCCGGAGTGTCCGTCGGCACCGTGACGTACCACTTCGGCAGCGTGGCGGAGATCCTCAACGAGGTCGTCGTGCTCGAGACGGAGCGCTTCTACGGGGCGATCGTCATCGCCGTCGACGCCGAGTCCGACCCCGTCGAGGCGCTGCGGATGCTCGTGGCGCCCCTGTTCGACGACACCGAACAGGTCCGGCAGCACTGGCGGATCTGGTCCGACTACTGGACCGCGGTCGCCCGCCGGCCCGAAGTGGCCGCCGAGTACGCCGAACGGATCCGCGTCTGGGAGGCCTGTCTGGTCCGGGTGATCCGCCGCGGTGCCGACGCCGGCACGTTCCCGGGCGGCGCCGGACCGATCTCGCCGGACACCGTGGCCCTGAAGCTCGCGGCCTACAGCGACGGTGTCGCGACGCAGATCGCCCAGGGCGTCCCGGGGCTCACGAACACCGTCGCGCTGTCGTGGATGTGGACGTTCCTGGCGCACGAACTCGGTGTGCCGGCTGTGGAGATCGCCGGAACCGGCCAGCAGCCCTTGTGATGAGGTAAGGCTTGCCTTACCGTTGCAGCATGGCACGGACCCGGCGACAGCCCAGCGAACGCATCCTCATCGCCGGCGGCGTCGAGGACCTGCCGGAGATCCGCCGTCAGCTCGAAGACCTGCCGGAGAACGCGTACGGACAGGTCTTCGTCGAGGTCGCCCTCGACGAGCAGATCCGCATCCTGCCCGCGCCGCCCCGCGTGACCGTGACCTGGCTGGTCCGCAGTGCCCGCACCTCGGCGGTGTCGCCGCTCGTCTTCGCCGACCACGGCGAGGCCCTCGCGCACGCCCTGACCGGCTGGGCGGCCGAGTGGTGCGTCGCCGACTGCGAGCCGCGTACGAGCGTCTGGATCGGGTGCACCGACAGCCCCTGGGTCGAGCGCGCGCGTTCCGCCGTCCAGATCGAGCTGAGCGACGCCGGCTTCGACACGCTCGTCGGCTGACCGCTGCCGGCTGACCGCTGCCGGCTGGCGGCTGCTACCCGCCGGTAAGGGCAGCCTCCGCTTCCTTGCGGCATACAAGAGAAGCGGGCATGGTTGTGTCCATCGGCAGCACCGAACTGGTCAGGACAGGCCCAGCGATCCGGTGTAACCACGACGCAGGAGGTTCAGACATGACCACGACCACCACCAGCACCACGACCACCACGTCCCCGTTCTCGACGACGCCGGAGCTCGCCGCCGGAGTGGCACAGTTCCTCGCCCCCGTCGTGATCGACCTCGAGGCACTCGTCGTCAACGGCAAGCAGGCGCACTGGCACGTCCGCGGCCGCAACTTCGTCGGTGTGCACGAGCTCCTCGACGACATCGTCGAGCACGCCCAGGCCTACGCCGACACCGCCGCGGAGCGCATCGTCGCCCTCGGCCTGCCGGTCGACTCGCGCATCGCGACCGTCGCCGCCAACACGACGCTGCCGCCGCTGTCGCAGGGCTTCCAGAACTCCGACGTCACCATCACCGAGGTCATCGCCCAGATCGACGCGGCCCTGCTGCAGGTCCGTCGCGCCGTCGAGGGTCTCGACGAGGTCGACCTCAACAGCCAGGACGTCGTCATCGAGATCGAGCGCGGTCTGACGAAGGACCGCTGGTTCCTGCAGGCGCACCTCGCCGCCTGAGTCGCGACCAACCCCTGACGGGAGGCCCGATGCCAGCTGGCACCGGGCCTCCCGTCCGTCTGTCGTCGCGTCTGCCCATCGCGACCCGCTTCGACCCGGTGCGCGGCTGGGCGACACGCCGCTGGCGCGACGCCGAGGTTCCACGGACCGACGTTTCGGCGCGCGAGATGTGCAGATTTCGGAACCTCGGGGGACGTGAGCGGCGCGGCGGACGGGCGCGGCGCGGCGGGGGGACGTGAGCGGCGCGGCGGCGCGTCAGGCAGACGGGCGGACCAGGCCGGCCTCGTACGCCAGCACCACGGCGTGCACCCGGTCGCGCAACTGCAACTTCGCCAGCACCCGCCCCACGTGGGTCTTGACGGTCTGCTCCGCGATGAACAGGTCGCCCGCGATCTCGCCGTTCGACCGCCCGCGCGCCATGAGCAGGAACACGTCGCGCTCCCGGTCGGTCAGGACGTCGAGCACCTCGGTACGCGGAGCGGCGGTGACCGGTCCGGCGACGAACGCCTCGACCAGGTGCCGGGTCACGCGCGGCGCGAGCAGTGCCTCGCCCGCAGCCACCGTGCGCACCGCCGCGACGAGCTCGTCGGCGCTCGCGTCCTTGAGCAGGAAGCCGCTCGCCCCGGCCCGCAGGGCGTCGAACACGTAGTCGTCGATGTCGAACGTCGTCAGCATGACCACGCGGACGGGTCGGTCCGTCGGCGCCGCCGTGATCCGTCGGGTCGCCTCGATCCCGTCGAGTTCCGGCATCCGGACGTCCATCAGGATCACGTCCGGCTGCAGCCGGATCGCCGCGACCACCGCTTCGGCACCGTTCGCGGCCTCGCCCACGACCTCGACGTCGTCCTGGGCCTGGAGGATCGCCCGCAGTCCCATGCGGAACATCTGCTGGTCGTCCACCACCATCACCCGCGTCATCGACTTCCCCCGTCGGCCGCCGGTACGCGGACGGGCAGGGTCACCACGACCGTGAAGCCGCCGTCCGCCACGGGGCCGTGGTCGATCGTGCCGTCGAGCGCCGTCACCCGCTCGCGCATCCCGGCCAGGCCGAAGCCACCGTCGTCGGGTGGTGCCGTCGGCACGGTGCCAGCGGGTGGAGCGGTGTTGGCGACCTCGACCCGGAGACGCGTGTCGAGCCTCCTGACCGTCACGACGGTGGACGCGCCGGGCGCGTGCCGGGCGACGTTGCCGAGCGCCTCCTGCACGACCCGGTAGACGGTGAGCTGTGCGAGCCGGTCGACGTCGTCGGCGACGTCGACGTCGAGCTCCACCGGGATGCCGGCGGCGCGCGTGGCCTGCACGAGCGCGGGCAGGTCGGCGAGGTCCGGCTGCGGGGCGCGCTCGGCGGCGGTGTCCCCGCGCAGGGTGCCCAGCAGCTGGCGCATCTCGCGCAGCGCCGTGCGCGAGGTCTCGGCGATCGCGGCGAACTCGGCGCGGGCCTCCTGCGGCAGGTCGGCCACCCGGTACGGGGCCGACTCCGCCTGCATGTGCACGACGGACATGCTGTGCGCGACGACGTCGTGCAGCTCGCGGGCGATCCGGGAGCGCTCCTCGACCGTGCGGCGCCTGGCCTGCTCGAGCTCGGCGTCGCGGCGGGCGGCGACGAGCTCCTGGCGGATGCTGCGGCGCTGCCCGATGACGACGGCGGCCGCGGCGACCAGGAGCGTGTCGCCGGCGGACACGACGAAGCTCGTCGCCCACACCGCGGGCTGGTCCCAGCGGCCCGGCGTCACGGCGACGAGCAGCAGGGGGAGCACGGCGGCGACGGCCCACACGATCGCGGTCAGCCGCCACGTCGAGCGGACCCCGAGCACGACGAGCAGGACGCTCAGGCCGATGATGCCGGTGACCGGGATCGGCCACGGGCTCGTCTCGACCGGCGCGGTGAGCAGGCCGAGCGCGACGAGTCCGACGAGGTGGGCGGCGGCTGCGGTTCGGGGGACGAACGGGGCGATGCCGATGCTGACCGCGAGCACCGCCGAGACGAGCAGGGAGAGCGGGACGGCGACGGCGTAGTAGACCGAGGTCACCGGGGCGGCGACGCTGAACAGGGACACCACCGCGACCACGAGAGCGATCCGGGTCGCCAGCGGCAGCCAGGTCGGTCGCGGGCGGAGCAGGGCGGTGGTCACGGTCGGACGATCTCTCCGGTGGGGACGATGCGGGGTGTGGCGGACGGGGCGTGCGTGACGGGTGTGGTGCTCACGGTGGGCAGGTCGGTCGCGGACACGTCGGTCGCGGGCACGTCGGTCGCGGGCACGCCGGTCGTGGGGACGATCGCGGCGGCCGCTCGGGCGGCACAGGCATCGCGCCTGCGGCTGATGCTACCGATCATCCGGTCGACCGCGATGCCGAGGCCGCCCGCGACCACCATCGACACCAGCGCGGCGACGAGCGGCTCGTGCAGCACCTGCGACGCGGCCAGGGCGATCCCGACCGAGGTCGCGGACCACGCCGTCCCGGCGATCGCACTGATGGCGAGGAAGCGACGGTAGGGCAGCCGTGTCGCGCCGGCGGTCATGTTCACCGCGACCCGGCCGACGGGGATGTAGCGGCCGACCAGGATCAGGCTCGCGGACCGGCGCTGCATCTGCCGTTCGGCGAACGCGAACGCCGCGGCGATCCGCGGCCGTCGGGACTGCGCCAGGCGGGCGAGTCCGATCCGACGGCCGATCCAGTACGCCACCGAGTCACCCGCGATCGCCCCCACCGCGGCGGCCACCAGGACCCCGGCCAGGACGGGCTGGCCGGACGTCGCGGCGATGGCGGCGACGGCTACGAGCGCGGACTCGCTCGGGACCGGTGGGAAGAAGCCGTCGACGAAGCACAGGGCGACGAGCACGACGTAGACGAGCGGACTCGCGGCCAACTCGACGACGAACGGGGTGATCTGGTCGAACACGGCGACGCTCCCTCCGCCGACGGACCTCGTCGACGGGTTCGACGCTACGGAGCGCCGGGAGCGCTGCCATCCCGCCGGGGTCTCGACGACCCCCTACTGCGGTATGACCTTTCCGTCGGTGGTCCCGTCGGGGTCCGACCCGGCCGACGCGGCGGCTGGCACCGCGGACCCGGCCGACGCCGCGGGTGGCTTCGCCGACCCGGCCGATGCGGCCGCGGCTTCGCGGATGCGCCGGACCACGGCCGTCGTGGAGTGCTCGGGGACGTAGTCGACCATGACCACCTCACCGCCGTACCCGCGGACGACCGCCGTCTCGCGGAGCATCTCGGGCGAGTAGTCGCCGCCCTTGACGTAGACCTCCGGGCGCAGCCGTTCGATGAGCGGGATCGGGGTGTCGGTCGCGAAGACCGTCACCAGGTCGACGCAGGCCAGGGCGGCGATCACGCCGGCGCGGTCCTCGGCCGGGTTGATCGGGCGTTCCGAGCCCTTCAGCCGTCGCACCGAGTCGTCGTCGTTCAACGCGACGACGAGCAGGTCGCCGAGGTCCCGGGCCTGGCGCAGGTACGTCGTGTGCCCACGGTGCACGACGTCGAAGCAGCCGTTCGTGAACACCACGCGACGACCGACCTGGCGGGCCCGTTCCACGGCCACCGCGAGCTCGTCGTGGTCGACGACGGTGGCGGCCGGTGCCGTCACCGAGTCGAGCAGCGCGGCGGCGCTGCAGACCGACGTCCCGGCCTCGCGGACGACGACGTCGGCGGCGGCCTGTGCCACGGACACGGCATCACGGACGGACGCGTCGACAGCGAGCGCCACGGCCGCTGTGGCACAGAACGTGTCACCGGCGCCGGACGCCTGCTGCTCCGAGGCCGGCACCGCGCGGGTGCGGAAGCCCTCGTCCGTGCCGGGCTCGAGCAGCACGGTGCCGTCGCGGTCGAGCGTGACGACGGCCGCGCGGGCACCGGTCCGGGCGAGGACGTCGGCCCGTGCGCCCAGGACGGCGGCCACCCGGTCGGCGCCGGTCCCGAGGTCGCGTCCGAGCAGTGCTGCGGTCTCTCCGGCGTTCGGCGTGACGAGGTCGGGTCGCAACGACGCCCAGCGGGGCAGGTCGTGCGCGTCGACGACGATGGACCCGGGGCGGTCGCGGTCGAGCACCGGGACGACGTCCTCGGCACGGACGCCGAGTGCGTAGTCGCAGACGACCGCGGCGTCGGCGCAGCGGACGGCTCGGGCGACGGCACGTGCCAGCCGTTCGTTGTGGTCAGCGGTCGGCGTACCGGCCAGGTCGTCGACCCGCACCACGACCCGGTCGCCACCGACCACGCGGGACTTCGTGGTGGTGCGTGCACCGGCGATCTCGACCATGAACGTCGTGTCGACGCCCGCGGTCTCGAGCCGTTCGCGCAGGACGTCACCGGCCTCGTCGTCGCCGATGAGTCCGACGATCCGGACCCGGGCGCCGAGCGCGCGGGCGTTCACCGCGGTGTTCGCCGCCCCGCCGGGCACCGCGATGGTCTCGGTGACCCGGACGACGGGTGCCGGTGCCTCGCGCGAGACCCGCTCGGCCTCGCCCACGGTCCACCGGTCGAGGATGCAGTCGCCGATCACGACGACGAGCGGTTCGCGGTCGTCGATCGTGGCGACCAGGTCGCGGACGAGCCGGACGTCGACGCTCATCGTGTGCCGCCGGCGGTGCGTGCGGGGGCGGGCTCGAGGTGCACGACAGTGGTGGTGGTCATCTCGTCGAGCAGGTGCGGGCCGTACCCGAAACCCGCTCCGGAGGCACGGCGTGGCTGGGCGCTGCCGCCCGGTGCCCCGCCGAACACCGCGTTGACCTTGACGGTGCCGACCGGCAGTTCCGCGGCGGCGCGCAGGGCGTGACCGGTGTCGTTCGTCAGGACGGTGGCGGCCAGGCCGTACCGGTCGGCGGCCGCGAGCCGGAGCCCCTCGTCGAAGTCGGCCACGACCCGGACCGGCGCGATCGGCCCGAAGGTCTCCTCGGTCATCACGAGCATGTCGTCGGTGCACCCGGTGAGCACGGTCGCCGGGTAGAACGACCCGGCGCCGTCCGGGGTGACCCCACCGGTCCGTGCCGAGGCACCGCGCTGCAGGGCGTCGTCGACGTGGGACTGCACGGTGCTGCGCAGCCGGTCGTCGACCAGCGGACCGTAGGTCGTCGCGGGTGCGGCGGTGCGGCGCTCCGCCTCGGCCACGAGGGCGGCGACGAAGGGCTCGGCCACGTCGCAGTGCACGTAGACGCGTTCGACGCTGGTGCAGATCTGCCCGGTGTTCGCGAACGCACCGAGCGCCACCTGGGCGGCGGCCCACTCCGGGTCGACGTCGGCGTCGACGACGACCGCGTCGTTCCCGCCGTTCTCACGGATCACGTGGGCTCGGGTCGCGACGGCGACCTCGGACAGCCGGTCACCGGTCGCGGTGGACCCGACGTGCGCGTACACGTCGATGCCCTCCTGGGCGAGCAACAGTTCTCCGGTCGAGCCGTCCCCGTCGACTCCGACGAGCACGCCGTCGGGCAGGACCTCGGCGAGCAGGGCGTTCAGGCGTGCGATGGTGGCGGGGGACCGCTCGCTGCCCTTGTGCACCACGGTGTTGCCCGTCACGATCGCGGCACCGAGCATGCCGCAGGCCACGGCGACCGGGTCGTTCCACGGCGTCAGGGCGAGGACGACCCCGCGGGGGTGCGGGACGGCCCAGTCGGCGGCCCCGAACTGCCCGCGCAGGGCCTCGCCGCGGTGCACCGGTCCGAGCTCGGCGTACTGCACGAGGGTCCCGACGCCGGCGTCGACCCCACCGAGTGCGTCACCCGGTACCTTGCCGGTCTCGCGGGTGTTCAGGTCGGCGAGCTCCTGGGCGTGTGCGCGCACGTGCTCGGCCGCCGCGTGCAACAGTGCCCCGCGCTCGGCCGGGGCGGTGCGCCCCCAGGGGCCCGCAGCGGCGCGGGCGCGGGCGACCGCGTCGCGGACCTCGGCTTCGGAGGCACGGGGCACGGTCGACGCGACCGTCCCGTCGACGGGGTCGGTCACCACCAGGTCCGTGGCGGCGTCGGCAGCTGCGGGTGCGATCGTCATGGTGTCCTTCCGGAGGGCGTACGGGGGTCAGACGGTGCTCGGACACCGCTGTGTGCCGACTCGACTCCGCGCTTCGTGTCCATCGGTGACCGTCCGTCGCCCGGTGCTGGACGTCCCACCGGGATCCGACCGGTAGACGAGAGGCGTGCAGCAGATCGGTGTGGGCGGAGAACGGTTCGACGGCGTGACCGAGATCGCGGTGCTCCGCGGCGGGGGCCTCGGCGACCTGATGTTCGCCGTGCCGGCCCTCGAAGCCCTCGCCGCGGCCTACCCGGACGCGCGCACCACCCTCCTTGGCACGCCCGCCGCGGCAGCGGTCCTGGGCGGTCGGACCGACGCCGTGCACGCCTTCGAGGAGCTCCCGGTCGCACCGGGTGTCCGCGACGTCGGCGCCGACGCTCCTGATGCCGAGGACTTCTTCGCGCGGCTGTCCGGCCGGTTCGACCTCGCGGTGCAGCTGCACGGTGGGGGTCGCAACTCGAACCCGTTCCTGCTCCGCCTCGGCGCCCGGCACACCGTCGGCACCGCGACCGAGGACGCTGAGGTCCTCGAGCGCTGGGTGCGCTACGTCTACTACCAGCACGAGGTCCTGCGTGCCCTCGAGGTCGTGTCGCTCGCGGGTGCCGCCCCCGTCACGCTCGATCCGCGGGTGCGCGTGTCCGACGACGAGCGGGCGGCGGTCCGCGAGCGGCTCGGCGTCGCCGGGGACGGCACCCGGCTCCTGGCGATCCACCCCGGAGCGACGGACCCGCGCCGCCGATGGAGCCCGTCGCGCTTCGCCGAGGTCGCCCGTGTCCGGCTCGCCGCCGGGGACGACGTGGTGCTCGTCGGCGACGCGTCCGACGTGCCGGCGTCGACCGCCATCGTCGAGGCGCTGCCCGCCGACCTCGCCGGACGGGTGCACGACCTGACCGGCGCCGTGCCGCTCCGCGAGCTCCCCGCCGTGCTCGCCGCCGCCGACGTCATGGTCGGCGACGACTCCGGCCCGCGGCACCTGGCGGTCGCCGTCGGGACGCCCACCGTCGGCGTGTTCTGGTTCGGCAACGTCGTCAACGCCGGGCCGTTCGACCGCGGGCGCCACCGCGTGCACCTGTCCTACGTCACGCGCTGCCCGGTCTGCGGGGTCGACGTCACGCAGGTGGGGTGGACGGCCGAGCGCTGCGCGCACGACCCGTCCTACGTCGACGAGATCGACCCGCAGCAGGTCCTCGACGACGTCGCCGACCTGCTCCGCACCGTCTGACCGCGGCACCGTCTGACCGCACCGTGCGCACGTCCCCACCCCGTGCGCGGTTGACCGCTGCGTGCTGCGCTGCAAGCGCGCACCACGCCGTCTACCCCGCACCAGGCAACGCAAGCCGCACCGTGCGCAGGTCCCCACCCTGTGCGCGGTTGACCGCTGCGTGCGGCGCTGCAAGCGCGCACCACGTCGTCAACCCCGCACCAGACGACGCAAGCCGCACCGCGCAGGCAACGTGACAAGACCGACGGCCGGGACGCCCGGCGCACGACCGGCACCGCGCCTCCCGTCCGCACCGTGCGCACGTCCCCACCCCGTGCGCCGTTGACCGCTGCGTGCGGCGCCACAGGCGCGCACCACGCCGTCAACCCCGCACCAGACGACGCACGCCGCACCGCGCAGGCAACGTGACAAGACCGACGGACTGGAGGCACGGTGCCAACCCGACACGTGCCTCCCGGCCGCACCGTGCGCACGTCGCCACCCCGTGCGCCGTTGACCGCTGCGTGCGGCGCCACAGGCGCGCACCAGGCCGTCAACCCCGCACCAGACGACGCAAGCCGCACCGCGCAGGCAACGTGACAAGACCGACGGACGGGAAGCCCGGCTCACGACCGGCACCGCGCCTCCCGTCCGCCACGTGGCGACGACCAACGCGCGGTGCGAGGTTGACCACTCCGTGCGGGTTTCCGTCCCAGCACGGAGTGATCAACCTCGCACCAGGCAGCGAGCGTCTACGGCCAGCTCGGCTCCGTCGCGGGCATGATCGACAGCTCCCGGATCTCGCAGCCGGCCGGCTGCGCCAGCGCGAAGAGGATCGCGTTCGCGACGTACTCGGGCTCGATGAGCTGCGCGTCCGGACCCGGCTTGTACTGCTCGGTGCGGTCGGCGAAGAAGTTCGTGCGCATGCCAGCCGGGATCACGTTGGTGACACCGATGCGGCCGGCGGTCTCGGCGGCCAGGGCCTGCGAGAAGCCGCGGACGCCGAACTTCGAGGCCGAGTAGGCGGTGCCGTCCCCGACGCCGCGCAGGGCGAGCGAGGACGAGATCGTGACCACACGTCCGTGCGCTGCCTCGAGGGCGGGCAGGGCGGCGCGGACGACCGAGGCGGTGCCGATGAGGTTGACCGCGACGATCTTCTCCCAGTTGCCGGAGGAGATCGCGTCGATCGGTGCCGGGGTGTCGATCCCCGCGGCGGTCACGACCGCGTCGAGTCCGTCGTGACGCTCGGCCGCCTGGCGGACCGCCTGCTCGACCGCGTCGGTGTCCGACACGTCGACGGCCACGGCGTCGATGCTCTCGGACACCGCGTCGACGCGCAGGTCGAGGACGATCGGGGTGCCGCCGGCCTCGACGACCGCGGCGACGACCGCCGCGCCGAGTCCGGAGGCGCCGCCGGTGACGAGGACGCGACCGATAGGGGTGGTGGGGACGGGCATGGACTTCCTTCCGTAGGGGCGTGGATCCGTCGGGTTCAGCCGACGTGTTCGAGGGCTGCGGCCAGGCGGGTCGTCGAGCGGCCGGGGTGGAACGGGACGGTGACGACGTGTCCGCCCCACTCGGCGAGGGTCGCGGCCTCGGGCAGCTCACTCGCGGTGTAGTCGCCGCCCTTCGCCCAGACGTCCGGGCGGAACCGGCGGAGTGCCTCGTCGGGGGTGTGCTCGTCGAACACCACGACGGCGTCGACGCAGTCCAGGGCGAGCAGGAGTTCGACGCGGTCGTCCTGGGTCATGATCGGCCGTTCCGGACCCTTGAGCGCGCGGACCGAACTGTCCGAGTTGAGGCACACGACCAGGCAGTCGCCGAGTGCCCGCGCGGCCGACAGGGTGCGGGCGTGCCCGGCGTGCAGCAGGTCGAAGCAGCCGCCGGTCGCGACGACGGTGCCGCCGGCGCTCCGGACCTCGTGCACGGTGCGCAGCGCGTCGCGGTCGGCGCCCGGTACCCGCAGCGGCGCAGGGCCGTCGTCGGCGAAGAGCGCGGTGACGCCGCCGGCGGCCAGGTACTCGGAGGCCGCGACCACGCCGGCGGCGACGGCTCCAGGGACGTCCGCTCCACCGGCCAGTGCCACGGCGACACCGGCCGCCAACCGGTCCCCGGCGCCGCACGGGTCGCCGGCGGTGACGGAGGGTGCCGGCACGAAGCGGCTGTCCGAACGGTCGTCAGCGAGGAGTGCTCCGCGGTCGCCGAGCGTCACCGCGACAGCGCCGACACCCCACTGCTCGACGAGGGCCGTGGCGGCCACGGTGGCGAAGGGCACGGTCGCGACGGGCACGCCGTGGCCGTCGACGTCGGTGAACCGGCGGGCCTCGGCGGCGTTCGGGGTGGCCACGGTGATGCCGGGAACGGGTGCGGCGCCCTTCGGGTGCGGGTCCCAGACCACGGGGGTGTGCTCGGCGACGCGTGCGAGGGCCTCCCGCAGCGCCGGAGCGGCGGCGACCCCGCGGCCGTAGTCGGCAACCACGATCGCGTCGGCGTCGTCGAGGGCGGCCGTCATGGCGTCGGTGGCCTCGGGCACGGGCGGGGTCGCACAACCCTCGTCGATGCGGACGAGCGCGTGGTCGACGACGCGCACGCGGGTCTTCACCGGCGTCGGGGCACCGGAGGGCCCGGCGACCACGGTGACGTCGGGGAGCAGGTCGCGGAGCTCCTGCGCACGGGCGTCGTCGCCCAGGACGGTGACCAGGGTGACGTCGTGTCCGTCGCGCACCAGCATCGTGGCGACGAGTCCGGCACCCCCGGCGCGGCGGTCGTCGGTCGTGACGTCGACGACGGGCACGGGTGCGTCCGGGCTGAGCCGATCGCTGGTGCCGGCCACGTCGACGTCGAGCAAGGTGTCGCCGACGACGACGATCCGCAGGCGACGACCCGCCGCGCGGTGGGGCCCGGCCGGTCGCTGCGCGGCCGGCTGCTGGGGCGTCATCGCCGGACCCCGCGGCGCAGTGCGGGCTCCATCGCCCGGCACAGGGCGTGCACGAGCACGAGCTGCGCCTCCTGCACGTTGGCGGACGGCCCCGCGATGCAGATCGCGTCGTCCACGGCCTCGGCGAGGGGGTTCGGCCGGGGCCCGGTCATCGCGATCGTCCGGGCACCGACGGCGCGGGCGGCCTCGGCGGCGCGGAGCAGGTTCGGGCTCCTGCCGCTGGTCGACAGCAGCACGACGACGTCACCCGCCCGGGCGTGCGCCGACACCTGTCGCGCGAAGACCTGGTCGAAGCCGTAGTCGTTGCCGATCGCCGTGACCGCCGAGGTCTCCGCGTGCAGCGAGATCGCGGAGTAGGCGGGGCGGTCGCCGTCGAACCGTCCGGTGAGCTCCGAGGTCAGGTGCTGCGCCTCGGCGGCCGACCCGCCGTTGCCCGCAGCGAGCAGGCGGCGACCTGCGACGAGTCGGGCCGCGATGTCGTCGGCCCAGGCGGCGATGTGGTCGTGGTGGTCGACGAGCGAGGCGATCACGGGGACCGAGGCGGCGACGTGGTCGAGCACGATGCGCGCACTCGCGGTGGTGTGCTCGTCGATGCCGGGCTGCTGGTCGATGGTCATCGGGCGGTCCTCTCGGTCGGCTGTGCGGCACGCGGGACCCGTCCGGCGTGGGTGGCGGTGCGCTGCGGTGCGCCCGCCGTGGTGGTGCGCTGCGGTGCGCCCGCCGTGGTGGTCGGTGCGGCCACGGCGACGGCACCGGCCAGCAGCCGCTCGTACACGCGCTCGCTGTCGGCGGCCACCTTCTTCCACGTGTACCGCGACTCCGCGCGTGCACGGCCGGCCCGGCCGAGGGATCCGCGGCGGTCCGGGTCGTCGAGCAGGGCGCCGACGGCAGCGGCGACCTCGGCCTCGTCGCGCGGCGGGACGTGCAGGCCCGTGCCGTCCTCGACGACGGTGTCGATGAGCCCACCGACACTCGACGCGACGACGGGTCGACCGCAGGCCATCGCCTCGAGCGGGACGATGCCGAACGGCTCGTACCAGGGTGCGCAGACCACGACGTCGGCGCTCCGGTACACGGCGGGCATCTCGTGCTGCGCCAGCTGTCCGCGGAAGGTCACGTGGTCACGGACCCCGAGCGACCGGGCGAGGGCGTCGAGCCGCTGGTACTCGGGGTCGTCCACCAGGTCGGCCCCGGCGACACCGGCACCGCCGACGACCACGAGTTCGACGTCGCGCCCCTCGGCGACCAGGGCGGCGAGTGCGGCGATGGTCGTGCCGACGCCCTTGCGCCGGACCAGCCGCGACACGGTGAGCACCCGCTGCGGACGGCCGCGCTCCTCGACGGGCCCGTCGGGGCGGAACAGCGCGACGTCGACACCGCACGGCACGACGGAGATGCGCTGCAGGGGGACGCCGAGGGCCTTCAGCTCGAAGGCCTCGTCGGAGCACGTCGCGACGACCTGGTCGGCGCTCCGTCCGACGGCCGGTTCGAGCCACTCGCGCTCCGCGGGACTCGTGTCGGCCGAGCCCTGGTGCCGACGCTTCACGACGCCGAGCGCGTGGAAGGTCTGCGCGACGGCGATGCGGGTGCCGCCGGTCCGGGCCTGCACCTGCGCGACGGCGTCGAGTGCCGCGTGCCCAGACATCCAGAAGTGCGCGTGCACGACGTCGGGCCGGTCCACGAACCACTCCGCGGCGAGCACCGACGCGAACGTCCCCATGAAGGGGAACAGCTCGTCCTTCGGCACGTGCCGCGCCGGACCGGCGTCGACGTGCACGACGTCGACCCCCGGACGCAGCGGCGCCCGGACCGGCGCGGATGCGTCGTCACGCCGGGTGTAGACGGTCACCTGGTGCCCGCGGTCCGCGAGCGCCCCGGACAGTTCGGCCACGTGGACGTTCTGTCCACCGGCGTCGACACCGCCGAGCACGGCGAGCGGGCTCGCGTGCTCCGACACCATCGCGATCTTCATCGGAGGCTCCCCTCGAACGTGGCCGAAGTCGGGGCCGAGGCCGTGGCCGAAGTCGGGGCCGAGACCGCCCGGTCGCGCCGGGCACCGCGGGTCACGGCGTCGTCGAGCAGGTCGTCCCAGTCGGCGGTGAAACGGCCGAGCGCGTGCCGTGCGAGTACGGCCTCCCGCGCCACGGCCCCCCGTCGGCGCGCCTCGTCGGGGTCCTCGATGAGGATCCGGGAGGCCCGCACCAGCTCCTCGACGTCCGTCGCGATCGCGCCGGCCTCGCCCGGCACCGTGCGGGCCGCGTCCGTCGTCGCGAGCACCAGGACCGGCATCGCCAGGTGCATCGCCTCGAGGAGCGACAGGCCGAGCGAGGTCCACCGGTTCGGGTGGACGTACGCGCGGCGTTCGGCGAGGGCCGTGTGCATCGGGTCGGAGGGCACGTCACCGCGGGCGACCACGGCGTCGCCGAAGCCGAGCTCCGGCAGCCGTTCGGTGCCCATGCCCCAGACGTCGACGGGTGCCACGGCCGCGAAGCGGGGGAGCAGGTCGGTGCCGACGACGCGGTCCCGGCGGACGGGCTCGTTGATGACGACGCCGAGGCGGTCGAGCGAGCCGGTGTAGCGCGGGCCGGGGTCGACGACGCCGTGTTCGACGACCGTGGTGCGCGTGGTGCCGCAGTCCCACATCAGCGCGTTCCAGTGCGTGACGTGCGCGATGGTCAGGTCGTCGCGGTCGCGGAACGGGTGCAGGCTGTTCGGCACGTCGACGCGGGGCGCGTTGTGCTCGACGAAGACGATCGGCACGTCGCGACCGGCCAGCAGGCGCTTCGCCGCGTCGAGTTCCTCGGTGCGTTGCAGGACGACCACGTCGACCTCGGCGTCGGCGACGTCGGCGGGGTCGATCTCGATCGCCGACGCCGGCCAGGCGCGCCCGCCACGACCGAGGCCCCAGGCGTCGCGCGCCGGCGTGGTCGGGATCAGGTACTCGTGCGGGCCGCGGACGAAGGCGTCCATCCAGCCGCCGTGCACGTGCCAGACGAGGATGCGCATGCGGGGCCTTTCGGTCGGTCGGGCACGAGGAGAAGGGGGAGCAGTGGCGGACGCTACGCAGCACCTTCTGGCGCGCTCCGCAGACTTCTCGGTTCCATCCGCGAAGCGCGGTCGAGCAGCCGTTCGTGGGCCGCGAGCACGTCCTCGATGCGCACCGTGGACAGGCACGGGTGGCCGGGGACGGGGCACTCGCGGGCACGGCTGAGCCGGCAGGGAGCCGCCTGGTCCCCGAGCAGTTCGACCAGCGGTGCGTACGGCGCCCACCGGACGGCGGGGACGACGGGCGAGAAGAGGCTGACGATCGGTGCGCCGACCGCCGCGGCGAGGTGCGCCGGCCCGGTGTTGCCGACGACGACGACCTCGGCACCGGCCAGGACCGCGGCGAGCTCGGCGGGCGTGGTCCGACCGCCGAGGTCGATGCCGGTGGCGCCGGCGACGGCCGCGGTCAGGTCGCGTTCACCGGGGGAGCCGGTGACGACGACGGGCACGCCACGCTCGGCGTACGCGGCGACGAGCTCCCGGTGGTGCGACGCCGGCCACGACCGGGCGGGGACGCTGGCGCCGGGGTGCACGACCACGTACCGTCCCAGCCCGGCCACGGACCGGGGTGCGACGGCGTCGTGACGCACCACGAGCCTCCCATCGTCCTCCGGCGGCAGCCGGAACCCGGCCGCGTCGGCGATCCGCAGCGCGCGCTCGGGTTCGGGGAGGTCCTCGGGCAGGTCCTCGCCGGGTCGCAGGCGGACGTCGAGGAGCGACCCCGGGTGGTCGACCGAGGCCCCGGAGACGCGGGGGACACCGGCGAGGCGGAGGAGCAGCGCCAGGGGCAGCGGCGACTGGTGGAACGAGGTGAGGACGACCGCTTCGTCGGGTCGCTCCTCGGCGACGAGCGCGCGGAACTCGGCGAGCACGGCGTCGTCGATCGGCCGCGCCGTCTCGGTGACCCAGGGCGCTGCCCACACCCGGACGCGGTCCACACCGGGCAGCAGGTCGGCGGCCGGGGTGCCCTGCGGTCCGCACAGCATCGTGATGTGCGAGGCACCGGCGGCGACGGCGCGCACGGCGGGGCCGGCGACCAGGACGTCACCGAACGAGTCGAGGCGCGCCACGAGGACGCGGGGACGGCTCACGTGCGGTCCGTCCCGACGGTCGACGGACCGGCCGCGGCGATCACCAGGTCGACGGCCTCGGCGAGGGTCGCCGCGACGGTCTCGGCGTCGTCGACCTCCTCGGGTCGCGTGCGCGGGGTCGGCACGAGCACGCCCTGCGCTCCTGCGGCCCGCGCCGCCTGCACGTCGGCGCCGATGTCGCCGACCACCACGAGCGCGTCCGGCGGGACCCCGAGTCGCTCGGCGGCGTCGAGGACCATGCCCGGCCGCGGCTTCCGGCAGGCGCAGTCGTCGCCGGCGTCGTGTGGGCAGACGCACCAGACGTCGAACGGCCCGACGAGCGCGTCCACGCGGGCGTTCGTCGCGTCGACCTGCTCGCGCGTCGCGAGGCCCTTCGCGACCACGGACTGGTTCGTGACCACGCCGAGCAGCAGCCCGGCTGCACGAGCCCGCTCCACGGCGCGACGGGCACCGGGGACGGGCACCACCAGGCGCGGGTCGGCGTTGTACGGGACGTCCACGACGAGGGTGTCGTCGCGGTCGAAGAGCAGGCCGCGGATCGCGCGGTCCGGAGCGAGGGGCATGGCACCGGAGTACCGGTCGGCGGCCGCGTGCCGGCTCAGGACAGCCGGGGAACGCGCCCGCTGCCGACGCCACCAGCGGACACCGCCTACCGTCGCGCCCGTGACCGCACTCGAGACCCTGCCCGCCGCCGACGGACGCCCGGAGCTCGTCGTCCTCCGCGCCATCAAGCTCGGCGACCTCCTGGTCGCCGTCCCCGCGCTCCGCGCTCTGCGACGGGCCTTCCCCGACCACCGCATCACCCTCGCGACGACGGCGTGGCTGGCGCCCGTCGTCGAACTCGTCCCCGCCGTGGACGTCCACCTGGCGCAGCACGGCCTCGACCACCCGATCAACGCCCCCGCCGGCACGGTCGACGTCGCGGTGAACCTGCACGGCGCCGGCCCCGAGTCGTCCGACCTGATCGCCGCCCTGCAGCCCCGACGGGTCATCGGGCACGCCGACCCGACCCACGGGTACGACGGTCCGGAGTGGCCGTCCGACGTGCACGAACGCGACCGCTGGGCGGACCTGCTCACCTGGCACGGCGTCCCCGCCGACGCCGACGACGTGCCCGTCGACCGCCCCTCGGCACCGCCCGTGGTCGCCGACGCCGCGGTCGTCCACGTCGGTGCCTTCCACGGGGCGCGGCACTGGCCCACGGACCGCTTCGCCGACGTGGTGCGCGGACTGCGGGAGCGCGGTGCCGACGTGGTCCTGACGGGAGGCGCGGACGACGTCGTCCGTGCACGTGCCGTCGCGGACGCGGCCGGCCTGGCGCCGGGGGCGGTCCTGGCCGGCTCCCTGGAGCTGCAGGAATTCGCGGGCGTCATCGCCGCGGCGCGGCTCGTGGTCACCGTCGACACCGGTGCGGCGCACCTCGCGACCGCGTACGGCGTGCCGTCGGTGGTGCTCTTCGGCCCGGCGCCGCCGGAGGCCTGGGGACCGCCCGCGTCGGGTCCGCACATCGTGCTCACCGATGCCTCGGTCCGGCGCGGCGACGTCTTCGCCGAGGACCCCGACCCGGCGATCCTGGCGGTCGGCGCGGCCGACGTGCTCGCCGCGGTGGACCGGCTCGACGTGCTCGGGGTGACCCCACAGGCGGCCGACCGGTAGCGTCGACCGAGAGCCACCCGGACCCACCGGGCACTCGGAAGGAGTCCTTCGTGTTCGAAGCCGCCAACATCCGTGACTGGATCGGCCTGCCGGTCGTCGACGAGGCCGAGGACAAGGTCGGGACGCTCGAGAGCATCTACTACGACACCGCCACGTCCGAGCCGGCGTTCGGTGCGCTCACGACCGGGATGGTCGGCTTCCAGAAGCTCGTGTTCGTCCCCCTCGTCGGGGCGACCGTCGCACCGAAGCACCTGCGCGTGACCTTCCCGAAGAAGCTCGTGAAGGACGCACCCTCCATCGCGACCGACGGTGAGCTCGACGCCGCGACCGAGCCCGAGCTGTTCCAGCACTACGGCCTCGAGTACCGCACGGGCAGCGGCGGCGAGCGTCGCCTCGGACGCCGCTGAGGCCGGAACTGCTCCGGATCGCCCGCCGGCCACTGCGCGCTGCCCTGGCGGTGGTCGGCGCCGTCTGTCTCGTGGCGGCGGGCCTCGGCGGGTCCGTCGGCGCGCCGCCGGCCTCCGCGGCGCCGATGTGGCCGGTGCCCGAGCCGTACCCCGTGACCGCCGACCCCACCGAGACGCTCGACGCGGTCCCGCCGGGCAGTGAGTACGTGGCGCTCGGCGACTCCTACTCGGCCGGGTACGGCCTGGGGGACCGCACCGGGCTGCCGACGAACGCCTGCGTGCAGTCGGCGCGCGACTACCCGCACCGGCTCGCGGCGCAGTTCGGGCTCGCCCTGACCGACGTCACGTGCGCCGGCGCCACGAGCGCCGACGTCACCATGGGCCACCAGTTCAAGGGCGTCCCACCCCAGATCGAGTCGTTGTCCGACCGCACCCGACTGGTGACCCTGACGATCGGCGGCAACGACGCGGACCTGTTCGGCACGGCGGCCTCGTGCCTGGCGATCTCCGCGAGCGGCCCGGTGTTCTCGGGCCGCGACGCCCCGTCGTGCGAGAGCACCCTGGTGCAGGACGGCGTCGACCAGCTCGCCGTGAAGATCCAGTCGCGCGTGGCCCTCGGCATCGCCGACACCCTCGGCGCGGTGCAGCGGGCCGCCCCGAACGCCGTCGTCGTGTTCCTCGGGTACCCGGCGATCTTCCCGGACGCCGAGGACACCCCCGCGAAGGGCTGCTTCCGGTCTGCACTCGACCTCGGCACCCTGGCGGGCTCGTTCCCGTCGGACACCTACCCGTTCACGGACACCGACGTCGAGTACCTGCACGGTGTCCAGGACGAGCTCAACGAGGTCTCCCGGTCCGCTGCCGCCGCCGCCGGGGTGCGGTTCGTCGACGTCTTCGCGAGCACACAGGACCACTCGCCGTGCGCCGCGTCGAAGCGCTACGTGGCCGGGGTGACGCTCACCGGTTCCGGCGACCTGCGGAAGATCGACCTGAAGGCCGGCGCCCTGCACCCGAACGAGCGCGGCGTCACGTACCTGACCGCGCGGATGGCCGCCGCGATCCGCGCCCTCGCCGGCTGATCCCACCGGCGGTCTCGGTCGCCGTGGCCGCTCGGCTGTCCGGGTGCGCCGCCGGCGGGACCACGCAGACCGGGGCGGCGGTCTCGCGCACGACGTCGTGGAGCAACGAGCCCGAGAGCGCGCGCACGTGGCCGCGGCCGAGCACCACCAACGACGCCCGGCGGGTGTGCGACGCGATGGCGTGACCCGGGTGGCCCTCGACCAGCAGCGGACGGATGCGGAGCGACGGGTACCGTGCGGCCAGCACGGACGTCACCCGCTGCAGCAGCTCGGCGTTGCTCGTACGCCACCGGAGCGGGTCCTCGGCGAAGTCGGTCAGCCCGGTCCGGGTGAGCACGGGCATCTCCCACGCGCGCAGCAGCGTCAGCCGTCGGTTCCGCCGGACGGCCTCGTCGACGGCGATCGACACCGCACGTTCGTCGATCGGGTCCTCCACCGCGAGCACCACGTCACCGTCGATCGGGTGCGGACCCTCCGGCACGACCACGGTCGGGACGGCAGCACGCTCGGCGACCCGCGCCGGGTCACCGCCGGCCGTCGATCCGCGCCGGTGGCGGAAGCTCCCGATCACGAGCAGGTCGCCGCCGTCCGACTCCTCGACCAGGGCTGCGGCGAACGGGCCCGCGTGCCGGTGCACCTCGACCGCCACACCGGGCAGAGCGGTCCGCGCGGCCTCGGCGAGCTGGTCGGCGACCGGCGTCCGACCCTCCAGCGCGTGGTCGGCGCCGATGATCCGCAGCCGCACGACACCGGCACCGGCGCGGGCCACGATCCACCGCAGGGCCTCGTCGTGGGGCATCGCCGCATCGGCGGCCAACGTCACCGTCGTCCATCGCTCGTCCATCCCGATCGGCCTCCTCCGTCGCAGGCTTCGGGGGCGTCACCTGGCGCTCCGTGCGCCACACGGTACTCCGGTCGGGGGCCGTGGATCCGGCCGTGCGCGGCGGTGGAACCGGCCGTGCGCAGCGGTGACCGCGGGCGGCGGACGTGGGCCGGGCCTCCTGGCCGACGCCGCGTAGTCTCGCAGGAGTGGTGGTGAGCGCCGGACTGTTGCTGCACCGGACCGGTCCGGCCGGGCCGGAGGTCTTCGTCGCGCACATGGGCGGGCCCTTCTGGCGGAACCGGCCGCGTGCCTGGTCGATCCCGAAGGGACTCGTCGAAGCCGGCGAGGACCCGCTCGAGACGGCCATGCGTGAGTTCGGTGAGGAGATCGGGGTCCCCGCACCCGTGGCCGCCGACGACGTCACGGACCTGGGCGAGTTCCGGCAGGCCACGGGCAAGCGCGTCCGGGTGTTCGCCGCCCCGGCCCCGGCGTTCGAGGTCGCCGTCGTGCGGAGCAACACCGTCCGGCTCGAGCTGCCACGCGGTTCAGGACGGTTCGTCGACGTGCCGGAGGTCGACGACGCCCGGTGGGTGCCGGTCGCCGAGGCGCGGGAGCTGCTCGTCGCGGGCCAGGTCGCCGCGGTGGACGCGCTGCTCGTGCTGCTCGACGGGCCGGATCCGGCCGGGTGAGCGCATCGCCCGTTGCGGGTGAGTCACGATCGGGTGACGGTCCGGACAGGGTCACGGGGGCGTGGATAACCTGACCGGGTGTCGGGCGGGCCGGCGCGACCACCAGGGGAGTACACATGCGGCGCTGGCGCACGGTCACAGCAGGGTTCACCGCCCTCGCACTCGGAGCAGGACTCGCGATCGGCGGCGCGACGAGCGCCTCGGCGGAGCCCGCGGGCAACTGGGGCACGTTCACCCTGAGCGGGGCGTCGAAGGCGTACACGGGCACGATGACGTTGCCCGGGTTCCCCGCCACGACGTTCACCTCGAACTCGCGGCAGTCGACCGTGATCAGCGGGGCGTCGACGTGGCAGTCCGCGGGGACGCCGGTCGGTGGGGTCTACGGCACGAGTCGTGCGCAGACGTACATGAACCAGCGGCCCCAGGCTGATCGTCCCAACGGGGACTCGGCCTCGACCACCACCTACACGTTCGACGGCGCGACGCCCGGCGCGCAGAGCTGGTCGTTCGTCCTCGGGGACATCGACGCCGACCAGGCGACGATCTCCGCCACGGTGGCCGGCGGTGGTGCCGCGACCGCCGAGCAGCTCGGGTACCAGGGCTCCTACAACTCGTGCTCGGCATCCAGCCCTGCCGGATGGTCCTGCTCGCCGGATCCGGACGGCACGACCGGTCAGGACCAGCCGACCTGGGACGCCGCCACGCGCACGCTGACCGGCAACGCCGCCGCGTCGGACACCGCGGGCGCCTCGGCCTGGTTCACGCCGACCGCGTCGCTGACGAGCCTGACCATCACGTACCAGCAGCGCAGCGGGTTCCCGGTGTACCAGACCTGGTTCGCCAACCGCACCGCGGCGATCAGCGGCACCGCGACCCTCGACGGCACCCCGATCCCGGGAGCCACCGTCACCGTGACCGCACCCCGCGGCACCGTCTACACGACGACCACCGACGCCGACGGCAACTACGTGTTCCCGCAGTTGCCGGTGATCGCGAACTACCGCGTCGAGATCACTCCGCCGGCGGGTGCTGACGGTGAGGCCGTGGCGACGGGTGTCTCGCTCGCCGTCGCCGACACACCAGGTGGCGTCGACAAGACCGCCGACTTCGCGTTCACGTCGCCACCGGACACCACCTCGGTGATCGGGACGGTGACCGACGACGACGGCAACCCCGTGTCGAACATCCCGGTCGTCATCACCGACCCCGACACCGGCGACACGCTGGTCGACACCACGACGAACAGCGACGGCGTCTACACCGGTTCCGACCTGCCCGCCGGCACCGAGCTGGACGTCTCCGTCGCCGACGAGCCGCCCGTGTCGATCACGACCGGTGACGCCGATGCAGCACCGGCCGAGCCCGAGCCGATCGTGGCGCCGCCCGCCGTGATCGCCACCGTGACCGGTGTCGTGTCGCTCGACGGCACGCCCGTGCCCGCCGGCGTGGTCGTCGAGCTCCTCGACGAGTCCGGAGCCGTTGTCGGTTCGGCCACCACCGACGCCGACGGTCGCTACACCTTCGCCACGTCTGCGGGTACCTACACGGTCCGCACGGTGGTCCCCGCCGCGGGTGCCGCCGGTGACACCGCGAACACCGGCATCGCCGCGGTCGCCGGCACCAGCGTGACGTCGGACCTGCCGTTCACGTCGGCCGCCGCGCCCGAGGTCATCACGACCGACCAGCCCGGCACCGTTGCGGACACGAACGGCGACCCGGTCGCCGGCGTGGACGTCGTCGCGACGCCGACCGACCCGGAGGCCGGCCCGCCGGTGACCGTGGCCACTGACGCCGACGGTGCCTTCGACCTGACCGGACTCGAGCCGACGACCGAGTACACGATCACGGTCGACGTCGACGGCGCCACTCCGGTGACCGTCGTCACGCCCGAGGACGGCGCAGCGACCCCGCTCGCCTTCGTGGTCGAGGCCGCGGTGACCCCGGCTCCGTCGCCGTCGCCCAGTGCGCCGACGCCGAGCAACTCGCCGACCGCGGTTCCGACCGTGCCGGCTGCCGGAGGCTCGGGCAACGCGCCGGCCGCCGGTTCGGGCGACGTGGGCAACGGTGGGCCGCTGGCCTACACCGGTGCGGACCTGAAGCCCGGGCTCATCGCGGCCGGGGTGCTCGTGCTGCTCGGTGCGGCGCTGCTGACCTACCGCGCGGTGCGCAACCGTCGCCGGAGCCACCTGCAGGACTGATCGGTCACGACGAGGGGCGGGCCCGGCGCGATGCCGGCCCGCCCTTCGTCGTGTTGCTGCACGCCACGCCGCCGCCCCACGAAACGCCGCCGCCCAACCCCCGAGGTTCCGAAATCTGCCCATCTCGGCGGTGCCGACGGCAGTTCGTGGAACCTCAACGCAACGCGAACGGCAGTTCGTGGAACCTCAGCGCCGCGCGCACGGCATGTCGGCGCGGCCCCTCGCCACACGCCGCCACACGCCGCGTCCCTCTGTCGCGACGACGCCACGCCCGGACCTCGACGCCGAGGGTCCACGACATGCCGCCGCTGCACCGCCGAGGTTCCACGGATCGCCGCCAGGACCGCCGAGATGCCGAGATTTCGGAACCTCGGCGCAGCGCGAGGCCGACGAAGCGCCACCTGACGCCGCCCCGCCCCGCCCCGCGCGCCGCGCTACTGCGTGCGGTGCGTGCGGTGCGAGCCCGTGACCGTCGCGACCGAGCCCGTCAGGGTCTGGATCGCCCGACCGACGACGGGCACCGACGTGGTGACCACCGCGAGCGAGGACGTGATCGCCTCGATCGACGACGTCGACAGGTGCTCCTGCCCGACCGTGTGCACCGGGAAGCCCCGACGCGCCAGCACGACGACCCCGAGCGACCCGAGCAGCACGGCACCACCGGCGAACGGCAGGTACTGCAGCCCGACGATCCCGAGCGCCTGCCCACCGATGGCTGCACCGCCCGCGATGCCGATGTTCGACGCACCGTTGATGAGCGCACCGGCGATGTCGGGGGAGACGCCTCCGGAACGGATCGCGGCAGCCATGAAGAGCGTGCCCGTCGTGCCGTTCGCTGCCATCCACACGCCGGCGACGACCATCGTGCCGACCAGGGAGCCGTGCACGAACGGCATCGCGGCGAACGCGACGGCCATCACGGCGACGGCGGCAATGAGGGTCTGGCGGGGCGCCCGGTCGACGAACATGCCCGCGAGCCAGAGGCCGATCACCCCGGTGCCGCCCAGGACGAGCAGCGCGCCGCTCACCATCGAGGCGTCGAGTCCGGCGTCGATCGCGTACGGCCCGACGTAGGTGTAGACGACGTAGTGTCCGGCGAACAGGAGCAGGTCGGCGATCACGACCGACAGCAGCCCGGTGCGCGCCCAGGCCTTCGGGGAACCGATGTGCGGCGACGAGGCACCACTGACGGCGGGCAGGAACAGCAGTGCCACGGCGGCGAGCACGGCGGCGGCGACACCGATCGAGAAGACGGCGGGGCGCCAGCCGATGTGCTGCGCGACCCAGGTGGCGACGGGCACGCCGAGCACGAAGCCGAGCGAGCTGCCGGAGTACACGAACGCGATGGCACGACCGGCCAGGCGCGGCGGCACGATCCGGGTGGCGTACGCCGAGGCGACCGAGAAGAACAGCGCGTGCGCGATGCCGCCGACGACCCGGCCGGCGCAGACGACGGCGAACGACGGTGCGAACGCGATCATGAGGTTCGACACCGTGTAGCCGACGAGCGTCGACACGAGCACGGCCTTGCGGGGGAGCTTCGCGGTGAAGGCGGTGAGCGGGAGCGCCAGGAGTGCCACGGCGCCCGCGTACACGGTGACGACGATGCCCATGGTGGCCTCGGACACACCGAGGTCGGCGCTCATCGTGCCGAGCAGCCCGACGGGCATGAGCTCGGTGGTGATGGCGAAGAACGTCGCCAACCCGAGGACGGCGATGCCGACGATGGACTGGGTGGTGACGGTGATCGGCCGCGTGTTCGTCGACACGGCCGAGGTGGTGGTGTTGGTGGACACGCTGCTGACCTCCTCCGGGGCACGGGCGAGCGCACGACGGTGCCGTTCGGGGGAACGACGATGACCGGGAGGTCTGCGGGGCGCGCTCGCTGTGGATGTGGGTGATGTGGGTACGACTCCACGGCGAGTGCGCTCATCCAGTGTTGCACGATGGACCGCAGCCCGCGAGGGGGTCAGCGGAGATTCTCGGAGCGCTCCAACAATCCGCGCCCTCAGTTCTCGTTCGTCACCCGACCCTGCACGCCGCCACCCCGGAGCGCGATCGTCAACGTCCCGCTCATCGACTGCGCCGACATCGACACCGAGCCGTGCAGTGCCGCCTCGCGCGGGAAGCACGCCGTCGACGACTCGATCCGGTTCGCCGTCGCCACCAGGCAGATCGTCGACCGGTCCGTGCCGACCCCGGCCCAGACGGCCCACGGCGTGTCGAACGAGCCGCCGTCCAACGCCCGGTTCGTGAACACGAGCCGCGTGGAGTGCAGGCTCACAGGTGCCTCCACCGGACCCGGCAGCTGGTCGGCGTAGGTCTGCGGCACGTCGAGCAGCTGCTCGAGCGTGACCGTGCCCGCCGTCGGCGTGACGCTCGGTGCCGCTGCGACGTCGCCGCGCACGGGCCCGACGACGGTGCCGGCGGCGAACGCCACCCCGACCGCCGCTGCCGCGCCGAGCGCGATCCAGACGCGTGGCCGCTCCGTCCAGAGCAGCGTGCGCCACCGGGACCGTCGCGTCGGTCCGACCGGGAGGCCCGGCTCACCCCCGACATCGTCACCCGCGTCATCGGGACGGCCGGGTTCTCGGGCTTCGGTCGCCGCCCAGGATCCGGCTTCCGGTCTCAGGGAGGCATCCGGTTGCACGGACGGATCCGGCTCGGCAGCAACCGTCGCGCGCTCCGGGACCGACCGCCCCGGCGATGGCACGGACGGTGGAGCCGTCGGTTCCGGCGACGAGCCGGGCAGTGGAGCCGACCGTTCCGGGGACGCGACCTGCCCGCTGGCCGGGGCCGTGCCTCCCGGCCGCCCGTCGGGCCCCGTGTCGGAGGCGACTCCCGCGACCGCTCGCCGTCCACCCGGCCGCCGCCCGCTCGCCAGGTCCTGCAGCGCGATCCGGGCGCGCGCCGCGTCGGCGGGGCGCGATGCCGCTCCCCAGGCGACGGCCTCGAGCCGTGCCCGTTCCGCTGCCACGTCGTCGTGGGCCATGCGCACTCCCGATCTGCCGGTCGCGTGGACTCCCTTCATCGTGGCACTGCCGGGGCGGCGGCGCGCACCCAGAACGAGGGGAGTAGGCGTGACGCATGAGCACCGAACCCGAACCGCGGCAGGACGCTGACCCGGAGACCCTCGAGCCGCTGAGCCACGACTCCCAGTCCGGCGAGGCCGACTACGTGGCGACAAGCCCCGGTGGGACCGGCACGGAGCGCCACGTGCCGACCGCCGACGAGGAGCAGGGTCGCGGCACCGAGTACGACCCGGTGGACCAGGGGCCGCAGCAGGAGGGCCAGGGCGGCTGACGCCGGGCCCGACGCCACGCGCCCGCGCTACCGGATCACCCGGCGCAGCACGGCTCGCTCACCCGCCGTCCACGCGGCACTCGTCACGACGTACAGCGCGGCGGCGAGCGGGGCGATCGCGGCGAACACGACCGTGATGAACGGGGCGAACCGCCCGATGGCGGCGGTCGCTGCCGCACCGGGCACCTGCGCGCCCGGCTCGGGCGTCGGCACCGGGTTCCAGCGCAGGTTCGCGCGACGGCTGAGCTCCACGACGACGGCGAGCACGGCCAGCAGCAGGACGACGACCCAGGCGTGCACCCAGAGCGGCGACGTGAGCGTGACGACGAGTGAGTGCCCGAGCGGGACCCCGACCAGGGTGGCCTCGAGCAGGGCGTTGACCGTGCCGCCGATCGACGCATGCGTGAACAGGGCGTAGACGAGGGACAGCACCGGAGCCTGCGCGAGGACGGGTAGGCAGCCGGCCAGGGGTGAGACCTTCTCGTTCGTGTAGAGCTGCTGGACGGCGCGCTGCAGCTGCTCGGCGTTCTTCCCGTGGCGCTTCCGCAGGGCGGCGAGCTGCGGCGCGAGCCGACGTCGGTCGCGCTCCGCTCGGACCTGCAGGACGGACAGCGGCACGAGCACGGCCCGGACGGCCAGGGTCAGGAGCACGACGGCGATCGCCGCGGCGAACGAGCCCATGGTGGGGGAGAGCGCCGCGGTCAGGGCGGCGACGAGGTCCGCGCCACCGTGCAGCAGCGGGCCGACGAGGGGCAGGGTGGACAGGTCCATGACGGTTCCGATCGGTGGTGGTTCGCAGGAGGGGTCGCGAGGGGCCCGGCCACCGGTCGGTGGTCAGGCCGGGGCGACGACTCCCGGAGCACGCGATCGGACGTGCCCGTCGGCATCGGGGTGGCTCCACGCGATGCGGGTGACCAGGTCCGGTACCGCAGCGTGTTCGACGCCCGTCGACCGCAGCCCGAGGACCGCCGCCAGCACCGTGGCGATGACCTGCGCGACGACGACCGCCACGGCGACGGCCGTCAGGCCGAGCGCGGCCACTGCCAGCAGCGGCAGGACGCCGGCCGCGGGGTCGCCGATCGCGGGCGCCCCGAGCAGCAGCGCGGCGGCGGCGCGGAGGATCAGCAGGGCGACGGTCATGGTCGGTTCAGCGTAACGCCCGCGTGCCGCCACGGACAGGACGGCAGCGCGGGAGAGGATCGCCGCATGACCGCAGGTTCGCCGAGCACCCCAGCGACCGTCGCGCTCGACCGAGCCGGGGTGTCGTACACGCCGCACGTGTACGACCATCACGAGAGCGCCACGAACTTCGGCGAGGAGGCCGCCGCCGCACTCGGCCTCCGCGAGGAGCAGGTCTTCAAGACCCTGGTCGTCTCGGTCGACGGCGCACTGGCGGTGGCGATCGTGCCGGTGGCGAACCGGCTCGACCTCAAGGCCATCGCGGCGGCGGTCGGGGGCAAGAAGGCGACGCTGGCCGATCCGGCCCTCGCCGAGAAGCGCACCGGGTACGTCGTCGGCGGGATCAGCCCGGTCGGCCAGAAGTCCCGGATCCGGACCGTGCTCGACGAGTCGGCCTTGGCGTACGACAGCATCTTCGTCTCCGGCGGGCGCCGCGGGTTCGACATCGAGGTGGCTCCGGCCGACCTCGCGCGGGTCACCGACGCCATCTCGGCAGCGATCGCGCGGACCTGAGTCGGGTCGCCGCAAGTTTCTCCGGTGGCCGGGAATGACCCCGGCACTCCTGCGTTGCATTGAGTCAAAGGCACTCAAGTTCCCAGGAGGTCCCTTTGCCAGAGACGTTCGGCCCGACCGGCAGCAGTGACTCGTTCGACGAGTTCCTCGCCCGCCTCCTCGCGGCGCAGAACACCGGTGACCCGCAGCGCCCCCGTGCGTTCGGCCGACCGGTGGACATCACGCGGCTCCTCAGCCGCCGTACCCACGAGCTGCTCCAGCACACCGCCGAGTACGCGGTGTCGCAGGGGCAGCACGAGCTCGACGCGCTGCACCTGCTGCACGTGCTCGTCCGCACCGAGCCGTTCGACGCCGTCGTCCGTTCCGCCGGGGTCGACCCCGAGCGCCTCGCCGCCGAGATCGAGCAGCGCCTGCCGATGGCCCGCGAGCCGCAGCCCGAGCAGACCGGCCGCCCGGCCCTGACCGGCACGGCGCAGCGCATCCTCGTCGAGGCCACCCAGGCCGCACGGGGCTTCGGCAGCACCTACACCGACCCCGAGCACGTCTTCTTCGCGCTCGTGACCGACCAGGAGACCGTCACCGGGCAGCTGCTCGCCAGCGCCGGTGTCACCCCGCAGGCCATGCAGGACTACGCCCAGCAGGCGGCGGCAGCAGCACGAGAGGGGCGCCCCATGCCCGGAACCAGTGCAACGACCGGAACGGACGAGTCCGGTTCCGTCAGCGACACCCCGACCCTCGACCAGTTCGGTACCGACCTCACCGCGCGGGCCCGTGACGGTCGCATCGACCCCGTCATCGGTCGCGCCGAGGAGATCGAGCAGGCGGTCGAGATCCTGCTCCGTCGCACCAAGAACAACCCCGTCCTGATCGGCGAGCCCGGCGTCGGCAAGACCGCCATCGTCGAGGGACTCGCCCAGCGAATCGTCGACGGCGAGGTCCCCACCCTGTTGCAGGGCAAGCGCGTCGTCGCCCTCGACCTGCCCGGCATGCTCGCCGGCACCCGGTACCGCGGCGACTTCGAGGAGCGCCTGACGAAGGCCATGGACGAGATCGCGGCACACGCCGACGAGCTCATCGTCTTCGTCGACGAGCTCCACACCGTCGTCGGCGCCGGTGGTGGCGGTGAGGGCGGCTCGATGGACGCCGGCAACATCCTCAAGCCCCGGCTCGCCCGCGGCGACCTGCACCTGGTCGGCGCGACCACCCTGAACGAGTACCGCCGGATCGAGAAGGACGCCGCACTCGAGCGTCGCTTCCAGCCGGTCACGGTCGGGGAGCCGAGCGTCGAGGACGCCGTCGCGATCCTGACCGGCCTCGCACCCCGGTACGAGGAGCACCACGGCGTCGTCTACACGCCGGAGTCGCTGCGCGCCGCCGTCGAGCTCTCGCACCGCTACGTCACCGACCGGCACCTGCCGGACAAGGCCATCGACCTCATCGACCAGGCCGGTGCACGGCGCCGGCTCGCCCGTTCGGGCGACGTCGACGTCGAGGCCCTCCGCGACCAGGTCGCCGAGCTGCTGGCCGAGAAGGACCGCGCGGTCGCCGAGGAACTGTACGAAGAGGCGTCGCGCCTGCGCGACGAGACGGTCGGACTGGAGGCCCGGATCGCCGCCGCCACGTCGGCGGACGCTCCCCGCGCTCCCCACCGGCACGGCCGCGACGCCGCTGACGCGTCGCCGCGGGACCGGCGGCGTGGGCCCACCCGTCCGGAATCCGTGGGCACCTCGATCACGGAACGCGACATCGCCGGTGTGGTGTCACGCGCCACGGGCATCCCGGCGACGCGCCTGACCCAGGGCGACCGCTCACGGCTCGCCGTGCTCGAGCAGGAACTGCACGGGCGCGTCGTCGGACAGGACGACGCCGTCGCGGCGATCGCGAAGGCCGTCCGACGCAGCCGCACCGGCATGGGCGACCAGCGTCGTCCGGTCGGCAGCTTCCTGTTCCTCGGCCCGACCGGCGTCGGCAAGACCGAACTGGCGAAGGCCCTGGCGTCGTCGCTGTTCGGTGACGAGTCCGCCATGCTCCGCTTCGACATGAGCGAGTTCGGCGAGCGGCACACCGTCTCGCGGCTGGTCGGGGCGCCTCCCGGGTACGTCGGCTACGACGAGGCCGGGCAGCTCACCGAACGCGTGCGCCGGAACCCGTACTCGGTGATCCTGCTCGACGAGGTCGAGAAGGCGCACCCCGACGTGTTCAACCTGCTGCTGCAGGTGCTGGACGACGGTCGACTGACCGACGGCCAGGGGCGCACGGTGGACTTCCGGAACACGGTCGTGATCATGACGTCGAACATCGGCTCGGAGTTCCTGGCCTCGCGGTCGGGCGCCCTCGGCTTCGCGCCCGTGGGTTCCACTGACGGGTACGGCGAGGACGACCTCCGCGCCCGGGTGATGGGCAAGCTCCGCGAGGCCATGCGGCCGGAGTTCATCAACCGCATCGACGAGATCGTGCTCTTCCGCAAGCTCGACCGGTCGCAGATCACGTCGATCGTGTCACTGCTGCTGCAGGACACGGCGCTGCGGCTCGTCGCGCAGGACATGGTGCTCTCCGTGTCCGACGCCGCGGTCGACTGGCTCGCCGAGCACGGGTACGAGCCCGAGTACGGCGCGCGTCCGCTCCGCCGGCTCATCCAGCGCGAGGTCGACGACCGCATCGCGACGCTCGTGGTCGACGGTGGCGTGACCGCCGGGGACACCGTGCGGATCGACGTCGTCGACGACGTGCTGACGGCAGCGGTGGTGGAACCCGCGGCGCTGTAGCAGCCGTTCGCCCACGAAGGCCCGGTACCGATTCGGTACCGGGCCTTCGTGGCGTCCGGGTACGACAGCGTGGTGTTCGGGAATGCAATTCCGGAGAAATCGGAGAAAGGGGTTGCGCTGCGAATTGCGGGGCCGATAGTGTTCACTCGTCGCGAACCGCTGCAGTGCAGCCGGGGGACGACTCCGACAGCTCGAGACCGAAAGGGGGCCGACCATGATGATCACCGCAACCACTCCGTTCCGTGGAATCCGTGGACGCGTCGGCACCCCGCTCCGCGTCCGCTGACCCGGAGCGTTCCGCCTTCTGCCGACATCTGTGTCGTTCGATCCTCGTCTCGTGACGAGTCCGTCGCCTGACACCTCGCGCTGAGCCGTTCTGGCTCGCGTCGAACCGGCTCCGTCGATCGCCGATCGGTCCCGACCCGTGTGCTCCGCGCACGCGATCGGACTGCGTCGATCGTCGCCGGAGAATGTCGGCGGTCGGTGCGACGCTCTCGGTACCGGAAGTCATTCAGTACCGCGTCGTCGGACATTCCTCCGGTGACCGCGGAATGCATTCTCACGCATTCATTTTGACCTGCCCGTGTTCCGGGCAGTCCACTCCTGCCCGTGTGCCGGGCAACTCCGTCATGCCCTGAAAGGGATCACCGTGTCATCGAAGACCGCCACCCGTCCTCCCGATACCCGCGCAGCGCGCCACCGGGTCTCCCTCACCGACCGCATCGCGCTGCGCATCGGCATGTCGCTCATCATCTGGAGCCGGCGGACCCGCCGGGTCCGTCCGGTGATCGACCACGCAACACGGCTGCAACTCGACCGCGAGCGGCAGCAGCGCGAGAACGACCTGCTCCTGCAGGCCGCACTCATGCGCGCCTGGCGCTGAGCCGGATCGGACACGCGACCGTCGCACCGTGCGACCGTCGCCGTCCCGTGCCCGCTTGGTGGCTCGGTGCGAGGGATTAGCCCCGCACCGAGCCACCGCCGGCGCACCGGCCGACGCAACCCGCACAGTGCGCCGCACCGACGACCCAGCACGGCGCGACCGAGCCCGCACCGTGCGCCGACGTGTCGGACGCACCCCGGGCCTCCCGTACCGTTGGCGGGTGACCGAAACCGCAGCTGCACTCGTCGAACGCCTGACCGCCGTCGTCCCGGACTTCCCGAAGCCGGGGGTGCTGTTCCGCGACGTGACGCCGGTGTTCTCGGACGCCGTCGCGTTCGGCCGCGTGTGCGAGGCACTCGCCGCGCCCTTCGCGGTCGGTGCCGGGTTCGACGCCGTCGCCGGCATCGAGGCACGGGGCTTCGCCCTCGCCGGCGGGATCGCCGCGCAGCACCAGGTGGGCGTGCTCACCGTGCGCAAGGCCGGCAAGCTGCCGGGCGAGGTCCTCAGCGAGCAGTACGCACTCGAGTACGGCGAGGCCGAGCTCGAGCTGCGTCCGGGCCAGCTCCCCGCGGGCACCAGGGTCCTCGTCGTCGACGATGTCCTCGCCACCGGTGGGACCGGCGCCGCCACCATCACGCTGCTCGAACGTGCGGGCTACCAGGCGGTCGGGTTCGCCGCGCTGCTCGAGCTCGACGGGCTGAACGGACGTGAGCGACTCGAGCCGCGCCTGCCCGTCACGACGCTCGGCGCCGTGCCCGCCTGAGCCCCACGCGCGCACTAGTCTTGACGCACCATTTCGATCGAGGAGTCCCATCATCGTGACCGAGTCAGTCGCCGCAGCGCCGGAGAGCGCCGAGCCCGCAGCCGTGCCCCAGGCACCCGAGCCCCGCACCGCGACGACGACCACGACGGGCACCGAGCTCTTCGACGGTGAGCGCGGCGTCGTCGCGATCCGCGTCGACGGTGTCCTGAAGGACCTCGCTGCCGACGTCGCTGCCGGCGAGACCGCCGAGGCCGTCACCCTGCACGAGCAGGACGGGCTCGACATCCTCCGCCACTCGGCCGCGCACGTGCTCGCGCAGGCCGTGCAGCAGATCAACCCCGAGGCCAAGCTCGGCATCGGGCCGCCCGTCACCGACGGCTTCTACTACGACTTCGACGTCGCCGAGCCCTTCACCCCCGAGGACCTCAAGGCCATCGAGAAGGGCATGGACCGCATCGTCAAGCAGGCCCAGCGCTTCCGCCGCGTGGTCGTCACGGACGAGCAGGCGCGCGAGCTGATGGCGGGGGAGCCGTACAAGCAGGAGCTCATCGGGCTCAAGGGTGCGGCGACCGACGGCGCCTCCGGCGAGAGCGTCGAGGTCGGCGCCGGCGAGCTCACCGTGTACGAGAACGTCGACCCGAAGTCGGGCGAGGTCGTCTGGCAGGACCTCTGCCGGGGCCCGCACGTGCCGCACACCCGCTGGATCGGCAACGCCGCGAAGCTCATGCGCGTCGCCGCTGCCTACTGGCGCGGCTCCGAGAAGAACCCGCAGCTGCAGCGCATCTACGGCACCGCCTGGCCTGACAAGGACCAGCTCAAGGCGTACCTGGTGCGCCTCGAGGAAGCCGCCAAGCGCGACCACCGCAAGCTCGGTGCCGAACTCGACCTGTTCTCGTTCCCCGACGAGATCGGGTCCGGCCTGGCGATCTTCCACCCGAAGGGCGGCATCATCCGCCGCGAGATGGAGGACTACTCGCGCCGTCGGCACGAGGAGAACGGCTACTCGTTCGTCTACACGCCCCACATCACCAAGGGCGACCTGTTCGAGACCTCCGGGCACCTCGGCTGGTACAAGGACGGCATGTTCCCGGCCATGCACATGGACGAGGCACGCGACGAGGACGGCAACGTCACGCGTCAGGGCGCCGACTACTACCTCAAGCCGATGAACTGCCCGATGCACATCCTGGCGTACCGGTCGCAGCCGCGTTCGTACCGCGATCTGCCGCTCCGGATGTTCGAGTTCGGCACGGTCTACCGCAACGAGAAGTCCGGCGTCATCCACGGCCTCACCCGCGTGCGCGGCCTGACCCAGGACGACGCGCACATCTTCACCACGCAGGAGAAGATGAAGGAGGAGCTGACCACGACCCTCGCGTTCGTGCTCTCGCTCCTGCGCGACTACGGCCTCGACGACTTCTACCTCGAGCTGTCGACGAAGGACCCGGAGAAGTACGTCGGTGACGACGAGGTCTGGGACGTGGCGACGGAGACCCTGCGCCAGGTCGCCGAGGAGTCCGGTCTCGAGCTCGTGCCGGACCCGGCCGGCGCCGCGTTCTACGGCCCGAAGATCTCGGTGCAGGCCCGCGACGCCATCGGCCGCACCTGGCAGATGTCGACCGTGCAGCTCGACTTCAACCTGCCCGAGCGTTTCGGCATCGACTACACCGCGGCCGACGGCTCCCGCCAGCGCCCGGTGATGATCCACCGCGCGCTGTTCGGCTCGATCGAGCGGTTCTTCGGCGTGCTGACCGAGCACTACGCCGGTGCGTTCCCGGCCTGGCTGTCGCCGGTGCAGGTCGTCGGCATCCCCGTCGCAGCTGAGTACGGCGACTACCTCGACGAGGTCATCGCGAAGCTCCGGTCGCACGGCGTCCGCGCCGAGGTCGACCACTCGGACGACCGCATGCAGAAGAAGATCCGCACGCACACCAAGGCGAAGGTGCCGTTCCAGCTCATCGCGGGCGGTGACGACCGCGACGCCGGTGCGGTCTCGTTCCGCTTCCGTGACGGGCGCCAGGACAATGCCGTGCCCGTGGACGAAGCGGTCGACCGCATCCTGACGGCGATCCGCGAGCGCGCGCAGGTCTGATGACGGACGAGCAGGACCCGCTGGTCATCCGGGACGCCGCCACCGGTGCGGCCGTCCCGGATGCCTTCCAGCGCCTGTGGAACCCGCACCGGATGGCGTACATCGACGCCGGGCGCGACGGCACGGGCCGCGGGCACGCGGACGACTGCCCGTTCTGCGAGGCACCGCGGAAGTCCGACGAGGACGCCCTCATCGTCGCCCGGGGCGAGCACGCCTACGTGCTCCTCAACCTGTTCCCGTACAACAACGGACACCTGCTGGTCTGCCCGTACCGCCACGTGCCGCTGTACGACGAGGCTACGCCGGACGAGCTCCGCGAGATGGGCGAGCTGACCCAGACCGCGATGCGGGTCCTGCGCGCCGTGTCGCACTGCGACGGCTTCAACATCGGCATGAACCAGGGCGAGGTCGCGGGGGCCGGCATCGCCGCACACCTGCACCAGCACATCGTGCCGCGGTGGCAGTCTGACGCGAACTTCTTCCCGATCATCGCGCGGACGAAGTCGATGTCCCAGATGCTCGGGGACACCCGCCGACTGGTCGCCGAGGGCTGGCCGGCAGCGGACTAGACTGATCGGCATCATGAGCGACAGCACCAGCACCTCCGGCACCCCTGGCACCTCGATCACCGGCTCCGACCGCGTCAAGCGCGGCCTCGCCGAGATGCTCAAGGGCGGCGTCATCATGGACGTCGTCGACGCCGAGCAGGCCCGCATCGCGGAAGAAGCCGGCGCCACCGCGGTCATGGCCCTCGAGCGTGTCCCCGCCGACATCCGCGCACAGGGCGGCGTGGCCCGCATGTCCGACCCGTCGATGATCGAGGAGATCATCGCCGCCGTGTCGATCCCCGTCATGGCGAAGGCCCGCATCGGCCACTTCGTCGAGGCGCAGATCCTGCAGGAGCTCGGCGTCGACTACATCGACGAGTCCGAGGTGCTCTCGCCCGCCGACTACGTCAACCACATCGACAAGTGGAACTTCACCACGCCGTTCGTCTGCGGTGCCACCGAGCTGGGCGAGGCGCTCCGTCGCATCACCGAGGGCGCTGCGATGATCCGTTCCAAGGGCGAGGCCGGCACGGGTGACGTGTCCGAGGCCACGAAGCACATCCGCACGATCAACAAGGAGATCGCGGCGCTGCGCCACCTCAAGGAAGACGAGCTCTACGTCGCCGCCAAGGAACTGCAGGCGCCGTTCGAGATCGTGCGCGAGGTCGCCCGCACCGGCAAGCTCCCCGTCGTGCTCTTCACCGCCGGTGGCGTCGCCACCCCGGCCGACGCCGCGATGATGATGCAGCTCGGCGCGGACGGCGTGTTCGTCGGCTCCGGCATCTTCAAGTCCGGCGACCCGGCGAAGCGTGCCGCGGCGATCGTCAAGGCCGTCACCTTCCACGACGACCCCAAGGTCATCGCCGAGGTCTCGCGTGGTCTGGGCGAGGCGATGGTCGGCATCAACGTCGCCGACGTCCCCGCGCCGCACCGCCTCGCCGAGCGTGGCTGGTAGCACGACGAGCAGTGCCCGGCCCCGCATCGGGGTCCTGGCGCTGCAGGGTGACTTCCGCGAGCACATCGCCTCGTTGACGGAGCTCGGCGCCGACGTGGTGCCGCTCCGTCGACCCGAGGAGATCGCGGCGCTCGACGGCATCGTGATCCCCGGCGGCGAGTCGAGCGTGATGGACAAGCTGTCCCGGTCGTTCGGCGTCGCCGAGCCCCTCGCAGCTGCCATCCGCGACGGCCTGCCGACGTACGGCACGTGCGCCGGCATGATCATGCTGTCGTCGCGGATCACCGACGGCATCAGCGGCCAGCAGACCCTCGACGTGCTCGACACCACGGTTCGTCGGAACGCGTTCGGCAGCCAGAACGACTCGTTCGAGGTCGACGTCCCGATGCCCGAGCTTGGTGACGCCCCCGTGCACGCGGTCTTCATCCGAGCCCCGGTGGTCGAGCAGCACGGCCCCGGCGTCCAGGTCCTCGGTGCGCTGGCGGACGGGCAGGTCGTCGCGGTGCAGCAGGGCAACGTCCTCGCCAGTGCGTTCCACCCCGAGGTCGCCGGCGAGGACCGCTTCCACCGCCGCTTCCTCGCCATGGTGCGCAGCGCCTGACGCGGCCCCCGGGCTCTGGGCACGACCGCCCGAGGGCCCTGGGCCCGGCCGCCTGCGTGCCCGCACCGGCGGGGCGGGGCGGCGCCGGGCCTCCCGGCTGGGTAAACTGACCCCGACTTTCCGCAAGACGCAAGGAGAACCGTGTCCGGGCATTCCAAGTGGGCGACGACCAAGCACAAGAAGGCCGTCATCGACGGCCGTCGTGCCAAGTCCTTCGCCAAGCTCATCAAGAACATCGAGGTCGCCGCGAAGATGGGCGGCGCCGACCTGTCGGGCAACCCGACGCTGGTCGACGCGATCCAGAAGGCCAAGAAGACCTCGGTCCCGAACGACAACATCGACCGCGCCGTCAAGCGCGGTGCCGGCCTGACCGGTGAGTCGATCGAGTACACGACGATCATGTACGAGGGCTACGCCCCGAACGGCGTCGCGATGCTGATCGAGTGCCTCACCGACAACAAGAACCGCGCAGCGGCCGAGGTCCGGACGGCGATGTCCCGCAACGGTGGCACCATGGCCGACCCGGGCAGCGTCGCCTACAACTTCTCGCGCAAGGGCGTCATCTCGGTCACGAAGACCGACGGCCTCGACGAGGACACCGTCATGACCGCCGTGCTCGACGCCGGTGTCGAGGACGTCATCGACCAGGGCGGCGGCTTCGAGATCATCACCGAGGCGAGCGACCTCGTCGCAGCCCGCACCGCGCTGCAGGACGCCGGCATCGACTACGACTCGGCCGACGCCGAGTTCGTCCCCGGCCTCAAGGTGCCGGTCGACGCCGAGACCGCCCGCAAGGTCTTCCGCCTGATCGACGCGCTCGAGGACAGCGACGACGTGCAGAACGTCTACGCCAACTTCGACGTGCCGGCGGACGTCCAGGCCGAGCTCGACGAGGACGAGGGCGAGTAGCCGTGCTCCGTGTGCTCGGGGTGGACCCCGGGCTCACCCGGTGCGGCGTCGGCGTCGTCGAGGTCGCACCGAACCGGCGCGCACGGCTCGTCCACGTGACGGTCGTGCGCACCCCGGCGGACATGCCGCTCGAACAGCGGCTGCTCCGCATCGCCGACGGCATCGCCGCCGAGATCGACGAGCACCACCCGGACGCGGTCGCCGTCGAGCGTGTGTTCGCGCAGGCGAACGTCCGCACCGTGATGGGCACCGCCCAGGCGGCCGGGCTCGCGCTGCACGCCGCGGCGGCCCGCGGGCTGCCCGTCGGCCTGCACACGCCGTCCGAGGTCAAGGCGGCCGTCACCGGCTACGGCAACGCCGACAAGCGCCAGGTGCAGACCATGATCGCGCGCGTGCTCGGTCTCGCCGAGGCCCCGAAGCCGGCCGACGCCGCCGATGCGCTCGCGCTGGCCGTGTGCCATGCCTGGAGGCTCGGATCACCGGACGTCGCCGGCGAACGTGCCACGAACCTCACCCCGGCACAACGCGCGTGGCGCGACGCACAGGGCGGCACCGTCGACTCCCCGCTCGCCCGTGCGGCCGCTGCCGCGGCCCGACCGCGTGGCTCGTCGGCCGCGTCGGTGGGCGGCCGTAGGCTCGGGGCATGATCGCGAGTCTCCGGGGTACCTGCATCGACATCGCCGGTTCCGGCGTGGTGATCGAGGCCGGGGGAGTCGGGTACGCCGTCACCGTGACCCCGGCCCACGCGCTGACGATGCGCCACGGGTCCGAGGTGTTCGTGCGCACCGCGATGATCGTGCGCGAAGACGAGCACCTGCTCTTCGGCTTCGAGTCGACCGACGCCCTCCAGGTGTTCGACCTGCTGCGCAGCGTCACGGGCGTCGGGCCGAAGTCCGCGATGGGCGTCCTTGCCCACATGGACCCGTCGCAGGTCGCGAACGCCGTCGCGAAGGACGACGACGGCGCCTTCCGCAAGGTCTCCGGCATCGGCCCTAAGACCGCGAAGCTCATCATCCTCGCGCTCACCGGCAAGCTCGCCGCGTTCGAGCAGGCCGCCGTCGTCACCGCCGGTCGGGGCACCGCTGCCCACCCGGCCGCGACCGACGTCGTCTCCGCACTGATCGGCCTCGGCTGGCGGGAGGACGCAGCACAGACCGCCGTCGACGAGACCGTCGCGAACGAGCCAGGGGCCGCGGCCATGGGCACGCAGGCGCTGCTCCGCGCCGCGCTCGGTGCGCTCCGGCCCGCCGGTGCCGGTCGATGAGCGGCATCACGTCAGCCGGAGCCGAGTCGCAGGAAGAACTCGCGTTCGAAGGTGCACTCCGGCCGCGGTCGCTCGACGAGTTCGTCGGCCAGCGGAAGGTGCGTGGCCAGCTCGACCTGCTGCTCAAGGCGGCGGGCATGCAGGACCGCACCCCGGACCACATCCTGATGGCGGGTCCTCCCGGCCTCGGCAAGACCACGCTCGCGATGATCGTCGCGCACGAGACCGGCCGTCCGTTGCGAATGTCGAGCGGTCCGGCGATCCAGCACGCAGGTGACCTGGCTGCCGTCCTGTCGTCGCTCGTGCCGGGCGAGGTCCTGTTCATCGACGAGATCCACCGGATGGCGCGCTCGGCGGAAGAGATGCTCTACCTGGCGATGGAGGACTTCCGGATCGACGTCATGGTGGGCAAGGGCGCCGGCGCGACGAGCATCCCGCTCGACCTCGCGCCGTTCACCCTGGTCGGTGCCACCACCCGCGCCGGCCTGCTGCCGAACCCCCTCCGCGACCGCTTCGGCTTCACGGCGCACCTCGAGTTCTACGAGAAGGACGAACTCGAACAGGTCCTGATCCGCGCCGCGCACCTGCTCGAGCTCGACATCGACCGATCGGCGCTGCGGGAGATCGCCGGGCGTTCCCGCGGCACCCCGCGCATCGCGAACCGGCTGCTCCGCCGGGTCCGCGACTACGCCCTCGTGCACCGCACCACCGACGGCATGGCGGCCGTCCAGGGTGCACTCGACCTGTACGACGTCGACGAGCTCGGGCTCGACCGCCTCGACCGCGCCGTGGTCGAGATCATGCTGACCCGCTTCGACGGCGGACCGGTGGGGCTGAACACCCTCGCGGTCTCGGTCGGAGAAGAGTCCGAGACCATCGAGTCGGTCGTCGAACCCTTCCTCGTCCGGGTCGGTCTGGTCACGCGCACCCCGCGCGGCCGCATCGCGACCCCGGTCGCGTGGCGGCACCTGGGCCTCACCCCAGGGCAGGGCGTCGGGCCGCTCCCGGGCCTGTTCGACGACACCGACACCACCGACTAGCGGCCGATCGGTCGGGTGACATGCCACGCACAGTGGCGTGCCCTAGACTGCTACGGCCCGAAACCGAGCAACCAGAGAAGGCAACTGCATCATGGGTCAAGAAGTCATCCTCATCGTCATCGTCGTGGCGTTCGCGGCCTTCATGTTCTACAACAGCCGCAAGCGCAAGAAGCAGCAGGGCGAGCTCGCCACCAAGATGGTGCCGGGTGCTCGCGTGATGCTGTCCTTCGGCCTGTACGGCACGTTCCTCTCCGTCGACGACGAGAAGGTCACCGCCGACGTCGAGATCGCCCCCGGCACCGTCGTCACCGTGCACCGCCAGACCCTGTCGCGCGTCGTCGACGACAGCGCCTCCGACATCGAGACCACCGCGACGCCGGAGGACGAGGCCAAGCCCGTCGCCGAACTCAACGGGGAGCCGGTCTACGGCGAGCGGGTCGACAACGACCGCCTCGACGAGACCGACTCGAAGCGCAAGTCCGACGACTGACGCCCTCGGCCGCCGGGTCGTCTGACCCGGCGGCTTCCCTCTGCCGTCGTGCCTGAGCGCCGACGGTCCTGAACAGAAAGACGAGACGACCGGTGGCACGATCGACACCCGTCAAGAAGGCGCTGCGCTCGCTCACCTGGTTGGTGATCCTGATGGCGATCCTCGCCGGCCTGAACACCGCCGCGACGATCCTCGCCGGCAGCTCGAAGGACGACACGGACAAGTGGTACCAGGGCGCGAGCTGGGTACCGGAGCTCGCACTCGACCTGCAGGGCGGCACGCAGCTGACCCTCGCGGCGCAGAACACCGAGGGCGACTCGGTCACCTCGCAGCAGCTGCAGCAGGCGGTGGAGATCATCCGCCAGCGCATCAACGCCACCGGCGTCTCCGAGACCGAGATCAACACGCAGGGTGCGAACAACATCGTCGTGTCGATCCCCGGTCGGCCCGACAAGGCCACGATCGACCGCATCGAGGCAGCGGCGAAGCTGACGTTCCGCCCCGTGCTCTTCACCGAGGCCGCGACGAACTCCGCCGTCGGTGACGACGGGAAGTCCACCGCCTCGCCGACGCCGTACTCGCCGCCCGCATCGCTCGCGGCGACGCCGAGCGCGAAGCCGACGAACGCCAGCGACGTCAACTGGATCACCCCGGCGCTGCAGGACCTGTACACCAACTACAACTGCGCGGCTCCGGACGACGTCACCTCGGCTCCGGACGACGAGCCCCTCGTCACGTGTGACGCCGACGGTGCGTCGAAGTACATCCTCGGCCCGGTCGAGGTCTCCGGTGCGAACATCAGCAACGCCACCTCGGGTCTGGCCACCGACTCGCAGGGCACGTCGACGGGCCAGTGGGCCGTCAACCTGACCTTCGACGGCCAGGGCACGAAGGACTTCCGCACCGTCACGAACCGCCTCGTCTCGCTGCAGGCACCGCAGAACCAGTTCGCGATCGTGCTGGACGGCTCGGTCATCACGGCCCCGTCCACGAACTCCGCCATCACCAACGGCAAGGCGCAGATCACCGGCTCGTTCACGGCCGAGTCGTCGAAGACGCTCGCCGACCAGCTCAAGTACGGTGCACTGCCGATCAACTTCCAGGTGCAGTCGAACGAGAACATCTCGGCGACGCTCGGCACGGCGCAGCTCATCGGCGGTCTCGTCGCGGGCCTGATCGGCCTCGGCCTGGTGATCATCTACTCCGTCATCCAGTACCGGGCGCTCGCGTTCGTCACGGTGCTCTCGCTCGGAGTGGCCGCCGTCCTGACCTACCTGGTCATCGCGATCATGTCCTGGCGCGTCGACTACCGCCTGTCCTTGGCGGGTGTGGCGGGTCTGATCGTCGCGATCGGCATCACGGCGGACTCGTTCATCGTCTACTTCGAACGCATCCGTGACGAACTCCGCGACGGTCGTGCACTCGAGAGTGCGGTCGAGTCCGGCTGGAAGCGTGCACTCCGCACGATCCTCGCGTCCGACGCGGTGAACTTCCTCGCCGCCGTCACCCTGTACGTGCTCGCGGTCGCCGACGTGAAGGGCTTCGCGTTCACGCTGCTCCTCACGACGCTGATCGACATCGTGGTGGTCGCGCTCTTCACCCACCCGATGATGCAGCTCATCTCCCGCACCCGGTTCTTCGGCGAGGGGCACAAGTTCAGCGGGCTCGACCCAGCGGCGCTCGGTGCGGTCTACAAGGGGCGTGCGCAGTTCCGCGCCCCCGTGGTGGACGGCAAGCGCCAGCGCAGTGCCGGTGAGGCGCAGCGCCGACAGACGATCGCGGAGCGGAAGGCCCAGCAGGCCTCCGGCGACAACGGCTCGACGCCGGACGGGAAGGACGACTGATGGCCAGCTTCAGCCAGTTCGGCAGCGACCTCTACACGGGGAAGCGGTCGTACGACATCATCGGACGACGCAAGACCTGGTACCTCATCGCGCTCATCATGATCGTGATCTCGCTCGCCACCCCGTGGCTGCGCGGCGGGTACCAGCTCGGCATCGAGTTCACCGGTGGTTCCGAGTTCACCCTGTCGGACGTCGAGAACACCGACCAGAGCATCGCGACGGACACCGTCGAGCGGGTCGTCTCGGACGAGATCCCGCGCGTCTCCCAGCTCGGAACGCACGGCATCCGCGTGCAGACCGGCCAGCTCACCGACCGTCAGACGACCGAGGTGCAGGACGCCCTGGCCGAGGCGTACAACGTGCCGGAGAGCCAGGTCGCGGCGACGTTCATCGGTGCCACGTGGGGTGCCGACGTGCTCGCCCAGGCGATCCGCGGTCTGGTGATCTTCCTCGCCCTGGCCGCCGTGTTCATGACGCTGTACTTCCGTACCTGGAAGATGTCGCTCTCCGCGATGGCCGCGCTGCTGCACGACCTGTTGATCACGGCCGGTGTCTACGGCATCGTCGGGCTCGAGGTCACGCCCGCGGCGGTGATCGGGTTCCTGACGATCCTCGGGTACTCGCTCTACGACACCGTGGTGGTCTTCGACAAGGTGCGTGAGAACACCGCGCAGGAGTCGATCCGCACGTTCAAGCAGTCGGTGAACCTCGCGGTGAACCAGACGCTCGTCCGCTCGATCAACACCTCGGTCGTGGCGCTGCTGCCGGTCGCGGCGATCCTGTTCATCGGGTCGTACGTGCTCGGTGCCGGCACGCTCCGCGACATCTCGCTCGCACTGTTCATCGGCATCATCGTCGGTACCTACTCGACGATCTTCATCGCGTCGCCGATGTACGCCCAGCTGCGCGAGAACGAGCCGAAGATCAAGCAGGCCGACGCCAAGAAGATCCAGGCGGCCGAGAAGCGCCAGCGCGAGGTCGACGCCGACGCCGACGCGAAGGCGACCGCCTGATGCCGATCGAGATCACCGAGGTCGACGTCGCCGAGGCGCGTCGTCGGCTCGAGTCGGGGTCGCGGCTGTTCGACGTCCGTGAGCAGGGGGAGTGGGACGCGGTCCACGCTCCCGAGGCCACGCTCGTCCCGATGTCCGAGCTGGTGAACCGCTGGCAGGAGATCGACGGCGGCGACGAACCGGCGATCATCGTCTGCCACTCGGGTGCTCGTTCGGCCCGGGTGGTCGCGGCACTCGAACAGTCCGGTGTCTCCGCGGTCAACCTGACCGGCGGCATGGTCGCCTGGGAGCAGTCCGGCGCACCGGTGGTCCGCGACGCCCAGGGCGAACCGGGTCACGAGCACTGACCGGACACGCGTAGTGTTGGCGGATCGAGCTCGGATCGAGCTCTCGGACCGAGTCCTGGGAGGCGCATCATGACGGACACCCGCGAAGAGCCGTCCGCGCCGAGCCGTCCCGGCTCCGCCCAGCGGCCGACCAGCCCCCTCGGACCGAACACGACGGGCAACCTCGGTTCCCTCCGGTCGCTGCTGCCGCGCCTGTTCTCCCGCGCCCAGCCGGCCGGTGCCGTGGACACCCTGATCCGCACGGTGCGCTCGCACCATCCCAAGGCCGACGTCACGCTCATCGAGCGCGCGTACTCCGTCGCCGAGCGCGCGCACGACGGTCAGAAGCGCAAGTCCGGCGAGCCGTACATCACACACCCCGTCGCGGTCGCCCAGATCCTGGCCGACCTGGGCATCGGGCCGATCACGATCGCCGCCGCGCTGCTCCACGACACGGTCGAGGACACCGACTACCAGCTCGACCAGCTGCAGGTCGACTTCGGCGACGAGATCGCCATGCTCGTCGACGGCGTCACGAAGCTCGACAAGGTCAAGTACGGCGACAGCGCCCAGGCCGAGACGGTCCGCAAGATGGTCATCGCGATGTCGAAGGACATCCGCGTGCTGGTCATCAAGCTCGCCGACCGGCTGCACAACGCCCGCACCTGGGGCTTCGTCGAGTCCACCTCCGCCACCCGCAAGGCGAAGGAGACGCTCGAGATCTACGCGCCCCTCGCGCACCGGCTCGGCATCCAGATGATCAAGCTCGAGCTCGAGGACCTGTCGTTCGCGGTCCTGCACCCGAAGCTCTACGTCGAGATCGACAGCCTGGTCAAGGAACGCCAGCCGAAGCGCGAGCAGTTCGTCCAGAACGTCATCGGCACGCTCAAGAAGGACCTGAAGGCCGCGAAGGTCCGCGGCGAGGTCATGGGGCGGCCGAAGCAGTACTACTCGATCTACCAGAAGATGATCGTTCGGGGTCGCGAGTTCGACGAGATCTACGACCTCGTCGGCATCCGGGTGCTCGTGCCGACGGTGCGCGACTGCTACGCCATGCTCGGTTCGGTGCACGCGCGGTGGACGCCGCTGCCCGGCCGGTTCAAGGACTACATCGCGACGCCGAAGTTCAACCTGTACCAGTCGCTGCACACCAGCGTGCTCGGGCCGCAGGGGCGCCCGGTCGAGATCCAGATCCGCACGCACGAGATGCACCAGCGCGCCGAGTTCGGTGTCGCCGCGCACTGGAAGTACAAGCAGCGTGCCGCCGGCCGCGACGTCGGGACCTCGTCGACCACCGACGACCAGGACATGGCGTGGCTCGCGCACATCACCGACTGGCAGGCCGAGACGAGCGACCCGGGGGAGTTCCTCGACTCGCTCCGCTACGAGATCGGCGCGAAGGAGACCTACGTCTTCACGCCGCAGGGCAAGGTCATCGGCCTGCCCGCCGGCGCCACCCCGGTGGACTTCGCGTACGCCGTGCACACCGAGGTCGGGCACCGCACCATGGGCGCCAAGGTCAACGGTCGCCTCGTCCCGCTCGAGAGTTCGCTGTCGAGCGGCGACGTCGTCGAGATCTTCACGTCGAAGAACCCCGACTCCGGTCCGTCGCAGGACTGGCTGAAGTTCGTCAAGAGCCCGCGGGCGCGCAACAAGATCAAGCAGTGGTTCACCAAGGAGCGCCGCGAAGAGGCGATCGAGCAGGGCCGCGACGCCATCGCCCGCGCCGTGCGCAAGCAGAACCTGCCGCTCCAGCGGATCATGAGCCAGGACACCATCGCCGAGGTCGCCTCGTCGATGCGGTACGACGACGTCTCGGCCCTGTACGCCGCGGTCGGCGAGGGGCACGTCTCGACGCAGTCGGTCATCGAGAAGGTCCTGGGCAGCGTCCAGAGCGACACCGAGACCGACGAGCCGGAGCTCACGTTCCCGCGCCAGGTCACGAGCCGTCAGCTGCGCACGAGCGACAGCGGCGTGTTGGTGCGCGGTGCGCCGGACATCCTGGTGAAGCTCGCGAAGTGCTGCACGCCGGTGCCGGGCGACCAGATCGTGGGGTTCATCACCCGCGGGCAGGGTGTCTCGGTGCACCAGTCGTCGTGCACGAACGTCAAGTCCCTGATGAACGAGCCCGACCGGATGATCGAGGTCGAGTGGGCCCCGTCGTCGAAGTCGGTGTTCCTCGTGCAGATCCAGATCGAGGCGCTCGATCGGTCGGGGCTGCTCAGCGACGTCACCCGGGTGCTCACCGACCACCACGTCAACATCCTGTCGGCGACGGTCTCGACCTCGTCCGACCGGTTGGCGCTCAGTCGGTTCGTGTTCGAGATGGGTGACACCATCCACCTCGACCGGGTGCTGAACGCGGTCCGACGCATCGACGCCGTCTACGACGTCTACCGCGTCAGCGCCGGCTGAGCACGGCCACCGCCGCGGCAGTGCCCCGCGTGGCACGACCATCCGTCGGTCGCGACACGTCGCGCGGGCCCCGTCGACCGGTCACAAACCGTCGGCTGCGGCCCCGCCGACCGACAGTTCGCGACCACTCGGCGGACGCGAGCGGGGTGTAGTGACCGCTCGCACGCTCCGGACGGGAGGCCCGTGGCGCCCCCGCCCCGCGCCTCCCGCCCGACGTCCGGCCGACGCCCGACCATCCGCCGGTCGTGACTCGTCGCGCGGGCCCCGTCGACCGGTCACAAACCGTCGGCTGCGGCCCCGCCGACCGACAGTTCGCGACCACTCGGCGGACGCGAGCGGGGTGTTGTGACCGCTCGCACCCGCGACGCACTACCGGACAGCGCCCCCAGCGCCCCCAGCGGCGTCCTGCAGCCCCCGCAACCGCCGCTCGGCCTGCCGCACCATCGGGATCGTCCCGAGGGCGGTCAGCCGCACCTGCAGTTCGGCCGCGGTGACCGCCCCGATCGCCAGCAGCCCGTGCACGGCCGTCGCCTCGGCCTCCCCGAACGCGCCGGCCGAGAGGCCCGGCATCCGGAGCAGGTCGACCGCGGTCCGCGCCGGCATCGTGACCCGCAGCCCTCCGAGGACGGCGCTGTCGTCAGCCTGGATCCGGACCTCCCGCAGGCGCACGTCCGGCCCGACGTGCACGCGGACCTGCGGCGGGATGCAGGCCTCGAGCGGCGCCGGCAGTCTGGACGCCGCACCCCAGATCCACGCGGCCGTCAGGGTGCAGGCGATCAGCCGCCCATCCAGCAGGACCCAGGCGGCAGCGGCGGCACGCAACGACGGCGTCTGCGGCTCGGCAGGGGAGGCCCAGCACGGTCCGACTGGGACGAGCTCGCCGGCGAGGACCGCCGCACGCAGCTCGGGCTCCGGCCAGTCGTCACTGGTCAGAAGTCGCGGGCGGGGCACCCGCACATCCTGCCCGACCTGCGCACGCGACCGACATGCCTGTGGACAAGCCGCGGACCGGCCTGGAGGCCCGTGCGGGCCCGCACCGCGCCTCCAGGCCGTCGCCGGTCACTTCCACGGCGCGGGCCGCTCGCGCTCAGCGCAGGACGTCGGCGCGGTGCACGAGTGCCGCGGCGCCGATGAGCGGGCCGTCCTGCGACAGCGCCGTCGGCACGATGCGCACCTTCGTCACGAACCCGAACTCGACGCGCTCCGCCACCGCTTCGCGTGCGTACTCGAACAGGTCCGGCGTGACGTGGGAGAACCCGCCGCCGACCGCCACGACCTCGAGGTCGACGAGGCTCGTCGCCGCTGCGATCGCCTGCCCGAGCGCCCGTCCGCTGCGCTTGACCGCGGCGACCGCGATCTCGTCGCCGGCCGCGTACGCCGCCGACAGTTCTTCGCCGGTGGACCCGTCGAACCCCTGGCGCTGCGCCCAGGCGACGGTCTTCGGGCCGCTGGCGATCGCCTCGAGGCAGCCGGTGCCGCCGCAGGCGCACGGATCGTCGTAGCCGCCGCACTCCACGTGCCCGATGTGCCCGGCGTTGCCCGTCGGGCCGCTGACGGTGCGGCCGTGCAGGATGAGCCCACCGCCGACGCCCGTCGACACGATCATGCCCATGACGTGGTCGTACCCCTGGGCCGCACCGACCCAGTGCTCGGCCAGCGTGATCGCCAGGCCGTCCATGCGCAGCGTGACCGGCACGCCCTCGGGCACGAGCGCGGCGATGCGATCGCGCAGCGGGTGGCCGCGCCACACCGGCATGTTGAGCGGGGAGACCAGGCCGTGCTCCTCGTCGACGGGGCCGGCCGAGCCGACCCCGACGCCGACCAGGGTCGCGTCGGTGGGGACCGTGGCCAGCGCGCTCGTCACGACCTCGTCGACGGCGGCCTGCAGCTCGTCGGACGTGCGCTGCGGCCCGGTGGGGCTGCGGAAGCGCGTGCCCGGCAGGACGACGCCCTGGTCGGTGACGAGGGCGGCCTCGACCTTGGTGCCGCCGAGGTCGACGGCGAGTGCGAGGGCGGGGGACTGGGGTGCGGTGCTGGACATGCGCGCTCCGATGCGGCGGTCTGGAGGCCCGGGGCGACTCCCGGACGCGGCGTCGCGTCCGGTGCGCCCCGGCCTGGCAGGTGGTGGGTCGGTCGGGTCAGGTCGTCGTGCGGTGGATCAGGTCGTGTCGCGGTGGGTCAGTAGGAGCTGGTGTCGTCGCCCTGCGACGACGCAGCCCCGGTCTCGACGCGGTGCGCGACCTCGTCGAGGATGCGCGCGGACGCACTCGTGCCGATGCGGTTCGCCCCGGCGTCCACCATCTCGAGCAGGGTGTCGAGCCCGCGGACACCGCCCGAGGCCTTCACGCCCGTGTCGGCACCGACCGTGCGGCGCATCAGCGCGATGTGCTCGGTCGTCGCCCCGCCGCCGGCGAACCCGGTGGAGGTCTTCACGAACGCGGCACCGGCGGACTGCGCGGCACGCGAGGCTGCGACGATCTCGTCATCGGTCAGGAACGCGGTCTCGAGGATCACCTTGACGACGGTGGACCCGGCGGCGTCGACGACGGCGCGGACGTCCTGCTCGACGCGCTCCCAGTCGCCGGACTTCGCGGCGCCGATGTTCTGCACCATGTCGAGCTCGAAGGCACCGTCGGCCAGGGCCTGCAGCGACTCGGCGACCTTGGCCGCGGTGGACGTGGTGCCGTGCGGGAAGCCGATGACCGTCCCGACGCCGACGCCGGTGCCCTGGAGACGCCCGACGGCGTAGGCGACGTCGCTGGGCCGGACGCACACGCTGAAGACCCGGTACGCGGCGGCTTCGTCGAGCTGGGCGTCGACGTCCGAGCGGGTGAGCTCGGGCTTCAGGATCGCGTGGTCGATGAGGCCGCGGACGGCATCGGCGGTGACGGGGAAGGCTGCGTTGTCCACCCGGCAAGCCTACCCGTCAGGCGTGCCGCGTAGCGTTCCGGGCATGCAGGTCCTCGTCACCGGCGCCACCGGGTACATCGGCGGTCGTCTCGTCCCCCGTCTCCTCGAAGCCGGACACTCCGTGCGCGTGTTCGTGCGCAACCCCCGGAAGCTCCAGGACGTCCCGTGGAGCAGCGACGTCGACGTCGCCGAAGGAGACCTGCAGGACGCCGACGCGGTCCGCGCCGCGGTCGACGGCGTCGAGGCCGTGTACTACCTCGCCCACGCGATGGGTGCCGACGGCGACTTCGAGTCCGCGGAACGGCAGGCGGCCGAGACGATGGCGCACGAGGCGAAGCGTGCCGGTGTCAGCCGGTTCGTCTACCTGGGCGGCCTGCACCCCGACGGCGACCTGTCGAAGCACCTGCGCAGCCGGAAGGAGGTGGGGGAGATCCTCCTCCACTCCGGCGTGCCGACCATCGCCTACCAGGCCGGCGTCGTCATCGGTTCCGGCAGCACCTCGTTCGAGATGATCCGGCACGTGACCGACGTCCTGCCGTGGATGCCGGCTCCGCGCTGGGTGCGCAACCGCATCCAGCCGATCGCCGTGCGCGACGTCCTGTACTACCTGGTCGCGGCGCTCGACGTCCCCGCCGACGTCAACCGCACCTTCGACATCGGCGGACCGGACGTCCTGCGCTACGGGCAGATGCTCAACGGCTACGCGGTCGAGGCGAAGCTGCGGCAGCGCCCGATCACGGTCCTGCCGGTGCTCACCCCGCGCCTCGCCGCACACTGGTTCAACGCCGTCACGCCGATCCCGCGCAAGCTCGCGACGCCGATCATCGAGTCGCTGCAGTTCGAGTGCGTCCAGCGCGAGCACGACATCGACGACGTCGTCCCGCAGCCCGAGGGCGGGCTCACGTCGTACCGCCGAGCGGTCCGACTCGCACTGAACAAGATGCGCTCCGGCGAGGTGCAGACGAGCTGGCGGAGCGCCACCCTGTCGAGCGCCTCGGCCGACCCGATGCCGACCGACCCGGACTGGGCCGGCCACACCGTCTACGTCGACGACCGGAAGCGGCACTCGACCGCCTCGGCGGAGGACGTCTGGCGCGTCGTCGAGTCGATCGGCGGCGAGAACGGCTGGTACTCGTTCCCGCTGGCCTGGGTCGCCCGCGGCTGGATGGACAAGGTCGCCGGCGGCGTCGGGCTCAGCCGTGGTCGTCGTGACCAGGACCGACTCGAGCAGGGCGACGCCCTCGACTGGTGGCGCGTGGAACGCCTCGAGCGCGGGCACTACCTGCGGCTCCGCGCCGAGTTCAAGTCACCCGGGCGCGCCTGGCTCGAGATGACCGTGACCCCGAACCCCGAGGGCGGCAGCGACTACCACCAGCGGGCGATCTACTTCCCGCAGGGCCTGCCCGGCCGGCTGTACTGGTACGGGATCCTGCCCTTCCACGGGATCATCTTCCCCGGCATGGTCGAGCGCATCACCGCGGCCGCCGAGCGCGAGTCGGACAACACCGAGTCGACGCAGCGCAACCGGACCCAGCACAATGGGAGTCCGGAACCGGCGAACGAGGAGGCAGCATGACCGAGGAACGCAGTCCCGTCCTGTTCCTGGGGGACAGCATCACGGCCCAGGGGTCGTGGGACAGCTGGCTCCCCGACGAGCAGACCCTGAACCAGGGCATCAGCGGTGACACGACGGACGGCGTGCTCGCACGGCTCGACGCGGTCGTCGCCGAACAGCCCGAGGTGATCGTGCTGCTGATCGGCACGAACGACTTCGGCAACCACCGGGCGAGCGCCGAACACGTCGTCCGCAACGTCGAGACGATCCTCGTCACCCTGCGGCGCGAGCTGCCCGGTGTCCGCCTGCTGCTCGTCTCCGTCCTGCCCCGCCAGGCCGAGTACACGGCGAAGATCGAGGAGGCGAACCGGCACCTGCGGCAGTTCGTCGCGACCTGCCACGCGCAGTACCTCGACGCCTGGCCCGCGCTGGCCGACGGCGACCACCTCGACGACCGCTTCACCGACGACGGCCTGCACCTCACCGACGAGGGCTACCGGGCCTACCTCGGCGAGCTGGTCCCCGCGCTCGAGCGTGTGCGGGGTCTCCCGCCGATGTCCCGGTCCTTCACGGCCATCGACCTCGACGAGGCCCCCGCCTGATGGCTACCCGCAAGGGACGACCCCCGGTGGGGTCGTCGCAGAACGGCGTGCCCGCCGCACCGGTCCGACCGACCGCGGGGACGACGAACACCCGTGCCACCCCGGGGTTCACCCGGCCGGCACTCGCGCCGTCGCTCATCGCCGCGATCGTCCTGCTCGCCTGCGTGGCGATCATCGACTCGTCCGGCTTCGTCTTCGCCCGCTGGGGCATCACGGTGCTGTCCCTCATCGTGCTCGTCTTCGCGGTGCGGGGGAAGACGTGGTGGGCCGCCGTGCTGATGGCCGCCGTCGCCGTCTGCTGGAACCCCCTGGTCACGGTGCCGATCCCCGGCCAGGTGTGGGCCGCGTTGCAGATCCTGGCTGCCGCCCTGTTCATCGTGGTGGGCATCGCCGTCAAGGTGCCGCGCGAGGCGGACGCACCCCGGGCCTCCTGACCGGCTCCGCTGACCGCCTGCGGAACCGACCGGGCGGGCGGACGGTAGGATCGCAGGGTCGGGTACAGGACCCGGCAGCACGACCCGAAGGGCATGGATGAACGACGAGACCGAGCCGGTGACCGAGAGTCCTCTGCTGACCCCTCGACCGTCCTCCGGCGGTCTCGACCGGCCCGACGTCGTCGTCCGCAAGGGGCGCCTGACGCTGCTCAACGGTCACCTGACGCCGCAGCAGTCGATGATCGAGGACCTTCTGTTCCTGGACGACGCGCTGACCGAGGCCGACGTCGACCACCTGCTCATCCGCGGCAACGACGAGCGTCCGGTCATCGCGATCGACGAGCGCGACCGGCAGCGTGCCGAGAGCGCCGTCATGGCCGCCGCCGTCAACGAACCGTTCTACGCGAAGCCGCCGGGCGAACCGGCCGTGCTCGTGCAGGACGACGGCCTCGGGCCGGTCGACGAGCCGGTACTGCGTGTGTTCCGCCCGCGCCTGGAGCCCCTCGGTCGTCTGCGCTACGGCGCCGAGACGAGCGTGCAGCTCGAGTTCTGGCGACTCACCGACACCGAGGTGCTCGCGCCCGTCGAGAACGCGCTGATGCGCCGCAGCCTGCCGGTCGACGAGTTCGTGCTCGTCGACATCGAGCGCTACGGCCGCACCTGGCGCACCGTCGAGCACATGTTCGACGACCACGTCTCCGACATCCGGTTCCCGATCGACATCGTCTTCTCGTGGGTCGACGGCAACGCCATCGAGTACCAGCGCGCCCGCCAGGCAGCGCAGGCGACGGCCGTCCTGGGCGAGGGCGACGACGCCCCCGCACGGTTCCGCCAGATCGACGAGCTCAAGTACGCACTCCGCTCGGTGCACACGTTCGCACCGTGGATCCGCCAGATCTACATCGCCACCGACTCACCCGCTCCGCACTGGCTCGCTGACCACCCCAAGGTCCGCATCGTGCGCAGCGAGGAGTTCTTCGCCGACCCGTCCGTGCTGCCGACGCACAACTCGCAGGCCGTCGAGTCGCAGCTGCACCACATACCGGGCATCAGCGAGCACTTCATCTACTCGAACGACGACATGTTCTTCGGCCGCACCGTCGACCCCTCGGTGTTCTTCAGCCCGGGGTCGGTGTCGAAGTTCATCCTCGCCACCACCCGCATCGGCCTCGGCGTGAACAACGCCGCGCGCAGCGGGTTCGAGAACTCTGCTCGGGTCAACCGTCGCCTGTTGCAGCAGCGGTTCGGCGCGGTCACCACCCGGCACCTCGAGCACGCGCCCACCCCGCTCCGGTCGTCGATCATGACGGAGATGGAGCACGAGTTCGCCGACGAGTTCCGTGCCACGGCGGCGTCGCGCTTCCGTGCTGCCGAGAACATCTCGGTCACCAACTCGCTCTACCACTACTACTCGTTGCTCACGGGTCGGGCGATCACGCAGGAGAACGCCGACGTCCGCTACATCGACACCACGATGCAGTCCGGGCTGCGATCGCTCGACGAGTTGCTCAAGAAGCGGAACGCGGACTTCTTCTGCCTGAACGACGGCAGTTTCCCGGAGGTCAGCGACGAGGAGCGGACGCAGCGCGTGACCGACTTCCTCGAGCGCTACTTCCCCTTCCCCGCGCCGTGGGAGCGCCCCGGCGCTTAGGACGCGCGAGCGTCCTGCCGGGGCGCTCCGGGCGAGCCTGCGAGCCCGGCGCCGAAACCCAGCGACGCGCTCCGGGCGAGCCTGCGAGCCCGGCGCCGAAGCCCAGCGACGCGCTCCGGGCGAGCCTGCGAGCCCGGCGCCGAAGCCCAGCCACGCGCTCCGGGCTCGGCGCCGACCGCCGTCCGCCGACCGGTCACGGCCTGTCGGCGCCCGCCCCGTCAGACGACGCAAGCTGACCACTCGACACACATCTCGCGGTGGGTCATGACCACCGGCCGGACGGGAGGCCCGTGGCGACCCCGCCACGCGCCTCCCGTCCGCCCCGCCCCGCCCCGTCGCCGACCGCCGACCGGTCGCGGCCTGTCGGCGCCCGCCCCGTCAGACGACGCGAGCTGACCGCTCGACACACGTCTCGCGGTGGGTCGTGACCACCGGCCGGACGGGAGGCCCGTAGCGGCCCCGCCACGCGCCTCCCGTCCGCCCCGCGCGCACGCCCACCGCACATGGTGAGCACAAATGGTCGGGTCCGCAGTGCGGACCCGACCATTGCTGCACACGAAGTGCGGCGACCTACCGGTGGACGGGGGAGACCGGCACCGAGTCGAGCGTGAAGACCGGGATGCTCGAGGTCACCGGAGCCGGCTCGACCGCGGGCGGGATCGTGACCCCGTGCGCTGCGAGTCGGGCCTCGGTCTCGACGGCCGAAACGGGTTCGCCGACCGTGGAGTAGTGCCCGATCGGGACGACCGAGTGCACGACGTTGTGGCCGTAGACGTGCACCAGGTTGAACGACTGCGCGCCGTCCCGCCCACGCGTACCGCCCTGGAACTCGGTGAGGTCCTGCGTGTAGCACGTGGCACTGGCGACCGACACGGGGATGCCCGCGAAGACCGCGCTGGTCGAGTAGTGCAGGTGGCCGGCGATGATGGACAGGACGTCACTGCCCTCCAGCACCTCGGCCAGGGCCTGCTGGTCGCGGAGCTCGACGAGGACGGTCAGGTCCTGCACGCTCGGCACGGGCGGGTGGTGCATCGCCAGGATGGTGCCGTGCGGCGCAGCCTCGGACAGGACCTCGGCCAGCCAGTCGAGCTGCTCGGGGGAGACCTCGCCGTGGTGGTGGCCCGGGACGCTCGTGTCGAGGGTGATCACCCGCAGACCGTTGACGTCGTAGACGAAGTCGACCGGACGGTCGGTGGGGTGCAACCCGAAGAGCTCCTGACGGAACGCGCCGCGCTCGTCGTGGTTGCCCATCGCCCAGATGACCTGGGCACCGATCCGGCGGGCAGCCGGCTCGACGATCTCGCGGACGCGGGCGTAGGCACCCGGTTCGCCCTTGTCGGCCACGTCGCCGGTGACGACGATCGCTTCGGGCCGGGTGCCTGATGCTTCGATGTCCGCGACGATCTCGGTGAGCCGTGCGGCGGAGTCGACCCCGCCGTACAGATCACCGTCGCCGGAGACGAGGTGGGTGTCGCTGAGGTGGAGGAGGAAGTGGTTCGGCCTGGGGTGTTCGGCCGTCCGGCTGTCCATCGGGGTCTCATTCCGTTGGCGGATGCGTGGTGCAACACGTTGCCACACCGTCCTGGATGAGTCCAGCACGTGTCGGTGAACCAGCCGTGAACTGGGGGCGGCGTTTCGCCCATCGCACGAAGAAACCCCCGCCACGTGGTGGCGGGGGTTCCTGTCGTCGTGCTTAGTGCTTTTCCTCGACCTGCGGGGCCTGGTGGCTGCCCTCGAGGTCCGGGCCGTGGTGGGCGGCGTGCGCTGCCTCGAGCTCGGCCTTCGAGACCGGCTCGATGCGGTCTTCGAAGAAGAAGCGGGAGACGCTCGCACGGGCCTTCTGGACCACGGTGATCTGCCCCTTGGCGTTCGGGCGGATCATGAGCGGCTTGTACTCGTTGAACTGCAGCAGCTTCCAGCGCTCGTACTCGTCGAGCTGCTCGTGCACCTCGATGTACTCACCGTGGGGGAGTCGGACGATGCGACCGGACTCGTAGCCGTGCAGGACGATCTCGCGGTCCTTCTTCTGGAGTGCGAGGCACACGCGCTTCGTGATCCAGAAGGCGACGAACGGGCCGAGGACCGTCGTTGCCTGGATCACGTGGATCACGTGTTCGATCGACACCAGGAAGTGGGTCGCGATGATGTCCGACGACGCCGCAGCCCAGAGGCTGGCGTAGAGCGTGATGCCGGCGGCACCGATCGCCGTGCGGGTCGGGGCGTTGCGCGGACGGTCCAGGATGTGGTGCTCGCGCTTGTCGCCGGTGATCCACGACTCGAGGAACGGGTACAGCAGGATCGCGAGGATGAGCAGCACCAGGACCGCGATGGGCGCCAGGATGTTGAACGACACCGTGTAGCCGAACCACACGACCTCCCAGTGCGGCGGCACCAGACGCAGTGCGCCGTCGGCGAAGCCGATGTACCAGTCGGGCTGGGTACCGGCGGAGACCGGCGAGGGGTCGTACGGGCCGTAGTTCCAGATCGGGTTGATCGTGAACATCGACGCGATGAGGGCGATGATGCCCGCGACGATGAAGAAGAACCCGCCGGCCTTGGCGGCGAACGCCGGGAGGATCGGGACACCGACGACGTTGTCGTTGGTCTTGCCCGGGCCGGCGAACTGGGTGTGCTTGTTGATCACGACGAGCACGAGGTGGACACCGAGCACCGCGACGAGGATCGCCGGCAGCAGCAGGATGTGCAGCGTGTACAGGCGGCCGACGATGTCGGTGCCCGGGAACTCGCCACCGAAGAGCAGGTAGGCGATCCAGACGCCGATCACCGGGACACCCTCGATCATGCCGACGATGATCCGCAGACCGTTTCCGGAGAGCAAGTCGTCGGGGAGCGAGTAGCCGGTGAAGCCCTCACCCATGGCGAGGACCCAGAGCAGGAAACCGAAGACCCAGTTGAGCTCACGCGGCTTGCGGAAGGCACCGGTGAAGAACACGCGGGCCATGTGCAGCATGATCGACGCCACGAACAGCAGGGCTGCCCAGTGGTGGACCTGGCGGACGAAGAGCCCACCGCGGATGTCGAACGAGATGTCCAGCGTGGACTGGAGCGCCGTCGACATCTCGACGCCCTTGAGCGGGACGTACGTGCCGTTGTAGACGACCTCGGCCATGGAGGCCTGGAAGAAGAACGTCAGGAACGTACCGGAGAGCAGGACGACGACGAAGCTGTACAGCGCCACCTCGCCGAGCATGAAGCTCCAGTGGTCCGGGAAGATCTTCCGGCCGACTTCCTTGACGAGCCCCGAGATGCTGGTGCGCTCGTCGATGTAGTTCGAGACCCCGCCGATGATGCGGGATCCGCGCTCCGGAGCCGGCTTGTTGGCCGTGCTGCTCGGTGCCGTGGTGGTGGGGGTGCTGGTCATCAGCGTTCACGCTCCCAGAAGGACGGTCCGACCGGCTCGTGGAAGTCGCTCTGGGCAACCAGGTAGCCGTCGTCGTCGATCGCGATCGGAAGTTGGGGGAGGGGGCGTGCGGCCGGACCGAAGATGACCTCGCAGTTGTTCGAGACATCGAAGGTGGACTGGTGGCACGGGCACAGCAGGTGGTGCGTCTGCTGCTCGTAGAGCGCGACCGGGCATCCGACGTGGGTGCAGATCTTGGAGTACGCGACGATGCCGTCGTAGCCCCAGTTCTCGTGGCCCTTGGACGGGTTGAGGTCCTTCGGGTCGAGACGCATGAGGAGGACGGAGGCCTTGGCCTTCTCCTCCAGCATGTGCTCGGAGTCGAGCATGCCGTCCGGGATGACGTGGAACACCGAACCGATGGTCACGTCCGAGGCCTTGATCGGCAGACCCGTCGGGTCCTTCGTCAGGCGCAGGCCCTGCTTCCAGAAGGTGTGGCGCAGGAGCTCGTTCGGGTCCTCGGCCGGAGCGAGGTCGCGGACCAGGACGATGCCCGGCAGCGGGAACGCGGCCAGCGCACCGATCATCGAGTTGCGGATCAGCTTGCGACGGCTGAAGCCGGACTCCTTGTCGGCCAGCTGGAAGGCCTCGACGGCCTTGGCGCGCGTCGCGTCCGTGCCGCGGGTGCCGTGGCGGAGCTCGGTGATCTCGCGGTCGACGACGAGCGACTTCGACCAGTAGACCGCGCCGAGGCCCAGCGCGATGAGCGCGAGGGCGATCGAGAGGCCGAGGAAGAGGTTCGCGGTGCGGACCGTCCCGAAGTCGTTCGAGTCGATCGGGAACGCGACGTAGGCCGCGATCGAGAGGACGCTGCCGACGATCGAGAGGTAGAAGAAGGTCGCGACCTGACGCTCGGCCAGGCGCTGCTTCTTCGGGTCGACGTCGGTGCGGCGCGCGCGGTGCGGCGGCTCACCCGGGTTCTCGAACGGGTCGGTGGGCAGCACCGCGATCCCGGGGGAGGTGGTCGTGCCGTGCTTCTCGACAGCCGAGGACGAGTTCAGCGTCTCGTCGTCGTGCTCTGCCATGGTGTTCCCTTCAGTGTCGTTCGACACGGACGATCAGTTGGACTTCGCGGTCAGCCAGACGGTCATCGCGACGACCGCGCCGAGTCCGAAGATCCAGATGAACAGACCCTCGGCCACCGGGCCCAGGGAGCCGAGTGCGAACCCGCCGGGCGACTTGTTGTCCTGCACGTACTTGAGGTACGTGATGATGTCGGCCTTCTGCTCCGGCGTGAGGTTCAGGTCGTTGAAGACCGGCATGTTCTGCGGGCCGGTCTGCATCGCCTCGTAGATGTGCTTGCCGGAGACCGTCGACAGGTTCGGTGCGTACTTGCCCTCGGTCAGGGCACCGCCGGCGCCGGCCACGTTGTGACACATGGCGCAGTTGATGCGGAAGAGCTCGGCACCCTCGGCCGCGTCGCCGTCCTCACCGTTGGTGAGCTCGGTGGACGGGACGGCCGGGCCGGGGCCCAGCGAGGCGACGTACTCGGCGAGGGCGTCGACCTGCTCGTCCGTGAACTGCGCGGGCTTCTCTTCGGCCTGCGGACCCTGGGCGGCCATCGGCATGCGGCCGGTGCCGACCTGGAAGTCGACCGAGGCGGCGCCGACACCGATGAGGGACGGACCCTCGCTCGTGCCCTGGGCGGAGAGGCCGTGGCAGGTCGCGCAGTTCGAGGCGAAGAGCTTCTGGCCCTCGTTCACCTTCGACTGGCTGGTCGCCGCGACGGTGCTCGTGCTGTCGTCGGCGTTGGCCGTGGAGCTGAAGAGCGCGTACGCACCGCCGGTGGTCATGAGGCCGACGACGATGAGCGAGACGGTCGCCATCGGTGAACGGCGGCCCTTCTTGGTCTTGGTTCTGTTGAACATGTGCTCGGGGGTGTCCAGTTCCTACTTGAGAAGGTAGATGACGGCGAAGAGGAAGATCCACACGACGTCGACGAAGTGCCAGTAGTACGACACGACGATGGCGGTGGTCGCTTCCTTGTGACCGAAGTTCTTCGCGGCGAAGCCGCGGCCGAGCGTCAGCAGGAAGGCGATGAGGCCACCCGTGACGTGGAGGCCGTGGAACCCGGTCGTCATGTAGAAGGCCGAGCCGTAGGCGCTGGAGGAGAGCGTGACGCCCTCGTGCCAGAGGTTGGCGTACTCGAAGATCTGGCCGCAGACGAAGATCGCGCCCATCGCGTAGGTGACGAAGAACCACTCCGTCATGCCCCAGTGGCGCGGGTTCCAGCTCGTGCGGTGCACCTGGAAGCGCTCTGCAGCGAACACGGCGAACTGGCACGCGAAGCTGGACAGCACCAGGATGATCGTGTTCACCGAGGCGAAGGGCACCTCGAGCTTGGAGGTTTCGGCCGCCCACAGCTCGGGGGACGTGCTGCGCAGCGTGAAGTAGATCGCGAACAGGCCGGCGAAGAACATGACCTCGCTGCCCAGCCACACGATCGTCCCCACGGCAACGGCGTTCGGCCTGTTCAGGGCCGGACCGCTGGCGGATCTGGAGAGAGGGGTGCTAGTCACGTCCTCCATTATGGCCGAAACCCCAGACAGTGTTTTCGCAGGAGACTGGCGGGTCTCTCGAATTCACTACGATCGAGCCATGCCTGACGCACTCTCTTGGCCTGCAGTGATCAGCGCGCTCATGGCGCGCGAGGACCTGACGATCAGGCAATCCACATGGGCCATGGAGGAGATCGTGCACGGGCGCGCTACCCAGGCACAGATCGCCGCGTTCGCCGTGACGCTCCGCGCGAAGGGCGAGACCGTCGACGAGGTGGTCGGGTTCCGCGACGCGATCCTCGACGCCGCCGTTCCGCTGGACGTCGACCCGATGGCGTTGGACATCGTCGGCACGGGTGGGGACGTCGTCGGCACCGTGAACGTCTCGACGATGGCGGCGATCGTCATCGCCGCCGCCGGGGTGCCCGTCGTGAAGCACGGCAACAAGGCGAGCTCGTCGAAGTCCGGTTCGAGCGACGTGCTCGCCGCACTCGGGCTCGATCTCACGATGGACGCCGCGCGTGTCGCGGACACCTTCCGGCGTGTCGGACTGACCTTCGCGTTCGCGAACGCGTTCCACCCGGGCTTCGCGCACGCCGGGCCGGTCCGCCGCGAGATCGGCGTGCCCACGGTGTTCAACTTCCTCGGGCCGCTCGTCAACCCCGCACGGTGCGAAGCGAACGCCGTCGGCGTCGCGCAGCTCGACCTCGTGCCGATCATCACGGGCGTGTTCCAGACCCGCGGCGCGACCGCCCTGGTGTTCCGCGGGGACGACGGCCTCGACGAGCTCACCACCACCGGCCACAGCCACATCTGGGAGGTCACCGGCGGGCGCATCATCGAGCACGACCTCGACCCGCGCGACCTCGGCATCGCACGTGCACGCACCGAGGACCTCCTCGGTGGCGACCCCGAGCACAACGCGGCCGTCGTGCACCGCGTGCTGTCGGGGGAGACGGGCCCGGTACGCGACATCGTGTTGCTCAACGCCGCAGCGGGACTGGTCTCCTTCCGTCTGGCGCAGGACCCGGCCGAGTCCGACCGACCGATCCTGCAGCGCTTCCGCGAGCAGCTCGCGGTCGCGGCCGAGGCGATCGACTCCGGCGCCGGTACCCGCAAGCTGGCGGACTGGATCGCGGTCCCGACCGCGACCGACGCGGAGTAGACGCAACCGACGGGAGGCCCGGTGCCGGTTCCTGGAACCGGCACCGGGCCTCCCGTCGGTGCGTTCAGTGCACGCGGTCAGCGTGCGCGTGCGTCGCTACTGGACGTCCTCGTCGACCCAGTCGAAGGTCTTCGTGACGGCCTTCTTCCAGAGACGGAGCGTGCGCTCGCGCTCCGCAGCGTCGAGCTGCGGCTCCCAACGCTTGTCCTCCTGCCAGTTGGCACGGAGCTCGTCGAGGTTGGCCCAGAAGCCCACCGCGAGACCGGCCGCGTAGGCCGCGCCGAGCGCCGTCGTCTCGGCGACGACCGGACGCACCACCGGCACGTTGAGGATGTCGGCCTGGAACTGCATGAGCTCGTTGTTTGCGGTCATGCCGCCGTCGACCTTGAGCTCGGTCAGGTCCACGCCCGAGTCGGCGTTCACCGCGTCGAGGACCTCGCGGGTCTGCAGCGCCGTCGCCTCGAGGGCCGCACGTGCGATGTGCCCCTTGTTGACGTAGCGGGTCAGGCCGACGATGGCTCCGCGAGCATCCGGACGCCAGTACGGCGCGAAGAGCCCGGAGAACGCCGGCACGAAGTACACGCCGCCGTTGTCCTCGACGGTCTTGGCCAGTGCCTCGACCTCCGGCGCACTGCCGATGAGACCGAGGTTGTCACGGAGCCACTGGATGAGCGAACCCGTGACGGCGATCGAGCCCTCGAGTGCGTAGTGCGTCTCCTGGTCGCCGAGCTTGTAGCCGACGGTGGTGAGCAGGCCGTTCTCGGAGCGGACGATCTCGGTACCGGTGTTGAAGATGAGGAAGTTGCCGGTGCCGTAGGTGTTCTTCGACTCGCCCTGGTCGAACGCCGCCTGGCCGAAGGTCGCGGCCTGCTGGTCGCCGAGGATGCCCGCGATCGGGACCTCGCGGAGCAGGTTGGACGACTCGACGTGGCCGTAGACCTCGGAGGAGCTGACGATCTCGGGGAGCATCGACTTCGGCACACCGAAATCGGCGAGGATGTCGTCGCGCCACTGGAGCGTCTCGAGGTCCATGAACAGCGTGCGGGACGCGTTCGTGACGTCGGTCTTGTGGACGCCGCCGTCGACGCCACCGGTCAGGTTCCAGAGGACCCAGGTGTCGGTGGTGCCGAAGAGCAGGTCCCCGGCCTCGGCCTTCTCACGCGCACCCTCGACGTTCTCGAGGATCCACATGATCTTGGTGCCGGCGAAGTACGTCGCGAGCGGGAGGCCGACGATGGCCTTGTAGCGGTCGGTGTCACCGTCGGCGAGCTTGTCGACGATCGACTGCGTGCGGGTGTCCTGCCAGACGATCGCGTTGTAGATCGGCTTGCCGGTGGTCTTGTCCCAGACGACGGCGGTCTCGCGCTGGTTGGTGATGCCCACGGCGGCGACGTCGTGACGCGTGATGTCGGCACGCGACAGTGCCTGACCGATCACCTCGCGGGTGTTGTCCCAGATCTCGGCGGGGTCGTGCTCGACCCACCCGGCGCGCGGGAAGATCTGCTCGTGCTCCTTCTGCCCGGTCGAGATGATCGAGCCGGAGTGATCGAAGACGATCGCTCGGGTGGAGGTCGTGCCCTGGTCGATGGCGACGATGTAGTCGGCCATTGGTGCTCCTTACGGGTGTTCGGTGCGGTGGGCGGCCCGCGATCGCGGGCCGCCCACCCCGGGGTTGGGTTGGTTCAGCTGACGACGGGCAGCAGCGCGAGCGACAGCACGGCGGCGAGTGCACCGCCGACGAGCGGTCCGACGACCGGCACCCAGGCGTACGACCAGTCGCTCGAGCCCTTGCCCTTGATGGGCAGGAAGGCGTGGGCGATGCGCGGGCCGAGGTCACGGGCCGGGTTGATGGCGTAGCCGGTCGGGCCACCGAGGCTGACACCGATCGCGATCACGAGGAAGGCGACGGGGACGGCGCCGAGTTCGGCAGGTGCCTTGCCGTTCGTCATCGCGAGGATGACGAAGACGAGCACGAAGGTGCCGATGATCTCGGTCACGACGTTCCAGCCGTACGACCGGATCGCGGGGCCGGTGGAGAAGACGCCGAGCTTCGCAGCGGCGTCGGGCTCCTCGTCGAAGTGCTGCTTGTAGGCGAGCCAGACGATGACGGCACCGATGACCGCGCCGATCATCTGCGCGAGCCAGTAGATGAGCATCGTGCCGACACTGATGTTGCCGAGGATGGCCTGGGCGAGGCTGACGGCCGGGTTGAGCTGGCCGCCCGACTTGTAGGACACGAGGACGCCGGCGAAGACCGCGAAGCCCCAACCGATCGTGACCATGAGGAAGCCGGCCCCGAAGCCCTTCGACTTCGTGAGGGAGACGGCGGCGACGACACCGCCACCCAGGATGATGAGCATCGCTGTACCGACGAGCTCGGACAGGAACTTGACGCCGATGTCGTCCATCGGTGACCTCCAGTGCGTGAGGTGGGGGTCCGGTGGTGCTGCGCCGCACTCCCCGTTGAGTGATTGAGGCCGAGCCTAGTGACGAGGCGAACGACGCGGCGATGAATTCCTGAGGGAAGTCCGGGATCGTGCACGAACGTGCAACCGGCGTGCGCTGCGGGGGATCGCGAGCCGGTGACGCGTCCCCGTCGCACTGCACGAACGTGCAGACCGGACGAACGAGCGCCCGGGCGTCGGATGTAGATTGGGCGCACTCCGGTCGACGACGGCGGTGTGCAGTTCGCCTCGGCTCGGCCCCGTACCCGTGGAGGCACGCGCATGAAGAAGCTCATCAACGACCCGCAGGCCGTGGTCGACGAGACCGTCCGGGGATTCGCCCGGGCACACGCCGGACACGTCGTCCTGGTCGAGGACCCGATCCACCTGCACCGCTCCGACGCACCCGTCGCCGGCAAGGTCGGCATCGTCAGTGGCGGCGGCAGCGGACACGAGCCGCTGCACGCGGGCTTCGTCGGGTACGGCATGCTCGACGCCGCCGTCCCGGGCCCGGTGTTCACGAGTCCGACCCCCGACCCGATCGTCGCGGCCACCAAGGCCGTCGACGGCGGCGCGGGCGTCCTGCACATCGTGAAGAACTACACCGGCGACGTCCTGAACTTCGAGACCGCCGCCGAGCTCGCCGAGATGGACGACATCCGCGTCGAGGCCGTCGTGGTCGACGACGACGTCGCCGTGCAGGACTCGCTCTACACCGCCGGTCGCCGCGGCGTGGCCGGCACCGTGGTCGTCGAGAAGTGCGCCGGTGCCGCGGCCGAGCGCGGTGACGACCTCGACGCCGTCGCCGCGATCGCCCGCCACGTCAACGACGTCACGCGGTCGATGGGCCTGGCCCTGGCGTCCGGCACCGTGCCGCACGCGGGGGAGCCGTCCTTCACGCTCGCCGACGACGAGGTCGAACTCGGCATCGGCATCCATGGCGAGCCCGGGCGCGAGCGCATCCCGATGGCACCGGCCGACCAGCTCGTCGACCGTGTGCTCGAACCGATCCTGACCGACCTCGACGCCCCGGCCGGCTCGAAGCTGCTCCTGCTCGTCAACGGCATGGGCGGCACGCCGCTGTCCGAGCTGTACATCGCCTACCGCCGCGCCGCCGAGGTGCTGACGGACCGCGGGTACGACGTCACGCGTAGTTTGGTCGGCGACTACGTCACGTCCCTCGAGATGCAGGGGTTCTCGATCACCGTCACGGTGCTCGACGAGGAACTCACGGCACTCTGGGACGCACCGGTGGAGACCCCAGCACTGCGCTGGGGTCGCTGAGCAGCCGACATCGACCGCTCGACCACCGACCACGACACCGAGCCCACCGGGCCGGGAACACGAAGGGAACCGCATTGGCGCTCGACACCGAATGGGCCATCGACTGGGTCCGTCGCACCGCTGCGACGATCGACGAACACCGGGCCGAACTCGTCACACTCGACCGCGAGATCGGTGACGGGGACCACGGCGAGAACCTCGACCGCGGTTTCCGCGCCGTGCTCGAGGCCATCGACGGCGGGTCCTTCGACACGCCCGGCGCCGTGCTCAAGACGGTCGCGACGAAGCTCATCTCGACCGTCGGCGGCGCCGCCGGCCCGCTGTTCGGCACCGCGTACCTGAAGGCAGCCCAGGCTGCTGGCGACGCGACCGAGCTCGACGCCGACACGCTCGTCGCCGTGCTCGCCGCAGCCCGCGACGGCGTGGTCTCGCGCGGCAAGGCCGCCGTCGGCGACAAGACGATGGTGGACGCCTGGACCCCCGCGGTCGACGCCGCCACCGCTGCCGCCGCCGCCGGTGACGACCCGGCAGCGGTGCTCGCCGCCGCGGCCGACGCCGCCGCCTCGGGCGCCGAGGCCACCGAACCGCTCGTCGCCCACAAGGGGCGTGCGAGCTACCTCGGCGAACGCGCCGTCGGGCACCGCGATCCGGGTGCACAGTCGACGGCGTACATCCTGCGCGCCGCGGTGGACGCGACGACGGGCTCCGCCGCGTGACCGTCGGCATCCTGATCGTCTCGCACAGCGCCGCGATCGCCTCCGGCACCGTCGAACTCGCCCGACAGATGGCGGCCGACGTACCGCTCGTCGCGGCCGGCGGGACCGACGACGGCGGCATCGGCACGTCGTTCGAGGCGATCACCGCCGGCATCGAGGAACTCGCCGACGCCGACGCCGTCGTCGTCCTGTGCGACCTCGGTTCGGCCTACCTGACCACCGACACGGCGCTCGACTTCCTCGACGACGACGTCCGCGCACGCGTGCACGTCTCGCCGGCGCCCCTGGTCGAGGGCGCGGTCGCCGCGGCCGTCGCGGCCCAGACCGGTGGTGACGCCGAGGCAGTGCTCGCTGCCGCGGCGTCCGCCGCAGGGTCCGCGGACGACGCGAGCAGCGCCTCCCGTCCGTCCGGTGACCAGCCGGGAGGCACGGGGCCGGGTGACGGGGCCGCCAGCGTCGACGACGTGGCCGCGTCCGAGAGCGTCGAACTGGTGAACGAGACCGGCCTGCACGCCCGCCCCGCGGCGGAGTTCGTGAAGACGGCAGCCAAGTACGACGCAGCGGTGCGCGTGAACGGCGTGGACGCGAAGAGCCTGCTGGCGATCATGGCGTTGGCGCTGCCGAAGGGTGCCACCGTGTCGATCGAGGCGAGCGGAGCCGATGCGCAGGTCGCGGTCGACGCACTGGTGGAGCTGGTGCGGAGCGGCTTCGGCGAGTAGCCCTCGCCGGTCGTCGTCCCGCGCTCAGCGGATGGACACCGTGCCTGCGAGGTCGAGGTCCGACGGCCCGCCGGTGACGCCCGCGTCGGCCAGGAGCGTCGCGCCGAACACCGCGCTCCAGAACGTCCGGGCATCACGGCCGACACCGCTCGGACTCGTCCAGCCGTGCTCGGCGACGACGCGCTCGAGGTAGCGCTCCGACTGCCGGAACAGGACCGCGAGCAGGAGCCGCACGCGCTCCCGCTGGGCGTCGTCGTCACCGGCGGCGGCCAGCGCGCGCACGACGAGGAGTGTCGACGGCATGGCGAGCGCGGTGCGTGCGAGCACCTGACGGAACGCGTCGGCGGACCCGGCTCGCCGACCGGCGACCTGCAGGCGCGTGGTGTCGCGGAGGAAGAGCGCGAAGGCGGCGTCGAGGACGAGGCGGTCCTTCGAGCCGTAGTGGTGCGTGATCTGGTTCGGGTAGACCCCGGCCGCACGGGCGATCTCGCTGACGGTGACGGCGTGGCGTGGGGTGCTCACTCCGCCCGCGCCACCGGCTGCCCCTGCGCTGAGGAGTCCGGCGGTCGCGGCGAGGATCCTCGCTCGGGTCGCTGCGCCGCGGGTCGTCCCGGTGCCGTCGGTGGTTGCCATCTCTGAATTGTACGTGGTACAACTCCACTTGTTCAACGTACAAGAAGGAGCACTCGTGGACATCTCCATCACCGGCTACGGCGCGGTCTCACCGTTCGGCCACGGCGTCGCGCCAATGTGGGACGCCCTGGTCGCCGGACGCTCCGGCGTGCACGAGCTGCACCGCGACGGGCAGCTCTGGGAACGGGTGCCGATCATGGTCGGCGCCGACGCAGCACTCGACGCCGAGTCTGCTCTCGGTCGCGTCCGGGCGAACCGACTCGACCGCAGCCAGCAGCTCGCGCTCGTCGCCGCCGGCGAGGCCTGGGCCGACGCCGGCGCGCCCGCGGTGGACGGCGACCGCCTGGCCGTCGTCGTCGGGACCGGCATCGGGGGAGTGGAGACGTTGCTCGATGCACACGACGTGCTCGGCGCCTCGGGCGCGCGTCGGGTGTCGCCCCGGACCGTCCCGATGCTCATGGCCAACGGGGCCGCAGCGCAGATCAGCATCGAGTACGGCGCCCGCGCCGGTGCGTACACGACCGTCTCGGCGTGCGCGTCCGGTGCCGAGGCGATCGCGACGGCCGCGCGGCTCATCGTCACGGGGGAGGCCGACGTCGTCATCGCGGGCGGCACCGAAGCGGCGGTCACCCCGGTCACCATGGCATCGTTCGCGCAGTCCCAGGCCCTCGCGAAGCCCGACGGTGACGACCCCACCACGTTGTCGCGACCGTTCGACGCCGACCGCCGCGGGTTCGTGCTCGGCGAGGGTGCCGGGTTCGTCGTCCTGGAACGGGCCTCGCACGCCGCCGCCCGCGCACAGCGGTCGCACGGGACGCTTGCCGGGTGGGGGATCACGTCGGACGCGTTCCACATCACCGCCCCGCTCGGGGACGGCAGCGAGCAGGAGCGCGCGATGACGGCGGCGATCCGGATGGCCGGGCTCACCGGTGCGGACATCGACCACGTCAACGCGCACGCGACCGGGACCCCGGTCGGGGACGTCGGTGAGGCAGCGGCGATCGGTCGTGCTGTCGGGACCGGTGCGCTCGTCACCGCGCCGAAGAGCGCCATCGGGCACATGTTCGGTGCGGCGGGAGCAGTCGAGGCGATCCTGACGGTCCGGGCACTCGAGACCGGGGTCGTGCCGCCGACGCTGAACCTGCAGCACCAGGACCCGGCGATCGACCTGGACGTGGTGGCGGGGACGGCTCGGACCGCGACCATGCGTGCGGCGCTGAACAACTCGTTCGGGTTCGGTGGGCAGAACGCCTCGTTGGTGTTCACCGCGGTCTGAGCGGCACGGGGACCGACGTATCCTGACTGCCATGAGCATGGAAGGCGTGGCCTGGAGCTCGCTGTACAAGATCTCGACCGCCAAGGACGGCAAGCACGGCATCTCGCGCGAGTCGGTGCGGCGGATCATGACGTTCGCAGTGCCCTACCGGGCCAAGCTGGTGGTCTTCATCGTCCTCTCCGTCGTGGGCGCGGTCCTCGCGGTCGCGACACCGGTGCTCGCTGGCCGGGTGGTCGACGTCATCGTCGCCCGGGGCGCGCTCGACACGATCGTCTGGCTCGCGGTCGTCATCGCCCTGGTCGCCGTGGGCGACGCAGGCGTGTCGCTCGCCACGCGCTGGTTCTCCGCACGCATCGGCGAAGGCGTGATCCTGGACCTCCGGACCGCCGTCTTCAACCACGTGCAGAAGATGCCGATCGCGTTCTTCACCCGCACACGGACGGGTGCCCTCGTCAGTCGCCTCAACAACGACGTGATCGGTGCGCAGCAGGCCTTCAGCGGCACGCTGTCCGGCGTGGTCACGAACCTCGTGGCGCTGATCCTCACCCTGACCGTCATGCTCAGCACGTCCTGGCTCGTGACGGTCCTGGCGATCGTGATGCTCCCGATCTTCCTCGTGCCCGCGCGGCGCATGGGCAGCCGCCTCGCCGCGCTGCGTCGCGAGGCCGCCGACCACAACGCCGCCATGAGCACGCAGATGACCGAGCGCTTCTCCGCGCCCGGTGCCACCCTCGTGAAGCTGTTCGGCCGGCCCGACGAGGAAGCCGAGGAGTTCCGGGTCCGCGCAGCCCGGGTCCGCGACATCGGGGTGCGGAGTGCCCTGCTGCAGTTCGTCTTCGTCACCGCCCTCACCCTGGTCTCCGCGCTCGCCCTCGCGCTCGTCTACGGGGTCGGCGGCGCCCTCGCCCTCGGTGGCCACCTGAACACGGGCGACGTGGTGACGCTGGCCCTCCTGCTCACCCGCCTGTACGCGCCGCTGACCAGCCTCGCGAACGCCCGGGTGGAGATCATGAGCGCGGTGGTCAGCTTCGAGCGCGTCTTCGAAGTCCTCGACCTCGAACCACTCATCCAGGAGAAGCCCGACGCCGGCACCGTCCCCGACGGCCCGGTGGCGGTCGAGTTCGACGACGTCCGCTTCGCGTACCCCTCGGCGGACAAGGTGTCCCTCGCCTCGCTCGAGGAGGTCTCCACGCTGGACACCCGCGGCGGTGACGAGGTGTTGCACGGCGTCTCGTTCCGGATCGAGCCGGGGCAGACCGTCGCCCTCGTCGGCACCTCCGGGGCCGGCAAGTCCACGATCGCACAGCTGCTCTCCCGCCTGTACGACGTCGACAGCGGCGCCGTACGACTCGCCGGGTCGGACGTCCGCGACGTCACGTTCGCCTCCATGCGACACACCATGGGGATGGTGACGCAGGACGGCCACCTGTTCCACGAGACCATCCGCTCCAACCTGCGCCTCGCACGGCCCGAGGCGACCGAGGACGAGGTGTGGGACGCCGTCCGGCGCGCACGGCTCGAACCGCTCATCCGCTCCCTGCCGGACCAGCTGGACACCATGGTCGGCGAGCGCGGCTACCGGCTGTCCGGCGGCGAGCGCCAGCGGATGACCATCGCCAGGCTCCTGCTCGCCCAGCCGCGCGTCGTCATCCTCGACGAGGCCACCGCGGCGCTCGACTCGACGTCCGAGGCGGCCGTGCAGGCTGCGCTCAGCGAGGCACTCGAGGGGCGGACGGCGATGGTGATCGCCCACCGGCTGTCGACCATCCGCAGCGCGGACCTGATCCTCGTGGTCGAGGACGGTTCGATCGTCGAGCGTGGGACCCACGAGGAACTGCTGGCCGTCGGCGGACGGTACGAGGAGTTGCACCGGACCCAGTTCGCGGTGCAGAAGGACGTCGCGGCGGACGAGGAAGCGCTGAGCCCGAGCTCGTCGCAGTGAGGCACGAGCTCTGATCGGGGGATGCCGGAAGTCGCATCGCGGCCTGCTCACCCGTTCGGGGTGAAGCCACTGGCGGCGGTTCGCGGTGAGATCGCTGCATGACCGACACAGCAGTGAGCAGCGATGCCGACCGAGCACTCCTGACGAAGGCGTACCTGTACGGCTTCCCGCTGGTGTTCAACCTCGCGCAGGTCGCGCGGTACGTCGAGACCGGTGTCGGTGCGGTTCCAGCGGCACCGTGGAACTCCTTCGGACACGCCCGTACCCTCGCCGGGCCGGACGACACGTTCGTGACCATCAACAACGACACGTTGTACTCGATGGCCCAGATCGACCTCAGCGTCGGACCGGTCCGGTTGCGCGTACCCGACACGGCCGGTCGGTACTACGTGCTGCAGTTCGTGTCCGCGTGGACGGACAACTTCGCCTACGTCGGCCACCGTGCGACCGGCACCCATGCGGCAGAGTTCCTCCTCGTGCCACCGACGTGGGACGACTCCGCACCGTCGGGCACGACCGTCATCCACTTCCCGACGACGGTGGCGTCCATCGTCGGCCGCTGGGCGGTGAGCAGCGACGACGACCTGCCCACCGTGCACGCGCTCCAGGACGCGACGACGCTGACGCCGCTGGACGCCGCTGCCCGTCCGATCGGCCTCGCCGAACCGGACCCAGCCGTTCCCGAGGACCTGGTCTTCCTCGAGCAGTTGCGCGTCTGGTCCCAGCAGTTCCCGCCCGCGGCACGCGACCGCGAACTGCAGCGGTCGCTGGCGCCCGCCGGCACCACCGCGCCGACCACTCCGTACCTCGACCTGTCCACCACCGCGCACGAGAGGCTCGCCGCCGGTCTCGACGCCGGACGAGCGGCGCTCGAGCACGCGCTCACCTCGGGTGCGAGCCCGCAGGTGAACGGCTGGAAGCTCACCCTGCACGCCTTCGACTACAACCTCGACTTCTTCGAGGTGGGTGCGCTCGACGACGACCGATTCACGATCACCGATCCGGAACTGCGCATCGTCGAACGTGCCGCAGCGGCACTCGGTGGTCTGTGGGGCAACCACGCGTACGAGGCGGCGTACATCATGACGTACGTCGACGACCAGGGTGAGCAGCTCACGGGGTCCCGGACCTACACGCTCCGTCTCGATCCGACCCCTCCCGTCGGCGGGTTCTGGTCGCTGACCATGTACTCCATGCCCGACTTCTACCTCGTCGCGAACCCCATCGACCGCTACTCGGTCGGCGACCGGACACCCGGCATCGTCCGCGACCCGGACGGCGCACTCACGATCACGATCAGCCACGAGCGGCCAGCGGACCCGGACGCCAACTGGCTCCCGAGCCCCGCCGGGGACTTCCGCCCGATCCTCCGGATGTACGAACCGGACGACGCCGTCCTGAGCCGAGCGTGGACCGCTCCGGCAGTCGTTCGTTCGGACCGCTAGCCAGGGGACCAGCCGCCGTCCGGACGCCAGCGGTCGTGCTCGCCCATCGCGGTCACGGCGCCGTGGTGAACTGCTGGAGGCCGGTGACCCGCAGCAGGTCGAGCTTGGCGGCGTCCTCGGTTCCGGGAACCGCGGTGTAGACGACGATCCGCAGGTCGCCACCCGGGACCGTCAGCACGTCGCAGTCGATCTCGATGGGGCCGACGGGCGTGTGCACCTGCTTGCGGCTCGCCCGGTGCTCGGCGATGCGACCGGTGTCCCAGCGACGTTCGAACTCGGGTGACTCCCGGCGGAGCCGCGCCACGAGTTCGGCCAGGTCGCGGTCGGCGGGGTAGCGGCCGGATGCCTGCCGGAGGTCCGCTGCGAGGTCGCTCGAGAACTCCTCCTGGTGCTCGTCGTCCCACTCGACACCGTCGTGCGCGTGCATGAAGTGCCGCCACACCAGGTTGCGCTCGATGCCGACGGCCCGCGAGGGGTCACCGTTCAACGCAGCCCACAGGTCGTTCCACAGCACGATGTCGTGCGTCGCCGTGAACACCGCGATCGGGACGTCGCCGAGGCGGTCGACGAGCCGCTGCACCCCGGGGGTGATGTGCCGCGGGACGACCTGGAGCGACGGGGGAGCGACGCCGGCGACCCGGCACAGGTGGTCGCGCTCGGCCGCGGTGAGCCGAAGCGCCGTGGCGAGCGCGCCGAGGAGCTGCGGTGAGGGGTTCAGCGCGCGGCCCTGCTCGAGCCGGACGACGTAGTCGACGCTCACCCCGGCGAGCGCGGCGAGCTCCTCGCGTCGGAGACCCGGGGTCCGTCGGCCGGGCCCGGCCGGCAGGCCGACCTCTTCGGGACGGACGCGGTCGCGCCAGGAACGCAACACACTCGCGAACTCGCTCATGTCCACCATCTTCGCCCCGCGCCTCCTGTCCGTCCTGGTACTGCTGGTCCCACCGTCGCACGGTGCCTGGGGGAGTCAGCCGCTCAGGCGGAGAGTGGGGGCATGACAACGACACTCATCACCGGAGCCAACCGCAGCCTCGGGCTCGAGACCGTCCGCCGCCTGGTCGACGCGGGCCACACCGTGTACGCCGGCATGCGCGATCCGTCCACCGGCGACGAAGCACGCGCCCTCGGTGCCCAGGTGGTCCAGCTCGACGTGACCGACCAGGACAGCATCGACGCCGCGATCGCGACCATCCCCGTCCTCGACGTGCTCGTGAACAACGCCGGCATCCTCGGGACGTCGTTCGGCGTCGACGACCTCGACGCCGCCGCGATGTCCGCCGTGCTCGACACCAACGTCACCGGCATCGTCCGGGTCACACAGGCAGCGCTCCCGCTCCTGCGGGCATCCGACCACCCGGTGATCGTGAACGTCGCCTCGGGCGTCGGGTTCGCGCGGTGGTTGACGACCCCGGGCCACGACGAGTACGCGGTGCCGGCGGTGCCCTACGCCGCGTCGAAGGCCGCGGTGATCGCGTTGACCGTGCAGTACGCGAAGAACCTGCCGGGGTTCCGCGTCAACGTCAGCGACCCCGGGTACACCGCCACCGAGTTCAACGGGTTCGGTGGCCACCAGACGATCACCGAGGGCACGGACGCGACCTTCGCGCTCGCCACCGTCGGGCCGGACGGGCCCACCGGCGAGTTCCACAACCGGGACGGCCGCATCGAGTACTGAGGTCACGGCGTCCGGCTCAGTCGTGCACGTCGGCGCCGAACCCCGGCCCGGGGCGCATCATCCAGCCTTCCGGGTCGGGGAGCGGACGGAACCCGAACCGCTCGTACAGTGCCTGCGCATCCGCGGTGAACAGGGCGAACCGCTTCAACCCGAGTGGCTCGATCGCCTCGGTCACGCCCTGCACGAGGGCGACGCCGACACCACGGCCACGAGCGTCCGGATCGACGAACACGTCGGCCAGCCAGCCGAACGTCACCCCGTCGGTGATCACCCGGGCGTACCCGAGCTGCGCACCCGTCGCCGTGTCGTAGACGCCGAAGTTGCGGGACCCGGCGATGATCGCGTCCTGGGTGGCACGACTGCGACCCCGTGCCCAGTACGACTGCTCGCTGAGCCAGCGGTGCACGCGGTCGACGTCGAGGTCGGCGGGGTCGGCGGAGAAGTGCAGTGCGGTCGGTTCGTCCATGGGACCAGTGAACCGGCGGTCGCCGTCGGCGGGCAACGGCCAATCCGTCGCCTGTGGACAACGCGGCACCACCGTCTGGGACGATGGCGGGATGCGCGCAGTCCAGTACGACCAGTTCGGATCCGCCCCGTCGATCGTCGACGTGCCCGATCCGGTGGCACCGGACCACGGTGTCGTCGTCCGGGTCGCGGCCACCGGGGTGTGCCGCAGTGACTGGCACGCCTGGAAGGGGCACGACGACTCCGTCTCGCTGCCGCACGTCCCCGGGCACGAGTTCGCCGGTGTCGTCACGTCCGTCGGGGACGCGGTGACCCGGGTCTCGGTCGGTGACCGGGTGACCGCGCCCTTCGTGTTCGCCTGCGGGACGTGCCCGGAGTGCGTCGACGGCGCCACCCAGGTGTGCACGCGCCAGCAGCAACCCGGGTTCACGCTGCCCGGTTCCCACGCCGAATCGGTCGTCATCCCGCACGCCGACGTCAACGTGGTCGCGCTCCCGGACGCCGTGGACTTCGCCGAGGCCGCAGCACTCGGGTGCCGGTTCGGGACGGCGTACCACGCCCTGCACGCCCGAGGTCGGGTCGCAGCAGGGGAGTGGGTGGTCGTGTTCGGCTGCGGCGGCGTCGGCCTGTCGACGATCATCGTCGCGGTCGCGGCGGGCGCCCAGGTGGTCGCGGTGGACGTCTCGCCGGCGGCGCTCGAACGTGCGGCGGCACTCGGTGCCGTCACCGTGCCGATGGACGACGGCGCCGTCGCCGCAGTCCGCGCTCGCACCGACGGCGGCGCGCACATCTCGATCGACGCCTTCGGCAGCCGAGCGACCTCCGTCGCAGCGGTCGCCTCCCTGCGCCCTCGGGGACGTCACGTGCAGGTCGGCCTGCTGCTCGACGACGAGGCCGAGCCGGTGATCCCGATGGGCCGCGTCATCGCTGATGAGCTCGAACTGCTCGGCAGCCACGGGATCTCCGTGGGGGAGTACGCGGCGATGCTCGCCGACGTCGTCACCGGGCGACTGCGTCCGGACGACTCGATCGGTCGGACGATCGGTTTCGACGACCTGCCCGGGGCGATCGTCGCCATGGACCGTCCCGCCACGTCGACCGGGATGACCGTCGCCGTCTTCTGACCTGCTCAGCGCTTCGGTCGGTACACCAGTCCGAGCGCGCCGCCTGCGAAGGCCTGAGAACTGATCAGTTCGAGATCGAGCTCGTCGGTCAGGTCGGCGAACACGCCATCGCCTGACCCGAGCGCGACGGGCAGGACGGCCAGCCGGTACTCGTCCACCAGACCAGCCCGGACCAGGCTGCGACCGAACTCCGTCCCGCCCTGAGCGAGGACGTACCCGCCCGACTCCTGCTTGAGCGCTGTCACCTCGGCTTCGAGCGGTCCGGCTGCGACTCGTGCACCCGTCCAGGTCGCCGCCGCGGGGGAGTCGGGGTCGGGGACTGCCGCTGTTCGCGGATCGAAGTCGCGCTGCGTGGTGAAGACGACCTTGGGGATCCGGTTCATCGGTTCGGCGATCGGCCCGGGCGCGGTCGGCCAGAAACCTGAGATGGTCTCGAAGGTCTTGCGGCCGAAGGCGTGCACGCCCGCACCAGCGACGACGTCGAGCACCCAGGCCATCGAGTCCGGACTCCCGCCGCGGAACATCCAGTCCGACTCGGATCGGGGAGCGGCCACGAAACCGTCCAACGACATCGACATCTTCAGGACGAGTTCACGCACGGGGAGCCCCTGTCCGATTCCGAGTTGACATAATATGCATTATCGGCGCACGCCTATGAGAGGCACCAGAGGGCTTCGTGAGCAGAAATGGTCGAGTCCCACGCGCGGACCCGACCTTTTCTGCTCACGAAGCACATCGTCGGGCGACAGTGTCAGTCGACGGGCTTCGTCGGGACGTCGTCGGCGTCGATCTCGAGCGCCGCCGGTTCACCGCCCTGTTCTTCCAGGTTCTCCTGGTCGGTGTCCGGCTGCTCCGGCGTCTCGCTCTGGGTGGTCTCTTCGGCTGGGTCTGGCTGGCTGTAGCTCATGCGCCGGACGGTACGCCGAACGCGCTGATGACGTATCGGGTCTCCTGCACGGCGCGTTAGTGTCGGACGGCCGGTCGACGCCACGGGAGGAACGATGCCGCACACGCTCGTCGGGCTGATCGGCGCCGGACTGCAGCGGTCGCTGACTCCCCTGATGCACGAGGCGGAAGGCCGGCTGCTCGGACTCGACTACGAGTACCGTCTGCTCGACCTCGACGTGGTGGGCCGGACTGCGGCCGATCTGCCGGAATTGCTCGCCACCGCCGAGGCCGAGGGGTACCGCGCGGTCAACGTCACGCACCCCTGCAAGCAGGCCGTCGTCCCGTTGCTCGATGCGCTCGACCCACGGGCTGCCCGGATCGGTGCGGTCAACCTCGTGCTGTTCCGCGACGGCCGCCGCATCGGGTACAACACCGACGAGACCGGCTTCCGGATCGCCGTGGAACGCGGTCTCGGCTCGGTCGCCGGGCAGCACGTCGTGCAGTTCGGTGCCGGTGGTGCGGGCTCGGCGATCGCCCACGCGCTCGTCGGACTCGGTGCCCGGCGGCTCGACGTCGTCGATGCGGACGTCGGCCGCGCGGAGGCCCTCGTCGCGACGCTCGAGCCACCCATCGACTCCCCCGTCGACGCCCGTGTCCTGGCGATGACCGATGCCGCCGAGGTGCTCGCGACGGCGGACGGAGCCGTCAACGCGACACCGCTCGGCATGAACGGCGACCCGCGACAGGCCTTCGACCCCGCGCTGCTCCCCCGAGGCGCCTGGGTCTCCGACGCCGTCTACTTCCCGCTCGAGACGCCGCTCGTCCGGTCGGCACGTGCGGCCGGATGCCGGGTGGTCGACGGTGGCTGGATGGCCGTCGGGCAGGCGGTCGCGAGCCTCCGACACATCACCGGGCTCGAGCCCGACCTCGACCGCGTGCGCGCTGCCTTCACCAGGTTCCTCGCCGAAGGGCGAACCGCCGGTGACCGGACCGGACGCGAAGCCGTCGGGTGAGCAGAAGAGGTCGAGTCCGGATGGCGGACTCGACCTCCTCTGCTCACGATGCACGCCCGCGGACGTACCGAGTGCGCCCGCGAACGGGCTCCATCACGACTGGGTGAGGATGACCGCCGTCAGGATGTAGCCGACGATGCCGATGACGATCGCGACGGCCGACAGGATGATGCCGGCGAGGACGGTGCCGCGGCTGCCCCCACGCTTGCGCGCCAGGATGCCGAGCACGAGCCCGATGATGCCGGCGATGATGCCGATCAGGGCGATGAAGATGCCGCCGACGACGCCGACGATGCCGAGCACCAGGGAGACGACACCGAAGGTGTTGGACTGAGCGGGCGCGTTGCCGGGGTTGGACATGGGAGCTCCTTCGATCAGGACGCCGATCCAGGCCGGGTAGCCGATCGTGAGCGTCGATCAAACGCTATCCGAATCGCACCGGCAACGTTCAGGTTCCGTGCACGAACCTGTCCCCTGCTTCAGGCGCCGACGTAGGTCGCCAGGTGCTGGCCGGTCAGTGTCGAGCGGGCTGCGACGAGGTCGGCGGGCGTGCCCTCGAACACGATCCGGCCGCCGTCGTGCCCCGCGCCGGGCCCGAGGTCGATGATCCAGTCGGCGTGCGCCATCACGGCCTGGTGGTGCTCGATCACCACGACGGTCTTGCCCGAGTCCACCAAGCGGTCGAGCAGCCCGAGCAACTGGGCGACGTCCGCCAGGTGCAGTCCGGTGGTCGGTTCGTCGAGCACGACGATGCCGCCACGCTCACCGAGGTGGGTCGCGAGCTTGAGCCGCTGCCGCTCTCCGCCGGACAGCGTCGTGAGCGGCTGCCCGATGGTCAGGTACCCGAGTCCGACGTCGGCCAGGCGCGCCAGGATCGTGTGCGCAGCAGGCAGCGCGGCCGGACCGTCGGCGAAGAACGCCACGGCCTCGGCGACGGACATGCCCAGGACCTGGCTGATGTCCTTGCCGCCGAGCTGGTAGCCGAGCACCGACTGGTCGAACCGCTTGCCGTCGCACTCCACGCACGGGGTGGCGATGCCCGCCATCATCCCGAGGTCGGTGTAGACGACACCGGCGCCGTTGCACGCGGGGCACGCGCCCCCGGAGTTCGCGCTGAACAGCGCGGGCTTCACGCCGTTGGCCTTCGCGAACGCCTTGCGGATGGGTTCGAGCAGCCCGGTGTAGGTCGCCGGGTTGCTGCGCCGGGAGCCGCGGATCCCGCTCTGATCGATGGCCACGACACCCTCGCGATGCGCGAGCGAACCGTGGATCAGCGTGCTCTTGCCGGAACCGGCGACGCCCGTCACGACGGTGAGCACCCCGGTGGGGACGTCCACGTCGACGTCGTGCAGGTTGTGTGCCGACGCACCGCGGATCGCGATCGCCCCGTCGCACCGGCGGACGGCGGTCTTCACCGAGACGCGGTCGTCGAGGTGCTGACCGGTGATGGTCCCGCTCCCCCGCAGCCCCTGCACCGGACCCTGGTAGCAGAGCGTCCCGCCGCCGGAGCCGGCGCCCGGGCCGAGGTCGACGACGTGGTCGGCGATCGCGATCACCTCGGGCTTGTGCTCGACCACGAGGACGGTGTTCCCCTTGTCGCGCAGCCGCAGCAGCAGGCCGTTCATCCGCTCGATGTCGTGCGGGTGCAGACCGGTGCTCGGCTCGTCGAAGACGTACGTGACGTCGCTGAGGGACGACCCGAGGTGCTTCACCATCTTGACCCGCTGCCCCTCTCCCCCGGACAGCGTGCCGGTCGGGCGGTCGAGCGAGAGGTAGCCGAGACCGATCTCGACGAACGACTCGAGGAGGTCGCGGAGGCCGTCGAGCAGCGGCGCGACGCCGGGGTCGTCGATGGCCCGCAGCCACGGCACGACGTCGGTGATCTGCATCGAGCAGACGTCGGCGATGCTCTTCCCGCTGATCTTCGACGACCGGGCGATGTCGTTCAGGCGGGTACCACCGCACGCCGGGCACGTCGTGAAGGTCACCGCACGGTCGACGAAGGCGCGGATGTGCGGCTGCATCGCCTCGCGGTCCTTCTGCAGCATCGAGCGGCGCACCCGGGGAACGAGCCCTTCGTACGTCATGTTGATGCCGGCGATCTTCTGCTTCGTGGGCTCGCGGTAGAGGAAGTCGGCGCGTTCCTGCTCGGTGAAGTCGCGGATCGGGGTGTCCTTGTCGAAGTACCCGGACTCCGCGTACATCCGGACGTTCCACCCGTCGGTGCCGTAGCCGGGGATCGTGATCGCCCCGTCGCCGAGCGCCTTCGAGTCGTCGAACAGCTGCGTCAGGTCGATGTCGTTGACCAGCCCGCGCCCCTCGCAGTCGGCGCACATGCCACCGAGCCGGGTGAACGAGACCTTCTCGGCCTTGGCGTCCTTGCCCTTCTGCACCGTGATCGCTCCCCCGGCGGTGACCGTCGCCAGGTTGAACGAGAACGCGTTCGGACCACCCACTTGCGGGTCGCCCAGACGGCTGAAGAGCACGCGCAGCATCGCGTTCGCATCGGTGGCGGTGCCGACGGTCGACCGCGGGTCGGCGCCGATGCGCTCCTGGTCGACGACGATCGCGGTGGTCAGGCCGTCGAGCAGGTCGACGTCGGGTCGTGCGAGCGACGGCATGAAGCCCTGCACGAAGGCGCTGTACGTCTCGTTGATCATCCGCTGCGACTCGGCGGCGACGGTGCCGAACACGAGCGAGCTCTTGCCGGACCCGGACACACCGGTGAACACCGTGAGTCGACGCTTCGGCAGGTCGACGTCGATCCCCTGCAGGTTGTTGGCGCGGGCACCGCGCACGCGGATCCGATCGTGGCCGTCAGCGGCGTGCACGCTCCGGCTCGGAACGCCGTCGTCGCCGGAACTGGTATGCATGTCGATCAGCGTACCGACGGGTACCGACACCGACAAGACGACCCGGCACCGTGCGTTGGACTCGACCCACCACCGGACGGGAGGCACGGGTCACGCCCGCACCGTGCCTCCCGTCAGCACCGTGCGCTCTTTCTCACCCCGTGCGCGTTTCCGCGCACCGTGCAGCGCCACAAGCGCGCACCACGCGACCAACCCCGCACCGGCCGACGGACCCGGCACCGTGCGGTGGACGCGACCCACCACCGGACGGGAGGCACGGGTCAGGCCCGCACCGCACCTCCCGTCAGCACCGTGCGCACCTTCTCACCCCGTGCGCGGTTCCACGCACCGTGCAGCGCCACAAGCGCGCACCACGCCACCAACCCCGCACCGGCCGACGGACCCGGCACCGTGCGTTGGACTCGACCCACCACCGGACGGGAGGCACGGGTCACGCCCGCACCGTGCCTCCCGTCAGCACCGTGCGCTCTTTCTCACCCCGTGCGCGTTTCCGCGCACCGTGCAGCGCCACAAGCGCGCACCACGCGACCAACCCCGCACCGGCCGACGGACCCGGCACCGTGCAGACGACGGCCGGGTCAGACGACGGCCGAGTCAGGCGGCAGCGAACCGACGCACCAGCTCCGGCAGCTCCGCCGGTTCGAACGGCTCGTCGGTGGCGTCGAGTTCGTCGGCGGTCCACCAGCGCGACGCGAGGATGTCGACCCGCTCGTCGTCCGTCCACTCGGCGTCCGACAACTCGAAGCCCGGGGTGCGCACGACGTAGAACTCGCTGTGACCGCGGTCGTGGTCGGCGAGGTCCCACTCGACGGTGAAGTCCCACGACCACACCGGCTCGCCCGGGTCGTCGATGACGATGCCGGTCTCCTCGCGCAGCTCGCGGATCGCCGCGTCGCGGTGGTCCTCGCCGGGGTCGACCCCGCCACCCGGCGTGATCCACCGGTGTGCACCGTCCGACGACGGCGAGTTCGTGTCCATCAGGAACACGCGACCCTCGGGGTCGAGCAGGATGATGCGGGAGGTTCGGCGCAGGCCGGGCTTGGCAGTCACCCGCCCGACGCTAGCCGACGAAGCCGCTGACGTCGCCGACGAGCTTGGTGTGGTCGGCGGGGATCGGCTCGATCGCAGCGAGGGCGATCTCAGCCGCGAACTCCGACACGCTGTAGAGCTTGCCGACCTCTTGCCGGCGGCCCTCGATCGCGCCGGGGTTCAGGCGGTTCAGCAGGGTCGCGGTGATCGTGCCCTCGATCATGTCGCCGGAGACGACGACGAACTCGATGCCGGCGGCCTCGAGCTGCGGGATGAGCTCACGCAGGGCGAGTTCGCCGGCGCGCTTGCTCTTGGCGACGGGGACGTACTCGTCCATCGTCTCGGCGGTCTCGACGAAGTGGGCCTGGTGGCTCGTGACGAAGACGACGCGCGACCCGGCGGGCATGTGCGGCACGGCCGTCTGGAGCATGTCGACCTGCGCGTCGCGGTTCAGGCGGAGCGCGTAGTCCTCGCCGAGGCCGGACTCCATGCCGCCCGAGGCGTTCAGCACGAGCAGGTCGATGCCGCCCCACTCCTGCACGACGGTGTCGACGAGCGCCTGCACCGACTCGTGGTCGGTCAGGTCGGCGCCGATCGCCAGGGCGGAGCCACCGGCTGCGACGACCTTCTCGGCGATCTGCTCGGCGCGCTTGGCCTTGTTGCGGTAGTTCACGACGACCTTGGCGCCGGCCTCGGCCAGGTACCCGACGGTGTCGGCGCCGATGCCGCGCGACGAGCCGGTGACGACGGCGCGCGTGTCGGTGAGGGATCCGGGGGCGAGGGGGTTGCTCACAGTCGTGTTCTCCAGGTCGTGTTCCGGCCGGTCGGCCGCACCGAGCCTACCAATCGCCTGCACGGCCGACCGACCCTCCTGATATGTTGAACGGAGTTGTACCGGCCGTCGCGACGCTGCGAGCCACGGCGCGCGACCGAGGGAGGGAGATCGCGTGAACGGAATCGATTGGATCCAGACCATCGTCTGGATCGGACTCGTGTTGCTGCTGGGAGTGGTCGAGATCTTCACCCTCGACTTCATCTTCATCATGCTCGCGGCCGGAGCCGCCGGTGGGTTGATCGCCGCGCTGCTCGGCGCCCCGTGGTGGCTGTCGGCCATCATCTCCGCCGTGCTCGCGCTCGTGCTGCTGTCGCTCGTGCGACTGCGCCTGCTGCTCATGCTCGGCCGCGGCGCGGACCCGCACCGCACGAACATCGAGGGGCTCATCGGGCTCCCCGGCACCGTCGCCGTCGCGTTCACATCATCTGCTCCCGGCCAGGTCCGCCTGGCCAACGGCGAGACCTGGAGCGCACGGTTCGCCGTGGGCGCCATCGACCGCACACCGCCACTCGGCACCCCCGTGGTCGTCGAGTCGATCGAGGGGTCGACCGCGGTCGTGCGCCTCGCAGAAAGGGCCACCTCGTGACCATCACACCCGGGACGATCGCACTGCTCGTCCTGATCCTCGTCGTCGTCATCTTCGTGATCGTCGTCCTGGCCAAGGCGATCCGAATCGTCCCGCAGGCCACCGCGGGCATCGTGGAACGCCTCGGCAAGTACCACAAGACGCTCTCGCCGGGCCTGAACCTGCTCGTGCCGTTCATCGACCGCCTGCGGCCCCTGCTCGACATGCGCGAGCAGGTCGTGTCGTTCCCGCCGCAGCCGGTGATCACCGAGGACAACCTCGTGGTCTCCATCGACACCGTCGTGTACTTCCAGGTCACCGACGCCCGCGCGGCGACCTACGAGATCGCGAACTACCTCGGCGCCGTCGAGCAGCTCACCACCACCACGCTCCGCAACGTCGTCGGTGGCCTCAACCTCGAAGAGGCCCTGACCAGCCGCGACAACATCAACGGTCAGCTCCGCGTCGTGCTCGACGAAGCGACCGGCAAGTGGGGCATCCGCGTCGGCCGTGTCGAGCTCAAGGCGATCGAGCCGCCCGTGTCCATCCAGGACGCCATGGAGCAGCAGCTGCGTGCCGAGCGGAGCCGTCGTGCCGCGATCCTGCAGGCCGAGGGCACCAAGCAGTCGCAGATCCTCGAGGCCGAGGGGCAGCGGCAGGCCGCCATCCTCGCGGCCGAGGGTGACGCCAAGGCCCAGGTGCTCCGCGCCGAGGGTGAAGCCTCCGCCATCGCCACGGTCTTCGAGGCCATCCACACCGGTGACCCCGACGACAAGCTGCTCTCGTACCAGTACCTGCAGATGCTCCCGAAGATCGCCGAGGGCACCGCGAACAAGCTCTGGATGATCCCGAGCGAGTTCACCGAGGCGCTGTCCGGCATCGCGAAGGGCTTCTCCGGCGGACGGAGCGGCAGCGGCCCGGTCGCCGGCGCCGGTTCGGGCGGGGACTTCCTCTCCCGCATCTCCAAGCTCGCGAACGAGAGCCTGGCGAACACCGCCGCTGCCGGGTCCGCCGGCACGACCATGCCGCGTGCGGACGCGACCGCCGCGGACATCGTCCCCGAGTCCGACCTCGACGCACGACTGGCCGAGTCGAACCGGAGCGTCGACGCGCACCTCGCAGCCGCCGACGACGCGACCGCCGAGAAGGTCGACGACGCACCGGCTCCGCAGGCCGACGCCGCGCAGCACCCGAACGACGAAGCGTCGGGGCACCGCACCAGCGACGGCTCCGGCCGACGCTGACCCGCACCACCACGAACGACGATGCCCGCCCCGGGGAACCGGGGCGGGCATCGTCGTTCGTCAGGTGGTGGTGTCAGGCACCGCGTCGTGCACGGAGGACCTGCAGGCGCTCTTCGAGGAGCTCCTCGAGTTCCTCGCGCGAGCGACGCTCGAGCAGCATGTCCCAGTGGGTACGGGGCGCCTTGACGTCCTCTGCTGCGACCTCGACGGGGATGCCGTCGTCACCGAGCAGGCGGCCTTCGCGGCCGGAGCGTGGCTCCGACCAGGTCTGGGGCACGTCTGCGTCAGCGGAGAAGACGATGTCGAAGGTCTCCCCCGAATCCGTCTGGTAGACCGCGCGCTTGCGGTCCGAGAGCTCGACGCCCTCTTCGCTCTGGAGACTCTGACTCCCGAGCCGCATGCCGCGGAGACTCCGATCAGCCATGTGTGTGCTCCTCTCGCTCGTCTGCCCTCCACAACACTGTCCCACGCCCTGTCGTTCCCGACTGGGCGCATTCACAGTCCGTTCCCAGTGCGTGGCCCCGATGCACGGGCTCACGGCCTCGGACGTACAGGGACGCGGCGGCGGATCAGGCGCGCTTGCGGCGTCCCCACGGTGCACAGGCGAGCAGCACGAGGAGCCCGCCGAGCGACAGGAACAACGCGATCGACCCCGAAGCGAGCGACGCCGGGGTCGTCGAGGTGCCGAGTGGCACGTCGGTCACCATCGAGGTCGCGGTGTACTCGGGGACCCGGTCGATGGTGCGTCCGGACGGGTCGATGACCTGCGAGGCGCCGACGGTCGAGATGTTGACGAGGGACCGACCGGTCTCGATCGCCCGCATCCGTGCGATCTCGAGTTGCTGGAGGTTCTCGTCGGTGCCGGAGAAGTCCGCGTTGTTCGTCTGCGCGAGGATCACCTGCGCTCCCCCGCGCACCATGTCGCGGGTCAGCCCGTCGTCGACGATGTCGAAGCAGATCGCGATCCCCGCCTTGATCCCCGCCACCGGCAGGACGTTCGGCTTCGTGCCCGGCGTGTAGTCACGCTGCAGCAGGCCGATCAGGGACGGCGCGAGCTTCGAGAAGAACCACCGGTCCGGCACGTACTCGCCGAAGGGCACCGGGCGCTTCTTGTCGTAGGACGACTGCCAGCCGTCGGCGGTCCACACGAACGACGTGTTGTGCAGCACCCCGGACGGCGTCTGTGTGATGGCTCCGGCGACCAGCGGCGCACCGACCGAGTCGACGACGGCGTCGAGCGACGACGCGATCACGGGCTGCTGGCGCGGGTCGAACTCGGCGGAGGCCTCGGGCCAGACGACGAGGTCGACGCCCTTCGCCTCGACGTCGGTCGCCGCGACCTGCGCCGCCAGGACCTCGCCCGGCGCAGCACGGTCGAAGTACCCGGCCGGCCCGTTGCCCTGTACCGACTCGATCCGGATGGTGCCGGAGGTCGCGGTCGGCCAGGCCGGCACCGCCAGCACGGCGGCGACGAGCAACCCGGCGGTCCCGACCCGGACCGGCAGCCGTAGGGTCGCGCCCGGCGCCCGCGGGGACACGAGGGCGAGCGACACGACCACCGCGACGCAGTAGACGACCACGAACGTCACCCCGAGGACGCCGACGTACGCGGCGAGGTGGGTGAACGGCCCCTGCGACTGCGACAGGCCGACGCGCCCCCAGGCGAAGCCGCCGTACGGCCAGCTCCCCGAGAACCACTCGCGTCCGGTCCACAGTGCGGCGACCACGGCCGGGAGGCCCCACACGCGTCCGGCGGTCGATGGCACCACGCGCGCGACCCAGCGGTACGCGAGGGCGATCGCGACGCTGCCGAGGGCGAAGAACGCCGCCTCCAACAACGCCAAGGCGAACCACGGGACGGGCCCCAGGTAGCGGCCGGCCCACGAGATGGCCGGGATCCAGAACGCGGCACCGGCCACGTAGCCGAGCCACGCGGCCCTGCGGGCACGCTGTCCCATCGCGGCGAGCAGCATGCACGCGAGCGCCGGGAAGGCCAGGAACCACCAACCGGGCGACGGGAACGCGAGCGCGAAGAGCAGCCCGCCGATGACGGCCAGGGGCAGCGCGCTGCCCAGCGGGAGCGCCGAGAACGGGCCGTCCGCGACCGCACCGCGGCCCACGCGCGCGGGCACCCCGCGCACACCGGTCTCCGGAACCCGCACCGTGCCTCCTGTCAGACCGCGGCGTAGGCGACGATGCCGCGGCGCACCGCGTCGGTCGCACGTCGGGCGGTCTGGGCGAGGTCGTCGTCACCGGCGTTCCGGATCTGGTCGAGCAGGTCGATGACCTGCTTCGACCAGCGGACGAAGTCGCCGGCGGGCAGGTCGAGGGTGCGGAGGACGTCGTCGAGGGCCGAGCCGGAGGCCCAGCGGAACATGCCGACCGCCATCGCCGGGGTGGGCGGCACCGACCCGGCCAGACGGGCGTCGCGCTCGATGTCGTCGAGGCGCGACCAGATCGTCAGGGTCTCGTCGAGCGCCGGACGGAACGCGCCGCGCGGCAGTGCGTGCTCGGTGCCGGGGGCGTCGTCGCGGCGGGGCTGGTAGATGATCGTGGCGGCCATCGCTGCGAGCTGCGCCGGCGTGAGGTCCTTCCAGACACCCGCCTCGAGGCACTCGGCGACGAGCAGGTCGCGGTCACCGTAGATGCGCTGCAGTCGGCGGCCGCCAGCGGCCACGGTGGCCTCGCCGTTGCCGGCGTCGACGAGGTAGCCGAGCTGCAGGAGCACGTCGGTGACCCGGTCGAAGGTGGTGGCCACGGCACCGGTGCGGGACCGGATCTGCTGGAGCAGCTTGTCGTTGACGCGCTTGAGCTTCCACCAGCGCTCCGCCCAACGGGCGTGCGCCTCGCGGTCGGGGCAGGCGTGGCAGGGGTGCCGCTGCATCTGGCGACGGACCGCCGTGATCGCGGCCTGCCGTTCCTGCCGTGCGCCGTGCGAGGCCTCGCGCCCACCGGGCACGTTCGTGCGCTCGAGGTCGGAGAGCTCGCGGCGGAGCGTCGAGTACTCGGTGAAGTCACCGAGGTGGCACTGCATGGCCTCGCGGTAGCCCTCGAGGGACTCCTGCTGCGAGCGGACCTTGCGGGCCAGGTCGACCACGGACCGGTCGGCCTGGAACTGCGCGAACGAGGTCTCGAGGACCTCGCGCGTGCGCTGCCGCCCGAACTGGTCGATCAGGTTGACGGCCATGTTGTAGGTCGGCTTGAACGACGAGTTCAGCGGGTAGGTGCGCCGGCTGGCGAGCGAGGCGACGGCCTGGGGGTCGAGGCCGTCGGTCCACTGGATGACCGAGTGCCCCTCGACGTCGATGCCACGGCGCCCGGCACGCCCGGTGAGCTGGGTGTACTCCCCCGGGGTGATCGGGACACGGGCCTCGCCGTTGAACTTCTCGAGCTTCTCGAGCACCACCGTGCGTGCGGGCATGTTCACACCGAGCGCGAGGGTCTCGGTGGCGAACACCACCTTGAGCAGCTTGCGCTGGAAGAGGTTCTCGACCACCTCCTTGAACGCGGGGAGCATGCCGGCGTGGTGCGCGGCGACACCGCGCTCCAAGCCCTCGAGGAACTCCCAGTAGCCCAGGACGGCGAGGTCCTCGTCCGGCAGGGTGCGGCAGTGGTACTCCGCGGTCTCGCGGATCTCGTTGCGCTCCGGGACCGTGGTGAGCGACAGGCCGGAGCGCAGGACGTTCCGGACGCCCTGGTCGCACCCGGCGCGGCTGAACACGAAGAAGATCGCGGGCAGCAGCATCCGCTCGTCGAGCATGTGCGCGATGCGTTCGCGGTGCAGTTTCTCGGTACGCGGCCCACGGCGGTCGTGGTATCCCCCACGCCCTCGTCCGCCACGGTGGCCGCCGCCGTGCCGTTCGCTGCGCGATGCACCGCCGACCATGCGGAGCAGTTCCGGGTTGACGCGGTTCGTCGCCGCCGCACCGCTGGAGTCGAAGAGGTCGACCATCTTCGAGCCGACCAGGACGTGCTGCTCGAGCGGGACCGGGCGGTCTTCCGACACGATGACGTCGGTGTCGCCGCGGACCGTCTGCAGCCAGTCGCCGAACTCCTCGGCGTTGGAGACCGTGGCGCTGAGCGAGACCAGCCGGACCTCGGTCGGCAGGTGCAGGATCACTTCTTCCCACACCGCACCGCGGAACCGGTCGGCCAGGTAGTGGACCTCGTCGAGGACGACCCAGGCCAGGTCGTCGAGCAGGTCGGAGTCGGCGTAGATCATGTTCCGCAGGACCTCGGTCGTCATCACGACGACCCGCGCCCGCGGGTTCACGTTCGTGTCACCGGTGAGCAGGCCCACCTCGGACTCGCCGTAGACCTCGACCAGCTCGGCGTACTTCTGGTTGCTCAGGGCCTTCATCGGCGTCGTGTAGAACACCTTCGCCGTCGGCTGCCGCATCGCCAGCCAGATCGCGAACTCGGCCACGATCGTCTTGCCGGCACCGGTCGGCGCGGCCACGAGGACGCTGCGGCCCTGGTCGAGCGCGTCGCACGCGGCGAACTGGAACGGGTCGAGGTCGAAGCGCAGGTCGGCGCGGAACAACTCCAGGTTGCGGGAGCGGTTCCGGACCTTGGCGGCGGCGAAGCGCTCGGCCGCGCTGAGGTCCGCGCCCGTCACAGGCCGTACTCTTCGTCGAGCTTGGCCTGCTTCTTCGCCACCCTGCGGTCGTGGAACCAGGCCACGACGCACGCGGCGATGTAGAGCACCACCATCGGGACGGCCAGCAGGAACATCGAGATGACGTCGGCGCTCGGCGTGACGATCGCGCAGAAGACCAGGATGCACAGGATCGCGATGCGCCAGGACTTGATGATCGCCGCCGCCGACAGGACGCCGACGAAGTTCAGCAGCACGATGAAGACCGGCAGCACGAACGCGATCCCGACCGCGACGATGAGCTTGATGACGAAGTCGTAGTACGCCTTCGCATCGACGATCGAGGTGTCCTGGCTCGACACGAAGCTGCCGAGGATGCCGACCACGTGGGGCAGGATGTACCACCCGAAGTAGCACCCGGCGAAGAACAGCGGGATCGCGGTGCCGAGGAAGCCCCACACGTACTGCTTCTCGCGCCGGACCAGGGCGGGCACGATGAACGCCCAGATCTGGTAGAGCCAGACCGGGCTGGCGATGACGATGCCGATCGTGATCGCGATCTGCAGCTTGAGGTCGAACGCGCCCGTGATCATCGGGAAGTTCAGCTCGGCCGTGTGTCCGCCGACCTTGGCGAGCTCGGCCACCGGTGCCCGGAGCGAGTCCAGCACGAACGGGGTCAGGAACCATCCGCCGACCGCGGCGATGACCACGGCGATCACTGCGCGGAACAGGCGGTTGCGCAGCTCGATGAGGTGCTGCCCGAGCGACATGCGGCCTTCGGCGTCGTTGTCACGGCGCCCTTGCCGCCTCGCTCGCCCGCGCGCGGTCGTCGAAGCCATGGGTCGATCCTACGGGGTGGGGACCGACAGTTCGGCGCGCTCCGTGCGAACGCACATGCAGGACCGGTCGGCGGCGGGGCTGCGACGTCAGCCGGCGGCGAGGGCTGCGGCGGCGAAGTCCCGCACCGCGTCCCGCGCGGCGGGCGGGTCGAGCACCACGGCGCGGCCGGGCAGCCCCGCGACGAGCCGGACCACGCCGTCGAAGCCGTTCGACGCCGCGAGACGGATGCGCACGCGCGCCTCGGCATCGGGGGCGTCCGCGGTGTCGGCGAGGAAGTCGGCCACGAGCGGCAGCGACAACGAGTCGAGTTCGACGGTGACGATGACGTCCTCTGCCGACTGCTGGAACAGCGTGTCCGGGATCACCACCTGGTCCGCCGACTTCTCCACCGCACGGTCGTCGACGCGTGCACCGGACATCCGGTCGAGGCGGAAGGTCCGGAGCGCCTGCCGGTCGAGGTCCCAGGCGCGGAGGTACCAGTCGGTGTCGATCGACTCGACGCGGAGCGGGTCGACCCGGCGTGTGCCGCCCTGGGTGCGCGGACCGGCGTACTCGAAGGACAACCCACGGCCGTCGGCCATCGCACGACGGATCGTGGCGAGGGCGACGTCGTGCAGGTCCTGCCCGACCGCGACCGTCGAGGCGGCACCGCCGGCACCGCGCGACAGCTTCGCCATGAGTGCTCGGATGGCGTCGCGGTCGGCGGCCTCGGGCAGCGCGGAGAGGTACTGCAGCCCGGCGATGAGCGCAGAAGCTTCTCGCGCGGACAGTCGGGGCGAGTCGTCGATGGCGACGAGGTTCGTCAGGACGATCATCTCGTTCTGGTCGAAGTCGTCCCAGGCGATGTCGAACAGGTCGCCGTGCTGGTACTGCATCGTCTCGCCGGGGACCCCCGACACCGCGATGAGCTCCACGGCGCGGCGGATGCGGGCCTCGGGGACACCGAAGTGGCGCGCAGCCTCGGCCACCGAGACACGCTCGCGGTCGATCAGGTACGGCACCAGGGCGAGCAGGAAGGCGAGCTTGTCCTGCGCCTGCAGGGGTTGGGCGTCAGCCACGGGCGGACTCCTCTCCGTCGCTGTGGTCGCGCACGAGCGCACGGAGCCGCTCGACGACGCGCAGCCGCAGGTCCTCCGGCTCGAGCACCCGGACCTCGGGTCCGAAGGCGGCGAGTTCCTCAGCCAGGATCTGCGGGTCGACGTGGTGCAGCACGAGTGCGCCGTCGGCGTCGGTCTCGGTGTCACGACGGCGGGCGAGCCGCCGCTCGGCGTCGGAGCCGGGGGTCACCGCGATGCGCGCCGTGCGGGCTGACCAGATCCGTTCGAGTTCGGCGAGCGTGCGCTCCCCCGCGCCCACCGGGGCGGTGTGCTGCCCGACGTCGTACTGCGTGACGGGTCCGACGATGCGTGAGAGCAGGTAGTTCTTGTCCGAGTCCGTGGCGAACTCGTGGGCGGCGAGCATCCAGCGGCCGCCGTGCTGCACCAGGGCGAGCGGGGCGAGCTCGCGACGACGGGCCTCGTGCTGGCCCGGCGTGATGTAGTCGAACCGGACGGCGGCACCGCGGTCGAGGGCGGAGCGGAGCGGCTCGAACGCCGCGTCGCGTGCTCGGAGCCGCGGGGCGTACGCGTCGACGCCGAGCTGGAGTGCGCCGTCGTCGTCCTCGGAACCCGCGGACCGGACCTTCAGCAGCCCGCGACGCGAGTCAGCGGACAGCGCGCCTTCGCGCCAGGCCATGGCGGCCAGCGACAGCAGCGCGGACTCGTCCGGCGTGAAGCGGACGTCCACGGGCAGGTCGTACTCGCCCTTCGGGATCCGGTAGCGCAGCGTCTGGTTGTTGCCGGCGGCGCCCGGTGTCTCGATGGTCTCGAGCGGGATGCCGAGCTCGCGGACGTCGTCCTTGTCGCGCTCGAACTGCCGCTCGAGCGAGGCGTTGTCCCCACCCGGTGTGAACCGCTGGCGGTAGCCCTGCACGTTGGTCAGGATCTCCGCCTTGGTCAGCCCGGACTCCGTCGAGAGCAGCGCGAGCACGAGGCTGAACAGCCGCTCCTCTGCGGGCACACGGGGCACACGGGTCGCTGGCACGAGGCGATCCTACGGCAGCGCGGGTGCACCGGAGTGCACCCGCGCCGCGGTCGGTGGACGGTGCGGGAGCGTCAGCTCGACATCGCTCCGAGCACGTCGATGACGTACGCGTAGGCGGTGCCCTGCTGGTTCACGACGGCCAGGACCTGGTCGCCGACGTGGTGCCCGACGATGGCGTTCCGCACGCCCTCGTCGACCTGGCCCTTGGTGAGCGGCACGGTCTGCGCTCCCGAGCCGTCGGTCCAGCTGGAGCCGGCCACGGACGGGTCAGCGCCCCACGTCACGGCGGTGTACTTGATGACCGCGGTGTCCTTGGCGGTGAGCACGCGACCGGACCCCTTGCGGAGCAGGTGCGTCTCGTTCGACTTCGGCGCGTTCCACGACGGGATCGTGATGCCGGGGGCGCCGGACGGTGCGAGCACGACGGCGGGCATCTTGTCGCCGGCGAGCTGCGGGGTGCCGGTCGCGCGGGCGTCGAAGGCCCGCTTGACGTCGATGACGGCGATGACGGCGTCCTCGGTCTTCCCGGACGAGCCGCTGTCGGTGGTCGCGCTGGTGTCCGAGCTGCTGAGGGCGCTCTTCGGCAGCGCGACGGCCAGGCGGTCGCCGACCTGCGCGCACTCGAGCGACTCGCCGAGGGCGCCGTAGTTGCTCGCACCGGCGGTGATCGGAGCCGTCTGCCCGGAGTACCCACTGGTCTGCGCGACCTCGCCGGTGGCGCCGTCGACGAGCGTGTACTCGATCAGGACGGGGGTGCCGTCGTCGATCGTGCGGCCGTCGCCCTGCTCCAGGACGGAGACCTGCGTGCCCTTCGTGGTGAGTCCGCTCGGGATCGACACCTTCGGCTCCTTGCCGAACGCGCCGGTGGCGGTCACCGCTTCGGACGCCGCACCGGGTGCAGCGCAGCTCGAGGGTGTGGTGCCGGCGCCGTTCGAGGCGCACGCCGTGAGCGACGCCACGAGACCGATGGTGACCAGGAGTGCGGGGATGGTGCGCACGGACCCTCTTTCCGTTCGATGCAGGACGGGCACGTCCGTCAGCCTACCGTTCGCCGTCGGTCGGCTCGGACGCGTCGCTGACCGACTCGGACGCGTCGCTGACCGGCTCGGCCCCCTCGGCAGCAGCGGCTGCGGACCCGGCCTCGGCAGCGGCGACCTTGCGGGCCTGCGCCGCCGACTGCCGCGCGACCTTCCGGAGCTTCTTGTCGCTCGTCGCGCGCTCGCCCACGGCACCGGGGGTCCAGGCCTCGATGTCCTCGTCGGAGAACTCGACCTTGCCCGCACGGCGCTTCAGGTTCGGCAGGACGGTGCCGTCGGCGAGACGACGGGCCGTGATGAGGAACCCGGTGTGCCCGACCATGCGGTGGTCCGGTCGGACGGCGAGCCCCTCGACGTGCCAGGTGCGCACCAGGGTCTCGCTCGGCATCGGGTCGGTGAAGCGGCCGGTGTCGCGCAGGGCCTCGGCCGTGCGGGACAGCTGGGTGACGGTCGCGACGTAGCAGACGATGAGTCCGCCGGGCACGAGGGCGTCGGCGGCGGCGTCGACGCACTCCCACGGCGCGAGCATGTCGAGCACGACGCGGTCGACGCTCTGCTCCTGGACAGCGCCGGGCAGCTCCTCGACCAGGTCACCGACGGTCACCGACCAGTTGTCCGGGACGGCGCCGAGGAACGTGCCGACGTTGCCCTGCGCGATCGCGGCGAACTCCTCGCGACGCTCGAACGACTGCAGCTGCCCCGTCGGACCGATCGCCCGCAGCAGGAACAGGGAGAGGGCACCGGAACCGACGCCCGCCTCGACCACCCGGGCGCCCGGGAAGACGTCCGCGAACGCCACGATCTGAGCGGCGTCCTTCGGGTAGACGATGGCGGCACCACGCGGCATCGACATCACGTAGTCGTTGAGCAGCGGACGGAGCGCCAGGTACTCGTCGCCCGTGCTGGCACGGATCACCGAGCCGTCGGGCTGGCCGATGACGTCGTCGTGCCGGAGCACCCCGCGGTGCGTGTGGTACTCGCCGGCGGTCTCGAGGGACAGCGTCGTGAGCTTGCCCTTCGGGCCGGTGAGCTGCACGCGGTCGCCGGCCCGGAACGGGCCACGCGGGGGCGTGTGGGGTGCGCCTCCGGCGGTGTGCGGCAGGGCCGCTGTCGGGTCGTCGGTGTGGCTCATCGGGTGACTCCCTCGGTGTCCGCAGCGTGCGCCGGGTCAGGAGCCGGGCCTCCCGTCACGGCAGCGCGTGCGGCCAGCGCCGGCGTCGTCAACTCGACCAGGCGGGCGACGTCGACACCCGACAGGGTGGTCAGGTGCACGTCACCGCCGGCGATCTCGGACAGCGGGACGATGTGCTCCACGGCGACCGTGACGGCGCCGGAGGCGACGGCCGAGGCGACGCCGGTGGCGGAGTCCTCGATCGCGACGCACGCGGTCGGCTCGACGCCGAGCTGGGCGGCGGCGGAGAGGTAGGCGTCCGGGAACGGCTTCGGACGGTCGACGTCGTCACCGGCCACGACGACGCGGAACCCACGCTCGCCCAGTGCCTCGGCGGCGACGAGTGCCATCTTGCGGCGGGACATCGTCACCAGCGCGGTGGGGATGCCGCGGGCGTGGAGCTCCTCGACGAGTTCGCGGGCACCCGGGCGCCACGGCAGCTCACCTGCGCGCAGGTGCTCCATCACGTAGTCGGTCATCCACTGGATGATCTCCTCGACCTCCATGTCGACGCCCTTGGCGCGCAGGAGCTCGCCGGAGCGCTCGAGGCCGGAGCCGACCAGGGACAGGCCGTCCTCGTGGGTCCACTCGGCGCCGTAGCGGTTCGTCAGGTCGACCTGGGAGCGCTGCCAGATCGGCTCGGTGTCGATGATCGTGCCGTCCATGTCCCACAGCACGGCTGCGGGCGGGACGAGGGCAGGAGGATGCGCGGTCACGGGCGACGAGTCTACCGGGGCCGTTCCGCTGGGCGCGGACGGGCATGCCCGCGGGCGTCGCCGGGGCCTACAGTGGATGCCTGCATCGTGTCCGGCCGGGTGCCTCGTCGTGCCCGCCCCGCTCCGCTCCACCACCAGGAGGTCCGCTCCGTGCCACAGCACTCCCCCTTCAGCGACGGCCGGCTGCTCGTCGTCGCCTTCGAGGGCTGGAACGACGCCGGCGAAGCCGCGAGCGGACTCGCCCGACGCATCGTCGAGTCCCTCGGGCTCGACGAGCTGCGCGAGCTCGACGGGGAGCGGTACGTCGACTACCAGTTCAACCGTCCGACCATGGGGTCCGACGAGACCGGAGCCCGAGGGGTGCAGTGGCCCCGCATCGTGCTGCACGGCCCCGGGGCCGAGGGCCGTCCGGTCATCGGCGCCACCGGCTCCCCGACCGACCGCGACGTGTTCGTGCTCGTCGGTCCGGAGCCCTCGCGCACCTGGCGCGGCTTCTGCGCCGAGATCATCGACCTCGCCGACGTGTACTCGATCGACGCCGTCGTCTTCGTCGGCGCGATGCTGGCCGACGTGCCGCACACCCGACCGATCTCGGTCTTCGTCTCGAGCGAGAACGCAGGCGTCCGCACCGCGTTCGACGTCGACAAGTCCTCGTACGAGGGTCCGACCGGCATCCTCGGCGTCCTGGCCGACGCGATGGACAAGGCCGGGCTGACCACGCTGTCGCTCTGGGCCTCGGTCCCGCACTACGTGCACAACTCGCCGTCGCCCAAGGCCACCCTCTCGTTGCTCGACAAGATCGAGGAGCTCACCGACGTCACCGTGCCCCGTGGCACCCTGCTCGACGACGCCACCGAGTGGGAGGACGGCATCGACGCCCTCGCCGCCGACGACGAGGACATGGCCTCGTACATCGGGCAGCTCGAGCAGGCCCGCGACACCGTCGACTCTCCCGAGGCCTCGGGCGACGCGATCGCGCAGGAGTTCGAGCAGTACCTGCGGCGCCGCGAGCACAAGGACGGCAAGGACGGCGGCACCGCTGGTGGCGAGGGGCCCTGGCGGCCCCCGCAGCCGCCCCAGCAGTAGGGCGGCGCGGGCGCGGCGCGGCTCGCGCGTCCTGTTCGCCGAGGTTCCGAAATCTCGGCGTCTCACGGCCCCACGCGGCGATCCGTGGAACCTCGCCGGTACGCGCGCGGCGTGTCGCCGCTTTCTGCGCACGGCCGGCCATGCGGCGTGTTCGCAACCGGTCGCCGGACGGGAGGCACGGTGCCAGCCCGCCACGGGCCTCCCGTCCGTCGCCGAGTCGCGCCCAACGCGCCCGGCCGGTCCCACCGAGGTTCCGAGATCTCGGAACCTCGGGGCCGCACGCGGCAGTCCGTGGAACCCAGGCGGCACGCACGCGGCGTGTTGTGGAACCTCGGCCGACCGGGGCCGGCGCGCGCGGCCCGTCCCCCTGAGGTTCCGAGATTTCGGAACCTCGGGGCCGCACGCGGCAGTCTGTGGAACCCAGGCGGCACGCACGCGGCAGTCTGTGGAACCCAGGCGGCACGCACGCGGCGTGTTGTGGAACCTCGGCGAACCCGGCCGGGCGTGCCTCAGCGCCAGGTCCCGGCCCGAGCCCCGGCAGCCCCAGCCCCAACCCCTCCCGGGGTCAGGCCAGACGGATGCCGAGCAGCGCGTCGATCAGGTCGGCGAGCTCCGGTGTGCACGCCGTGCCCCCGGCGATCGCAGTGTCGACCGCGGCGACCGCACCCGGCGTGTCGAGGTCGTCGGAGACCCGCGCCCGGATCCGGGACGCCACGTCGGCCGCGTCGTCGGCGTGCCCGGCGGACGTGCCCGATGCCCAGGCGTCCCAGGTCGCCAGGCGCGTCGTGGCACTCGTGAGCTCGGCGTCGAACCACTCCCAGTCGTCGGAGTACTTGTGCGACAGCAGCGCGAGCCGGATCGCGCGGGGGTCCGCGCCGTCGTCGAGCAGCCCCCGCACGGTGACGAGGTTGCCGAGCGACTTCGAGATCTTCGTGCCCTGGTAGGCGATCATCCCGGTGTGCACGAACGCATGCGCCAGGGGCTGGTGCGCCAGGGCCGCTGCGTGTCCTGCGCTCATCTCGTGGTGCGGGAAGACGAGGTCACTGCCACCACCCTGCACGCTGATCGGCAGGCCGAGGCGGTCGCCGGCGATGACGCTGCACTCGATGTGCCAGCCCGGCCGGCCGGGGCCGATCTCGGAGTCCCAGCTCGGCTCACCGTCGCGGGCCGCACGCCAGAGCAGCGGGTCGAGCGGGTCGCGCTTGCCGGGTCGCTCCGGGTCGCCGCCGCGCTCGGCAGCGAGCGTGAGCATGGTCTCGCGGTCCAGGCCGCTCTCGTCGCCGAGCGACCACGCGTCGGTGGGGTGGTTCACGTCGAAGTACAGGTCGTCGCCCTCGGCGTCCGGGGTGGGGACCTCGTAGGCGGAGCCGGTCTCCTGCAGGAACGCAACGGCCTCGGCGACGCGGTCGACCTCGTCGGTGACGGCCACGAAGTCGTCGGGCGGCAGGATCCGCAGCGACTCCATGTCGCGACGGAACAGGTCGATCTGCGACGCGGCGAGCTCGCGCCAGTCGACGCCGTCGCGGGTGGCGCGCTCGAGCAGCGGGTCGTCGACGTCGGTGACGTTCTGCGCGTACTCGACGTCGAGGCCGGCGTCGCGCCACGCGCGGCCGAGCGTGTCGAACGCCAGGTAGGTCGCCGCGTGCCCGAGGTGGGTGGCGTCGTACGGGGTGATCCCGCAGACGTACAGCGCAGCGCGCTCCTCGCCCTGCGTCGGGTCGACCGGCTTGCCGGTGGCGGTGTCGTGCACGACGGGCCGCGGCGCTGCGCCGGGGACGTCGGGGACGGACGGGGCCTGCCAGGCCCTCACGGCTGGATCACTCCGAGCGACAACAACACGATGAGAACGATACCGAGTGCGATGCGGTACACGACGAACGGCATGAAGCTGCGCTTGCTGATGTAGTTCATGAACGCCGCGATCACCACGAACCCGACGACGAACGCCACCACCGTCGCGATGAGCGTGTCGGCGAGTCCGAACGGCGCTCCGTGGTCACCGAGGCTCGTCGCGGCCTCGTACAGCCCGGACAGGAACACCGCGGGGACGGCCAGCAGGAACGCGAACCGCGCCGCGGCCGGCCGCGTGTAACCGAGCGCGAGCCCCATCGACACGGTCGCACCGGAGCGGGAGACCCCGGGGACGAGTGCGAGCACCTGCGCGAGCCCGATCAGGATGCCGCCACCGAAGGTCATGTGTTCGATCCGACGCTCCTTGCGGCCGACGACGTCGAGCACCCCGAGCACGATGCCGAAGACGATGAGCACGATCGCGACGATCCAGAGCGAGCGGAACGTGGTCTCGATGGAGTCCTTCAGCAGGAGCCCCGCGATGCCGATCGGGATGGTGCCGAGGATCACGAGCCACCCGAGACGCACGTCGGGGTCGCCCTTCGGGACGTCGCGCCGGAACACGGAGCGGAACCACCGCCCGATGATCCGGGTGATGTCCTTCCAGAAGTAGATGAGCACCGCGGTCTCGGTGCCGAGCTGCGTCACCGCGGTGAAGGCCGCGCCCGGGTCCTTCGCGTCGGGCAGGAACAGCCCGACGATGCGCAGGTGCGCGCTGGAGGACACCGGCAGGAACTCGGTGAGCCCCTGGACGAAGCCGAGGAAGATCGCCTCGAGGATGTGCACGCACGGGCCTTTCGGGGGAGGTCGGTCAGGACACCGCCACGCAGGCGACCATGAACAATATCAGTACGTGGCCAGGAGGTCCCCGAGAACACGCCGACCGAAGGCCAGCGAGTCGAGCGGCACCCGCTCGTCGACACCGTGGAACATCGCCGGGAAGTCCACCCCCGCGGGCAGCTGCAGCGGCACGAAGCCGTACCCGGCGATCCCGAGCGTCGACAGCGCCTTGTTGTCCGTGCCGCCGGACAGCAGGTACGGCAGCACCGGGGCGCCCGGGTCGTGGCGGCCGAGGACGTCGCGGACGGCGTCGACGAGCGGTCCGCCGAAGTCCTGCTCAAGACCGATGTCGCGGAAGGACATCACGACCTCGACCTCGTCGCCGGCGAGCTCCCGCACACGGGCCAGCACCGTCTCTTCGTCGCCGGGAAGGCAGCGGATGTCGACGAGCGCCTCGGCCGTGTCCGGGATCACGTTGTGCTTGTAGCCCGCGGTCAGGACCGTCGGGTTCGTCGTGGTGTGCAGTGCGGCGTGGATGAACCGCGAGGCCGAACCGGTGGCGAGCGCGACCTCGTCCGGGCCCGTCACGGTCGGGTCGACGCCCAGGAACCGAGCGACCTCGGCGACCATCGCGTCCGTCGTCGCCGACAGGCGCACCGGCCACTCCTCGCTGCCGATCCGGGCGACCGCCGCGGCGAGCTTCGTCACGGCGTTGTCGCGGATGACGTGCGAACCGTGCGCAGCCGTGCCGCGGGCGACGAGCTTGATCCACATCAGCGCCTTCTCGCCCGTCTGCAGCAGGTAGGCGCGACGGTCGCCGAGGGTGATCGAGTACCCGCCCACCTCGCTGATGGCGGCGCTGGCCCCGGCGAAGACCTCGGGGTGGTGCTCGACGACGTGGTGCGAGCCGAGGACTCCCCCGGCTTCCTCGTCGGCGAAGTACGCGATCACCAAGTCGCGCTCGGGAGCCCCCTGCGCCGCGATGACGTCCGACAGCGACGTGAGCATCATCGCGTCCATGTTCTTCATGTCGACGGCGCCCCGCCCCCACAGCGAGCCGTCCTTGACGACGCCGCCGAAGGGGTCGACCGACCAGTTCGCCGGATCGGCCGGAACGACGTCGAGGTGCCCGTGCACCACGAGAGCCGGCTTGTCACGATCGCGGCCGGGCACCCGCGCGACGACACTGACGCGATCCGGCTCGGACTCGAACAACTGCGGCTCGAGGCCCAGCCCGCGCAACTTGTCCTCGACGTAGTGCGCCGCCTCGGTCTCGCCGCGCGACTTCCCCTCGCCCCAGTTCGTGGTGTCGATGCGGATGAGGTCGCGCGCGATCGCCGCGGTGGCCTCGAGCTCGGTCACGGTCGGATCCGGGTTCGTCATGCCACCACGGTATCGGTCCGCACCGACGCACCCCGGCCCGGTGACGCCGCGGGACGCGCCCGGAACCCAGCCCTCTGGACGCGCCCGGGATGCGCGGCCGTGTTCATCGGGCGTTCAGACCCGTGCTAGTGTTTTCTCTCGGCAGGGACGCCGGGGAAACCCGGGGAAATCGCCACACATCCAGTCCGGATGGCGGAATTGGTAGACGCGCTAGCTTGAGGTGCTAGTGCCCGTATTAGGGCGTGGGGGTTCAAGTCCCCCTTCGGACACAGAAACATGCAGTGCCCCCTGACCTTTCGGTCCGGGGGCATTTTCTGTTGCGTCTCCCGGCGAGTGCCGCCATCGCTGCGCTCAGGGCGTCACCGCCTCGGCCAGTTCGCTGCGCTCACGGCCACCGCCCGCCAGTTCGCTGCGCTCACGGCCAGGGGTGGGGGCACGGCCAGTTCGCTGCGCTCACGGCCGATGCGTGAGCAAGTTCCGACAGACCACCAGGGGAACGACGCGTGTGCTGTCGGAACATGCACACGCACTGGATGAGTGCGCATCTTCCGACGGAGCACGCGTCGATCGACAAGTGGAGCGTCGGAAGATGCGCACGCATCCGGCAGCGAGCAAGACAGCGCACGCACGGACGGACGGGAGGCGCGGTGCCAGCTGACACCGCGCCTCCCGTCCGTCAAGTGGTTGCGTCTAGCTCTTCGACGCCTCGACGAAGTTGCGGCGCGGGTCCGTCTCCTTGATGAGCGAGGTCGCGTCGCGGCCCGAGACGGCACCGGTGACCCAGCCGATGACGATGCGCGCCTTACGGTTCAGCGTCGGCATCGCGTACACGTGGTACGCGCGGTGGGCGAGCCAGGCGAGCAGGTTCGTCATCTTGATGCCCTTGATGTTCGCGGCACCCTTCGCGACACCGTACGAGGCGACCGTGCCGATCGAGGGGTGGCGGTACTCCTCGAGGGGCTTGCCGGTGATCGTCGCGACGACGTTGTCCGCCGCGACGACGGCCTGACGGACGGCGTTCTGCGCGTTCGGCGGGTAGAACGCCGGCTGCTTGTCGGCGGTCAGGTCGGGCACCTGCGCGACGTCGCCGAGACCCCAGACACCGGGGACGACCTCGTGCGTGTCCTCGGCCTCGACCTGGAGCTTCGCGTTGGCGGCGAGGTGCCCCTTCGGTCCGCGGGGCAGGTCGGAGGCGTCGAGCAGCGGGTTCGGCTTCACGCCGGCGGTCCAGACGAGCAGTCCGGTCGGGATCTCGTCGCCGTCGGAGAGCTTGACGATACCGCCCTCAGCGCTCGGCATGGTGGTCTTCAGGCGCACGTCGATGCCACGGGCACGGAGCGACTCGAGCGTCCACTTGGACAGCTCCGGGCCGACCTCGGGCGCGACACGGTCGAGCGCGTCGATGAGGATCCAGCGGGGCTGCTCCCCCGCGAGCGACGGGTAGGTCTTGATGGCGGCCTGCGAGACGTCGAACAGCTCGCCGATCGCCTCGACGCCGGTGTAGCCACCGCCGACGAAGACGCTGGTCAGCAGACGACGACGCTCGTCCTCGTCACGGGTGGCAGCGGCCTTGGCGATGTTGTCGAGGAGCTTGGCGCGCACGTAGGCTGCCTCTTCCACGCTCTTGAAGCCGACGCCGTACTCCTCGAGTCCGGGGGTCGGGAAGGTGCGGGTGACCGAGCCGAGCGCGACGACGAGCTGGTCGTAGCCGAGCGTGCGGTCGTCGCCACCGGCGGTCGCGATCGAGACGGTCTTGTCCTTCGACGAGATGCCGGTGACCTTGCCCTGGATGACGCGGGTCTTGCGGAGCGCACGGCGCAGCTCGACGGTCACGTCCTTCGGGGCTATGTGGCCGCCGGCGACCTCGGGCAGGAACGGCAGGTACGTGTAGTAGGTGTTCTGGTCCACGAGCGTGATGCGCATGGGCACGGTCGCGGCGTGCTTCTGCAGCTGCTTGACGGTGCTGTAGCCAGCGGAGCCGCCGCCGAGGACGAGGACGTGAGGGATCGAGTCTGCCATTCCTCCGGTCTACCGGATACGGGCCGTCAACGTCATGAACGCCGCACTTCCTGAGCGAATCAGCGCTCTCGGAGTCGCCACCAGGCCGTCTCAGCGAGGTCGAGACCCATGTAGACCCCGTGCGCGGTGCGTCGGGACTCGGTCAGCGAGAACCGTCGCAACCGGTACCCACCACCGAACCGGTCGATGATCGCCTCTGGGGAGGACTCCGCGTCGCGCTTGACGTACCAGGTGCGGTCGTCGACGGACTCGATCACGGGCGGACCGCCCGGACCGGACCCGTCACCGGCGCCCGCCGATGCGGGAGCGCAGGACGTCGATGCGCTTCTGGATCTGCTCGATGCTCGCCTGCGCCACGGCCGGCCCACCGCTGATGCGCCGGAGCTCGGCGTGGATGGAGCCGTGCGGCTCGTTGGAGTGCCGGGACCAGATCGACACGAGGCGCGCGAGCTCGGTCCGCTGCTCCTTGATGGTCATGTACATCGGGCGGTTCTCGGGCTCGGCAGCCTTCGGTTGGCCGTCCTTGACCGCCCGGCCCTTGGAGCGCTTCGCCTGGGTCGCCTGACGCGCCCGGAGCAGGTCGCGCACCTGGTCGGGTTCGAGGAGCCCCGGGATGCCGATGAAGTCGAGTTCCTCGAGCGACCCGACCTCGCCGCCGGTACCGAACTCGCCGCCGTCGTAGAGGACGCGGTCGAACGACGCCTGCGAGTCGAGCGCCTCGAACGGCTGGACCTCGAGCAGGCTCTCGGACGCGCGGTCTTCCTTGTTGGCCTCGGCCACCATCGCGTCTTCGGGGTTGTACATGCCGTCGTCGGCGTCCTTCGGACGGTCGAGGGCGTGGTCGCGTTCGAGCTCGAGCGTCGCCGCCAGTGCCATCAGTCCGGGCACGCTCGGCAGGAACACCGAGGCGGTCTCGCCACGGCGCCGAGCACGCACGAAGCGGCCGATCACCTGGGCGAAGAACAGCGGGGTGCTCGCGCTCGTGGCGTACACGCCGACGCAGAGCCGCGGGACGTCGACGCCCTCGGACACCATGCGCACGGCGACCATCCACCGCGAGGTGTCGTCGGCGAACGCGCTGATCCGGCTGGACCCGGCGGCTTCGTCGGACAGGACGACCGTCGGCCGCTCCCCGGTGATCTGCTGCAGGATCCGGGCGTAGGCGCGAGCCGTGGTGGTGTCCGTCGCGATGACCAGACCACCGGCGTCGGGCACACCACGACGCACCTCGGTCAGGCGCTTGTCGGCGGCGGACAGCACGGCCGGCATCCACTCACCCTCGGGCGACAGGGCGGTGCGCCAGGCCTGCGCGGTGATGTCCTTCGTGACCTGTTCGCCGAGGGAGGCCGACATCTCGTCGCCCATCCGGGTCTTCCAGCGCATCTGGCCGGCGTACGCCATGAACAGCACCGGCCGGACGACGCCGTCCTTGAGCGCCCGGCCGTAGCCGTAGTTGTAGTCGGAGATCGAGGTCCGGATGCCCTGCTCGTCGGGGGCGTACTGGACGAACGGGATCGGCGCGGTGTCGGACCGGAACGGCGTGCCGGACAGCGAGAGCCGTCGGGTGGCACCGGAGAAGGCTTCCCTGATGCCATCGCCCCAGGTGAGCGCGTCGCCGCCGTGGTGGACCTCGTCGAGGACGACCAGGGTGCGCCCGCCCTCGGTGATCTTCTTGTGTACCTCGGGGTTCATGCCGACCTGGGCGTACGTGATCGCGACGCCCTGGTAGTGCCGGCCGAACATGCCGTCGCCGTTCTTGAACATCGGGTCGATGCGGATGCCCACGCGGTCGGCGGAGTCCGCCCACTGCCGCTTCAGGTGCTCGGTGGGGGCGACGACCACGATGCGGTCGACGGTGCCGCGCGCCAGCAGCTCGGTGGCCAGGCGGAGCGCGAACGTCGTCTTGCCGGCGCCGGGCGTCGCGGCCGTCAGGAAGTCACGCGGCTCGGACTCGAAGTACTTCGTGAGGGCTTCGACCTGCCACGCGCGGAGCTTCGACGCGGTGCCCCACGCGGCTCGGTCCGGGAACGCCGGCGACAGGTGCTGGACGGCCGAGTTGCCGGCTGCCTCGGCCAGGGCGGCCGCGTCGGCTTCGTCCCGTGCCACGGCGTCGGCGTGCGCCGATGACTGCGCGGACACCGACGACGACGACGTCGACGACGTGTGGTCGTCCCCCGACTCGGCCCACAGCGTGGCGGGCTGCTGCTGTTCGTACTCCGCTGCGCTCACTGGACCTGATTCTACCGCCACCGTCAGTCCTGCCTGGCGTGCGGGACGTGGCCGTCGGGGGTCCGGCGGACCAGGGATGCCGGTCGCAGCACGCCTGCGCCGAAGCGCGCGGCGACCGCGTCGACCGTGGTCTCGGTCTCGCGCCACGGCGCGTCGTCGTCCCACAGCGCGTTGCTCGCGGCGGCCGGCACGAGGTTCTCGCCGCGGACCCCGATGAGCCGGATCCGGTTGCCCGGTCGGTGCAGCACGTCGTACAGCTCGACGGCTTCGCGGTGCAGCCGCTTGGCGACGTCGGTGGGCTCGGCGAGGGTGCGCGACCGGGTCAGTGTGGTGAAGTCGGTGTAGCGGACCTTGAGCGCGACGGTGCGGGCCTGCACGTCGGCGTGGCGCAGGCGGACGGCGACCTTGTCGGCGAGGCGCAGGAGCTCGCGCGCGACGTCGTCCCGCTCGGTCAGGTCGTGGCCGAAGGTGACCTCGTGCCCGATGGACTTCTCGCCCACACCGGTGTCGACGACGCGTGGGTCGCGCCCCCAGGACAGGTCGTGCAGGCGCTGGCCACCGGCCGGCCCGAGCGCGGACACGAGCGACCCGAGGGGCGTGTTCGCCAGGTCGCCGACGGTGCGGATGCCGCGGCGCTCGAGGGTCTCCTGCGTCTTGCCGCCCACGCCCCACAGCGCCGAGACCGGCTGCGGGTGCAGGAACGCGATGGTGTCGGCCGCGGGCACGACGAGCAGCCCGTCCGGCTTGGACCGGCTCGATGCGAGCTTCGCCACGAACTTGGTCGACGCGGCGCCGACCGAGCAGTGCAGGCCCGTCTCGGCGTGGACCGTGCGCCGGATGGCCCGTCCGATCTCCCACGGCGTGCCGTACAGCCGGAGCGCGCCGGCGACGTCGAGGAACGCTTCGTCGATGCCGAGCCGTTCGACCCGCGGCGTGAACCGGTCGAAGACCGCCATCACCGCGGCGGACTGGTCGCGGTACTTCTCGAAGTGCGGCTCGACGATGATCGCGTTCGGGCAGCGGCGCTTCGCGATGGCCATCGGCATGGCGGAGTTGACGCCGTACCGACGGGCTTCGTAGGTGGCAGCGGTGACCACGGAGCGGTCGGAGTCGTGGCCGACGATGACCGGCAGACCCACCAGGTCGGGTCGGTCGAGCAGTTCGACGGAGGCGAAGAAGGCGTCCATGTCGACGTGCAGCACGGTCGCCGAGACGTCGTCCACCGGTGCGTCGGAGACGAGCCGGTTGCTTCCGTCCTGCTTGCTCACACCGAGATGATGCCAGGGACCACCGACATCGCCGGGCTCACCGTGCGCCGGTGGCCGCCGAACGCGTGGCGGTCTCGCCGAGCACGGTCGCCCGGTGCCGGTCGGCCAGCAGCGCGAGCGCCTCGTCGATGCGGCCCAGCGCGTGCGCGGCGACCTCGACGGTCTGCTGGTCCGGACCACCCGCCGCCGCGCCCACCGCCGTGTCGAGTTGGTCGCCGACCCGCGCCCAGACCGGCGCCGGCGCGGCGGACCGGGGCCCGGCCACGATGCCGTCGGCCAGGTCCGCGATCGACGCGGCGAGGCGGTGGGCGGCACCGGCCAGGGCGTCGGGCGGGTCCTGCGGGGGCGAGCCGAGCCTCCCGGCCGCCTCGCGCGCGAACGTCGCCGCCGCCTGCAGGGACGTCCGGGTCCTGGCGTCCGCGCGGGCGGGTCCGCCCGTCGGGAACCGCACCATCGGGCGCAGGACGGCGTCCAGTTGGTAGGTCGCTGCGTCGACGGCGCGCGATCGTGCGCGCAGGTCGGGTGCGGCGGCGTCGGTGGCCGTGTCGGCCGACCGGGAGGCGCGGATCGCGCCCGCACCGTCGGTCGCGTCCGCCTCGGCGTCCGCGTCGACCCCGACCAGCGCGAGCACGAACGCCCGGACCGCGGTCAGCTGCCGGCGCACGGCCCGTCGGATGACGGCCCGGGTGGCGATCGGGAAGACGACGGCGCTCACGAGCACGGCGACCGCGGCGCCGAGCAGGTTCTCGGCGAGGCGGATCGGGATGAGCGAGTCGGTGAAGCTGCCGGAGAACGCGTACACCTGGCACAGGACGACGACCAGGCACGCGACCCAGACCGAGTAGACGCCGCCGAAGCCGTAGGTGCCGACCGCGAGCAGGACGCAGACGAGCACGAGCGTGAACCAGGGGTGCGCCGTGCCGACGACGTGCACGAGGACGATGCCGACGGCGCCGCCGACGACCGTGCCGACGGCACGGTGCAGGCCCTTGCGGACCCGCTCGTGCGTGGTGTTCGTGCCGGCGAGGACGATCATCACGCCGATCACGCCCCAGTAGAACCGCGGGCCGTCGAGCAGCAGCGCGAGGGGCTCGACGATCGCGACGGCGATCGCGGCGTGCACCGCGGTGCGCAGCGAGACGGAGAGTCGCCAGCGGCGCCAGGGGCCGTCGGCGACGGTGTCGGCGAGCACCGGCACGGCCCCGGCCGGGCGGCCGCCGGCGAGGACGACGGGCGTGACGAAGGGCGCTGCCAACGCGACGCCGTCGCCGTGGTGCGGCAGTTCGTCGCGGAGCTCGCGCCACCGCAGCCCGGCGCCCTGCAGGTCGGTGAACTCGGCGGCCATCCGACGGACGACGGCCGTCGTGCGCGAGCCGGGGTCGCCGGCGGACGCCGTGATGCCGTAGCGGGCGAGCAGGGTCTGTGCGGCGTCCTCGCCGTGCCCGCCGCCGTGGCGCAGGACGATCGTGACGGCACGGAGCGCGGCGTGCCGGACGTCCGACGGCGCGCCGTGCTCGACGAGGGCACCGGCACCGCGCCCGAGCTCGTCGACGGCGAAGTGCGTGTCGAACACGAGCCGGTGGAGCTCCTCGGCCGTGGTGTCGGCGTCCACCCCGCTCGCGGCGAGCATCCCGTCGACCGTCAACGCGATCTCGTGGTACCGGTCGCGGCTGCGACGGAGGCGGCGCAGGGTGCGGCGTCGTGCGGCCGGGTCGTCCGCCGCGGCGAGGACGGCGGCAGCGGCCTCGAGCACGGCCGAGCCACGGGCGACGAAACCACGGCGGGTACGCAACAGGGCACGGTGCGCGTCCGGTCGGAGCACCAGGCGGACCAGGACCGTCGCGGCGAGCGAAGCGGCCACGACGAGGCCGAGCGGCACGACACTCGTCTCGGGCAGCGGGAGGAGCAGCCCGCACAGGTACCCGGCGAACCCGACGATCGCGGCGTCGGCGGCCCACGCGCCCCACGCGGCCGCGGCGAACTGCAGGAACAGCAGCACGACGATGAGCACGAGCTCGAGGAGCCGGAACGGCTGCAGGGCGATGCTGCCGGCGAGGGCGACGACGAACGGCACGAGGACGGCTCCGGTGCGGGCAGCCGTCCGGCCGGTGCTCGGGTCGACGATGACCAGGCAGGTGATGAACGCGGGCATCGCGCCGATCATCACGCCCAGGATCGCGGGCAGGCCGAACGCGGTCGCGACGGCGTACCCCACGGCCATGCCGGCGGGCACCGCGACCAGGGTGCGGAGGGCACCGTCGGTCTTCACGAGCCCGGGGTCGAGCGCGAGGACCGCGTCGGCGAGCCGCCGGGAGCGTGTCCGTCGACGGGGAGGGGTCCGGTTCGTGGTGTCGGTCCTCGGCACGAGTCGGCCGCCTCCTCTGCGCTCGGGAGGTCAATCGTACCGGATGCTAACTATCCGGTCGTGCGGTCGGCAGCCGCACGGTGCGGCCTTCGGCGCTCGGTGCGAGGTTGATCGCTCGGTGCGGCGCTACAGGGCCGCACGAGGCGAGCAACCTCGCACGGGCTCACAAGTCCCGCACCGTGCGACCGTCGCCCTGGCCCCGGAGCACCGTGCTACCGTCGCCGATCCGTGCCGGGTTGATCGCTCCGTGCGGCGCTACAGGGCTGCACGAGGCGGGCAACCTCGCATGGACTCACGCGCTCTGCACCGTGCGACCGTCGCACCGCACCGCACCGGGCCGGGCGCGCGACCGCTCCAGGCCGCACGCGTCCGCGTCAGGCGGGCGGGCCGAGCACCGACGCCGCGAGCGTGCGCGCCGCCGAGTCCCGCGACGACGGGTGGTACTGGCCGGCCCGGACGTCGCGCGCCAGGCGGGCGAGTTCGCTCGAGGACCGGAACGCCGAGCCCCCGACCACCCGCATGGCCTCGTCCACCACGTGCTGCGCGGTGTCCACCGCCCGCGCCTTCGTGCCGACGAGCAGCGGGAACCACCGGGCGCCGAGGTCGTCCTGTTCGTCCACCGACCGGGCGAGCGCGTCGACCTGCAGGGTGATCGCGTCGACGGCACCGCGCAGGTCCGCGATCGCACGCCGGACGTCCGGGTCCTGCGACCGGAGCGAGCCGTCGGCCGCGACGCGACGTCCGACGGCGGACACCGCCAGCGTGATCGCACGTTCGGCGATCCCGACGTACACCGAGGCGATGAGCAGCTCGAACGCCGCGAAGACCCCGAACACGAGCGGGTCCTGGTTCGGCCCGACCGGCAGCGACCGCACGATGCGGTCGGCGGGGACGTGCACGCCGTGCAGCTTCGTCGTGCGGCTCTGCGTGGCCCGCATGCCGAGGGTGTCCCAGTCGTCCAGGTGCTCGACGTCGCCGTCGGACCGGAGCACGAAGCCGTGCACCAGCCGCGGTTCCGGGCCGGAGGTGTCCTTGCCGAACACGCTCAGGACGTCCCACGCCGGTGCGAGCGAGGTGAAGACCTTGGTGCCGGTGAAGCGGTAGCCGCCGTCGCCGTCCGGCTCCGCCGTCGTCGACGAGTCGAACAGGACGGCGTCGTTGCCGGGTTCGCTCACCCCGAACGCCAGCAGGTGGTCGTCCGACGCGTGGTCGGTGACGGCCTGGAGGAACGACGCACCTCGCGCAGTCACGGCGCGCGCCGCCTGCACCCACACCTGGTGCATCCCCAGGCCGAGCGCCGTCGCCGGCGCGGCCTGGGCGAGGGTCCGCTGGACGGCGGCCGTGGCGCGGAGTCCGAGCCCGAAGCCGCCCTGCGCCACCGGCACCCCGATGCGCAGGTAGCCCGCGGCGCGGAGTCCCTCGAGGTCCTCGGCGCAGAACGCGTTCGCGGCGTCGTACCCGGGGGCGCGTTCGGCGATGCGGGCGAGCAGGTCGTCCGGCACGGTCCAGGCGGCTGCGTCCGTGCCGGCGTCCGCGCCGGCGGCTGCGCCCGTGTTGGCCTTCGTCATGGCACGAGACTATGGTCCGGAGCGTGTCAGATCGTCATCCGTGGTCCAGGTACGTCGCGATCGGTGACTCGTTCACCGAGGGGATCGGCGACCCCGACCCCACCGTCCCCGGGGGGAACCGGGGCTGGGCGGACCGGGTCGCCGAGATGCTCGCCCACGGGTCCGACGACTTCGCGTACGCCAACCTGGCGATCCGCGGGCGGCTGCTGCAGCAGATCATCGACGAGCAGGTCGAACCGGCGCTCGCGCTCCGTCCGGACCTGGTCACGGTCTCCGCCGGGGGCAACGACATCATCCGGCCGGGCTCCGATCCGGACGAACTCGCCGAGCGGGTGGACGCCATGGTGTCCAGGCTGCGGAGCGACGGCGCCACCGTGGTCCTGTTCACCGGGCCCGACGTCGGCATGACGCCGGTGCTCGGCATGGTGCGCGGCAAGACGGCGATCTACAACGAGAACCTGCACGCGATCGCCCTGAAGCACGGCGCACTGGTGGCGGACATGTGGGCGCTCCGGGTGCTCCGCGACCCGCGCATGTGGGCACCGGACCGGCTGCACCACTCCCCCACGGGGCACGCCACGATCGCCGCCGCGGTGCTCGACGCCCTCGGCGTGCCGCACGGCCTCGAGCCGTTCAACCCCGAACCGCTCGAGGCGCGGCCGTGGCGTGAGGCCCGCGCCGAGGACCTCGGCTGGGCGAAGGAGTACCTGGTGCCGTGGGTCGTCCGGCGCATCAAGCACACCTCGTCGGGCGACGGTGTCTCCGCCAAGCGCCCCGAGCTGCAGGACGTCGTCGAGCACAAGTCCGACACCCCGTAGCGGAACGAGGGCCATCCGAGTCCGAACGCCTCCCCGACCGCGCCCCACCACGATCATCGCGCCCCGACTCCCCAGGGCGCGATGACGGCACGGGGGCGCGAACCGGGTCGTGCACCCTGTGGTCGGCGCAGGTCAGTCGGCGGGCCGGTGCAGCGTGAGCGCGCCGTCGTGCAGCGGTTCGGTCTCCCACGTCGTGCCGACCGTGCCGGCAGCGAGGTCGACGCGGAGCCACAACAGGTGTGGTGTCTCCACGAAACGGAGCGCGACGAGCACGGCGCCGTCCGGCTGGGTCGCGGCGCTCGCTGCGAGAGCACCCTCGACGGCCCACTCCCCCTCGCCGACCGGCACCGACGCCGACGCTCCGTCGGCGGACACGGTCAGCCGGATCCCGTGGGTCCCGCGGTCGAAGCCCACGGCGTCGAGCGCCGCACCGGGCAGCACGCGGAGCGCACGACCGGCCACGTGCTCGGGGACCGCGGCGCCACTCACCGCGGGCAGTCCCAGGGAGGTGAGCCGTGCCTCCAGGGCGGTGTCCGCACCCGTGTCGGACGGACGGTCGACGGCGGGCAGCAGGTGCTGCCAGGCCGCGTCGAGGACCGCCTGCATGTCGAGGCTCTGCCCCGTGATCGCGAGGACGACGTCGAGCTCCGGCAGGACGACGCAGAACTGACCGTAGGCGCCGTCGCCGCGGAAGCCGTGGCGGGCCATCCAGAACTGGAAGCCGTAGCCCTGCGACCAGTCCGGGTTCTCCTCGGCCGGGTTCTCGATCTGCTTGCGCGTGGCGGCCGCGACCCAGTCCTCGTCGAGGATCCGCTCGCCGTCCCACAGACCGCGCTGCAGGTACAGCTGTCCGAGCGCGGCGACCGCCGAGGTCGGCGCGTAGCACCCGCTGAAGCCGAGCTCGGCGCCCGTCTCGTCGCGGCGCCAGGCGAGGTCGTCGATGCCGAGCGGGTCGAGCAGACGTGGACGCAGGTAGTCGACCAGCGAACCACCGCTGACCCGCCGGACGATCGCGCCCAGCGTGTACGTGCACGGCTGGTTGTAGGCGAAGACGGTGCCGGGCTCCTCGTCCGGCGGCGTGAGCAGGAAGCCGCGGACGAGGTTCGTCGGGTCGGCGGCGCGTGCTCGATCGAGCGCTTCTTCGCGGTGCCCGCTCGCCATCGCGAGCAGGTGCCGGACCCGGATGCGGCGGCTGCGTTCGTCCGTGATCTCGTCGTCGAGCTCGGGGAAGTACGACAGCGCGGTCGCGTCGAGGTCGATCAGTCCCTCGCGCACCGCGATGCCGACCGCCGCTGCGGTGAAGCTCTTGCTGAGCGAGTAGAGCAGGTGCACCCGGTCGGCCGCGTACGGCTGCCACCACCCCTCGGCGACGACCTGGCCGTGGCGGAGCAGCATCAGGCTGTGCGGCTCGACACCGGGGGTCGACTCGAGGGCGTCGACGAACGCGAGCACACCGCGGGCGTCGATGTCGAGGGCGGAGGGGGTGGTCCGGGGGAACGTCTTCGTCGTCGTCACCCGTCCGACAGTACGGACTCCGGGTGGTGCGCGTCAGCGCGCGAGCGCCGTCAGCCCTGGAACGGGTTCGTCCAGCGCCACCAGACGCCGGGGTCGTCGATCGTCCGCTCGAGCACGAGCGGCACCGACACCGGGTCGTGGTTCGTGACCGTGAAGCGGACCTTCCCGACCCGCTCGCCCTTCGTCCCGAGGGTGACCTCGTCGAGGTGCGCCTTCGCCCGGACCTTCGTCTTGCCCCAGACCAGGACCTCGGCCGCCTTCGCGGTGACCGCGTCGGCTTCGTCCTGCCAGGGGGTGGAGAACGTGCCGAAGGTCTGGCCGGCGTGGGTCAGGGGCACGACCTGGAAGTTGTCCGCGACCGACCGCAGCAGCCGTTGCACGTCGACGTCGAGCGAGTCGTGGTCGACACCGCCGAGCATCACGCCGATGACGGTGACGTCGCGGCCGCCGCGCTCGTAGGTCGCCGCGAACAGCAGGCAGGCGCCGGCCTCGTCGAGGGTGCCGGTCTTGATGCCCTCGATGCCGTCCAGGCCGAGCAGCTTGTTCGAGTTCTCGATCTCGCCGACCGTCGGGATCGTGACGTCCTTGGTGCCGACGATCTCCTTGACCACCGGGTTCGCGAGGGCGAGCTGCCCGAGGTCGACCAGGTCGGTCGCGGTCGAGGTGTTCTGCGGGTCGAGACCGGTCGGCTCGTGGATCGTGGTGTCGTCGAGGTCGTGCTCCTCGAGCCACTTCGTCGCCGCCTGCTCGTACTCGGCGATCGACCCGAAGGCCCAGATGGCGAGGGCGCCGGCGTAGTTGTTCGCCGACTTCATGAGCATCACCTGGAACGCCTGGTGCTCGGTGAGCTTCAGGCCGGCGGGCATCGGCGCGACCTCGCCGTTCATCGCCGCGTACTTGGCGTAGAGCGACTCCATCTTCGGCGTGAAGGTGATCGCGGGCCCGGACTCCCCCGCCGCCATCGGCTTCTCGTCGAGGACCACGAGCGCCGTGACGATCTTGGTGATGCTCGCGATCGACCGGGGCTTCGTGTCACCGCTGGTGCGCAGGCTCTCCGGGAAGTCGGTGGCCTCGACCGCGGTGGCGCCGTAGCCGGGGAAGCTCAGCGCCGGCACGCTCGACGTCGGGGCCGAGTACGTGGTGGTCGCGGCGCTCGCCGGACCGAACGGCACGACGGCGGCGGCCACGAGGTACCCGGCGACGAGCACCAGGACCGCGACGACGGAGATCGTCACGGGCCTCCGGACGGCGGAGCGGGGGCGACGGACGACTCGTGACACGGGAACCGAGCGTACCGGTCGGTGCCTAGACCCTGGCTGCGACCGGCTGCTCGACGGCGGGGGTCGTCGTGGGCGTGTCCGTCGTCGCGCCGGGCTGGGTCGGCCGCGCGAACGTCAGCCGCCGGGACAGGTACGCGAACACCGGACCGAGTGCGTTCATCACGACGACCGACGCCCATGCCGCCCACGCGTTGCCCGGATCGAACCCGAAGCCGCCGAAGCACGTGGCGAAGAAGGACGCGAACCCGAGGAACATGCCGGGCACGAGCCCGAACAGCCGCGTCCGACCCGTGTACATCAGCGCGCAGTTGACGACCAGGATCAGCAGCGCGAGCACGGTGTTCTGCGCGGCCTGCCCCTCGCCGAGCACGGTGCCGAACCGCTGGTCGAGCAGCACGATCACGAGGCCGAAGGCGGACCCGATCGGCATCGCCGCCCAGAGCCGGGTGGCGTTCCGGAGCGTGGGCTTCGCCCCGAGCAGGAACATCCCCGCCCAGCTGATGAAGATCGCCCAGGTGGGCAGGTGCAGCGCGTTGCCGCCGATGAACGCCGTGGTGCCGGCGAGGACCGAGGCGACGATCTCGTGCGGGATCCGTTCACGCATGGGTGAGTTCCATCGATCGAGTGGTGGACCCGGTGGTGAGTCGGGTGGTCCTGGTGGTCTCCGCGACGACGCGGCCGCGCTTGGCCACGAGGTTCCGATCGGGGCGGTCGAGCAGGACGCCCGCGGGGTCGGTCGTCGACAGGACGACGAGGTCGGCGGCGGCTCCGGGCCGGATGCCGTGGGTCTCGGAGACCCCGACGACGCGGGCCGCGGACGACGTGGCCATCTCGAGCACGCGCCCGAGGTCGGCCGGGCCGGACAGGTGCCCCACCTGCGCGAGCAGCAACCCGATGTCGAGCAGGTCCGCGTTGCCGAACGGCGTGAACGCGTTGCGGACGTTGTTCGACGAGTAGGCGCTCGTGACGCCGGCGTCCCAGAGCTCGCGCACCGGGACGACCCCTCGGCGGACGTCTCGGTCGTCCGAGCGACCGCCGAGGTGCAGGTCCGTGGCGGGCAGCGGCACCACCGCGACACCCGCTGCTGCGAGTTTCGCGAGCACGGCGCTGCGCGAGACCGGGGGCAGACTGGCGAGCGAGGTCACGTGTCCGAGGGCGACCCGGTCCCGCAGCCCGCGAGCGGCGACACGGTCGGCGATGTGCCCGGCGAGGGCGAACCGCGGGTCGGACGTGTCGTCGGCGAAGTCGGCGTGCAGGTCGGCCGGCACGTCGAACTCCTCGGCGAGGTCGAGGACGGTCTCGATGTGCTCGTGGCATGCAGCCAGGGTCGCCTCGTTGTAGGTGCAGCCACCGATCACGTCGGCCCCGGCGGCGAGCGCCTGGCGGAGCAGGGCGAGCGTGCCCGGCGCCTTCGCGATCCCCTCCTGTGGGAACGCGACGATCTGCAGGTCCAGGGCGTCGCGGTACTCGTCGCGCAGGGCGAGGAGCACCTCGACGCCGGTCAGTCCGACGACGGGGTCGACGTCGGGGTGCGCCCGGACGAGTGTCGTGCCGTTGGCGATCGCCTGGTCGAGCAGGGTCCGGGCGCGGTCACGGACGGAGTCGTGGGTGAAGCCGCGTTTGAGCTCCCCCGTCACCGCGATCGCGCCGGCGAGGGTGCCGTCGGGGTTCGGTCGTTCGCGGTCGAGCAGTGCCTTGTCGACGTGCAGGTGGGACTCGATGAGCCCCGGGATCACGACGCGACCGGCACAGTCCACGACGTGCGCCGCCTCGGTCGGCTCGACCTCCGTGCCCGCTTCGGCGACCTCCGTGCCCGCTTCGGCGACCTCGGTGCCCGCTTCGGCGACCCGGACGATCGTGCCGTCGGCGACGTGGACGTCGACCAGGCGGCCGTCGGTCAGGCGGGCCGTGCGCAGGATCAGGTCCATGGTGGGGTCTTCCTCGGATCGGGATGGATTCGGACGTGACCCACCCTTCGCCCGCCGTGTTTCCGACTCGGACGCCACGTGTGACGAGCGTGTAAAAGTTGGTCGTACCAATGAACCAAACGGACCAACGGACCCTAGGCTCCTGTCCATGCAGAGAGGCCACACCCTGAGCGCCGCGACCGCCGCGCACCTGGCCCGCCTGGTGCTCGAGGACCTGGCACCCGGCAACAAGCTCCCGCCGGAACGGACCCTGGCCGAGGACCTCGCCGTGTCCCGCACCACGGTGCGTGAGGCCATGCAGGAGCTCGAGCGCCGCCGACTCGTCTCCCGGACACCCGGCCGTGGCACCGTCGTGCTGCCGCGCTCCGAGGAGGCGACCGCCCTGCTCGAACAGCAGTCGGGCGCAGCGCACGGCGACGACCTGGCACGACGGGCCGAGCACGTCGCCGAGTTCCGCACGGTGGTCGAACCCCGGGTCGCCGGTTTCGCCGCCGTCCGTGCCGGCGAAGCGGACCTGCTCGCCCTCGAACGCATCCTCGCCGCCACGCACGCGGGACTCAGCCCCGAGGAGTCGCTGGCACAGGACGTCGCCTTCCACGTGCAGGTCGCGCGCACCTCCGGCAACCCGCTGCTGGTGTCCCTGTGCGAGCTCAGCAGCGGGTGGGTGCAGGACGTCCGTGCCCGGTCGCACAGCACCAGCGAAGGTCGCCGCTCGTCGTTCGTCTGGCACGAACGGATCCTCGACTGTATCCGACGGCACGACGAGGACGGCGCCCGTGACGCGATGACCGCCCACCTCGCCGACGTCGCCCACCTCGTCGAACGGAAGGCCGACCGATGATGACCACACACACCCCCGCGATCCCGACCCTGCAGCCCGGCGCCGGCCCGATCCGGTCCGACCGCTACCTGCCCGTCGACCCGGACACGGTCCTGTGGGGTCGGCTGCCGAACGCCGACGACCGCCCGGTCATCACGATCGCGTCCGGTGAGGACGTCACGATCGACACCGTCAGCCACGAGGGGATCCTGCCCGACCAGGGCAGTGACCCCCGCGCGTACTTCGCGTCGCACGGCGTCGCCGCGGAGCACGTGCTCGACGACGCCGTCGCGATCGCCAGGAGCGGCCACCGGGACCCTGCCACCGACGGCCCGCACGTCGTCTCCGGTCCGATCGCCATCGCGGGCGCCGAGCCGGGCGACGTCCTGACCATGACGGTGCTCGAGACGCTGCCACGGGTGCACTACGGCGTCGTGTCGAACCGGCACGGCCGCGGTGCCCTGCACGGCGAGTACCCGGTCGACGGCACCACGGTCAGCGTCTTCGCCGACGTTGTCGAGACGGCCGCGGGTCAGCGGGGCCGCATCCCCCTGACCGGCGCCCGCGACCGCTTCGCGCACTTCCCGCTCGCTCCCTTCCTCGGGATCATGGGCGTCGCCACCCCCGGCGAGCGGCTGCACTCGGTGCCGCCGGGCCGGCACGGCGGCAACGTCGACGTGAACCTGCTGCAGGTCGGCGCGCAGCTGCACCTGCCGGTCCTGGTCCCCGGGGCGCTCGCGTACGTCGGTGACCCGCACTTCGCGCAGGGGGACGGCGAGGTCGCGCTCACCGCGATGGAGGCGTCGCTCCGCGCGACCGTCCGGTTCGACGTGACACCCGCCGCCGAGGCCGCGCAGCAGTTCGGCGACGTGGTCTGGCCGCTCGTCGAGACCCACGAGTTCCTCGTGCCGACGGGCATGGACCCGGACCTCGACGAGGCCGTCCGCGCCTGTGTCCGGCACGCGGTCGCGATCCTCGGTGCCCGCTGGGGCATGGAGCCGCACCTGGCGTACGCCTACCTGTCGGCGGCGACGGACTTCAACATCTCGCAGGTGGTCGACCTGGTCACCGGCGCGCACGCCCGCATCCGCAAGGCCGACTTCGAGGAGCCCGCACGATGAGCGCGCACGAGACGAGCACGCACGAGACGAGCACCGCGGCACCGGAGGGCTTGCTCGACGCGCTCGACGCGTACGAGGCCGCCCTCGCCGCGAACGACCTCGACGCGCTCGACGCCGCGTTCGTCGACGCCCCCGGCACGATGCGCGGTGACGACCGCGGCCTGCTCGTCGGGCACGACGCGATCAGCGCGTTCCGCGGGGCACGGGGTGGGGTCCAGGCCCGGTCGCTGACGCGCGTCGAGGTCCGCCCCCTGGCCGAGGGACTCGCCCTCGTCGTGTCGGTGTCCGAGTTCGCGGCGGGCGGGCAGGGCCTCCAGACGCAGCTGTGGCGACGCGACAGCAACAGCAACAGCAACAGCAACCACGACGACGCCGGTCCGCGCTGGCGCATCGAGGCAGCCCACGTCACCGGCCGCCCGAAGGCCTTCGACACCACCGTCTGGCGCGCCGTCGGCGACCCGCTCGTCGCCCCCACCGCGTCCGGACCGCTCGACGGGCTCACCGTCGCGGTGAAGGACCTCTACGCCGTCCCCGGCCAGCCCGTCGGCGGCGGCAACCCGACGTACCTGCGCGAGTCCCCCGTCCAGGCGACGCCGGCAGCGGCCGTCGCGGCGCTCCTCGACGCCGGCGCCGCGGTCCGCGGCATCGCGCGCACCGACGAGTTCGCCTACAACCTGACGGGACGCAACGAACACCACGGCACCCCACCCAACGGGGCGGTCCCGACCCGACTGCCAGGAGGCTCGTCCAGCGGATCCGCATCGGCCGTCCGTCTCGGCACGGCTGAGATCGGGATCGGCACGGACACCGCGGGATCGGTGCGGGTCCCCGCCTCGTACCAGGGACTCTGGGGCCTCCGGACGACCCACGGCACGGTCTCCCGCAAAGGGCTGCTCCCCCTCGCACCGTCGTTCGACACGGTGGGGTGGCTCACCCGGAGCGCCGACGTCCTGCTCGCGGCGCTCGACGCCACGGTGCCGTCGGATCCGGACGCTCCTGCGGAGCCGGAACTCCTCGTACCCGCCGAGCTCCTGGACCTCGTCGAGCCGGCCGTCGCCGAGGCCTTCACCGCCTTCGTCGCCGGGCACGGCCGACCGATCGGCACCGTGCAGCTCGCCGACCTCGGGATCCCGCCCCTCGACGACCTGCGCGAACTGCTGCGCCTCGTGCAGGCCGCCGAGGCCGTCGCCGCCCACGGTGCCTGGATCGACGCCCACCCCGGCGCCCTGAGCACCGTCGTCGGCGACCGGTTCGCCGCCGCCCGGGCGAACGACCCCGCAGCCACCGCCGACGCCGTCGCGCGACTCGACGACGTCCGGGCCACGATCCGCACGGCCCTCGCCGACCGGACCCTGCTGTTCCCGACCGTCCCCGGGCCGGCACCGCTCCTCGCCGCCGACACGGTGGCACTCGAACGCACCCGGACCGCGACGACGGCGATGACGAGCCTCGCGAGCGTCGGCGGCGTGCCGGCGGTCAGCGCTCCCGCCCTCACCGTGGACGGCGCACCCGTCGGCGTGTGCCTGGTCGGCGAACCGGGCACCGACCGTGCCCTGGTGATCCGCGCCGGACGGATGCTGCGGCGCTGAGGCGAGCCGCGCCTCCTGGTCCGCCCGTGGCGTGCCTAGGAGGCGAGCCGCTGGGCCTGGGTGACCGCCCACAGACCCACGGCGCTCGCCGCGGCGATGTTGAGCGAGTCGACACCGTGCGCCATCGGGATCCGCACCGTGGTGTCCGCCGACGCGATCGCGGCGGGCGTCAGCCCCTGCCCCTCGGTGCCCATGACGAGCGCGACCTTGCCGGGGACGTCCCGGGTGAACTCGGCGAGGTCGACCGACTCGTCGGTGAGCGCCATCGCGGCGAGGTGGAAGCCCTGCGCGCGCAGTTCCTCGCCCGCCGCCGGCCACTCGCCGATGCGGGTCCACGGGATCTGCAGGACCGTGCCCATGCTCACCCGGACGCTCCGGCGGTACAGCGGGTCGGCGCAGCGCGGGCTCACGAGGACCGCGTCCGCGCCCAGGCCGGCGACGCTGCGGAAGACGGCACCGACGTTCGTGTGGTCGACGATGTCCTCGAGCACGACGACGAGCTTCGCGTCCCGCACCACGTCGGCCACCGTCGGCAGCTCGGGGCGCTGCACCGCCGCGATCGCGCCACGGTGCATGCGGAAGCCGGTGAGCTCCTCGAGCAGGGCGTCCGGGCCCACGAAGACCGGACCGTCGTGGTCCGCGACCAGGGGCAGCACGCTGTCGAGCCACTTCTCCTGCACCAGGATGCTCCGCGGGGTGTGCCCGGCACGGACCGCGCGCTCGATGACCGTGTTCGACTCGGCGATGTACAGGCCGCCCTCCGGTTCGCTCACCCGGCGGAGCGCCACGTCGGTCAGACGGGCGAAGTCGTCGAGGCGGGGGTCGTCGAGGGAGTCGATGCGGACGGGGTGCACGGGGCTCGTTTCGGGGTCGTTCGTGGGCGCCGGTCGGTGTCGTGGCTTGCGTGCTGGCCGGTGTCGCGGCTGGCGTGCCGGCCGGTGTCTCGCAGCGTCTCGCCGAAGGGGGAAGCGACCGGGACGGTCGGCTGTTGAGGGTACCGTGAACAGGGTGCTGGATGATGCTGCGTCGACGACCGGACCGCCCACCGGGGCGACGGCCGGTCAGCCGACCGGTCTGCCGACCGCGGCGGACCTCGACCGCGTGCTCGAGGTGCTCGCCGGCAAGCGCGTCGCCGTGCTCTCCGGCGCCGGCCTGAGCACCGACTCCGGCATCCCCGACTACCGCGGCGCCGGGCGGGTCGTGCGCAAGCCGATGACCTTCCAGGAGTTCCGCGCCGACGCCGCCAAACGGCAGCGGTACTGGGCCGGCTCGCACCTCGGCTGGCGGAGCTTCGCCGCCGCCCGACCGAACGAGGGGCACCGGGCGCTCGCCGCCCTCGAGGACGCCGGCGTCGTCACGGGCGTCATCACGCAGAACGTCGACGGCCTGCACCTGCGCGCCGGGTCCCGCCGCGTGGTCGAGATCCACGGGTCGATGGACCGCGCCCTCTGCCTGACGTGCGGGCAGGTGTTCTCCCGCGCCGACCTCGCCACGACCATCGACCGCGCCAACCCGTGGATCGACGAGCCCGGCTCAGTGCAGCTCCAACCCGACGGCGACGTCGAGATCACCGACGTCGAGCGCTTCGTGGTGCCGGACTGCTCGGTGTGCGGCGGGATGCTCAAGCCCGACGTGGTCTTCTTCGGCGAGTTCGTGCCCACCGAGAAGTTCCACGAGGCGGTGTCGATCGTCGCCGACGCCGAGGCGCTGCTCGTGGTGGGGTCGTCGCTCACGGTGAACTCCGGCGTGCGGCTCGTCGACCACGCTGCCCGCCGCAAGAACCCGGTGGTCATCGTGAACCGCGGTGCGACCCGCAGCGACCGCCGTGCCGCCGTGAAGCTCGACGGCGGGACGACCGAGACGCTGGTGCACCTGGCCGAGCGGCTGGGGTCGGGTCCCCCGGCACCCGGTCCCACGGCAGCCGGTCCCGCGGCGTCTGGGATGATCGACGGGTGACGACGCTCCTGTACCTGGTCCGGCACGGTGAGACCGACTGGAACGCGCAGCGCCGCATCCAGGGTTCCACCGACATCCCGCTCAACGACACCGGACGGCGACAGGCCACCGAGGCCGCCGAACTCCTCACCCGCCGGCAGTTCGACGCCGTCGTCGCCTCGCCGCTGTCCCGCGCCGCCGAGACCGGGACGATCATCGCCGACCGGCTCGGCCTCGCGGCACCCGTGACGTACGCCGGGCTGGCCGAACGCTCCTACGGCGAAGCCGAGGGGCTCACCGACACCGAGGTCACGGCGATGTACCCGCACGACGACATCCCGGGCCGCGAGTCCCGGTCCGCGCTGCTCGCCCGCATCACGGAGACGCTCGGTGAGATCGCGGTGCGCTTCGACGGCGGGGTCGTGGTCGTCGCCACCCACGGCGCGGTGATCCGGAGCGTGGTCAACGAGGCGGCGCCCGGCACCGCCGACCGGCACGCCACCCCGATCCGCAACGGCTCGATCCACTCGTTCCGCTGGGACCCCGAACGCTTCCACGCGGAGCTCGTCCGGTTCGACGACCCGATCGACGACGTCTCCGACGGACCCGGGCGGTACGCGTTCGACTACCAGAACCCGCTGGAACGCCGGGGCTGAGGAGCGCCCTGCGCGGACGGGGCGGCCGTCCTGCGACTAGGCTCCGACGCACCCGAACCAGGGGGCGACATGGTGACCGACGGAACCGACCCGGGTGGCTGGCAAGCCACTGACCAGCAGGACGACGACCTCGACCGTGCCTTCGGCCCCGAGACCGCCAGCGTGCAGACCCGCACGATGGGGCAACGGGCACGCACCTGGCTCGTCATCGGCGGCAGCACCGTCGTCGTCGCCGGCGTGATCGCCCTCGTGCTCGGCACCATCATCGGCAGCGTGGAGACCGGCATCGGCGGCGTGTTCCCCCGGCCGGACCTGGCACTCGACCGCCTCGACGACCGGCTCGCCGACGTGCCGGGCGTCACCGAGGTCCGCCACCACCCGGCCGAGAAGACCGGCTTCGCGAGCTACGACGCCACCGCGACGATCACGGCCGACCCGTCGCTCGACCCTGCCGCGCGCACCGACCTGGTCGAGACGCTGAGCAGCGCGACCGACTCGGCCGGTGGCAACGGCGTCCGGGTGGTCGCGATCGCCGACCTCGGTGCCCTCGAGGTGGGTGTCTCCGACTCCCGCACGGTGACCGCGAAGCGCCTGGTGCTGGCGGACACGCTCGACCACATCGGCGGGGTCACGGCCGTCCGCTGCTCGTGGGAACGCGGTGGCACGCCGTCGGACCGCGCCGCCGACCAGTCGATCGTCGTCGAGACCCCGGGGCGAGGGGCCGCCGTCCCGCCGATCGTGGCGCGCGTGACCGAGGAGACGCACAAGGTGTTCCCCGGGGCGAGCGTCGAGGTGGTCGCGGCGAAGTAGCGGTCGCCGGTCGTGTGGCCGACGCGGAACGACGAATCCGATGTCGTACGACGTCGACCATGTCGTATCGCATCGACCGACGCGCCCCGCCCCCGCGCCCCGCTACCGCGCGCGCCGGTCGGCCACGGCCCGCTCGACCGCCCGCACGACCTGCTCCGCCGAGTCCTGCCACCGGAACCGCGCGGCCCGCTCGACCGACTGCGCCGAGGCCTCGTCCCACCGCTCCTCGACCCGCCGCACCGCAGCCGCCACCGCCGACGGCGACGCCGGGTCGAAGTACTCGGCCGCATCGCCCCCGATCTCGCGGAAGATCGGGATGTCGCTCACGACGACCGGGGTCCCGACGCCCATCGCCTCGACCAGCGGGATGCCGAAGCCCTCGTCGTACGACGCCGTCGCCAGGGCCGTGGCGGATCGGAGCACCGACAGGTACTCCTCGTCGGTCGCACCGTCGTGGAACACGATCGAGCCGGCCGGCGCGAGCCCCTCGATCCGTGCGCGGTCGGCGTCAGACACCCGCGACATGCAGTGCAGGGTCCAGTCCGCTCCGAGCAGCGGCAACGCGGCCGCCAGCGTCTCGACGTTCTTGTACGGCATGAACGACCCCATGTAGACGAGCGAACGCTCGCGCGGCGCATCCGCCGCACGCGGAGTCGCCGGGTCGGCAGCGTTGTACGCCACCGTCACCGGACGCTTCGTCAGCCGGTGCTCGGCGATGAGCCCCGCGGTGGTCTCGGACACCGTGACCACCCCGTCGGCACCGTTCAGCAGGACGCGCTGCGGCACCCACGACAGGTGGAACGCGCGCCACCCGAGCCGGAGCGGCCACGAGAACTCGCGCGGAGGTGTCCGGTTCCGGTAGTAGATCAGGTCGTGCAGGGTGAGCACGAGTGCGTAGTCGCGCCCCCGCGAGCCCATCGTCTGCATCGGCGAGAACACCACGTCGAGGCCGAGCCGGTTCACCCGCCGTGCGACGAGCGGCTCCCCCGCGTCGGTGGGTGCCGGCAGCAGCTCCCACGGCAGGTCGCGCGGCAGGGACTCGAGCTGGCGCTCGTCGTGGACGAGCAGCACGGCGTCGTGCCGGTCGGGCAGGTTCCAGGCCACTCCGGCGGTGAAGCGGCTGATGCCGTCGTGCCGGCCGATCCGGACGTAGCGGCAGTCGATGCCGATCCGCAGGCGCGTCACGCGTCGGTCTCCTCGGTCGCGCTGGCCTTCGTCGCGGTCGTCCGGGAGGCCCGGCCCGCGCCCGACGATCGGCCCGCCTTGGTGCCGCGGCCCCGTCCAGGGCGCGCGGCCGTGTCCGCCATCCGGCGCAGCACCGCCGCAGCGGCCGGTGCCGGTGTCTCGTAGTGCACCAGGTGCCCGACCCCGGGGATGACCACGAGTTCGGCATCGCGCAGGCGGCCGGCCAGGGCGCGCTGCTCGGGGACGGCCGTGATGTCGTCGTGCTCCGCGGCGATCATCAGCACCGGCACGTCGATCCGGTCCGCGTACTCGGACACGTCGTGGGAGACCGAGGTGCGGAACACCTCGAGCACGCTCGTGCGGTTCGCGAAGGCCGAGAAGTACCGGTCGTGCTGGTCGTGCACCCAGCGGCGCATCCCGCGGTCGTGCGACTTGAGCATCGCGATGCTCATCACCCGCACGATGGCGGCGTTCCGCAGGATCCCGAGCCCGATCGGCTTCGGCAGCACCGCGCCGGCCTTGTAGTAGCCGATCGCGATCCCGGTGCCCACCGCGCGGGGCCCCTGCAGCGCCGGGGCGGCGATCGGGTTCACGAGGACGAGCAGCCGGGTATCGAGCCCGGCAGCCACGGTGGCGGACACCACGATCGACCCGAACGAGTGGCCGAGGACGACGGCGTCGCGGCCGAGCCCGAGCGCCTCGTGGAACGCGCGCAGCCAGCCGACGTACGACTCGATGTCCGACACCGGCAACGGGTCGGACACGCCGAAGCCGGGCAGGTCGGGCACGATCACGCGGACGTCCTGCAGGTGCGCGGCGATCGTCTCGAGGCCGTGGTGGTCCCCGCGGAACCCGTGCACCGCCAGGACGGTCTGCGTCGCGTCGGACGGCCCGTACTCCCAGTAGTGCGTGGTGCGGCCGTCGACCTGCACGGACCGGTGGACCACCGGGGTGGCGGCCATGAGCGACTGGTACGGGGAGAGCACGGGCGGTTGCATCGGCGCCAGTCTACGAAGACAACCGCACGAAACCCCGGACACCCGCAGCATCGCGCGCCTATCGTGTCCGGGGCGGGCCGTCGACGGGCCCGTCGACGACGACGAGGAGCACGGTGACCTTCACAGCCCCGATCCAGCTGCCCGGCCTGACGCTCGACCCGCAGTGGTACAAGCGCTCGGTCTTCTACGAGTGCATGATCCGCTCGTTCGTCGATTCGAACGGCGACGGGATCGGCGACCTGCAGGGCGTGATCGGCAAGCTCGACTACCTGCAGTGGCTCGGCGTCGACGCCCTGTGGCTGCCGCCGTTCTTCCAGTCGCCGATGCGCGACGGCGGGTACGACATCGCCGACTACAAGGCGATCCTGCCCGAGTTCGGCACGCTCGACGACTTCCGCGAGCTCGTCACGAAGTCGCACGAGCGCAACATGCGCATCGTCATCGACATGGTGATCAACCACACCAGCGACCAGCACGAGTGGTTCCAGCAGTCCCGCGAGGACCCCGACGGTCCCTTCGGTGACTTCTACGTCTGGCGGGACACCGACGAGGAGTACCCGAACATCCGGGTGATCTTCGTCGACACCGAGGAGTCGAACTGGACGTTCGACCCGGTCCGCCGGCAGTTCTTCTTCCACCGGTTCTTCTCGCACCAGCCCGACCTGAACTTCGAGAACCCCGCGGTGGTCGAGGCCGTGTACGACGTCGTGCGGCACTGGCTCGACCTCGGTGTCGACGGTCTGCGGCTCGACGCGATCCCGTACCTGTTCGAGTCGGAAGAGGGCAACGGCGAGGGCGAACCGGAGACCCACGAGTTCATCAAGAAGATGCGCGCGATGGTGGACGACGAGTACCCCGGCCGTGTCCTGCTCGCCGAGGCGAACCAGTGGCCGCGCGAGACCGCCGCCTTCTTCGGCACCGACGAGGAGCCCGAGTGCCACATGGCGTTCGACTTCCCGGTGATGCCCCGCATCTTCTACTCGCTCCGCGCGCAGCACGCCAAGGAGCTGTCGGCGATCCTGTCGGAGACACTCGACGTGCCGTCCGCGGCAGCCTGGGGCGTGTTCCTCCGCAACCACGACGAGCTCACGCTCGAGATGGTGAGCGAGGAGTACCGGCAGGCCATGTACGGCTGGTACGGCTACGACCCCCGGATGCGCTCCAACATCGGCATCCGCCGCCGGCTCGCTCCCCTGCTCGACAACTCGCGTGCCGAACTCGAACTCATCCACGCGCTGCTGTTCTCGCTGCCGGGCTCGCCGTTCCTGTACTACGGCGACGAGATCGGGATGGGCGACAACATCTGGCTGCCCGACCGCGACTCGTCCCGCACGCCGATGCAGTGGACTCCCGACCGCAACGCCGGGTTCTCCACGGCAGACCCGGGCAAGCTCTACCTGCCCGTGGTGCAGTCGCTCGTGTACAACTACGCGCAGGTCAACGTCGAGGCGCAGCTCGCCCAGTCCCGCTCCCTGCTGCACTGGGTGCGCAACGTCATCCACGTGCGGAAGGCCCACCCGGTGTTCGGGCTCGGGACCCTGCACGTGCAGGAGACCTCGAACGAGTCGGTGCTCGCTTTCGTGCGCTCGTGGGAGGGCTCCGGGCAGCAGTTCGGGCCGTCGGCGGAGGACGTGCTGTGCGTGTTCTCGTTCGCCACGAACCCGACGTCGGTCACGGTGTCGGCGCCGGAGTTCGCCGGTCGGCCGCTCTACGACCTGTTCGGCGGCGGTTCGTTCCCCGCGTTCGACGAGGACGGCACCGTCACGCTGACCCTCGGGACGCAGTCGTTCTACTGGCTGCACGTCGGCGCGCCGGTCGGGTAGCACCGGTCGTGTCGGTGCGTCCCGTTAGCCTGACCGCGTGACGTTCCCCACAGCACAGCTGGATCCGACAGCACGGCTCGACACGCACGCCCCGGCGCAGGACCTCTCCGGACGCCCCTGGTGGCACGCCCTCGGCGTCTTCGACCTCGAGACCACCGGTGTCGACGTCGAGACGGCGCGGATCGTCACGGCGCACGTCGGCCTCATCGACATGACGGGTGCCTCCATCGCCGAGGGTGCGTGGATCGCCGACCCGGGCATCGCGATCCCCGAGGGCGCCGCGGCCGTGCACGGCTACACCACCGAGCGCGCCCAGGCCGAGGGGCGTCCCGCGGCCGAGGTCGTCGCCGAGATCATCGCCGCGATCGAGGCGGTGTTCGCCCGCGGCATCCCGCTGGTGATCTACAACGCCCCGTACGACCTGACGGTCCTCGACCGCGAGGCAAAGCGGCACGGGTTCGCCTCCCCCGTCATCGGCAACGTCGTCGACCCGCTCGTGATCGACAAGGCCCTCGACACCTTCCGCAAGGGCAAGCGCACGCTCGAGGCGGCGTCCGAGCTGTACGGCGTCACCCTCGACGACGCACACGACGCCGGTGCCGACGCCATCGCCGCAGGTCGGGTCGCCCAGGCCATCGCGGGCAAGTACCAGGACGAGCTCGGCATCTCGGCAGAAGAGCTCCACCGCAAGCAGGTCGGGTGGTGCGCCGAGCAGGCGACGTCGTTCCAGGAGTACATGCGCAAGAAGCGCGACCCGTCCTTCACCGCCGACGGTCGCTGGCCGCACCGCAACGGCGCCTGATCCGCGCACCGGCCGCACGACGCAGAACGGGCGGTCCTCCCGAAGGAGGACCGCCCGTTCTGCTGTTACCGAAGGACTACTTGGAGAAGCCCTTGAAGCGCTGGTTGAACTTCTCGACGCGACCGGCCGAGTCGAGGATGCGCTGCTTGCCCGTGTAGAACGGGTGCGAGGCGGACGAGATCTCGACGTCGATCACCGGGTAGGTGGCACCGTCGAGCTCGATCGTCTTGTCGCTGTTCGCGGTCGAACGCGTCAGGAAGGTCTCACCGGAGGCCAGGTCACGGAAGACGATGGCGCGGTACTCGGGGTGGGTGTCGGTCTTCATGGAGTTTCCTCGATAGCGGTAGCGGTGGTGGGATTGCGCGAGATGCGCGGGAAGTCATCGGCTTGCGCCAGCCGTCAACGTTACCAGACGGACGGCGCGATCGCAGCGCTAGGACGCGCGCGCCGTGTACCGACCGGCGTCCTTCGTGACGGACAGCGCGATGCCGAACGCCTCGGTCAGGGTCTGGTCGGTCAGGACCTCGTCGATGGGCCCGGCGGCCTGCACGTGGCCGTCGGCGAGCACCAGCGCGTGGGTGAACCCGGCGGGGATCTCCTCGACGTGGTGGGTGACGATCACGATGGCCGGCGAGTCGGCGCTCTGGGCGTAGCCGCCGAGGGTGCGGACGAGGCTCTCACGGGCACCGAGGTCGAGCGAGGCGGCCGGTTCGTCCAGGAACAGGATCTCCGGGTCGGTCATGACGGCACGGGCGATCTGGACGCGCTTCTGCTCGCCGTCGCTCAGCTCGCCGAATGTGCGGTCGGTGAACGACCCCAGGCCCCACTCCTCGAGCACGCGCTGGGCGCGGCGGACGTCGAGCTCCTCGTACTCCTCGTTCCAGCGACCCGTCACCGAGTACGCGGCCGTCAGCACGACGTCGATGACCTTCTCGGTCACCGGGATGCGCCGGGCCAGGGCGGTCGACGCGAAGCCGATGCGCGGGCGGAGCTCGAACAGGTCGGCGCCGCCCAGCTCGGTGCCGAGCACCTCGACGTCACCCGAGGTCGGGAACGTCTGGGCACCGGCGACCTGCAGCAGCGTGGTCTTGCCGGCGCCGTTCGCGCCGAGCACGACCCAGCGTTCGTCGTCCTGCACCCCCCACGAGATCGAGTCGAGGATGGTGGCCCCGTTGCGGACCACGGAGACGTCTGACAAGCGCACGACCGAGGGCATGCGACCAGCCTACGGGGTCCGGCCGAGCACCTCGTCGTAGACCTGCCGTGTCCTCGTGGCGATCGCGTCCCAGGTGAACTCGGACTCGACGCGCAGGCGTCCGGCACGGCCCATGAGCTTCGCGAGCCCCTCGTCGGCGAGCACCTCGTTGAGGGTCGCGGCCAGGTCCGCCACGTACTTGTCGGGGTCGGTCGGGGTGCCCGTGCCGTCCTGCGCCTGGTCGATCGGCACGATGCGACCGGTGAAGCCGTCCGCGACGACCTCGGGGATGCCCCCGGTGCCGGTGCCGACGACGGGGATGCCGCACGCCATGGCCTCGAGGTTCACGATGCCGAGCGGTTCGTAGATCGACGGGCACACGAAGACGGTGCCCGAGGACAGCACGTTCACGATCTCCTCGTGCGCGAGCATCCGGTCGATCCAGACGACGCCCTCGCGCTGCTCACGCAGGCCCTCGACCAGCCCGGTGACCTCGGCGAGGATCTCCGGGGTGTCCGGGGCACCGGCGCACAGCACGATCTGGACGTCCTCGGGGAGCGACGCCACGGCGCGGAGCAGGTAGGGCAGGCCCTTCTGCCGGGTGATGCGACCGACGAAGACGACGCTGGGGCGCGACGGGTCGATGCCGAGGGCGCGGACGGCGTCCTCGTCGACCTGCGGCTTCCAGGCGTCGATGTCGATGCCGTTGTAGACGACGTGCACCTTCGCCGGGTCGATCGACGGGTACGAGCGCAGGATGTCGGCGCGCATGGCCTTCGACACCGCGATGACGCCGTCAGCGTTCTCGAACGCCTCGCGTTCCATCCAGCTCGACAGGCGGTAGCCGCCGCCGAGCTGCTCGGCCTTCCACGGGCGCAGCGGCTCGAGGCTGTGCGCCGTGACGACGTGGGGGATCCCGTAGGTCAACTGCGCGATCCGGCCCGCCGAGTTCGCGTACCAGGTGTGCGAGTGCACGAGGTCGGCGCCCTCGACGTCGGCGGCGATGGCCACGTCGGTGCCGAGCGCCTGCAGCGCGCCGTTCGCCTGCTCGAGGCCGGCCGGCGTGCGGTACCCCCAGACGTCGACTTCGTCGCGGAAGGCCCCGAAGGCCCGGACGCGGACGTCGGTGTCGGTCCCCGACCGCAACGCAGCAGTCAGTTCGGCCACGTGGACACCCGCTCCGCCGTAGACCTCCGGCGGATACTCCCTGGTCAGTAGATCGACTCGCACGGGTTCAAGGTAACCGGTTCCCAGTGCTGACGCCTACTGTGAGCGGCATGGCACCAAAGAAGGTCTTCGGCATCGTGCTCGCTGGCGGCGAGGGGAAACGGCTCATGCCGCTCACGGCCGACCGGGCGAAGCCCGCAGTCCCGTTCGGCGGGAACTTCCGTCTCATCGACTTCGCGCTGTCGAACCTGGTGAACTCCGGTCTGCAGAAGATCGTCGTCCTCACCCAGTACAAGTCGCACAGTCTCGACCGGCACGTCGCCGAGACCTGGCGCATGGAGGGCCTGCTCGGGTCCTACGTGGCGTCGGTCCCTGCGCAGCAGCGACTCGGCAAGCGCTGGTTCGCCGGTTCGGCCGACGCGATCCTGCAGTCGCTCAACCTGCTCCGCGACGAGCGTCCCGACATCGTCGTCGTGGTCGGCGCCGACCACGTGTACCGGATGGACTTCCACCAGATGGTCGAGGCGCACATCGCCTCGGGTCGCAGCGCCACCGTCGCGGCGATCCGTCAGCCCATCGAGCTCGCCGACCAGTTCGGTGTCATCCAGGTGGACGCCGACGACCCGACGAAGATCGACGCCTTCCTCGAGAAGCCGAAGAACCCGGTCGGGCTCGCCGACTCCCCCGGCGAGGTCCTCGCTTCGATGGGCAACTACGTGTTCAACGCGGACGCCCTCGTCGACGCGGTGCTCCGCGACGGCCAGGTCGAGTCGTCTGCGCACGACATGGGCGGCGACATCGTCCCCGACTTCGTGGACCGCGGCGACGCCGGGGTCTACGACCTGCAGCGCAACGAGGTCCCCGGGTCCACCGACCGCGACAAGTACTACTGGCGCGACGTGGGGACGATCGACTCGTTCTTCGACGCGCACATGGACCTCATCGCCCCGGTGCCGGTGTTCAACCTGTACAACCAGGACTGGCCGATCTTCAACCAGCAGACGAACCTGCCGCCGGCGAAGTTCGTGCGGGACGCCAACGGCAACACCGGCTCGACGGTCGACTCGCTCGTGTCGCTCGGCTGCCTGGTGTCGGGCGCACAGGTCGAACGCAGCATGATCGGCCCGTGGTGCGGGATCGACTCCGGCGCGAAGGTCCTCGACTCGATCGTGTTCGAGCGGGCGACGATCGGCGCCGGTTCGGTCGTGAACCGGGCGATCCTGGACAAGGACGTCGTCATCGCGCCGGGTGCGCAGGTCGGCATCGACCGTGAGGCCGACGAGGCCCGCGGCTTCACCGTGACCGAGTCGGGCATCACCGTGGTCGGCAAGGGCGTCCGCGTCGACGCGTAGCGTCGGCCGCACCGACGAACGGACGGACAGGAGGCACGGCTCGCGTCACGGACGCGGGCCGTGCCTCCGTCTGTCGGTACCGTTGGTCCGTGCCCCGCTTCCTCGTCGTCCTCGATGCCGATTCCACCCTCCTCGAGGACGAGGTGATCGAACTCCTCGCCGACACCGCCGGGACCCGGCCACAGGTCGCGGCGATCACGGAGCGCGCCATGCGCGGGGAGATCGACTTCGCCGAGAGCCTCCGGGAGCGTGTCGCGACCCTGGCGGGCCTCCCGGTCGACGTCTTCCGACGCGCACAGCAGGCGGTCCGCGTGACGCGGGGTGCCGACCAACTCGTCCGCGGCGTGCACGCCGCCGGTGGGACCGTCGGTGTCGTGTCCGGCGGGTTCCACGAGGTCCTCGACCCGTTCGCCGAGCAGCTCGGTCTCGACCACTGCCGGGCGAACCGACTCGAGGTGTCCGACGGCGTGCTGACCGGACGTGTGCTCGGCGACGTCGTGGACGCGCACGCGAAGGCCGTCGCCCTGCGCGAGTGGGCCGAGGCCGACGGCGTGGACGCGGTCCGCACCGTCGCGATCGGCGACGGGGCGAACGACCTCGAGATGATGCGCGTCGCCGCCCTGTCGGTGGCGTTCGACGCGAAGCCGCGCGTGCGGGAGCAGGCGGACGTCGCCGTCGTGGACCGCGACCTGTCCGCTGTGCTCGCGACGCTCGGCCTGCGCGGCTGAGCGGACCGTCCGGTTCTTCGCGCTCAGCGGCACGTCACGCGCGCGAGCACCCGTGAACTGTCGCTGAGCACGAAACGACGCGCAGGCGCTGGCTAGTGGCCCATGCCGAGGCCGCCGTCGACCGGGATGATCGCGCCGGAGACGTAGCCGGCCCCGTCGCTCGCCAGGAACAGCGTGGCGTCGGCGACGTCGTCGACCGTGCCGTACCGGGCCGCCGGGATCGCCTTCTTGAACTCGGCCTGCAGCTCGTCGGACAGCGCGGCCGTCATGTCGGTCTGGATGAACCCGGGCGCGACGACGTTGGCGGTGATGCCGCGCGAGCCGAGCTCACGGGTGATCGACCGGGCCATGCCGACCAGGGCGGCCTTCGACGACGCGTAGTTGACCTGGCCGATCTGGCCGTAGGCGCCGACGACGCTCGACATGAGCACGATGCGGCCGAACTTCGCCTTCATCATGCCCTTGGTGGCGCGCTTCACGACCCGGAACGTGCCGGTCAGGTTGGTGTCGACGACGCTCGTGAAGTCGTCCTCGGACATGCGGAGCAGCAGCTGGTCGTTCGTGATGCCGGCGTTGGCCACGAGCACCTCGATCGGACCGAGCTCGGCTTCGACCTGCGTGAAGGCGGCGTCCACCGAGGCCGTGTCGGTGATGTCGGCCTGCACGGTGAGGGCCCCTTCGGGTCCGCCCTGTCCGCTGCGCGACGTGACCGCGACGCGGTGCCCGGCGGCGACGAAACGCTCGGCGAGGGCGTGGCCGATGCCGCGGTTTCCGCCGGTGATCAGGACGGTACGGGGGGTGCTCATGGTCGCTCCGTTCGGTGGTGGTGTGCGGTCGTGTCGTGCCGACGGGTCGGCGGACACGCCCGGACGAGCGTAGCGGAGCCAGCACCGCAGCCCGTTCGCGCGCGGCGCACCCACGATCGGCCCCGGAGGCTTAGGCTGGACCACGGGTAGACGGAGACCATCTGTATGAAGAGCACGCACACCAGCATCACCACGCTCCCGGATTCGCCGGAGCTGGACCGGGCGCACCGCCTGTCCCGCTACGTGTGGCAGATGGCCATCCGCGTCGTCCTCTTCGTCGTGGCCGTGCTCGTCTACTCCATCTGGCACTCCTGGATCGCCGTCGTGCCGATCGTCCTCGCCGCCGTGATCCCCTGGGTCGCCGTGATCGTCGCGAACGCCGGCAGCCGGACCGAGAGCGACATGATCTCGCCCGCCGGTGCGATGCAGCTCTACGACGCCGTCGACCCCGGCCTCCGCGAGCAGCAGGAAGAGGACCGGGCCCAGGCCTACCGCGACGAGCAGGACCGCCTCCGGCAGCAGGCGCAGCACGCGCAGGACGAGTGGCAGCGCAACGGCGACCGCTCGAAGATGTGGGGACCCCGCTGATGGGCGCGACCTTCGACCTGCACACCGAACCGGGCTCGACCCCGGTCTGCTCCCGAGCCGGCTGCTCCAACACGGCAGCGTGGCGGGTGAACTGGCGCAACCCCCGGATCCACTCCGCCGACCGCGTGAAGATCTGGGCCGCGTGCGAGGAGCACCGCGACTTCCTCGCCGACTACCTGCGGTCCCGCACCTTCCCGGTGCGCGTCACCGGCATGCACGAGGACGTCGACCGGCTCGACGACGAACGCGACCCCGCCTCGTCGCCGAAGAACGACGTCGGGGTGCGCTCCACCGGCACCGGTCGATGACCGACGACTTCGACCCGCACTCCCGGTACGGCCGGAAGCACGCTGCCAAGCTGCAGCGCGCCGCCGACCACGCCCGTCGCTCCGTGCCGGACGACGAACGCCCCACTCAGGACCCGGACGAGCCCTTCGTCGGCTGGCACTTCGTCCGCAGTCGCCGCTGGCTCGGGTACTTCGCGATCGCCGTGGCCTTCGCGATCGTGTGCGCGCTGTTCGGCATGTGGCAGTGGGACCGCCGCAACGAAGCGGTGCGCCAGAACGAGCAGGTCGCCCAGAACTACGACCACACCCCGGTCCCCCTCGACCAGGCGCTGCCGACGGCGTCGAGCTGGCAGGACGAGCAGGAGTGGCTCCGCGTCTCCGTGACCGGCCGCTACGACATCGACGCGCAGCTGCTCGTCCGCAACCGCGTGCACAACGGCCAGCCCGGCTTCGAGGTCCTCACCCCCCTGGTCACCGACGACGGCCGGGCGTTCATCGTCGACCGCGGCTGGGTCCCCACCGGCAACGCGCAGGACGCCCCCGACCACGTACCCGCTCCCCCGTCGGGCGACGTCACGGCGATCGTCCGGCTGCAGCAGAGCGAGCCCCGGATCCCCGGCCGTACCGACCCCGCGCACACGGACCAGGTGCAGTCGGTGACCCTGGCCGACGTCGCGAAGAAGGTCGACACCCCGATCTGGACGGGTGCGTACGGCGAGCTCGCCTCCGAGTCCCCCGCCCCGACCGAGGCGCGCCCGCTCGGCTGGGAGCGTCCCACTGCCGACACCGGCCTGCACCTGAGCTACTTCATCCAGTGGTTCCTGTTCGCGGCCGGCGGCTTCGGGTTCCTGGCGTACGTGATGGTGCAGGAGTACCGGAACCTCAACCAGGACGACCCGGAGGAACGCGAGCGCGCCCAGGAGCGGCAGCGCCGCAAGGACGCCAAGCCGAAGACCGACGCCGAGATCGAGGACGACCTGATCGCGTCCCGCCGCTGACGCACTGCGCCGGGCCGCTCGCCGCGGGCGCGCCGCCGAGCGGTCACGAACCGTCGCCCGTCGACGCCGGTGACGCCACGTGGTGACCATTCGGCGGACGTGAGCGGCTTGCCCTGACCGACGGGACAGCGGACGGGAGGCCCGTGGCGGCGTCGCCACGGGCCTCCCGTCCGTCCTACGGTCACGTCGACCACCGCACGCCGCCCGGCCGCTGGTCACGACGCGCTCGCACGCGTGCCGCCGAGCGGTCACGAACCGTCGCTCGCCGGCGACGGCGACGACACATGGTGACCACTCGGCGAACCTGAGCGGGGTGTCGTGACCGCCCGCTAGGCGAGCTCGATGAGCTCCGCGTAGTCCTTGTTCCAGTGGTCCTCGGTGCCGTCCGGCAACAGCAGCACGCGCTCCGGGTTGAGGGCCTCGACGGCACCGGCGTCGTGCGACACCAGGACGACGGCGCCCTCGAACCCAGCGAGGGCGTTGAGGATCTCCTCACGCGACGCCGGGTCCAGGTTGTTCGTCGGTTCGTCGAGCAGCAGCACGTTCGCGCCCGAGACGACGATCATCGCGAGCGACAGACGCGTCTTCTCACCACCGGACAGGACCCCGGCCTTCTTGTAGCCGTCGTCCCCGGTGAACAGGAACGAACCGAGCACGCGACGAGCCTCGGTCTCGTTGAGGTCGGTCGACGCCGACACCATGTTCTCGATCACGGTGCGGTTGATGTCGATGTTCTCGTGCTCCTGCGCGTAGTACCCGATGCGCAGACCATGGCCGGGCTGGATCTCACCGGTGTCGGGCAGGTCGGCGCCCGCCAGGATCCGGAGCAGCGTCGTCTTACCGGCACCGTTGAACCCGAGGATGACGACGCGCGAACCGCGGTCGATCGCCAGGTCGACACCTGCGAAGATCTCGAGCGACCCGTAGGACTTCGACAGCCCTTCGGCCATGAGCGGCGTGCGGCCGCACGGGGCCGGCGTGGGGAAGCGGATCTTGGCGACCCGGTCGGCGACGCGCTCGTCCTCGAGACCAGCGAGCAGCTTGTCGGCACGCGCGACCATCTGGTGCGCCGCGGCGGCCTTCGAGGCCTTCGCACCGAACCGAGCGGCCTGGTCCTTCAGGGTCGCGGCCTTCTTCTCGGCGCCGGCGCGCTCCTTGCGACGACGCTCCTCGTCGGCGACGCGCTGCCGCTGGTAGAGCTTCCAGCCCATGTTGTAGATGTCGATCGTCTGGCGGTTGGCGTCGAGGTAGAACACGCGGTTGACGACCTCTTCCACGAGTTCGACGTCGTGGGAGATGATGATGACGCCGCCGGGGTAGGTCTTCAGGTGCTCGCGCAGCCACACGACCGAGTCGGCGTCGAGGTGGTTCGTGGGCTCGTCGAGGATCATCGTCTCGGCGTCCGAGAACAGGATCCGCGCGAGCTCGATGCGACGACGCTGACCACCGGACAGGGTCTTGAGCTGCTGGTCGAGGATGCGGTCCGGCAGCTTGAGGTTCGACGCGATCGACGCCGCCTCGGCCTCCGCCGCGTAGCCGCCGAGCGCGTTGAACTGGTCGTCGAGCCGGCTGTACCGGCGCATCGCCTTCTCGGCGACGGCGGTGTCCTCGCTCGCCATGTCGAGCGTGGCGAGGCGGATGCCCTCCACGAGCTCACCGAGCCCGCGGGCGTCGAGGATGCGCTTGCGTGCGGTCTCCTCCGGGTCGCCGGAGCGCGGGTCCTGCGGCAGGTAGCCGATCTCACCACCGCGGTCGATCGTGCCGCCGTTCGGCTGCGTCTCGCCCGCGAGGGCCTTGGTCATCGTCGTCTTCCCCGCGCCGTTGCGGCCGACGAGTCCGATCTTCTCGCCCTTCTCGACACGGAAGGACACGTCTTCCATGAGGAGACGAGCTCCGACGCGGATCTCGAGTTCGTGCACGGCAAGCACAGTGGACGTCCAATCAGTTGGTGGGTTTGCACAACGACGTGTGCGTGAGGTGCACCGCTACGCTGACGGGACCGATGGTTCCGAACGGGACCAGCAGTCCATTCTAGGAGAATCCATGACGAACGCCACCGGGTTCGCTCCCCGCGCAGTCCTCGCCGACCGTCTGCGGACGCACGGGCTGGCCACGAACGCCGCCCTCGTCGCCGGCGGAGCCCTGTTCACCGCTGCGATGGCACAGCTCGAGGTCCCGATGTGGCCGGTCCCGATCACCGGGCAGACGCTCGCCGTCGTCCTCGTCGGCGCGACCCTGGGTGCCCGCCGCGGCATGCTCTCGCTGCTCGTCTACGCCGTCGCCGGCCTGGCGGGTGCGCCGTTCTTCGCCGACATGACCGGCGGCCTGCAGGCCCTGGCCGTGCCGAGCTTCGGCTACGTCATCGGGTTCATCCCCGCCGCGGGCGTCGTCGGTTGGCTGGCCCGCCGCAACTGGGACCGGCACTTCGGGCGCGCAGCCGTCGCGATGCTGCTCGCGAGCGCCATCCCGTTCGTGACCGGACTGCCGTACCTGGCGGTCGTGCTCGGGCAGCTCGGCGCACCGAACGACCTGCAGTCGGTGCTCGCCGCCGGCCTGTACCCGTTCATCGTCGGTGGGATCGCGAAGGCGCTCATCGCCGCAGGCATCGTGCCGCTCGCGTGGAAGGCGCTCGGCCGCCGCTGACGCGCGGCGCGCTCGTCGTCGACGCGGTCGACACGCCCGGCTCCGGCGGCCGGGGTTCCGAGATCTCGGAATCCCGGCCGCTTCTGCGTTCGTCCGTGGAACCTCGGCGAACGTGAGTGGCGTGTCGCGCCCCGCGCGCGGCGCGACCACGGACCGACGGGAGGCCCGGTGCCAGCTGGCACCGGGCCTCCCGTCTGCGGTGTGGTCGCGACTAGATCGCGAACCCGAGCGCGCGCATCATCTCGCGCCCGTCGTCGGTGATCCGCTCCGGACCCCACGGCGGCATCCAGACCCAGTTGATGCGGAAGGCGTCCACGATGCCGTCGAGGGCGTTCGCGGTGTCGCCCTCGATGACGTCGGTCAGCGGGCAGCCGGCACTCGTCAGCGTCATGCTGATCACGAGCGCCGAGGCCTCGTCGTCCCAGGCCAGGTCGTAGATCAGGCCGAGGTCGACGATGTTGACGCCGAGCTCCGGGTCCTGGACCTCCTTCAGGCCCTCGACGACCTCGTCGAACTTCTCCGGGGCGAGTGCCGCGATCATCAGGCCTGCGCCTCTGCGGCGGACGCCGCCGCGGCCTGCACGTAGCGGTCGTAGCCCTCGTTCTCGAGGCGGTCGGCGAGCTCCGGGCCACCCTGCTCGGCGACCTTGCCCGCGACGAACACGTGCACGAAGTCCGGCTTGATGTAGCGGAGGATGCGCGTGTAGTGCGTGATGAGCAGCACGCCGAGGCCGGTCGCGGCCTTGGCGCGGTTCACGCCCTCGGACACGATCTTCAGCGCGTCGACGTCGAGGCCGGAGTCGGTCTCGTCGAGCACGGCGAAGCGGGGCTTGAGGAGCTCGAGCTGCATGATCTCGTGGCGCTTCTTCTCGCCGCCGGAGAAGCCCTCGTTGACGTTGCGCTCGGCGAACGACGAGTCCATCTTGAGGTCGGCCATCGACTGGCGGAGCTCCTTGATCCAGCCGCGCAGGGCCGGGGCCTCGCCGTCGATCGCCGTCTTGGCGGTGCGGAGGAAGTTCGACACCGTCACGCCGGGGATCTCGACCGGGTACTGCATCGCCAGGAACATGCCGGCACGGGCGCGCTCGTCGACGCTCATCGCGAGGACGTCCTCGCCGTCGAGGGTGATCGAGCCACCGACGACGTTGTACCGGGGGTGCCCGGCGATCGTGTACGCCAGCGTGGACTTGCCGGAGCCGTTCGGCCCCATGATCGCGTGGATCTCGCCCTCGTTGATCGTGAGGTCGACACCCTTGAGGATCTCCTTGGTGCCCTGATCGGTGTCGATCGAGACCTGGAGGTCGCGGATTTCCAGAGTGGACATTGCGTGGGTTCCTTCGGTTTTCTGTCGTGTCGCGGACGGGCCGCGGAAAGTGTGGGGGCCGGGAGGCGGTGTCAGTCGACGGGCACGGGGTCGTGCACGTCGACGTAGACGTCGCCCTCGCGCACCTCGACCCGGAACACCGGGACGGGCTCGTACGCCGGGAAGTTCTGCGGCTTCCCCGTGGCGAGCGAGAAGCGGGAGCCGTGTGCCCAGCACTCGAGCGTGTCGCCCTCGATGAACCCCTCGGCCAGCGAGATGTCCCCGTGGGTGCACGTGTCGCCGATGGCGTGCACGGTGCCGGACGAGTCCTTCACGATGGCCACCGCGGTGCCGTCGACGACGGCGCGCATGGGGCTGTCCACCGCGATCTCGGACTCCGCGCAGACCTTCGTGGGCATCAGGCGTCGGCCTCCGCCGGCGCGACGATCACCGAGCGGCCCTCGGCGAGTTCCTGCTCGACCGCGGCGATGAGTCGTTCCTCGAGCTCGGGCGCACCGATCTTCTGGATGACCTCGACCAGGAAGCCGAGCACGACGAGACGACGCGCTTCTTCCTCGGGGATGCCGCGGGCCTGCAGGTAGAACAGCTGCTCGTCGTCGAAGCGACCGGTCGCGCTCGCGTGGCCGGCGCCCTCGATGTTGCCCGTCTCGATCTCGAGGTTCGGGATGCTGTCGGCACGGGTGCCGTCGGTCAGCACGAGGTTGCGGTTCTGCTCGTACGAGTCGGTGCCGTCACCGGCGCGACCGATGAGCACGTCACCGATCCACACGGTGTGCGCGCCCTTGCCCTGCAGCGCGCCCTTGTAGTTGACCCGACCGCGCGTGTTCGGCGCGTCGTGGTTCACGTAGACCTGCTGCTCGATGTACTGACCGGCGTCGGCGAAGTACACGCCGTACATCTCGGTGTCGGCGCCCTGCGCACCGAGGTGCGTCGAGGGGTTGACCCGGATGACGTCGCCGCCGAGCGAGACCACGACGTGCTTCAGGAAGGCGTCTCGGCCGACCTCGGCGAAGTGCGTCGAGACGTGCACCGCGTCGTCGTCCCAGTCCTGCAGGCTGACGACGGTCAGGCGTGCGCCGTCCTGCACGACGATCTCGATGTTCTCGCTGAGCAGTGCGCTGCCGCGGTTGTCGAGCACGACGATGCCCTGGGCGTGCGGCTCGGCCGTGATGACCGTGTGCGCCGCTCGGGGCTGCGTGCCGAAGTCGGAACGCGTGATGGTGATGAACTCGTGCGCCTCGGTTGCCTTGACGGTGACGGCGAGGACGGCGTCGCGCGCGGTCCACGCAGCGGCCGCTGCACGGTCCTCGGGCAGACCGGCGGTCCCGACGCGGGGGTCGTCGCTGCGACCCCACTCGACGTCGGCACCGTCGGACTGGCGGGCGAGGAACCGGTAGGCGGATCCGTCGAGACCACCGTCGAGGAGCGGCTGGAGCTTCGCCAGGGGCGCGAACTTCCAGTTCACCTCGCGGCCGGTGACGGTCGGGAACGCCTCGAGGTCGCCGGACTGGAACCGCTCGGAGCGGGTCTGGACCGGGATCTTCTTGTCCGGGGCGTCCCAGCCGCCGTCGGAGTGGGCTCCGGCGCCGTGCTGTTCGGCACCCTGGGCGGGTGCCGCGGGCTCGATCGGCTGGTCGATGTGGGGAGGGGTGGTGCTGGACATCTAGCCGACGGATCCTTCCATGCTCATCTCGATGAGCTTGTTGAGTTCGAGCGCGTACTCCATCGGGAGCTCGCGGGCGATCGGCTCGATGAAGCCACGGACGATCATCGCCATCGCTTCGTCCTCGGCCATGCCGCGGGACATCAGGTAGAAGAGCTGCTCCTCGCTCACGCGCGAGACCGTGGCCTCGTGCCCGAGCTGGACGTCGTCGACGCGGATGTCGATCGCCGGGTACGTGTCGCTCCGGCTGATCGTGTCGACGAGCAGCGCGTCGCACCGCACGGTGTTCGCCGCGTGGTGCGCCGCCGGGTCGACCCGAACCTCGCCGCGGTAGCCCGCACGACCGCCGCCACGGGCGATCGACTTCGAGACGATCGACGACGTCGTGTACGGCGCCATGTGGATCATCTTCGCGCCGGCATCCTGGTGCTGGCCGGGGCCGGCGAACGCGACGGACAGGGTCTCGCCCTTGGCGTGCTCACCGGCGAGGTAGATCGACGGGTACTTCATCGTCACCTTGGAGCCGATGTTGCCGTCGATCCACTCCATCGTGGCGCCCTCGTGCGCGATCGCACGCTTGGTCACGAGGTTGTAGACGTTGTTCGACCAGTTCTGGATCGTCGTGTACCGAACGCGGGCGTTCTTCTTCACGATGATCTCGACGACGGCCGAGTGCAGCGAGTCCGACTTGTAGATCGGGGCGGTGCAGCCCTCGATGTAGTGGACGTAGGAGTCCTCGTCCGCGATGATCAGCGTCCGCTCGAACTGGCCCATGTTCTCGGTGTTGATCCGGAAGTAGGCCTGGAGCGGGATCTCGACGTGGACGCCCTTGGGGACGTAGACGAACGAGCCGCCGGACCACACGGCCGTGTTCAGCGCGGCGAACTTGTTGTCGCCGGCCGGGATCACGGTGCCGAAGTACTCCTGGAAGAGCTCGGGGTGCTCGCGGAGCGCCGTGTCGGTGTCCATGAAGATGACGCCCTGCTGCTCCAGGTCCTCGCGGATCTGGTGGTACACGACCTCGGACTCGTACTGCGCGGCGACACCGGCGACGAGGCGCTGGCGCTCGGCCTCGGGGATGCCGAGCTTCTCGTAGGTCGCGCGGATGTCCTCGGGGAGGTCCTCCCACGACTGCGCCTGCTTCTCGGTCGAGCGCACGAAGTACTTGATGTTGTCGAAGTCGATGCCCGTCAGGTCGGCACCCCACGTCGGCATCGGCTTGCGGCCGAAGAGCTGCAGGCCCTTGAGCCGGTTCTTGAGCATCCACTCGGGCTCGTGCTTGAGGTTCGAGATGTCGGTGACGACCTCGTCCGAGACCCCACGGCGGGCCGAGGCCCCGGCCGAGTCGGAGTCGGACCAGCCGAACTCGTATTGCCCGAGCCCTTCGAGCTCGGGACGGTCGATGAGCACGTCGGACATGGTCTCCTCGTTTCCTTCTCGCGGGGCAGCGTCTTCAGGTGTGAACCCGTGGCGTCTGGACGCCATTCCACCGCAGACCGCCGACAGGCGGACACGGTGCTGCTCCCTCGCAACGACAATGGTTCCACGCAGTCCCTGGATCGATCGGCGATCTCGGCCCATTCGGAGCCGGCGCCTGCCTAGACTTGACTGCTGCTGAACCCTCGAATCCTACAGGTTCACTGCACGGAACAACAGGAAGGCACCACCCTCGTGACTCGCGTCGGACCCCCCGTCGACCAGGATCTCCGGACCGCACGGTGGTGGTCGCTCCCCCGGGTCGTCGACCGCCGGGTCATCGCGCTGGCGTGGGCCTCGTTCGTGGTCGAGGTCGTGTTGATCGGCACCGGCGGCCTCGTCCGGCTGACCGCGTCGGGCCTCGGATGCCCCACCTGGCCCAAGTGCACGGCCGATTCGCTCGTCTCCACGCCCGAGATGGGCATCCACGGGATCATCGAGTTCGGCAACCGACTGCTCACCTTCGTGCTCGTCATCGTGGCGATCGCGATGTTCCTGGCGGTCGTCCGGATGCTCCGCACGCGCCCCGAACTGTTCTGGCTCGCGTTCGCTCAGGGCGTCGCGATCCCGGTCCAGGCCGTCATCGGCGGGCTCAGCGTGCTCACGAACCTCAACCCGTTCGTCGTCGGGCTGCACTTCGTCGTGTCCGCCGCCCTGACCTCGGTCACCGCGGCCCTGGTCTACCGGACGATGCACGGCCCCCGCACCAGCCACCGCCTCGTTCCCGGCTGGTACACCGGCGTCGTCCGCGGCACGGTCGCCGCCGTCGTGGTCACCGTGCTCGTCGGCATCCTGACGACCGGCAGCGGCCCGCACGCCGGTGCCGACGAGGCCGTCGACGGCGGGATGCTGCACCGCACGGGCTTCGACCCCGCGGTCATGGAGCACGTGCACGCCTGGCCCGCGTACGCCCTGTTCGCGCTGACCCTCGTGCTCGTCGTCGGCGCCGTCCGACTGCGGATCTCGAGCAAGTGGGCACTGTTGCTGCTCGTCGTCGAGTTCCTGCAGATCGCCGTCGGTCTGACCCAGGCTCGCACCGGCCTGCCCGTCGGGCTGGTGGGCACGCACATGGTGCTCGCCGGGCTGCTCGTCGGAGCCACCACGGCGGTCGTGCTCGCCACGCGCGCCAGCGCCGGCCGCGAGGCCGTGCGCGAACCACTCGACGCCGCCTGACGCCCGGGCGCGTCGCACGCGCCACACCCGTTCTGCGACACCCCACGAGTCGATCGACTCGTGGGGTGTCGTTCGTTGCACACGCATCCCGGCCACGCGTGCGCCCCGCGCCCAGGCAGGCACCAGGCGGCCGGGAGGCCCGTGGCGGCGCCGCCCCGCGCCTCCCGGCCGCCTGGTGGGCACGTCCACGGCCGCGCCAGGTCCCGCACTGACCCGGAACGACGTCCTCGACGTCGTACGACGTCGAGGACGTCGCATCCCCGCGCGCGCAACCGTCGTGCACGCGCACCAACGACGAAGGCGACGTCGTACGACATCGAGTTCGTCGTACGACGTCGCCCAGTGGCGCCGCGCAGTGCCTAGAAGGTGAAGACCTGCGGCAGCAGCGGGTCGATGCCCACGGCGATGAAGAGCAGCGTCAGGTACGTGATCGAGCTGTGGAACACGCGCATCGGCTGCACGTGCTCGACGTGCTGGATCGCCCGCGAGTACAGCCGGTGCGACTCGACGACGAACCAGATGCCACCGGCCAGTGCGACCACGGTGTACAGCGGCCCCATGTGCGCAACGGGGATGAGCAGGAGCGAGCAGACGAGCGTCGCCCAGGCGTACAGCACGACCTGCAGGCCGACGACGGTGCGACCGCGGACCACGGCGAGCATCGGGACGTCGGCGGCGTCGTAGTCATCGCGGTACTTCATCGACAGCGGCCAGTAGTGCGGCGGCGTCCAGAGGAAGATGACCATGAAGAGGATGACCGGGGCCCAGGTGAGGGAGCCGGTGACGCCCGCCCAGCCGATGAGCACGGGCATGCAGCCAGCCGAGCCGCCCCACACGATGTTCTGCGGGGTGCGGCGCTTGAGCCACAGCGTGTAGACGAACACGTAGATGAGGATCGCGATGACGCTCAGGGCCGCGGCGAGCCAGTTCACCAGGAACCCGAGCACCGCCGTCGACAGGACACCGAGGATCCACGAGAACACGAGGGCTTCGCGGTCCGAGAGCTCACCGGTCACCAGCGGGCGGGTGCTCGTCCGCTTCATCAGGCGGTCGATGTCACGGTCGATGTAGCAGTTGAAGGCCGACGCCGAGCCGGCGGACATCGCCCCGCCCAGCATCGTCCAGAACACGAGCCAGAGGTCCGGCACGCCACGCTCGGCCAGGAACATGGTCGGCGCGGTGGTCACGAGCAGCAGCTCCATGACCCGCGGTTTGGTCAACGAGACGTACGCACGGACCTTGCGGGACAGCGGCGATCGGGGTCGATCGGTGTCGGGCCTGGTCACGGTGGCAGTCGGCAAGGGAACCTCAGTCTGTTCGCATCAGCTCGCACACTCGGTGGACGACTGCGGCGGCGTCCGGGCATGCGCTGACCCGGAATGTCCACGGGTCGTCGACAGTTTACGTGATGGAAGCGCCGCGATGATGCCCCGCTCCCCCATCCCGTGCAGACATCCCGTGCAGAACGACGGATCGCGGAGCACGACACGCCCGGCGGACGAGGGCCCGGGTGACCCGACTCGTGAACATCGGGCGTCACCTGAACCCCTTCTGAGTGGCTGGTCACTATGCTGGACCTGCCCTCCCGCAGTGCGCGCCCCGATGACGTCGGCCGCGATGAGCCGGTCGGCCGCCGCTAGACGGCGACACGACTCGGCCCCGGGATGGCCACATGTCCGTGCGATGGCACGAGCCCTCGCACATGTCGCATCAAGAAGGGTCAACATCCAAGTGGCTGAATTCACCTGGGACGCCATCGACCGGAAGGCCGTCGACACGGCCCGCGTTCTCGCCGCCGACTCGGTCGAGGCCGCCGGCAACGGTCACCCCGGCACCGCGATGAGCCTCGCGCCGCTCGCACACCTGCTCTTCCAGAAGGTGATGCGTCGCGACCCGAGCGACTCCACCTGGATCGGCCGCGACCGCTTCATCCTCTCCGCCGGTCACGCCTCGATCCTGCAGTACGTGCAGTTCTACCTGCACGGCTACGGCCTCGAGCTCGACGACCTGCAGCACCTGCGCAAGTGGGGCTCGAAGACCCCGGGTCACCCGGAGTACGGCCACACCGACGGTGTCGAGATCACCACCGGCCCGCTCGGCCAGGGCCTCGCGTCCTCGGTCGGCTTCGCCTACGCCCAGCGCTTCGAGCGCGGCCTGTTCGACCCGGAGACCCCGGCCGGCCAGTCGCCGTTCGACCACTTCACCTACGTGATCGCCGGTGACGGTGACATGCAGGAGGGCGTGACGAACGAGGCGGGCTCGCTCGCCGGCCGTCAGCAGCTCGGCAACCTGATCGCGTTCTACGACTCGAACCAGATCTCGATCGAGGACAACACCGACATCGCGTTCTCGGAGAGCGTCCCCGAGCGCTACGAGGCGCTCGGGTGGCACGTCCAGATCGTCGACTGGAAGAAGACCGGCGAGTACTCCGAGGACGCCGTGGAGCTCCACGCCGCGATCGAGGCCGCCCAGCAGGTCACCGACAAGCCGTCGCTCATCGTCCTCAAGACGATCATCGGCTGGCCGTCGCCGACCAAGCAGAACTCCGGCAAGATCCACGGTTCGGCGCTCGGCGCCGACGAGATCAAGGGCCTCAAGGAGGTCCTCGGCTTCGACACCGCGAAGACCTTCGAGGTCGCCCCCGAGGTCCTCGAGTACACCCGCGGCGCCGTCGCCAAGGGCCAGGCGCAGCACGCCGAGTGGCAGAAGACCTTCGACGCGTGGGCTGCTGCCAACGCCGACAAGAAGGCGCTGTTCGACCGCGTCAACGCCAAGGAGCTCCCCGCGGACCTCGAGGCAGCACTGCCGGTCTTCCCGACCGACAAGGCCGTCTCGACCCGTGCCGCCTCCGGCAAGGTCATCAACACCATCGCGCCGCTGATGCCCGAGTTCTGGGGTGGCTCGGCCGACCTCGCCGAGTCGAACCTCACCACGATCGAGGGCGCCAAGTCCTTCGGTCCGGCCGAGGCCTCGACGTCGACGTGGAGCACCGACCCGTACGGCCGCGTGCTGCACTTCGGCATCCGCGAGCACGCCATGGGCTCGATCCTCAACGGCATCGTCCTGCACGGGAACACCCGCCCCTTCGGCGGCACGTTCCTGATCTTCAGCGACTACATGCGTCCGGCGGTCCGTCTCGCCGCGCTCATGGGCGCCCCGGCGATCTACGTCTGGACCCACGACTCCGTCGCCCTCGGCGAGGACGGCCCGACGCACCAGCCGATCGAGCAGGTCTCGTCGCTCCGTGCGATCCCGGGTCTCGACGTGGTCCGCCCCGCCGACGCCAACGAGGTCGCGTACGCCTGGCTCGAGATGCTCAAGCACACCGACCGCCCGGCCGGCATCGCGCTGAGCCGTCAGAACCTGCCGGTGTTCGAGCGTGGCGAAGGCGACGCCTCCGGTGAGGTCTTCGCCTCGGCGAAGAACGTCGCCAAGGGTGCGTACATCCTGGCCGAGGCGCCGAACGGCACCCCGGACGTGATCCTCATCGCGACCGGTTCCGAGGTCCAGATCGCCGTCGAGGCCCGCGAGCAGCTCAAGGGCGAGGGCATCAACGCCCGCGTCGTGAGCGCACCGTCCATCGAGTGGTTCCGCGCCCAGTCCGAGAACTACCAGGACCAGGTGCTCCCGAAGGACGTCACCGCTCGCGTGTCGGTCGAGGCCGGCATCGCCATGAGCTGGCGCGACATCGTCGGCGACAAGGGCCGCAGCGTCTCGATCGAGCACTTCGGTGCCTCGGCCGACTACCAGACGCTCTTCAAGGAGTTCGGCTTCACGACGGAACACGTCGTGGCCGCCGCGAAGGAATCCATCGCGGCTTCCTGACCCGCAGGGGCCGGGTCCGGTTCGCCGGATCCGGCCCTTCTGCCGGGAGGCGCGGTTCGGCTCCGCCACGCGCCCCCGGTCCCCCAGACCCCGGCCATCAGGCCGATGAAGGAAAGAAGAGAAACACATGGCTGAGAACACCCCCACTGCCGCCCTCTCCGCGGTCGGCGTGAGCATCTGGCTCGACGACCTGTCCCGCGAGCTCCTCGAGACCGGCAAGCTCACCGACCTCATCGCGCAGAAGAACGTCGTCGGCGTGACCACCAACCCGACGATCTTCGCGTCGGCCCTCGCCAAGGGCGAGCGCTACGACGCCCAGGTCAAGGAGCTGGCCGCCGCCGGCACCGACGTGACCGAGGCGATCTTCGAGATCACCACGCAGGACGTCGCCAACGCGTCCGACGTCTTCAAGCCGATCTACGACGAGACCAAGGGCTTCGACGGCCGCGTCTCGATCGAGGTCGAGCCGGGCCTCGCCCACGAGACCGCCAAGACCATCGAGCAGGCCAAGTTCCTGTTCGAGAAGGTCGGCCGCGAGAACGTCCTCATCAAGATCCCCGCAACGGTCGAGGGCCTCGAGGCCATCACCGAGGTCATCGGCGCGGGCATCTCGGTGAACGTCACCCTGATCTTCTCGCTCGAGCGCTACCGCGCCGTCATCGACGCCTACCTCGGTGGGCTCGAGAAGGCCAAGGCCGCCGGCCACGACCTGTCGAAGATCCACTCGGTCGCCTCGTTCTTCGTGTCGCGCGTCGACTCCGAGATCGACAAGCGCCTGGACGCCGTCGGCACCGACGAGGCCAAGGCCCTGAAGTCGAAGGCCGGCATCGCCAACGCGCAGCTCGCCTACCAGGTCTGGACCGAGGCGTTCGCCTCCGAGCGCGCCCTCGGCCTGCTCGAGGCCGGTGCGAACACGCAGCGTCCGCTCTGGGCCTCGACCGGCGTCAAGGACCCGTCGCTGCCCGACACGCTCTACGTGACCGAGCTCGCCGCCCCGAACACCGTGAACACGATGCCGGGCAAGACGCTCGACGCCACGTTCGACCACGGTGAGATCCACGGCGACGCCATCGCCGGCACCTTCGACGCCGCGCAGCAGGTCCTCGACCAGCTCGCCGCGCAGGGCATCGACTACGACGATGTCGTGGCGCTGCTCGAGAAGGAGGGCGTGGACAAGTTCAACGTCTCGTGGGGCGAGCTCGTCGACACCGTGAAGACCGCGCTCGAGGGCGCCAAGTAGTGACGGTTTCCATCGCTGCCAGCGGCGATGCCGCGCGGGCCATCGACTCGGTGGTCCCGCGGCTCGTCGCTGACCTGGTGGCCTCGGGCATCACCGCCCAGGACCCCGAGCTGTGGGGACCGGACGCCGAGGCCGAGGCGTCCAAGCGCCTCGGCTGGGTGGAGGCCGTCTCGGTCTCCCGCCCGCTCGTCGCCCAGATCACCGCGCTGCGCGAGTCGCTCCGTGCCGAAGGGGTCGACCACGTCGTCCTCGCCGGCATGGGCGGCTCGTCGCTCGCGCCGGAGGTCATCACGCGCACCGCCGGCGTCCCGCTGACAGTGCTCGACTCGACCGATCCCGCGCAGGTCCGCGCAGCCGTCACGACGGACCTCGAGCGCACCGTGCTCGTCGTCTCGTCGAAGTCCGGCTCCACGCTCGAGACCGACTCGCAGCGCCGCGTCTACGAGCAGGCGTTCCGTGACGCGGGCATCGACCCCACCGGCCGCATCGTCGTCGTCACCGACCCGGGCTCCGCGCTCGAGGCCGCGGCCATCGACGCCGGCTACCGGGTCTTCACCGCCGACCCGACCGTCGGCGGCCGCTACTCGGCCCTCACCGCGTTCGGTCTGGTGCCCTCCGGTCTCGCCGGAGCGGACATCGCCGAGCTGCTGGACGAGGCCGACGCCATCTCCGCGCTGCTGTCGGTCGACCTCGACGAGAACCCCGGGCTCGTGCTCGGTGCGGTCCTCGCCGGTACCGACCCGCTACGCGACAAGATCGCCATCGTGCCGGACGGCACCCACATCGTCGGGTTCGGCGACTGGGTGGAGCAGCTGATCGCGGAGTCGACCGGCAAGAGCGGACGTGGTCTGCTGCCCGTCGTCCTGCACGCCGACTCCCCCGAGGTCTCCGCAGCCCTGCCGGACGTCCAGGTCATCCGCCTGGTCGGTTCGCGCGAGGACGAGCGCCACATCGCCGAGGGCGAGGTCGAGATCACCGGGACGCTCGGTGGTCAGATCCTCGTCTGGGAGTACGCCGTCGCGGTCGCCGGGCGGCTGCTCGGCATCGACCCGTTCGACCAGCCCGACGTCGAGGCCGCCAAGGTCGCGACCCGTGCGCTGCTCGACGACCGTCCCGCGCCTGCGGAACCCGCGTTCACCGAGGACGGCATCGCCGTCTCCGCGACGCCGGGACTGCCGGTCGGGACGACGCTCGCAGAAGCCGTGACGGGCCTCCTGTCCGAACTGGACGCCACCGGCTACGTGGCGGTGCAGGCGTACGTCGACCGCACCACGAACCGTGACCTCGAGACGCTCCGCGACGCCCTGGCGGCGCGCACGCGTCGGCCGGTCACCTTCGGGTACGGCCCGCGGTTCCTGCACTCGACCGGGCAGTACCACAAGGGCGGACCCGCCACGGGAGTGTTCCTGCAGATCGTGGCGGACGAACCGGACGACCTGGCGATCCCGGGCCGGCCGTTCACGTTCGGCCAGCTCCTCCAGGCCCAGGCAGCCGGTGACGCGAGTGTCCTCGCGCAGCACGGCCGCCCGGTCCTCACCCTCACGACGTCGGACGTGCGCGCCGCCACCGCGGCCATCGCCTCCGCCGTCTCCCACTGACTCGTAAGGAGTTCACCGACTCATGTCACCGGTGGCAATCACCCCGGAGCACAACCCGCTCCGGCTGCCGACGGATCGTCGACTGAACCGGATCGCGGGACCGAGCACGCTCATCATCTTCGGCGTGACGGGCGACCTGTCACGCAAGAAGCTGATGCCGGCGGTCTACGACCTGGCCAACCGGGGGCTGCTGCCCCCGGGGTTCGCGCTCGTCGGCTTCGCCCGTCGCGACTGGGAGGACCAAGACTTCTCCCAGCTCGTGCACGACGCCGTCAAGGAGCACTCCCGCACCCCGTTCGACGAGGACGTCTGGCGTCAGCTCGAACAGGGCATCCGCTTCGTCCAGGGCTCGTTCGACGACCCCGAGGCGTTCCTGCAGCTCAAGCAGACCGTCGACGACCTGGACGCCGAGCGCGGGACGCTGGGCAACCACGCGTTCTACCTGTCCATCCCGCCGAAGATGTTCCCGGTGGTGACCGAGCAGCTGAAGCTGTCCGGCCTCACCGCGAAGCGCGAGGGCTCGTGGAGCCGCGTGGTCGTCGAGAAGCCGTTCGGCTCCGACCTCCGCACCGCGCGCGAGCTGAACGCGATCGTCGAGAGCGTCTTCGCGCCCGACGACGTGTTCCGCATCGACCACTACCTCGGCAAGGAGACCGTCCAGAACCTGCTGACGCTCCGGTTCGCGAACCAGATGTACGAACCCATCTGGAACTCGAACTACGTCGACCACGTGCAGATCACGATGGCCGAGGACATCGGCGTCGCCGGACGTGCCGCGTACTACGACGGCATCGGCGCGGCGCGCGACGTCATCCAGAACCACCTGCTGCAGCTCCTCGCGCTCACCGCGATGGAGGAGCCCGTCTCGTTCAAGGCCGCCGACCTGCGCGCCGAGAAGGAGAAGGTGCTGTCCGCCGTGCGGCTGCCCGAGGACCTGTCGACCGCCACGGCGCGTGGACAGTACGCGGGCGGCTGGCAGGGCGGCGAGAAGGTGCTCGGCTTCCTCGACGAGGCCGGGATGAACCCCGAGTCCGGCACCGAGACGTACGCCGCGATCAAGCTCGACATCGCGACCCGTCGCTGGCAGGGCGTCCCGTTCTACCTGCGCGCCGGCAAGCGGCTGGGGCGCCGTGTGACCGAGATCGCGATCGTCTTCAAGCGCGTCCCCGAGGACGTCTACGGCAACTCGCAGTCCCCCCTTGGTCAGAACGCGCTCGTGATCCGCGTCCAGCCGGACGAGGGCGTCACGCTCCGGTTCGGCTCGAAGGTCCCCGGCGTCGGCACCCAGGTGCGCGACGTGACGATGGACTTCGGCTACGGCCACGCCTTCACCGAGGCATCCCCCGAGGCGTACGAGCGACTCATCCTCGACGTGCTGCTCGGTGACCCGCCGCTGTTCCCGCGGCACCAGGAGGTCGAGCTGTCCTGGAAGATCCTCGACCCGATCGAGGAGTTCTGGGCCACGCAGGGCCAGCCCGAGCAGTACCGTCCCGGCACGTGGGGTCCGGCGTCCGCCGATGCCCTGCTCGCCCGCGACGGCCGGACCTGGAGGCGTCCATGAAGATCGACCTGCCGAACACCACGGTCTCGAAGATCCAGAAGAAGCTCGTCCACATCCGCGAAGAGGGCGGCGCCGTCGCCCTCGGTCGTGTCCTCACGCTGATCATCTCGACGGCCCTCGGCCACGAGGAAGAAGCGATCGAGGCCGCGAACGAGGCGTCCCGCGAGCACCCGATGCGCGTGATCATCGTGTCGAAGAACGACGGCGACACGAAGTCGCCCGGCCGTCTCGACGCGCAGATCCGCGTGGGCAGCGACGCGGGTGCCAGCGAGGTCATCGTCCTCCGCGCCTACGGCGAGACCGCGACCGACGAGGAGAGCCTGGTCACGGGCCTGCTCCTGCCGGACGCCCCGGTCGTGGCCTGGTGGCCGCAGACCGCGCCGTCGCAGCCGTCGGCCTCGGCACTGGGCCGCATCGCCCAGCGCCGGATCACCGACGCCGCCGCGCAGAAGGACCCGAACGGCGCGATCGAGGCGCTCGGTGCCTCGTACGTGCCGGGCGACACCGACTTCGCGTGGACCCGACTGACCCTGTGGCGGAACCAGCTCGCCGCGGCGCTCGACCAGCCGCCGTACGAGCCCATCACGGGCGTCGAGGTGACGGGCGCGTCGGACAGCCCGTCGACGATCCTGCTCGCCGCGTGGCTGCAGCTCCAGCTCGAGGTGCCGGTGACGGTCACCACGTCGCCGCGTGCGACCGGCTCGAGCGGCATCCACGGCGTCAAGCTCGTGCGCGAGTCGGGCACCATCGATCTCGAGCGTTCCCTGGTGGACGTCGCGACGCTCTCGATGCCCGGTCAGCCCACGCACGACCTGTCGCTGCCACGCCGCAACCTGCGTGACTGCCTGGCCGAGGAACTCCGTAGACTCGACCCGGACGTCCTCTTCGGAGACGTCGTCAAGCACGGGGTTCCCCAGCTGCGCGAGACCATCGCCCGCTGAGCACCCCACAACGGTCGGGTCGTCTGTCTGGTGCAGGCGGCCCGACCGGACCGAAGGCGGTCGTACGACCGGTCGGCCGCCACGAACACGGGAGTCACGTGACCAACGAACGGCGGGTGCTCGTGCACCCGGACAAGCAGGCCCTCGGCGCTTCGGTCGCCGCACGCTTCATCACCAAGATCATCGACGTGCTCGACGAGCAGGAGCGCGCCGACATCGCGATCAGCGGTGGCTCGGTGTCGTCCCTCGTCCTCGCCGCGATCGGCCAGTCGCCGGCGCGCGAGAGCGTCGACTGGTCGAAGGTCCACGTCTGGTGGGTCGACGAGCGCTGGGTGCCGGCCGGTGACGCCGACCGCAACACCACGGGGACGCAGACCGACTTCTTCGACCACGTCGACATCCCGGAGTCGAACATCCACCCGATGCCCGCGTCCGACGCCGGCATCGACATCGAAGCGGCCGCGCTGCAGTACGAGCGTGAGCTCCAGGACGCCGCGTACGAGGGTGCCGTCGCTCCGCGCTTCGACATCACACTGCTCGGTGTCGGCCCCGACGGGCACACCGCGTCGCTCTTCCCCGAGTTCCCGCAGCTCACGGTGACCGACCGCGCCGTGGTGTCGGTCGACGACTCCCCCAAGCCGCCGCCGCAGCGGCTGACGGTCACCTACCCGGTGATCAACGCCTCGCAGCGCGTGTGGGTCATCCTGTCCGGCGCCGAGAAGGCGTCGGTCCTCGGGCTCGCCCTGGCGGGCGCCTCCGTCGAGGACGTCCCCGTCGGCGGCGTCCAGGGCCGCAAGCGCACCGTCTTCTTCGTGGACCAGGACGCCGCGCGCGACGTCCCCGAGAACCTCATCGCGTCGACGTACTAGACGCGCGACCTGCCTGACGGGAGGCCCGGTGCCAGTTGGCACCGGGCCTCCCGTCCGTCTGTGGTCGCGCCCCTGCCCCCGAGGTTCCGAAATCTCGGCATGTCGGCGCTCGCGCCGGCCGCCCGTGGAACCTCGGCGAAACGCACGCGGCATGTCGTGGAACCTCGGCGTGGACTTCCCGAGGTTCCGAGATCTCGGAACCTCGGCGCTCTCACCGGCTGGCCGTGGAACCTCGGCGGAACGCACGCGGCATGTCGTGGAACCTCGGCGGGACACACGCGCCGTGTAGAGCCCAAGAGCCCCCACGACGCACGAAGGCCCCCACACCATCGCGGTGCGGGGGCCTTCGTCAGTGTGTGTGGGCGCTACGCCTTCTTGGCGGCGGTACCGCGACGCTCGCGGAGCTGCTGGAGCGCGTCCTCGAGGAGCTGCGCTGCCTCTTCCTCAGTCCGACGCTCCTTCACGTACGCGAGGTGCGTCTTGTAGGGCTCCGTCTTGGAGACCACGGGAGGGTTCTCCTTGTCGCGCCCGGCGGGGAGCCCGCTCGACGGCGAATCGACCGTCTCGGGGATCTCTTCGTCCGGGAGGTTCGCGGCGAAGTACCGCACGACCTCGTTGCCGAGGGCGTCCCAGTAGGAGATCGCCACACGCTCGGCCTGGACCCCACGGTCCTGTTCGCCCATCGGGCCGGCGCCGACGCGGGACCCTCGGATTGCACTGCCTCCGCTAGCCATGGATCAGACCCCCGCCGTGAACTTGTTGATGAGACCGAGCACGATGATGGAGACGATCCAGACCAGACCGAGGATCACCGTGATGCGGTTGAGGTTGCGCTCGGCGACGCCGGACGCCCCGAGGTTGCTCGTCACGCCGCCACCGAACATGTCGGAGAGGCCGCCACCGCGGCCCTTGTGCAGGAGGATGAGGAGCGTGAGCAGGAGGCTCGTGATTGCGAGCAGGACCTGCAGCACGACGGAGAGTATCGCCACGACGTACCTTTCGTGTCAGTCAGCCGTACCAGTGTACCGGCCGCGCGGGGCACGGCCGGTACATGGACGGGAGTGGTGCGGACTACAGCCCGACGCCAGCCGGTGTGGCTACAGCCCGACGTGCTGGCGGAACCGGGCGATCGCCGCGAACTCCTGCACGTCGAGGGATGCGCCGCCGACGAGGGCGCCGTCGATGTCGGGCTCACGGAGGAACCCGGCGATGTTGCCGGACTTTACCGAACCGCCGTACAGGACGCGCGTGTCGGCAGCGGCCTGGTCGCCCCAGGCAGCAGCGATGCCGCGACGGATCGCGGCGCACTCGTCCTGCGCCTGCTCGGCGGTGGCCGCCTGGCCGGAACCGATCGCCCAGACGGGCTCGTAGGCGACGACGATGTCGGACGGCTGCACGGCGTCGAGCACGACGCGGAGCTGCTCGACCGGCACGACGCCGGCGCCGCGCTGTTCGCGCTGCTCACCGGTCTCGCCGACGCAGACGACCGGCACGAGGCCGTGCTTGACGGCCGCGGCGGTCTTGGCCGCGACGACCTCGTCGGTCTCACCGTGCAGCGTGCGCCGCTCGGAGTGTCCGACGATGACGTACTGCGCGTCGAGCGCCGACAGGAACGCGCCGGAGACGTCGCCGGTGTAGGCACCGGAGTCGTACTGCGACAGGTCCTGCGCACCGAAGTGGATCGGCAGCTTGTCGGCAGAGATGAGCGTCTGCACGCTCCGCAAGTCGGTGAAGGGCGGGAACACCGCGACCTCGACGTCGTCGAAGTCGTGGCGGGCGTCCTTCAGGGTCCACGCGAGCTTCTGGACCGTGGCGATGGCCTGGAGGTGGTCCAGGTTCATCTTCCAGTTGCCGGCGATCAACGGCGTGCGGGTCATGCGGACCACCCCAGTGCTTCGAGACCGGGAAGCGACTTGCCCTCGAGGAACTCGAGGCTCGCACCGCCACCGGTCGAGATGTGCCCGAACTGGTCGTCCGAGAAGCCGAGCGAGCGGACCGCAGCGGCGGAGTCGCCACCGCCAACGACACCGAGGCCGTCGACCTCGGTCAGGGCCTTGGCGACGGTCTTCGTGCCGGCGGCGAAGGCCGGGAACTCGAACACGCCCATCGGACCGTTCCAGAACACCGTCTTCGAACCGGACACCGCCGACGCGAACCGCGCCGCCGTCTCCGGGCCGATGTCGAGGCCGATGCCGTCAGTGCCGAACGACGACGACTCGATCGCGTCGGCCGCCACCGTCTCGTGCGCCGCGTCGGCGGAGAACCCGGAGGCCACCACGACGTCGGTCGGCAGGTCGATCGTCACGCCGAGCTCCTTCGCCCGCGAGAGATACTCGCGGACGACGTCGAGCTGTTCGGCTTCGAGCAGCGACTTCGCCACTCCGTGGCCCTGGGCCGCGAGGAAGGTGAAGAGCATGCCGCCGCCGATGCACAGCGTGTCGACCTTGGGCAGGATGTGGTCGATGACGCCGAGCTTGTCGCTGACCTTCGAGCCACCGAGCACGACCGTGTACGGCCGTTCCGGCGAGGAGGTCAGGCGCTCGAGCACCCGCAGTTCGGTCTCGATGAGCGAACCGGCTGCGCTGGGCAGCGCGGACGCGAGTTCGTAGACCGAGGCCTGCTTGCGGTGCACGACACCGAAGCCGTCGGAGACGAAGGCGTCACCGAGTGCCGCGATGCGGTCCGCGAACGCGGAGCGCGCGGCAGCGTCCTTCGAGGTCTCCTCCGGGTTGAACCGGAGGTTCTCGAGCAGCAGGACGTCGCCGTCCTCGAGGGCCCCGGCGGCTGCGGTCGCCTCGTCGCCGACGGTCTCGCCGACGAACGTGACCTCTTTGCCGAGCAGCTCGGAGAGCCGCTGGCCGACCGGCGCGAGCGAGAACTCCGGCTTGGGTTCCCCGTCGGGGCGGCCCAGGTGGGAGATCACGATGACGCGCGCGCCGGCGGTGATGAGGGTGTTGAGGGTCGTCAGGGACGCCCGCACGCGGCCGTCGTCCGTGATGGTGCCGTCCTTGAGCGGGACGTTCAGGTCACAACGGACGACGACGCGCTTGCCGGCAAGGTCGCCGAGGTCCTCGAGGGTGCGGAGGGCCATGTGTTACAGACGCTCGCCGACGTACTCGGTCAGGTCGACGAGACGGTTCGAGTAGCCCCACTCGTTGTCGTACCACGAGGTGATCTTCACGAGACCGCCGATGACCTTGGTCAGGCCGGAGTCGTAGATCGAGGAGTGCGGGTCCGTCGTGATGTCGGTCGACACCAGCGGGTCCTCGCTGTAGAGCAGGATGCCCTTGAGCGGGCCCTCTGCGGCCTCCTTGTACGCGGCGTTGATCTCGTCGACGGTGACCTCGGACTTGGTCTCGAGGGTGAGGTCGGTGATCGAGCCGGTCGGGACCGGGACGCGGAGCGCGAAGCCGTCGAGCTTGCCGGCGAGCTCCGGCATGACCTGGCCGATGGCCTTGGCGGCACCGGTCGAGGTCGGGACGATGTTCAGCGCGGCCGCACGGGCACGACGGGGGTCCTTGTGCGGGCCGTCCTGCAGGTTCTGGTCGGCGGTGTAGGCGTGGATCGTGGTCATGAGGCCACGCTCGATGCCGAACTTGTCGTTGAACACCTTGGCGAGCGGCGCGAGGCTGTTCGTGGTGCACGACGCGTTCGAGATGATGTTGTGGTTCGCCGGGTCGTACTGGTCCTCGTTCACGCCGAGGACGATGGTGACGTCGTCACCGGTGGCCGGGGCGGAGATGATGACCTTCTTGGCGCCAGCGTCGATGTGCTTCTGCGCATCGGCGGCCTTGGTGAAGAAGCCGGTCGACTCGATGACGATGTCGACGCCCAGCTCGCCCCACGGGAGGTTGGCGGGGTCGCGCTCCGCGAGGACCTTGATGGCCTTGCCGTCGACGACGATGTTGTCGCCGTCGAGCTCGACGGAGACGCCGAGACGACCCGTGATGGAGTCGAACTTCAGCAGGTTCGCCAGCGCGGCGTTGTCGGTGAGGTCGTTCACCGCCACGATCTCGAGGTCGGAGCCCTTCGCGAGGGCGGCCCGGAAGAAGTTGCGGCCGATACGGCCGAAGCCGTTGATACCGATCTTGACGGTCAATGGATCTCCTGGTGGGTGTGGAGCGCCCGAGGGGCGCTGCTTTCGGAGGGCGCTGGCCCTGTCGGGCCCGCGTGTGGTGGACGATACGCCCCGTAACGTCGCCGTAACGACCCTAGCAGTCGGACCCTGCCAGGCAGTGCGGTGTGACGGTCCGTCCGGACGGTCGTCCGCAACGTCCGGAACGACGTCGGTGCGGCCCGTGGGCGCCCACACAGAACGGACGGGAGGCGCGGTGCCAGCTGGTACCGCGCCTCCCGTCACGCAGGTCGGACGACCCGTCTCAGACGCCCTCGAGCTCCTCGGGGACGCTCGCTTCCGTCCCGGGGATGCCGAGGTCGGACGCGCGCTTGTCGGCCATGGCGAGGAGTCGGCGGATGCGACCGGCGATGGCGTCCTTCGTCATGGGCGGGTCGGCGTGCTGGCCGAGCTCGTCGAGCGACGCGTCGCGGTGCTGCAGGCGCAGCGCGCCGGCGTACTGCAGGTGGTCGGGGACCTCGTCGCCGAGGATCTCGAGCGCGCGCTCGACGCGGGCGCAGGCGGCGACGGCGGCCTGCGCCGAACGGCGGAGGTTGGCGTCGTCGAAGTTGACGAGGCGGTTCGCGGTCGCACGGACCTCGCGACGCTGCCGCATCTCCTCCCAGTCGGCGGTGGTGCGGGCGGCGCCCATCACCGTGAGCATCTGGCCGATGGCCTCGCCGTCGCGGATGACGACGCGGTGGACGCCACGGACCTCGCGACCCTTCGCCGCGACGCCGAGACGCGACGCGGCACCGACGAGGGCCATGGCGGCCTCGTTTCCGGGGCACGTGACCTCGAGCGCTGCGGCCCGGCCCGGGTCGGTCAGGGTGCCGGAGGCGAGGAACGCACCGCGCCAGATCGCGGCGAGGTCCTCGCGGTTGCCCGTGGTGAGCCGGTTCGGCAGCCCGCGGACGGGGCGACGACGGGCGTCCATCAGACCGGTCTGGCGTGCGAGGGTCTCCCCCGCCTCGAGCACGCGGACCAGGTAGCGAGTGCCACGACGGGACGACGCGGACGAGCCCACCGACGCCTCGCTGCGGACGCCGTACAGCTCGGCGAGGTCCTTGCGGACCCGGTGCACGATGATCCGGGTGTCGAGCTCCACCTCGACCGCGATGCGGCCCGAGATGACGTGCAGGCCACCCGCGAACCGGAGGATCGTGGCCAGTTCGGCGGCGCGGACCGTGTTGCGGTTCACGGCGACCCTGGCCAGTTCGTCCTTGACCTCGGCAGTCAACGGCACAGCATCATTCCTAACGTTCATCTGGTGGTCCCGCGATTCCGGCGGCACGTACGTGGGGAGCGGCCGGAGGGACGGTCACTCCCGGCCGAGATCTCGGTTCTTCACACGCACGGCGACGCCAGGCATCCCGCGGAGGAGGTTCGCCAACTCGGCGACGATGGCGACCGAGCGGTGCTTCCCGCCGGTACAGCCGATGGCGATCGTAGCGTGTCTTTTGTTCTCGCGCTGGTACCCCTCGAGCACCGGCTCGAGCACGGACACGTACCGATCGACGAACGGACGGGCTCCGGCCTGGGCCAGGACGTAGTCCGAGACGGGCTGGTCGAGGCCCGTGTGGGCCCGGAGTTCCGGGACCCAGTAGGGGTTCGGCAGGAACCGGACGTCGGCCACCATGTCGGCGTCGGCGGGCAGTCCGTACTTGAACCCGAAGCTCATGAGCGTCACCTGAACACCCACGAAGTGATCGTCGGCGAACTGCTCGGTGACGGTGTTCGCGAGCTGGTGGATGTTGAGGTCCGAGGTGTCGATCACCATGTCGGATGCCTCGCGCAGACCAGCCAACCGGGTCCGCTCGCGCGCGATGCCGTCGAGCAGGGTGTCCTCGCCCTGGAGCGGGTGGGGTCGTCGGACCTGCTCGAAGCGCCGCACCAGGACGGCGTCGGTGGCTTCGAGGAACAGCACCCGGACCCGTGCGGACGTGGTCGACCGCACCTGTTCGACCGCGTGCTCCGGGTCCGTGAAGAACCGTCCGCCGCGGACGTCGACGACCGTGGCGATCTTCGGGATCTTCTCGCCGGCGCGGTCGGCCAGCTCGGTGAGCGGTGCCAGCATCTGCGTCGGCAGGTTGTCGACGACGTACCAGCCGAGGTCTTCGAGGGCCTTGCCGACCGTCGAACGCCCGGCCCCGGACATGCCGGTGACGATGAGGATGTCGTGCTGCGACGCGTGCGCGGTCGCTGTGGCGCTGTCGGTCATCTGGGAGTGGGCTCCGTCGTGGCGGCCCGGGCGCGTCGCCCGGGGAGGTCTCGGCTGCGGGACCAGGGTATCGCCCGACAGGTGTCGGGAGGCACGGGATGCGTCACGTGGGCAGCTGCGGACCGTCGTGGGTCACGTCGGGGACCCGCACCGGGCCTGCTGGGACCGGCTCGGCGTCCGCAGCGTCCGTCTCGGCGTCCGGCGCGCTGGTCGGGGTCTGCTGGAGCTTCGTGACGACCGCCGCGGCAGTCGCCGGACCGACGCCGTTGACCTCGCTGATCTCGTCGGCCGTGGCCTCGCGCAGCCGTGCCACGGACCCGAAGTGCTTGAGCAGCGCGTTCACCCGCGACGGCCCGAGCCCGGGGATCTCGGACAGCCGGGACCGAACGTCGCGCTTGCGGCGGGTGCGCTGGTGCGTGATCGCGAACCGGTGCGCCTCGTCACGGATGCGCTGGATGAGGAAGAGCGCCTCGGAGTTGCGCGGCATGATCACCGGGAAGTCGTCGTCGGGCAGCCAGAGCTCCTCGAGACGCTTCGCGATGCCGACCAGCGCGATGTCGCGCACTCCGGCTTCGTCCAGCGCACGCTTGGCGGCCTGCACCTGGGGTTGTCCGCCGTCGACGATGAGCAGTTGCGGGCGGTAGGCGAACCGCTTCGAGGGCTTGGAGCCCTCGACCACCTCGGCGCTCGTCACGTCGGGCACGTCCGGCAGGTCCGCGTCCTCGTCGAGGCGCGCCAGACGCCGCGTGAGCACCTGGTACATGCTGTCGGTGTCGTCGGTGGTCTCGGCGATCGTGTAGCGGCGGTACTGGTCCTTGCGGGGCAGGCCGTCCTCGAACACCACCATCGACGCCACGACGTTCGTGCCCTGCAGGTGCGAGATGTCGTAGCACTCCATGCGGAGCGGGGCCTCGGTCATGCCGAGGGCGTCCTGGATGTCGGCGAGGGCTGCGGAGCGCGTCGTGTAGTCGGCGGACCGCTTCGTCTTGTAGAGCATCAGCGCCTGGGCGGCGTTCTGCGCGGCCGTGCGGGCCAGTCCGGCACGGTCACCGCGTTGCGCCGTGCTGAGCTTCGTGCCGCGGCCGCCCCGTCGTTCACTGAGCCACTGCTGCAGTGCGTCGGCGTCCTCGGGCAGGGTCGGCACCACGACCTCGCGCGGGGGTTCCTCGGCGACGGCGGCCGGCGTGAGCTCATTGTCGGCGTAGACGCCCTGCACGATCTGCTCGACCAGGTCACCGGTCGAGATGTCGAGTTCCTTGTCGACGACCCACCCGCGGACACCGCGGATGCGCCCGCCACGGACCGAGAACAGCTGGACGGCGGCGGCGAGTTCGTCCTCGGCGATGCCGAACAGGTCGAGGTCCACCGAATCGCGGAGCACCACGGCGGACTTCTCGAGCACGGCCTCGAGCGCCTCGACCTGATCGCGGAACTTCGCGGCCTGTTCGTACTGCATGGCGTCGGCCGAGGCCCCCATGCGCTGGCGCAGCTCGGTGATCACCCGGCGGTCGTAGCTGTTCATGAACCGCACGAACTCCTCGACGAGCGCACGGTGTTCCTCGATGGTGACGCGCTGCGAGCAGGGACCGCCGCACTTCCCGATCTGCCCGGGGAAGCAGGGCTTGCCCGTCTGCATCGCGCGCTTGTACGAGGAATCCGAGCAGGTGCGGATCGGGAACACCTTGATCATCAGGTCGATGGTGTCGTGCACCGCCCAGATCTTCGGGTACGGCCCGAAGTACTTCGCACCCTTGATCTTCCGGTTCCGCGTGACCATCACCCGTGGGGCCTCGTCCGCCATAGTGATCGCCATGTACGGGTACGACTTGTCGTCACGGAACTTGACGTTGAACGGCGGGTCGAACTCCTTGATCCAGGTGTACTCGAGCTGCAGTGCCTCGATCTCGGAGCCGACCGTCGTCCACTCCACGCTGCGGGCCGTCAGCACCATGCGCCGGGTGCGTTCGTGCAGCGTCGGCAGCGGCGCGAAGTAGTTGCTCAGCCGGGCGCGGAGGTTCTTCGCCTTGCCGACGTAGAGCACCCGGCCGGCCTCGTCACGCCAGCGGTAGACGCCCGGGTCGGTCGGGATCTCCCCCGCCTTCGGGCGCCACGGAACGGTGTCCGCCACCTACCGTGCACCCGCCTTCTGCTTGGTCGACTTGCCCGGTCGGCTCGCCGTGCGGGCCTCCACCGCCTGCTGCTTGCCGACCCGGGCGTCCTGTGCGTCGAAGATCTCCCGCAGGAAGACGCCCGTGAAGCTCTCCGGCACGTCGGCCACGTGCTCCGGGGTGCCGGTGGCGAGCACCGTACCGCCGCCGGCACCGCCCTCTGGGCCCATGTCGATGACCCAGTCGGCCGACTTGATCACGTCGAGGTTGTGCTCGATCGTGATGACGGTGTTGCCCTTGTCGACCAGGCTCTGCAGCACCAGGAGGAGCTTGCGGACGTCCTCGAAGTGCAGACCCGTCGTCGGCTCGTCGAGCACGTACACGGTCCGGCCGTTCGAGCGGCGCTGCAGCTCGGTGGCGAGCTTCACGCGCTGTGCCTCGCCGCCGGAGAGCGTGGTCGCGCTCTGGCCGAGACGGACGTACCCGAGGCCCACGTCGACGAGCGTCGCCATGTACCGGTGGATCGCGGAGATCGGTTCGAAGAACTCGGCCGCCTCGCTGATCGGCATGTCCAGGACCTCGGAGATGCTCTTGCCCTTGTAGTGGACCTGGAGCGTCTCGCGGTTGTAGCGCGCGCCGCCGCAGACCTCGCACGCGACGTAGACGTCGGGCAGGAAGTTCATCTCGATCTTGATCGTGCCGTCGCCGGAGCAGTTCTCGCACCGGCCGCCCTTGACGTTGAAGCTGAACCGACCGGGCTGGTAGCCACGGGTCTTCGCCTCGGGGGTCTCGGCGAACAGCTGACGGATCCGGTCGAACACGCCCGTGTAGGTCGCCGGGTTCGACCGCGGCGTGCGGCCGATCGGGGCCTGGTCGACGTGCACGACCTTGTCCAGCTGGTCGAGGCCCTTGACGCGGGTGTGCTTGCCGGCGATGTGCCGGGCGCCGTTGAGCTGGTTCGCGAGCACCTTGTACAGGATGTCGTTGACCAGGGTGGACTTGCCCGACCCGCTCACGCCGGTCACCGCGGTGAACACCCCGAGCGGGAAGTCGGCGTCGATCGTCTTGAGGTTGTTCGCCCGTGCGCCCTGCACGCTGATGGTGCGCTTCAGGTTGACCTTGCGACGCTCGGCGGGGACCTCGATCGCACGACGACCGGCGAGGTAGTCCCCCGTCACCGACTCGCGGTTCGCGATGATGCCCTCGTACGAGCCCGAGTGCACGACGTTGCCGCCGTTGACACCGGCCCCGGGGCCGATGTCGACGACCCAGTCGGCCGTGCGGATGGTGTCCTCGTCGTGCTCGACGACGATCAGGGTGTTGCCGAGGTCCTTGAGCTTGACCAGGGTGTCGATGAGGCGGCGGTTGTCGCGCTGGTGCAGCCCGATGCTCGGCTCGTCGAGCACGTACAGCACGCCGGTCAGGCCGGAGCCGATCTGCGTCGCGAGGCGGATGCGCTGTGCTTCGCCACCGGACAGCCCACCGGCGCCGCGCGCCAGGGTCAGGTAGTTCAGGCCGACCTCGAGCAGGAACTCGAGGCGCGCCCGGATCTCGCGCAGGACCGCCGCGGCGATGTGCGCTTCGCGGTCGGTGAGCGTCAGGGTGTCCATGAACGCGTACGCGTTGTCGAGGGACATGTCGGTGACGTCGGCGATGCTGCGGCCGTCGACCGTGACCGCCAGGACCTCGGGCTTGAGGCGTGTTCCCTCGCACACCGGGCACGGGACCTCGCGCAGGTAGCCCTGGAAGCGCTGGCGCTGCGAGTCCGACTCGGCCTCGGCGAACTTGCGCTCGATGTAGGGCATGACGCCCTCGAACCCGCTGGTGTAGCGCATCTCGCGGCCGAACCGGTTGCGCCAGGACACCGACACCTGGAAGTCCTTGCCCGTCAGGATCGCGGCCTGCACCGAGGCGTCGAGTTGGCTCCACGGGGTGTCGAGCGTGAACCCGAGGTCCTTGCCGAGGCCGGCGAGGAGCTTCTCGAAGTACGAGTACAGCCCGCTCGCGCCGGTCCAGGGCAGCAGGACGCCGTCGCGCAGCGAGGCATCGGGGTCGCCGAGCACCAGGTCCGGGTCCACCGACATGCGCGTGCCGAGCCCGGAGCACTCCGGGCAGGCACCGAACGGCGCGTTGAACGAGAACGTGCGGGGCTCGATCTCGGTCAGCGCGAGCGGGTGGTTGTTCGGGCACGACAGGTTCTCGGAGTAGGTGCGCACCGCACCGGGGCCGTCGTGGTCGACCAGGTCGATGCCGACGGTGCCACCGGTCAGGCGCAGTGCCGTCTCGAGCGAGTCGGTGAGCCGACCGAGGATGTCCTCGTTCGACACCAGACGGTCGACGATCACCGAGATGTCGTGCTTGACCTGCTTCTTGAGCTTCGGCGGGTCGCTGAGCTGGATGCGCTCACCGTCGACGATCGCGCGGGCGTAGCCGGACGCCGCGAGTTCCTGGAAGAGGTCGACGAACTCGCCCTTCTTCTTGGAGATGACCGGGGCGAGCACCTGGAAGCGCGTGCCGGACTCGAACTCCATGAGCTGGTCGGCGATCTGCTGCACGGTCTGCTTGCTGATGACCTCGCCGCACGTCGGGCAGTGCGGCACCCCGATGCGCGCCCAGAGCAGACGCATGTAGTCGTAGACCTCGGTGATCGTGCCCACCGTCGACCGCGGGTTGCGGTTCGTCGACTTCTGGTCGATCGACACCGCGGGCGACAGCCCTTCGATGAAGTCGACGTCGGGCCGGTCGACCTGGCCGAGGAACTGTCGCGCGTACGCGGACAGGGACTCGACGTAGCGTCGCTGTCCCTCGGCGAAGATCGTGTCGAAGGCCAGTGACGACTTGCCGGATCCGGACAGGCCGGTGAACACCACGAGGGAGTCACGGGGGATCTCGAGGTCGACGTTCCGGAGGTTGTGCACCCGGGCCCCGCGGACGCTGAGCGTCGAGGAGGCGGTCGGGACGGTCACGCCGGGGAGGTGGGGGTCGGTCGGCTCGCCGAAGGCGTTCCGGCCCGAGGTCGCGGTGCCGCGGTCAGAGGTGATTGTCATCGCCGTCGATTCTACGAAAGGGGTCCGACATCCGCCCGCGAGTCGGTGGTCAGACGAGTGCGTCGAGAGCGAACGCGACCCCGGAACGACGCTCGCTGGCCGTCCAGAGCCGAGCGGCGGCGGTCCGGTCGTGGGCGCGCGGCTCGGCACGGACCACGGCTGCGGGTCCGCGCAGCTGCATCCACCCGGCCGGTCCCCAGTACTCCCCCGAGCGCACGTCCGCGGCGACCGCTGCGTGCACGAGGGGCTCGGCACCGGCGTCCTTGCCCTGGGCGTACAGCCGCTGCGCCGGCCGGGTCCACGCGGGTTCCGGGCGCGACGGTGCGACGTCCGGGCGCTCCGGCGAGAGCGCGTCGAGCGACAGCCCGGGGTGCGCGACCACGCTGGCGACGGACGAACCCGCATCCGCCAACCGCTGGGCGAGTTCGAAGCCGAACAGCATCACCGCGAGCTTGCTGCGGCCGTACTGCCGGTAACTGGAGTAGTGGCCGACGCGGAACGGGTCGTCCGTGTCGAGGCTGGCCCACCGGTGTGCGATCGACCCGAGGTGCACGACGCGACCGCTGCGCCGTTCGAGCAGCGGCATCGTCAGCGCCGTCCAGGCGAAGTGCCCCAGGTGGTTCGTGCCGATCTGCAGCTCGGTGCCCTGTGCGGTGGTGCTCGGGGTCGAGGCCCCGACGACACCGGCGTTGTTCACGATCGCGTCGACGCCGTCCGGTTCGAGGGCCGCGAGCTCGTCGGCCGCGGCACGGACGGAGTCGAGGTCGGCGAGGTCGAGGTGCACGTGCGCCAACGACGCTCCGTCCACGTGCCGCCGGATGCTCTGCTCCGCCGCTGCGGCCCGACCCCGGTCGCGGGTGGCGAGCACGACCCGGTGCCCCGACGCGGCGAGCTGCTCGGCCGCGTGGTACCCGAGGCCCGCGCTCGCCCCGGTGACGACGACCGTGCGACGACCGTCAGCTGACATGCCCGGCCGACTCCATCTGCCGCAGCGCCTTCTTCAGGTCCTGCACCTCGTCACGGAGTCGCGCGGCGAGCTCGAACTTCAGCTCGGCCGCCGCCTGCAGCATCTGGTCGTTGAGGTCGCCGATCGTCGCCTCGAGCTGGGTCGCGCCCTCGCCCGCGATGCCGCCGCGCTTCAGGTTGGGCGTGGGCGAGCGGCGACCGTCGGCGCCGGGACGACCCTGCAGCAGCGCCTTGGTGTCGTCGTTCTCGCGCTGCAGCACCTCGGTGATGTCGGCGATCTTCTTGCGGAGCGGCTGCGGGTCGATGCCGCGCTCCAGGTTGTACGCGACCTGCTTCTCGCGACGACGATCGGTCTCCTCGATCGCGGTCTTCATCGAGTCGGTCATCTTGTCGGCGTACATGAGCACCTGGCCCGACACGTTGCGGGCCGCGCGACCGATCGTCTGGATGAGCGACGTGGACGACCGCAGGAAGCCTTCCTTGTCGGCGTCGAGGATGGCCACCAGGGACACCTCGGGCAGGTCGAGGCCTTCTCGAAGCAAGTTGATGCCGACGAGCACGTCGTAGACGCCCTGTCGCAGTTCGGTCAGGAGCTCGACGCGCTTGAGCGTGTCGACGTCGGAGTGCAGGTACCGCACCCGCACACCGGCGTTGCCGAGGAAGTCGGTCAGCTCTTCCGCCATGCGCTTCGTCAGGGTCGTGACGAGCACGCGCTCGTCCTTGTCGACGCGCTGCTTGATCTCCTCGAGCAGGTCGTCGATCTGGCCGTCGCTCGGCTTCACGACGATCTCGGGATCGACGAGGCCGGTCGGGCGGATGATCTGCTCGACGACGCTGTCCGTGATGCCGAGCTCGTACCGACCGGGCGTCGCCGACAGGAAGACCTTCTGCCCGACGCGGTCGAGGAACTCCTCGAACCGCAGCGGACGGTTGTCGAGCGCGCTCGGCAGCCGGAATCCGTGGTCGACGAGGGTGCGCTTGCGCGAGGCGTCGCCTTCGTACATCGCGCCGATCTGCGGCACGGTGACGTGCGACTCGTCGATGACGATGAGGAAGTCGTCGGGGAAGTAGTCGATGAGGCAGTGCGGTGCCTCGCCCGCGACGCGGCCGTCCATGTGCCGCGAGTAGTTCTCGATGCCCGAGCAGAAGCCGATCTGCTCCATCATCTCGATGTCGAACGTCGTGCGCATGCGGAGCCGCTGGGCCTCGAGCAGCTTGCCCTGTCCCTCGAGCTCGGCCAGGCGCTCGGCGAGCTCCGCCTTGATGTCGACGATGGCGCGGTGCATGACGTCGGTGTCGGCGACGTAGTGCGACGCCGGGAAGATCGACACGGCGGGCAGGTCGTCGATCACGTTGCCGGTCAGCGGGTGCAGGGACGAGAGCGCTTCGACCTCGTCGCCGAACATCTCGATCCGGATGGCGTGCTCTTCGTACATCGGGATGATCTCGATGGTGTCGCCGCGCACGCGGAAGGTACCGCGGGCGAAGTCGACGTCGTTGCGCTGGTACTGCATCGAGACGAACTTGCGCACGAGCTGGTCGCGCGAGATCGTCTGCCCGACGTGCAGTGCCACCGAGGCGTTCATGTACTGCTCGGGTGTGCCGAGGCCGTAGATGCAGGACACCGTCGACACCACGACGACGTCGCGCCGGCTGAGCAGCGAGTTGGTCGTCGAGTGCCGGAGCCGCTCGACCTCGGCGTTGACCGAGGAGTCCTTCTCGATGAAGGTGTCCGTCTGCGGGACGTACGCCTCGGGCTGGTAGTAGTCGTAGTACGACACGAAGTACTCGACCGCGTTGTTCGGCATCAGACTGCGGAACTCGTTCGCCAACTGCGCGGCGAGGGTCTTGTTGTGCGCGAGCACGAGTGTCGGCCGCTGCACCTGTTCGATGAGCCACGCGGTCGTCGCCGATTTGCCCGTACCGGTCGCACCGAGCAGCACGACGTCGGTCTCACCGGCGTTGATGCGCCCGGCGAGCTCGGCGATGGCCGCAGGCTGGTCGCCACTCGGCGTGTACTCGCTGATGACCTCGAACGGACGTACCGCTCGGGTCGGTTCGATCGCAACACCCATGGGATCAACGGTAGTCGGCACCCCTGACACCGGCGCCCCTGCTCGCCCTGGGCGTATCGTCCTCGCCAAGCAGCCTCCAAGTCCGCTGATAACCAGCGGGCATAGCGTCCGGTCCGTTCAGCAACCCGATCGCTCCGCACGTCCCCGACGAGCCAGCACGAGCCACACCCGAAGAGGCCCCATGACGACGGCGACCCCCGCCGCACCGACGAAGGGCACCCCGTTCCGCGGACGCATCCGCGGACGAGTGCTCCTCCTGCTCTGCTTCATGTACGCGATCTCGTACATCGACCGGACGAACATCTCGACGGCGCTGCCGCACATCACCGAGGAGTTCGGCTTCAACGAGGCCACCGCGGGCCTGATCGTGTCCGCGTTCTCACTGCCCTACGCGCTGTTGCAGGTCTTCGGCGGCACGATCAGCGAGAAGTTCGGACCGCGCAAGGCCCTCTTCGTCATCACCGTGGTGTGGGGCGTCGCGACACTGTGGACCGGCTTCGCGGTCGGCTTCTGGACCCTGTTCGCGGCCCGGGCGCTCCTCGGGCTCAGCGAGGCCGCGGCGTTCCCGACCGCGACCCAGGCCATGACCCGCTGGATCCCCCGCGACCGCAACGGCTTCGCGCAGGGCGTCGTGCACTCCGCGGCCCGGCTCGGCAACGCGCTGGCCCCGCTGCTCGTCGCCTGGGTGATCGGTTCGACGGGCAGCTGGCGGTGGGCGTTCTTCGCCACAGCGGTCCTGTCCTTCGCCTGGGGCATCGTCTGGTTCGTCTGGTTCCGCGACAAGCCCGAGTCCACGAAGGGCATCACGCAGGTCGAGATCGACGAGCTCCCGCCCGTCGAGACGCGTGCGACCCGTCCGCCGGTGCCGTGGCGGCAGATGGCGCGGCAGATCCTGCCGGTGACCTTCGTCGACTTCGGCTACGGCTGGACCCTCTGGGTGTTCCTCACGTGGCTGCCGACGTTCCTCAGCTCGACCTACGGGCTCGAGATCGGCGACTTCGCGCTGTTCACCACGCTCATCCTGCTCGCCGGCGTCGTCGGGGACACGGTCGGCGGCATGCTCAGCGACCGGATCATCCACCGCGGCGGCAACACCCGGAACGCCCGACGGACCGTCCTGGTGATCGGACTCGGCGGGTCGCTCGTCTGCCTCATCCCGCTCGTCATCGGGCAGGGCCTGCTCGTCGCGACGATCTCGCTCGCGCTGTCGTTCTTCTTCCTGGAGCTCTGCAACGCGAACCTCTGGGCGATCCCGATGGACGTCGCCCCGCAGTGGTCCGGCACCGCGTCCGGCTTCATGAACACCGGCTTCGGCATCGCCGGCGTGGTCTCCCCGATCGTCTTCGGGCTGCTCATCGACGCGTCCGGCTGGCAGCTGCCGTTCGCCCTGTCGTGCGTGCTGCTCGGCGCCGCGGCGGTCGTCGCGTGGTTCATGAAGCCGCGGCGGCTCACGTCGACGAACGGCGTCCTCGAGGTCGGCACCCCCGCCGCCGAGCAGCGCGCCGTCTGACCCGCGACGCGCGCTGTCAGCGGCACGCCGTGCCGGATCGGGCGTACCTGGTCGAGAGGAACGACCAGGTACGCCCGATTCCGCTGTCCGCAACGGAACCCGCCGGGCGTGCGCGCGGCCCTGGTGGTCCCCACGAGGCGGACGGGAGGCCCGGGTCCAGGCCGACCCGCGCCTCCCGTCCGCCGCGCAGCGCGTCCACCGCCCCGAGGCGGATCCGACACCGCGCACAGCGAGCAGGAACGGGCGTCCCTGGTCGGGAGGACCGACCAGGGACGCCCGGAACGCGCGGGTCAGCGCTGCGGGCTGCGCGCCCGACGCTGGGCGCGGGACGCGAGCGACGGCCGGCCGGTGAGCGGCACGCTCAGCGGGGTCCACCGGAACGCCTCGGTGACCGCCACGGACAGCACCACCACGAGCAGGTACGTGACGAGCGTCAGCCACGGCCGCGGCACCACGGCCTCGAGCCAGCTGTCGCCGTAGAGCAGGATCCAGATCAGGAACGGGTGGCTCAGGAAGATCCCGAACGACCGGTCCGAGGCGTAGTCGACGAAGCGCGCGACCGAGCTGCCGGGGCGCCGACGATCCGCCCAGCGCGCACCGATCGCCAGGAAGCCCACGAACACCGCGGTGCTCCACACGGCCTCGATCGGTTGCAGTGGCGTGCCGGCGGCGTAGAGCGACTGGCCGAGGGCGACCTGGAGCGCCCAGACGCCGAGCGTCAGCGCGCCGACGCCGGCGAACGCCCAGAGCACGGCCCGGCGGTGCACCCGGATGAACCGGAGGAACGCGTCGGCGTGGTCGGCGGCGATCGCCCCGGAGACGATGAAGAACACGTACGAGAAGAAGAACTGCTTCTGGTAGCCGTGCAGCCAGGCGTCGCTCGCCGGGAAGTACTTGTAGCCGGCGAACACGACGAGCTGCACCACCAGCGCCACGACGAGCGTCGTGACGTGGTGCCCGCGGGTCTTCCGGACCAGCCACACGATGACCGGCAGCAGCAGGTACACCTGCATGGTCACGAGCAGGAAGTACAGGTGGTACCAGGACGTGCCGGTGACGATGCCCTCTGCGAGGGTGCGCACCAGGTCGGGCACGTCGCCCCGACGGGTGCTGCTGAGGAGCCAGCTCGAGCCGACGTACACGAACGACCACGCCAGGTACGGCACCCCGACGAGCAGGAACCGCTTCGGCCAGAACTGCGCCATCGGCCGCGGTCGCAGCGTGTAGCTGTAGACGAGCACGAACGCCGTCAGCGAGAAGAAGACGAGCCGGGTGAAGTGCAGCAGGGCGAGCAGCGCGTTCAGGCCGACGTCGTCGGAGGCGGCGGTGTGGCTGGTGGTGTGCACGCCGATGACGCAGGCGAAGGTCAGGATCCGGAGGACGTCGACCTCGTACAGGTGGCGTGGCTTGCCCGCCGCGGTGCGGGTCGGGGTCTGGACCTGCGGCTGCGGCTGGGCCTGCGGCTGTGGCTGCGGCTGCACGCCGGTCACGACGGCTGCGCCATCGTCCGCACCTTCGCTCGCTGCACCTTGCCGGTGGGCGCACGCGGCAGGTCGGGGACCACGATGATCTCCACGGGGCGGCGGAAGCGGGTCAGGTGGGCCTCGGCGCGCGCGGTCAGGTCGGCGACGAGCGCAGCGGCGTCCGCTGCGTCCGCTGCGTCCTGCTGCAGGATCACGTACGCCACCGGGACGGCCCCGAGCACGTCGTCCGGCCGCCCGACCACCACGGCTTCGAGCACCCGGGGGTCGCCGAGCAGGACGTCCTCGACCTCGGAGGGGTAGACCTTCTCGCCGCCACGGTTGATGACGTCGTCGGAGCGTCCGGCGAGCGAGACCCAGCCGTCCGCAGCGACGGACCCCACATCTCCCGTGCTCAGCCAGCCGTCGGCGTCGAAGCGGTCGGGAGCGCGCCCGAACAGGTAGCGCCCGACGATCCCCGGGCCGCGCACCCACAGCGCACCGACCTCGTCGGCGGGCAGGGCTGCGCCGTCCTCGTCGCGTGCCTGCACCTCGGACCCGACGGGCACGCCGACGGTCCCGGGGCGAGCAGGCGCGTCCAGCGGTGTCGCGGTGATCTGCGACGCACCTTCGGTCATCCCCCAGCTCACGACGAGCGGGACGTCCCCGAGTGCCGTGCGCACCGGGTCCGGCAGCGGTGCCGAAGCGCTCCGGACGAACCGGAGGCCCTCCGGGAAGTCCAACGGCCCGGTCTTCGCGAGCACGGCGAGGATCGCCGGCACCGCGTTCAGCCAGGTGATGCGCCGCTCGGCGAGCAGTTCCCAGAACCCGGTCCGCCGGAAGCGCACGTCGAGCACGAGCGTCGCCCCGGCGACGAGCGTCGCCAACAGGCCGACGACCTCGGCGTTGACGTGGAACAACGGCAGCGAGTTGAACCCGCGGTCGCGGCCGGTCAACCCGTTGTGCCGCGCGACCGCCCGCGCGACGAACAGCAGCTGCGACTCCGGCAGCTCGACGCCCTTCGGAGCGCCGGTCGACCCGGAGGTGAAGAGCACTACGGACCCCTCGCCCGGTGCGTCCGGGCTCTGCGTGGGCACGTCACCGTCACGGACGACTGCCGGGAGGAACGTGGCCGCGTCGACCCCGCTGGCGGGCACTCCGGGGACGGTCCCGTCCACGGCGCGGTCCGACACCATGATCGAGGCCCCGCCGATCAGGTCGGCGAGACGGGCCGGCTCGGTCGCCGGCTGTCCGGTGTCCACCGGGACGGCACGGCGCCCGGTCGCCACGGCGGTCAGGTGCACCACGGCGAACGCGAGGGGGTCGCCGACGTCGACGAGGACGGCTCCGGAGGCGGGGACGCCGATCGCGTCGAACGTCGCGGACCAGGCGGTCACGGCGTCCTCGAGCGCTCGGTAGGTCAGGACGCGCGCAGAACGGGCGTCCTCCAGGTAGGGGCGCTCGGGGCTCTCCGCCGCGCGGTCGCGGATGAGCGAGCGCAGGTCGGGTTCTCCGTCGACGGGCTGCACCAGCAGAGGCTATTGCGCGAGCCTATGAGCCGTCAGAGGGGAACCGGTGCAGCATCCACTGCCAGAGCGCGGTCATCCGGGGTTCCCCGTCCGGTCCGAGCGGCGTGGAGTCCTTGATGATGAACGAGTGCGCCTTCCCCCGGCCCCGGACGTCGGTCAGGATCGCGTGCGGGTCCGCGCCGGCGAGCGGTGGATCGGTGTCCGTCCGGAAGGGGCCGTTGACGCCGTCGAGCCCGAGGACCCGCCACGACCCGGTGATCCGCGGGCCGAAGGTGTCGCGGACGTCGTCGACGGCGTACATCCGGGCGACGGGGGTCTTGCCGGGGCGGTTCATCCACGCCGCGTGCGACGGCCCCCGTGACTCGACGGGCGACGAGAACATCAGCGCGCCGCGGACGGACCGGATGTGCGCGATGTACGCCGCCTCGCCGCCGCCCTGGGAGTGTCCGGCCACGACGATGTCCTGCCAGGCGATGTCGTCGTCACCCTGCACGAAGCGGCCCCACCCGCCGTCGGGGTCGTGGTCGTCGAGGTAGGCCACCGCGTCACGGAAGCGCGACACGATCGACCCGGCGGGCGTCACCGAACTGAACTCGGACTGGCGGGTGCCGTCGAACCGGTTGCGCTGCACCATGCCGTAGCAGCGGGCGTCGGCCTCGCAGGTGCCGGACAGGGTGCGACCGAGGTTCCAGTAGTCCAGCCCGAGTACGTGGTACCCGTCCGCCAGGGCCTGCCCGAGGAACCGCTGGTACTCCGCCGGGCGCGACCTCGTGGCGGGCAGGAACAGCAGCAGGGGGCCGTCCGCCGAGGTGCGGGCGGCGAAGTCGTCGCGGTTCGGGGTGAGTCGCTCGCCGTTGACGGTTCCGAGACGGAAGCGGTGGAACTCCCCCTCGGGTCCGCGCTCGTCGCCCGACGGTGGCTCGTCGGCGTGCGAGCGGTCGATCGTGGGGACGCGGCCCTCGTCCTCGATGCGCTGCGCACCGAGCAGGTTCGCTGCCACCAGCGCACCGCCGCCGATCGCGACGAGCACGATCGCGGCGAGGACGAGCAGCAGACGGTGCTTCACGAGGTGATCCGCGACCACACCTCGTCGGCCGATCGGATCGTCTGGTCGAGGGTGCCCGTCGCGTCGACGACGTGGTCGGCGAGTGCGAGTCGGTCGGCGTCGCTCGCCTGTGCGGCCACCCGGCGCTCGGCCTCGTCGCGTTCCATGGCACGGTGCTCCACCAGCCGCTCGATGCGCTGCGCAGCGGGGGCGTCGACGACCACGACCGCATCGAACCGGAGCGGGCGGGATCCGCGGGCCTCGGCGAGCAGGGGTACGTCGTACACGACGACCGCGTCCGGGTCGGCGGCCTCGGCCGCGTCGAAGGCACGCTGGGCGAGCCGCCAGACCTCGGGGTGGGTGATCGCCTCGAGGTCCTTGCGTGCCGCCGGGTCGGAGAACACGATCGCTCCGAGCGCGGGACGGTCGAGCGAGCCGTCGGCCGCGATCACCGAATGACCGAAGCGCTCGGCGACCTGCGCGAGCCCGGGGCTGCCGGGTGCGACGGCGTCCCGTGCCAGCCGGTCGGCATCGACGACGATGCCGCCGTGCTCCGCCCACCGCTTGGAGACCGTCGACTTGCCCGCGGCGATGCCGCCCGTGAGACCGATGATGCGCACTGCGACAGGCTAACGACCCGCAGCGTGGAAACGCCGGAAGCCCGGCACCCCCTGGGGGATGCCGGGCTTCCGGTCAGCGCGACTCGCTCGATCAGTTGGTCGAGCTGAGCTTCTCGCGGAGCGCCGCCAGCGAAGCGTCGTCGGCGAGGGGGCTTGCACCACCGGTCTCGCTCGAGAACGACGACGAAGAGGAAGCGGACGACGTCGATGCGCCGGCCGGGAGGTCGAAGCCACCCTTTTCCTCGTCGGCGATGGTCTTCGCGACCTGCGCCTTGTGGGCTTCCCAACGACCCTGGGCGGCCGCGTACTGGCCCTCCCACTCGGTGCGCTGGGTGTCGTAGCCCTCGAGCCACTCGTTCGTCTCCGGGTCGAAGCCGTCCGGGTACTTGTAGTCACCCTTGTCGTCGTACTCGGTCGGCATGCCGTAGAGCGCCGGGTCGAACTCGGTGCCCTCGGGGTCCACGCCCTCGTTCGCCTGCTTGAGGCTGAGCGAGATGCGGCGACGGTCGAGGTCGATGTCGATGATCTTGACGAAGACCTCGTCGTTGACCGAGACGACCTGCTCGGCGAGCTCGACGTGCTTGTTCGAGAGCTCGGAGATGTGCACCAGGCCCTCGATGCCGTCGGCAACGCGGACGAAGGCACCGAACGGGACGAGCTTCGTGACCTTGCCCGGTGCGATCTGACCGATCGCGTGGGTGCGGGCGAAGACCTGCCACGGGTCCTCCTGCGTCGCCTTGAGCGAGAGCGACACGCGCTCACGGTCCAGGTCGACCTCGAGGATCTCGACGGTGACTTCCTGACCGACCTCGACGACCTCGCTGGCGTGCTCGATGTGCTTCCAGCTGAGCTCGGAGACGTGGACGAGACCGTCGACGCCGCCGAGGTCCACGAACGCACCGAAGTTGACGATCGAGGACACGATGCCCTTGCGGACCTGGCCCTTGTGCAGGTTGTTGAGGAACGTGGTCCGGGACTCGGACTGCGTCTGCTCGAGGAGCGCACGGCGCGACAGGACCACGTTGTTGCGGTTCTTGTCGAGCTCGAGGATCTTCGCCTCGATCTCCTGGCCGAGGTACGGCGTGAGGTCGCGGACGCGACGGAGCTCGATGAGCGAGGCGGGGAGGAAGCCGCGGAGACCGATGTCGACGATCAGGCCACCCTTGACGACCTCGATGACCGTGCCGGTCACGACGCCGTCGGACTCCTTGATCTTCTCGACGTCGCCCCATGCGCGCTCGTACTGCGCACGCTTCTTGGACAGGATGAGGCGACCTTCCTTGTCCTCCTTCTGGAGGACCAGGGCCTCGACCTCGTCGCCGACCTTGACGACCTCGTTGGGGTCGACGTCGTGCTTGATCGAGAGCTCGCGCGAGGGGATGACGCCCTCGGTCTTGTAACCGACGTCGAGGAGGACCTCGTCGCGGTCGATCTTCACGACGGTGCCGGAGATGAGATCACCGTCGTTGAAGAACTTCAGGGTCTTCTCGACCTCGGCCAGGAAGTCATCAGCCGAACCGATGTCGTTGATGGCGACCTGCTTAGGAGCCTTGGTCGTAGTGGTTGTCATGTAGAGATTGCTCCGAACGGACATGAGTCGGGCCGTGGCGTGCGGGGAGTCGAGACCCCCGTGGTGCTCCGCCGTGGCGATTGATTGAGTGGCGCGGATTGCGCCGCACAAGTCTAACCGCACCGGCGGAGCCCCCACAACCGGGCGTGTCACCCGCGCGTCAGCCGAGCAGCGCGCTCCGCAGCGTGTCGAGACCGATGCTGCCGAGGGCGAGCGCACGACGGTGGAACGACTTCAGGTCGAAGTCGGCGCCTTCGCGGGCGGCGACCTCGTCGCGGATCGACTCCCACACGCGCTGGCCCACCTTGTACGACGGCGCCTGTCCGGGCCACCCGAAGTACCGCGCGACCTCGAACTGCACGAACGCGTCGTCCATGTTCACGTTCTCGCGCATGAAGTCGAGGGCGTACTCCCACGTCCAGCCGCCGCCGTCCGGGTTGGTCTTCTGCAGGTGCACGCCGATGTCGAGCACCACGCGGGCGGCACGCATGCGCTGGCCGTCGAGCATGCCCAGCCGGTCGCCGTCGTCGTCGAGGAACCCGAGCTGCTCCATCAGGCGCTCGGCGTAGAGCGCCCAGCCCTCGACGTGCCCGGACGATCCGGACAGCTGGCGGCGCCACGTGTTCAGCTCACCGCGGTTGTAGACGCCCTGGCTGATCTGCAGGTGGTGCCCGGGGACGCCCTCGTGGTAGACCGTCGTCTTCTCGCGCCAGGTGCCGAACTCGGTGACGCCCTCGGGCACCGACCACCACATCCGGCCCGCGCGCGAGAAGTCGTCGGACGGCCCGCTGTAGTAGATCCCGCCTTCCTGCGTCGGGGCGATGCGGCACTCCAGCCGGCGGATCGGCTCCGGGATGTCGAAGTACGTGCCGGCCATCGCCGCGACGGAGGCGTCGCTCGTCTCCTGCATCCAGCGCTGCAGGGCGTCCGTGCCGTGCAGGATCCGCGACGGGTCGGTGTCCAGCACCTCGATCGCCCGGGCCACGCTGGCACCCGGTTCGATCCGGTCCGCGATCCGCTCCTGCTCGTCACGCATGCGGGCGAGTTCCTCGAGGCCCCACTCGTACGTCTCGTCCAGGTCGACGACGGCACCGAGGAACCGGCGGGAGTGCAGCTCGTAGGCCTCGCGCCCGACGGCGTCGACCGGGGTGGCGAGCGGCAACAGCTCGTGCTCGAGGAACTGCCCGAGGCTCCGGTACGCGGCCGACGCGACCTCGGCCCCGCGGGTCAGCTCGGCACGGAGCGAGTCCGGCACGGGAGAGCCGTCGTCGAACGCCGCACCCTCGGCGAGCCGGCGGAAGAAGCCGTCCTCGGCACCGTTGCGGGCGGCCTGTTCCGCGACCAGGGCGACCTGCCGCTTCGCCGGGGTCACGTCCTCGCGCGTGCCCTCGAGCAGGGTCTCGCGGATGCCCTCGAGCGCGTCCGGCAGCGCGTGCAGTCGGCTGGCGACGTCGTGCCAGTCCGACTCGGTCGCCGTCGGCATCAGGTCGATGATCTCGCGGACCGACTGGGCCGGGCTCGCGATCACGTTGAGGTCGCGGAGGTGCAGCTTCCGCGCGTACGACTCCTGCACCAGGTCGAGTTCGGCGCCGAGGTCCGCCTTCGTGACCTCGTCGACGGGGTCCACCGCGACCGCAGCGTCGAGCGTGCGCTTCGCGGCCCGTGCTGCGTCGGCCAGGGCGGCCGCGCCGGCGGGCGAGGTGTCGCCGTACTCCCCCGTGCGACCCGGCACACCGATGTACGTGGCCGTCGTCGGGTCGAGGTCGACGAGGGTGGCGACCCATCCCTCGGCCACGTGGTCGACGGCGGTCTGCTGGCGGACGGGACGCTCTTCGCTCATGCTCCGACCCTACCGACCGGCTCGGACGACGGACAGCGGTCCTAGGATCGTGACCACCGGGACCGTCCGGTCAGAGGAAAGGATGTTGCATGTCCGAACACGATGGTCGCTGGACCGAGGGCACGCCCTGCTGGTCCGACCTGGGTGTGCCCGACGTGGACGCGGCCCGCACCTTCTACACCGAGGTGTTCGGGTGGCACGTCGAGGACGGCCCCGCCGAGGCCGGTGGGTACGTCACGGCGCTCCTCGGTGGCCGCCCGGTCGCCGGGATCGGTCCTCTCACGGGCGAGGGACAGCCACCGAGCTGGACGGCGTACCTCGCCACCGACGACGTCGATGCCATCACCGCTCGCGTCATCACCGCAGGCGGCAGCGTCCTGACACCCGCGTTCGACGTGCTCGATGCCGGTCGGATGGCGATCGCCGCCGACCCGACGGGTGCGGTCGTGGGACTCTGGCAGGCAGGGGCGCACGACGGCTCCGGTCGGGTCAACGAGCCCGGTGCTCCGTGCTGGGCCGAGGTGCACACGCGCGACGCCGAGGCGGCGAAGGCCTTCTACACGGCCCTGTTCGGCTGGTCGTACGACGTGTTCGGCGATCCGTCGGAGCCCTACGCCTCGGCGAAGCTGCCCGGAGCGCCCGCCGAGGCCGACCCGGTCGCCGGCGTCTTCGCGCCACCAGGCGGCCTGCCGGAGGGCGTCCCGGCGTACTGGTTGACGTGGTTCGGCTCGGACGACACCGACGGGACCGTCGACTTGGCCGTTCAGCGGGGCGGGACCGCCCTGATGGAACCGTTCGACAGCCCGTTCGGGCGCTCGGCGATCGTGCTCGGCCCCCAGCGCGAGGTGTTCGGCGTCGTCGCGATGCCGGCCTGAGGGCCAGGCCACGAACGGACGGGAGGCCCGGTGCCAGCTGGCACCGGGCCTCCCGTCCGTTCTGTGGTCGCGTCGCGACCCGCGGTCAGTGCGCCGCGCTCTCCCAGTTCGCGCCGAGACCGACCGAGACGTCGAGCGGCACGGTGAGTTCGGCGGCGTTGCCCATCCGGGTGCGCAGGATCTCCTCGACGCGGTCCTGTTCGCCGGGCGCGACCTCGAGGATGAGCTCGTCGTGCACCTGGAGCAGCAGGTGCGACTCGAGTCCGCCGTCGCGCAGGTCTTGGTCGACGCCGAGCATCGCGATCTTCATGATGTCGGCCGCCGAGCCCTGGATCGGCGCGTTCAGCGCAGCGCGCTCCGCGTTCTCGCGCAGCACGCGGTTCGGGCTCTTCAGGTCCGGGAACGGGCGGCGACGACCGAAGATCGTCTCGGTGTAGCCGTCCTCGCGCGCTTGCTCGACGACGTTGCGCAGGTAGTCGCGCACGGCGCCGAACCGGGCGAAGTACTCGGTCATGAGCGTCCGGGCCTCGGACTGCTCGATGCGGAGCTGCTTCGACAGCCCGAACGCGCTCAGCCCGTAGGCCAGGCCGTACGACATCGCCTTGACCTTGGTGCGCATCTCGGCGGAGACCTCGGCTGGCTCGACACCGAACACCCGGGCGCCGACGAAGCGGTGCAGGTCCTCGCCCTCGTTGAAGGCCTGGATGAGACCGGGGTCACCGGACAGGTGCGCCATGATGCGCATCTCGATCTGCGAGTAGTCGGCCGTGATGAGCGTCGTGTACGGCTCCGCGACGGCGAACGCCGACCGGACCCGGCGTCCGACCGCGGTCTTCACCGGGATGTTCTGCAGGTTCGGGTCGGTCGACGAGATGCGGCCGGTGCTGCTGCCGGTCTGCTCGTACCGGGTGTGGATGCGCCCGTCGACGATCGCAGCGTCGAGCGTGTCGACGATCTGGCGGAGCTTCGTGGCGTCGCGGTGCTGCAGCAGCAGGCCGAGGAACGGGTGCGGGTGCTGCTCCTGCAGGTCGGCCAGGCTCGCGGCGTCGGTCGAGAACCCGGTCTTCGTCTTGCGGGTCTTGGGCATCGCGAGCTCGGTGAACAGGACTTCCTGCAGCTGCTTCGGGGAACCGAGGTTCACCTCGTGCCCGATCTCGGCGAACGCCTGCTGCGCCAGGTCGGCGGCACGCTCCCCCAGTTCCTTCGACAACCCCGTGAGCACCGGTCGGTCGATGCCGACACCGATCGTCTCCATGCTCGCGAGCACCGACACCAGCGGGAGCTCGATGTCGTCGAGGACCTTGAGCGACGACTCGTCGATCCGGGCACGGAGCGCCGTGGTGACCCGCAGGACGAACCACGCGTGCACGCCGACGTTGACCGGGTCGGTCTCCGGCACGAGCTGGTTCGGGTCGGCGGTGGGGAGCTCTTCGCCGAGCTCCTGGTAGACGAGGTCGGCCAGCGGCTGCCCCTGCTTGCCGGGCTGGGCGAGCCACCCCGTGATGCGGGCGTCGCCGGCGATGCCGTTCACGACGAAGCCCGCGGTCGCGAGCACCTTGATCGCGGTCTTGGCGTCGTGGAAGTGCTTCGGAGCGGCGGAGGCGAACCACGCCGAGAGCTGCTCGTAGTCCTTCGCGCCGCTGCCACCGGGCACCTGGACGGCGTCGTCGTGGGTGGCGATGCCGATGGTGCTGAGTCGGCCGTCGATGACCTCGACCGCGACGCCGTAGCCGTTCGCCGCCTCGGAAGCGTTGCGGCGCTCGAGCCAGTACCCGAGTTCCTCGTCGATCAGGGTCTTCACCGACGGCGGGGTCGCGGCGCCGTCGGTCACCCCGCCCTCGGCCGGCTGCTCGGACGGCTCACCGGAGCCGGCGACCTTGAAGACGCGGTCGAGCAGCGTGCGGAACTGCAGCTTGGCGAACAGCTCACGCACGGCGGTCTCGTCGAGGGGACGGAGCGCGACGTCGGCCGGACCGACGGGCAGTTCGACGTCGGTGACCAGGCGGTTGAGCCGGCGGTTGCGGACGGCACGGTCCCGCTGCTCGCGCAGGTTGTTGCCGACGACTCCCTTGATCTCGTCGGCGTGCTCGAGGACCCCCTCGAGCGAGCCGTACTGCGTGACCCACTTGACCGCGGTCTTCTCGCCGACCTTGTCGATGCCGATCAGATTGTCGCTGGTCTCGCCGACGAGCGCGGCGATGTCCGGGTACTGGTGCGGCTCGATGCCGTAGCGCTCGTACACCTTGTCGCGGTCGTACCGGGTGAGCTCGGAGACGCCACGGACCGACGGGTACAGCAGCGTCACGTCGTCGTTGACGAGCTGGATGGCGTCGCGGTCGCCGGAGACGACGTACACCTGGTACCCCTGCGCAGCACCCTGGGACGACAGGGTCGCGAGGATGTCGTCAGCCTCGTAGTCCTCCTTCGTCACGGTGGTGATGCCCATCGCCTCGAGCGCCTGCTGCAGCAGCGGGATCTGCCCCTTGAACTCGGCCGGGGTCTCGGAGCGGGTGCCCTTGTACGCCTCGTACTCACGGGTGCGGAACGAGAACCGGGAGATGTCGAACGCAACCGCCAGGTGCGTCGGCTTTTCGCGCTGCAGGAGCATGAGCAGCATCGAGATGAAGCCGTGGATGGCGTTCGTGTGCTGCCCGTCGCGGTTCACGAAACTGTCGACCGGCAGCGCGTAGAAGGCCCGGAAGGCGAGCGAGTGGCCGTCGATGACCATGAGGGTAGGCTTTGCGGAGTCCGACACCCGGACAGCCTACCGACGCCATCCGACACGGGAGTTCGAGCGCGTGACCGACGAAGCCACCATCACCGGGAACGTCGACGAGCGGCTCGCGGCCCGCGGGATGGGTGAGCTGGCCACCAAGATGGGCATGGTCATCACCGAGATGTCGGCCGACCGCGCCGTCGGCAGCATCCCGGTCGAGGGCAACCGTCAACCGGTCGGCCTGCTGCACGGGGGCGCCTACGTCGTCCTCGCCGAGAGCCTCGGTTCGATGGCCGCCAACGTGCACGCCGGCGAGGGCCGCTACGCCGTCGGCATCGAGCTGAACGCCTCGCACACCCGGAGCGCCACGTCCGGCACCGTCACCGGTGTCTGCACCGCGATCCACCTCGGCAACACGCTCACCACGCACGAGATCGTGCTCACTGACGACCAGGGGCGCCGCTGCTCCACCGTCCGCATCACCAACCTCATCCGCGAGGCACGCTGACCCGTCGTCAGTCCTCGGGCGGACGCTGCAGCAGCAGCCGTGCGTCGCCGAAGCCGAGCCGCCGGTAGAGCCGCTCCCCGTCGACGCTCGAGTGCACCGAGGTCCGCTCGACGCCGAGGTCGTCCGCGATGTCGAGCAGCGCGGTGACGAGTCGTCCGGCGACGCCGAGCCCGCGCAGGTCGGGGTGCACGTAGACGGTCTGCACGTCGGCGGTCAGGCGTCGCCCCGGCCGGTCCGGGGTCGGCGGCCGGGCGACGAGTCCGAGCCACGCCATGCCGAGCACCGCACCGTCGCGCTCTGCGACGACACACCGGTGCGTGTCCGGGTGTTCGCGGGCGAAGGCCGTCATGGCCGCGCGGTAGTCGTCCGGCGTCGCGGCCGGCTCGGCGCCGCCCTCGCCGACACTCCACCGCCACCGCAGGTCGGCCACCGCCGGCATGTCCTCAGGCCGGGAGGCCCGGATCACCACGTCGTCCACGGCTCCAGCCTGCCAGGTGGTCGCCTCCACCGCCCCACGCGCCCGTGGCCGCCAGTGCATGCGTCCGCACACTCCGACAGAACGCGCGTCGATCAACCGGTGGCTTGTCGGAACATGCACACGCACCGAGCGCCCCACGCGCCCGGGAACGCAGCAGCGCCGCCGGACCGGGGTCCGACGGCGCTGGTGTGAGCGACGGGTGGTGCTACTTCTTGGCGCTGAGCTGCTCGATGATCGCCTTGGCGACGTCGTGCATCGTCAGGCGGCGGTCCATCGAGGCCTTCTGGATCCAGCGGAACGCCTCGGGCTCGGTGAGGCCCATCTTCTCGTTGAGCAGGCCCTTGGCGCGGTCGACGAGCTTGCGGGTCTCGAAGCGCTCGACGAGGTCGGCGACCTCGGCCTCGAGCGTGATGATCTGCTGGTACCGCGAGAGGGCGATCTCGATCGCGGGGAGCAGGTCGTTCGGGGTGAACGGCTTGACCACGTAGGCCAGCGCGCCGGCCTCGGTCGCACGCTCGACGAGGTCCTTCTGGCTGAACGCCGTGAGGAGGACCACCGGAGCGATGTGGTTCTTGGACAGCTTCTCGGCTGCGGAGATGCCGTCGAGCTGGGGCATCTTGACGTCCATCACGACGAGGTCGGGACGGAGGTCGGTGGCGAGCTGCACGGCGGTCTCGCCGTCGCCGGCCTCGCCGACCACGTCGAACCCGTTGTCGCGGAGGATCTCGACGATGTCGAGGCGGATGAGCGACTCGTCCTCGGCGACGACGACGCGGCGCGGTGCTGTTGCAGTTGCTTCTGTGTCACTCACAGCCGCAAGCCTACTAGACGTCAGAAGTGCTTCATGTCAGCACACGGCGATCCGTGGACAGAACAGTCGCCTTGTACGAGTGGCGGGACTTGAACCCGCACGCCGTGAGGCAGAGCATTTTGAGTGCCCCGTGTCTGCCGATTCCACCACACTCGCGAGGCCTCCAGGCTAGCAGGGCCCCCGCCCCTCGACCGCCGCCGGCAGCCGCAGGTCGAACACCGCACCGCCGAGCACGTCGCCCTCGCCGCCTTCGTTGTCGTCGGCGTGCTGCAGGGACCCGCCGTGCGCCTCGGCGATGCCCCGTGCGATCGGCAGGCCCAGTCCGGCCCCGCCGGAACGGGCGTCGCGAGCGGCCTCGAGGCGGACGAGTCGGTCGAACACCCGCACGCGGTCCTGGGCCGGGATGCCCGGACCATCGTCCGCCACCCGGAGCACGGGGCCCGCTCCCCGGTCGTCGAGGGAGACGACGATGCGGCCTGCGGGTCCGGCAGCGCGGGCGGCGTTGTCGACGAGGTTGCCGACGACCTGGGCGAGCCGCTCGGCATCGACATCGGCGCACACGGGCCGCTCGGGCACCACGATCTCGAGTGCGACGAACGGCAGCCGCACCCGCAACCGGTCGCCCTCCGCCACCAGGAAGGGGCCGAGGTCCACCGGTCGTCGGTCGAGCTCGATCCCCCGGTCGAGCCGAGCCATCGTGAGCATGTCCTCGATGAGCCGTGCGGCTCGGTCGGCCTGGCGGACGACGTGCACGGCGAGCACCTCGCGCGTGGCGACGTCGCCGCCACCGTCGCGCACGAGCGTGTCGGCCGCTGCCCGGACCCCCGCGACCGGCGTCCGCAGCTCGTGCGCGGCGTCGGAGAGGAACGAGCGGACCCGTGCCTCCGCGGCGACGGCCTCGCGCTCCGCGCCCTCGACGGCGTCGAGCATCTCGTCCATGGCGACGGCGACGCGGCCGATCTCGGTGTCCTGCCGAGAGGGTCGGAGTCGCCGTCCGCGGTCGCCGCCCGCGATCGACCGCGCGGTCGTCGCCATCTCGTCGAGCGGCCGCAGGGACCGGCGGACGACGAGCACCACCCCGAGGACGGCGACCCCGAGGAACGCCGCGGAGGCACCGCCCATCACCCAGCCGAGCTGCACCAGGGTGTCCTGCACGTCGCGGGTTCCGACGGTCAGCGTGATGCGGGTGCCGTCGTCGAGTCGGCTCACGAGGGTGAGCACCCCGTCGTCCTCGCGCACGGACGACGACGTGACCGTGGCGCCGTCCGCGGTGGTCGTCGGCGTCGCAACGGCCGTGGGTGTCGTCCCACCGACGAGTCCGCTGCCGCGCGGCGCCGTCGCCGGCAGACCGCCAGGGTCCGGCGGACCCGTCCGCAGCTGGTCCGGCGTCGGACCGGCCTCGACGGCCCCGCCGTCCGGCCGGACGATGCGCACCGACAGCCCCTGCGCGGAGAGCCGGTCGGCGAGGTCCTCGGCGTCGACGGTCCCGACGAGCGCCGCGGCGGCCGACGCCCGGTCACGGAGCCGGTCCTCGGCCTGGGCACGCAGTCGGATGCCGAGCAGCACCTCGACGGCGACCGCCAGCCCGGCGAGCAGCACCGCGAGCAGGACCACGATCGCGACGCCCGTGCGCAGCCGCAACGAGGTCGTGCGGAGCGCACCGTCGTGGACCCTCACGCCGCCGTCCGCTCGTCGCTCAGCCGGTACCCGAGGCCGCGGACGGTGTGCACGAGCCGCGGCCCGTGCGCCTCCATCTTGCGTCGGAGGGCGCTGAGGTGGACCTCGACGACGTTCGCCGCGACGTCGTCGTAGCCCCACACCTGCGTCGTGATCTGCCCCTTCGACACGGTGCGGCCCCGGCTCTCGGCGAGGAACCGCAGCAGGCGGAACTCCGTCGCGGTGAGGTCGAGCAGGACCCCGGCACGCCGAGCGGTGGCGGCGTCCGGGTCGAGGACGAGGTCGCCGACCTCGACGACCGACGGGATCCGCCCGCGCCGCCGGAGCACCGCCGTCACCCGCGCAACCAGCTCGGCCATCGCGAACGGCTTCACCACGTAGTCGTCGGCACCCTCGGCGAAGCCGCGCAAGCGCTCGTCGAGCTCGTCCCGCGCGGTCATCATGACGACGGCGGCGTCCGAGGTGGAGCGCACCCGGCCGGCGAGCACGATGCCGCTCGGCCCGGGCAGCATCCAGTCCAACAGGACGAGGTCGGGTGCGGCGCGTCGGAGGTCCTCGACGAGGTCGCGTCCGTCGGATGCCTCGGCGACCAGGAAGCCCTCCGCACGCAGGGTCGTCGCGACGGAGGTCCGGATGGAGTCGTCGTCGTCGACGACCAGGATTCGAGCGGGAACAGGCACGGCGGACACCGTAGGACGCTCCGGCGGCCACCGAGCATGGAGGACGCTGGAGAACCCCTGTGCTTCAGGCATGCTTCAGATTCGGACTCGAGCGTCGTCTCCAGCGGCGGATCACCCGGATCCGCTCGGACACGGAACGGATCCCCCATGCGCGACGAACGAGACGACTCGACCACCACTGCCACCCCGCGACGCGGTGCCCTCCTGCGACGGATCGGCATCGGCACGGCCGCGGCCGCGGTCCTGGTGCTCGGCGGGTTCGGCATCGCCACGGCGAACGCCGCGACGACCACCCCGGCGCCGAGCACCCCGACGGGCGCACCGAGCGGTGCTCCGACCAGCGCGACCACACCGGCTCCGGCTCCGGCCGACGGCGACGCCGCGACGCTGCCCGCTCCGCCCGAGGGCGGCCCCGCGACGGCGCCCGGTTGCACGGCGCTGCCGAAGGCCGGCGCCCCCGCGACGATGCCCGCGCCGCCGAAGGGCGACGAGGGGAAGGCACCCACCCCGCCGAAGGACGGCACGAAGCCCACCGCACCCACTCCGCCGAAGGACGGTGCGAAGCCCACGGCACCCACCCCGCCGGCTCCCGACGCGACCACCACGCCGACGCCGACCTCCGGTTCCTGATCACCAGGCCGGGAGGCGCGCACCGTCGGCGGTCCCGACCGCGCGGGGCGTGCCTCCAGGCCGGGTCGTCCCGACCGGTTCAGGGACCCTCGAGCGCCTCGATCGCCGCCACGAGACCGGCTCGTCGCGGCGACCGCCGCGGCAGGACCGCGAGCAGCGCGCGGAGCACGCGCGCGTCCGCCGCCCCGTCCGGCGTCCGCGCCCACGCCAGCAGCGCCTCGACGCTGCCGTCCGCGACGACCGACTCGCGGAACCGACCGCGCACCAGGTCGCGCACGGCGTCCACGCCCGGCGCAGCCGACCCCGGCAGGACCGGTCCGGTGTACCGGTCGACGGCCTGGAGGCGCGCCCCGCGGTCGAGCGCGGACAGCACGGTGTCGACGTCGGTCGCCATCCCGGTCACCCGGTACGGTCGCGACGTCACGGTCACGCCCGACGCGTGCTCCGCGAGGACCCGTCGGAGCCGCACCACCTCGGCGCGCAGCGTCACGACGGCGCCGGCGTCGCCGTACACGGCGTGCGCGAGGTCGGCGGCCGCCAACCCGTCGGGGTGGGCGGCGAGGACGACCAGGAGCTCGGAGTGCCGCGCGGACAGGTGGACCCGGCGGTCGTGGACGCGCAGGACGGCGGTGTCGGTGCCGAGGACCGTCAGTTCCGCGCCGGGTGCGCGCGGCGTCGACGCGGCGGACGCCGGGAACCGGCTCGCGGCCAGGGCGAGCTGCGCCTCGGCGGCGGCGACGGTGGCCGCGAGGAGCGAGAGGGTGTGCCGTTCGACGGCCCGGTCGTCGCCCGTCAGGTCGAGCACGCCGACGGTGGCACCGTGGGCGTCGTGCACGGGCACTGCGGTGCACGACCACGGCTTGACGGCGTTGGCGTAGTGCTCGTCGGAGCGGATCTGCACCGGCCGGTCGAGCCGCAGGGCGGTACCGGGCGCGCTCGTGCCGACGCGGTCCTCGGCCCAGTCGGCCCCGGGGACGAAGCCCATGTCCTCGGCCGCACGTCGGGCCGTCCGCGCGCCGTCGACCCACACGAGCCGACCGGAGGCGTCGCCGACGGCCAGGACGCAGCCGGCGGACCGGGTGTCGTCGAGCAGCAGGTGCCGGACCACGGGCAGCAGGGTGGCGAGGGGGCCATCCCGGCGGGCGGCGTCGAGCTCATCGTCACCGAGTGCAAGCGATGGCACGCCGTCCGGGTCGACCGCCGCGGACCGTCGCCAGGACGCGGCGACGAGCGGGCGGAGCCGGTCGGGTGCGCGCATGCGTCCTCCGATCGACCCCACCCGCCGCACCGTCGCGACGAGTACGGCCAGCCTACGTCCGGTGCGCGACCGGGACCAGGCCGAGATCCGCCAGCTCGGCGTCGTCGAACATCCGCGACCGGGTCAGGAACCGCTTGCCCTCGGGGCTCTCGACCGAGAACCCGCCGCCGCGACCGTCGACGACGTCGATCGTCAGGTGCGTGTACTTCCAGTACTCGAACTGCGACACCGACATGTACACCTCGACGGGGTCGATGCCGTCGACCTCGAGCGCCCCGAGCAGCACGTCGCCGGAGCCGGTCCGGAACATGCCGACGGGGTAGCACATCGGGCTCGAGCCGTCGCAGCAGCCGCCCGACTGGTGGAACATCAGCGGGCCGTGCCGGGCGGCGAGGGTGCGCAGGAGCTCCCCCGCCGCCGGCGTGACCGCCACGCGTGCGGTGTCGGGCATCAGAAGAAGCCCATCGGTCCGTCGGCGTAGGACACGAGCAGGTTCTTCGTCTGCTGGTAATGGTCGAGCATCATCTTGTGGTTCTCGCGCCCGATGCCGGACTGCTTGTACCCACCGAACGCCGCTCCCGCCGGGTACTGGTGGTACGTGTTCGACCACACGCGTCCGGCCTGGATGTCACGGCCGGCGCGGTACAGCGTGGTGGCCTCGCGGCTCCACACCCCGGCACCGAGTCCGTAGAGGGTGTCGTTGGCCGTGGCGATCGCGTCGTCGTAGCCGCTGAAGGACGTCAGCGCGAGGACCGGACCGAAGATCTCCTCCTGGAAGATCCGCATCGAGTTGACGCCCTCGAACACCGTCGGCGTGACGTAGTACCCGCCGGAGAGCTCCCCGCCGAGGTCCGCGCGCTCCCCGCCGGTGAGCAGCTTCGCGCCCTCCTGCTTGCCGATGTCGATGTAGCTCAGGATCTTCTCGAGCTGGTCGTTCGACGCCTGGGCGCCGATCATCGTGGACAGGTCGAGCGGGTGCCCCTGCTTGACGGCGCGCACCCGGTCGAGGCCGTCGGCGACGAACCCGTCGTAGATCTCCTTCGCCACGAGCGCCCGGGACGGACACGTGCAGACCTCGCCCTGGTTGAGGTTGAAGAAGGTGAAGCCCTCGAGCGCCTTGTCGTAGAACGAGTCCTTCTCGGCGGCGACGTCGGGGAAGAACACGTTCGGGCTCTTGCCGCCGAGCTCGAGCGTCACCGGGATGAGGCTCTGCGAGGCGTACTGCATGATCAGCCGACCGGTGGTGGTCTCGCCGGTGAACGCGATCTTCCGGATGTCCGGGTGCTGGGCGAGTGGTGCGCCGACCTCGATGCCGAAGCCGTTGACGACGTTGAGCACGCCGGCGGGCAGGAGGTCGCGGATGAGCTCGACGAGCACGTGGATCGACGCCGGGGTCTGCTCGGCGGGCTTCAGCACGACGCAGTTGCCCGCGGCCAGGGCCGGTGCGAGCTTCCACACGGCCATCAGGATCGGGAAGTTCCACGGGATGATCTGTCCGACCACGCCGAGCGGTTCGTGGAAGTGGTACGCCACGGTGTCGTGGTCGATCTCGCCGGCCGAGCCCTCCTGCGCGCGGATCGCTCCGGCGAAGTAGCGGAAGTGGTCGATCGCGAGCGGGATGTCGGCGCCGAGGGTCTCGCGGATCGGCTTGCCGTTCTCCCACGTCTCGGCGACGGCGAGCATCTCGAGGTTCTCCTCCATGCGGTCGGCGATCTTGTTGAGGATGACCGCGCGCTCGGCGGCGCTCGTCCGCCCCCAGGCCGGGAACGCCTTCCACCCCGCCGCCACCGCACGGTCGACGTCGGTGGAGTCACCGCGCGCGACCTCGGTGAAGACCTTGCCGGTGACGGGGGTGGGGTTCTCGAAGTACTGGCCGCTCGCCGACGGGACGTACTCGCCGCCGATGAAGTGGTCGTACCGCGATCGGTACTGCACGAGGGAGCCCGGTTCGCCGGGTGCGGCGTAGCTGGTGGGCGATGGTGCGATGGTCATGGTGGTGGCCTTTCGACGACGCTGTCGGGGCACGCACGGTTCGCGTGCTGCTCGCACCGTACGACCGCGGGGGTTGCATCCGGTTGCACGCGCTCGCGCCCGCTCGAGTCCGAGGACCGCACGGGCTCGCCGTCGGCCGGGTAGCGTTCGGGACTCCAGCGGTCCGATCAGGAGGAGTGTCCGTGGATTCTCGTGCCGTCCGCACGTTCCGGGTGTTCGTCGTCGTCACAGCGGTCGTCGCGATCGCCCTGGGGATCGTCGCCATCGTGTGGCCCCGGCCGTCGCTCGTCCTCGTGGCGCTGCTGTTCGGCGTGTACCTCGTCGTCGCCGGCGCCCTGCGGGTCGTGGCTGCGGCGCGCGGGCACGGGACGCCGACGGTGTGGCGGTGGACCTCCGGGATCGTCGGTGCGCTCGTCGCGGTCGCCGGACTCGTCGCGCTGCTCGACCCCGCGATCCCCCTGGTCGTCTACGCCGTGCTCGCCGGGGTCGGCTTCGTGATCGAGGGCATCGTGTCGATCGTGGGCGGCTTCGTCGGCCACCCCGGGTCGTCCCGGGTGCCGACGCTGGTGAGTGGCGTGCTGTCGATCCTCGGCGGCGTCGTCGTGCTCGTCGCGCCCGGCCTCGCGCTCACCGTGTTCATGGTCTTCGCCGGCATCGCCCTCATCGTCGTCGGTGCCGCGGCCCTGCTGCTGCTCCCGCCGCGAGCCGCCGTCCGCCGGTAGACGTCAGGCGGAACCGGTGCCGAACAGCAGCCCGAGCGCGTAGGTCACGACCGCGGCGCCGAACCCGATCGCCAGCTGCCGGAACGCCCGCTTGCCCGGCGACGCACCGCTCAGCACGCCGACGACCGCACCGGTGCCGAGCAGGGCGAGTCCGACGAGCGTGCCGGCGACCGCGATGGCCGCCCACCCCTGCATGCCGAACAGGAACGGCAGCACCGGGATGATCGCGCCCGACGCGAAGAACAGGAAGCTCGACACCGCGGCACTCAGGCCGTTGCCCACTGCCTCGTGGTCGTCGGTGACGGTGACCGGACCGGTCGACGGGTGTCGCTCACCGATCCCGGACAGCACGTGCGCCGCGTGCTCGGTCGCCTCGGCCTCGGACATCCCGCGGGCGCGGTACACCAAGGCTAGCTCGTTCGCGTCGACGTCGAGGTCCGCCACGGCGCGGCCGGCCTCGGGGTGCGGTGCAGATGCCTCGAGCAGTTCGCGCTGCGACCGGACCGACACGTACTCCCCCGCACCCATCGACAGGGCGCCGGCGAGCAAGCCCGCGATGCCGCTCAGCAGGACGAAGTGCCGGTCGGCGCCCGAGGCGCTGATGCCGATGATGAGGGCCAGGTTCGACACGAGTCCGTCGTTGGCGCCGAAGACCGCCGCGCGGAACGTGCCCGACAACCGCATCCGACCGCGGTTCGCGAGCCCGCGCACCACCTCGCCGTGGATGCGCTCGTCGGCCGCCATGCTCGCGGTCGCGTCGTCGTCGTCGGCGTACGGCGAGCGGTCCTCGGCGCGCTGCATCAACGCGAGGACGAACACCGACCCGAAGCGCTTCGCCAGCGTCGCGAGGACCCGTGTGCGCAGACTGCCCCGCTGCGGACGTCCGACGTCGTCACCGAGCAGGTCGAGCCAGTGCTGCTCGTGCCGTCCCTCGGCCTCGGCCAGCGCGGCGAGGATCTCGCGTTCCTCGCCGGACCGCCGCGCGGCCAGGTTCCGGTAGACCGCGCCCTCGGCGCGTTCGTCGGCCAGGTAGCGGCGCCAGCGGCGGGCGTCGGCGCGCGGCGTCGGGTGTTCGGTCTGGAGGCTCACAGCAGCCATCCTGCCGCCTGCGGCCGACAGGTGGCCGCCACCAGGGCCGTGGAGACGCGGCAGGGCGCGGACCGGAAGCGACGCGTGCTCGTGCGCCGTGCCTCCTGTCCGCGCCCTGTCGGCGTCGGGATCCTGCGGATCAGTCCCGCACGTAGGCCGGAGCGGCCTCGGCGTGGGCGTCGCCCACCCGGTGCACGCGCAGGTCGTTCGTCGAGCCCTCGATCCCGGGAGGCGAACCGGCCGTCACGATGACGCGGTCGCCGGGGGCGGCCAGGCCGTTCTCGAGCAGGACGTCGTCCACCTGCGAGAAGAGCTCGTCAGTGTGGGTCTTGCGCTCGACCAGGAAGGACCGGACGCCCCAGGTGAGCGCCATGCGGCGACGCGTGGCCTCGTTCGGGGTGAAGGCGATGATCGGCAGGCCGTGGCGCAGACGCGACATGCGGCGCGCCGAGTCGCCGGACTCGGTGAACACGCAGAGGTACGACGCCTCGGTGAACTCCGCGATCTCGACCGCGGCGAGGGTGATCGCCCCGCCGAGGGTGCGCGGCTTGGTGCCGAGCGGCGCGATGCGCTCGAGGCCGTGGTCCTCGGTCGACTCGACGATGCGGGCCATCGTGCGGACGGTCTGCACCGGGTACTCGCCGACGCTGGTCTCGCCCGAGAGCATGACCGCGTCTGCACCGTCGAGGACGGCGTTCGCGACGTCGGAGGTCTCGGCACGGGTCGGGATCGGCGACGAGATCATCGACTCGAGCATCTGGGTCGCGACGATGACCGGCTTCGCCATGCGGCGCGCGAGCTCGACGGCGCGCTTCTGCACGATCGGGACGGCCTCGAGCGGCAGCTCGACGCCGAGGTCACCGCGGGCGACCATGATGCTGTCGAAGGCGTCGATGATCTCCTCGAGCGCGTCGACGGCCTGCGGCTTCTCGATCTTCGCGATGACGGGGAGGCGCTTGCCCTCTTCGTCCATGATCTCGTGCGCGCGGACGACGTCCGAGGCGTTGCGGACGAACGAGAGCGCGATGAGGTCGGCACCCTGGCGGATGCCCCAGCGGAGGTCGGCCTCGTCCTTCTCGCTCAGCGCGGGGACGTTGACGGCGACGCCGGGCAGGTTGATGCCCTTGTTGTTCGACACGGTGCCGCCGACGACGACCTCGGTGCGGACACGGACGCCGTCGGTGTCGAGCACGCGCAGGCGGACGCGACCGTCGTCGATGAGCAGCGGGTCGCCGGGCTTGACGTCCTGGGGCAGGCCCTTGAACGTCGTGCCGCAGATCTCCTTGGAGCCGGGGACGTCCTCGGTCGTGATCGTGAACACGTCGCCGACCGCCAGGTCGTGCGGCCCGTCGGCGAACTTGGCCAGACGGATCTTCGGACCCTGCAGGTCGACGAGGATCGCGACCGGCTTTCCGAGCTCCTCGGCAGCGCGACGGACGTTCACGTAGTTGGCCTCGTGGACGCTGTAGTCACCGTGGCTGAGGTTGAGTCGGGCGACGTCGACGCCCGCTTCGATGATCTCCTTGACGGTCTCGTAGTCCGACGTTGCCGGTCCGAGCGTCGAAACGATCTTTGCGCGTCTCAATGGATTCCTTCGTGGTGGTGGGTGATGCTCTGGTTTCCGCGCTGTGGGGCCGCGCGGAACGAAGCGAGGCCACCAGCACCTTATCGAGTGCTGGTGGCCCCTCGCTCACCGGGGGGTGAGCATCTGGTGGTGGTTGGTCATGCGGCGATCCGTCATCTCAGACCGACATCGCGCGGTCGGTCGCCTTCACCGGCGCCGGCAGGATCGTCGAGCCCTCGAGGTACTCGTCGACCTTCGCCGCCGCGGCACGGCCCTCGGCGATCGCCCAGACGATCAGGGACTGCCCGCGGCCGGCGTCACCGGCGACGAACACGCCCGCCTCGTTCGTCGTGTAGTCGGCGCGGCGGTCGAGCGCACCGGACACCGTCGTCGGCAGACCGAGCTGCGGCTCGATCGTGTCGGATTCCGGACCCGTGAAGCCCATCGCGACGAGGACGAGGTCTGCGGGGATCTCACGCTCGGAGCCGGCCTTCGGCACGCGACGGCCGTCGAGGTACTCGGTCTCGGCGACCCGGAGCGCCCGGACCTCGCCGGCCTCGTTCGCCAGGAACTCGACGGTCGAGGCGAGGAAGTGCCGCTCGCCGCCCTCTTCGTGGGCGCTCGTGACCTCGAAGACGGTCGGGAACATCGGCCACGGCTGCTCGGACGGACGCTCCAGCGGCGGCTGCTTGCCGATCGCCAGGTTCGTCACGCTCAGGGCGCCCTGCCGGTGCGCGGTGCCGATGCAGTCCGCACCGGTGTCACCGCCGCCGATCACGACGACGTGCTTGCCCTCGGCGGTCAGCTGGTTGTCGACCCGGGTGCCGGCGTTCGCCTTGTTCTGCTGGACCAGGTAGTCCATCGCGAAGTGCACGCCCTCGAGGTCGCGCCCCGGGATCGGCAGGTCGCGCGGCACCGTGGCGCCGGTGGCGACGACGACCGCGTCGTAGCGCGACTTCAGGTCGTCCCAGGTGATGTCGCGGCCGATCTCGACGCCCGCGCGGAAGCGGGTGCCCTCGGCCTGCATCTGGGACAGGCGCGCGTCGATCTGGCGCTTCTCCATCTTGAAGTCCGGGATCCCGTAGCGGAGCAGCCCGCCGATGCGGTCGTCGCGCTCGTAGACGGCGACGGTGTGCCCGGCGCGCGTGAGCTGCTGCGCGGCGGCCAGCCCGGCGGGGCCGGAACCCACGACGGCGACGGTCTTGCCCGTCAGGCGCTCCGGCGGGTGCGGGGTGACCCAGCCGTTCTGGAACGCCTCGTCGATGATCGAGACCTCGACCTGCTTGATCGTCACGGGCGGCTGGTTGATGCCGAGCACGCACGAGGACTCGCACGGAGCGGGGCACAGCCGGCCCGTGAACTCCGGGAAGTTGTTCGTCGCGTGCAGTCGCTCGATCGCCTGACGGCCCTCACCGCGCCAGGTCAGGTCGTTCCACTCCGGGATCAGGTTGCCGAGGGGGCAGCCCTGGTGGCAGAACGGCACGCCGCAGTCCATGCAGCGGCCGGCCTGGCGCTTGAGGGCACCGGACTCCTGCTGCTCGTAGACCTCTTTCCAGTCCATGAGCCGGACGGGCACGGGGCGCCGTGCGGGCAGTTCGCGTTCCTGGACCTTGAGGAATCCCTTGGGGTCACCCACCGGTCACCTCCGTGGTCGTGTCGGGCGCTGCCGGTTCCAGACGTGCGTGACGCTCAGCCACCGGTCACCTCCATGATTCTGTTCCAGACGACGTCGCCGTCGGGGTCGAGCCCCTCGTCGACGGCGCGCTGACGGGTCTCGAGCACCGCCGCGTAGTCACGCGGCAGCACCTTGACGAAGTCGCTCAGGTCGCCGGACTCGAGCAGGTCGGACGCGAGCGTCGAACCGGTCTCCTCGGCGTGCCGGGTGAGCAGGTCGGTGACGATCTCGACGTCGGCGCTGTCGAGCGCCTCGAGTCGGAGTTCACCGGTCGCGAGGGCGTCGGTGTTGACGTGCTCCTCGCGCAGACCACGGACGTACGCGGTGCCGCCGGACATGCCGGCCCCGAGGTTCCGACCGGTCTCGCCCAGGATGAGCGCGAGCCCGCCCGTCATGTACTCGAGCGCGTGGTCGCCAACGCCCTCGACCACCGCGGTCGCCCCCGAGTTGCGCACCAGGAAGCGCTCGCCCACGATGCCACGGATGAACATGCTGCCCTGGGTCGCGCCGTAGCCGATCACGTTGCCGGCGATGACGTTCTCCGCCGGGTCGAAGCCCGAACCGGCGTCCGGCCGCACGATGATCTCGCCACCGGACAGGCCCTTGCCGACGTAGTCGTTGCTGTCGCCGATGAGGCGCAGGGTGACGCCGGCGGGCATGAACGCGCCGAGCGACTGTCCGGCGGAGCCGCGCAGCGTGACGTCGATCGAGCCGCTCGGCAACCCGTGCTCGCCGTGCCGTTTGGTGACCTCGTGGCCGAGCATCGTGCCGACCGCGCGTTCGGTGTTGCGGATGGGCAGGTCGAGCGCGATCGAGCCGCCGTGGTCGAGCACGTCGGCGGTCTGCTGGATCAGCCCCACGTCGAAGTGCTGCTCGAGCTCGTGGTCCTGCTCGCGCTGGTGGCGACGCGGCTCGGCGTCCTCGAAGTGCGGACCCGCGAGGACCGGTGCGAGGTCGAGCCCTGACGCCTTCCAGTGCTCGAGGGCACGGTCGACGTCGAGGGCGTCGGACCGGCCGATCGCTTCGTCGAGGGTGCGGAAGCCGAGCTCGGCGAGGAGCTCGCGCACTTCCTGCGCGATGAACTCGAAGAAGTTCACGACGAACTCGGGCTTGCCGGAGAAGCGCTTGCGGAGCTCGGGGTTCTGCGTCGCGACCCCCACCGGACACGTGTCGAGGTGGCACACGCGCATCAGGATGCAGCCCTCGACGACGAGCGGAGCGGTGGCGAAGCCGTACTCCTCGGCGCCGAGCAGGGCTGCCACGACGACGTCGCGCCCGGTCTTCATCTGACCGTCGACCTGCACGACGACGCGGTCGCGCATGCCGTTCAGCATGAGCGTCTGCTGCGTCTCGGCGAGGCCGATCTCCCACGGGGTGCCGGCGTGCTTGAGCGAGTTGAGCGGGGACGCACCCGTGCCACCGTCGTGTCCGGACACGAGCACGACGTCGGCCAGGGCCTTCGTCACACCGGCCGCGACCGCGCCGATGCCGGACTGGCTCACGAGCTTCACGTGGACGCGTGCGGCCGGGTTGGCGCGCTTCACGTCGAAGATCAGCTGTTTGAGGTCCTCGATCGAGTAGATGTCGTGGTGCGGCGGCGGCGAGATGAGGCCGACGCCGGCGGTGGCGTGCCGGGTGCGGGCGACCCACGGGTACACCTTCTGCGGGGGCAGCTGGCCGCCCTCGCCGGGCTTCGCACCCTGCGCCATCTTCAGCTGGATGTCGGTGGCGTGGGTGAGGTACATGCTCGTCACGCCGAACCGCCCGGAGGCGACCTGCTTGATCGCGCTGCGGCGCTCGGGGTCGAGCAGCCGGTCGACGTCCTCGCCGCCCTCGCCCGTGTTCGAGCGGCCACCGAGGCGGTTCATCGCGATCGCGAGCGTCTCGTGGGCTTCCTTCGAGATGGAGCCGTACGACATCGCACCCGTGTTGAAGCGCTTGACGATCGACTCGATCGACTCGACCTCGTCGAGCGCGACGGGCTTGCGGACGCCGTGCTTGAAGCGGAACAGCCCGCGCAGCGTCATGAGCTCCTCGGATTGGTCGTCCACGGCACTCGAGTACTCACGGAAGATGTCGTACCGGCGGGCACGGGTGGCGTGCTGCAGCCGGAAGACGGTGTCCGGGTTGAACAGGTGCGGGGGGCCTTCGCGACGCCACTGGTACTCGCCGCCGGTCTGCAGTCGCTCGTGCGACAGGACCGCGCCGTCCTGCGGGTACGCCTGGGCGTGCCGCTCGGCGTTCTCCTTCGCGATGACGTCGATGTCGACCCCGCCGAGGATCGACGACGTTCCGGTGAAGTACTTGTCGACGAACTCCTGGCTGAGGCCCACGGCTTCGAACGCCTGGGCGCCGGCGTAGCTCGACACCGTCGAGATGCCCATCTTCGACATGATCTTCAGGACGCCCTTGCCGAGCGCCTTGATCACGTTCTTGACGGCCTGCTCCGGGGTGATCCCGGTGATCATGCCGGCACGGACCAGGTTCTCGCAGGTCTCCATCGCGAGGTACGGGTTGATCGCCGACGCGCCGTACCCGATGAGGGACGCCACGTGGTGGACCTCGCGCACGTCGCCGGCCTCGACGATCAGGCCGACCTTCATGCGCTGCTCGGTGCGGATCAGGTGGTGGTGCACGGAGGCGAGCAGCAACAGGCTCGGCACGGGCGCCTGCTCGGCGTTGCCGTCGCGGTCCGACAGCACGATGAACTGCTTGCCCGACTCGATCGCGGCGTCGACCTCGTCGCACACGGCGGCGATGCGCTTCTGCATCGCCTTCTTGCCGGCGTCGACGCGGTACAGGCCCTTGATCGTGACCGTCAGGTGCCGACCCGACTCCGTCTCGAAGTGCTGCACCTTGGCGAGCTGGTCGTTGTCGATCACCGGGAAGTCGAGCGTGATCTGCTTCGCGTGCTCGGGACCGGCCGACAGCAGGTTCCGCTCCGGACCGAGGCCCATGCCCATCGAGGTGATGACCTGCTCGCGGATCGAGTCGAGCGGCGGGTTCGTCACCTGGGCGAACTGCTGGGTGAAGTAGTCGAACAGCAGCCGGGGGCGCTGCGAGAGCACCGCGATCGGGGTGTCGGACCCCATCGCACCGAGGGGCTCCGCGCCCACCTGCGCCATCGGGCGGAGCAGGATGCGGACTTCCTCCTCGGTGTAGCCGAACGCACGCTGGCGGCGGGTGACCGATGCCGGGGTGTGCACGATGTGCTCGCGGTCGGGCAGGTCGTTGAGGTTGATGCGCCCCTCGTCGAGCCATTCGCCCCAGGGGCCGGAGGACGCCAGGCCCTGCTTGACCTCGTCGTCCTCGATGATGCGGCCGGCCTCGGTGTCCACCAGGAACATCCGGCCGGGGCGCAGACGGCCCTTGCGGACGACCTTCGCGGCGGGCACGTCGATGACACCGGTCTCCGACCCCATGACGATGAGCCCGTCGTCGGTGACGAGGAAGCGCCCGGGACGCAGCCCGTTGCGGTCGAGGGTCGCGCCGACGAGCGAGCCGTCGGTGAAGGTGATGGCGGCCGGACCGTCCCACGGCTCCATGAGCATCGAGTGGTACTCGTAGAACGCCCGCAGCTCCGGGTCCATCCCGACCTGGTTCTCCCAGGCCTCCGGCACCATCATCGACACCGCGTGCGGCAGCGTCCGGCCGGTCAGGGTCAGGAGCTCGAGCACCTCGTCGAACGACGCCGAGTCGCTCGCACCGGGGCTGACGATCGGCAGCAGCGGCGCGACGTCGCCGAGCAGTTCGCTCTCGAGCTGCGACTGGCGTGCGCGCATCCAGTTGCGGTTGCCGCGCACCGTGTTGATCTCACCGTTGTGCGCGATCGTCCGGAAGGGCTGCGCGAGCGGCCACGACGGGAACGTGTTGGTCGAGTAGCGCGAGTGCACGATCGCGAGCTTCGACGCGAAGCGCTCGTCGCTGAGGTCCGGGTAGAACGGCTCGAGCTGCAGCGTCGTGACCATGCCCTTGTAGACCATGGTGCGGCTCGACAGCGACATGAAGTACAGGTCGTTCGCGTGCTCGGCGCGCTTGCGCAGCCGGTAGGTCTGGCGGTCCAGGGCGATGCCGCTCCAGGACGCGCCGTGCACGTCGTGGCGCACCGAGGCGACGAACAGCTGCTCGAATGCGGGCATGGCCGCACGCGCCAGGGTGCCGAGCACCTCGGGGCGCACCGGGACCTCGCGCCAGCCGAGGACCTTGAGGCCCTCTTCGCGCGCCAGTCGTTCTACGGCGCCCTTGACGGCGTGCCGGTCGCCCTCGTCGGTCGGCAGGTAGGCCGTGCCGACCGCGTACTCCCCCGCCGCCGGCAGGTCGAACGGCACCACGGCGCGCAGGAACTCGTCCGGCACTTGGCACAGGATGCCCGCGCCGTCGCCCGTGCCGGCGTCCGAACCGACGGCACCGCGGTGCTCGAGGTTGCGGAGGGCACCGAGTGCAGCGTCGACGATGTCGTGGCCGGGCGTCCCGCGCAGCGTCGCGACCATCGCGAGACCGCAGGCGTCCTTCTCGTTCGCCGGGTCGTACATGCCGGTGGCGTCGGGGACCGCCGAGAACCGACGGTGCGGCGGCACGAGGGACTTCGGTGCCGAGGGCTGGAGTGGCTGGAGCGCCATGGGGGAACCGTCCTCACGAGGAAGTGGAACAGGGACAGCGGTGGCCCGGTGGTGCGTTCCGCCCAGACGGGCGGGACTGGTGCCCGTGCCCCGCTTGTGGCGGGGAGGAGTGCTCCTAGGCGCGGTCAGTGGGAGTCGTGACCGCTCCGGAGCCCTGGGCGACGAGGCGTTCGTCGTCGTCCTCGTGCTCCGAGAAGGTGTCGTCGGAGTCTACATCGGACTTCGGACGCGGCTCGCGACCGGGCAGGTACGGGCTCGGCTCCTTGCCGGTGTGCCGACGGGTCTGCACGATGAAGATGACGATGCCGAGCAGGATGGCCGCGAACGACATCCAGACGTTCGTGCGGATGCCCGCGAAGGTCTCGCTGGTGTCGACGCGGATCGACTCGAGGAAGGACCGGCCGACGCCGTACCAGATCAGGTACAGGGCGAGGACCTTGCCCCACTGCAGCGTGAACTTGCGGTCGAGCAGCAGGATGACGACGACGCCCAGGACGTTCCAGATGATCTCGTAGAGGAACGTCGGGTGGAACAGCGTGCCCTCGGGCAGGCCCTTCGGGAACGCGGCGTTCGTCGACTCGATCTGCAGGCCCCACGGCAGGCTGGTCGGCATGCCGAAGAGCTCGTGGTTGAAGTAGTTGCCGAGCCGACCGAACGCCTGTGCGAGCAGCACCCCGGGCACTACGGCGTCGATGAACGACGTGAACCGCAGGCCGACCTGGCGGCAGCCGATCCAGGCACCGACGGACCCGAGGATCAGGGCGCCGAAGATGGCGAGCCCGCCCTCCCAGATGTACAGGAAGGACAGCGGGTCGATGCCGGGGCCGAAGTAGTCCGACACGTGTGTGAACACGTGGAAGAGCCGGCCGCCGATGATGCCGGCCGGCACCGCCCAGATCGCGATGTCGATGATGATCCAACGCTCCACGCCGCGCGCGTTGAGGCGGCGGTTCGCGAGCAGGACCGCGGCGACGATCCCGAGCAGGATGCAGATCGCGTACGCGTGGATGCGGAAGTCGAGCGGCAGCGACCAACCGAACACGTCGCGCAGCCAGGCGGTCAGGTCGAAGTACTGCCAGGCGGTGCTCGGGCTCGGGATGCTCAGGAGGGGCATGGAGGAACGGTCGCCTTTCGGAACTGACGGGGCGCGGTGTCGACGTGTCGTCGGCCCCGCTCACTGTACCGCGGACCGTGGGCCCGCCAGGAACTGGACTAGGAGCGGCGGGCGCCGGTGGTGAGGTCGGCCGCGCGGTCGGCGACCCCCTGCACCCCGAGGTCGGCCAGTGCGCGGACGAACGCCGAGCCGACGATCGCGCCGTCGGCGTACTCCAGGACCTCGGCGACCTGCTCGGCCGTCGAGATGCCGAGGCCCACGCAGGTGCGCGCGACGCCGGCGTCACGGAGCCGCGACACCACGGTGCGTGCAGCGACGTCGACGCCTGCCCGTGCTCCGGTGACGCCCATCGTCGAGACGGCGTAGACGAACCCGCGGCTCGCCTGCACCGCCTGCTGCATCCGGGCGTCGGACGAGGACGGTGCCGCGAGGAACACGCGGTCCAGGCCGGTCCGCTCCGACGAGGCCATCCACTCGGCGGCTTCGTCCGGGATCAGGTCGGGCGTGATGAGCCCGGCGGCACCGGCGGCGACGAGGTCGTCGGCGAAGCGGTCCACGCCGTAGCGGAGGACCGGGTTCCAGTACGTCATCACGAGCACCGGCACGTCGGCGCGCTCGGTGATCTGGTGCACGGCGTCGAAGACCTGCGCGACCCGGAAGCCGTTCGCCAGGCTCTCCTCGGCCGCACGCTGGATGACTGGGCCGTCCATGACGGGGTCGGAGTACGGCAGGCCGAGCTCGATGACGTCCACGCCGTTCTCGGCGAGGGCGACGGCAGCGTCGACGCTGGTCTGCACGTCGGGGTACCCGGCGGGCAGGTAGCCCACGACGGCCCCGGCACGCTCGGCGTTGGCGGTGTCGATCGTCGTGGCGACGGTCTGGTTCGTGGTCACAGCTGCACCGCGTTCTCGTCGAGGATGCCGAAGTAGCGACTGGCGGACGCCACGTCCTTGTCGCCACGGCCGGACAGGTTCACGAGCACGACACCCTCGGGGCCGAGCTCCTTGCCGAGCTTCATCGCACCCGCGAGCGCGTGCGACGACTCGATCGCCGGGATGATGCCCTCGGTCTGGCTGAGCAGCCGGAACGCCTCCATCGCCTCGGTGTCGGTGATCGGCGCGTACTGCGCGCGACCGATCGACGCCAGGTACGCGTGCTCCGGCCCGACGCTCGGGTAGTCGAGCCCGGCGGAGATGCTGTGGCTCTCGATGGTCTGGCCGTCCTCGTCTTGCATCAGGTAGGACTTCGCGCCCTGCAGGACGCCCTCGCGACCGAGCGTGATGCTCGCGGCGTGCCGACCGGTCTCGACACCGTCGCCACCGGCCTCGAATCCGTGCAGCGCGACGGACTCGTCGTCGAGGAACGCCTCGAAGATCCCCATCGCGTTCGAGCCGCCACCGACGCACGCGGCGACGGCGTCGGGGAGACGCCCGACGCGGTCGAGGACCTGCTGCCGGGCCTCTTCACCGATCACCTTGTGGAACTCGCGCACCATCTCGGGGAACGGGTGCGGGCCGGCGACCGTGCCGAGCAGGTAGTGGGTCGAGTCCACGTTCGCCACCCAGTCGCGGAGTGCCTCGTTGATGGCGTCCTTCAGCGTGCGCGACCCGGTCTCGACCGGGATCACCTCGGCGCCGAGCAGGCGCATCCGGGCGACGTTGAGCGCCTGCCGCTCGGTGTCGACGGCACCCATGTACACGACGCAGTCCATGCCGAACAGCGCCGCAGCGGTCGCCGTGGCCACACCGTGCTGACCGGCGCCGGTCTCCGCGATGAGGCGGGTCTTGCCGAGCCGACGGGCCACGAGCGCCTGGCCGAGCACGTTGTTGATCTTGTGGGACCCGGTGTGGTTCAGGTCCTCGCGCTTCAGGATCACGCGGGCACCACCGGCGTGCTTCGCGAACCGCGGCACCTCGGTGATGATCGACGGACGACCGGTGTAGTCGCGCTGGAGCTCGTCGAGCTCGGCACGGAAGGCCGGGTCCGCCCAGGCCGTGCGGAAGGCGGCCTCGAGCTCGTCGAGCGCGAGGACGAGCGACTCGGGGACGAAACGTCCGCCGAAGTCACCGAAGTACGGGCCGTGCAGGTCGCGGAGTGAGGTCACGATGGGTCTTCCCGGGACGAGTCCGACGCGACCGGCGGTGCCGGTGGTCGGACGGGTGGAACGTTCAGCCGCGGTCGGCGGCCTCGATGAACGACGCGAGGGTGGCGGCGGGGTCTGCACCCGTGACGAGCGCTTCCCCGACCAGGACGACGTCGGCACCCGCTGCGCGGTAGTGGGCGACGTCGGCGGGACCGGCGACGGCGGACTCGGCGACACGCACGACCCCGTCGGGGATGCGGTCGGCGAGCGATCCGAACAGGTCGCGGTCGAGCGAGAAGTCGGTGAGGTCGCGCGCGTTGACGCCGAGGATCCGCGCACCGGCGTCGAGGCCACGGGAGACCTCGTCGGCGGAGTGCGCCTCGACCAGCACGCGCATGCCGAGTTCTTCGGCCAGCATGTGGAGCTCGACCAGCTGCTGCTGCTCGAGCGCGGCCACGATGAGCAGCACGACGTCGGCGCCGGCAGCTCGGGCCTCGACGACCTGGTACGGGTCGGCGATGAAGTCCTTGCGCAGCACGGGGATGCCCACGCGGGCCTTGACGGCTTCGAGGTCAGCGAGGCTGCCGAGGAACTTGCGCCCCTCGGTCAGGACGCTGATCGTCGACGCACCACCGCGCTCGTAGTCGGCCGCGAGGGCGGCCGGGTCCTCGATGGGGGCCATCGAGCCACGGGACGGGCTGGCGCGCTTGACCTCGGCGAGGATCTTCACCCGGTCGCCCGGGGCGAGGAACGCGAGGGCGTCGAGCGGCGACGCCACCCGGTCGAGGTCGCGTTCGACGTCCGAGTACGGGCGGTCGACACGACGGGCGGCGGCGTCCTCGAGCGCGCCCGCGACGAGGGTCTCGAGCACGTTCGGCATGCGAGTCCTACTCGGCGTGGTGCTTGGCGACGTACTTCGGGCCGTTCACGCCGTAGCCGGCCTTCGCCATGACCGCACCGATGACCAGACCGATGACGACGACGGCAGCGGAGGCCCAGACGCCCCACGGCTGGTCGAACCAGAAGAACAGCGTGCCTGCCGCGAATCCGATCAGCATGATCACGACGGCGGTCCAGGCGGCCGGCGAGTGGCCTTCGCCGAGTTCTGCGGGCTCAGTGTTGCTCACGGTGCTCCTCGTTCTGCTCCGGCGTCGTCGGTCGACCGACGCCCATCCGATCCTACCGTGCCGTCGGTCGGGTCGACCCCAGCACTGAGGTCGTCCCAGTCCACGACGGCGTCGCGCACGACCGGGGCTGCGGCACGCGCGTCGGCGGCGGCTCCGGCGGTCGCTGCCCCGTACTTCCGGCTCGGACCGGGCCACGCACGCTGCACCACGATGACGACGACACCGAGCAGGACGGCCAGGACCCCACCGGCGATGCCGACGGCCGGCCAGAGCGACACGTCGACGCCGGACACGACGCGGCGCACGGCGGTCAGGTCGCTGACCCCGGCCACCGCGCCGACGGCCCCCTTCGCCGCGGCGACCGGGTCACCGAGTGCGGTGATGCCGCTGACCACGACGCCGAGTCCGAGCAGGATCTCGACGCACGCGAGCACGATGCGCAGCACCCGGCCGGCGATGGTCATCGCGAGGAAGAGCGCCAGGCTCGCGATCGCCAGGGCGGTGTACTGCGGCACGACCGCGGCCCCGTCGGCGTCGACCGTCGAGGTGACGGCCGCACCGGCGTGCAGGTCCACGGTGAACCAGGTCTGCGTCCACGCGAGCATGATGATGCCGGCGACGAGCAGTCCGGCGACGACGACGATCGGGCGCGAGCGCTTCACGAGCGCACCTCGCGCATCCGGTTCGCCGTGGCGACGGCCCGCAGGGGTGCCGCCGCCTTGTTGATGGTCTCCTCGTGCTCGGTGGCGGGGTCGGAGTCCGCCACCAGGCCGGCACCGGCCTGCACCCGTGCCACGCCGTCCTTGATCAGGGCGGTGCGGATCGCGATCGCGATGTCCGCGTCGCCGGCGAAGTCGAAGTAGCCGACGACACCGGCGTAGGCACCGCGCTTCGCCGGCTCGAGCTCGTCGATGATCTCCAGCGCGCGGGGCTTCGGCGCGCCGGACAGGGTGCCGGCCGGGAACGTCGCCCGGAACACGTCGATGGCGGACATCCCCGGGCGCACCGCACCCTCGACACTCGACACCAGGTGCATGATGTGGCTGAAGCGCTCGACCGTCATGAACTCGGTGACCGCGACGGTGCCGGGCTCGCAGACCTTCTGCAGGTCGTTGCGGGCCAGGTCGACGAGCATCAGGTGCTCGGCGCGTTCCTTCGGGTCGTCGAGCAGGTCGTCGCCGAAGCGGACATCCTCTTCCGGGGTCGCACCACGTGGACGCGACCCGGCGATCGGGTGCGTGATGGCGCGGCCGGACTGCACCTTCACCAGGGCCTCGGGCGAGGCACCGACGATCCAGTACCGCTCGTCGGCGGTGTCCGCCAGGGCCAGGAAGTACATGTACGGACTCGGGTTCAGCGTCCGGAGGACCCGGTACACGTCGAGCGGGTCGGCGGTCACCTCGTGGTCGAAGCGCTGCGAGATCACGACCTGGAACACGTCGCCGTCGCGGATGAACTCCTTCGAGCGCTCCACCGCGGCCATGTACTCGTCCGGCGTGGAACGGTGCGTCGGCGTCGGGTCGGCGATCTCGAACGCCTCGGCGACGGTCGCGACGCTCGGCTGGACGAGGTCGGCCTGCAGGCGGTCCAGGCGGCGCTGCGCGTCGGACCAGAGCGTGTCGGCGTCGTCGGTGCCGTCGTTCAGCACGCTCGCGACGAGCAGGACGAGGCCCGTGCGGTGGTCGAGCGCGACGAGCTCGGAGACGAAGGACAGTGCCTGTCCGGGCACGTCGAAGTCGGCCGGCGGCACGTTCGGCAGGTGCTCGAGCTGGCGCACGGCCTCCCACCCGATGAACCCGACCGTCCCGCCGACGAGCGGCGGGGAGCCGGGCACCCGCGGGGTGGCCCAGCGCTCGTGCAGGCGTGCCAGGACCTCGAGCGGTTCGCCGTCGAGTGAGCCGACCGCACGTTCGGCGTCGATGCCGGTGTCGATCCAGGCGGCACGGTCGCCCTCCTGCGTGAGGACGCCGAAGCTGCGCACACCGACGAACGACCAGCGCGACCAGAGGCCGCCCTGGCCCGCGGACTCCAGCAGGAACGACCCGGGCCGGCCGTCGGCGAGCTTCCGGTAGACACCCACCGGCGTCTCGCTGTCGGCGTAGAGCGCGCGCACCACCGGGACGACGCGGTGGTCGCTCAGCAGGGCGTCGAACTCCGGCCGGGAGGTCGTGTGCGGCGCATCGGAGATCGTCGCGGTCGTCATCGGGTCGCCTCCACTGCCGTGTCGGCCGGGGCAGACGCGGTCGCGTCCGTCGGCGCCGACGCCGCTGTGCCGGTCGGGGCTGACGCCGTCGTGGGCGCGAGCGGATCGACGTCGAAGCAGCGGTGCGCCCCGGTGTGGCACGCGGCCCCGACCTGCTGCACGGTGACGAGCAGGGTGTCGGCGTCGCAGTCGAACGCCGCGTCGCGCACGTACTGCGCGTGCCCCGACGTGTCGCCCTTCCGCCAGTACTCGTTCCGCGACCGCGACCAGAAGGTCACGCGCCCCTCGGTGAGGGTGCGGCGGAGCGCTTCCCGGTCCATGTACCCGAGCATGAGGACGTCCTTCGACGACTCCTCTTGCACGATGGCGGGGAGCAGCCCGTCCGCACCGAAACGTGCGCGGTCGAGGACCGCGTCGGTGTCGGTGCTGGTGCTGTCGGTCATGAGACTCCTAGCCTACGGCGGCGGATCAGCGGGCGGCGGCGGTTCAGCGGACGGCGTGGCCGGTCGCGCGCAACGCGGCCTTGACGTCGCCCACCGTCATCTCGCCACGGTGGAAGACGGACGCGGCGAGGAGGGCATCCGCACCCGCGTCGACGGCGGGGGCGAAGTGGTCGACCCGACCCGCGCCTCCCGAAGCGATGACCGGGACCCGCGCGACCGACCGCACCGCGGCGACGAGCTCGAGGTCGAACCCGTTCTTCGTGCCGTCCGCGTCGATGGAGTTGACGAGCAGCTCCCCCGCACCCCGCTCGACGGCGTCGCGCGCCCAGGCGATCGCGTCGATGTCGGTCTCGGTGCGGCCGCCGTGCGTGGTGACCACGAAGCCGGACGCGGTCCGGTCGGAGCGCTTGACGTCGAGCGACAGCACGACGGCCTGCGCACCGAACCGGTCGGCGATCTCGCCGACGAGGTCGGGCCGGGCGATCGCGGCGCTGTTCACGCCGATCTTGTCCGCGCCGCACTGCTGCAGGCGGGACACGTCGTCGACGGAACGGACGCCGCCACCGACCGTGAGCGGGATGAACACCTGCTCGGCGGTGCGGGTGACCGTGTCGTACATCGTGGCGCGGTTCTCGACCGTGGCTCCGACGTCGAGGAACGTCAGCTCGTCGGCGCCCTGCTCGTAGTAGCGCGCGGCGAGCTCGACCGGGTCACCGGCGTCCTGCAGGTCGAGGAAGTTCACGCCCTTGACCACCCGGCCGCCCTTGACGTCGAGGCACGGGATGACGCGGACGGCCACGCCGCCCGGCGCCGTGGCTGCCGCGGTCACAGCCGGGCCGCGTGGATCGGGCTGACGAGGATGGCGCGGGCACCGAGGTCGTACAGGGCGTCCATGATGAGGTTCGCGTCGTCGCGCGGGATCATCACGCGCACCGCGGACCAGTCGCGGCCGTGCAGCGGCGAGACCGTCGGCGACTCGATGCCGGACGCGACTGCCGTCGCCTGCTCGAGCAGCGCGGTGGGGATGTCGTAGTCGAGCATGACGTAGCCGCGCGCGACGAGCACACCCTGCAGTCGACGGCGGAGCACGTCGATGCCCGGGATCGTCTCGTCGGTCGACACCAGCAGCGCGGTCGACTCGAGGATGACCGGACCGAAGATCTCGAGGCCGGCCTGCCGCAGCGTGCTGCCCGTGGAGACCACGTCGGCCACGGCGTCGGCGACACCGAGACGCACCGCGCTCTCGACGGCCCCGTCGAGCTTGACGAGCGTCGCCGTCACCCCGTGGCGGGCGAGGAAGTCGCCCACCAGGCCCGGGTAGCTCGTGGCGACGCGGACGCCGTCGAGGTCCTGCAGCGTGCTGTACCGGCCCGGCGTGCCGGCGAAGCGGAAGGTGGAGTCGGCGAAACCGAGCGCATCGACCTCGTGCGCCTCGGAACCGGAGTCGAGCAGCAGGTCGCGGCCGGTGATCCCGACGTGGAGTGCGCCGGAGCCGACGTAGGTCGCGATGTCCCGCGGGCGGAGGAAGAAGAACTCGACGCCGTTGCGCTCGTCGAGCAGGTGCAGCGCCTTCGGGTCGCGGCGACCGGCGTACCCGGCCTCGCGAAGCATGTCTGACGCGGTCTCGGACAGGGAGCCCTTGTTGGGCACGGCGATGCGGAGCATCAGGGGGTCTGCTTTCTGGTCGGGGTCGTGGCGGATCGAGGTCGGTGCGCGGGCGGGCCCGAGCGCGTCCTACAGATGTCGCCAGATGTCCGCCGGGGACAGCCCCTTCGCGACCATGAGGACCTGCAGGTGGTACACGAGCTGCGAGATCTCCTCCGAGGTGCGCTCGTCGCCCTCGTACTCGGCCGCCATCCAGACCTCGGCCGCTTCTTCCACGATCTTCTTGCCGATCTGGTGCACGCCGGCGTCCAGTTCGGCGACGGTGCCGGAGCCCTCGGGGCGCGTACGCGCCTTCTCGGTGAGCTCCTGGAACAGGTCGTCGAACGTCTTCACACGGTCCAGGCTACCGGTCTCCGCTGACGCTGCCGACGTACCGTCCGGACGGGTCGCGCTCATGCCCGCGCCCGCGCGGCCGCTTCGCGCAGGTCCGTGATCCGCGCGGCGGGCTCACCGCCGTAGACGGCCGACCCGGCGACGAGCGTGTCGGCACCGCTGCGCACGGCCTCGGGCACGGTGTCCACCGAGATGCCGCCGTCGACCTCGAGCCACACGTCGAGCCCCGAGGCGTCGACCGCCGCACGGGCGTCGGCGAGCTTCGGCATCACGGACGGCATGAACGACTGCCCGCCGAAGCCGGGCTCGACGGTCATGAGCAGGATCATGTCGTAGGCATCGAGGTGGTGCAGCACCTGCGTGATCGGGGTGCCGGGCTTCACCGCGACGGCGGCACGGGCCCCGTTCGAGCGGATCGCGGCGGCCGTGGCCACGGGGTCGTCCGCGGCCTCGAAGTGGAACGTCACGCTCGACGCACCGGTCTCGGCGTACTTCGGTGCGTTGACGTCGGCGTCGGTGATCATGAGGTGGACGTCGAGCGGCACCGGGGAGACCTGCTGCAGGCGCTCGACGATCGGCAGCCCGAGCGTCAGGTTCGGCACGAAGTGGTTGTCCATCACGTCGACGTGCACCAGGTCGGCGGTCTCGATGCGGTGGAGTTCACGCTCGAGGTTCGCGAAGTCGGCGGACAGGATGCTCGGCGAGATGCGGATCGTCACCGGGCAAGCCTACCGGCGCGAGCGCGACGCCCCGCTGTCAGGTCCACAGCGAGCTCGACCGCCAGTCGTCCGGCGCTCCGGTCTGTGCGAACGGCACGAGGTCGACCGACGGGTAGGTCGCCATCACGCCGGTGAGGAGCCGGGAGGGAGCGTGCCCGCTCGCTTCCCGCAAGTACTGCACGAGCGTCAGCTGACCGTACGTCCGGTTCATCGTGTCGGCCGCGAGGTCCAAGCCCGCATGGGTCCCCGGTCGCGGCAACCTCGGCCGCTTCGGGTACACACGGTTGAAGAGCCGGGCGTGATGGGCGCATGCGTTCCTGACGATGTTCAGCGCCCGGAGCCACGACGAGAACTGCGGGGACCTCAGCCCGAATGCCTGCGCGACTTCGTCCTGCACGATCGGAGGTGCGAAGGCGAAGAGTCTGGCGAGGGTTCCCCAGTCCATCACCTCGACCGCAGCCCACACCGGCAGCGTCCCGCCGTACGCGCGGCGGTGGTGTTCGACGAAGTCCTCGCGGGAGCGGGCGGCCTCGCGCTCGTGCCGTCGCCGCCATCCCTCGTAGTTGTCGCCCGTCCGCGCCAACACGCCGAGGAGGTCCGGCTGGAGGTGTGCGCACGGGTCCAACCGTCCGAGCGCATGCCCCAGGCTGGCGCGCACGGCGAGTTCGATCGGAGCCAGCGAATCGAAGACCGTGGTCCGCAGGCGCGAATCGAACTCGTAGAGCGCGACGACGTCCTGGAGTCGAGTACCGGCGGCGAACTCGTCGAGGCGCCGTCCTTCGCGCAGCCCTCGGAACGAGTACCAGTAGCCGCTCAGCCGGAAGTAGTTCACCCGGCGCAGAACGCTGATCGCGCTGTCCCGATCGCCGACGTCCATCCCCCGGCGCTCGAGCAGTTCGACCTGCTCTGCGTACGAGCGGAACTGCTTGACGTCGCTCACCGCACCCCCACACGAAGAGGACCGGCCCTGGACCTGCTTTCGCAGGCGGAACCGGTCTTGTGGAACCAACATATCACGTCGGCTCCGGTGGTGCAAACGCCCCGCTCGACGGCCTCAGCCGACGCGACGGAACAACGCGATGAACATCGCATCGGTGCCGACCCGGTGCGGCCACAGCTGCGCCGTGTCCCCGTCCGCGATCTCCGGGTCGCGCGCGGCGACCCCCCGGACGATCGTCGCGGTGTCGAGCTGCTCGAGGACTCCCCCGTGCCGCCCCATCAGCGCGTCGACCTGCCCGCGCGTCTCGGCCAGGTGCGGCGAGCACGTGACGTACGCGAGCGTCCCACCCGGTGCGAGCACCCGGACCGCGGCGTCGAGCAGCTCGGTCTGCAGGGCCGCGAGCTCTTGGACGTCCTCCGGGGTCTTCCGCCAGCGTGCTTCCGGACGCCGACGCAGGGCGCCCAGGCCGGTGCACGGCGCGTCGAGCAGGATGCGGTCGAAGGTCATCCCGGTGCCGTCGCGGCCGTAGCGCCTGGCGTCGCCCTCGACGACGCGGACGTGGTCGCCGAACACCCCGAGGGCGTTCCGCACGAGTCCGGCACGTGCCGGCACGAGTTCGTTCGCGACGAGGGTCGCGCCGCCCTGCTGCGCCTCGGCGGCGAGCAGCGCGGCCTTGCCGCCGGGGCCGGCGCACATGTCGAGCCAGCGCTCGCCCTCGCGCACCGCGGACGACCGACTCAGCGCGAGGGCGGCGAGCTGCGAGCCCTCGTCCTGCACGCGCAGGCGCCCGGCAGCGACGCCCGGCACGCGCGCGGGGTCACCGGAGATGCCCCGGATCCCGACGGGCGAGACCGGCAGGGCGTCGGCGGCCGGCACGGGGTCGGCGGTCCGGACGGGAGGCACGGTGCCGGTCGCGCCGTCGGCCTCCGGTTCGTCGTCGGCGGGCACCAGGGTCGCCGGCACGTCCGCCGCGCCGGTCGCGTCGGCGAACGCGGCGTCGTCGTCTGCGTCTTCGTCGGGCACCGTGCGCGTGGTCGCGGTGGCGATGTCCTCGTCGGTGGCGAGCCCGGGCAGCGCCGCGAGCTGCACCCGGGGCGCGGCGTTGTCGGCGGCGAGCAGGGCGGCGAGCTCGTCGCGGGAGCGTTCGGCGGCGAGGGCGTCGCGCAGTGCCGAGACGACCCAGACCGGGTGCGACCACCGCGTGGCGAGCAGGGCGTCGCCACCACGGCCCTCGGTGATCTGCGCGTCCCACTCGTCGTCGGTGCGCGCGGCGATCTTGCGCATCACGGCGTTCACGAAGCCGGTGGCACGGCGGGCACCGACCTCGCGGGCGAGCTCGACCGTGGCGTCGACCGCGGCGTGCGTCGGGGTGCGCATGGCGAGCAGCTGGTGGGCGCCGAGCCGCATCACGTCGAGGACGTCGGCCTCGATGTTCTCCGGCCGACGACCCGACGCCAGCGCGATGATGACGTCGTAGCGACCGAGCATCCGGATCGAGCCGTAGGTGAGCTCGGTGGCGAACGCGGCGTCGCGCGCGGTGAGGCCGGCACGACGGATGCGTGTCGGCAGCAGCAGGTTCGCGTACGCGTCGTCGACCTGCACGGCGCGGAGCACGTCGAACGCGACACGACGGGCGTTCGCGGGACGGGGACCGCGGCGGGCGCCCCGGGTGTTCGTCGGCTGGCTCATGCGAGGACCTTCCCGTCCAGTTCGCCCAGGCCACGGGCCCAGGCAGCGGCGTCCATCGCCTTCTTGCCGGCCGGCTGCACCTCGAGCAGCACCAGCGGAGTGTCACCGGTCCCGACCAGCAGCCGACCGCCGTGGAGTGCCAGCGCACCGGGCGCGAGCTGCGGGGCGGGGTCCGCGGGGCCTCCTGTCAGGCGGTTGCTGCGGAGCAGCTTCACGCGGGTCTCGCCGAGGTGGGCGTACGCGCCGGGCTCGGGGGTGACCCCGCGCAGACGGGCGTGCACGACCGTCGCCGGAGCACCGAAGTCGATGCGCCCGTCCTCGATGGTGGTCTTCGGCGCGAGCGTCGGCTCGCCGGTCTGCTCGGTCGCGACGGCCGTGCCGGCGGCGATGGCGTCGACCACCCGGGCGACGGTCTCGGCGCCGGACTCCGCCATGGCAGCGAGGACCTCGCCGGCGGTGGCCTCCGGGTCGATCGTGAACGGGTCCGCCGCGAACACCGGGCCGGCGTCGAGCGCCTCGACGAGCTGGAAGACCGACGCGGCGGTGCGGGTGTCCCCCGCCATCACGGCCCGCTGGACCGGCGCGGCGCCGCGGTACGCCGGCAGGTCGGAGAAGTGCAGGTTGACCCAGCCGAGGCGTGGGGCGTCGAGCGCGGGACGGCGGAGCAACGCGCCGTAGGCGACGATGACACCGAGGTCGACGTCGAGCGCGGCGATGCGCGCGGTGACGTCGTCGTCGACGCGGCTCGCCTCGATGACGGGCAGTCCGAGCTCCGCGGCGACCTGCGCGACCGGCGTCGGCGTCAGCACGCGCTTCCGGCCCTGCGGTGTCGGCGGACGCGTGAGGACCGCGGCGATCTCGTGGTCGGACGCCGCCAGACGGCGGAGGGTGGGGACGGCCGCAGCGGGGCTGCCGGCGACGACGAGACGCATGGGTTCGATCCTCCCACGCGCGCGCTCGGTGGACTGACCCGAACCGGGCCCGCGCCGGGTGGGTACGGTCTGCGGCAAAGCACGAGAGGGGTTCCCATGTCCGACGTCACCACGCCCACCGACCGCTTCGCAGGGTCCAGCATCCAGAAGGTCGCGCTGCTCGTCGGCGTCGTGTTCCTGCTCGTCGGCATCGCCGGGTTCGTGCCCGGGCTGACGTCCGGCTCGCTCGCGGGTGCCGGGCACGGGTCGATGGCGATGCTGCTCGGGGTCTTCCAGGTGTCGGTGCTGCACAACGTCGTGCACCTGCTGTTCGGGGTCGTCGGGGTGCTCGCGGCGGGGTACGCCACCGGGTCGCGGATGTACCTGGTGCTCGGCGGGGTCGTCTACTTCGTGCTCTGGGTCTACGGGCTGTTCACCGCCGGGCACTCGTTCGGCGCGAACTTCGTGCCGCTGAACTGGGCGGACAACTGGCTGCACCTCGTGCTCGCGGTCGGGATGGTCGCGCTCGGCGTGGTGTTCCCGCGCGTCGGCGGGCGGGCCGTGCGCGCCTGACGCTGCTGCGCGGCGGACTCGTTTCGCGACGAACCACTCGTTGATCGACGCGTGGTTCGTCGGAAGGTGCACACGCATCGGGTGCGTGCGCATCGGCCGACAGAACACGAGGTGATCGACGCGTGGAACGTCGCAAGATGCGAACGCACACGGCCCGGGAGGCGCGGCGCAACTCCGCCACGGAGGCCCCGCCCCGACGACCGGTGCGGGTCAGACCTCGCTGAAGGGTTCGGCGTCGTCGAGCCGGACCCGCAGCGTCGGTGCCGCCCGACGCCGGTTGCCGCCCTTGAGCACTCGACGGGTCGACGACCGCCGGATGACCTCAGCCTTCAGGGTCGCCGCGACCTCGGCACCGTGGGCGTACGGGAACCGCACGATCGCCCGGACCGTGCCCGGCAGGGCGTCGTCCTCGACGGGGACCGGGCCGAGCACCGGGCCCGCGGTCGCCCCCTCGAGGGCCTCGACCGCGGCGGTGACGGCCTCGTCGGTGCCGGTCATCGTCGCGACGCGGACCGCCGGCGGGAAGTGCAGTTCGCGCCGGTCGGTGAGTTCGTCGTGCGCGGGACCGTCGAGCCGCCAGAGCGCCATCGCCGTCGCGAGCTTGCCGCCGATGCCGACCAGGTACGCCTCGGCCCCGGGAGCGCCCTTCGCGGCGGCGTTCGTCCAGAACCGGAGCACGTCCTCCTGCACGCGCAGTCCTTCGCGCGCCAGCATCTTCTCGCCGTCGAGCAACAGCACGCACGCGTAGCCTCCGGGCACGCTCGGCTCGGCGCCACGGGTCGCGACGACGACGGAGGGCCTCGCGGGCACCTCGTCGAGCGGGCGTGAGCCGTCGGCCACCACGATCCGGGTGCCGGGGAACGCCCGCCCGAGTTCGTCCGCGGTGCGTTGGGCGCCCTGTCCCACGGGCTTCACGGTGCCGTTGCCGCACGTCGGGCAGCGGAACCCCACGGCGAGGGCACCGCAGAACCGGCACTGCGGCGTGGCACCGCGGTGCGGACTGCCGAGCGGACCGCCGCAGATCCGGCAGTGCGCCCGCTCACCGCACTCCGCGCAGACGAGTCCGGTGCCGAACCCGGGGCTCGCGACCTGCACGAGCACCGGGCCGTGCTGGCTGGCCTCGCGCGCGGCACGCCACGCGGAGCTCGGGATGCGCGCCTGTGCGGCGTACCCCTCGGCTGAGGTCTGCTGCACGGTCGGGATGACCTTCGGGGTCTTCACCCGGAACGGCGTGACGTCCTGCAGCCAGTGCAGTTCGACGAGCCGCTGCACGTCGGTGCTGCGGGCGTGCGAGACGAACAGCAGTGCGGCACCCGACTGCGCAGCCCGCACGAGGGCCACGTCACGCGTGTGCACGTACGGCGCGCGCTGCTCGATGAACGAGGCGTCGCCGTCGTCCCACATCGCGATGAGCCCGAGGTCGGTCGCCGGCGCGTACACCGCCGTCCGGTTGCCGATCGCGACGACGGGGTGCGTCCGCGCCTGCAGCAGTGCCTTGGCCCGCTGCCCGTTCGTCTGCTTGGCGTCGAAGCGCACGACCCGTTCCGGCGGCAGCACCGCGAGCAGCGCGCGCTCGAGGTCGATGACGTCGCGGAAGTCGGGGACGGCGATGACGGCGGACTGCTCGGCCGCGAGGGTGTGGGCAGCCGCCTGGGCGAGCGTCGCCGCCCATCCGGGAACCCAGATCGGAACGGAGTCGCCGTCGCCCTCGTCGCTGGTGGGCCCGGCCAGCGCCACCGGGTGGGGAACGGCCGCGACGGCAGCGCGATCGTGCTCGGCGATCACGCCTTCGAGCATGCCCGGGGTGTAGCCGGTCACCGGCGGTGCGGACACCGGGGGCGGGGACCACGAGGTGTCCCGCGCGAGCCAGGCCTTCTCGGCGCGGACCTGGCGGGTCGGCACGGCCAGGCGCAGGACGTCGGAAGCCACACCGGCGGCACGGTCGGCCACGGCGCGGGCGAGCTTCCAGATCTCCGGCGCCAGGACCGGGACGGGTGACACCAGGGTCTCGATCGCGCTGAGCTCACCCGGGTAGTCGCCCTCGTCGACGATCTCGACGACGTAGCCGTCGGACATCCGGGCCCCGGTGCGGAGCGGGACCTTCACGCGGACGCCCGGCACGCAGTCGTCCTCGAGCTCGGCCGGCACCCGGTAGTCGAACAGACGGTCCAACTGTGGGAGCGGCGAGTCGAGGACGACGCGCGCGACGGTGGTCACGCGGTGCCTCAGACGGCGGCGGTGACGAGCCCTGCGGCGGCGCGGAGTTCCTCGACGCGGTCGAGCTGCTCCCAGGTGAACCCGGGGAGCTCGCGGCCGAAGTGTCCGTACGTCGCGGTCTGCGCGTAGATCGGACGGAGCAGGTCGAGGTCGCGGATGATCGCGGCCGGACGCAGGTCGAAGACCTGGCGGATCGCGGCTTCGATCGTGGCGTCGTCGACGTGTCCGGTGCCGAAGGTCTCGACGTAGAGCCCGACGGGCTTCGCGCGGCCGATCGCGTAGGCGACCTGCACCTCGAGCCGGTCGGCGAGGCCCGCGGCGACCGCGTTCTTCGCGACCCAGCGCAGCGCGTACGCCGCCGAGCGGTCGACCTTCGACGGGTCCTTGCCGCTGAACGCGCCGCCACCGTGACGGGAGGCCCCGCCGTAGGTGTCGACGATGACCTTGCGGCCGGTGAGCCCGGCGTCGCCCTGGGGGCCACCGATCTCGAAGCGACCCGTCGGGTTGACGATGACGTCGACGTGCGAGGAGTCGAGGTCGACGAGGTCGAGCACCGGACGGATCACGTGCTCGGTGATCTCGGCGGTGAGCTGCTCCAGCGTGACGCTCGGCGAGTGCTGCGTCGACAGGACGACGGTCTCGACGGTCTTCGGCACGACGCCGTCGTAGCCGACGGTGACCTGCGTCTTGCCGTCCGGGCGCAGGAACGCCAGCTCGCCGGACTTGCGCACGGCGGCCAGACGCTCGGCAAGGCGGTGCGCCAGCCAGATCGCGACCGGCATGTACTCGGGGGTCTCGTTCGTCGCGAAGCCGAACATGATGCCCTGGTCGCCGGCACCCTGGCGGTCGAGCGGGTCGACCGCGCCGGTGCGGGAGTCGAGCGACTCGTCGACGCCCTGCGCGATGTCCGGTGACTGCGCACCGATCGACACCTCGACGCCACACGTGGCGCCGTCGAAGGAGACGTCGGACGAGTTGTAGCCGATGCCCGTGATGACGTCACGGACGAGCTTGGGGATCTCGACGTAGCCCGAGGTCGTGACCTCACCGGCGACGTGCACGAGGCCGGTCGTCACCATGGTCTCGACGGCGACCCGAGCGTGCGGGTCCACCGTGAGCAGTGCGTCGAGGATGCTGTCCGAGATCTGGTCGCAGATCTTGTCGGGGTGCCCCTCGGTCACCGACTCGGACGTGAAGAGGCGCAGAGCAGCGGCAGTCACCGGGATCAGTCGGAGGGCTGCTGCTGCTTGGTGACGGTGAGCTTGTCCTCGTTGATCTCGTGGAGAGCCACGGACAGCGGCTTGTCGTCGATCGTCGAGTCGACGAGCGGGCCGACGTTGTCGAAGAGCGAGCCCTCGTGCAGGTCGGCGTAGTAGTCGTTGATCTGACGCGCGCGCTTGGAAGCGAAGATGACGAGCGCGTACTTCGACTCGACCTTGCTGAGCAGGTCGTCGATGGGCGGGTCGATGATGCCCTGGGGGTTGGCCATGGAGTCTCCTCGTCGTCGGTGCACCCGTCAGGGCGCAGAGAACAAGTCTACGACCTGTCGTGCCGCGGTGCCGACATCGGAGTTCACGATGCGGACGTCGAACTCGTCCTGGGCAGCCAGTTCGACCTTCGCGGTGTCGAGTCGACGCGCCTGTTCCTCGGGCGACTCGGTGCCGCGGCCGATGAGTCGACGCACCAGTTCTTCCCACGTCGGGGGCAGCAGGAACACGAGCACGGCCTCGGGCATGGCGTCACGGACCTGGCGAGCACCCTGCAGGTCGATCTCGAGCATGACCCGCTCGCCGGCGTCGAGCGCTCGGTCGATCGGCGGCCGCGGGGTGCCGTACCGGTACGAGTTGTGCACCGTGGCCCACTCGAGCAGTTCGCGCTCGCGGATCATCCGGTCGAACTCGGCGTCGTCGACGAAGTAGTAGTGCACGCCGTCGACCTCGCCCGGGCGGGGCTTCCGGGTCGTGGCGGAGACGCTGAGGTTCACGTCCGGGTACTGCTCGCGGATGTACGCGCTCACCGTTCCCTTGCCGACGGCGGTCGGCCCGGCGAGGACGACGAGCTTCGAGGCACCGCGCTTGCGACCGCGCGCGGCGAGCCAGTCGGCCAGGGCCGTGCGCTGCCGGGTGCCGAGGCCCCCGAGGCGCTTCGACGGCGCGATGCGCAGGGTGCCCATGATCGACTCGGCACGCGCCGGACCGATGCCGGACAGGCTGACGAGCAGGTCGCGCACCCGGAGCGAGCGCTCCGCCGAGGTCGTGTCGACCAGGGCGTCGTCCCATGCCGATCGAGCGACCTCGAGTGCCGAGCGCTCCCCCGACGCGACCTGGGACTTCACCGCGGCCCGGGCGCGTCGCGCGGCGACCGCCGCCTGGGCCGCCGCGACGCGGTCGACCTCCGGTGGGGTGCGGTGGGCCGGCAGGTCGGTGCCGTCGGTACGGTCGCCGCCGGTGGTCATGCTGCGGCTCCGAGGGCGGCGCGGATCCGGTCGGCGCGGTCGGACACGAGTGCCGTGACCCCGTCCGGACCGTCGGTCAGCAGACCGCGCGACTCGCTGACGAGCACCTGCTCGGCGCGCGCACCGTACAGCGCACGGAGGTCCTCGATCCGGGCGCCCTGGGCACCGAAGCCCGGGGCGAGCACCGGCGCGGTGCCGATCGCGTCCGCGTCGATGCCGAAGTCGTCGAGGTGAAGGGTCGCGCCGAGCACGAGCCCGACGTCGCCGAGGGCCTGGTCGCCCGCGGCCCGGTTGTCGTCTGCCACGTCCAAGACGATACCGGCAGCCACGGACCGCCCGGCACGCGGGCCCTCCGCCAGGACCGCGGTCTGCAGCACCCGCGCCTCCGGGTTGCTCGTCGCGGCGAGCACGAAGACCCCGGCACCGTTCCGCCGAGCGACGTCGACCGTCCCGCTGAGCGAGCCGTAGCCCAGGTACGGCGACACCGTCATCGCGTCGGCCGCGAACGGCCCGTCACGGTCGAGCCACGCGAGTGCGTAGTCGTCACCGGTCGACCCGATGTCGCCCCGCTTCACGTCGGCGACGACCAGGAGGCCCGCATCACGTGCCCGACGGATCGTCGCGTCGAGCGCGCGGTAGCCCGCCACCCCCGCCGCCTCGAAGAAGGCGATCTGCGGCTTCACGATCGCCGCGCGGCCGGCGGCCGCGTCGACCAGGGCCGCGCCGAAGGCCGTCAGGCCCTGCTCGTCGCGGCCGAGCCCCCACGCCGCCAGGGTGGTGGCGTGGGGGTCGATGCCGACGCAGAGCGGTGAACGCTCGCGCATCGCGGACGCGAGCCGATCGCCGAAGGAGGCCGGGCCTCCCGTGTGTCCCTCGCTCACCAGGTGGCGCGCTCCCGCGCGTAGTCCTGCAGGCTCCGGACGTTGAGCGGCGTGCCGATCGTCTCGATCGCCGCGACCGCCGCACCGATCTGCGCGATCGTCGTGAACAGCGGCTTGTCCGCTGCGACCGTGGCCGCACGGATCTCGTACCCGTCCGCACGACCGGCGGCACCCGACGGCGTGTTGATGACGATGTCGACCTCGTTGCGCGTCAGCAGGTCGACGACGCTCTCGCCGCCCTGGCTGTACTTGCCGACGATGCCGACCTCGATGCCGTTGCGGCGGAGGATCTCCGCCGTGCCCTCGGTAGCGATGATCGTGAAGCCGAGCTGCTGCAGGCGGTGCACCGGCAGCACGATGGCGCGCTTGTCGGTGTCCGCGACGCTCACGAAGACCGTGCCGCTGGTCGGCAGGCCGCCGTACGCGGCGTCCTGCGACTTGAGGAACGCCCGCGGGAAGTCGCGGTCGATGCCCATGACCTCGCCGGTGGAGCGCATCTCGGGGCTGAGCACCGAGTCGACGACCTGGCCCTCGCGGGTGCGGAAGCGGCGGAAGGGCAGGACGGCCTCCTTCACGGCGACCGGGGCCTCCATCGGGACGAACGCCCCGTCGCGGGCCGGCAGCATGCCCTCGGCGACGAGCTCGTCGACGCTCGTGCCGGTCATGATGCGCGACGCGGCCTTGGCCAGCGCGATGCCGAGCGCCTTCGAGACGAACGGGACCGTGCGGCTGGCACGCGGGTTCGCCTCGAGGACGTAGAGCACGCCGGCGCCGATGGCGAACTGGACGTTGAGCAGACCCTGCACGCCGATGCCGCGGGCGATCTTCTCGGTCGCGTCGACGACGCCCTGGATCTCGGCGCGGCCGAGGCCGACCGGGGGCAGGGTGCACGCGGAGTCACCGGAGTGGATGCCGGCCTCTTCCAGGTGCTCCATGATGCCGCCGATGTAGAGCCGCTCACCGTCGAAGAGCGCGTCGACGTCGATCTCCACCGCGTCGTCCAGGAACCGGTCGACGAGCAGCGGGAGGTCCGGGCCGATGATCGCCTGGTCGGCCATCCGGTCGAAGTAGTCGGCGAGCGACGGGGAGTCGTACAGGATCTCCATGCCGCGGCCGCCGAGCACGAAGGACGGGCGGACGAGCACCGGGTAGCCGATCTCCTCGGCCACGGCGGTCGCGCTCGCCAGGTCGTGGGCGGTGCCGTTGCGCGGCGCGAGCAGCCCCGCGGCGTCGAGGATGGCGGAGAACTGGCCGCGCTCCTCGGCGGAGTCGATCGCCGTCGGGCTGGTGCCGAGGATCGGGATCCCCGCCGCCTCGAGCGGCTTCGCCAGGCCCAGGGCGGTCTGCCCGCCGAGCTGCACGACGACGCCGACGAGCTCGCCCGACGCCGCCTCGGCCTCGATGACCTCGAGGACGTCCTCGGCCGTGAGCGGCTCGAAGTACAGACGGTCCGAGGTGTCGTAGTCGGTGGAGACCGTCTCGGGGTTGCAGTTGATCATGATCGTCTCGAACCCGGCGTCGCTCAGCGCGAAGGACGCGTGCACGCAGGAGTAGTCGAACTCGACGCCCTGGCCGATGCGGTTCGGGCCGGAGCCCAGGATCACGACCTTCTTGCGGTCGCTCGCGACCACCTCGGTCTCGGCGTCGTACGACGAGTAGTGGTACGGCGTCAGGGCCGGGAACTCGCCGGCGCAGGTGTCGACGGTCTTGAAGACGGGACGGATGCCGAGGGCGTGCCGGTCGTCGCGGACCTGCTGCTCGCTGACCGGGTGCTCCGGGGTGCTGCGCAGCGCCGCGATCTGGGTGTCGCTGAAGCCGTGCTCCTTGGCCCAGCGGATGGTGTCCGCGTCGAGCTCGTCGGCGGCCGCGACCTCGGCGGCGACCTCGTTGATGAGCACGATCTGGTCGATGAACCACGGGTCGATCTTCGTGGCTTCGAAGACCTCGGCGGCGGTGGCGCCGGCGACCAGGGCCTGCTGCACCGTGACGATCCGGCCGTCGGTGGGGATGGACGACTTCGCGAGCAGGGCGTCCTTGTCGAGCTCCGACGCCGGGGTGTCCCAGTGGAAGCTCGAGCCGCGCTTCTCGAGCGAGCGCAGCGACTTCTGCAGCGCCGTCGCGTAGTTGCGGCCGATGGCCATCGCCTCGCCGACGCTCTTCATCGTCGTGGTGAGCGTGGCGTCCGCCGCGGGGAACTTCTCGAACGCGAAGCGCGGGGTCTTCACGACCACGTAGTCGAGCGTCGGCTCGAAGCTGGCCGGGGTCACCTTCGTGATGTCGTTCTGGATCTCGTCCAGGCGGTACCCGATGGCGAGCTTCGCGGCGATCTTCGCGATCGGGAAGCCCGTGGCCTTCGAGGCAAGCGCCGACGAGCGGGAGACGCGCGGGTTCATCTCGATGACGATCAGACGGCCGTTCGACGGGTCGACGGCGAACTGGATGTTGCAACCACCGGTGTCGACACCGACGCGACGGATGATGTCGATGCCGATGTTGCGCATGTTCTGGTACTCGCGGTCGGTGAGCGTGAGCGCCGGGGCGACGGTGATCGAGTCGCCGGTGTGCACGCCGACCGGGTCGACGTTCTCGATGGAGCAGATGACGACGGTGTTGTCGTAGTTGTCGCGCATCAGCTCGAGCTCGTACTCCTTCCAGCCGAGGATCGATTCCTCGAGCAGGACCTCGGTCGTCGGGCTGGACTGCAGCCCGTCGCCGACGAAGCGGACGAGCTCGGCTTCGTCGTACGCGAAGCCCGAACCGAGACCGCCCATGGTGAAGGACGGGCGGACGACGAGCGGGTAGCCGAGGTCCTTCGCGAACTCCTTCGCCTCTTCCAGCGTGTGGGCGATGTGGCTCCGGGCCACGTCGGCGCCGGACTCGAGCACGAGCTCCTTGAAGAGCTGGCGGTCCTCACCGCGCTGGATGGCGTCCACCTTGGCACCGATGAGCTCGACGCCGTGCTTCTCGAGGATGCCGGCCTCGTCGAGCGCGATCGCCGCGTTCAGGGCGGTCTGGCCGCCCAGCGTCGGCAGGACGGCGTCCGGCTTCTCGATGCGGATGATCTCCTCGAGGCACGCGTTCGTGATCGGCTCGATGTAGGTCGCGTCGGCGAAGTCGGGGTCGGTCATGATCGTCGCCGGGTTCGGGTTGACGAGGATGACCCGGACGCCCTCGGCGCGGAGGACACGGCACGCCTGGGTGCCGGAGTAGTCGAACTCGGCGGCCTGACCGATGACGATCGGGCCGGAACCGATGACGAGGACGGAGTTGATGTCTGCGCGCTTGGGCATCAGTTCGCTTCCTTGGTGATGTCTGCTGCGGGAGTGGTCGCGTCGGCGGTGGCCGCGTCGAGCGGCTCCCCGTCACGTCGCGCGCGCACCAGGTCCGCGAACCGGTCGAAGAGGTACATGCTGTCGTGCGGACCAGCGGCGGCCTCGGGGTGGTACTGCACGCTGAACGCGGGCACGTCGAGCGCCCGCAGGCCCTCGACCACGTCGTCGTTCAGCGAGTAGTGCGAGACCTCGACACGGCCGAACCCGGCCGGCGACTCGAGGACCTGCCCCAGGGGAGCGTCGACCGCGAAGCCGTGGTTCTGGCTCGTGATCTCGACCTTGCCCGTGGTGGTGTCGAGCACCGGCTGGTTGATGCCGCGGTGCCCGAAGGGCAGCTTGTAGGTGCCGAAGCCGAGCGCGCGGCCGAGCAGCTGGTTGCCGAAGCAGATGCCGAAGAACGGACGCCCGGTCCGCAGGCTGCCCTGCAGCAGTTCGACCTGGGCGTCCGACGCGGCGGGGTCGCCGGGGCCGTTCGAGTAGAACAGGGCGTCCGGTGCGAGCTCCTCGAGCGCCGCAGCGGAGATGTCCTGCGGGACGACGTGCACCTCGAACCCGCGCTGGGCGAGGTAGCGGGTGGTCGACGCCTTCACGCCCAGGTCGAGCACGGCCAGTCGGCCGATCTGCTCGCCCTCGGCCGGCACGACGTAGGTCTCCGGGGTGGACACGATCGCAGAGAAGCTCGCGCCGGCCATCGTGGCCTGCGACCGGACGGCGTCCAGCTGCTCCGACTCCGAAAGCGTCGCGTCGGCGCCGCTGAACACGCCGCCCTTCATGGCGCCGGCGTCGCGGATCCGGCGCGTGAGGGCGCGGGTGTCGATGCCGGAGATCCCGACGATGCCGTCGCGCACCAGGTGGTCGTCGAGCGACGCGTTCGCGCGGTGGTTCGAGACCACGCGGCTGGGGTCGCGCACCACGTACCCGGCGACCCAGATGCGACGGGACTCGGGGTCCTCGTCGTTGACGCCGGTGTTGCCGATGTGCGGTGCGGTCTGCACCACGATCTGGCCGGCGTAGGACGGATCGGTCAGCGTCTCCTGGTAGCCGGTCATGCCGGTCGCGAAGACCACCTCGCCGAGCGTGCGCCCGCGGGCGCCGTAGGCCCAGCCGTCGTACCGGGTGCCGTCTTCGAGGACCAGGACGGCCCGTTCGCGTGTCATGCTTTCTTCCCTTCGCCCGCGGTTCGCGGGGCATCGGCCGCAGTCGCCTGCGGCCCGGTCTCGGTCAGTCCCTGCAGGGCGAGCAGCGCGGCTGCGTCGCCCTCCGGGAACCGGAAGTACGTGTCGAGGTCCGTCGCACCTGCGGCGCCGGTCGCCGTCCATCGCAGACGGACCAGTCCCCCGGGCTCGACCACCCGGTCGATCGCCCACGTCGAGCGGTCGGCACCGCGGACCGCAGCACGTGCGATCCAGCGGTCGTCCGCGCCGGCGAGTCGCAGGACCACACCGGTCGCGTGGACGCGCACGCCGCCGCGACCCCGGAACCCGAGTCCGCCGGCGGTGATGCGTTCCAGCGGCTGGTCGGCACGGGTCGTCGCGACGGAGAAACCGTCCCAGGACCCGACTTCCGGTCCGATCGTGGTCGGGACGGGGACGGGAGGCACGGATTCCGCCTGCTTCCTGGTCCGCGTCCGCCAGGTGCGCGCCATGGCGACGAACAGCGCGGCCACCGCGAGCAGGATCACCCCGCCGAGCAACCAGCGCGCGGCGTCGCCGCTCATGCGCGCGCCCCCGTCCGGAGCGCCGCGGCGTGCGCGGCGACGGTGTCGGCGTCGACGAGGCGGCCGTCGAGCACCGTCGGCGCGCCCAGGTGGAACGTGGCGACGACCCGGCCGGGCAGCGTCATGCCGAGGTACGGCGAGTTCTGCGACTGTCCGGCGAGGTCGGCGACCGCGAACTCGCGGCTGGCCGTCGGGTCGTAGAGCGTGATCTCGGCCGGCGCGCCCTCGGCGATGCGCTGACCGTGGCCCTCGACCTGGCCGATGCGCGCGGGCGCCTCGGACAGGACCCGGGCGACGTCGGCCCAGTCGAGCTGGCCCGACGCGACGACGGCGGACTGCACGACGCTCAGCGCCGACTCGAGGCCGACCATGCCGTTCGCCGCCGCCGGCCACTCGCAGCACTTCGCCTCGGCGGTGTGCGGTGCGTGGTCGGTCGCGACGATGTCGATGGTGCCGTCGGCCAGGGCCGCGCGCAGGGCGTCGACGTCCTCGCGGGCCCGGAGCGGCGGGTTCACCTTGTAGCGGGCGTCGTACCCGGGGGCGCCGTCGTGCCCGGCGATGAGGTCCTCGGTGAGCACGAGGTGGTGCGGGGTGACCTCGGCGGTGACGTCGATGCCGCGGGACTTGGCCCAGCGGATGACCTCGACGCTGCCGGCGGTCGACACGTGGCAGACGTGCAGCCGCGCGCCCACGTGGTCGGCGAGCAGGACGTCGCGGGCGATGATCGCCTCTTCTGCCACGGCCGGCCAGCCCGCCAGCCCGAGCTCCGATGACAGGCGGCCCTCGTTCATCTGCGCGCCGATGGTGAGTCGGGGTTCCTGCGCGTGCTGCGCGAGCACCCCGCCGAAGCCCTTGATGTACTCGAGTGCGCGGCGCATGAGGAGCGGGTCGGAAACGCACGAGCCGTCGTCCGAGAAGACCCGGACCTTCGCCCTGCTCGTTGCCATGGCACCGATCTCGGACAGGTGCGTGCCCTGCAGCCCCTGCGACACCGCGCCGATCGGGCGGACCGTGACGTAGCCGGCGTCGTCGCCGAGTGCCTGCACCTGCTCGACGACCCCGGCGGTGTCGGCGACCGGGCTCGAGTTCGCCATCGCGTTGACGGCGGTGAAGCCTCCGGCCGCGGCGGCGCGCGAGCCGGTGAGGACCGTCTCGGATTCCTCGTGACCGGGCTCGCGCAGGTGGGTGTGCAGGTCGACGAGACCCGGCAGGGCGATGAGCCCGTCGGCGTCGACGACCGTGGCACCGCTCGCGTCCACGCCGGAGCCGATCGCCGTGATGCGGCCGTCCTGCAGTCGGATGTCGGCGCGCGAGCCGTCGACCAGCTGCGCGCCGCGGATCAGGTGAGCGGTCATGCTGCGGACTCCTTCGGTTCGGTGCCGGTCAGGGCCAGGTAGAGGACCGCCATGCGGACCGAGACGCCGTTCTCGACCTGCTCGACCACGGTGGAACGGGGGTCGTCGGCAGCGACGCCGGCGATCTCCAGCCCGCGGTTCATCGGACCGGGGTGCATGATCAGAGTGCGCTCGGACAGCCGCGCGAACCGCGCAGCCGTCAGGCCCCAGTGCCGCGTGTACTCGCGCGGGTTCGGGAAGAACGCGTCGTCCATCCGCTCCTGCTGGATCCGGAGCGTCATGACGACGTCCGGGTCCTCGGCCAGGGCGGCGTCGAGGTCGTGGTGCACCGCGGCCCCGAACGGGGTCGTGGTGGCGGGCAGGAGCGTCGGCGGTGCGGCGAAGGTCACGCTCGCGCCGAGGGTCCGGAGCAGCCACGCGTTCGACCGGGCGACGCGGCTGTGCAGCACGTCGCCGACGATCAGGACCCGGACGCCGTCGAGGCCCTGTCCGCGCGACCCGGCACCGTGCAGGCGACGACGCATCGTGAAGGCGTCGAGCAGCGCCTGCGTCGGGTGCTCGTGCGTGCCGTCGCCGGCGTTCACCACGGGGACGTCGATCCAGTCGGCGTCGGCCAGCACGCGCGGCGCACCGGACGCGCCGTGCCGCATCACGATGCCGTCGATGCCCATCGCGCCGAGGGTCTGCACGGTGTCCTTGAGGGACTCACCCTTGGAGACGCTGGAACCCTTGGCCGCGAAGTTGATGACGTCGGCCGACAGGCGCTTCGCCGCGGCCTCGAACGAGATGCGCGTTCGTGTCGAGTCCTCGAAGAACAGGTTCACGACGGTCTTGCCGCGCAGGGCCGGGAGCTTCCGGACCTCGCGCGTGTTGACCTCGGCCATCTCCTCGGCGACGTCGAGGATGTGCATGGCCTGGTCGCGCGACAGGTCGGCGGTGGAGAGCAGGTGCCGCATCACGCCACCCCCTGCTCGATGAACACGGTGTCGTCGCCGTCGGTCTCGGACAGGTGCAGGGTGACCCGCTCGTCCGAGGCGGTCGGCAGGTTCTTGCCCACGTGGTCCGCGCGGATCGGCAGCTCGCGGTGGCCGCGGTCGACGAGCACGGCGAGCCGGACGGCGCGCGGCCGGCCGATCCCCTGCAGGGCGTCGAGCGCTGCCCGGACCGTGCGACCGGAGTACAGGACGTCGTCGACGAGCACGACGACCTTGCCGTCGATGCCGCCGGCGGGGATCACCGTGCGGTGCGGGGCACGACCGATGCCGTGCCCGAGGTCGTCCCGGTGCATGGTCACGTCGAGCGTGCCGACCCGTTCGGATCCGATGCCCGCCCGCGCGGACCGCCACTCGGGCTCGATGTCCGCCAGGACGCGGCCTAGTCGTTCGGCGAGCACGGCGCCCCGGGTCGGGATGCCCAGGAGGACGAGGTCCGAGCCGCCGTGGTTGGCCTCGAGGATCTCGTGTGCGATGCGCGTCAGAGCGCGCGTGATGTCGGGTTGCTGCAGGACCGTTCTGGTACCCACGTCGACCCCCTTCCCCGCCTCACTGGACGGCATTAAAGGATGCTGACGTGCACAAGCCTAGCGGGACTCCTGGTCCCCTGCGACCGTCCGACCGGACGGTGCACGACCGCCGGCGACGGCTCCGAGGACACCGTTCACGAAGCCCGCGGAGTCCTCGGTCGAGAGCGACTGGGCGAGCTCGACGGCCTCGGCGATCGCGACGGCGTCCGGCACCTCCGGGTTGAACCGGAGCTCCCAGACGGCCATCCGCAGGATGCAGCGGTCGAGGACCGGCATCCGGGCGATCGACCACCCCTGGGCGTGGTCGATGATGACGGAGTCGATCTCGTGGCGGGCGTCATCGACGCCCGTCACGATCTGCCGTGCGTAGTCCCAGCTCGAGGCACGCTCGGGCTGGTCCAGGTGACGGACGGTCTCGGTCGCCAGGACGTCCGTGATCGGGAGCTCGCGCACCTCGGCCACGTACAGCATGTCGAGGGCGCGCTTGCGGGCCTTCGAACGAGCACTCATACGGGCGTCGCCTAGGAGTTGACGCGGCCGAGGAAGCTGCCGTCGCGCGTGTCGATCTTCACCGTGGTGCCGCTCTCGAGGTACAGCGGGACCTGGATGCGGTGGCCGGTCGCGATGATGGTCGCGTCCTTGGTGCCACCGGAGGAGCGGTCGCCCTGCAGGCCCGGCTCGGTCTCGACCTCGGTCACGATCGACGTCGGGAGCTCGACGTAGAGCGGGTTGCCCTCGTTCATCGCAATGGTGACCATCGCGGACTCGAGCAGGTAGTTCTTCGCGTCGCCGACGACCGTCGCCGAGACCGGGATCTGGTCGTAGGTGTCGGTGTCCATGAACACGTACGAGTCGCCGTCCTCGTAGAGGAACTGGTAGTCGCGGCGGTCGACCACGGCGGTGTCGATCTTCGCACCGGCGTTGAAGGTGCGGTCGACGACCTTGCCGGAGACGACGTTCTTCAGCTTGGTGCGGACGAACGCGCCACCCTTGCCGGGCTTGACGTGCTGGAACTCCACGACCGACCACAGCTGGCCGTCGATGATGAGAACGGCGCCGTTCTTGATGTCAGTGGTACTGGCCATGAGTCTTCGGTGTCCCGTTCGGTCGTGTTGTGAAAGGTCTTCGGGCCGCGCTGGCCCCGGACGAGTGTAGCGGACGCCCGACCGTCGCCATCAGCGCCGTCGCCGGGCGCGCCAGGAGTCGATCGCCGCCCAGCCGAGCAGCACCACGGCCGCTCCCCCGAGCAGTGCCCCGGCCACCGCGGTCGAGATCGCCGCGTCCGGTCGGGCGGGCAGTGCCAGGTAGACGATCGCCAGGATGCCGGCACCGGCGCCGAGCAGCACGAGCAGGATGCGCCGGATCATGCCGGACACGAGCTCGCGGTCGCGGCGGTCCGCGAAGAGCCGGATGTTGACGGTGAACTTGCCCGTCTCGATCGCCTCGCCGATCCGGTCGACCCGGCGCGGCAGCCGTCGGGCCGCGGAGACGACGCCGATCAGCTCCTTCGCCGCCAGGTCGCGCAGCTTGCCGGGGCGCAGCTGGTCGGTGATCTGCTCACGGGCGAGCCCGCGGGACTCCTCGAGCAGGTCGAACGAGGGCGCGAGCGTCCGGAGCGTGCCCTCGAAGATCGCCAGCGCCCGCGCGGCGGCGACGAAGTCCGGCGGCGCCTTGAGCCGGTACCGCCCGAACACCTCGACGGCATCGTCGACCGTCTCGACGCCGATGCGCGCGCCCGGTCCGAGCTCGTCCGCGACGAAGCGCGCGATGTCCCGACGGAAGTCGGGCTCGTCGTGCGCGTCGCGCACCGGTGCCATCCGCAGGACCGCATCGGCGATCCGCGAGGTGTCGTCCTGCAGGTAGGCGACCAGCAGGTCCTGGACCGTGTCCCGGAGGGTCGGGTCGAGCCTCCCGACCGATCCGAAGTCGATCAACGCGGGCCGCCCGTCGGGCAGCACCAGGACGTTCCCGGGGTGCAGGTCGGCGTGGTACAGGCCGTCGAAGACGACCTGTCGCAGGAACGCCCGCAGGATCGCGCGCATCGGGCCGTCGAGGTCGCGGTCCGCGCGCTCGGCGCGGATCGCGCTGAGCGTGTCGCCCTCCAGGAACTCCATCACGAGTACGCGGCGCCCGGAGAGGTCCGGGTACGGGTCCGGGAACCGGACCTCGTCCGGACGGGCACTGCGGGCCTGTGCGGCACGCAGGGCGGTGAGGTTGCGCAGCTCGGAGACGAAGTCGACCTGGCGGACCAGGTCGTCGGCGTACTGCGCGGCCACGTCCTGCACGCCGACCTGCCGGGCCTCGGTCGACCATCGCGCCATGAAGCGGACGACACGGAGCGCGATGTCGACGTCACGGCGGACGGCGGCGTCGATGCCGGGTCGCTGCACCTTGACCGCGACCGCGGTGCCGTCGGGCAGGCGGGCGCGGTGGACCTGGGCGATCGAGGCCGCGGCGACGGGCACCGGGTCGAAGGACGCGAAGACCTGGTCGACCGGTGCGCCGAGTTCCTGTTCGAGCAGGGCGAGCACCTGGTCGGCGGGGGCGGCGGTGACGTTGCGCTGCAGGTGGGCGAGTCCCTCGGTCCACTCCTCCGGCAGCAGGTCGTCGCGGGTGGAGAGCAGCTGGCCCATCTTCACGAACCCGCCGCCCGCTTCCTCGAGCGCACGGCGCAGGTGCTCGGCCTGGCTGCGGCGCAGGTCGGAGGTGGCCGGGTCGTGCGAAAAGTCGAGGCGACGGAACGGGACGAGGCGGTGGCGTCTCGCGATCGACAGCAGTTCGGTGAACCGGCGGCCGCGGGACCGGAGGGTGCCGGTGTCGGCCTCCTGCGAGCCGGACAGGTCGCTCAGTCGGGGTGGGTTGGGCACGTCGTCAGTCTGCTCCCCGCTGCTGGGTCCGCCGGGTGCGCCCGTTGTCGTGCACAGGCCGGGAGGCGCGGTCCGGCATCCACAGGTCGGCTCGCGTGTCGCGTCGGGTCGCGCCCACTGCCGCAGGCTTGCCCAATGGAGACAGCACTGGTCGCGGCGTGCATCGCCGCCGGCGCGGCGATCGTGGCGGCGGTCGTCAGCTGGTTCGGGGCGTTCCAGAGCCGGCGGACGACCGATCGAGAACACGCCTGGAAGCGGTTCACCTGGTCGCTCGCCCAGCCACGAGGCGGCGGTGCATACGACATTTCGAGAACTGTGCTCCGGGAACTCGAGACCGTACGGTGGTGGTCGAAGGCGGACCGACGGCTCGCCACTCGTGCACTCCGGAGGCGAACCGCCGCCGATCACGTCCACCCTGAGGAAGAGGAGTCCACCTGATGCCGATCTTGCGACCCTTGCCGGATGCGCCCGACGTGGACGCGGACGACGACGTGCTCTTCGCGTGGGACAACGGAGCCACCGTCGCGGAGTTCCGGGAATGGCAGCGGACCGGCGTCCTCACCGTGTCGATGCAGGTCAAGTGGTGGTGGCGACGGACGCGGCGGGTGTTGCGCTGACGCCGGGTCAGGCGCCGCTGCCGTTGTAGCGCGCGGTGGCACCGGACTCGACCAGGTCGCGGTAGCGCTCGAGCGCCGTCTCGGCACCGGTGCTTTGCTCCTGGTGCACGTCGATCCCCCGAGCAACGAGCTGCTCGCGCCAGTCCCCCGGCACCGGGCCCTCGTCGAAGCCCGTGATCCGCTCGACCGTGGCTCCGTCGGCGGCGAACTCCAGCGCGGAGACCCCCGACCACAGCAGGGCCCCGAGGCACATCACGCACGGTTGGGCGTTCACCACGAGCACACGCCGGTGGCCGACGTCACGGCCGAGGTTCCAGGCCCCCATCCGAGCCTGTGCGAGTCCGAGGGTGACGACCTCGGCGTGCATCGACGACAGATTGGTGTGCAGTACCAGGTTCACCCCGAGGGCGACGACCGCGCCCGTGTCCTCGTCGACGACGGCCGCCGCGAACGGACCGCCGGTGCCCTCCTCGACGTTCCGTTCGGCGAGGGCGTTCACGAGCGCGAACCGCTCCGCACGGGTGCCGAGGTGTTCCGGAGCAGCGGCCTGCGCGTCGCGGAGCCAGTCGGGGACGCCGACACGGAGCTCGGTCGGGAACGGGGCGAGGGCTGCTGCAGACATGCGGCGACGCTAACGGCGCATCGTTTCGACGGTGTTTCCCGATCGAAACGATGCCGAAACACCACGCCCGTAGCGTCGTCCACCACCGGCTCGAGCCGGTGGGAGAACGCGACACGAGCACGGGCGACAGGGGGGCGACGATGACGGCACACCACGCGACCGCCGCGTCCCGCTGCTGGCCCCGCGGCGCCATCGCGCACGGACACTGACGTCCGTCCGTCCGTCCGTCCGACCGACCGACCGACCGTCCGTCTGACCGCCGCGCGCCGATCCGCTGGGCGGTCCACGTGCTCTGGAGCGCGCCGTCTCGCCGAGCCGCCCCGATCCGCGCACCCTGCTCCGTGCCTCCTGGCCGTCCGCCGGAGGCACCCACCCACCTGCTGCACCGTCCCACCTGCTGCACCGTCCCCTCCGAGAGGACCCCCGTGACCACGATCCACCTCGCAATGTTCCTGTTCCCCGGATACCACCTCGGCGCCTGGCGCCTGCCGGACGCCGTCCCCGAGCTCGACCTCGGCATCGACCACTACGTCCGCGCCGCCGAACTCGCCGAGGCAGCGAAGCTCGACGCCCTGTTCTTCGAGGACCAGGCCGCAGTCCGGCGCAGCAACGACATCCTGGCCAACGACACCTACGGTGCGGCGAACCCCCGCTCGATCCACTTCGACCCGACGATGCTCCTGCCCGCCCTGGCGATGCGGACCACGCACTTGGGTCTCGCGGCGACGTCGACCACGACCTTCAACGACCCCTACAACCTCGCGCGGCGGTTCTCGACCCTCGACCACATCAGCAAGGGCCGCGCGGGGTGGAACCTCGTGACGTCCTTCAACGAGGACGAAGCCCAGAACTTCGGACTCGACGCCCACGTGCAGCACGCCGCCCGGTACGAGCGGGCGAGCGAGTTCGTCGACGTCGTCACCGGGCTGTGGGACTCGTGGGACCCGGACGCGATCGTGCGCGACAAGGAGTCCGGCACCTACTTCGACATCGAGAAGATGCGGTTCCTGCAGCACGACGGCGAGCACTTCCGCGTGCGAGGACCGCTGACGACGGGTCGGAGTCCGCAGGGACGGCCCGTCGTGTTCCAGGCCGGTGCGTCGGAGCCGGGCCGCGCACTCGCGGCGCGCACCGCCGACGTCGTGTTCACCCTGCAGTCCGACCCGGACGAGAGCCGTGCGTTCCGCGACGACATCCGCGCGCGCGCCGAACGGTTCGGCCGCGACCCCGACCACGTCAAGGTGCTCGTCGGGATGACCCCGATCGTCGGCGACACCGACCAGGACGCACGCGACCTCGCCGCCCGGATGATGGCGTTGATCCCCGACGACCTGGCACTGAGCAACCTGAAGCCCCTCGCCGGTGGCGTCGACTTCCGGCAGTTCGATCTCGACGCGCCCGTGCCGGAGCTGCCCGAGTCGAACGCCGGCAAGTCGCACCGGGCAGCGATCATGGCGGTGTCACGGCAACAGGGACTGTCGGTCATCGAGACCGCCCGGTACTTCGCCGAGGGCAGTTACCGGAAGATGATCGGGTCACCGTCGACGATCGCCGACACCATGCAGGCGTGGTCGGAGGCCGGGGCGTGCGACGGGTTCCTGGCGGTGCCGACGCACTTCCCGGCCGGGGTCGAGGACTTCACCCAGAAGGTCGTGCCGGAGCTGCAGCGCCGCGGACTGCACCGCACCGAGTACACCGGACCGCACCTGCGCGACCACCTGGGCGTGCAGAAGCACTAGACGCCGACCTCTTGGTAGGCGGTGAACAGCAGGTGGTCCTCGGGGCCCTCGAGGATCACCGGCTTGCCGACACCGTCGAGGATGATGAAGCGGAGCATGCCGGCACGGGCCTTCTTGTCGCGACGCATCGCGGCGAGGAGGCCCTGCCACCGTCCGAGACCGTACGACGTCGGCAGGTCCAGGGAGTCCAGGATCGCCCGGTGCCGGTCCACGGTCGCGTCGTCGAGGTGGCCCGTCAGGCGGGCGAGCTCGGCGGCGAACACCATGCCGACCGACACCGCAGCACCGTGCCGCCACTGGTACCGCTCCGCGTGCTCGATGGCGTGCCCGAGCGTGTGACCGTAGTTCAGGATCTCGCGTCGTCCCTGCTCGGTGAAGTCGTCGGACACGACCTCGGCCTTCAGGGCGATGGCGAGTTCGACCACGCGGCGGAATTCCGGCGACGTCGGGTCGGTGACGCGGGCGACGTCGGCCTCGATGATGTCCAGGATCTCCGGCACGGCGATGAACCCGGCCTTCACGATCTCCGCGAAGCCGGTGAGGATCTCGTTGCGCGGCAGGGTGCGGACGAGGTCGAGGTCCGCGACCACCGCGCGGGGGGCGGAGAAGGAACCGACCAGGTTCTTGCCCTCGTTCGTGTTGATGCCGGTCTTCCCGCCCACGCTGGCGTCCACCATGCCGAGCACGCTCGTCGGCACCGACACGTACGGCACCCCGCGCAGCCACGTCGCCGCGACGAAGCCCGCCAGGTCGGTGACGGCACCGCCACCGAGGCCGATGACGGCGTCGGTGCGGGTGAAGTCGGACTGGCCCATGATCTGCCAGCAGAACGACGCGACCTCGATGCGCTTGGCGGCCTCGGCGTCGGGCACCTCGGCGATGAGGGCTTCGAGGCCGGCGTCGACGAGCAGGTCGCGCAGGTCGTTCGCACGCGCACCGAGGGTCGGGGCGTGCACGATGAGGACCTTGGCGACACGAGGGCCGAGGATCGCGGGCAGCGAGCCGAGCAGGCCCGAACCGACCGCCACCACGTAGCCGTCGTCACCGCCGACGCGGATCTCGGTGGTGCCTGCGGGCAGGATCGGGTCGGTCACGGTGCTCCTTCGGTGGTGGGGGCGTTGCTGTCGCTCCGCAGCCAGGTGACGACCTCGTCGACCACCCGGGACATCGGACGGCGCGAGGTGTCGACGACGACGTGCGCGAGCTCGGCGTAGGTCGCCGCACGCTCGTCCATGATCGTCTGCCAGGCGTCGATGCCGCCGTTCGCGAGCAGGGGCCGGTCCGAGCCGGCGATCCGCTCGGCGACGGCCTCGGGCGAGACGGTGAGCAGGACGATGCGGGCGCCGGACAGTGCCTCGCGGGTGGCGGCGTGCGTCACCGCTCCGCCGCCGACGGCGATCACGCCCCCGGTGCCGAGCGCGGTCCGGACGGCGTCGGCTTCGAGGGCACGGAAGGCCAGCTCACCACGGTCGGCGAAGATGCCGGGGATGGGGCCGTGCTCGCGGACGATGACCCGGTCCGTGTCGGTGAACGGCACGCCCAGCGCCTTCGCGACGCGCTTGCCGACGCTGGACTTGCCGGCGCCCATCGGGCCGATCACGACGACGGGCGCAGCCGGACCTCGCGCGGCGCCGCCGCCGTTCGTGCTCACGACGCGTCGGCCGGTGCCGCCGGCTCCGTCCGACGGGTGCGGAGCGTCTCCGGGATCGACGCGAGGTAGGCGTCGAGGTTGCGCTTGGTCTCGACGACGTTGTCGCCGCCGAACTTCTCGAGCACGGCGTCGGCGAGCACGAGCGCCACCATCGCCTCGGCCACGACGCCGGCGGCCGGGACCGCGCAGACGTCGGACCGCTGGTGGTGGGCCGAGGCGTCCTCGCCCGAGACGACGTCGACGGTGTGCAGCGCGTGCGGCACGGTCGCGATCGGCTTCATGCCGGCACGGACGCGCAGGACGGTGCCCGTGGACATGCCGCCCTCGGTGCCACCGGCACGGTCGCTCGTGCGGTAGATCTCGCCGTCCTCACGGTAGAGCTCGTCGTGGGCCGCGGAGCCGCGACGGCCAGCGGTCGCGAAGCCGTCGCCGACCTCGACGCCCTTGATCGCCTGGATGCCCATGATCGCCGCGGCCAGACGGGCGTCGAGCCGACGGTCCCACTGCACGTGCGAGCCGAGCCCCGGCGGGACGCCGTAGAACAGCACCTCGACGACGCCACCAAGGGTGTCGCCGTCCTTCTTCGCGGCCTCGACCTCGGTCACCATGCGCGCCGAGGTGTCGGCGTCGAAGCAGCGCAGCTGGTCGTCGTCGAGACGGTCGACGTCGTCTGGCAGCGGCAGGTCGGTGCCGTCCGGCACGCGGACCGTGCCGACCTGCAGGGTGTGCGCGACCGACCGCATGCCGAGTTCGGCGAGGAAGGACTTCGCGACGGCGCCGAGCGCGACGCGGGCCGCGGTCTCACGGGCGCTCGCGCGCTCGAGGATCGGGCGGGCCTCGTCGAAGCCGTACTTCTGCATGCCGACCAGGTCGGCGTGGCCCGGACGCGGGCGGGTCAACGGGGCGCTGCGGCCACGCGACATCTCGGTGGACTCGACCGGCTCGGGGTTCATGACCTCGACCCACTTCGGCCACTCGGTGTTGCCGATCCGGATCGCGATCGGGCTGCCGAGCGAGAACCCGTGCCGGACACCGCCGGACACGTGCAGCTCGTCCTGTTCGAACTTCATGCGCGAGCCGCGACCGTAGCCGAGCTTGCGGCGCGCGAGATCGGTACGGATGGACTCGAACGACACCGGGACACCCGCGGGCAGGCCCTCGAGCATCGCGATCAGTTCGGGTCCGTGGGACTCACCAGCAGTCAACCAACGAAGCATGCTGCAATCCTCCCACAGCGCACCGCTGTGCGACGTCGTCGCCCTACTGGTAGTCGGGGTGCGCCCGGAGCCACGCCTGGAACTGCTTCACGGCGACGAGGTGCTCGTCGTAGGTGTTCGAGAACACCGTCTCGCCGGTCTCCAGGTTCACCGTCACGAAGTACAGCCACTTGCCCGGGGCCTCGTTCGTCACGGCCTTGATGGCGATGTCCCCGGGGTTCGAGATCGGTGCCGGCGGCAGCCCCTCGTGCACGTACGTGTTGTACGCGTTCGACTCGTCGGCGCGTTCTGCGTCGGTCGTCGTGACGGTGTGGGTGTTGCCGGTGCCGTAGGCGACGGTGGCGTCGGACTGCAGGCGCATGCCCTGGTCGAGCCGGTTCTGGAACACCCGCGCGACCTTCGGGTAGTCGGCGGCGAGGCCGGCTTCCTTCTGCACGAGCGACGCGAACACGATGACGTGCTCCTGGTCGGCCTCCTTGACGCCGGCGGCGGCCAGGTGCTCCTTCATCGTGTCGACCATCGACCCGAAGTACTGCTCCGCGGTCCACCCCGGGTTGATCGGGTACGTCGCGGGGAACAGCCAGCCCTCGAGCGTGGTGACGCCGGACGGCAGGTCGTACGCGGACACGTCCTTCGCGGCCTTGGCGACCTCGGTCTTGGTGAGCCCGGCCTTCGAGACCATGCCGGCCTCGATGTCCGCCAGCGCGGTGCCCTCGGGGATCACGATCGAGGCCTGCACGCGGTTCTTCTCGTCCTGCAGCGCGGCCAGGGCCGACTTCGAGCTCATCTGCTTCTTCAGCGAGTACGAACCCGGCTGGAACTGCACGTCGGGCGACGCCAGCAGCAGCTTGTAGAAGACCTTCGAGTCCTTCACGACCCCGCTGCGCTGCAGCGTCGCGGCGACGTTCTCGCCGATGTCGCCCTGCTTGATCGTGATGGTGACCTTGGCCTTGCCGGAGCCGGTGTAGTCGTCCGGTTCGGTCGAGCCGCTGACCGCGGCGACGATCTGCTGGATCTTCGGGGCGGCGAACGCGTACGCGCTCACCCCGCCGGCCACGACCACGGCGACGATCACGATGCCGGCGATGAGCGGCCCGCGACGGCGCTTCGGGCGCGGTTCGCGCGGTGGCCTGGAGGCTCCCCCGCGTCCGCCACGGCCACCACGTCCGCCGCCTCCCGCGGCTCCACCGCCACCGGTGCGCCCGGCGTCGTCGGTACCGTCGGGCCCGTCGGACCCGGCTCCGCCGGCGGCGGGCGCCGAGGGCACCTCGCCGGTCAGCAGCGCGGCGACCTCGGGATGGAGTTCGGGGGCCGCCTGCTGCGGTCGCACGGGCTCCGGTGCCGGCTGCTCGCGGGGAGCGGTCGAGTCGGGGTCCACGCGGTCGGCGGCGGCGAGCTCCTCGGGTGCCGGCTCGGAGTCGGGCCCGGGAACGGCGTCGCGACGAGCGCGTTCCGCTTCGAGCGCCCGAGCCTCGCGGCGGGACATCGGACGGTCCGGCTGCGGGGTCACCCGCGCGGAGTCGTCACGGTCATCGGTACCTGCTGCGCGGTCGGAAGTGGTCTTCCGCCGCTCGGCTTCGTTGCCGGGCGCGATGATCGCGTTCCAGTCCAGATCGTCTGCCAACGGTTCTCGGTCTCTCGGTCGGGAACTCCGCCTGGGCACCGTCGTCCTCGGGTGACGGAAGGGCAGCCGGGTCGCGGTGGGTTGCCCTGTCAGGGAAGCGTGGTGCCCGGAGGGGCACCGGCACTGCGTTCGTGGTCGAGCGCGTGTTGCAGAATGATAACAGCGGCCGCTTGGTCGATCACGGACCGCGACTTCTTCGTGTTCTTGCCGGCCTGGTGCAGTCCGCGTTGCGCGGTCACCGTGGACAGTCGTTCGTCGACCAGCCGGACCGGGCGGCGCTCGGCGATCCGGGCAGCGAACGCCCGCGCGTCGTCCGTCGACGGGGTGTCGCCGCCGGACATCGACAGGGGCAGTCCGACGACGAGCTCGAGCACGTCGTACTCGTCCGCGATCTCGAGGATCCGACGCAGGTCGGTCGAGTCGTCGCGACGCACGGTCTCGACCGGCGTCGCCAGCAACCCGTCGCGGTCGCACACGGCGATCCCGATCCGGGCGCGGCCGACGTCCACGCCGAGCCGCCGCCCGGACCGGATCGCCACGATCAGCCCGCGATCCGAGCGGTCACGGCGCGGAGCGCAGCCGGGAGCGCAGCCGGGTCGGTGCCGCCGCCCTGGGCCAGGTCCGGCTTGCCGCCGCCGCCACCACCGAGCACACCGGCGGCCTCCTTGGCGAGCGGACCCGCCTGGACGCCCGCGGAGCGCGCCGCGTCGTTCGTCGCGACGATCACGATCGGCTTCCCGCTCACCACGGCACCGAGCACGACGACGGCAGCGCCGTCACCGAGCTGTGCGCGGACCCCGGTGGCCAGCGAGCGCAGGTCGTCGCCGGACTGCAGGCCGTCGACGGTCTCGGCCACGACGGTGGTCGTGCCGACGGTCGTCGCGGTCCGTGCGATCGACGGGACCCGCTGCTGCAGGTTCGCCGACTCGTACTCGGCGATCCGCTTCTGCGCGGTGCGGAGGTCCTCCATGAGCGACTGCACACGCGTGGGCAGGTCGGCACGGGGGGCCTTCAGCGCGCTGGAGAGCTGCGAGACGATGGTCCGCTCGACCGCGAGGTCACGGAAGCCCTCGAGCCCGACGAGCGCTTCGACACGACGGTTGGTCGACCCCACGCTCGACTCCCCCACCAGGTTGACGAGTCCGATCTGGGCGCTCGACGCGACGTGCGTCCCACCGCAGAGCTCGCGTGACCACGGACCGCCGATGTCGACCATGCGGACCTCGGCGCCGTACTTCTCACCGAAGAGCGCCTGCGCACCGAGCGCCTTGGCCTCGTCGATGGGCATGATGCGGGTCGAGACCTCGAGGTCGGTGCGGATCGCGGTGTTGACGACCTCCTCGATCTCGGAACGGGTCGCGAGCGAGATCGGCTGCGACCACGAGAAGTCGAGGCGCATGTAGCCGGACTTGTTGTACGAACCCGCCTGCAGCGCCTCGGGGCCGAGGATGTCGCGGAGCGCGGCGTTCACCAGGTGCGTCGCGGAGTGCGCCTGCGTCGCGCCGCGACGGTACTCGGCGTCGACCACGGTGCTCGCCGCGTCGCCCACGCCGACCTCGCCCGAGCGGACCTGGACGGTGTGGCTCCAGAGGCCAGCGACGGGACGCTGGACGTCGAGGACCTCGAGGTCGAAGCCGTTGCCGACGATCGATCCCTGGTCGGCGTCCTGGCCACCCGACTCGGCGTACAGCGACGTCTCGCCGAGGACGACCTCGGCGATGTCGCCCGCCACGGCCCGGTCGACGCTCACGCCGCCGACGATGATGCCGAGCACGTTCGTCTCGGCCTCGAGCGCGTCGTAGCCGAGGAAGACGGTTTCGCCCTTCGCCCGGAACGCGCTGTACACGCTCAGGTCGGCGATCGCGGTCTTCTTGCTCTTCGCGTCGGCCTTCGCCCGGGCACGCTGCTCGGACATCAGGGTCTCGAACGCGGTCCGGTCGACGTGGACCCCGGCCTCTTCGGCCATCTCCATCGTCAGGTCGATCGGGAACCCGAAGGTGTCGTGCAGCAGGAACGCGGTGTCTCCGCCGATGGACGGCGCACCGTCCTGCTTCGCGCGCTCGACGGCGACGTCGAGGATCGTCGTGCCCTGCGCGAGCGTGCGGAGGAACGTCTCCTCTTCCGCGTAGGCGATCCGCGCGATGCGGTCGTAGTCGGAGGCGACCTCGGGGTAGGCGTCGCGCATCGCGTCGCGGGACGCCGGGAACAGCTCCGGGAACGTCGCGGTCTCGACCCCGAGCAGGCGCATCGCACGGACCGTGCGGCGCAGCAGCCGACGCAGGATGTACCCGCGGCCCTCGTTCGATGGGCTCACACCATCGGCGATGAGCATGAGCGCGGAGCGCACGTGGTCCGCGATGACCCGCATGCGGACGTCGTCATCGTGCACGGCGCCGTAGCGGCGGCCGGAGATCTCGGACGCGCGGTCGAGGACCGGGCGGACCTGGTCGATCTCGTACATGTTGTCGACGCCCTGCTTGATGAAGGCGACGCGCTCGAGCCCCATGCCGGTGTCGATGTTCTTGTTCGGCAGCTCGCCGGTGATCTCGAAGTCGTACTTCGAGCGGACGTCCGCGATCTGGTACTGCATGAACACGAGGTTCCAGATCTCGACGTACCGGTCGTCGTCGGTGGCCGGGCCGCCGTCGATGCCGTACTCGGGCCCGCGGTCGAAGAAGATCTCGGAGCAGGGACCTGCGGGTCCGGGCTGGCCGGTGGACCAGTAGTTCGTGTCCTTGCCGAGTCGCTGGATTCGCTCCTCGGGCAGGGTGGAGTGCTGCTTCCAGAACGCGATCGCCTCGTCGTCGTCCTCGTAGACCGTCACCCAGAGGTCGTCGGGCGAGAAACCGAGCCCGCCGTCGGACTCCGGGTTCGTCAGGAACTCCCAGGCGAACTGGATCGCCTGCTCCTTGAAGTAGTCGCCGAACGAGAAGTTGCCGTTCATCTGGAAGAACGTGCCGTGGCGAGGGGTCTTGCCGACCTCTTCGATGTCGTTCGTGCGGATGCACTTCTGCACGCTCGTGGCACGGGGGTACGGCGCGGGGACGAGCCCGGTCAGGTACGGGATGAACGGCACCATGCCGGCGACCGTGAAGAGGAGCGACGGGTCGTCGGAGACGAGGGACGCGGACGGGACGACGGTGTGGCCGCGGTCACCGAAGTACTGGAGCCAACGGCGGCGGATCTCTGCGGTCTGCATGGTGCTTCCTGGGTTCAGGTCGGGGGGTGGGAGGTGGAGGCGGGACGACGGTGCGGCCGGACCGCGGTGGAGCTCGACGACTCAGACGTCGGTGCGGAGCTCGGCCCCGCGGGACCGGTACCCGTCGGCGACCGCGCCCGTGAAGGCCTTCGTGCTCGCGTCGACGACGGCGAAGAGCCGTGCGCCTCCGGGGGTCCTGGCGACCTGGTGCGCCACGGCGAACCCGATGACGACGCCGACCGCGACGAAGAACAGCTGCTTCACGGTGCCTCTCCCTCTGTGCACCCTGGCGGTGCATGCCCGGACAAGCTTAGCCGCCGGGCACTTCGGGGCCGGAACGCCGAACGGCGGGCCGTCCTCGAGAGGACGACCCGCCGTTCGGGTGTGATCAGTGGATCAGCGAGCTGCGTAGTACTCGACGACGAGCTGCACTTCACAGGTCACGGGGACCTCGGCGCGCTTCGGGCGACGCACGAGGCGGGCCTGGAGCTTGTCGATCTCGACCTCGAGGTAACCCGGGACCTTCGGCAGGACTTCCTGGTGGCCACCGGCAGCGGCGACCTGGAAGGGCTCCATCGACTCGGACTTCGGCTTGACGTGGATCAGCTGGCCCTCCTTGACGCGGAAGGAGGGGCGGTCCACGAGCTTGCCGTCGACCAGCAGGTGACGGTGCACGATCAGCTGACGGGCCTGCGCGGTGGTGCGGGCGAAGCCGGCACGGACCACGAGGGCGTCGAGGCGCTGCTCGAGGAGCTCGACCAGGTTCTCACCGGTCAGGCCCTTCGTCTTGCGGGCCTCTTCGAAGACGATGCGGAGCTGCTTCTCGCGGATGCCGTACTGGGCGCGCAGACGCTGCTTCTCACGGAGGCGGACGGCGTAGTCGCTGTCCGCACGACGGCGCGTACGGCCGTGCTCACCGGGGCCGTAGGGGCGCTTCTCGAGGTAACGGGCCGCCTTCGGCGTCAGCGGGATGCCGAGTGCGCGCGACAGGCGGGTCTTGCTGCGGGTACGTGACTTGGTAGACACAGGGTCCTTTTCTCTGTTCGAACTGAATACTCACCGGAGGCCGGGCACGCGAGTGCCCGTGGCCCCGACGACGGGATCCAGAGGGATGAGCCTGTGGGATCGGACGGCTACAGTCCGAACCTCTGCCCCCGTACCACCGGAGTGGCACTCTGTCCTCAACGCAGCCGTGCTCGAGGACCAGGACGTAGGCCCGGCAATGCTAGCAGGAACTCGACGTGCCGTCCTACTGCCCGCGGGTGATCTTCCGGAGTCGTTCGAGCCGCGGACCGACCTCGCGCTCGTAGCCGTTCGCCGTCGGGGTGTAGTACTCGGTGCCCTCGAGCGCATCGGGCAGGTACTGCTGCTCGGCGACCCCGTGCTCGGCGTCGTGCGAGTAGACGTAGCCCTTGCCGTGGCCGAGTCGCTTCGCCCCGGCGTAGTGCGCGTCGCGCAGGTGCATCGGCACGGTGCCCATCCGGCCGGCCTTCACGTCCGCCATCGCCGCGTTCACACCGTTGTAGGCGGCGTTCGACTTCGGCGCGGTCGCCAGGTACACGACGGCCTCGGCCAGGGGGATGCGGCCCTCGGGCATGCCGATGAGCTGCACGGCCTGGGCCGCCGCGACGGCGATGGGCAGCGCCTGCGGGTCCGCCATGCCGATGTCCTCGGACGCCGAGATGATGATCCGGCGCGCGATGAACCGGGAGTCCTCGCCCGCTTCGATCATCCGCGCGAGGTAGTGCAGCGCGGCGTCGACGTCGCTCCCCCGCACCGACTTGATGAACGCGCTGATGACGTCGTAGTGCTCGTCGCCCTGCCGGTCGTACCGCAGGAGTGCACGGTCGACGGCCGCGGCGACGGTGTCCGCGTCGACCACCGGCACGGTGTCGTCGTCGTCGTCCTGGGCCGCGGTGGCCGAGGCCGCAGCGGCCTCGAGCGCCGTGAGGGCGCGTCGGGCGTCACCCGAGGCCAAGCGGACGATGGCCCCACGTGCCTCGTCCCCGAGGACGACCGCGCCACCGAGGCCGCGGGGGTCCTCCACCGCACGGTCGACGAGCATGCCGAGGTCGGCGTCGGTGAGCGGCTTGAGCGTCAGGAGCAGGGACCGGGACAGCAGCGGGGAGATGACCGAGAACGACGGGTTCTCGGTGGTGGCCGCGATGAGGATCACCCACCCGTTCTCGACCCCGGGCAGCAGGGCGTCCTGCTGGGCCTTGCTGAACCGGTGGATCTCGTCGAGGAACAGCACGGTCGTGGACCCGTACAGGTCGCGGTGGGTGAGGGCCTTCTCCATGACCTCGCGCACGTCCTTGACGCCGGCGGTGACCGCGGAGAGCTCGACGAACTCGCGCCCGGACTGCCGCGCGATGGCCTGCGCCAACGTGGTCTTGCCGGTGCCGGGAGGACCCCAGAGGATGACCGACACACCGCCCGGGTTGTCGCGGGTACCGGTGGCGAGCTGCACGAGCGGCGACCCGCGGCCGAGCAGGTGCTGCTGGCCGGCGACCTCGTTGAGGCTCGTCGGGCGCATCCGGACCGCGAGCGGGACGGAGCCCTGCGCGAGACCGGCGCGACCGCCCGTCGTGGGCGCACGCATGCTCGAACGGTCCGCTGCCATGCACCAATCGTAGGCCGACCCACTGACAGCCCCGCGCCTCCCAGGCCGTTGATGGTGACGACTCGGATACGCTCGTTCCACACTGCGACGAGAGGGCAGAACAGCACCGTGGCACCGAAGAACCCAGCGCGCGACAACCGCGAGGCGCGCGAGCGCCTCCGTCTCTACCAGGCCCGCCAGGGACTCCACGACCGGCAGCGCCGCCGGCGGGTGCGCGACAACCTGGTCGGCGCCGGTGTCCTCGTGCTGGTCGCCGCCCTGGCCACCGGGTCACAGCTCGCCTTCGCGGGCTCGCAGGGGAACGGGTCGGCGGACGCCAGCGCAAGCGCCACCGCCACACCGACGCCCTCGGCCAGCGCCACGGCGGCGAACACGGGCGACGTGCCGAGCAAGGAGATCGCGAAGGGCGCGACCTGGACGGGCTCACTGACGCTCAACAAGTCGATCGACCTCGGCATCGAACTGGACGGCGAGAAGGCCCCGCAGGCCGCGAGCGTCGAGATCTCGTTGATCAAGGAGCAGTTCTACAACGGCACCACCTGCCACCGGCTCGCCGACAGCGACGGGCTGAAGTTCCTGCAGTGCGGTTCGGCGAACGGCGACGGCACGGGCGACGCCGGGTTCGAGTACGGCCCGCTCGAGAACGTCCCGAGCGACGGCGTCTACGACGACGGCACCATCGCGATCGCGCGGTCGACGTCGCCGTACTCGCAGTCGACCCAGTTCTTCATCGTCTACGGCGACACCACGCTCGACGGCTCCACGGGCGGCTACACGGTCGTCGGGAAGGTCACGAGCGGCCTGTCCGAACTCGAGTCGAAGATCGCCGCGAAGGGCATCTCGTCACCCGGTGACGACGGCACCGGTGAGCCGAAGGTGGCGACGACGATCACCGCCGCGACCATCGCCCAGGAGAAGTAGTCCACAAGCCGTTGCGTCCGGCGGGCCGCGGAGCCCGTCCGTGCAATAGGCTGACGACCTGACCGTGCCGACGGTGACGTCGGCGATGCACGACCACGATCGAGGCGAGACCTGTGGGATCTGACGAAGCAACGACCTGGGGGCGGGTCGACGAGAACGGGACCGTGTACGTCCGGTACGAAGAGACCGAACGTGCTGTCGGTGAGTACCCGGACGCCACCCCCGAAGAAGCCCTCGCCTACTTCGCACGGAAGTACGCCGACCTCGAGGGGCAGGTGAAGATCGCCGAGCAGCGCGTCCAGCGTGGTGCGTCGGCGAACGACGTCGCCCGGACGGTCGAGCACCTGACGACCCTGGTGGCCGAAGCCCGCGTGGTCGGTGACATCAAGTCGCTCGAGACCCGAGTGGGCGCGCTCACCGAGCAGCTCGGCTCGCTCACCAAGGAGCAGGCCGAGCAGGCGCAGCAGGCGCTGAACGACGCCCTGGCGCACCGTGCGGCCCTGGTCGAAGAGGCCGAGGCGCTCGCGGCGGTCGACCCGGCACGCGCGCAGTGGAAGCAGATCACGGCGCAGCTCGACGACGTGTTCGCCCGCTGGCAGCAGCACCAGCACGACGGCCCGCGCATCCCCAAGAACGAGGCCAACGAGCTCTGGAAGCGGTTCCGCGCAGCGCGGTCCACCGTCGACCAGCACCGTCGCGCGTTCTACTCCGAGCTCGACGCGCAGCACCGCGACGCCCGCACCCGCAAGCAGGAACTCGTGACCCAGGCCGAGGCACTCGCCTCGCGCGGGTCCGACGCGATCCCGGACTACCGCCAGCTGCTCGACGACTGGAAGAACGCCGGGCGCGCCGGCAAGCGCCACGACGATGCCCTCTGGGCGCGGTTCAAGGCCGCCGGTGACGTGCTGTTCGAGCAGCGCCACGCCGAGAGCGCGGCGGAGGACGAGGAGTTCTCGGGCAATCTCGAGGCGAAGCAGGCCCTGCTCACCGAGGCCGAGCCGCTGCTCAAGGCGACCGACCGGGTGGCGGCGCGCAAGACCCTGACCGGCATCCAGCGCCGCTGGGACGAGGTCGGAAAGGTCCCCCGCGCGGACGTCCGTCGCATCGAGGACCGCCTGCGTGCGATCGAAGACCACGTGCGCGGGCTTGAGGACGCGCACTGGAAGGAGTCCAACCCGGAGCGCAAGGCCCGGCAGACCGGACTCGCCAGCCAGCTCGAGGACGCCATCGGCAAGCTCGAGTCCGAGCTCGCCGACGCGCAGGCCTCCGGCGACGCCCGCAAGATCAAGGACGCCCAGGAAGCGCTCGACGCCCGCAAGATCTGGCTCGACGCCCTCGGCAGCTAGTCACTGCACACGACGACGCCCCCGTGACCGATCGGTCGCGGGGGCGTCGTCGTGTGGTGCCGTGTGGGCACTGTCTGCTGGCGTCCGGTGTGGCGCCGCCGTTCAGACCGGCGTGGGCAGGCCCAGCAGCAACCGGATGTCGAGGTCGTCCTGCCGCATCTGCGTGGCGAGCTCGTCCATCGAGTCGAACTTCACCATGCCGCGGACGTACGAGACGAACAGCACCGAGATGCGGTCGCCGTACAGGTCGAGGTCGACGTCGAGCAGGTGCGCCTCGATCTGCTTGGCGGGCACGCCCTCGAACGTCGGGTTGTTGCCGACCGAGACCGCCGCCGGGTACACCGTGCCGTCGTGCAGCACGCGCGCGGCGTAGACGCCGTCGGCCGGTGCGAACCCCTCGAACGCCGGGTCGAGGTTCGCCGTCGGGTACCCCATGGCGCGCCCGCGCTGGTTGCCGTGCACGACGGTGCTGCGGACCGCGTGCTCACGCCCGAGCAGCCGGGCGGCCTCGGCCACCCGCCCGTCGCCGAGCAGTTCGCGGATCCAGGTCGACGAGACGCGCCGCTCGCCGTCGGGGCGGACGTCGTCCACCAGGTCGACGTCGTCGATGAGCTCGACCGTGAAGCCGTGCTCCTCCCCCAGGGTGCGGAGCAGGGCGACGTCGCCGGCACCCTTCGCCCCGAAGCGGAAGTCGCTGCCGACGAAGACGAGCCGGGCGTGCAGGGTGTCGACGAGGATCTCGGACACGAACGCCTCGGGCGACTTCGACTGCAGTTCCTCGTCGAAGCGGAGCAGCAGGGTGGCGTCGACCCCGGCGTCGTCGAGGAGCTCGCGCCGCTGCGCCGTGCTCGTGAGTGCCGGCGGGACGTGCTGCGGGTCGATGACGTTGAGGGGGTGCCGGTCGAACGTCACCACGGTGGCGACCAGGCCCTGTTCGTGGGCGGCACGCTCCAGGTGCGCGATCACCGCGCGGTGTCCGACGTGCACGCCGTCGAACTTGCCGATCGTGACGGCGCTCGGACCGAAGCCCTCGGCCACGTCGGCGATGTCGTCGTAGAACTGCACGGCTGCTCCTACTCGCCCACGGGGGCGGTGGTCGATGTGGGCACCGGTTCGACCGTCGCGGTGCGGTGGTGCTTGCGGAGCCACCAGAGTCCGGCGATCGGCAGCACCAGCGGCGCGAAGGCGTAACCCATGCCGTAGTACGACCAGATCGTGTCGTCGGGGAAGAGCTGCCGGTCGAACAGCGAGAGCGTGCCGATGACGAGCACACCGGTCATCTCGAACACGATCGTGACGCACGCGACGCGGTACCAGAAGCGTCCGGGCACGATCAGGGCGATCATCGCCACGATGTACACGACGGCGGCGATGGCGCTCACCGTGTACGCGAACGGCGCGAAGGAGAACTTCTCGATGATCTGGACGACGCTCCGGCCCGTCGCCGCCAGGGCGAGGATGCCGTACACGGCGATGAGGACGCGGCCGATGCCGGTCGCGAGTGAGGATCTGGTCGCCATTGCACCGATTCTACCGACGTGCGCGGACCACCATGACGCTCGGCGTCAGTTCAGGGCGAACCAGATCTGGTACATCCGGTAGATCATGACCGCGACGGTGAAGGCGCCGGCGCCGAGGACGACGGTGCTCCACTTCGTGCGGTCCACGAGCGCCCAGACGATGGCCGCCGGCGGCACCAGGAGCACCGACACGGCGTAGACCCCGAACTCGAGGGCGTTGCCGTCCGGCGGGCTGCCCGTCGCGGGCAGCACGATGGAGATGACGCCCTGCACCAGGAGCAGGACCTCGATGAGCGCGAGGGACCCCACGGTGTAGTCGTTCGGCTTCCAGCCGATGAACCCGACCACGACGGCGAACAGCCCGGCCAGGACCGCGACGACGAGCTGGACCCACATGAACCACTCGATCACGCGTGCGCCCCGTTCTGCGACGCCGGAGCAGCCGGCGCCGGGAAGTTCGTGATGACCCGGAGCAGTCCGCGCCGGACCGAGACCAGTCCGACGAGGCGGTCGTCGTCGACGGCCACGGCAGCCACCGGCTCGTCCGAGTCGGGGTGGTCGGCTGCGACGCGCTTGCCGTCGGTCAGGTCCTTCGCCGCGGCCGCGTCGAGCGACACCGACGAGAACAACCGGCGTGCCACGTCGGCCGGACGAGCGAGCGCCGCGCGGACGTCGACGGCGTCGTCCTCGAGGTCGATCGCGTCGGCCACGTCGAACGGACCGACCTGGGTGCGGCGGAGCGCGGTGAGGTGCGCGCCGGTGCCGAGGGTGGCGCCGACGTCGCGTGCGAGGGCCCGGACGTACGTGCCGGACGAGCACGTCACGACGACGTCGAGGTCGACGACCGCCACCTCGGCACCGTCGACCGTGACGGTGCGGTCGTTCCGCCCGGTGACGTCGAACCGCGAGACGGTGACCGTGCGGGACTTCAGCTCGACGGTCTCGCCCTTGCGCGCCAGGTCGTACGCGCGGCGCCCGTCGACCTTGATCGCGCTGACGGTGGACGGGACCTGGTCGATCGTGCCGCGCTGCAGGGCGACGGCGCGTTCGACGGACTCGTCCGAGACGTCCGCTGCGGCGATGCCGGTCGCGGCGGTCGGGGTGCCGTCGGCGTCGTCGGAGTCCGTGGACACGCCGAGCCGGATGGTGGCGGTGTAGGTCTTGCCGAGGCCCACCAGGTGGGTGAGCAACCGGGTGGAGTGCCCGATCCCCAGGAGCAGCAGCCCGGTCGCCATCGGGTCGAGGGTCCCCGCGTGGCCGACCTTCTTCAGACCGAGGCGGCGGCGGGCGATCGACACGACGCGGTGGCTGGAGATCCCCTGCGGTTTGTCGACGAGGAGGATGCCGTCCGGCACGGTTTCGAGCACCAGAGGAGATTACCAGCGCCGGTCAGCAGGCGTCGTTCCACTCGCGACGAGGGTGCTCGGGATCGGTGACGTCGAGGACGGCGGAGGCGGCGATCTTGACGTCCGCCCGACGTTCGAGCCGGCCGGCTTCCTGCTCGACCCACAGCGACCAGCGCCAGAGCCCGCGGACACCCGGGGCCAGCAGCCCGTGCCCGTGCACGACCAGCACGCCGTCACCGGCGCCGGTGGTGCGGAACGGGGCGACCACCTCGTCGCGCAGCGTGTCGGGATCGGTGGACGGCGCCGTCGCGGCCATCGCGGACACCCCGTGGTGCTCGAAGCCGGCCACCAGCGTGGCGGCGACGTGTTCGAGATCGGTGCCGTCCTGCCCGTCGATGCCGATCACGGTCCGGTTCGTGCCGACCTGCGCGATCACCTCAGCAGCGATCGCGGCCATCGTGTCGGTCTCTTCGGGTGCCCAGCGTGCCATGCGTCCACCGTAGGCTGTCGTGGTGAACGCGAGCAGGGCCTCCCAGCCGGATGTGGAGAACGCGAGCGTCCCCGACATCGCGACCCCGTTGACCACCTGGTTCCGACAGGAGGCCCGCGACCTGCCGTGGCGTCGCCCCGGCTTCCCCGCGTGGGGCACCCTGGTCAGCGAGATCATGCTGCAGCAGACGCAGGTCGCGCGCGTGATCCCCCGACTGGAGGCGTGGCTCACCCGGTGGCCGACGCCTGCGGACCTCGCGGCGTCGCCCCCGGCGGACGCGGTGCGTGCCTGGGACCGGCTCGGCTACCCGAGACGCGCGCTCGCGCTGCACGCGGCGGCCACGGTGATCGCCACCGAGCACGGCAACGTCGTCCCCCGGGACGTCGAGGCGCTGCTCGCGCTGCCGGGGATCGGCGACTACACGGCACGGGCCGTCGCCGTGTTCGCGTACGGCGACCGGCACCCGGTCGTCGACGTCAACGTGCGGCGGGTCCTGAAGCGCGCGCTCCTCGGCCAGGGCGAGCCCGGGCCGGCGAAGGCCAAGGACGACCTGCCCCTGATGGAGTCCGTGCTGCCAGCCGACCGCGACGACGCCGCTGCGACGAACGCGGCGGTGATGGAGCTCGGAGCGCTCGTGTGCGTCGCCCGCTCCCCCGCGTGCGACGCGTGCCCGATCGCGGACCGCTGCGCCTGGCGTGCGGCCGGGTACCCCGAACACGACGGGCCACGCGCCCCGAAGCAGGCGAAGTTCGCCGGCAGCGACCGGCAGGTGCGCGGGCTGATCATGGCCGAGCTGCGCGCGAGCGACGTGCCGGTCACCCGGTCGGAGATCGAACCGGTCTGGCCGGACGCCGAGCAGCGGGACCGAGCGCTCGCGTCGCTGCTGCGCGACGGACTGGCGGTCGGCGACGACGCCACCGGGTACCGGCTGCCGGACGCCTGACGTTTCCGCCGGGCACGACGAACGAGCGCCCCGCCGCACACGGTGCAGCGGGGCGCTCGGACGCTCGTCGGGCTACGCCCGCGCCACGTCCTGCTCGTCGTCGGACTCGTCGTCCTCGTCCTCGTCGTGCTTGTACGGGTCGGCGTCGCCGGCGAACGTCGCACCGACCGACGCAGCTCGCACCTGCTCGTCACGCACCTGGGCCTGCACGAGCAGGTCCTCCATGTGCGCCGAGGTCTCCGGCAGTGCGTCGGCGATGAACTCGAGCGACGGGGTGAGCCGCGCCGTGATGTTCTTGCCGACCTCGGAGCGGAGCATGCCGGTCGCGGCCTTGAGTGCCGCGGCGGAGTCGGCGCGCTCCTCGTCGGTGCCGTACACGGTGTAGAAGACCGATGCGTGCTGCAGGTCTCCGGTCACGCGGACGTCGGTGATCGTCACGAACCCGAGACGCGGGTCGCGCAGACCCTTGTCGAGACGGCGTGCGACGACTTCCTTGATGCGGTCCGCCATCTTGCGTGCGCGCTGCGGATCGGCCATGGGTGCCTCCTGAGGCAGTGGCGGGACGTTTCCCGCCGGTGGTTCTGCGTGGAAAGGGGTCGGGCCCCGACCTCCCGCGAAGGGAGGCCGGGGCCCAGGGTAGTCACACGATCAGTCGCGCGGCTTCTCGACGAGCTCGGTGGTCTCGATCTCGTCACCGATCTGGAGATCGTTGAACTTGCCGAGACCGATACCGGCCTCGAAGTCCGTGCGGACCTCGGTGACGTCGTCCTTGAAGCGACGGAGCGACTCGATCGCCAGTCCGTCGGCCAGGACCACACCGTCACGGATGACGCGCGCCTTGGCGTTGCGCGTGATCGTGCCGGAGCGGACGATGACACCCGCGATGTTGCCGAACTTCGAGGAGCTGAAGACCTCGCGGATCTCGGCGACACCGGACTGGACCTCTTCGTACTCGGGCTTGAGCATGCCCTTGAGGGACTGCTCGATGTCGTCGAGTGCGTTGTAGATGACCGAGTAGAAGCGCACGTCGATGCCTTCGCGCGCCGCACGCTCGCGGGCCTTGACGTCCGGACGGACGTTGAAGCCGACCACGATGGCGTTGTCGATCGTGGCGAGGTCGATGTCCGACTCCGTGATCGCACCGACACCGCGGTGGAGGATGCGGAGCTGGACGCTGTCGTCGACCTCGATGTCCAGGAGCGACTGCTCGAGTGCCTCGACGGCACCGGAGACGTCACCCTTGATGATGAGGTTGAGCGAGTCGACCTTGCCCTCTTCGAGTGCACGCGTGAAGTCCTCGAGCGAGATGCGCTTGCGGGCCTTGGCCAGCTGGGCGTTGCGCTCGGCGGCTTCACGCTTCTCGGCGATCTGACGTGCCGTGCGGTCCTCTTCGGTGACGAGGAACGTGTCACCGGCGCGGGGCACCGAGGACAGACCCTGCACCTGGACCGGGCGGCTCGGCGTGGCGGCCTTGACCGCGACACCGTTCTCGTCGGTCATCGCACGGACGCGGCCGTAGGCCGTGCCCGCCACGATGGCGTCGCCGACGTGCAGCGTTCCGGACTGGATGAGGACGGTCGCCACCGCACCACGGCCCTTGTCGAGCCGTGCTTCGATCGCGACGCCGCGGGCGTCCTTGTCGGGGTTCGCACGCAGGTCGAGCCCGGCGTCAGCGGTGAGCAGCACGGCGTCCAGGAGGTCCTGGATGCCGATGTTCTGCCGAGCCGAGACGTCGACGAACATGACGTCTCCGCCGTACTCCTCCGCCACCAGGTTGTACTCGGTGAGCTGCTGGCGGACCTTGGCCGGGTTCGCGCCTTCCTTGTCGATCTTGTTCACCGCGACCACGATCGGCACGTTGGCCGACTGCGCGTGGTTCAGCGCCTCGATCGTCTGGGGCATGATGCCGTCGTCCGCCGCGACCACGAGGATCGCGATGTCGGTGACCTGCGCACCACGAGCACGCATGGCCGTGAAGGCCTCGTGACCCGGGGTGTCGATGAACGTGATCGGACGCTCGATGCCCTCGTGCTCGGTGACGATCTGGTACGCACCGATGTGCTGGGTGATGCCACCGGCTTCACCCTCGACGACCTTCGAGTTCCGGATCGCGTCGAGCAGTCGCGTCTTACCGTGGTCGACGTGACCCATGACGGTCACGACGGGGGGACGGACCTGCAGGACGGAGTCGTCCTCGTCGGCGTACTCGGCATCGATGTCGATGTCGAAGCCCTCGAGGAGCTCCTTGTCCTCGTCCTCGGGCGAGACGATCTGGATCTTGTAGCCCAGCTCGTCACCGAGGACCTCGAACGTCGCCTCGTCCAGCGACTCGGTCGCGGTCGCCATCTCACCGAGGTGGAACAGCACCGTGACCAGGTTGCCGGGCATGGCGTCGATCTTGTCCGCGAAGTCCGAGATGCTCGCACCACGACGGAGTCGGACGACCGTGCTGCCGTCGCCACGAGGGACCTGCACACCGCCGAGCGACGGGGCCTGACGCATCTCGTACTCGGCGCGCTTCGTCCGCTTCGACTTGCGGGCACGGCTCTTGCCGCCACCGCGACCGAACGCACCGGCGGTACCACCACCGGGGCCACGACCACGGCCACCGCCACCGGCGGGACGCGGGCCGCTGAAGGCCGGACGCGGGAAGCCGCCACCGGCACCGCCGCCGGCACCCGGACGGGCGCCACCGGGGCCGCCACGACCGCCACCCTGGCCCGGGCGCTGCCCGAAGCCGTTGGGACGGTTCGCCTGACCGGGTCCACCCGGACGCGGTGCACCCGGACGCGGGACGCCGGGACGCGGGGGCTGCGGACGCGGGATGCCCGCTCCACCGGCACCAGCGGCGGGGCGCTGGCCCATGCCCTGGTTCGAGGCGAAGGGGTTGTTGCCGGGGCGCGGCGGGCGCGAGCCCATGCCCTGGTTCGACGCGTAGGGGTTGTTGCCCGGACGTGCGCCGGGCTTCGGGCCACCGGGCTTCGGGCCGGCAGCGGCGGGCTTGGCACTCGAGCCAGGCTTCACCGCGTCGGTCTTCGGCTCGTCACCGGTCGAGTCGGCCGGCTGCGTGGCAGCCTGCTGCTCGGCGGCGGCCTTCTCGGCACGGGCCTTCTGTGCGGCCTCGGCCTCGGCCTGTCGCTGGGCGACGGACTTCGGTGCGGCCGGGGCCGGGACGTCCTCGGCAGCAGGTGCTGCCTGGACCTCGGGCTCCGGTGCGGGTGCCGGACGGACCGGGCCGGGGCGCGGGCCACCGGGCTTCGGCGCGCCGGACGCGGGCGTGCTGCTCTTGGCCGGCGTGCTCGGCGCGGGGGCCGAGGCTGCGGGCTTGGATGCCGGGACACCGTCCGCCTGCAGGGCGGCACGGAGCTTCCGGGCAACGGGGGGCTCGATGCTCGAGCTGGCACCCCGGACGAACTCGCCGAGCTCCTTGAGCTTCTCGAGTGCGGTCTTGCTGTCGACGCCGAGTTCGCTTGCGATCTCGTGTACGCGTGGTTTAGCCACTGTTCTCCTTCACGGGTCCCACCCCGTAAAGGGCAGGACTCAATGGATGACGGGTCTCATTTCGAGCCGCTCATCAGTTGTCCATAAGCCGTTCAGCCTGTTCTGTCATGTCCGGGCGCTCGGTCGACGCTCGTGAGAGGCCGACGATGTGGTCGAGCACAGCGGACGTGTCGGGATCGCGATCCAACCGGAGCGCACGGCGGAAAGCCCTGCGCTTGACGGCCAGATCGTAGGCATCGACGGTCGGTGTGAGCCATGCTCCCCGGCCCGGCATGACTGCCTTCGGATCCGCCACGACGCGGCCATCGCTCAGGGCGACGACTCGGAGGAGTGAGGATCGGGAAGCGCGACGACGACTGCCGATGCACGTTCTGACGGGAACCACTCTACTCCTTGCCTCGGACGTCCGCGATCCGGCGCGCCCTTCTGGGCACGCCGGCGGCGAAATCGCCTAGTCGTCGCCGTCCAGGATGGAGTCCGGCTGGATGTCGATCCGGGCCCCGGTGAGCTTGGCAGCCAGGCGGGCGTTCTGCCCTTCCTTGCCGATCGCGAGCGACAGCTGGTAGTCCGGCACGAGCGCGCGGACGGCCTTGGTCGACGCGTCGAGCACGAAGGCGCTGGTCACCTTGGCCGGCGACAGGGCACTCGCGACGAACGCCGACAGGTCCGGAGACCAGTCCACGATGTCGACCTTCTCGGCACCGAGCTCGTTGGTGACGGCACGGACGCGCGCGCCCAGCTCACCGATGCAGGCACCCTTCGCGTTGACGCCGGGCTCGTTCGCCTTGACCGCGATCTTCGTGCGGTGACCGGCTTCGCGCGCGAGCGACGTGATCTCGACGACGCCCGAGGCGATCTCCGGCACCTCGAGGGCGAAGAGCTTCCGGACCAGGCCCGGGTGCGTGCGCGACACCGTGATCTGCGGGCCCTTGTTGCCGCGGGCGACGCTCGTCACGTACACGCGGATGCGCGAACCGTGCGCGTAGGACTCGCCCGGCACCTGCTCTTCGGGCGGCAGGATCGCCTCGACCGTGCCGAGGTCGACCATCACCATGCGCGGATTCGGGCCCTGCTGGACCACACCGGCGACGATGTCGCCTTCCTTGCCGCGGAACTCGCCGAGGATCTTGTCGTCACCGATGTCGCGGAGGCGCTGGTTGATGACCTGCTTCGCCGCGAAGGCCGCGATGCGGCCGAAGTCGCTCGGCTGGTCGACGGCTTCACCGATGACGGTGCCCTCGTCGTCGAGCTCGGGGACGTAGACACTGACCTCGCCGGACTTGCGGTCGAGCTCGACACGCGACTGCGCGTGGGCCGGCTCGCCGTTCTCTTCGGCGTGCTTCTGGTAGGCGGTCAGGATGGCAGATTCGATGATCTGGACCAGTTCGTCGAACGGGATCTCCCGCTCGCGCTCCATGAGTCGCAGGACTGCGAGATCGATCTTCACCGAGGTGCCTCCGTATTCAGATGAGTCGCTCCTGCGGATGGAACCGTCGCAGAAGTCGGCCACAAGCGTACCGCACTGCGGCTCGCGGACCCGAGCCGAAACGGACGGGAGGCCCGTGGCGGCGTCGCCACGGGCCTCCCGTCCGTTGGGTGGTCGCGTCCAGGACGCGACCCGCTAGATCGCGCGGACCGCGTCGAGCAGCTCGGCGACCGGCACGTCGCGGCGTTCGCCGCTGGCACGGTTCCACAGCTCGACGACGCCGTCGGCGGCACCGCGGCCGGCGACGACCACGATCGGCATGCCGAGCAGCTCGGCGTCGCGGAGCTTGACGCCGGGCGACACCTTCGGACGGTCGTCGTAGAGCACGTCGAACCGCTCGCCCTCGAGCTCGGCGACGATCGACGTCGCCAGCTCGTAGGCGACCTGGTCACGCCCGGTGGCGACGATGTGCACGTCGAACGGTGCGACGTTCTTCGGCCAGGCCAGGCCCTTGTCGTCGTTGTGCGCCTCGGCCAGGATCGCCAGGATGCGCGTCACGCCGATGCCGTACGAGCCCATCGTGACGGTCGCGAGCTTGCCGTTCTCGTCCTGCACCTTGAGGCCGAGGGCCTCGGCGTACTTGCGGCCGAGCTGGAAGACGTGCCCGATCTCCATGCCGCGGGCGGTCTCGAGCGGACCCGAGCCGTCGGGCGACGGGTCCCCCGCGCGGACGTCCGAGACCTCGGCGACACCGTCGGCCACGAAGTCACGGCCGGCGACCAGGCCGGAGACGTGCACGCCGCGCTCGTTGGCGCCGGTGACCCAGGCGGTGCCGTCGACCACGCGCGGGTCGACGAAGTACCGGATGCCCGTGGCGCTCTCTGCGCCGAGGACCTGCGGACCGATGTAGCCCTTGACCAGGCCCTTGTGCTTCTTGAAGTCGTCGTCGCCTGCGGCTTCGACCTCGGCCGGGGCGAACGCCACCTCGGCGCGCTTCAGGTCGACGTCGCGGTCACCGGGGAGCCCGACGACCACGACCTCGCGCGTGCCGTCCAGGTGCGTGAGGGCGAGGACGACGTTCTTCAGCGTGTCCGCGGCGGTCCACGGCGCGCCGTCGCGCGGGGCGACCTCGTTCGCGTGGGCGACGAGCGTGTCGATCGTCGGGGTGTCCGACGACGGCAGGAGCACCGCGTCGGGCTGGCCCTCGATCGGCAGGGACGCGGGCACGGGCGTGACGTAGGCCTCGACGTTCGCCGCGTAGCCGTTGGCGCTGCGGACGAAGGTGTCCTCGCCCACGGCGATCGGGTGCAGGAACTCCTCCGACTTGGAGCCGCCCATCGCGCCGGCGTCCGCCTTGACGATGACGTACTCGAGGCCGAGTCGGGCGAAGATCTTCTCGTACGCGTCGCGCATGACCTGGTAGCTGCGCTCGAGGCCCTCGTCGGTGAGGTCGAACGAGTACGCGTCCTTCATGGTGAACTCGCGACCGCGCAGCAGACCCGCGCGCGGGCGTGCTTCGTCGCGGTACTTGTCCTGGATCTGGAACAGCGTGACGGGGAGGTCCTTGTACGACGAGTACAGGTCCTTCACCAGCAGCGCGAACATCTCTTCGTGCGTGGGGGCGAGCAGGTAGTCGGAACCCTTGCGGTCCTGCAGGCGGAACATGCCGTCGCCGTACTCGGTCCAGCGGTTCGTCGCCTCGTACGGCTCGCGCGGCAGCAGCGCCGGCAGGAGCACTTCCTGCGCACCGGCAGCGACCATCTCGTCGCGGATGATCCCCTCGATCTTGGCGCGCACCCGGAGACCGAGCGGCAGCCAGGCGAAGATCCCCGGGGACTGGCGACGGACGTACCCGGCGCGGACGAGCAGCTTGTGGCTCGTCACCTCGGCGTCGGAGGGGTCGTCGCGGAGCGTACGGAGGAACAGATGCGAAAGCCGTGTGACCACGGGGCCAGCCTAGCGGCGTGCGCCGACGGCGCGGCACTCGCACCGTGCGAGGTCCCGGGCGAACGGTGCGAGGTCCCGGGCGAACGGTGCGAGGTCCCGGGCGAACGGTGCGAGGTTGCGTACTCGGTGCGGGGCAGGGAGACTCGCACCGAGTACGGAACCTCGCACGGGAGCGCAGCGCGCCGAGACCGCCTCGCACGGTGCGAGGGGTGTACTCGCGCTACGGGGTGGTGATGACCTCGGGGCTGCCGAGCGCGGCCTCCGGCCCCATCTCGTCGGCGATGCGGTTCGCCTCGGCGATGAGGGTCTGCACGATCTCGTGCTCCGGCACCGTCTTGACGACCTTGCCCTTGACGAAGATCTGGCCCTTGCCGTTGCCCGACGCCACGCCGAGGTCGGCCTCGCGGGCTTCGCCGGGGCCGTTCACGACGCAGCCCATGACGGCGACGCGCAGGGGGACGGACATGCCCTCGAGCCCCTTGGTGACGTCGTTCGCCAGCTGGTAGACGTCGACCTGGGCCCGGCCGCAGCTCGGGCACGAGACGATCTCGAGCTTGCGTTCGCGCAGGTTGAGCGACTGCAGGATCTGCAGGCCGACCTTGACCTCTTGCGCGGGCGGCGCGGACAGGGACACGCGGATGGTGTCGCCGATCCCCTCGGCCAGCAGGATGCCGAACGCGGTGGCGCTCTTGATGGTGCCCTGGAACTCGGGGCCGGCCTCGGTCACACCGAGGTGCAGCGGCCAGTCACCGGCGGCGGCGAGCTGGCGGTAGGCCTTGACCATGACGATCGGGTCGTTGTGCTTGACCGAGATCTTGAAGTCGTGGAAGTCGTGCTCCTCGAACAGGCTGGCTTCCCACACGGCGGACTCGACGAGCGCCTCGGGCGTGGCCTTGCCGTACTTCTGCAGCAGGCTCGGCTCGAGCGATCCGGCGTTGACGCCGATGCGGAGCGACACGCCTGCGGCCTTCGCCGCGGCGGCGATGGCACCGACCTGGTCGTCGAACTTGCGGATGTTACCCGGGTTGACGCGGACCGCGGCGCAGCCGGCGTCGATCGCCTGGAACACGTACTTCGGCTGGAAGTGGATGTCGGCGATGACCGGGATCTGCGACTTCTTCGCGATGATCGGCAGCGCGTCGGCGTCTTCCTGCGTCGGCACGGCGACCCGGACGATGTCGCAGCCCGAGGCCGTGAGCTCGGCGATCTGCTGCAGCGTCGCGTTGATGTTCGTCGTCGGGGTCGTGGTCATCGACTGGACGGACACCGGAGCGTCGCCGCCCACGAGCACCTTGCCGACCCGGATCTGGCGCGACTTGCGTCGGGGGGCGAGGGTTTCGGGCGACTTGGGCATACCGAGGTTCACAGCGGGCACGTGAGCACTCTACGCGCTCGCTCCGAGCGTCCCGGCCCGGTCACACCGGACGCTCAGAGCCGGGCGGCGCTGTCCACCACGGTGATGAGCGGCGCGTACAGCCGCATCGCGTCGAGCGCCCGCTCGTGGTCCGCGTCGCTCGCCCCGGCGCAGGCGTCCGCGACGACCGTCACGGTCGCTCCGGCGTCCGCCGCCGCCAGGGCGGTCGACAGCACGCAGCAGTCGGTCGACACCCCCGTGAGCACCAGGTGCGGGTGGTCGCCGACGACTGCCTGGAGGCCCGTCCCCCACTTGCCGAACGTCGGCTCGGTCACGACGGGGTCGTTCCGGTCCCCTGCCGCACTCGCGAAGGGCTCGGTCAGCGCGTACAGCGGGTCGGCGTCCGGCACGAGGGCGAAGGGCCACTCGCGGTAGTACGGCACCCAGGCGCCCTGCGGGCGCTGGGGTGCGACGAACCGGGTGAACACCGTGCGTCCGGTGAACCGGGGCAGCAGACGCTCGATGCCGACTCCGGCGTGGTCGTACCGCGGCGCGGCCCACGGAGACTCCCCCGTGAAGACCTGCTGCATGTCGATGACGACGAGCCAGGCGTCGTCGGGGACGCCCGTACTCACCGCTGTGCTTCCTGGCGCCGGACGGAGTCCCGGGCGAACAGCAGGGTGCCGAGGAACCCGACGACGAGGGCGACCAACACTCCGAGGTTCGCGTAGGCCCAGGCGCCGTCGCGTCCGCCGAGGCCGAACGGCCCGAGCAGGTAGCCCTGCCACGACAGCCACGCCGGTGACGCCAGCGTGACGAGGCCCCATCCGAGCGCCGTGCCGACCGCGACCAGGGCGATCGCACCCCACCGGACGTCGCCGTAGCGGCCGCGACGGTCGTCGAGCTCGCCTTCGGCGTAGGCCGTGCGCCGCAGCAGGACGTCGGCGACGAAGATGCCGGCCCAGGCGGCGATCGGGACGCCGAGGGTGATGAGGAACGCCTGGAACGGCTTGGCGAAGCCCGTCGAGAAGAAGGCGATGTAGATCGCACCCGCCACCATGAACACGCCGTCGACCCCGGCGGCGACCGGCCGCGGGATCTTCACGCCGACGCTCAGCAGCGCGAGGCCCGACGAGTAGATGTCGAGCACCGCGCCGCCGACGAGCCCGAGGATCGCGACGAGGGCGAACGGGATGAGGAACCACACCGGCAGGATCGTGGTGAGCGCGCCGATCGGGTCGTCCTGGATCGCGGCGTTCAGGTCCGGCGAGGAGCCGGCGAGCAGGACGCCGAAGACCACGAGGATCGCCGGTGCGAGCGCCCCGCCGAAGGTCGTCCACCCGACGACTCCCCCGGTCGACGCCGAGCGCGGCAGGTACCGCGAGTAGTCGGCAGCGGCGTTCACCCAGCCCAGCCCGAAGCCGGTCATCACGAGCACGAGCGCACCGATGAACTGCTGGGCACTGCCCGTCGGCATCGCGGCGATCGCGGCGAAGTCGATGGACGGCACCGCGAGCACGACGTAGACGACCGTGAGCACCCCCGTGATGACCGTGATCCAGGTCTGCAGGCGCATGATCACGTCGAAGCCCGCGACGCCGGCCCCGACCACGAGCGCGGCGACCACGACGAGGGCGACGACCTTCGTCAGCACCCCGCCGTCCCAGCCGAGCTCGGTGAACACCGTCGAGGTCGCGAGGACCGCCAGTGCGGCGAGGGCGGTCTCCCACCCGACGGTGAGGATCCAGCTGAGGAACGAGGGCACCCGGTTGCCGCGGACCCCGAAGGCCGCGCGGCTCAGCACCATCGTCGGCGCCGACCCCCGCTTGCCGGCGATCGCGACGACGCCGCACAGCAGGAACGAGAACACCACCCCGATGACCGAGACGACGGTGGCCTGCCAGAACGAGATGCCGAAGCCGACCACGAAGGACCCGTAGGCGATGCCGAGGACGGAGATGTTCGCCGCGAACCACGGCCAGAAGAGTCCCCGCGGGGTGCCCTTGCGGTCGGACTCGGCGATGACGTCGAGGCCCTGCCGTTCGACGGTGCGGACCTCGGGCGCGGCGGTGGCGGGCCCGGAGTTCGTGGGCGCTGTGCTCATCCGCTGAGCGTAGCGCCGCAGCGACTACCCGAACAGGTTCACGGGCCGCACGATGTCGGCGTAGATCAGCAGCGCGCTCATCCCCGCCAGCAGCACCACGACGACCATCGTGAGCGGCATCGTCTTCGCCAGGTCGATGGGGCCCGGGTCCGCCTTGCCCACGAGCTTGAAGGACCGTCGCTTGATCGCCTCCCACAGGGCGCCGGCGATGTGCCCGCCGTCGAGTGGCAGCAGCGGCACCATGTTCAGCACGAACAGGCCGATGTTCAGCGAGGCCAGCAGCCCGAGGATCGTGTACGCCTTGTCGACCACCGGCACGCCGCTCATCGACGAGACCTCGCCGATCGCGCGGCCGACGCCGACGACCGACACGGGGCTGTCCTGCGACCGCTCCTGCGCGCCGAACGCCGCGTTCCAGACGGCGACCAGGCGCTGCGGCAGGTCGATGATGAGGTGCGCCGACGCGGCGATCTGCGCACCCGTCGCGGGCAGGACCTCGGCCGGCGACTGCCGCACGAGCGACTGCCCGATGCTGACGCCGACGACACCGACCCGCTGGGTCTTCGTCGTGCCGTCGTCGTTCGTGACGACCTTGCCTTCGGCGTCGTAGACGTCGCGGGTGGCGGTCGTCGGGGTGATCTCGAGCGTCTTCCGGGCACCGTCACGCTCGACGACGACCGTCACCTGCTCGCCGGCCGACTTCTGGAAGACCTCGGAGACGCGCGCGATGGTCGGGTCCTGCTCACCGTTCACCGAGAGCACGACGTCGCCCGACGCGATGCCGGCCTGCTTCGCCGGCGACTCCGCATCGCCCGAGGTGCAATCGGTCGTCTGGCTGGTCGGTAGGACACAGTCGACGCTCGACGTGAACGTCGTGGTCGGCGACCCGAAGCCGCACAGCAGCACGCCGAACAGCACGATCCCGATCACCAGGTTCATCGCGGGTCCAGCGACCATCACGATGATGCGCTTCCACGGGGTGAGTCGGTAGAAGGCGCGGGAGTCGTCGCCGCCGGAGTCCGCGATCTGCTCCGCGCTGGCCTGGCGGGCGTCCTGCACGAACGCGCCGTACATGCCGGTGTTCGTGATCGCACTCGGGCGGCCGGAGGCACGCGGCTTGAGCATGCCGACCATCGAGATGTATCCGCCGAGCAGGATCGGGCGGATACCGTACTCGGTCTCACCCCGCTTGAACGACCACATGGCCTTGCCGAAGCCCAGCGAGTACTGCGTCACCTTGACGTTGAACAGCTTCGCGAAGGACAGGTGCCCCAGCTCGTGGAGTCCGATCGAGACCAGCAGGCCGATGATGAAGACGACCACGCCGAGGACGAAGAGCAGGACGGATTCGACGGTCACCGGGAAAGGGTACGGGACGCTTGCCATGACGGAGCCGAGCGCCGTCTGAGAGGTGATCTGAGCCTCTCCCCACCGGCACGGCCGTCCCGCCGCTGGCGCGTCGCGCCGGAACCGGCGGTGTGGGCCCAGTCCGTCACGTGGTGACCCGGCGACGGACGGGAGGCGCGGATCGCGTCAGCGGGTCAGCGCGCGGTCCGCCGCGGCGCGGGCCCAGTGCTCCGCAGCGAGCACGCCGTCGAGTGACGACTCCCCCGCGGTGTGCTCCTCGACGACGCGCTCGACCGTGTCGACGATGTCGAGGAAGCCGATGGCGCCCGCGTGGAACGCGGCCACGGCCTGCTCGTTCGCCGCGTTGAACACGGCCGGGAAGGTCCCGCCGAGTTCACCGACATGCTTCGCGAGGGCGACGGCGCCGAACGCGTCGGCGTCGAGCGGCTCGAAGGTCCAGGTGCTCGCCGTCGTCCAGTCGAGCGGCAAACCGACCCCGGGCACGCGGTCCGGCCACGCCAGGCCGAGCGCGATCGGCAGACGCATGTCCGGCGGCGAGGCCTGCGCGATGGTGGAGCCGTCGACGAACTCGACCATCGAGTGCACGATCGACTGCGCGTGCACCGTGACCTCGATGCGGTCGTACGGCACGCCGAAGAGCAGGTGCGCCTCGATGACCTCGAGCCCCTTGTTGACGAGCGTGGCGGAGTTCGTCGTGACGACGAGTCCCATGTCCCACGTGGGGTGCGCCAGCGCCTGCGCCGGGGTGACGTCGCGGAGCTGCTCGCGGGTGCGGCCGCGGAACGGACCGCCGCTCGCCGTCAGGACGAGCCGCTGCACCTCGGTGTCGGCACCGGAGCGGAGCGCCTGCGCGATCGCCGAGTGCTCACTGTCCACGGGGACGATCTGGCCCGGCGCTGCAGCCTGCTGCACCAGGGAACCGCCCACGATGAGGCTCTCCTTGTTGGCGAGCGCCAGGGTCGCACCGGTCTCGAGCACCGCGAGCGTCGGCCCGAGGCCGACCGACCCCGTGATGCCGTTCAGGACGACGTCGGCCTCGACGCTGCGGACGAGCCGCTCGGAGTCCTCCGCCCCGAACGCCGTGTCGCGCACGCCGAACCGCTCGGCCTGCTCGGCGACCAAGGTGCGGTTGCTGCCGGCGGTCAGACCGACGACCTCGAACCGGTCGGGGTTGCGGGCGACGACGTCGAGCGCCTGCGTGCCGATCGAGCCGGTGCTGCCGAGGACGACGATGCGTCGCCTTTCAAGGGTGTCCACGGCGCCAACCCTATCTGCGGGCTCGACGCGTGCAGTATGTTGCACACCGCACTTCACGGCCACTATGGTGACGACGCAACCTCAGGAGGGGATGAACGATGTCGATGAAGAACACAGTTGCCGCTGCCGTGATCGTGGTGTTGGGGATCGGAGCGCTGCCGACGGCAGCGAACGCAACAACTCCCGCGCCGACCACACTCGCGGTACTGACCGATCTGCGGGGGGCCCAGTCGCATGCGGAGATCGATGCCGTGATGCAGGGCGCAGCTCCCGTCGAGGCCCTGGCCGATCCAGACACCGGAGACATCCTCGCGGCAATGAGCGTTCGATCACGTGCGCTCACGCCGGTGGGACCCGGATGCACCAGCACCAGCGCATGCATGCTCCGTTCGTCGGGCGGGCCGTACGGTTTGACCGGTACCGGAACGAAGACCGGCACGTGGAGAGGGGTCACCGGCGTGAAGTCCGGAAATCGACGGACGAGTTTCTGGGCATCGAACGGGATGGCCTACGAGTATCGAGCAGGTGCCTCGGTGACGTGGACGAAAGCTGTCACGGTCACCAAGGTGAGCCGCTGACTGCTGTCGTAGGACGGAAGAGGCCGACCACTGTTGTCAGTGGTCGGCCTCTTCAGGTCGTGTCGACTTCGGCGCTCAGCCCTTCGCGAGGATGTCGACGACGAAGACGAGCGTGGCGTTCTTCGGGATGCCCGAGCCTTCGCGAGGAGTCGCGCCGTAGGCGTCCTCCGGCGTGGCGACGATCAGCACCTGGGAGCCGACCTTCTGGCCGACGAGCCCGGTGACGAAGCCCTTGATGAGTGCGCTCTCGGAGACCGTGAACGTCGTCGGGGCACCCTTCGACCACGAGGAGTCGAACTCCTTGCCGGTGCTGTAGACGACGCCCTTGTACTGCACGAGAGCGGTGTCGCCGTCGGCGATGGACGCGCCGTCGCCCTGCTTGAGGACCTCGACGGTCGTCTTGGTCGGGGCCTTCACGCCGTCGGGGATCGTGATCTCGGGCTCGCCGGATGCCTTGTCCTTGACCGTCGGCAGGCCGGGGTCCTGGTCCTGCGGGGTGCCGCTCGCCTTGGTGGGGGTCTGCGCGACGACGTCGGCGACGACGACGATCTCGCCGCCGGTGTTGAAGCCGAGTGCCGAGGACTGCCCCACCGCTGCCACACGGTCGCCGACCTTCGAGCAGGCGAGCAGGGCGCCGAAGCCCGAACCGCCGACGGACAGGACCTGCGGGTTGCCCTCGTCGAAGCCGACCGTGCCGAGCTTCTTGGCGTCCTTGGCCTCGTAGACCGTGTACGACACCTGGGCGTAGTCGCCCTCGTCCAACGACGCGCCCTTGCCCGAGACGAGCTTCGTGGCCTGCGGCGTCTTCGCCGACAGACCGGCCGCGAACTTGACCGTCGGGGCCTTCGCGCCGCCGAACGAGCCGGTCGCCCGGATGGAGTCAGAGGCCTTGCCGGGGTCCGGGCAGGACGTGATCGCCGAGGCGGTCGCACTGGCGGTCGGGGTCGGCGAGGCCGTGGACCCGTCCGAACCGGAGCCGGAGCATGCGGCGAGTCCCAGCACGACGGCGGGGACGAGGGCGATCGGGAGCAGGCGCAGACGCTTCACGGGACCCTAGTCTGCCCCACCTGCTGAAGAGTCCCCTGCCAATGTCGCAGCACGGACGACGGTCTGGGCCTCGTGGTGCACCGGGAACGACACCGACCGGGCGATGAAGCAGAGCTGGTTCGCCGTGGCGTGCGCGGCTTCGGCATCGGCCACCCGGTCTGCCTCGAGGATCGTCACGACCGGGTGCAGCGTCGCACCGGTGAGCTCGCCCGAGCCGTCGCGGTTCAGGTTCAGCGATGCAGTGGCCGTGTCGCGGTAGTCGACGACGGTGAAGCCCTGGGTCACCGCGACGTGCAGGTAGCTGAGCATGTGGCACTGGGCCAACGCGGCGACGACGAGTTCCTCCGGGTTCCAGCGGTCGCGGTCACCGCGGAACGTGGGGTCGGCCGAGCCGGCCACGTCGGGCTTGCCGACCGCCGAGACGACGTGGTCGCGCCCGTAGTCGCGGTAGCCGGACGTGCCGGTGCCGCGGTCTCCCGTCCAGCTGACGGAGACCTCGTAGGTGTGGTCCTGCACGGCTGCTGCCCCTTCGTCGGCGTCACTGGCGGTCGTCCGCCCTGGCTAGCATGGCGGCATGACGGTGAGCCACGAAGTCCGCACTGATCGCCATCCTCTCACCGCCGACGGGTCGGTCGAACTCGCGGTCCTCGACCGGTCGGGGTTCGACGAGAGCCGGCACATCGGCGCCGGGGTCGTGGTCGACTCCGCAGGTGCCGTCGTCGACTCGGTCGGCGACGTCGCAGCCAGCATCTACCCGCGCTCGACGATGAAGCCGTTCCAGGCCCTGGCCGTCCGCGGCGCCGGTGCCCGGTTCTCCGACGAGGAACTCGTCCTCACCACCGCGAGCCACGCCGGTACCGTCGCGCACCAGGCCCTCGCGCTGCACATGCTCGAGTCGTTCGACCACGTCGAGGCCGACCTCGGGTGCCCGCCGGACATGCCCTTCGACCGAGCGACCGGCCGGACGATGGACGGCCCCCGGCGCCTGGCGATGAACTGCTCGGGCAAGCACGCCGGCATGCTCGCCGCCTGCCGCGTCAACGGGTGGGACGAGGCGACGTACCTGGACATCGAGCACCCGATGCAGCAGCGGGTCCGCTCGGTGGTCGAGGAGTACACGCACGAGACGGTCGACCTGGTCGGCACCGACGGCTGCGGCGCCCCCGTCTTCCCGCTCACGCTGACCGGACTGGCACGCGGGTTCGCCGGCGTCGTCGCCCGGGCCGACGACGACTCCACGGCGCTGACCGACGCCGTCCTGGCGCACCCGTGGGCGATCGACGGGGTCGGGCGGGCCAACACCGTCACGATCGAGCGGCTGCAGGTCCTGGCGAAGCTCGGCGCCGAGGGCGTCATGGTGATGGGGCTGCCTGGTGGTGCCGCAGTCGCGGTGAAGGTGCTGGACGGGTCGCAGCGCGCGGGCACCCTCGCAGCGCTCACCCTGCTGCAGCGGAACGGGCTGGTGGGCGCCGACGGCGTCGCCGATGTCTTGGCGGCGACGGGTGAGCAGGTGCTCGGCGGTGGTGTGCCGGTCGGCGCGGTCCGGGTCGGCGCCGGCCTGCGCTGAGGCCGTCATCCGACGAGCTCCGGAAGCACCGGAAGCACCGGGAGCACCGGGAGCACCGGTTTGAGCGTCACACCGCGTCGGTCGGGTGGGCGACGGACGGTGCAGCCGTAGCGGGTGACCTCGACCGCGGCGTCCCACAGCCGTGGCATCGCGCCGAGTCCCGGGACGAGCACGACCGTGCCGCTCGGACGTCCGGAGCGGTCGAGGCGAGCGAGCACCGCCGTGCCGTCGGGCAGCGTCGCGCCGTCGGGCAGTGTCGCGCCGTCGGGCAGCGCCGGACCGTCGCCAGCGGGGCTTCCGGGTCTGCCGGCTGCGCGGAGGTCGTCCCACGGATCGGCGGTGGCGCGGAGCTGTTCGGCGATCGCCCGGAACACCGCGGCGGCGAGTGCCCCGGTGCCGATGACCACGACGTGACCGGTCGTGTCGGTCTCCCACGGCACACCGTCCGAGCCGTGGCCGAGCAGGAGCCGTCCTGGTGCGCTCGGACAGTGGGACTCGATCGCCGCGGCGGAGTCGTCGCCGGCCAGCGACTCCGGTTCGCGGGCCCCGCCAGCGCCGGACCGGTGCAGCAGGACGTCGAGCACCGCGCAGCACCCGGCGGCTGCGAACACCACCGCACGGGAAGCGCCGTCGAGGGGCGCGAACACCCCGGCGAGGACGAGCACGACGGCGGTCCCGACCAGGACGCACCGAGCAGCGAACGGGGTCATGCCTCCATCGCAGCAGGACGGCGGCGTCTCCGGGGCGCCGACGACCGATCTGTGGAGAACTCCGAGCGCTACTGCACGAGGAAGAACTGCTCGCCGATGTCCACCCGAGCCCCGCGCTCCACGCGGTACCGACGGCCGGGCTCGCAGCGACGGATCGAACCGTCGATGTGGCGGACCACGGTGCCGTTGCCGGAGAACCGGTCGGACACCCACAGGTCGTCACCGTCGCGGCCGAGCTCGAGGTGGGTCTTCGACACCGACTTGCCCGGGTCGTGGACGGTCAGCAGGTCGTCGTAGCGCTCCCCCGGCTGCGGACGAGGCAGACGACCGAGCAGGCCCGTGCCGTGCACCCCGAACCGCTCGCCCGTGCTGAAGTGCAGCAGGAACGGCGCGCGCGTCGGGGTCTTCGAGACGATGCGGGTCTCGTCGACGTCCTCGTCGAGCTCGTCGGCGTCCGCACTGGCCTCGGGACGGTCCGACGGCGGGAGCGGGAGCTCGGGTGCCGGCGCCCCGGGGAGCGGAGGCAGCGGCGCGGCGAGCGGGGCCTGCGCCGGCGGGGCCCAGGACCGTTCGGAGTCCTGCGGTTCTCCGTGCGGTGCCGCGTCCCCGGGCTCGGTCGGCTCGGTCACCGGCGCCGCGTGTGCGCCGCGGGGACGGCCACCCGGGCGCGAGGCCTCGCTGTCCGGCAGGGCCGACTCGTCGTCGGCGGCGGTCTCGTCGGCCACGTCCTCGACGGACCCGTTCTCGTCGGACCTGGTCTCGCCGGACCCGGTCTCGTCGCTCGAGGCCTGATCGTCCGCAGGCGCATCGACCGGGATCTCGTCGTCCGGCACGTCGGTCGACGACGACCCGCCGGCACCGGCCGACTCCACACCGGAGTGCTCGGTGGCCCAGTCCGGACGCGCCATCGGCAGCGGTACGACCGGTCCGGTGAACGCGGCGGTCACGGCGGGGCGGACTGCTCCGCACTCGCCGCAGAAGATGTCGTCGGGCTCGAGGCGGTTGCCACAGACGTGGCAGATGGTCGTGGCGTGCATGCCCGGCGTCACGAGCGGCGCGGGCCGCGGCGGTCGGCGGTCGATCAGGGGCTCGACGACGGCGGTGTCCCCCGGCTGCGGCGGCGAGACGACGGGCACGGCTGCGGTCGGTTGTCCGAGCGCACCGTCCTGCACGGGCTCGCCGGAGCGGGTGGACGTCGTGTCGTCAGCACCGTCGGTGTCGGCGTGCACGGCTGCGTCGTCCGTCGCGTGCGGGGACGCCGCGGTGTCGTCTGGCGTGTCGTGGGACGTGTCACGGGGCGTGTCGTCAGCGACGGTCGGTGCACTCGGGACCGGCGGCACGACGGGAGCCGGATCAGCTCCGGACGCGGGCTGCGCGGCATCGGTGGTGGCGCCGCGACCGACCCACCAGGACGGGCCGGCCGGCGCCGCGGACGGGGCCGGAGCGACCGGCGGCGCCCACACGGGGGCCGGAGCCTCTTCAGCGGCCGGCGGGGTCACGGGACGGTCCTCGACGGGAGCCAACCGGGTCCGCTCGGGGTCGTCGGCGAGGGCGTCGGCGGGCTCGGAGCGGTAAGCGTCCGGGTCAAGTGGCGGTTCGTCCTGGGCGGGGACGGCGTCGGGCTGCGCGGCCGCGTTCGACCAGTCGCCGAGGCCGGAGCCCGCTCCGTGCACGTGCGACGGTGCCTCGCGCGGGGCGAGGTCGTCGGGGCGTTGCACGGGCACCGCGGTCGGGGGTTCGGTGCTGCGGCGGTCGGCACCGGTCAGCCAGGCGCGGGTGGCGGGGTCGAGGGTCGACTCGGGCAACCACGCGTCGGCCGCAGGGTCAGAGCGACGTCCGTGGGAGTCGGGCTGCTGCAGGGGCGGTGGCGGCGCCTGCTCGACGGGGGTCGGAGCGACCGGCCGGCGGCTCGCTCCGGCGGTCACCGTGCGTCCGCACTCACCGCAGAAGATCGCCCCCTCCGGGAGCATCGATCCACAGTGTTCGCATCTGATCACGGTCTGCCTCTGTCCTCACTCGGCCGTCCACGACGCTCGTCAGGCCTCCGGCCATCGTAGTCACCGCGTCTCGCCGAGCCCTGACCGGTGGTGGCGCGCGGCCGTCCGGGTCCGCGCAGGGACCGGAGCGACACGGCGGTGCGGAACCGCTCACGGCGTGTCCGACCGGCGCGCAGGGTCCCCACCGCATCGTCCGTCGCCGACCACATCCGGTCGGCGGCGGCCTGGTCGACATCGCTCGGTCCGAACACCGCCCGGTCGGCGAGGGCGGCCAGTCCGGTCCCACCCTCACCCGGAGCACCGGTCACGGTCTCGCGTCGTGTGGCAGATCCGGCCACGTCGTGCCCACGGTCGAGGAGCGCATCGCGGTACTCGTCCCAGGCCCCGACGATGCGACCGCGCGGCGTCGGAGCACGACGGCGCCGTCGGCGGCGGACCCGCTTCAGCAGGACGATCACCCCGAACGGCAGGAGCACGAGGGCGATCAGCCCCAGTGCGCCGAGCACCCACGGCAGCGCTGCGAGCAGGATCTGCAACCACAGCGGCTGCACGGGCGGCGTGTTCCGATCGCTCTGCGGCGGCGCCTGCTGGTCCTGGTCCTGCTGGTCGACGGGAGGCGGCGGCACGACGGTCTCGGGACGGGTCACCGGCTGCGGCGTCTGCTGCTGCTCGTTCGGGATCTCGCGGACACTCGGGTTGGGGTTGAGCATCACCCACCCCCACTGCGCGGTGTCGACCTCGATGCGCGCGGTGACGTCCGAGCCGCGGAACGTCGTGGCGCCCCCGCTCGCCGACGCTCCGCCGGACCCCGAGTCGCCGCCTGCGGTGAAGCCCATGACCACCCGCGCCGGGAACCCGAGCTCGTCGGCCATCAGCGCTGCTGCGGCGGCGTACTGCTCCTGGTCGCCGATCATCAGCGGCGACGTCAGGAGCTCCTGGATGCGGTCGGCGCCGTGCCCCGAACGGCTCATCCGGTCGTCACCGACGCCGTGGCTGACGTACCCGTTGCGCTTGAGCGCCTGGATCACCGCGACGAGCTTCGCACCAGAAGTCGCATCGGCGTCGGTCGTCGCCTCGACCGTCTCGCGGACGGCGTCCGGCACGTCGCGCGCCGTCGGGACCGCGGCACTGCCCGGGCGGGCGGCCGCGAGTTGCTCGTCCGTCGGCTGATCGGGGACCACGGCGGTCAGGTCGTAGGAAGTGCCTTCGCGGACACCGCCGACCACGGCGCCCGTCTGCGTCGAGCCGTTGTAGAAGAAGGACCCACGCTCGTCGTCGGCGTCGGTCCCGGTGAAGTCGACGCGCTCCAGGTCCCCCACCGTCGGCAGCCAGACCCCGCTGTAGCCGTCGACGGTCACCCCCACGCGCACCCTGGTGCCGTCCACGCCACGGACGTCGACCGACGTCGGCACCCGCTCGAAGGTGCCCGACGACGAGGAGCCGTCCGACCCGCCGACGCGGTAGACCACGCCGTCGTAGGTGTCGAGCGTCGCGATGCGCACGAACCCGTTCTCCGGCAGTCCGGTGACCCGGAGCTGTGCGGTGTCCGCCGCGCTCTGTTCCTCGTACGCCCGGAAGCCGCTCAGCGGGCTGACGTAGTCGCGCGGGTCGAACGGCTTGACGACGTCCGTGCGGGCGACGGTGCGCTCGTTGGACGGCGGCGCGACCAGCCCGAGACCCGTGGCGACGACGGCTGCCGCGACGATCGTCCCCGTGCCGACGAGCGCGGGGCGCACGACGGACCGAGCGATCGGCACCGGCGACCCGATCGTGGTCGCCACGGCGACCGCGCGACGTGCGTGCCGCACCGTCAGCGCCCACACGAGCGCGACGGCGACGAGCACGACGGCCGTCACGATCGACGTGTCCAGCCGGCTCGGTCCGACGACCACCCCGATCGCGAACAGCACCAGTGCCGGGATGCTCGCGAGTTCCTGCCTGGAGGCACGGGTCGCCACGCTCACGGCCGTCACCGTGGCGACGAGGAGCGTCACGAAGTACGGCACGAGGAGCGCCTCGTACGAGCCGACCGGCAAACTGATGGTCACCAGCTGCTTCCACCCCAGCGCGACGCCGGCGAACAGCGCGAGCAGGCCCGGGCCCGTCGGCAGGACCCCGTTGGCCTGACCGGGCACGGCGGCGGGTACACCGGCGAGCGTGAACGCCGCCACCGTCGCGATCGCCACCACGACCAGCGGCAGCCGCAGGACCGCGCCGACGAGGGCGACGAGGGTGCCGAACGCGATCGCGGTCACCGCCGCGACGATCATCGAGTCGTCGCGGTAGACCGGCCACCACGACACACTCGCGATCGCGAGCAGGAGCCACACGACGAGGGTCCCGCCGGCCAGACGGAACGGCACGAGCCGCCGGGCATCGCGTCGATCGGAACGCCGGGTCGACCGACGGGCACGCTCCACGGGCGGCGTCGGCGTGGCCACCGGAGGGGCGCTCACGCGGCGGCCGATCGGTGCAGGGCGTGCCGGAGGTCGTCCAGGTAGCCGATGGTCATCACGGTCAGGCCCGCGACCCGCAGGAACCGTGGCTGCGCTTCGGGCTCGCAGATCACCGCGACGACCTCGACCCCGACGGGGAAGCGCGTCGCCGCGAGCCGGAGCGCCGGCAGTCCGATCGTCGAACCGACGACCAGGAACGCCACCGAGATGCCCTCGGTGTCGCTGCCGACGATCCGGGAGACCTCGGCGATGGGCAGGCAGGCATCGGCGAGTCCGACCGAGGCGAAGTCGTCGAGCAGTCGCGTCGGGGTGGCCGTCGGCAGGGTCCGCACCGCGTAGACGGCACGCTTCGCGAACTCCGGGGTGCGTTCCGACACCACGACCGAGACCTCTCGGCCGTCGCGGATCGCACGGGCACCGAGCGAGGCCGCAGCGCTCACCGCGAGCTCGAACTCCTCGTCGTCCCCGAACTCCGACCGGGCGATGCCGAGCGCCACGACCAGGTGCGAGCGGCGCGTGTCCTCGAACTGGCGCACCATCAGCGCGCCCGACTTCGCCGTCGACTTCCAGTGGATTGTGCGGGGGTCGTCACCCGGCATGTACTCGCGGATGGCGTGGAACGCGATGTCGGCCGGCGACAGGTCGGTGGTCGCCTGCCCCTCGAGGTCGCGCACCAGCCCGGTGCTCGTCGACGGTATCGCGATCGTGCGCGGGTGCACGATGACCTGTTCGCGTGCGGTCCAGACGACCTCGCGGCGGACGAGACCGACGGGGTCGGCGCGGACACCGGTGACCGGCCCCACGTCGAGCACGCCGCGGCGCACGGTCGGCACAGGCACCAGCTGCTCGAACGTGCCGTGCGCGCCGATCGCCGGGATCGCGACGTCGACGAGACCCGGGCCGACCGGCACCTCGACCGTCGTCGGCACCGAGGGCAGACGTGTCGGGTTCTCCGCCGTGACCACCACACCGGCCTCGTCGCCGACCGCCACACGGTGCTGCGGCAGGCGCATCCGGATCACCAGCCGCGTGCGGCCGATGAGCGCGATCGCGGCGACGACGACGAGCACCGCTCCCGCGAACCCGACGACGACGATCTCGCGCAGGCCGAACCGGTAGCCGGCCACGAACGCGACGAGCGTGAGGGCCGCGACCGTCCACCCGAGCCCGGTGACGACGGACGAGACCTCGCCCCAGGAACGCTTGACGAGCCTCCAGGCCGTTGCCCAGACCCGGACGATCCCGACGACCGCATCCGCTGCGACGCCTTCGCGGTCACCGACGATCCGTGAGCGGACGTTGGTCAGGCCGGCGACCGTCCCCGTGCGCTCGTACGCCGTCGACCCGCGACGCGACCGCGTCGAGGACGGACGGCGTGAGCGCGTGGAGACGGGCCGGCGGTCCGTCACGTCGTGACTCGGTCGGCCGGCGGCGGCGTCTCCACCAGCAGCTGTGCGATGACGCTCGGCGCGCTGACACCGTCGAACTCCGCCTCGGCGTCGAGCACCAGGCGGTGCGCGAGCACCGGGACGGCGAGGGCCTTGACGTCGTCCGGCGTGACGTAGTGGCGGCCGCTCAGCGCCGCGAGCACGCGTGCCGAACGGATGAGGCCCATCGCGCCGCGGACGCTGACGCCCAGGCGGACCTCGCTGGCCGAACGTGTCGCGTCGACCAACCGTGCGACGTAGTCGGCGATCACGGCGTCGACGTGCACCGTGCGGGCCAGCGCGGCCATCTCGGTGATCGTCGCCGCGGGCACGACGCTCGCGAGCGGAACCGATGCCGACGGAGCCGACGAGGTCTCGAGGATCTTCACGGTGGCGGCGTGGTCGGGGTAGCCGATCGAGGTCTTCATGAGGAACCGGTCGAGCTGCGCCTCGGGCAGACGGTACGTGCCGGCCTGCTCGATGGGGTTCTGCGTCGCGATGACCATGAACGGAGCCGCCAGACGGTGGTTCACGCCGTCAACCGTGATCGCCGACTCCTCCATCGCCTCGAGCAGGGCCGACTGCGTCTTCGGGCTCGCACGGTTGATCTCGTCGGCGAGCACGATGTTCGCGAAGACCGGGCCGCGGTGGAAGTCGAACTCCTGCGTGCGCTGGTCGTAGACACTGATGCCGGTGATGTCGCCGGGCAGCAGGTCGGGGGTGAACTGGATGCGGTTCGTCGTCCCCTGCACGCTCTGCGCCATCGCCCGCGCCAGGCTGGTCTTGCCCGTGCCGGGGACGTCCTCGAGGAGCAGGTGGCCCTCGCTGAGCATCGCCGTCACCGCGAGGCGGATCACGAACGTCTTCCCGAGGAGCACCTGCTCGACGTTGGTCACGATGCGGCCTGCGACGTCGGCGAACCAGGTGGCCTGCTCCGGGGTCATGCTCATGCGGGGTCGTTCCTCGTTCTCGGGGATGGCGGTAGGTGCAGCGTACGGTCAGCGGGCGGCGGAACCGGGTCAGCCGGGCGCGGGTTCCGGATCGGGCTCGCCCGGATCGGACGGCTCCGGCTCGGGGTCCGGCACCGGCGCTGCTGCGATCCGTGCGCTCGGCGGGTTCGGGTCCTCGTGCCCGTCGACGATGGCCGCGACGACCACGTAGTTCGCGAGGAGCGAGTCCTCGACCGTCGGCAAGGCGTTCGGCGCGTAGACCTGACCGCCGCCGCAGGGCCGGTCGACCAGGCAGAACGACACGCGGTAGCCCGAGGGCTGGTACCCGCTGTTGCTCGGCGCCGCGTTCACGGTGATCTGGGTGCCGGCGGTCATCGAGTCCGGGAGCGTCGCACGTGTCTGGACCGGTCGGAGCCCGTCCACCGTGCTGCCGCTGCCGCAGAAGTTCGACGTCCCGTCGGCACACGCCACCACGGTCACGCTGACCGCAGAGCCGAAGGCCACACCGCTCACCCACGAACCGTTGGCGCCGAACGACACGAGGCCGCCGCCGTTCACCGAGTACGCGAAGTGGTCGATCGATCCGTTCGGGCTCGCCTGGGCGCGCGGGTTGCGGATCCGGATCGCGTAGGTGCCGTCGTCATCGCTGAACTTCTCCACGGCGACGTCGGCGGACGCGGTACCCGGTGCCGCGTAGCCCTGAACGGACGCCGCACGGCTCGGCGTGCAGAACAGGCCGTTGTCGGCCAGTGCGACGTACTGGAAGTTCCCGTTCGAGCTCAACGTGTCCGTCGCGCTGCTGCCGTCCCACTTCTTGTCCGAGCCCGTGGTCGTGCAACCGCCGGGGATGTCGACGCCCGGCGGGTAGCGGACGATCGTGAGCGTCCGACCGCTGCCGGCCCAGTCGCTCTCCGTCGCGCTCAGCGAGACCGTCGTCTTCCCCGGGGACTGGTCACGCGTCGCGTTCAGCGTCGGGGCCGCGGGCGTCCCGACGGCCGTGCCCGTGGCCGATGCCGAGTTCCACTGCACGACCGTGCCGTTGCGGTCCGCGTCGTTCCGGGCCGAGATCGTCACCTTGTACTGCGCGGCGCTCTGGGCTCCGGTGAACGAGGTGCTCGTCGCCGTGCCGGTGTGCCGGGTACCGGACAGCCCCGGTCCCTCGATGGTGACGATGTAGTCGTCGACCGCGCTGCCACGGTTCGGAGCGGGAACGGCCTTCCACGCGACGTCGAGCTGGTTCGGCGTCGACCCGTTCGGTGTGACGGTGATGCCCTTCGGCGGCGCCGGCACGTAGTCGGCGCTGATCGGGGCCGAGCTGCCCGACGGCTTCGAGTCGCCGATCGCGTTGGTGGCGATGACCTGGAAGCGGTACGACGCCTTCGGGTCGAGGCCGGTCAGGGTGCAGACCGTGGCGGTGCCGCAGTCCTTCGCGACGCCGTTCGTGCCGGTGACGCGGTACCCGGTGATCGGCGAGTTGTTGCCCTGCGGGGTCGACCAGGTCAGCGTGGCCTGGCCACCGTCGTAGGACCCGGTCCGGGTGGGCGTGCCGGGGGCGTCGGGGACGTCCTGCACCGAGATCGTCACGTCGCCCCACACGTAGCGGTCCGGGTCGTTCGTGGCGTCGGCGACCTGGTACTGCAGGTGGGCGTCCACCGGTTTGGCGCTGTCGGAGACGCGGACCTGCAGACGGGTGCGGTCGCCGCTCGGGGTCACGGAGACGCCGCTCGGCAGCCCGCCGGACAGACCACGGATGTTCACGACGCGCAGCCGCTGTCCGGGGAACGGGTTCGTCGGCTGGTCGTTCGTCAGGACGTCGATGGTGGTCGTCGCACCGCGCTTGGTGATCGACCGGTCGGCGCCGGGTTGCACGAGCGGACGCGTCGAGGCCACGACCCCGACGGTCACGGTGCCGGCACGTCCGGCGTTCGCGTCGTCCTGCACCCCGATGCCGATCGACGCCGTGGTGTTCTTCTTCGCGGTGTCGGCGACCGTGATGGTCAGCTGCTGCTTGGAGATCGTGGCGGTGGTGCCGGCCGCTGGACGGCCGACGACGGAGTAGCGCAGCTCCGGCAGGTCCTTCGGGTACGGGTAGTCGGTGAGCTTCGTCAGGTCGACGGTGCGCGTCTCACCAGGCTGCATCTCGACCGCCGAGCCGGTGAACGCCGGCGGCTGGTTCGACCGCGGCGTCACGGTGACCGGGAGCACGAGCGTCGCGACCCGCCCCTTCCCGCCGTTGGCCGCGGAACCGTCCGTGACCTCGAACGAGATCGACGCGTTGCCGTAGTACAGCTTCGACGAGGTGAACTGCAGCGTCGACGAGTCCACGACCAGGCTCTGGCCGTTCGCGTGCGTCGCCTTCACCGTGCCGCGGTCCGTGATCGTCGCCGTCTGGCCGTTCGCGGTCACGACGTAGTCCTCGAGCGGGATCCGGACCGTCGCCTCGCTCTTCACGGTGACGGCACCGGCCGAGCGGTTGATCTGCGGCAGGGCGTCGTCGAACCCGGGGACGTTGATGAAGCCGTAGGACACGATGTCGGGGTGGTCGACCCGTGCGACCGAGAACGGGATGACCTGGGACTCGTCGGTGAGCCGGACCGTGATCCGTCCGTCGTCGGTGAGCCGTGCGGTGTCGCCGTAGCCGTCGACGATCCCGACCTGCAGGTCGGCAGCGGTGCCCTCGGCGAAGAAGACGTTCTCGAGCACGTCGACGGTCACGCTCTCGCGCCGCAGGATGTCCTGCAGGTCCAGGGTGGTGTCGTCGACCTCGGGGCGGAGGGGTTGCGCGTCCGGGTCGACCGTGACGGTGAGGAACGCGGTGCTCGATCCCCCGCTGGCGTTCGCCACCGTGTAGAGCACGGCGTAGTCGCCCGACTTCGCGGTCTTCGGGGGTGTGACCCGGATCTGCTGCTTCCGCAGGATCTTCGCCGACACGTCGTCCGCGGTGGGCTCGGCCGCCGCCACGGTGAGCTGGCCGCCCTCGGGGTCGGAGTCGTTCTGCAGCACCCGCACGGTCACCGACCCGCCGGGGCGGATGGTCACGTGGTCGGCCTCGGCGACGGGGTTCGACGCCTGTTCGGCACGGGGGGCGATGCCCACGCGGACGGTACCGGTGGCACGCGCGCCGAGGGCGTCGACCACCGTGTAGGTGAACTCGTCGGTGCCGGCCGAGTAGTCGCCGGCCTCGTAGGTCAGCGCGTCGGACGCGACGTCGGTGACGGAGCCCTTGTCGGGGTTCGACCCGACGCCGACGAGCTGCACCGAGTCGCCGTCCGGGTCGATCCCGTTCAGCGGCACCGAGATCCGCACCGACGAACCCGCCACGACCCGGGCCGTCACGGTCTGCGGGACCGGCGGGTTGTTCGTCGCGGCGTCCCGTTCGCGCACCGAGATCGAGACGGCGGCGTCGGCGTACTGGCCGTCCGGACCGGCGACCCGGTAGACGGCGGTGTAGTTGCCGGGGGTCTTCGGCGCGAGGTAGCGCAGGTGGTCGCCCGAGGCGAACAGCAGACCGCCGTCGCCGGGCACGTTCTGCACGAGCTCGGGCTCGAGGGTCAGGGGCTCGCCCTCGGGCTGGGTGTCGTTGTCGAGCACGTCGATGTTCGCGACGTCGCCGACCCGGACGGTCGCGCTGTCGGGCTGGGCGACGGGCGGCTGGATCCGGTCGGGCTTGGGGATCTCGACGACGGTGATCGTGCCGGTGGACGACGCCAGGCCGTTCGTCTCGGTGTACCAGAACGACACCGGCCCGTCGAGCGGTGCGGTCAGCGTGACGCGAACGGTGTGCTGGTCGAGGATGCTCGCCTGGACTCCGCTGCCCCGCACCGGTCCGTCGAGGGCGGTGACGAGCAACACCCCGCCCGCCGGGTCGATGTCGGTCGCGGTGACGTCGGTGTCCTTGCTCGACAGCGTGTTGACGAAGACCGTCTTCGGGGTCGTGATGGGCGCGGTCGAGGCGTCCGGCGGCGCGAGGATCGTGACCCGGACGATGCCGCTCGACGTCTTCACACCGTCGGTCACGGTGTACTCGAGCTGGTGGTCGCCGGCGCTCGCCCCCTGCACCCGGAACGTGCCCGCGTCGTAGCTCGGGGTGACCGTCAGCCCCGCCGACGACGACACACTCGTGAGGGTCACGGTGCCGTTGCCGCCGCGGACGTGGTCGAGCGGCTCCACCGTGAAGGCCTTGCCGGCGTAGCCCTGCACCGGGAACGGGTCGGCACGCAGCGGCACACTCCCCTGCTTCGCCACGCGCACGGTCACCGAGCCACGGCCGTCGGCGCGTCCGTCGCTCACGACGAGCTGCACGGCACGGTCACCCGTCCGGCCGCTGTCCGCCCGGAAGTCGAGCAGGCCGTCCGGGGTGGTCGACACCCGGTCGCCGTCCGAGGCGGTCGCGGACTTCAGGTACACCGGGTCGCCGTCGGGGTCGACCCAGTCGCCGAGCACGCTGCTGACGACGTGTCCGTTCTGCACCACGTCCGCCGAGGTGTCGCGCACCTGTCGCGGGGCCTCGTTCTGCGACTCCGGCCGCACCGTGACGCGGACGGTCGCGGTGTCCGACCCGCCGTTGCCGTCGGTGATCGTGTACGGGAAGGTCACGGTGCCGGTTGCGCGCGACGACAGCGTGACCTGCAGCCGTTGGCCGTCGGCGACGATGGCGACGCGGCCGGCGGACTCCGAGATGGACCCGACCTCGCTCACGATGATCGGGTCACCGTTCGGGTCGTAGTCGTTGAGCAGGACCGGGAGGCTCGTGGTGCGTCCCGGACGAGCGCCCAGGTCGTCGTCCACCGCCACCGGCGGCTTCTGGTCCTTGTCGACCTCGGGGTCGTCGTCGGAGACCTGCTCCTGCTGCTGCTCGTCGTCCTGCTTGATGAGGTCGGCCCAGTTGTCGATGAGCTGGCCGCTGCGGTCGATCGCCCAGGAACGACCGCTCGACGGGTCGTTGGCGACGACGGTCTGCCCGTTGTGCAGGATCTGCATCGTGCTGGTCCCGCCGGTGCTCGCGAGCCGCTGGAGGGCGTTGCCGTCGCAGGTGTCGATCGCCTGGCCACCGGCCCACGCCGCGTAGGTGCAGGCTCCGTCGACGTAGGGGCGCGCCGCGCGTCCGGACACCTGGAGCGCGGTGGCGTCGACGGACCCCGAGGCGCTGACCCGGACGAGTCCGGCGGTGCCCGCGACGGTGACGTCGGACGAGGTGTCCGACGATCGCTGGAGCGCGGGTGACGCGCCGACCCGGTCGCCGAGCTCCACGGTGCGGCCGTCGATCGACAGGGCGCCGCTGGTGCGGTCGAGCACGGCCAGGTGGCCGTCGAAGGTCGCGACCTGGAAGTCGTCGGTGCGGTCCATGTCGACCTTCCACCGCTGGTCGACGGACAATGTCGACCCGACGTCGACGAGCGATGCCGTGCCGGTCTTCGCCGAGTACACCGCGACGTGTCCGTCCGAGGCGTCGAAGACGGTGTCCGCCCCGAGCGTCAGGTCGGCCTTGGTCGAGGCATCGAACTCGGCGAGGTCGGCCGCGGGCGTCGCCCACAGCTCGCCGGTGTCCTGGTTGCCGATCACCGCGGTGTCCCCCGCGAAGAAGACCTGGGGTGTCCCCGCGGGCAGGGTCACGGCGTCGCCGACGGTGGCGTCGGCGACGTCGACCTTGGCCACGGTCCCCTTGGTCTGGTCGACGCTGTAGACCATGGACCCGCGCTGCAGCACGGCCAGGTCGTCGCTCGCGGTCTCGACGGCGGTGTTCAGCTGGAGGACCCCGGTGTTGGCCCGGCCGACCGCTCCGTACTCGGCGGAGGGCACCCAGACGGTGCCGTCCCCGAGGTCGACTCGTTGCGTGTGGTACCCGGTCGAGACGATCGCGGTCGTCGCGACGACCGCGGCGACCAGGACGGAGACCCCGGTGGTGACGGCTGCGGATCGGTGCTTCGCGACGAGCGCGCGGATCACCCGGTGCTCCCGACGGTCGCGCACTTCTGCGCGCTCGCTGCACCGGTCTTGCCGTCGCGGTTGACGGCGACCGCGATGCACTCCTCGTCGCCGCGCTGCCCGGAGACGACGAACGTGGTGCCGGTCTGCTGGCTGGAGGCGCCGTTCGACGAGATGACGTAGGTGTCGCCGCTCTTGAGACCCGGGTCCGCCCACGAGAACGACACCGACTGCGCCGACGGCTGTGCGCGGACGTCGGCCACCACGGGGATCGCCCCGGCGCCGAGCCGCCCGACGACGACCACGGTCGCGATGGCGAGGGCGGCGACCACGACGACGGCGAGGGACGTCGCCCAGACGAGTGTCGACCGGGTGCGTCGACGCGCACGTGTGACGGATCCGGTGCGGTGGACAGTACCGACGCTCTGCGAACCGCCGGCGACGACGCCGCCCTGGACCGCGCGACGGGTGCGGCGCCGGGCGCCGACTCGCGACGGCGGCTGGAGCTCGCGGATCATGGTCCGGTCGCCCTCCGGGCTCGGGGTCGCTATCGCCCACGCCTCGACCGCGACGTCGGCCGCGGTCTGCGATATCCCGAGCTCGGCCTCGACCTGCTGGAACCCGCGCACGAGTTCGAGCACGGTCGTCGGGCGCGACGGCACCTTGCGGGACAGCGCGGTGGCGAGCAGGCGCTCGAGCGACGGTGGGACGTCGGTCCGACCGGTGGGCTTGACGCCCCCCTTGTCGATCCGGCTCATCAGGTCGCTCGCACCGTTCTTGCCGCCCCGGACCTCGAACGGGCTGCGGCCGGCGAGCAGGGAGTACACGGTGGCGGCGAGCGAGTACACCTCGGACTGGATCGTGCCCCGGGACTCGTCGATCAGGACCTCGGGCGCCGACCACGGGATCGACATGCCGATGGGCTCGTCCGGGTCGGTCCCGCCGATGGTGGCCGCGATGCCGAAGTCGGACAACACGGGGTTGCCGTACGCCGTGAGCAGGATGTTCGACGGCTTGATGTCCCGGTGGAGCACGCCTTCGCGGTGCGCGGTCTCGAGGGCGGACCCGATCCGGACACCGATCGAGAGCACCTCGGACACCGGGATCGGCTCCCGCCGGTACCGCTCGCTGAGCGATGAGGAGCACAGCTCCATCACGAGGTACGGACGTCCGTCGGCCGCGACGCTCGCCTGGAACACCGTGAGGATCGACGGGTGGGTGCTGAGCCGGGCCATCAGGTTGGCCTCGGCCTGGAACATCTGCCGGACGCGGTCGTCGACGACCTCGTCGAGCAGCACCTTCACCGCGACCTGACGACGCGGCATGTCCTGCTCGTAGAGGAAGACGTCGGCGAAGCCACCGGAGCCGAGGACGTGCACGGGGCTGAAGCCGCCGATCACGGGCGGGTTGGACGGCAGGCGACGCGCCATCGACATCTCCTCCCCGGCCGAGCGGCCAACTCTCTCGTCGTGGCACAGTCATTGTACGAAGCGCCGGTGACCGTCGATCCGCACACCGACCACCTGTGGACGGGCGCACTCCCCCAGTTCGGGGGGGTCCTGTGCCGACGGTCAGTGCCGCGGCAGGGTGTCCTCGAGGTCGCCGTCGTCCGGGGCGGCGTCGACCTGGAGCACCACGACGGTGACGTTGTCGCGGCCCCCGGCGACGACCGCGTCGCCGACGAGGCGTTCGGCGAGTCCCTGCGCACCGGCTTCCCGCGCCGCGATGCGCGCGATGCCGGCGTCGCCGAGCTCCTTCGTCAGGCCGTCGGAGCAGACGATGTACCGGTCGCCCGCGCGGAGCGGCAGGGTCCACCAGTCGGGCGCCGGCGGTTCGCCGAACCCGACCGCGCGGGTGATGACGTTGCTGTCCGGGTGCTGTTCGGCGTCCTCGGCCCGCAGCAGCCCGGCGTCGACCATCTCCTGCACCACGGAGTGGTCCACGGTGACGCGGCGCAGCACGCCGTCCTCGATCCGGTAGGTCCGGGAGTCGCCGACGTTGAAGACGAGGGCCGCCGGCTGCCCGAGTGACGCGACCAGGGCGATGCCGGTGACGGTCGTGCCCGCTCCGATCGCGTTGCCGCCGGCTGCGCGCTCGATGTCGGCCGTGGCGAGCAGCAGCGCCCGCTGGATGCCCTGCCGCGTGGTGAAGGGCTCCTGCGTCACCTGCTCGAGTCGACGGACGACGGCGTCGCTCGCTCGGTCGCCCGCGAGGTGTCCGCCCATGCCGTCGGCGACGACGAAGAACGGCGCCCCGACGATGTAGCTGTCCTCGTTGTGGTCACGGCGACGACCGACGTCGGTCGCGGCTCCCCACGAGAGCGTCAGGGTGGCGCCGTCGGCACCGGGGACGTCGATGGCGTGCGCAGTCGCTGCTCGGCCGAGTTCGGTCACGTTTCAGGATCGCTCTCTGGGGGTTCGGGGCGTGCCGTGTGCTGTCTGGTCGGTGGGCCACGGGGGAACCGGTGGGAACCCGTCCGCCGTCGGTGCGACCCGGAGGTACGGCGAGAGGACCTCGATGGCGTTGCCGTCACCGACCTCGACTACCGTACCCGTCAGCGCGACGATCGACGCACCCGATGCCATGCGGTACACCGGCGCGCCGGCCGGTCGGACGACGGTTCCGTTCGTGGACCGCAGGTCCTGCACCACGACGGCTTCGCCCTCGGCGTGGATGCGGACGTGCGAGGACGACACCTGCCCGTTGGCGGACCGCACCGTCACGAGCTCCGGTTCGGGGCCACTGGTGATCCGCGGCAGCGACGGACGCCGTCCGATGACGACCGGGTGGTCCAGTCGGAAGGTGCGGTCGCCGATGCGGATCGACGGCACGCGCGCCGCGGGCGCGGCAGGGACGGACGGGAGGCCCGTGGCGGCTCCGGCGGGCACGCTCGGTCCGGCGGCGCTCCGGACACGGGCGCGGACGACCGTGTCCTCCGGGTCGGCTCCGTCGTCGGCAGGGTCGTCGGCTCCGTCGTCGGCCCGGTCACCGACCGGTTCGGACGGCTCCGTGCGCGGCCGGATGACGGTGTCACCGAGCACGTCGTCGAAGCGATCGCCGCCCCCGGCACCGCGGGGTCGCCGGATGACGGTGTCCTCGATGTCGTCGTCGCGCAACCGGAGCCCTTCGGATGTGGTGTCCTCCACCGTAGACGATCCGGTCGACCCGTCGCACCGCACCGACGGCCGCCCGCGCCGGTCACGATCGGTGCCGGTCACGACGGGGTCCGGCCCACCTCGGCGCGCTGCCGGCCAGGACCGACCGCAGGACCAGCCCGGCGAGTGGGTCGTCGGCACGGGTCTCGAGGGCGTAGCGCGCCCGTGTCTCGGCGCGGGCCGACGACCCGAGCGCCCACGCACACCAGGCCCCGAGTGCGAGCGCACCGGCGGCTCCGGCCGTACTGTCCGCCTGACCACCCTCGGCGCGCCAGACCCGCCAGGCCTCGGCACACCGGTCGCCGGCCGTACGCAGACGAGCACGGTCCGGTTCCGGCCCGAGGCCGTGCAACGCCGGCGGCGTCGGGTCGTCGAACGGGTCGAACCCCCGGATGGCCCGCGGATCCGGCTGGTCCCGGGCGGCCAGGAACGGCATGAGCGCCATGCGGGTCGACAGCGCACCGCAGGCGGTGACGATCGCGATCGCGCCGACGCGGGAGCCAGCGCCGACGCCGGACGTGACCAGCGCTGCGGCCGCTGCCGGGAGGGTGACCGCCGCCGCGATCTCGCGAGGGAACCGGACTGCGGTGTGGTCGGGGGTGTGTGCCGTCAAGGGGATCATGCACGCCATCGAAGCGTGATCCGGGCCTCCAGTCAGGCACGAACCGACCACCTGTGGACAGCAGCGCCCCGGCCCGACCTGTGGAGGACGGACCGGGGCGATGGTCAGACGGTGACGGGCTCCAGGCTCTCGGCGACCAGGTCCCAGCCGGAGTCGCTGCGTTCGACCACGACGCCGTTCGCGGCGGCCCAGTCGACCAGGTCGTCCATGGTCGCGACGACCGCTCCGGTGCGCGCGAGCAGCGCGACGAGTCGGCCCTTCGCCGTCTTGTTCCAGTGGTTCAACGCCCGCCGCCGACCGGAGCCGTCGATGCTCACGACGCGCGGGGCGACCGCCTCCGGGACGGGACCGAGCTGGCGGTAGCCCTCGGACCGGAGGTCGAGCACCAGGCCGTCCGCCCGATCGGCCAGGACCCGGGACGAGGCCGCAGGCCAGTGCGACGCCAATCGGACCGTCCCGAGCCGGGAGTCGTGCGACAGGCGGTACGCCGGGATCGGGTCACCAGCACCGATCGGTCCGAACATGGCCGACTGCACGACCACGTGGTCGTGCCACCACGCCCGCGTCGACGCGTCGGCGGTCTGCGCGCCGAGGGGGTCGTAGAGCACCCCCGTGTAGCGCTCGATCGCCGGCATCGTGCCCGACGTGTCGAGTTCGAGATTGCGGAACCGTTCGGCGATCGACTTCGGGCCGAGCTTCAGAGCCGTCCTGGCCGAGGACTCCCCGGAACTGACAGAGCGGGCCGCGGTGATCACCGCGGCCCGCTCTTCGGCCAGTTCCGGGAACGAGAGTGCACGCAGATCGAGCGTGCGGCTCGTGTCCCCACCCTCCCGCTTCGTCTCCGAAGGCGGGAGGAGGACGGTCAGTCCGGTCAGGACGCCAGCGCGGCCTGCCGCGCGACGATCGTCACCGTGTCGTGCTCGACCGACAGGAAGCCGTCTTCGGCATCGACCGCGACGGTCGACCCATCGGCCCGCGTGATGCGGACCTGACCCTGCGCGAGGATCGCGAGCATCGGCTCGTGTCCCGCGAGGATGCCGATCTGGCCCTCTGTCGTGCGTGCGACGACCATGGTGGTGTCGCCCGACCAGACCTCACGGTCGGCCGAGACGACGCTCACGTTGAGACCCGCCATGTCAGCGGTTCTCCTTCTGGATCCGTGCCCACTTCTCTTCCACGTCGTTGATGCCACCGACGTTGAAGAACGCCTGCGTCGCAACGTGGTCGAACTCGCCGTCGGCGATGGCGCGGAAGGACTCGATGGTGTCCTTGAGCGGCACCGTGGAGCCCTCGACGCCCGTGAACTTCTTCGCCATGTACGTGTTCTGCGAGAGGAACTGCTGGATACGACGAGCGCGCTCGACCGTGATCTTGTCCTCTTCGGAGAGCTCGTCGACACCGAGGATGGCGATGATCTCCTGCAGTTCCTTGTTCTTCTGGAGGATCTGCTTGACGCGCGTGGCCGTCTCGTAGTGGTCGGCGCCCAGGTACCGCGGGTCCATGATCCGCGACGTCGAGGTCAGCGGGTCGATCGCGGGGTACAGACCCTGCGACGCAATCTCACGCGAGAGCTCGGTGGTCGCGTCGAGGTGCGCGAACGTGGTGGCCGGAGCCGGGTCGGTGTAGTCGTCAGCCGGCACGTAGATCGCCTGCAGCGAGGTGATCGAGTGACCACGCGTCGAGGTGATGCGCTCCTGGAGCACACCCATCTCGTCGGCGAGGTTGGGCTGGTAGCCCACGGCGGACGGCATGCGACCGAGCAGCGTCGAGACCTCGGAGCCGGCCTGCGTGAAGCGGAAGATGTTGTCGATGAAGAGGAGCACGTCCTGCTTCTGGACGTCGCGGAAGTACTCCGCCATCGTCAGCGCCGACAGGGCCACGCGGAGACGCGTTCCCGGCGGCTCGTCCATCTGGCCGAACACGAGGGCCGTCTTGTCGAAGACCCCCGCCTCTTCCATCTCACCGATGAGGTCGTTGCCCTCACGGGTGCGCTCACCGACACCGGCGAACACCGACACACCGCCGTGGTCCTGCGCAACGCGCTGGATCATCTCCTGGATGAGGACCGTCTTGCCGACGCCCGCACCACCGAAGAGGCCGATCTTGCCACCCTGCACGTACGGGGTGAGGAGGTCGATGGACTTGATGCCGGTCTCGAACATCGAGGTCTTCGACTCGAGCTGGTCGAAGGCCGGGGCCTTGCGGTGGATCGGCCAGCGCTCGGTGATCTCGAGCTTCTCGTCCGTGTTGAGCACGTTCCCGAGGACGTCGAAGACCTTGCCCTTGGTGACGTCGCCGACGGGGACCGAGATCGGAGCGCCCGAGTCACGGACCTCCTGGCCACGGACCAGGCCGTCGGTCGGCTTCAGGGAGATGGCACGGACCAGGTCGTCGCCCAGGTGCTGGGCGACCTCGAGGCCGATCTCCTGCGACGAGTCACCGATGGTGATGGTCGTGAACAGGAGGTTGTACATCTCCGGGATTGCGTCGTGGGGGAACTCGATGTCGACGACGGGACCCGTGACACGGGCGATCCGGCCGACACCGGGCGCCGACGACGTCTCGACCGCGGTGGTTGCGGTGTCGGTCATGGCTGGTGCCTTCCTGAGGGTGGGTATCTGTCCGCGAACGACGCGGACTACTTCTTCTTCGACGAGAGCGCGTCGGCGCCGCCGACGATCTCGGAGATCTGCTGCGTGATCTCCGCCTGACGCGCGTTGTTCGCGAGTCGGGTGAAGTCACGGATCAGCGAGTCCGCGTTGTCGCTGGCCGCCTTCATCGCCTTCTGACGCGCGGCGTGCTCGGAAGCAGCCGACTGCAGCATGGCGTTGAAGATGCGGCTCTCGATGTAGACCGGGAGCAGCGAGTCGAGCACCGCATCGGCGTCCGGCTCGAACTCGTAGAGCGGCAGGGGCTCGTTGCCCTCGGGCTCCTCGACGCCTTCGACGACCTCGAGGGGCAGCAGGCGAACGACCTGCGGCTCCTGCGTCGCCATGCTGAGGAACCGGTTGAACACGATGTGGATCTCGTCCACGCCGCCCTCTGCGGTGTCCTGGAGGAACTTCGCCACGACGGCGTCGCCGATCTCCTTGGCCGTCGAGAACTCGGGCTGGTCGGTGTTGCCGACCCACTGCTGCTCCGACGCGCGCTCACGGAACGCGAAGTACCCGACGGACTTGCGGCCGACCAGGTAGTAGACGACGTCCTTGCCCTCGCTGCGGAGCAGGGAGGCGAGCTCCTCGCCCTGCTTGAGGACGTTCGTGCTGAACGCGCCGTTCAGGCCGCGGTCCGAGGTGAAGAGCACCACGGCCGCACGGGTCGAGGACTCCGGCTCGGTGGTCAGCACGTGGTCGACGTTCGAGAACGTCGCCACGGCCGACACCGCACGCGTCACGGCTCGCGAGTACGGGCCGGACGCAGCCATGCGGGCCTGCGCCTTCTGGATCCGCGACGCCGAGATCAGTTCCATCGCGCGAGTGACCTTCTTCGTGGTCTTCGCGGACTTGATTCGCTGTCGGTAGACCCGGACCTGCGCTGCCATCTAGCGACGACCCTTGACGATCTGCTCCTGGTCGACGTCCTCGGAGTCTGCCGCGTCGAACTGCTCGGAGCCGAGGGTCTTGCCGTCGCTCGTCTGGAAGCTCTTCGTGAACTCGTCGATCTGCTTCGACATCTCGGCGACGGTCTCGTCGCTGAGCTGGTTCGTCTCGCGCAGGGTCGTGAGGACCTCGGAGTTGCGACGCAGGTGGTCGAGCAGTTCGGACTCGAAGCGCAGCACGTCCGGCACCGGGACGGTGTCGAGCTTGCCGTTGGTGCCGGCCCAGATCGAGACGACCTGCTCCTCGACCGGGTACGGCGAGTACTGCGGCTGCTTGAGGAGCTCGGTCAGACGGGCACCACGGTCCAGCTGACGACGCGACGCCTGGTCGAGGTCGGACGCGAACATCGCGAACGCCTCGAGGGAGCGGTACTGCGCCAGCTCGAGCTTCAGCGTGCCGGAGACCTTCTTGATCGACTTCACCTGGGCGTCACCACCGACGCGGGACACCGAGATGCCCACGTCGACGGCCGGACGCTGGTTCGCGTTGAAGAGGTCCGACTGCAGGAAGATCTGGCCGTCGGTGATGGAGATGACGTTGGTCGGGATGTACGCCGAGACGTCGTTCGCCTTGGTCTCGATGATCGGGAGACCCGTCATCGAACCGGCGCCGAGCTCGTCGGACAGCTTCGCGCAACGCTCCAGCAGACGGGAGTGCAGGTAGAAGACGTCACCCGGGTACGCCTCGCGCCCCGGCGGACGACGCAGGAGGAGCGACACGGCGCGGTAGGCCTCGGCCTGCTTCGACAGGTCGTCGAAGATGATGAGGACGTGCTTGCCGGAGTACATCCAGTGCTGGCCGATGGCCGAGCCGGTGTACGGGGCGAGGTACTTGAAGCCGGCCGGGTCGGACGCCGGGGCGGCGACGATGGTGGTGTACTCCATCGCGCCGGCGTCCTCGAGCGCACCCTTGACGGAGGCGATCGTGGAACCCTTCTGACCGATGGCGACGTAGATGCAGCGGACCTGCTTGTCCTCGTCGCCGGACTCCCAGTTGGCCTTCTGGTTGATGATCGTGTCGATCGCGATGGCCGTCTTGCCGGTCTGGCGGTCGCCGATGATCAGCTGACGCTGACCGCGGCCGACGGGGATCATCGCGTCGATGGCCTTGATGCCGGTCTGCAGCGGCTGGTGGACCGACTTGCGGGCCATGACGCCGGGAGCCTGGAGCTCGAGGGCGCGACGGCCCTCTGCAGCGATCTCGCCGAGACCGTCGATCGGGGCGCCGAGCGGGTCGACGACACGGCCGAGGAAGGCGTCGCCGACGGGGGCGGAGAGGACCTCACCCGTGCGGGTGACCTCCATGCCCTCTTCGATGCCGGCGAACTCGCCGAGCACGATGGCACCGATCGAGTCTTCATCGAGGTTCTGCGCGAGGCCGAGCGTGCCGTCCGCGAAGCGGATGAGCTCGTTGGCCATGACGCCGGGGAGGCCCTCGACGTGCGCGATGCCGTCGCCGGCGTCGGTGACGTGCCCGACCTCGGCCGTGGAGGCCTTCGTCGGCTCGTAGTTCGAGACGAAGTCCTTCAGGGCATCACGGATCTCATCGGGGCTGATGGTGATGTCTGCCATGGGATTTTCCTTGTGGTTTTCCGGGGCCCTTCGGCTCCGAGAGGGTGACGCTGCCGGACTCGGCAGTTCCCGTTGTGGACTTGGGAGGAGCGGCTTCGACCGTACGCCTAGCCGGCGAGCTGGAGCCGGAGCTCCGAGAGCCGCGTGGACACGGTGCCGTCGATGACGTCGCCGCCGATCTGCACCCGGACCCCGCCGACGACCGTGGGGTCGACGACCTGGTTGATGCTGATGTCCTTGCCGTAGCGCTCGGCCAGCCCGCGTGCAACGCGTGCCGACTGGGCGGTCGTGAGTGCCGTGGCGGTGACCACGGTCGCGACGAGCTTGCCGTCCTGCTCGGCCACGATGCGCGAGGCATCGCGGACGAGTTCACCGATGCGGCGGCCGCGAGGCTGCTGCACGAGCGCGGAGACGATCGTCACGGTCTGCTGCGACGCCTTGGGGCCGAGGAGCCGCTCGACGAGCGCGCCCTTCTGCGCCGCGCTGCCGAGCTTCGTGCCGAGTGCCAGCTCGAGGCCGGCGTCCGAACGGACAGCGGTCTCGAAGGCGAACAGCTCGGACTCGATCGGCGAGTCGGTACCCGCGGTGGCGGCGACGGCGCGGATGCCCGCGTCCTCGATGCCGGCGAGCAGGTCCTGGTGCGAGGACCAGCGCGAGCCGGCCACCGCGGTCAGGACCGCACGAGTCGCGTGCGACTGACCGGCGAAGACGCGGTCGATGAGGACCTTCTTGCCGGCCGGGTCGGCCGTCGGGTCGGACAGCAGCCCGAGCAGCTGCGGCGCACCGGCGATCGCACGCCCGGAGGCGAGGATCTCGGCACCCACGGCCAGGTCGGCGCTCGAACCGAGGTCCGAGAGCACCGCCCTGGTGGACGCGAGTGCTTCTCTGGTAGCGCTGCGCATGCTCAGTGCTCCCCCGTCTTCGTGGCCTGCGAGGCCTCGAGGTCGGCGAGGAAGCGGTCGACGACTGCCGACGACTTGGCGTCGTCCTTGAGCGATTCGCCGATCACACCGGACGCGAGGTCGAGGGCAAGGGTGCCCACCTCGGACCGGAGGGACTGGACGGCGCTCTGACGCTCGGCTTCGATCTGCGCCTGGGCGTTGGCCGTGATGCGTGCTGCATCGGCCGCTGCCTGCTCGCGGACCTCGTTGCCGATCGCCGTGGCGTCGGCGCGGGCCTGCTCACGGATGCGGGACGCCTCGGAGCGGGCGTCGGCGAGCTGCTTGTTGTACTCGTCGAGCGCAGCAGCGGCCTGCTCCTGAGCAGCCTCTGCCTTCTTGATGCCACCCTCGATGGCCTCAGTGCGCTCATCGAGCATCTTCGTGATGCGCGGCGTGACGACACGCCACATCACCAGGAAGATGATGACGAAGGCCACCGCGGACCACACGATGTCGTACACCGGCGGAATGAGGGGGTTGTGCGTCTCCTCCGCCGCGATGATGAGTGCGTTGTGCATCGAGGAACCTTAGTTGGTGAAGATGAAGTACGTGGCGATGCCGATGAAGGCCAGGGCCTCGGTGAAGGCGATACCGATGTACATGAGGGTCGTCAGGCGGCCCTGGAGCTCGGGCTGGCGGGCGACGGACTCGATCGTCTTGCCGACGACGATGCCGACACCGATGGCCGGGCCGATCGCAGCGAGGCCGTAGCCAACCGTCGCGATGTTGCCGTTGATCTCCGCGAGAACGGTCGTTGCGTCCACGTGTTTTCCTTTCGAGGTGCGGGTCCGACGGTTGCCGGTCCCGTAGGGGGTCAGTGAGGAATCAGTGCTCGTCAGCCAGCGCCAGCTGGATGTAGACGGCGGTGAGGAGCATGAAGACGTAGGCCTGCAGCAGCGCGACGAGGATCTCGAAGAAGCTGAACGCGATGCCGAACGCGAGGGTCCCGACACCGAAGGCCTTGAAGCCGAGCGAAGCGTCGAAGAAGAAGAACTGCGTCGCCGAGAAGAACAGGACGAGCAGCAGGTGCCCGACGACCATGTTCATCAGGAGTCGCAGGGTGAGCGTCACCGGACGGAGCACGAAGGTCGAGACGAGCTCGATCGGCGTCACGATGATGTAGAGGAACCACGGCACCCCGGGCGGGAAGAGCGAGTTCCGGAGGAACGTGCCCGGGTGCTTGCGGAGGCCGGCGTAGATGAACGCGACGTAGGCGACGATCGCGAGGATCATCGGCATCGCGATGCGACTGGTGCCGGCGAGGTTCATGCCCGGGATCAGACCGGTCAGGTTCATGAACAGCACGCCGAAGAAGATCGTCGCCAGGAGCGGCAGGAATCGCTTGCCGTCCTTCTCTCCGAGGTTGTCGAAGGTGTTGCGACGAACGACGTCGAACGCGTACTCGATGAACGCCTGACCGCGGTTCGGGACGAGCTTCAGCGCGCGGGTTCCCACGAAGGCGAACACCAGGAGCACGGCGACGGCGAAGAAGCGGATGAGGACGACCCGATCGATCTCGAACGGCGTCCCTGCGAAGAAGATCGCATCCGGGAAGAACTCGTTGATCGACGGACCATGGAACTCGGCGGCCTTGCTGCTCCCCGCCGCAACGGTGTCAACCGCAGCAGAGAGGGACAGGGGAAGAGCGTGGGATAGCAGCGCTGTCTCCTGTGTCGGCGCGCGCACATCATGGCACGCGATGGTGGACGTTGTGGAGGCTTGCCCGCTCCGAGCGAAAGGCTCCGGTGGCGGACTCCGAGAAGCCTATCAGGTGCGAGAGGCTTCCCGGCTTCTCAGTTGCGGGGGGTCGGGTTCTCAGCGTCCGCGGAGCCACCCGACCCGTCACCGGGCAGCTGCACGCCGATCGGGATGCGGGCCTTCGCCACCGCGACGACGTCGATGACCAGGGACCCGACGACCCCCGCGATGATCACGATCGCGAGCACCGGGAAGTCCACCCAGGTACGGTCCTTCAGTGCCACCAGCAGCACGATGAACACGACGAACTTGAGCAGCCAGGTGCCCATCACGATGCCGAAGAAGGCACCCGAGATCATCTGCCCCTTGGACACTCGTAGCGCGACGAGGACACTGACCGCGGTGAGGCCGAGGAACACCACGCTGAGCACGGCTCCGAGCAGGCCGCCGACGAGCCCGGGAGTGTCGGCGACGAGCAGCCCCACGACTCCCCCGACGATCGCCAGGGCGACCGCGAGCACGGCGCCCCACGTGATGATGCGGCGGAACACCGGCCGGACGTGGTCGAGCGCGTTCGGTGCGGTCACGTGATGTCTCCTGGGATCGTGCGGTCGTTGGCGGCCCGGTCGAGCGGGTCGAGGCTGGCGTCCACCACGGCGGCGGAACGGTTGGCGGTCTGGGCGGCGATCTCGGTGCGCTTCCGGCCGAGCGGCGCGAACGTGGCGACGGCGCACACGGTGAAGCCGACCGCGACGAAGGCGACCACCCAGTACCAGTCCACGAACAGGAACAGCAGGCACCCGACCGCGACGGTGGCGGTCCACGCGTAGAAGATCAGGACGGCGTGGAAGTGCGAGTGCCCCATGTCGAGCAGACGGTGGTGCAGGTGCTTGCGGTCGGCCGAGAACGGTGACTTGCCAGCGCTGAGCCGCCGGGTGACCGCCAGGCCGAAGTCCAGGATCGGCACGATCAGGATCGCGAAGGGCAGCAGGATCGGGATGAACGCCGGCAGCAGCGCCTGGCGTGTCTGCACCGCTGCGGGGTCGATGTTGCCCGTGACCGACACGGCGCTGGTGGCCATCAGGAAGCCGACGAGCAGCGCTCCTGCGTCGCCCATGAACAGCTTCGCGGGGTGCCAGTTCAGGATGAGGAACCCGAAGCAGGAGCCGACGAGCACCGCCGTCAGCAGTGACGGCAGGTTGAAGAAGAACTCGGTCTGCACGACCACGCGGTTGATGAAGAACGTGTAGAGGAAGAACACCCCGCCGGCGATGATCGCGACCCCGGCGACCAGGCCGTCGAGTCCGTCGATGAAGTTCACCGCGTTCATCACGAGCACCACCGCCAGCACCGTGAAGATCAGGCTCATGTAGGACGAGCCGACCCCCAGCGTGTTGCCGATCGGCAGCGACACGATCGCGACGCCCTGCCAGGCGAGGATGCCCGCGGCGATGATCTGCCCCGCGAGCTTCGTCATCCAGTCGAGGTCCCAGATGTCGTCCGCGACGCCCAGGACCACGATGATCGTCGCGCCCCCGAGCACCGCCAGCACGCGCCCGGGTTCGGAGAACACGAGCCGGAAGTAGTCGGTCCCCGCGATCGACGGGAACAGGAACCACGCCGCCAACAGCGACACGATGACGCCGATGTACATCGCGATCCCGCCGAGGCGCGGAGTCGGCGTGCGGTGCACGTCGCGCTCGCGGACCTGGGGGTACCACTTGTACTTCAGCCCGAGTTTCCACACCAGCACGCTGACCAGGAAGCTCACGACCGCGGCGATCGCCCCCGCCAGCAGGTAGTACTTCATCCGACGAGGTCGGCTCCGACGACCCGGGTGATCTCGTCGTCGGAGATCACCCCGTGCCGGACGATGCGGAGCTTCCCGCCGTCCGACAGCCCCGTCGCGTCGACGATCGTCGACCCGGTGGAGGCCTCGAAGCCCTCGTGCTCCCCGATCGCGCCGCCGTCCAGGTACACGGCGACGCTGTCGCCGAGCATCCGCTCCGCGGCGTCGACGTCCATCGCGGCCGGGTCGCCGGTCGAGTTCGCGGACGAGACCGCGAGCGGACCGACCTCTTGCAGGAGCTCGAGCGCGATCCGCGAGTCCGGCATCCGCAGGGCGACCGTGCCCCGCGTCTCGCCGAGGTCCCAGTCGAGCGACGGCTGCGCGCGCAGGATCACGGTCAGGCCGCCGGGCCAGAACTCGGCGACGAGGTCGCGCACCTGCTGCGGCACGTCGCTCGCAAGCGCGTCGAGCGTCGGCGGGCCGGGGATCAACACCGGCGGCGGCGACTGCCGCGTCCGGCCCTTCGCGTCGAGCAGCCGCTGGACGGCGGCCGCGTTGAAGGCGTCCGCGGCGAGGCCGTAGACGGTGTCGGTGGGGACGACGACGAGGTCTCCGCGCCCGAGGGCGGCACGTGCGAGCCGCATCCCGGTCAGGAGCCCGTCGGAGTCGGTGCAGTCGTATCGGGATGCCATGACTCGACGATGATAGTGCGACACAATGGAGGACATCGTGAACGAGACCCCTGCGCCCCACCTCCTGTTCCTCTTCGACATGGACGACGTCCTGGTCCGGTACGACTGGCAGGTGCGGATGGCCGCACTCTCCGAGTTCACCGGACACGAGTTCGAGGAGCTCCGACGCCGCTGGTGGGACTGCGGCCACGAGATGCGTGCCGAGGCCGGCGACTTCGCAGACGGCGACGAGTACCTCGCCGCGTTCGAGCGGGCGATGGAGTGCGATGTCCCCGAGTCCGAGTGGGCGCGCATCCGCGGTTCCGCGATGACCGAGCTGCCGGAACGCATCGAGGCCGTCCGGATCGCGAGCGAGCACGGGCGTGTCGGCCTGCTCACCAACAACGGGCCGCTCGCGGGGCGGTGGATCCACCAGTGGGCGCCGTCACTGCCGGGGCTGTTCGGCGAGCACCTGGACACGTCGAGCAACTTCGGCGCCCGCAAGCCCGAGCCCGAGGTCTTCCTCCGCGCGATGGAGCACCACGGCGTGCCCGCCGAACGCACCTTCTTCGCCGACGACATGCCGGAGAACATCGCGGGTGCCCGGAGCGTCGGCATCCACGCGGTCCTGGTCGAGCGCGACACCGACCTGCGCGAGCACGTCCGCGCCTTCGTCGCGCAGCAGCGCGAGGCCTCCCCCGTCGCCTGATCCTTCCCATCACGTTCGCGATGGCAACAAGCAACAGGCGTACCTGGTCGTTCTGAACGGCCAGGTACGCCCGTTTCCGCTCGGTACGGCAACGCACGGCACGACAGACAGCTCGGTAACGCCAAGCACGCCACACGACCGGGAGGCCCGGGGTGCGTCCGCCTACCGGGTCGCGGTGGTCGTGCGGTCGCGACCCGTCAGGTCGACGTGCGTCTCCGGGGTCCGGAACCCCCGACGCGCCAGGACCTCGCGGACGCCGGCGCCCTGCGGCTCGGCGTGCTCGATGACGAGCACCCCGCCGGGCACGAGCAACCGCCACGCCGTCTCGGCCAGGGCGCGCACGGCGTCGAGGCCGTCCGGTCCGCCGTACAGCGCCATCGCGGGGTCGTGGTCGCGGACCTCGGGGTCGATCGGGATCGCGTCGTCCGGCACGTACGGCGGGTTCGACACCACGACGGACACGGTGCCGTCGAGTTCGGGCAGCGCGTCGGCGAGGTCGCCCTCGACGAGTCGCACCGTGCCGCCGTGGGCGTCGGTGTTCCGGCGAGTCCAGGGCAGGGCCTCGGGCGACCGTTCGACGGCGTACACGACGGCGTTCGGCACCTCGGTGTCCATGGCGATGGCGATCGCACCGCTGCCGGAGCCGAGGTCGACAGCGATCGGCGCCGGCACCGCGACGGCTCGGAGCGCGTCGATGCCGAACTGCACGACGCCCTCGGTCTCGGGACGGGGCACGAACACGCCGGGTCCGACCGCCAGGGTCAGCGCTCGGAAGTACGCCTGCCCGGTGATGTGCTGCAGCGGCTCGCGGGTGCTCCGTCGGGCGATCGCGTGCCGGAAGCGCTCGACGTGCTCCGGAGCGATCGCGCCGCCGGTCATCGCGCGGGCCTGTACCGCACCGCGCGAGGTGTCGGTCGCCCACGCGAGCAGCAGCTCGGCGTCGACCTGGGGCGTCGGGACGCCGGACGCGACGAGCGCCGCGGCCGCCTGCTCGAGCAGGCGATCCGCGGCGAACGTGAGGGGCGTGTCGGACACGAGCCGGGCCTCCAGGCGGGGTGAGCGGTTACGCGTCCTGGTCGCCGATGGCGGCCAGACGTGCCTCTTCGTCCGCCTGGATGGCGGATTGGACGACGGGCTCGAGCGCACCGTTCATGACGCGGTCCAGGTCGTACGCCTTGTAGCCGGTGCGGTGGTCCGCGATCCGGTTCTCCGGGAAGTTGTACGTCCGGATGCGCTCCGAACGGTCCATCCCGCGGATCTGCGACTTGCGCGCGTCCGAGGCGATCGCGTCGAGCTCCTCCTGCTGCCGCGCGAGGATGCGTGCGCGGAGCACGCGCATGCCGGCCTCACGGTTCTGCAGCTGCGACTTCTCGTTCTGCATCGCCACCGTGATGCCCGTGGGCAGGTGGGTGATGCGGACCGCGGAGTCCGTCGTGTTGACGGACTGCCCGCCGGGACCGGAGGACCGGTACACGTCGATCTTCAGGTCGTTCTGGTTGATCGCGACCTCTTCGGGCTCGTCGACCTCGGGGAACACCAGCACGCCGGTCGTCGAGGTGTGGATGCGCCCCTGCGACTCGGTCTGCGGCACGCGCTGCACACGGTGCACGCCGCCCTCGTACTTCAGGTGCGCCCAGACGCCCTGCGACGGGTCGGTCGTGTTCGACTTGATCGCGACCTGGACGTCCTTGTAGCCACCCAGGTCGGACTCGGTGCGCTCGAGGAGTTCGACCTTCCAGCCCTTGGTCTCGGCGTAGTGCGAGTACATGCGCAGGAGGTCGGCCGCGAACAGCGCCGATTCCTCGCCGCCCTCGCCGCCCTTGATCTCCATGATCACGTCGCGCCCGTCGTCGGGGTCGCGCGGGATGAGCAGCCGGCGGAGACGCTCCTGGCGCTCCGCCAACTGCTCCTCGAGCCCGGGGACCTCGTCCGCGAACGCCGAGTCCTCACGCGCGAGCTCCTGGGCGGCGGCGAGGTCGTCCCCCGCCGCCTGCCAGGACTCGTACGCGGACTTGATCTGGTTGAGCTCGGCGTAGCGCCGGTTCACCTTCTTCGCCCGGGCCGCATCGGCGTGGAGCGCGGGGTCCGACAGCTGCTGCGTCAGGTCCTCGTGTTCCGCCAGCAGCCCTGCCACCGACTCGAACACGCGTTACTCCTGGTGACCGTTGTGGTGAGCGCCGCCGGTCGTCGGGACCGACTTCTGCACCTGCACCAGGAACTCGACGTTCGACTGCGTCTCCTTGAGGTTCCGCAGCACGATCTCGAGGGCCTGCTGCGGGTCGAGCCCGGCGAGGGCTCGGCGCAGACGCCAGGTGATCTTGACCTCGTCGGCGGAGAGCAGCTGCTCCTCGCGACGGGTACCGGAGGCGTTGACATCGACGGCCGGGAAGATCCGCTTGTCCGCCAGGTGACGGTTCAGGCGGAGCTCCATGTTGCCGGTGCCCTTGAACTCCTCGAAGATGACCTCGTCCATCTTGGAACCGGTCTCGACGAGCGCGGTGGCGAGGATGGTCAGCGAGCCGCCGTCCTCGATGTTGCGCGCCGCACCGAAGAAGCGCTTCGGCGGGTAGAGCGCCGCCGAGTCGACGCCACCGGAGAGCACGCGGCCCGACGCCGGGGTCGACAGGTTGTAGGCACGGCCCAGACGGGTGATCGAGTCGAGCAGCAGCACGACGTCGTGGCCCAGCTCCACCAGGCGCTTCGCACGCTCGATGGCGAGCTCGGCGACCGTGGTGTGGTCCTCGGCCGGACGGTCGAAGGTCGAGGCGATGACCTCACCCTTCACCGTGCGCTGCATGTCGGTGACCTCTTCGGGCCGCTCGTCGACGAGGACGACCATGAGGTGCGCCTCGGGGTTGTTCTTCGCGACGGCGTTCGCGATGGCCTGCAGCACCACGGTCTTGCCGGCCTTGGGCGGCGAGACGATGAGGCCACGCTGGCCCTTGCCGATCGGCGACACGAGGTCGATGATGCGGGTGCTCAGCTTGCCCGGCTCCGTCTCGAGACGCAGGCGCTCGTTCGGGTACAGCGGGGTGAGGTCCGAGAAGTCGACACGGGCCGCTGCTTCTTCGGCGGTCTGGCCGTTGACCGAGTCGACGGTCACGAGCGCGTTGTACTTCTGACGGCTCTGCTGCTCGTTGTCACGGGGCTGCTTGATCGAACCGACGACGGCGTCGCCCTTGCGCAGGTGGTACTTCTTCACCTGGCCGAGGGAGACGTAGACGTCGTTCGGTCCGGGCAGGTAACCGGTGGTGCGGACGAACGCGTAGTTGTCGAGGACGTCGAGGATGCCCGCGATCGGGATCAGGACGTCGTCCTCGGTGACCTCGGGCTCGAAGTCGTCGTTCTGGCCGCCACGGCCGCGCTTGCGGTCACGCTGGCGACGGCTGCGGCCGCCCTCGGTGTCGTCGGCGTTCTGCTGGGCCTGCTGGCCCTGCTTCTGCTGACCGTTCTGCTTCTGCTGGTTCGCCGCCTGCTGCTTCTGCTCGGCGCGGTCGTCCTGCTTCGCGTCTCGCTGCTTGGCGTCGCCCTGCTTCGCGTCGGCCTGCTTGGCGTCGGCCTGCTTCTGCTGGTCGCCGCCGTTCTGCTTCTGCTGGCCGCCCTGCTGGTGCTGCTGGCCGTCCTGCTGCTCGCCGTTCTGCTCGCCGTTCTCGGCGTTCTGCCCACGGCCACGACCGCGACCACGGCTGCGACGGCCGCGACGCGAACCGCCCTCGCCGTTCTGGTCGTTCTGGTCGTGCTGCTCGCCGGAGTCGGCGGCACCGGACTGGTCCTGCGACTCGCCGTCGGTGCTCTGCTGCTCGGTCCGCGCCTGCTGCTCGGTGCGGGCCTGCTGGTCGGTCTGGGCAGGTGCCGAGGTCGGCGTCTGCTGGTCGGCCGACTCGTTCGGCTGCTGGGCCTGCTGGTCGGCACCGCGCTGGCCGCGGCCGCGACGCTGCCCACCGGTCTGCGTCTGGGCGGCTTCCTGGGCGTCCTTCTCGGCACGCACCTGGTCGAGGCCAGCGAGCAGGTCCTCGGTGCCGGTGTGGCCGGCGTTGGTGTGCTCGGCGGCCGAGGTCGGGCCGGCGTTCACGGTGCCACCGGACGACGCGCGGCGCGAACGGCGGGCACGCGACGGCGCGGCCGGCTCGGACTCGACGGCGGGTGCCTCGGGGTCGGCGACCGGAGCGGTCGGTGCCTCGGCTGCGGGCTCCGGCAGCGTCGGCTGCTCGGTCACCGGCGCCGCGGCGGGGGTCGTGGCGGGCGCTGCCGCGGCGGGGACGTCGTCCGTGACGGGGCGCTTGTCCTCGATGGAGGCGATGAGGTCGCCCTTGCGGAGCTTCGAGAGCCCGGTGATGCCGAGCGAGGAGGCGATGCGCTGGAGTTCCGGCAGGCGGAGGGCGCGCAGGTCGCTGGGGATCTCCACCGGGGTGGAGTTGTTGTCGGTCAAGGTCGGTGTTTCCTTTCGAACCGCAGAACGCGGAGAGTTTCCACCGTCCCGGATGCACGGGTATGCATCGACCGCCGTTCAGACGACGGACCGGGATTCGGTGATCAGAAAGAGATGCACACCCGCGCGCCGGACCCTGCGACGTCGCAGGCGCTGTCCTTGAGGACGGGCATACCGTGCGGTTACGCGGGTTCGGCTTCGAGCGCCGAGTGCGCCACCACTGTAGCACCACCGAGATCGACGGCCAGCATGAGCGCGCGCCAGTCGGATTCCCCGTGTCGGGCGACGAGATCCGCGGCCGTGAGCCGTTGTGCCGGGTCGCTGCCGAGCACGAGCAGGCTCGGTCCCGCCCCCGACACGACGGCCGCGAGGCCGTGCTGCCGGAGCAGTCCGATCAGCGCGTCGGTCTCCGGCATTGCGCTGGCCCGGTACGCCTGGTGCAGGCGGTCCTCGGTCGCGGCGAGCAGGAGCTCGGGGCTCTGGATGAGCGCGGCGACGAGCAGCGCGGAACGGGAGACGTTGAACGCGGCGTCGGCGTGCGGGACGTTCTCGGGCTGCAGGGATCGGGCGAGCTTCGTCGACAGCGTGGACGTCGGCACGAACACGACCGGTGCGACGCCGCGGTGCACCAGGAGCCGCTTGTACGCGGGTCCCTCGGCCGTCATCCACGCGATGGTGAGCCCACCGAAGAGTGCGGGGGCGACGTTGTCCGGGTGCCCCTCCATCTCGGTGGCCAGGCTGAGCAGGGTCGAGGCGTCCAGGTCGACGATGCCCTCGAGCAGCCCGCGGGCCGCCATCAGGCCGGCGACGATCGCGGCCGCCGAGGAACCGAGCCCGCGGCCGTGCGGGATCGCGTTCGTGGCGTGCAGCTCGAGGCCGGGCTGGTCGACACCGGCGTGCTCGAGGCCGCGGCGGACGGCGCGCACGACCAGGTTCGTGTCGTCGGTGGCGACCTCGCCGGCACCGACGCCCTGCACCGTGACGGTGGCGCCGGCTTCCGGGCGGATCCGGACGACGACCTCGTCGTACAGCGAGAGCGCGAGACCGAGCGAGTCGAACCCCGGGCCGAGGTTCGCGGACGTCGCCGGCACGCGGACGCGCACGGCCCGTCCGGCGGGCAACACGTGGGCCGCCCGCCCGGCGGGCACAGCGTGGACCGCCCGTCCGGCCGGTACAGCACTGCGGGCGGTGACGCCCTCCCCCGGTCCGGACGAGCGGTCGGGGCTCACTGCGCCGCGACCAGTCCGAGCACGTCCGCGATCGACTTGGTGTCGACCGGCACGCTCGTCGGGGTGACCTCGCTGCCGTCCTCGGTGCGCAGGGCCCACTGCGGGTCCTTCAGGCCGTGGCCGGTGACGGTGATGACGACCTTCGCGCCCTTCGGCACGACGCCGGCGTCGGCGCGCTCGAGCAGCCCGGCGACACCGATGGCCGAAGCGGGCTCGACGAAGACGCCGACCTCGGCCGACAGGATGTGGTGCGCGGCGAGGATGGCCTCGTCCGAGATGGCGCCGAAGTAGCCGTCGGTCTCGTCGCGGGCCTCGAGGGCGAACTGCCACGAGGCCGGGTTGCCGATGCGGATCGCGGAGGCGATGGTGTCGGGGTTCTTGACGACCTCGCCACGGACGATCGGTGCGGAACCGGCGGCCTGGAACCCGAACATGCGCGGGAGCTTCGTCGTGCGACCGGCGGCCACGTCCTCGCGGTAGCCACGGGAGTACGCGGTGTAGTTGCCCGCGTTGCCGACCGGCAGGAAGTGGAAGTCCGGGGCGTCACCGAGGACGTCGACGACCTCGAACGCAGCGGTCTTCTGGCCCTCGATGCGGTCGTTGTTGACCGAGTTGACGAGGTGCACCGGGTAGTTCGCCGCCAGGTCGCGGGCGATGTCGAGGCAGTCGTCGAAGTTGCCCTGGACCTGCAGCAGCTGGGCGTCGTGGGCGACGGCCTGGCTGAGCTTGCCCATCGCGATCTTGCCCTCGGGCACGAGCACCGCGGCGGTGATGCCGGCGTGCGTGGCGTACGCGGCGGCCGAGGCGCTGGTGTTGCCGGTCGAGGCGCAGATGACGGCCTTCGCGCCGTGCTCGACGGCCTTCGAGATCGCCATCGTCATGCCGCGGTCCTTGAAGGACCCGGTCGGGTTCATGCCCTCGAACTTGACGTAGACCTCGGCGCCGGTGCGCTCGGAGAGCCGACGAGCCGGGATGAGGGGCGTGCCGCCCTCGCCGAGCGTGACGATCGGCGTCGCCTCGGTCACGTCGAGTCGGTCGGCGTACTCGCGCAGGACTCCCTGCCACTGGTGGGCCATCAGGCTTCTCTCTCTGTCCGGTGGGTCGGTCTGGTGGTGGTTCGCGGTCGGCCTGGAGGCCCGTGGTGCGTCAGGCGCCGACGAAGCGCAGGACGCTGGTCACGTCCAGGACCACGTCTTCGCCGCGGAGCGTGCGGACGGTGTCCGCCAGGTCGGCTTCGCGCGCCAGGTGCGTCCCGATGACGAGCGCTGCCGTCCCCTCGGAGGCACCCGTGGTGGTCTGCTCGACGGTCTCGACGCTCACGCCGTGCTTCGCGAGCACGCCGGCGACCGTCGACAGCACGCCGGGGGCGTCCGTGACGTGCAGGGTGATCTGGTAGCGCGTGCGGACGGTGCCGATCGGGAAGACGGGCAGGTCCGACTGGGTCGACTCCGCGACGCCCGGGCCGCCGATGACGTGCCGACGTGCGGCGGACACCAGGTCGCCGAGGACGGCAGACGCGGTCTCGACGCCACCGGCACCGGCGCCGTAGAACATGAGGTCGCCCGCGGCCTCGGCCTCGACGAACACGGCGTTCTTCGCGCCGTGCACGCTCGCCAGGGGGTGGGACTCCGGCACGAGGGCCGGGTACACGCGGGCGCTGACGCCCTCGCGGCCGTCCTCGTCGGTCAGTCGCTCGGCGGTCGCCAGGATCTTCACGACGTAGCCGGCCTTGCGCGCGGCGCGGACCTGCTCGATGGTGACCGAGGTGATGCCCTCGCGGTGCACGGCAGCGAGCGGCACCGAGGTGTGGAACGCCAGCGAGGCCAGGATCGCGGCCTTCTGCGCGGCGTCGTAGCCCTCGATGTCGGCGGTCGGGTCGGCCTCGGCGTACCCGAGCTCGGTCGCGGTCGCCAGGGCGTCCTCGAACGTGGCGCCCTCGCGGTCCATCAGGTCGAGGATGAAGTTCGTGGTGCCGTTGACGATGCCCATGATCCGCTCGATGCGATCCCCGGCGAGCGAGTCGTGCAGCGGTCGGATGATCGGGATCGCTCCGGCGACGGCGGCCTCGTAGTACAGCTGCGCGCCGACCTGCTCGGCCACCGCGAAGAGCTCCGGACCGTGGGTCGCGAGGAGCGCCTTGTTGCCGGTCACGACGTCCGCGCCGGACTGCAGCGCCTGCAGCACGAGCGTGCGCGCGGGCTCGATGCCGCCGATCAGCTCGACGACGATGTCGGCACCGAGGATGAGCGACTCGGCGTCGGTCGTGTAGAGGTCCTTCGGCAGGTCGACGTCACGCGCGGCGTCGACGTCGCGCACGGCGATCCCGACGAGTTCGAGGCCGGCACCAGCGCGCGAGGCGAGTTCGTCGGCGTGCTCGAGCAGGAGCCGCGCGACCTGGGACCCGACCGAGCCGGCCCCGAGCAGCGCGACGCGGACGTTGCGGTATTCGATCATCTGGAGTTGGTTCCTGTTCGTCGGGTCAGCGACCGGTGCCGGCGTGGGGCACGGGGCGGACCCCGGTGTCGCGGGCGAGGAGGTCGTCGATCGACTCGCCCCGCACGAGGATACGGGTTGTGCCGTCCGCCACGGCGACGACCGGCGGGCGGCCCACGTGGTTGTAGTTGCTCGACAGCGCCCAGCAGTACGCCCCGGTGGCCGCGACGGCGAGCAGGTCCCCCCGCTGGACGTCTCCCGGCAGGTACTCGTCGCCCACCACGATGTCCCCGCTCTCGCAGTGCTTCCCGACGACGCGGGTGAGGACGGCCGGCGCCTCGGACGTCCGGGCGAGGCGAGCGGTGTAGTCGGCGCCGTACAGGGCAGGACGGGCGTTGTCGCTCATGCCGCCGTCGACGGACACGTAGGTGCGGGTGGCGTGGCCGGTGTCCGCGTCGCCGGTCTCGAGGGTGACGGGCTTGATCGTGCCGACGCGGTAGAGCGTGATGCCCGCCGGCCCGACGATGTAGCGACCGGGCTCGACCGCGACCTCGGGCACCGGGATGTCCCGCTCGGCGCAGGCCTCGGCGATGATCGCGGCGAGGGCGTCGGCGACGTCCTCGGGAGCGAAGGCGGAGTCGGCCTCGGTGTAGTCGATGCCCCAGCCGCCGCCGAGGTTCAGCTCGGGCACCGGGCCCGACTCGACGAGGGTGGCGTGCACGTCCATCAGGCGTCGAGCGGCTTCGCGGAACCCGGACTCGTCGAAGATCTGCGACCCGATGTGCGAGTGCAGCCCGACGAACACGAGCGACGACTCGGCGCGCACCGCCTCGGCCGCGGCGACGGCCTCGGTGAGCGGGATGCCGAACTTCTGGTCCTCGCGCGCGGTCGCCAGGTACTCGTGGGTGGACGCGTGGACGCCGCTGTTGATGCGGATCCGGACGCGCTGCACGACCCCGGCGTCGGCAGCGGCACGGGCGACGCGCTGGACCTCCTCGTGGCTGTCGAGCACGATCGTGCCCACACCGACCTCGACGGCGCGGGCGATCTCGGCGTCGGACTTGTCGTTGCCGTGGAAGCCGAGCATCGCCGGGTCGATCCCGGCGGCCAGGGCGACCGCGAGCTCCCCGCCGGTGCAGACGTCCACGCGCAGGTCGGCCTCGGCCATCCACGCCACGACCTGCGTCGTCAGGAACGCCTTGCCGGCGTAGTAGACGTGCGCCCGGGTGCCGATGCCCTCGAAGGCCTCGGTGAACGCGTTCCGCACCCGGACCGCACGCGACTGCACGTCACGCTCGTCGACGACGTACAGCGGAGTGCCGTACTGCCGGACGAGGTCAGTCGCGGTGACACCGCCGACCGCCAGGTCGCCGTCGTCGGTCCGCGTCGCGGACGCGGGCCAGATCCGGTCCACCAGCTCGGAGGCGTCCGTCGGGAACCGCAGTCGCGGCGGTGCAAGGGGGTTCTCGCTCACGGGACCCGATCCTACCGACGCGGGGCGGGCCTCCCGTCCGTGTGACGCAGCCACGGGATCAGCCGCAGCTGCCGACCGTCTGCAGGCCCTGCTCGTTGAGCGGCAGCGCGTCCGCGGTGACGCGGACCGTCGCGTCGGCCTTCGAGACGTCGAGCGAGCGCACGCGGAGCGCCTCGGGCAGGAACTGCGCCGTGCACACCTGCACCGGCACGTTCGTGACGCCGGGGATCGAGTCCACCTTGAGGCCGAGGTCGGAGTTCGTGATCCGCACGCTCTTCGGGGTGATCGTGATGCCGCGGCCGTCGTCCTGCGCGACCACGTCGCCCTTCGCCGCGTAGGTGATGTCGTAGCCGAGCACCGCCGTGGAACCGGACAGCTCGACGCCGCCGTCCACCAGGGTCAACCGGTCGAACAGCGGGCTGTACTTCGACAGGTCCTTCACGCTCGACGACGCCAGCGTGACCGTGCCGTCGACGTCGTGCACGTCGCCCTTGCCGTCCACGGGGACGTCCTTCGCGGTGACGTCGGCGGCGAGCGGGATGCCGTCGACGGTGAGCTTCTCGGACGTGATCTCGACCTGGTCGAGGGTGCCGCCGATGAGCTGCGGGATGACGATGCCGTCGGCGTGCGCCTCGACCTGGCCCGTGGTGCCGTCGGGCAGCGACTGCTCGACCTGCTGGGCGATGATGCGGTCGACGACCCCGCGGAGCACGAACTCGGCGATCACGACGAGGGCGGCGAGCACGACGACGACCACGATCAGGACGACGGGCCAGCGGCGGCGCTTGCGGGGGCGTTCGGTGGCGGCGGACATGCGTCCCACCCTGCCAGGTGGTCCCGTCAGCCTGCCTGGAGGCGCGGGGTGCGTCCGGTGCAGCGGCTGCGGCGGGGCGATGGGTTCCTTCCACACCGTGGAACGGACACAGCACCGCGGGATTCCGCGGTGCTGTGTCCGGAACCTGGTTCCGGGGGGGGGCGCTCCGCTACATGCGGGACGGAGCGCTCACGCCGAGCAGGCCGAGGCCGTTGCGGACGACCTGGCCGGTGGCGTCGTTCAGCCACAGGCGCGTGCGGTGCAGGTCGGTGACCGGCTCGTCGCCGAGCGGGGTCACGCGGCAGGCGTCGTACCAGCGGTGGTACAGGCCGGCGAGCTGCTCGATGTACCGGGCGATGCGGTGCGGCTCGCGGAGCTCCGCGGCGTGGCGCACCACGCGCGGGTACTCGGCGAGGGCGCCGAGCAGCGCACCCTCGGAGTCGTGCGTCAACATCGAGGCGTCGAACACGGAGCGGTCGACCCCGGCGGCCTCGGCGTTGCGGGCCACGGACTGGGTGCGTGCGTGGGCGTACTGCACGTAGAAGACCGGGTTGTCGTTCGTCCGCTTCGTGAGCAGGTCGAGGTCGATGTCGATCGCGGTGTCGCTGGCGAACCGGACGAGCGAGTACCGGCCGGCGTCGACGCCCACCGCGTCGACGAGGTCCTCCATCGTGACGATGGTGCCGTTGCGCTTGGACATGCGCATCGGCTCGCCGTCCTTGAGCAGGTTGACCATCTGCCCGATCAGGATCTCGAGGTTCGTGCCCGGCTCGTCGCCGAACGCGGCGCACATCGCCATCATCCGGCCGACGTAGCCGTGGTGGTCCGCACCGAGCATGATCAGGTTGCGCTCGAAGCCGCGCTCGCGCTTGTCGAGGTAGTACGCCAGGTCGCCGGCGATGTACGCGGGCTCGCCGTCGGACTTGATGACCACGCGGTCGCGGTCGTCGCCGAAGTCGGTCGTGCGGAGCCACTCGGCACCCTCGGCCTCGTACATCACGCCCGCCGAACGGAGCCGGGCGATGGCGCGCTCGACGGCCTTCGACTCGTGCAGGGCGTTCTCGTGGAAGTAGACGTCGAAGTCCACGCCGAAGTCGTGCAGCGACGACTTGATGTCCGCGAACATGAAGTCGACGCCCTCGCGCCGGAAGAGTTCCTGCGCCTCGTCGCGCGGCAGGTCCTTCACGTCGACCGAGGGGTCCAGCGTCGCGATGACGCGTGCCGCGATCTCGGCGATGTACGCGCCGCCGTAGCCGTCCTCCGGCGTGGGCTCACCGAGCGCCGACGCGACGAGCGAGCGGGCGAAGCGGTCGATCTGCGCGCCGTGGTCGTTGAAGTAGTACTCGCGGGTGACGAGGCCGCCCTGCGCCTGGAACACGCGGGCCAGGCTGTCGCCGACCGCCGCCCAGCGCACGCCGCCCATGTGGATCGGGCCGGTCGGGTTCGCCGAGACGAACTCCAGGTTGATCCGGACGCCGTCGTACAGGTCGCCGTGCCCGAAGGCGTCACCGCCCTCGACGATCGTGCGGGCGATCTCACCGGCTGCTGCGGCCTCGAGCGTGATGTTGATGAACCCCGGGCCGGCGACGTCGACCGAGGCCACGCCGTCGAGCTCGGTCAGCTCGCCGGCGATCTCCGTCGCGAGCTCGCGCGGGTTCGTGCCGATGCGCTTCGCGAGCTGCATGGCGGCGTTCGAGGCCCAGTCGCCGTGCGCACGGTTCTTCGGACGCTCGAGCACCACGTGGGAGTCCCCGATCGTCACGGTCTCGGACGCGCCTCGTCGCTCGACGATCCCGGTCAGGATCGACAGGTACGCGGCGGAGAGTTCGGCAGGAGTCACGGCGGACGAGTCTACCGGGACACCCAGGTGCACGCCGGACGATGGGCCATCATGTCGGGATGACCACCCGAAGCCGTGCCCGGGCGTGCTCCGTCGCCGTCGTCACCGCCGCAGCAGCACTCGCGTTGTCGGCCTGCTCGGGCGGCGGGGACAGCGACCCGACGCCCAGCCCGACCCCGGTCGGCAAGACGGTGTCGCAGACCTGCGCCGAGCTCCTGCCGACCGAGGCCCTGTCCGTGTACGGGACGACCTTCGCGCTCGACGACTCCTTCACGCCGGCCAAGGGCTCCCCCGCCGCCACGATCGCGAAGCAGCGGGGCCGCGTCTGCCAGTTCGTCGCCACCGACGACGACACCGAGACGATCACCCTGGCCGTTGCCGACCTGCCTGAGAAGTCGCTCACGAACCTGAAGGACGCCCTGTACGACCGGGGCGGATCGGTCCCCACCTACCGCGTCGAGGGCTACTTCGCGCTGGACGACGGCATCGGCCGCGCGGACGCCTTCACCGACCCGTACTGGATCACCACGCAGTCAACGCTGTTCACGGAGCCCGGCGGCGCACAGCCCGTCGTCGACGCGGTGCGCGCAGCGCTGCAGCCGTCGGCGTCGGCGTCGGCGTCGGCGACGCCCGCGGGCTGACGCACCCGCGCCGGCACGGTGCGGGGTCCGCCATCCGGTGCGAGGTTGCACACGTGGTGCGCGTCTACAGCGACGCACGGAACACGGAACCTCGCACGGGCCCGCAACGGACGCACCGTGCGGACGGGAGGCCCGTGGCGGCCCCGCACCGTGCCTCCCGTCCGACGGCCACCACGCACAGTGCCGGGCCCGCCGCCTGGTGCGAGGTTGCACGCTTGGTGCGCGCTCACAAAGCCGCACGGAACACGGAACCTCGCACCGTCCCGCAACGGACGCACCGTGCAGACGGGAGGCCCGAGGTATGCCCGCACCGCGCCTCCCGTCCAGCGGCGACCACGCACGGCGCCGGGTCCGTAGCCCGGTGCGAGGTTGCGCGCCTGGTGCGCGCTTGCAGCGCCGCACGGAGCGCGCAACCTCGCACGGGCCCGAAACGCACGCACGGTGCGGACGGGAGGCCCGTGGCGGCCCCGCACCGCGCCTCCCGTCCGCCCTGCAGTCGCGTCTCGTGCACGACACGCGCTGTCCAGGAGCCCGCGCCGGACCTGCTACGGTTGTTCCACCCCTTGGCCCCCATAGCTCAGGGGATAGAGCACTGCCCTCCGGAGGCAGGGGCGGAGGTTCGAATCCTCCTGGGGGCACTGTGACATTCCCGCGCAAGCAGTTGTCTTCGCTGCGCTCAGTCAGCTGCGCGCGATGTCGCCTGCGGCGACCTTCCCCCGTTGAGACTCTCCGGGATGGGTTGCGCACGTCGTGGCGGATGTTGACGTTCGCGCGGATGATGAGCAGGAATGGTCGAGTCGGGGGAATCGACTCGACAGTTTCTGCTCACGAAGCGCCCGCGCGCCCCTCGCTACCCCGTGTTTCCGAGCGCGACACCTCGGTCCCCTAGGATCACGGGCCGGTCGTCCTGCACGCGACCGGGAAGAGGGAACCGATGACCACCGGCACCGGGAACGCGCAGCTCGAACTCGCCCGCGGCGGGCACGCCCCCGCACCACGGACCCTGTTCGACGTCCTCGCGGCGACGGCGGCCACCCACCCGACCGCCACCGCGCTCGAGGACCCCGCCGGCACCGTCGACTACGCCGCCCTGCTCGACCTGGTGCGCGCTCAGGCCGACGACCTCGCCCGCCGCGGAGTCCGACGGGGTGACCGGGTCGGGGTGCGGATCCCCTCCGGCGGGCGTGACCTGTACCTGTCGATCCTCGCGGTCCTCGCCGCCGGAGCCGCCTACGTGCCCGTCGACGCCGACGACCCCGAGGAACGCGCGGCCCTCGTGTTCGGTGAGGCCGGAGTCGTCGGCGTGATCGGGGCCGGCGGCGTCCTGCGCGACCGCGACGGCGGCGAGCTGCCCGTGACGGACCCCACGGCGAGCGCCGATCTCCCCCACCTGGACGACGACGCGTGGATCATCTTCACCTCGGGGTCGACCGGGGTGCCGAAGGGCGTGGCGGTCACCCACCGCAGTGCTGCGGCGTTCGTGGACGCCGAGGCGCGGATGTTCCTGCAGGCGGCGCCGATCGGTCCCGGTGACCGGGTGCTGGCGGGGCTGAGTGTCGCGTTCGATGCGTCGTGCGAGGAGATGTGGCTGGCGTGGGGGCACGGTGCCGCGTTGGTGCCGGCGCCGCGGTCGCTGGTGCGGACGGGGGTGGACCTCGGGCCGTGGTTGATCGCGCACACGATCACGGTGGTGTCGACGGTGCCGACGCTGGCCGCGCTGTGGCCGGACGATGCGTTGGAGCAGGTGCGGCTGGTCATCTTCGGTGGTGAGGCGTGCCCGCCGGAGCTGGCGGCGCGGATCGCGAGTCGGGACCGTGAGGTGTGGAACACGTACGGTCCGACGGAGGCGACGGTGGTGGCGTGCGGGTCGCTGCTCGACGGGAGCCAGCCGATCCGGATCGGGCTGCCGCTGGACGGGTGGGACCTGGCGGTCGTGGACGGTGCCGGGCAGCGGGTGGAGCCGGGCGGGGTCGGTGAGCTCGTGATCGGTGGTGTCGGGTTGGGGCGGTACCTGGACCCGGCGAAGGACGCGGAGAAGTACGCGCCGTTCCCGGAGCTCGGGTGGGACCGGGCGTACCGGAGTGGTGACCTGGTGCGCTACGACCCCGAGGGGCTCGTGTTCCAGGGGCGTGCGGACGACCAGGTGAAGCTCGGTGGTCGGCGCATCGAGCTCGGGGAGATCGACGCGGCGCTGCAGGCGCTCGACGACGTGGCCGGTGGTGCGGCCGTGGTGCAGCGGACCCCGGCGGGCAACCAGGTGCTGGTGGGGTACGTGGCACCGGTGGCGGGTGCCACGGTGGACGTCGAGGCTGCGAACGCCCGGTTGCGGCGGGAGCTGCCCGCTGCGCTCGTCCCGCTCGTCGCCGTGGTGGACTCGTTGCCGACGCGGACGTCGGGCAAGGTCGACCGTGCGGCGCTGCCGTGGCCGTTGCCCGGGGCGACGGACGCCGCGATGCTGCCGGACACGGTGGCGTGGATCGCGGAGCGCTGGGCGGCGATCCTCGGGGTGCCGGTGTCGAGCGTCGACGACGACTTCTTCGCGCACGGTGGCGGGTCGCTGACGGCGGCGCAGCTGGTGTCGGCGATCCGCGAGCGGTTCCCGTCGACGACCGTCGCCGACGTCTACGACCACCCGCGCATCGGCGCGCTGGCTGCCGCGTTGGACGAGTCCGGTCCGGTGGCGGCTGCATCGCGCGACGTGACGCCGGTCCCGCCGACGACGGGCCTCGCGATGACGCTGCTGGGCTTGCCGGTGCAGGTGCTGCGCGGGTTGCGGGTCCTGACGTGGACGGCGCTGGTCGCGGCGGTGCTGCACGCGACGACGCTGCCGTTCCTGCCGGTGCTCCCCTGGCCGGCGCTCGTCGTCGCGCTGCTGGTGTTCGTGACGCCGATCGGCAAGATGGCACTCACGGTCGTGCTGGCTCGGCTGCTGCTCGTCGGGGTCCGGCCGGGCGACCACCCCCGGGGTGGCTCGGTGCACCTGCGGGTCTGGCTGGCGGAGCGGATCGCCGAGGCGGTCGACGGTCCCTCGACCGCCGGGGCGCCGTGGATCAGCTACTACGCCCGTGCGCTCGGGGCGCGGATCGGCACGGACGTCGACCTGCACACGCTCCCGCCGGTCACCGGGATGCTCACGATCGGCAAGCGTGCGTCGATCGAGCCCGAGGTGGACCTCGCGGGGCACTGGGTGGACGGTGACGTGTTCCGGCTCGGCCGGGTCCGTGTCGACGACGACGCCGTCGTGCACAGCCGCACCACGCTGCTGCCCGGTGCGCACGTGGGCGCGGGTGCCGAGGTCGAGGCCGGCTCCGCCGTCGCCGGCCGGGTGCCCGCCGGTCAGCGCTGGGCGGGTTCGCCCGCTGAACGCGTCGGGTCGGCCAGGCACGGCCGGGAGGCCCGTCCCCCGTCGCGTCGACGCTGGCTGCTGGCGTACGGGGCCGGCTCCGTGGCCGTGGCCGGGTTGCCGGTGATCGGTGTCGCGGTCGGGCTGCTGGTCGCCGTCGCCCTGGTCGGGCGCGCGTCGACGCTCGGCGACGCGCTACTGCGCGCCCTCGCGACCGTGCCGCTCGTGACCGTCGTCGCCGGGGCCGTGTACGCGCTGCTCGTGGTGGGGTCGGTGCGGTTGCTCGGCATCGGGCTGCACGAGGGGCGTCACCCCGTGCGTTCGCGGATCGGCTGGCAGGCGTGGTCGACGGAGCGGGTGCTGGACGCGGCGCGGACGCTGCTGTTCCCGCTGTACGCCTCGCTCGTGACGCCCGTGTGGTTGCGGCTGCTCGGGGCGAAGGTCGGCCGGAACACGGAGATCTCGACGGTCCTGCTCATCCCCGCGCTGACGCAGATCGCGTCCGGTGCCTTCCTGGCCGACGACACCATGGTCGCCACGTACGAGCTCGGTGGTGGCCGGGTGCGGATCGGCCGGTCGAAGGTCGGTCGGCGGGCGTTCCTCGGCAACAGCGGGATGACGGGCGCCGGACGCTCGGTCCCCCGCGAGGCGCTGGTGGCGGTGCTGTCCGCCGTGCCGAAGAAGGCCAAGCGCGGGTCGTCGTGGCTCGGCTCGCCCCCGGTGCGGCTGCGCCGTGCGGCGACGCAGTTCGACGAGGAGCGCACCTTCCGCCCGCCCGTCCGGCTCAAGGTCGCCCGCGGCTGCTGGGAGCTGCTGCGGCTCGTGGCCCCGATGGTGTCCGCCGCGATCGCCCTCGGGGTGGCGGGCACCCTGCTCGCCCTGTGGTCGGCGGTCGGCGTCGGGTGGACGGTGCTGCTCGCCGGACCGGTGCTCATCGTCGCCGGGGCCGTCGCCGCGGTGGTGTCGACGATCGCGAAGTGGGCGTTCGTCGGCCGGATCATCGCCCGGGAGCACCCGCTGTGGTCGTCGTTCGTGTGGCGCAACGAGGTGCAGGACACCTTCGTCGAGACGGTCGCCCGGCCCTGGTTCGCCGAGCAGGCCACCGGCACCCCGGCCCTGGCGGCGTGGCTGCGGAGCCTCGGCGCGACGATCGGCCGCGGCACCTGGCTCGAGACCTACTGGCTGCCCGAGGCCGACCTCGTCACGATCGGGGCCGGCGCCTCGGTGGCGCGCGGGACCGTCGTGCAGACCCACCTGTTCCACGACCGGGTGATGCAGCTCGACACGGTGCGGCTGGACGCCGGTGCGACCCTCGGGCCGCACAGCGTCGTCCTGCCCGCAGCCGGCATCGGCACGGGCGCCACGGTGGGTCCGGCCTCGCTCGTGATGCGCGGTGAGCAGGTGCCCACCGGGTCCCGCTGGTCCGGCAACCCCATCGCTCCGTGGACAGCCGAACCGGCCACCGTGGCGGACTGACCGGCGCCATGGGGTTGACTGGGACCGTGCCGAACACCCCCGCTGCCGACCCGTACACCCCGCACAGCGGCGACCGACGCTGGAGCGCCGAGCACTACGACCTCCGCCTCGACTACCGCGTGGCCACGAACCGTCTCGACGGCACGGCGACGATCACCGCCCGAGCCCACGAACCCCTCGACCGGATCGTCATCGACCTGCACGGCCTGAGCGTCGAGCGCGCCGACGTCGACGGCACCCGCGCGAAGAAGGTGTCGAAGGCGGTGCACAAGGTCACCGTCACCCCGGCGTCGCCGATCGCGGCCGACACCACGTTCACCGTGCACCTGCGGTACCGCGGCAACCCGCGCCCCGTCCGCAGCGCCTGGGGCCAGGTCGGGTGGGAGGAACTCACCGACGGCGTCATCGTCGCGGCCCAGCCGACGGGGGCGCCCTCGTGGTTCCCGTGCAACGACCGACCGGACGACAAGGCGACCTACCGGTTCGAGATCGCCGCCGAGGCCGCGTACGACGTCCTGGCGAACGGTGAACTGCTCGGCAAGGAACGCGACCGCATCGGCACCCGCTGGACCTACGCCACCACCGAGCCGATGGCGACGTACCTGGCGACGGTGCAGATCGGCCGGTACCGCACGACGAGGCTCCGCGGCGCCGTCGTGCCCGTCACCCTGCACCACCCCGCCGACCTCGCCGCCGCCGCGAAGACCGACTTCGGCCAGGTGCCCGAGATGCTCGCACTGTTCTCGGACCGCTTCGGCCCGTACCCGTTCGCGGCGTACGGCGTCGTGGTCACCGACGACGAGCTCGAGATCCCCCTCGAGGCCCACGGGCTGGCGGTGTTCGGCCGGAACCACGTCGACGGCGAGCACGGCACCGACCGGCTCATCGCGCACGAGCTCGCGCACCAGTGGTTCGGCAACTCGGTGACGGTCACCCGGTGGCAGGACATCTGGCTGCACGAGGGGTTCGCCTGCTACGCCGAGTGGTTGTGGTCCGAGCACCACGGCGGCGACACCGCCGACGTGCTCGCGGCGCAGTACCGGCAGGGGCTCCTCGACCAGCCCGAGGACCTCGTCGTCGGTGACCCCGGCGCGAAGGACATGTTCGACGACCGGGTCTACAAGCGCGGGGCCCTCGCCCTGCACGCCGTCCGCCGCACGTTCGGCGACGACGCGTTCACCGCCGGACTGCGCAGCATCACCGAACGGCACCGGCACGGTTCGGTGACGGTGCCCGACGTGCTCAGTGCGTTCGCCGACGCCGCCGACCGTTCCGTCGCGGACGTCCGGGCGGTGACCGGGCCCTGGATCGACGAGGCGTCGGTACCGGCGCTGCCCGCGCCGCGCGTCGACTAGCCAGCCAGCTCGCCGTCGGCCGGGTCGCAGCTGACCTCGGACCAGACCGCGTCGAGCGACAGCCCGACCACGCCGGCGACGGACGCGATGGTCGAGAACGCCGGGGTCGCGATCCGCCCGGTCTCGATCTTGCGGAGGGTCTCGGGCGAGATCCCGGCGGCGAGGGCGGTGTCGACGATCGACCGTGGGCCACGTGCGCGGCGGAGCAGGGCACCGAGACGGCGGCCGCGCGCGACCTCGTCGGGGCGGAGCGGGAGACGGACCATCCCCACATAGTAATACCGGTATGATCATTCGCGTGATCGAGATCCTGACGCCCGCCGAGGTCGAGAAGGCCCGTGCCACCGGAGCCCTCGTCGGCACCATCCTGCAGACCCTGCGCGAACGCACCCGCGTGGGCACCAACCTGCTCGAGATCGACCGGTGGGCGAAGCAGATGATCGAGGCCGCCGGCGCGGACTCCTGCTACGTCGACTACGCACCCTCGTTCGGTCGCGGCCCGTTCGGACACCACATCTGCACCGCCGTGAACGACGCCGTGCTGCACGGGCTGCCGCACGACCGGGTCCTGGCGGACGGCGACCTGCTCACCCTCGACCTGGCGGTGTCGCTGGACGGCATCGCCGCCGACGCCGCCGTGAGCTTCGTCGTCGGCACCCCGCGCGACGAGGACCTCGCCCTCATCGACGCGACCGAGCGCGCCCTGGCCGCCGGGATCGCCGCCGCCGGCCCCGGCGCCCGCATCGGCGACCTGTCGCACGCCATCGGGACCGTGCTCGAGGGTGCGGGCTACCCGGTCAACGTCGAGTTCGGCGGCCACGGCATCGGCTCGACCATGCACCAGGACCCGCACGTGTCGAACACGGGCCGCGCGGGCCGCGGCTACACGCTCCGGCCCGGCCTCCTGCTCGCGCTCGAGCCGTGGGTGATGGCGGACACCGACGTGCTCGTCACCGATGCCGACGGCTGGACGCTCCGCAGTGCCACGGGAGCCCGGACGGCCCACACCGAGCACACCATCGCGATCACCGAGGACGGCGTCGAGGTGCTCACACTCCCCCGCTGAGCGTCCCCTCGACCACGACGGGCAGCCCGCCGGCCGCGACGACGAGCACCAGGTCGGGTGCCGGACGGTGGACCGACACCGGGTGGTCTCGCCCCTCGAACCGCGCGGCGCCGGCAGCGAGGTCCACGTCGACCGACAGTGGATCGACGCGCAGGCCCCGACCGTCGCGCTTCAGCACGGCCTCCTTCGCCGCCCAGCAGGCCGCGAGCAAGCCGGCATCACCGGCCGAGCGCTCGCGTTCGCCGGGCGTGAAGACGTCGAGGGGCGCTGCGCCGACGCGGGACACCCGCTCGAGGTCGACGCCGACCGTGCCCGGCGCGACCGCGAGCGCGAGCACGCCGGTCGTGCGCGACAGACTGACGCCGAACGCGGTGCCGCACACCGTGGCCCAGGGACGACCGTGGTCGGTCCCGGCACAGTGTGGGCAGACGCGCCCCGCGCGCACGGCGGACGTCTCGACTGCCGCAGCCGACGCGACGGCGGCGACCAGGGCCTCCCGGTCGGCCGCGCGGTCCGGACCCGTCGCGCACAGCGTCACCACGACGGCCTGGAGGCTCGACTCACCCACGCACGCAGCCTACGGTGCGCGGATGGCCGGCCCAGGGCCGTGGTCGCTACGCGTGCGTGAGTGCGATCAGTGCGACGTTCATCGTGCTGTAGAGACCCTCGGATCGGGTCGCCTGGCGGACGCGTCCGCGCAGCACTTCGTAGCGGCCGTCGTGCTCGCGCACGAAGCCGATCACGCCGGTCGCCGGCGTCGAGACGCGGTGGTAGCCGTCCTCGAGCGGGACGACCTCGGTACTCGTGGTTCGCTCCATTGCTGTTCCCTTCCGTTCGTCGTCGAACAGTGGCGTCAGCCTACCCCGGTCCGGGGGACAAGACACCCATGGATCGGCTTGTCCACAGTGTTCGCCGAGAGTCCGTCCGTCGCCCCGCGCGCCGTGGATAGACTCCGGGCGACGGCGCTCTCAGGGTGCCGTTCGGGACGGCGTCGACGGCGCCGACCGGTGACGGACGGAGGACGGATGCGAACGGTCCAGCGCGGATCGGGCACAGGCGGGTCGAGGACGGAACGGGGGACAGCGCGGCTCTGGGGTCGCGTCACGGCAGCGGCCGTGGCGATGCTGATCGTCCTGGCTCCGGCGGCGACCGCGCAGGCCACGGCACCCGTCGACCTGGGTGGGGCGTACGTCCTCGACGAAGCCGACGCCCTCAGCTCCTCGCAGCAGGCGCAGGTCGAACAGGCGGTGCAGGACCTGTACGCCGAGACCCAGACGCAGCTGTACGTCGTGTTCGTGCCCACGTTCACCGATCCGACGGACCACACCGCGTGGGGCTCCGCGGTCATGGAGCAGAACCAGATCGACACCGACGGCATCCTGCTGTCGGTCGCCGTCGACGACCGCAACTACGACGTGCAGCAGACGAACGAGACCGCCATCTCCGAGTCCGACGTGCAGAGCGCCGTGAACGACTCGCTGCTCCCCGCGCTGAAGCAGGGCGACTGGTCCGGCGCGGCCGTGGCGTTCGCGAACGGCCTGACGGACACCCAGGCGCCGCCGAACCTGACCTGGCTCTGGATCCTGTTGCTCGTCATCGTCGTCGGCCTGATCGTCGTCGTGCTCGTCATCCGCACCCGCAACAAGCGGAAGACCGCCGCGGCCACCCAGGCACAGCAGGAGTCCCTCGCCGACCTCGAGCGCACCGCCGGCGGCGCGCTCGTGACGATCGACGACGAGCTCCGCACCGCCGAGCAAGAGGTCGGGTTCGCCACGGCCCAGTTCGGTCCCGACGCCGCGAAGCCCTTCGCCGACGCCGTCGCCGCTGCGCAGCAGGCCGTGCGCAAGGCCTTCACGTTCCGGCAGCAGCTCGACGACGAGATCCCGGACTCCCCCCAGCAGCGTGCGGACTGGGCGAACCAGATCATCGCGATCTGCCAGCAGGCGCACGCCTCGATCGAGGAACAGACCGAGTCGTTCGACAAGCTCCGGTCGCTCGAGGACGGCGTCGAGGAAGCAGCCGCCGCACTGGCCCAGGCCGTCGCGGAAGCACCGGCGTCGGTCGGCGCTGCAGCAGCCGCGCTCGACCGCGTGCGAGCCAACTACACCGGCCGTACCCTCGCGACCGTCGCCGACAACGTCGACCAGGCACATCAGGTGCTCGCCTACGCCACCGAGCGCTCGAACGCGGCCACCGCGGCGATCGCGGCCGGCGACAAGGGCGAAGCGGTGGTCGCCGTGCGCGACGCCCAGCACGCCCTGGCCCAGGTGCAGCAACTCACGAACAGCGCGGTCGCGGCCGAGGGCACCTTCACCGAGGCCACCGCACGCGCCGAGGCGATGCGCATCGACATCGAGGGCGACGTCGCCGCGGCCCGGACCCTCACCGTGGGCGGGCCCGACCTCGCCGCGGCCGTGACCCGGGCGCAGACCGTGCTGCGGCAGGGGTTCGACCCGAAGGACCCGATCACCGCGGTCGACGCCCTCACGAAGGCGAACACCGAGATCGACCAGGCCATCGCGGCCGCCCGGGGTGCCGAAGAGCAGCAGCGCCGGGCGTCCCGCGCCCTCGACGACGCCCTGCGCGACGCCCGGAACCGGATCAGCCAGGCGCGCGAGTACATCTCGCTGCACCGTGGCGGCATCGGACCGACCGCTCGCACCCGCCTGTCCGAGGCCGAACGCGCCCTCGACGACGCCGTGCAGCTCGCCACCACCGACCCCGGACAGGCACTGCAGGCAGCACGGGCGGCCGAGCAGTACGCCGCCGCGGCGATGGACTCGGCGAACGACGACATGGGCGGCTGGGGCGGCGGTGGCGGCGGCTTCGGTGGTGGCGGCGGCAACGGCGCCCAGCTCGGCGGCCTCGTCACCGGCATCGTGCTCGGCGGCCTGCTCGGCGGTCGCGGTGGCAGCTTCGGCGGCGGCTCCTTCGGGGGCGGCGGAGGCGGCGGCTTCGGCGGCGGGGGCGGCGGCTTCGGCGGCGGGGGCGGTTTCGGCGGTGGCGGAGGCGGCGGCGGAGGCGGGTTCTCCGGCGGCGGCCGCTTCTGACCCCGACCCACCCGACGACCAGACCACACACCCGACAGACCAGTACCCGACAGACCAGACACACCACGTCAGACCTTCCAGGAAAGGGAACAGCAATGGCAAAGCAGACGATCTTCGGCCGCATCTCCACCCTCGTGCGGGCGAACATCAACCAGCTCATCGACAACGCCGAGGACCCGCAGAAGATGCTGGACCAGCTCGTGCGTGACTACACGAACAACATCGCCGACGCGAAGACGGCGATCGCGCAGACGATCGGCAACGTGCGGCTGCTCGAGCAGGACCACGAAGAGGACAAGCGCGCCTCGTCCGAGTGGGGCCAGAAGGCCGCCAACGCCTCCACCGCCGCGGACAAGTACCGCGCCGAGGGCAAGACGGCCGAGGCGGACAAGTTCGACAACCTCGCCAAGATCGCGATCGGCAAGCAGATCGCGGCCGAGCAGGAGGTCAAGGACGCCGAGCCGAACCTCGCCTCGCAGAACGAAGCGGTCGAGAAGCTCAAGACCGGGCTCGCCGGCATGGAGCAGAAGCTCGAGGAGCTCCGTGCGAAGCGCGACAACCTCGTCGCCCGCTCGAAGACGGCCGAGGCGCAGTCCAAGGTCAACGACGCCCTCGGCAACATCGACGTGCTCGACCCGACGAGCGACCTCGGTCGCTTCGAGGAGAAGGTCCGTCGTGAAGAGGCCAAGGTCCTCGGGCAGCAGGAACTGCAGTCGTCGAGCCTCGACGCGCAGTTCGAGAGCCTCGAGGACGTCGGCAAGGACGCCGAGGTCGAGGCACGACTCGCCGCGCTGAAGTCCGGCGGCTCGTCGAGCCTCTGACGTTCCCGGACGACCTTCCCGGACGACGCCGGACCCCAGCTGACAGACTGAGACGATGCAGTTCCTCGTGGTCGGTCAGTGGCAGGGTTCGGCGTCGTCGCGCGCGATGCGCCTCGGGGACGGAGCGACCGCGATCGCGGCCGACCTCCCCCGTGCGTCCACCACCGTGGTCGACGTCCCCACCGGCGCGGGCGACCGGCTCGAGACGGCCGTCGCCCGCTACACCTCCGTGCTCGCCGTCGCCGACCGCGTGGCCGAGGAGACCGGCGTCGCGAGCGAACCCGTCCTCGTCGTCGGCGGGGACGGTGCGAGCGTCCTCGGTGCGACCGTCGGCCTCGGCCCGGACACCGCGTTCGTCCGCATCGCCGGGTCCAGCGGGTACCGCGCACTCAACCGCGCCCAGCCCGTCGCCGCCGAGACCGCGGCCCTGCGGATCCTGGTCGACCGCGCCGACGAGCTGTTCCCCGCGCTGCCGGTGCTCCCCGCCTCGTCGGTCGTGGTCGCGGGCGTCCGTGGGCTCGACGACGCCGAGGACGCCGCACTCGACCGTGCCGGGATCACCCGACTCGACGTCGACGCCGCCACCCCGGACGCCCTCGCCGCCGCCGTCGACGCCACCGGAGCGACCTCGGTGTTCGTGCACGTCGACCTCGACGTCCTCGACCCGTCCGAGGTCGACGGCCTGCTCGAGCCGGTGCCGTTCGGACTCGACGGCGCGGGACTGGTCGAGCGGATCCAGGCCGCGACCCGCGGCCGCCGCCTTGCCGGCGCCGCGCTCACCGGCTTCGCTCCCGTCGACCCGGAGCGTGCAGTGGACGACCTCGGCGTGATCCTGCGCGTCGTCGGGGCGTTGACCAGCGCCTCCCGGGTGGCCTGAGAACCGACCCGGCGCGCCGGGCGCACCCCATGCCGGTCCGCGTACGCTCGGCCTCATGACGGACTACGACCTCATCGTGATCGGCGCCGGCGCAGTCGGCGAGAACGTGGCGGACTACGCCCACAAGCGCGGCCTGGCGGTCGCGATCGTGGAGTCCGAACTGGTCGGCGGCGAGTGCTCCTACTGGGCGTGCATGCCGTCGAAGGCACTGCTGCGCAGCGGCCACGCCCTGGCAGCGGCCAAGCGGCTCGACGGCGCGAAGCAGGCCGTCACCGGCGAACTCGACGCCGCCCACGTGCTCGCGCGCCGCAACTCGTTCACCTCGGACTGGAAGGACGACGGCCAGGTGTCCTGGCTCGAGTCCGCCGACATCGCCCTGATCCGCGGCCACGCCCGCATCACCGGCGAGAAGACGATCGAGGTCGGCGGCGAGACGCACACCGCCCGTGCCGCCGTCGCCGTCGTGACCGGTTCGCTGCACGCGCTGCCCGACGTGCCGGGACTCGCCGAGGCGAAGCCGTGGGGCACCCGCGAGGGCACCAGCGCCCAGCAGGTGCCGGAGAGCCTGCTCGTGATCGGCGGCGGTGTCGCCGGCTCCGAGCTCGCCACCGCCTGGGCATCGCTCGGCGCGAAGGTCACCCTCGTCGCCCGGCACGGACTACTCGGCGGCATGGAGCCGTTCGCCGGCGAACTCGTCACCGATGCCCTCCGCGAGCTCGGCGTCGACGTCCGCACCGGCGTGAACCCCGTGCGGGTCGACCGCGACGAGCACGGGCTCGTCACCACCACACTCGACGACGACACCACCGTCATCACGAGCGAGGTGCTGGCCGCCACCGGCCGCACCCCGCACACCGCCGACCTCGGCCTCGAGTCCGTCGGGCTCACCGCCGGCGACTGGCTCGAGGTCGACGACACGATGCTCGTGCACGGCACCGACTGGCTGTACGCCGTCGGCGACGCCAACCACCGCGCCCTCCTCACCCACCAGGGCAAGTACCAGGCCCGCGCGGCCGGCGAGGCGATCGCCGCCCGGCACCAGGGCACGCCGCTGCACACCGAACCGTGGGGCGCACACGTCGCGACCGCCGACCACGCCGCGGTCCCCCAGGTCACGTTCACCGACCCCGAGGTCGCGAGCGTCGGCCTGACCGAGAAGGCCGCACGAGAGCAGGGGCTGAACGTCCGTGCCGTGGAGTACGACCTCGGCGGCGTCGCGGGTTCCGCCCTGCAGGCCGACGGCTACACCGGCCGCGCCAAGATGGTCGTCGACGAGGACCGCGGGGTCGTCGTGGGCGTCACCTTCGTCGGCCAGGACGTCGCCGAGATGCTGCACGCGGCAACGATCGCCGTCGTCGGCGAGGTACCCGTCGACCGCCTCTGGCACGCGGTGCCGGCCTACCCGACGATGAACGAGATCTGGCTCCGGCTGCTCGAGACCTACGGTCGCCCGGCCTGAGCATGCGCGGACTGGCACGCCGGACGCTGCTCGACTCCCCCGTGTCGCGGGTGGGCTGGCTGTTCGCCACGGCGGTGGGTCTGGCGATCGGCGTGCCGCTGTCGACCGGCCGCGTCCGCGTGGTCGACGGGCTCGTCGTCTGCTCGGGCCTGCCGCGGTGGGTGTTCCGGCGTGGTGGCACCTGCGTGGGTTCGGTGTACCTGACCCGGGACAACGACGGGCCCCGGGTGCTGCGGCACGAGCGGGTGCACGTCGAGCAGTGGCGGCGGTACGGCATGCTCATGCCCGTGCTGTACGCCGTCGCCGGCCGAGACCCGCTCCGCAACCGCTTCGAGGTCGAGGCGGGGCTGGAGGACGGCGGCTACCGCTGACGGGTGCCCGTGCGCGGCGCTGTCTGTGCTTCCCCCTCGTTTGCCGTGTGCCGATCGGTCACGACACCCCGTCGGGCCGGCGCCGAGTGGTCGCAGACCGTCGGCGCCTCTGGCCGCAACCGACGGTCTGCGACCGCTCGGCGCGGCACGCTCGGCGCGGCGTGACTTCGGTGGGGGCCGGACGGGCGACGAGACGTGACCGAACGGCGGACGGGAGGCACGGATCACGGCCGCCACGGGCCTCCCGTCCGCCCTGGCCCGGCCCACCTGCCCGGCTGAGCAGCGCTGATCGGTCGCGACACCCCGCCGGGGCGGCGCCGAGCGGTCGCTGACCGTCGGTCGCACCGGCCGTGGCCGACGGCACGCGGCCGCTCAGCGACGCGCGCGCGTGGCGCCGCGTCTCGTCGCGGTCGGTCAGACGCCCTGAACTCCTGCCGCCGAGGTTCCACGACATGCCGCGTGCGTTGCGCCGAGGTTCCACGGGCGGCCCGGATGCGGCGCGAGATGCCGAGATTTCGGAACCTCGGGGTGCGGAGGGGCGGGCGAGTCAGGCGGCGGGACGACGGGGGACGATGAGGGGCGTGCCGGTCTCGGGGTCGGGGACGACCACGCACGGCAGGCCGAAGACGTCCTCGACGAGGTCGGCCGTCAGCACCGCGGCCGGGGGGCCGGCAGCGACGATCGACCCGCTGCGCATCGCGATGACGTGGGTGGCGTACCGCGCCGCCTGGTTCAGGTCGTGCAGCACCGCGACGACCGTCCGACCCGCGGCGTGCAGGGTGGAGGCCAGCTCGAGCACGTCGTACTGGTGTGCGATGTCGAGGAACGTCGTCGGCTCGTCGAGCAGCACGATGTCGGTCTCCTGTGCCAGGACCATCGCGATCCACACCCGCTGCCGCTGCCCGCCGGAGAGCTCGTCGACGCTCCGGTCCGCCAGCTCCACCGTCGACGTCTGCTCGAGGGCGGCCTGCACCGCACGCCGGTCGGACCCGGACGACGGGTGCAGCAGGTCCTGGTGCGGGAACCGCCCGCGGGACACGAGGTCGCGCACGGTGATGCCGTCCGGTGCGATCGGCGTCTGGGGCAGCATGCCGACCCGCCGGGCCACGGCCTTCGGACGGTACGAGTCGATCGGCGCCCCGTCGAGGTACACCGTGCCGGCTCGGGGCTTGAGGGTGCGCGCGAACGACTTCAGCAGCGTCGACTTGCCGCACGCGTTCGGACCGACGATGACGGTCAGTTCGCCGTCGGGGACGTCCACGTCGAGCCCGTCCACCACGATGCGGTCGTCGTACGCGAGCGTCAGCCCACGCACGCCGAGCGCGGTCGTCGGGACGCCGACCACGCTGGTCGGCAGTCCGGCTGCGGCGTTCAGTTCTCGGCCTTGCCGTGCCGCCAGTACCCCATGAACGCGACCTGCTTGCGGTCGATGCCGACCCCGCGCACCAGGTGCCGTCGGAGCTCCTTGACGCAGCCGGCCTCGCCCGCGATCCAGGCGTAGACGGGGCGCGACTCCTCGGTGGCCGGCACGTCCCAGAGGACCTGCTCGTCGACGTCGACGTCCGCCAGCTCGACGGCGTCCCCACAGGCGGGACCCGCGGCGACAGGTGCAGCACCGGCGACGACCGTCGACGCCCACGCGTGCACCTGGTCGGTCATGCGGACGCCGTGGGTCGCACCGTTCCGGGCGATCCAGCGGACCTCGACCCCGGCGGGCGCGCTCACGGGCAGCCGGTCGGCGTCGGTCGGCACCTCGATGAAGACGTGTCCGACGGTCGAGACGTCGAGCGCCTCGAGGATGGCGCAGATGGCCGGGGCGGCGGTCTCGTCCCCGGCGAGCAGGATGCGGTTCGCGTGCCCGGGTGCGAACTCGGCGGCACCGGTCGGCAGGTCCTCGGGCGACTCCGGCACGCGGGGTCCGACGATCCGGAGTTCGTCGCCGACCCGGCAGGACGACACCCACCGGGATGCGGGTCCGGCGTCGCCGTGTGCGACGAAGTCGATGTCGAGCTCACGGGCATCGGGCCGGAACGAGCGGACCGTGTAGGTGCGCAGCGGGTTGCGTTCCGCGTCCGGCAGCGCACGCCAGGCGGCGTACCAGTCCTCGTCCTCGGGCAGTTCGGAGAACCCCACACCGTCGAGCGGCAGGACGACCTTGATCCGCTGGTCGAGCCCGACCGAGGAGAAGTCCGCCAGGGCATCGCCCGTCAGCGTCACCCGGACGAAGTGCGGGGTGAGCGACGTGACCGCTGCCACACGGACGGAGAAGACGCGGTACCGGGTTGCCACGGATCCGAGTATGGCATGCCTTACCTAACGTCTCCAGACCCCGCAGACGGTGCGAAGATCGGTTCCGTGCCCGATGCCCCCGACGACGAATTCGCAGACCTGGCCGCCCTCGCCCGCGCGAGCGGCGTGACGGAGCCGCTCCGCGCCTCCAGGCAGGTGGTCCGCACCGATGACGGGCAGGAGACGTCCGCCATCCGGTGGGGCGACCGGGAGGCCCGGATCACCTACCTGCACGGGCTCGGCATCGACGCCCACAGCTTCGACCAGACCGCGCTCGCCGTCGGCGAGCCGGCGGTCGCCCTCGACCTGCCCGGCCACGGGCGGTCGTCGTGGCGGGACGACGCCGACTACGGGGCGTCCGTGACGGCGCCGACCGTGCTCGCGGCGCTCGACGCCCTGGAGGTCCCGCCGGGGATCGTCGTCGGGCACTCGCTCGGCGCGATCCTGTCGGCACGACTCGCGGCCACGGCACCGGAGCGGGTGACCGGGCTCGTCCTCGTCGACATGTCGCCGGACTTCGCGCAGCGGGCGGTCGACCGGATCGCCCGCGCGCTCGAGGCCGAGGAGCCGTTCGCCACCCTGGACCAGGTCGTCGACCGGGCGATCGAGGCACGCGTCGGCGACGACCGGCACGTGCTGCTGCGTGAGGCGCGCCATACCACGCGGCTCGGTGACGACGGAGCGCTCGTGCGGCGCCACCACTTCCCGCACCTGCCCGCCGGCCGCACGTCGTCGGTGGGGCGCTTCGCCGATGCGTGGCCCGACCTCGAGGCCCTGCGCGTGCCGATCCTGCTCGTCCGGGGCGACCGCGGGTACGTGTCCCCGAAGCTGCACGCCGCGTTCGCCGAGCGGCTGCCGGACGCCGAGATCGTGACGGTCACCGCACGGCACGCGGTGCAGAACCAGGCGCCCCTCGAACTCGCTTCGGCGATCCGGGCATGGGCGGGACGTCACGGTTTGTTGCACCGGATCGAAGAACCGACCGCGGACGACACCGGCCGCCGGTAACCTCGTGCGAGCGCGAGCACTGATCATCGCCCTCGCGCCCGGAAGGAACCCACACCCATGAGTCCACGCCTGCCCCGCCGTCCCGCTCGGGCTGCGCGCACCACGCGCCTCGGACGTGCTGCCCTCGCCGCCACCGCGGTCGCCGTCGTCTCCGCCCTCGCGCTGACCGGCTGCTCCGGCTCGTCGAACGAGGACGGCGGCGCCGACGCCACCGTCCGCGTCGGCCTGGTGCTCGAACCGACCAGCCTCGACATCCGCACGCAGTCCGGTGCAGCGCTCGACCAGGTGCTCATCGACAACGTGTACCAGGGGCTCGTCGGCCGGACTGCCGACGGCGACATCCGCGACGTGCTGGCCTCCGAGCACGAGGTCTCCGACGACGGCCTGACGTACACGTTCACGCTGCGCGACGGCATCACCTTCCAGGACGGCAAGGACGTCACCGCGGCCGACGTCGTCTGGTCCCTGGAGCAGGTCAAGTCGAACGAGACCTACGTCGACTCCGCCAAGCTCGCCGGCGTCACCTCGATCACGTCACCGTCGACCGGTGTGGTCGAGCTCAAGCTGGCGAAGCCCGACTCGGACCTGCTCTGGAACCTGACCGGCCGCTCCGGGCTGGTGCTCGAGAAGGCCGCGACGAACGACCTGTCGAACACCGCGAACGGCACCGGCCCGTACGAGGTCGCGAGCTGGAAGCAGGGTGACTCGCTCACCTTCGACCGCAACGACGACTACTGGGGCACGAAGGCGAAGGTCGCGAAGATCGTCTTCCGGTACATCACCGACCCGTCGACGGCCGTCAACGCCATGGCGAACGGCGACCTCGACGTCCTCAACCCGGTCGACGGAACACTCAAGAGCCAGCTCGACGGCAACTCGGACATCGCGCTGCACTCCGGCAAGACGACCGACAAGTACACCCTCGCGTTCAACGACCAGAAGGCGCCGTTCACCGACAAGAAGGTGCGCCAGGCGATCCGGCAGGCGATCGATCCGAAGGCCCTCATCAAGGCCATCGGTGGTACGGGCGTCGAGCAGGGCGGCCCGATCCCGGAGCTCGACCCCGGGTACGAGGACCTGACCGACATCGACGCGTACGACCCCGACAACGCGAAGCAGCTCCTCGCCGCCGCCGGTCAGGAGAACCTCAAGCTCACGCTGACGTACGCGAACATCTACCCGGCGACCATCGGCGACGTGCTCAAGTCGCAGCTCGCCGACGTCGGGATCACCCTGACCGTCAAGCGCGTCGACTTCGCGACCTGGCTGTCGACGGTGTTCCAGGCACCGAAGTCGGGTGAGCGCGACTTCGACCTGTCGATGGTGGACCACGTCGAGGCCCGCGACTTCGGCAACTGGGCGAACCCCGACTACTACTTCGGGTACGACAACGCCGAGGTGCAGTCGCTGTACGCCGAGTCGATCGCGGCCACCGACGAGGACGCCAAGGTCGACGCGCTGCGGAAGGCCGCGAAGATCGTGAGCGAGGACGCCGCCGGCGAGTGGCTCTACACGGCCACCGAGATCACCGCGGTGCGCTCCGGCGTGACGGGCTTCCCGGTCGACGGCGGCAACTCACGACTCGACCTGTCGAAGCTCGCCGTCAAGTGAGACGACCCGCGCCCGGAGCTCCGAGCACGTGACCCGGTTCCTGGTCGGCAGGCTGCTGCTGTTCGTCGTCGGGCTGCTCGTCGCGAGCGTCATCATCTTCGCGACCCTGCGGGTGCTCCCCGGCGACGTCGCACAGGTCGTCGCCGGCACCCAGTCGACCCCGGCGCAGGTCGAGCAGCTCCGACAGCAGCTCGGCCTCGACCGGCCCGTCGTGGTGCAGTACCTCGACTGGATCGGCGGGGTGTTCCGCGGCGACCTCGGCCGGTCCCTGGTGACCAACGGGCAGGTCGCGCCGGAGATCGCGCAGAAGCTGGCGATCACGCTGCCGCTCGCGGGCATGTCACTCGTCACCGCGCTCGTGATCGGCGTCCCCCTCGGGGTCGTCGCCGCGGTGCTCCGCCGTCGACCGGGCGGCGCCGTCATCGGGTTCGTGGCGCAGGCCGTCGCTGCGATCCCGGTCGTCTGGGCCGGCATGCTGCTCGTCGCGCTGTTCGCCGTCACGCTGCACTGGCTGCCGACGCAGGGCTTCCCGCTCGACGGCTGGTCCGAGCCGGGGCGTGCGTTCGCGTCGCTCGTGCTGCCCGCCCTGACCATCGGCGCGGTCGAGGGCGCCGTCATCCTGCGCTTCACCCGGTCCGCGACGCTGTCGGTGCTCGACGCCGACCACGTCCGCACCGCGGCCGCGATCGGGCTGACGCGCACGCAGGCGTTGCTCCGGCACGGGCTGCCCTCGGTCGCCCTCACCGTGCTCGCCGTGCTCGGGGTGCAGATCGCCGGGCTGCTGGTCGGGGCCGTCGTCGTCGAGCAGCTGTTCTCGCTGCCCGGGGTCGGGCGCATGCTCGTGACCGACGTCGGTCGCCGCGACGTCACCAAGGTGCAGTCCGAGCTGCTCGTGCTCACCGGGCTCGTGCTGCTGGTCGGCTTCGCCGTCGACGTCGTGCACCGCGCCCTCGACCCACGCCAACGCGAGGTGTCCGGATGATCCGCCGCCTGCTCTCCCGCCCCACCGGGGTCTTCGCCGTCGTCGTGCTCGGCCTGCTCGTGGTGCTCGCCGCGGTGTCGCTCGTGTGGACGCCGCAGGACCCGTTCCGCGCCGATCCGTTCCACCAGTGGGAGGGCCCGAGCGCGGCGCACTGGTTCGGCACCGACGCCGCTGGCCGCGACATCGCGAGCTACCTGCTCGCCGGCACCCGCACCACCGTGCTCGTCGCCGTCGGGGCCGGGGTGATCGCGAGCGTCGTCGGCATCGTCCTGACCGCGATCGGGTCGCTCACCGCACGCTGGGTGCGCGAGGGCACGGCCGTTCTGCTCGACATCTTGGTGGCGTTCCCGACCCTGCTGACCGCGATGCTGCTGACCGCGGTGTTCGGTGGGTCGCTCGGGGTCGTCATCGTGAGCGTCGGACTGTCCTTCGGCGTCACGATCGCTCGGGTCGCCCGCGGCGAGATCCGGCGCATCGCCCGCAGCGACTACGTCACCGCCGCCCGGGCCTCTGGCGTCGGTGGTGGCGGGGTCCTGTTCCGCCACCTGGTGCCGAACGCCGCACCGCTGTTCACCGTGCAGCTCTCGCTCGCGATGGCCACCGCGGTCCTCGCCGAGGCCGGTCTGTCGTACCTGGGCTACGGCGCCGGGTCGGACACGGCGTCGTGGGGCAACCTGCTCTCCGACCTGCAGACCTACATCGGCGTGCACCCGTGGAGCGCCACCTGGCCGGGGGCCGCGATCGCGCTGGTCGTCGCCGCGCTCTCCCTGCTCGGTGACGCGATCCGCGACGCCACCGACCCACGGCTGACGACGAACGACCGCGCAGCGGGCGGCGACCGCCGCACCGACCCGGCCACGACCACCCCGGGGGTGACCGCATGACCGACCGCAGCCGCAGCGACACGGGCAGCCACAGCGACACCGGCACCGGTGGGCTCGCGGTGGTGGGGCTCTCCGTCCGCATCGCGGGGCGGACGATCCTCGACGACGTGACGTTCACCGTGCCTCCCGGCGAACGCGTGGGCGTGATCGGCGCATCCGGATCCGGCAAGTCCATGACCTCGCTCGCCCTGATGGGCCTGGAGCCCGCCGGCGCGACCGTCACCGGCAGCATCCGCCTGGACGGCACGGAACTCGTCGGCCTGCCCGATCGGGAGCGCGCAGAGCACCGCGGCTCCGGCATCGGCATGGTGTTCCAGGAGCCCGGCACCGCCCTCGACCCGCTGCGCCGCGTCGGCGCGCAGATCGCGGAGCCGCTGCGCCTGCACCGCGGACTCGACCGGCGGGCGGCACGCGCCGCGGCGACCACCCTGGCGGCGGACGTCGGACTGCCGGACCCGGAGTCGCTGCTGCGGCAGTACCCGCACCAGCTGTCCGGCGGGCAGCGTCAGCGGATCTGCATCGCGATGGCGATGGCCGGGCAGCCCGCGTACCTCGTGGCCGACGAGCCGACCACGGCGCTCGACGTCACGACCGAGGCGCGGATCCTGGATCTCTTCGAAGGGCTACCCGCGGGCATGGTCTTCGTCACGCACGACCTCGCCGTGCTCGCGCGGATCGCCGACACCGCCGTCGTGCTCGACGGCGGACGGGTCGTCGAGCAGGGCTCGGTGGCGTCGCTGCTCGCCGCGCCGCAGCACCCCGCGACCGTCGCGCTCGTCGACGCCGCGCGTGCCACCGCCCGTCGTGCCCGTCCGTCCGGAGGCTCCGCATGACCGCCGTCCTCGACGGGGTCGGGCTGCACCGCACCTACCGGCTCCCCCGCCGCGGGCCCTTCGAACCCGGCCCCGTCCGCACCGCCGTCGACGGCGTCGACCTGACGGTCGCCTCCGGCCAGCGGCTCGGGATCGTCGGCGAATCGGGGTCCGGCAAGTCCACCCTGGTCCGGCTGCTCGCTGGCCTGGAGGCACCTTCCGCGGGTTCCGTGACCGCCTCCGGTCGTCCGGTGGTGGCGTCCGGGTCCGCGGCCGCGATGCGCTGGTTCCGTCGCGAGACCGGGGTGGTGTTCCAGGACCCGTACGCGTCCCTCGACCCGCGGATGCGCGTCGGCGCGATCGTCGGCGAACCGCTGCGGGCACTGCGGATCGACGGAGATCACCGGGCGCTGGTGCGCGACGTGCTGGAGCGGGTCGACCTGCCGGCAGACGTCGTCGACCGGCACCCGCACGAGTTCTCCGGAGGGCAGCGGCAGCGCATCGCGATCGCCCGGGCCGTGGTGCACGGGCCGCGGATCCTGTTCGGCGACGAGCCGATGAGCGCCCTCGACGTGGTGGTGCGGGCACGGGTCATCGAGCTGTTCCGCTCGCTCGCCGACGACCTCGGGCTGACCCTGGTGCTGGTGTCGCACGACATCGGTGTGGTCCAGCGGCTGTGCGACACCGTCGCGGTGATGTCGGCGGGGCGCGTGGTGGAGCACGGGCCGGTGTCGTTGCTCGATGCGCCGGTGCACCCGGTGACGCGGGCGCTGGTGGAGGCTGCGCCGACGCTGCCGTAGGGGCGGGGCGGGGCGGGGCGGCACGCGACATCCCACGAGTCGATCGACGCGTGGCCTGTCGGAACATGCACACGCACCGGATGCACGTGCATGGTGCGACGATCCACGAGGTGATCGACGCGTGCTTCGTCGGAACATGCACACGCACCCACCTCGCTCCCCAGCGCGTCGCCAGGGGTGTGCGACTCCTGTTCGACTGGGCGGGACTCCTTGCCCACTGAGCGGGACGCCGCGACGATCGACCTGCACCGATCGCTTCTCGAAGGGGAGAACGCATGAGCAAGTCGCACGACATCACCAGGCGCACGGCACTCGGACTCGGCATCGTCGCCACCGCATCGGCAGCGAGCGGGGTGCTCGGCAGCACACCGGCGAGCGCCCACGGCCGCGCCCACCCCGGCGCAGGCGCAGGCCCCGCCAGCCCCGGCCACCCCGGCCCCGGCCACCCCGGTCGCCCGCACCTCGCCGCCGCGGTCGAGCGGGAGTTCGCCGCCGACACCACCACGGTCCTGCGGAACCCGCTGAACGGCTGGGCACTGTACGGCTCGTCGGCACCGCCCGCGAACTACTGGACGCAGTACGACGACGTCCCGCTGCCCGACGGCACCACGGTCACGGTGTCCGACCACGCCTCGGTCATGTACATGCGGGTCTCGTGGACGATCCTCGAGCCGTCCGAGGGCGTGTACGGCTGGGACACGAACGCGGCGTTCGCGGGCATCCTCGCCGAGGCCCGTCGCCGTGGGCTGCGGCTGGCCTTCCGCGTCGTGGTGGACAGTCGCGACAAGTCGTCGGACTTCACGCCCGCGTGGGTGCGTGCCGCCGGGGCCGCCGGGTACGAGACGCAGACCGGCAGCAAGACCGTGTGGAGCCCGTACCCGGACGACCCGGTGTTCCAGGCGAAGTACGCCGCGTTCGTCGCGGCCTTCGGCGAGCAGTACGACGACCCGGCCACGACGGACTTCATCGACGGGTACGGGCTCGGCAAGTGGGGTGAGGGCCACTCGATGCTGTACCAGGACGCCGCGAACCGCGAGCCGGTGTTCGACTGGATCATCGACCTGTACCAGGAGCACTTCACCCGGGTGCCGCTGGCGTTGAACTACCACCGGATGATCGGGGGCCCGAAGGACTGGGGCGCCCCGGACCCCGAGAGCGAGCGGATGCTCGACGGCGCGTACGAGAAGGGCTACGTCCTGCGCCATGACGCCTTCGGCATGACCACGTACTACGCGGACTGGGAGAAGTCGATGGCCGCGAAGTGGCGGTACCGGCGGCCGATCATCATGGAGGGCGGGTGGGTCACCGCCCAGCACGACGTCACGCAGGACCCGCGCGGGTACGTGACGACCGCCGACGTCCGTCAGGGCGAGTTCGACGACTCGGTCGAGGCGCACGTGAACATGATGGACCTGCGGAACGGCGAGGCCCTGTCGTGGTTCGCGGCGCAGACCTTCCCGTTGACGCAGCGGTTCGACGCCGAGGGCGGCTACCGCCTGCACCCGTCGCGCGTGGTCGTGCCCGGTTCGGCGTCCGCCGGCGCGACGGTCGACGTCACGCACGAGTGGACGAACACCGGTTGGGGCTACCTGCCCGACAACCTGCCGGTGTGGAACGGCAAGTACAAGGCGGCGGTCGCGTTGCTCCGTGCGGACGGCAGCGTGGCGAAGAGGTTCGTGGACACCGCGTCCGACCCGTCGACGTGGTTGAAGGGCTCGCCGACGTCGTACGCGTTCCGTCCGTCGCTGGCCGGCGTCGCGGCTGGCGCGTACCGGTGGGGCATCGCGATCGTCGACACCACCGCGGGCAACGCCCCCGGCATCGAGCTCGGTGCGCAGGGCACGCAGCAGGCTGGCTGGCTGGTCGTCGGCGACGTCACCATCGCCTGAGACGCGACTGCCTGGAGGCCCGGTGCCGGTCCACGAGACCGGCACCGGGCCTCCAGGCAGTCGCCCCCACCCCGTCCCGTCAGCGCGCGAGGAACGTCACGGCGCGCGTCAGGAACGCGCGGTGCTCCGGTGACGCGAACGACGCGGCGGAGTGGCCGAGCGCGTCGTAGACGGTGGTGCCGCCGCCGGGTCGTTCGTGCACCCAGGCGAGCGGGTGCCGCTCCCCCTCGTGCTCGTGGTCGAGCAGGACCCGCACCGAGGGCGAGACCCGGAGGTGCGTGTAGCGCTCGTCCTCCAGGGTGAAGTCCGTCAGGCCGGCGGTGATCGGGTGCGCCGCGTCGACCACCCGGACGGCCGCGGGCCCGAACGGCGGGTGCATCGTCGTGCCGCGCTCCCACACCCCGCCGAGGGCACGCTCCCAGTGCGGGTCGTCGGCGAACGACGTCGCGGCGACGTGCAACACGAGCAGGGGCACGTCGCTCGCGAGCAGGCGGTGGAAGCCGGCCCGGGCGTCGGCGAGCGGGACGGGGCGGTCGTCCCGGGGCAGCCCGACGTCGACGACGACGAGCGACGGCAGGGGTCCGGTCGCGAGGGCGGCCAGGGCGGTGTCCACGTCCTCCGGTTGCTCGAGGGCGACGCCGGCCGACGCAGCGAGCGCCGTGACCGCGGCGTTCGTCTCGGCGAAGGGGTGCCACGGGTCGGTCCAGCGTTCGGAGCCGCCGAGCAGGACCGCGCTCACGGTGTCGCCCGGGTCACGGTGAGCGCGTGGTCGCCGTCGGCGGACGCCTGCCGCGCGACGAGCCGCACACGGTGCACCGCCGGGCCCCAGACCCGCTCGAGCTTCGCGTCGTCGACGTGCCGCCGCTCGACGTGCACCGCGAACCGCTCGGTGTCGACGGACAGGTGGGCGGGGCCGACGCGCAGCCCGCCGTCGACGGGCACGGGTTCGTCGCGGGTCATGAGCACCAGGGTCATCGTGCCGGGCTCCGCGAACGTCCAGGTGTCGCGGACGACCACGCGTTCGGTGGCGCGGTCACGGGGCACCGCCCGGTCGAGCGTCGCGGTGCGGTGGAGCGATCGCAGTCCGCCGGTCGCCGGGTACGCGGCGGTCAGGTCGGCGGACCACGACGCGACGTCGCCGTCGTCCTCGAACACGGTGTCGGTCGCGCGGAACGCGGCACCCTCGTGTTGTTCGACGCCGTTCGGCAGCGGGACGGTGTGCCAGGCACTCCGCATCGTCCAGATGCCGTAGCGGTGCTCCGGCATGAACGTCTCGCGGCGGTACACGCCCACCCCGACGTCGATGAGCACCGGTTCGCCGTCGAGCGAGACGATCACCCCGCCGGCGTCGTTGTGGTTGTGGCTGACGTCGTTGTGCCCGCCCTTCACCGCGAGGACGAACCCGTCGGTCGCGCCGTCGTGGGCGCGGGCGACGGCGACCTCGGTGCCGGGCAGCCACAGCGACGCGGGCATCCCGGGCTCGGCCGGCCCGTCGGTCCACGAGGGGTCCCGCAGTTCGGCGAGCGTCCGACGGAACAGCGCGGCGAGCTGTCCGTCGAACCGCAACGCGTGCTGCCGGCCCATCCACCGGGCGTGCCGCACGACCCGGTCGTCGTCGACGCGCTCCCCGAAGCGGGCGAGCAGGTTCCAGTTCGCGTTCTCGGCCAGCGCCGGGGAGCCGTCGGAGTGGTTGACCTGCGTCGCGGCGCCGATCTGCATGCCCATCGGGAACCGGGCCATCGCGGCGACCGGCTCGACCGAGAAACCGTCGAACGCGCCGCCGGTGAGCTCCTCGACCAGGTCCAGGGCCTCGAACAGGGTCGCGCCGGCCCACCACCAGTACGTGGCACCCTCGTCGCAGCTGCCGTCGGCGTCGTAGCCGGCGCGGAACCGGTCGAGGATCACGAGCGCACGGTCGATCGTCGCGGCGAGGCGATCGCGGTCGGGCTCGACCACGGCGGCGCACACGAGCACGTTCGACACGATCCACGGCGCCCAGTTGTTCGGCGGCCCGTCGACCCCGTGCCAGAAGTAGACCTCCTGCTCCCACGGGTCGAGCACGCGGCGGCGGATCTCGTGGTGGACGTGCGCGCGGATGCCGGGGCGGTCCTGCTCGAGACGCTCCCCCGCGATCGCGTCGATCGCCGCGAGCATGCCGCCGACGTAGGCGTCGGACAGGTCGAGCACGTCCCGACCGGGCACGGGCAGGAACGGCCGGCTGCCGTCCTCGGGCAGCGCGTAGTGCGACGGCAGGCACCAGGCGCGCAGCTCCAGGATCCGCCAGACCTGGTCGCCGAGCACGTCCGCCCACTCGGCGTCGCCGGTCACGCCGAGAGCCAGGGCCGCGGTCGCGGCGGACTCGAGCAGGTTCCGCTGGGCCCGCTCGTACGGCTGGCGGTTCCCGTCGCGACTGTACGTCGCCCACAGGGCGAGGGTCGGGAAGGTGACCGCCGCGGCGGCGCGACGGTCGTGCGCGACCGCGAGCAGGGCCTCCCGGTCGGCGTCCGCGACGTGCGCCCACGCCGGGCGGTCACTGACGGGAGGCGCGGGTCGCCACGTGCGCGGACGGAGCGCCACGCGCGCTGCCGGGGTGAACCGGTCGGTGAAGGACGGGGCGTCGACGGTGACGGTCATGGGGTGGGTCTCCGGGTGGTGACGGTGGTGGACGGGTGGTGGCGGCTGGTGGGTGGCGGCTGGTGGCGGGCCTCAGGCCTGGACGGCGAAGCCGTTGGGGACGATGGGGTCGGTGAACGCGCCGGTGGCCGCGAACGCGATGGTCTCGCGCACCGCGTTGTCGGCGAGCCGACGCAGCTCGTTGCCCAGGGACCCGGCGATGTGCGGCGTGATGAAGGTGTTCGGCGTCGACCGCAGTCGGGCGTCCGGTGGCAGGCGTTCCGGCTCGGTGACGTCGAGGACGGCGGCCAGGTCGCCGCGGTCCAGGCGGTCGGCGAGGGCGTCCTGGTCGACGATCGCCCCGCGCGCGGTGTTCACGAGCGTGGTGCCCGGCCGCATCCGCCCGATCACGGCACGGTCGACGAGCCCCCGCGTCGACGGCAGCAGCGGCGCGTGCAGGGTGACGACGTCGCTCGAGGCGGCGAGGGTGCCGAGGTCGACGGCGGTGACGCCGAGCAGCGCGGCCTCGTCGTCGTCCAGGTACGGGTCGCTCACGAGCACGCGGACGTCGTAGTCACGGAGCCGTTCGATGACGGCCCGCCCGACGCGCGAGGCGCCGACGACACCGACGGTCACGCCGTGCATGCCGACGACCGGCCACGAGCCCTCGACGTCGACCGGGGTCTCGTCCGAACGCAGCGCGGCGGCGCTGGCGAAGGCCCGCTTGGCGGCGAGCACGATCACCGCGACCGTGAACTCGGCGACCGGGACGGCGTTCGCGGCGGCGCTCGACGCCACGGCGATCCGTCGCTCCCACACGTCGGTGTCGACGACGGGCTTGACCGACCCGGCGGAGTGCACAACGGCGCGGAGCCGCGGCATCCGGTCCAGACGGTCCGCGGACAGCACGGGGCTGCCCCACCCGGTGACGAGCAGCTCGGCGTCGGCGAGCAGCGGGAGATCGCGCGGGTCGTCCGGGTCGAGCGGACGGTCGGCGACCAGCCGGACGGCCTCGGAGGCGTGCAGGGCGGCGAGGTCGCCGGGGTCGAACACCCGGGTGAAGGTCGCCTCGGGCATCACGAAGGCGACGGGGACGGGCGAGCGGTGCGCGTGGCCAGGTGGGGCGGGGGGCACGGGCACCGCCGGAGGCGCGGGCTGCGCTCGGGGCGCGGGCTGCGCTCGGGGCGCGGGCTGCGCTCGGGGCGTGGGCTGCGCTCGGGGCGTGACGGGGCGTGACGTCATCGTCGGACGGTTCCTCTCCGGGGGTACGGCGTCCCCATGCCAGCGTTCGGCGGTGTGCGGAGTCAAGCCGCGGGGCGCAAACGCTCACGAAGTGAACACGACGGGCGCGCGGATCGCGCGGATCGCGCGCCGGCCGCTCACGGACCGGGGACGACCGCCGCGGTCGACGCCCGCACGCTCAACGTCGGCGCCAGGGTCATGTGCCGACGGGCGAAGCCGACCTGCGCCGTCGCCGAGATGCGCTCGAAGCACATCGTGGCAGCGAACCGGCCGACGTCGTTCTTCGGGGGCGCGACCGCGGTGAGCGGCACCCCGGCGAGCGCCGCGACCTCGTCGTCGTAGGCGACCACGGACAGGTCGTCCGGGATCGACAGGCCCATCTCGGTGACGGTCTCGACGAACTCGACGGCGTACTGGTCGGAGTGCACGAAGACTGCGGTGGTCCCGGTGGCGAGGCAGCGCTCGATGAAGGCCCTGGTCGTGGCGCCCACGCCCTGGTCGTCCGGGATGACCTGGACCGGGGCGTCGGGGTCGAGGCCGAGTTGCCGGACGGCGCGGTCGTACCCGGTGCGGAGCTGCGGGGTGGTCGGGGTGTCGAACACGGCCATGCCGATGCGGCGGTGCCCGAGTTCGGCGAGGTGGCGGACCGCGATGCCGGCACCGGACTCGTGGTCGCTGCGGACGGACTCGAGCGCGGAGCCGACGGGGGCCTCGACCACGGAGCGTTCGACCACGACGACGGGCATCGGTGCGTGGTCGAGGAGCTCGAGGGTGGTGAAGGCGTCGGCGACGGTGGTGGTGACGAGCAGTCCGTCGACGCCGGCGGCGATGAGGCGTTCGACCTGCTGGCGTTCGCGGGCGGGTTCGTAGCGGGAGACGCCGAGCACGACGCGGCCGCCCAGGGCCTCGGTGCGTTCGGCGACGCCGGCGACGATCTTCGGGAAGTAGTAGCCGGGGTCGGGGACGACGAGCCCGAGGGTGAAGAGCGCGCCGCTGCCGTCGGTGGTGTCCCGGTCGGGGCGGGGTGCGGGTCGGTGCGGTGCGCCCGCGGTGGGCAGGGTCTCGACGGAGACGGCGCCGCCGTGCACGCGCCGGAGCACGCCGCGGTCGGCGAGTTCGGACAGGTCGCGGCGGACCGTCATGGCCGAGATCCCCTCACGCTCGGCGAAGTCCGAGGCGGACAGGGTCCCGTGCACGCGGAGCTCGGCGAGGATCCGTTCGTGGCGTCTGGTCGGGTGCATCGTCGCTCCCAGTGTTCGATTCGTGTGCGGGTGAATACCGCGGCTTGACCGTCATCATACGGACGCCACAGGATGACGAAACCCCCAGCCACGTGAGCAAAGGAGCCACATGAGCGCGACGCTGGTCGATCCGACCACCGAGCCCCGGACCACCCGGTCCGGTGGTGCCCCGGCCCCGCGGAAGGTCCCGTTCCTCGCTCGGCTGCGGCGCGACTACCCGCTGCTGCTCATGGTGGCGCCGGCGGTGGTCCTGCTGCTGCTGTTCGTGTACGTGCCGATGATCGGCAACGTCATCGCGTTCATGGACTACCAGCCGTACATCCCGATCGCCCAGAGCCCGTGGGTCGGGTTCACGAACTTCCAGCTGATGTTCGCCGACCCGGAGTTCTGGCGGGCGACGGTGAACACGCTGGAGATCACGTTCCTGCAGCTCATCCTGTTCTTCCCGGTGCCGATCGCGTTGGCCATCCTCATCCACTCGCTGGTGTGGCCGTGGCTCCGGGCGACCGTGCAGTCGGTGCTCTACCTGCCGCACTTCCTGTCGTGGGTGATCGTCGTGGGCTTCTTCCAGCAGTCGCTGGGGTCCGGCGGTGTGGTCAACCACACGCTGCGGCAGCTCGACATGGGGACCATCGGGGTCATGAGCGACCCGGAGACGTTCAAGCTGTTGCTGACGTCGCAGGTGATCTGGAAGGACGCCGGCTGGGGCACGATCATCTTCCTGGCGGCGCTCGCGGCGATCGACGACAACCTGTACGAGGCGGCGGCGATCGACGGGTCGGGAGCGTGGAGCCGGTTCTGGCACGTCACGCTGCCGGGCATCCGTCCCATCATCGTGCTCCTGCTGATCCTGCGGCTCGGCGAGGCCCTGTCCGTTGGGTTCGAGCAGATCATCCTGCAACGGAACGCCGTGGGGGCCGATGCCGCCGAGGTCCTCGACACCTACGTCTACTACCACGGCGTCGTCGACGGGAACTGGTCCACGGGCATCGCGGTCGGTCTGGTCAAGGGCCTGGTCGGGTTCGTCCTCATCATGGCGGCGAACAAGGCCGCCCACATGCTCGGTGAGCAGGGAGTGTATTCACGGTCATGAGCACCATCGCCCGTCCGGTCTGGGCCGGAAAACCCACACCCGTCGTCCTCGCACTCAAGGCCGTCGCGATCGTCCTGATCCTCGCCGTCGTGCTGTTCCCGTTCCTCATCGTCTTCTCGACGAGCGTGTCGAGCCAGGCGGACGTCACCGCTGCCGGCGGCTACGTCGTGTGGCCGCGGTCGTTCGACCTGTCCGCGTACGTGCAGATCCTGTCCGGCGGGGTCGTCACCCGCGCCGTGGTGGTCACGTTGCTCGTCACGGTCGTGGGCACCGTCATCAGCCTGGCGTCGACGGTGCTCGCCGCGTGGGCGCTCAGCCGACAGGGATCGCTGTTCCAGCGGCCGCTGCTGACCTTCGTGCTCATCACGTTCCTGTTCGCGCCGGGGATGATCCCGCTGTACCTGATGGTGAAGCAGCTCGGACTCCTCGACAACTACTGGGCGCTGATCCTGCCGAGCGCGTTCAGCGTGTTCAACATGGTGGTCGTCCGCGGTTTCATGATGAGCATCCCGCAGGAGCTCATCGACAGCGCGAAGATCGACGGCGCCGGCGAGTTCCGCATCCTGTGGCAGCTCGTCCTGCCGCTGTCCCGCGCGGTCATCGCCGTCGTCGGCTTGTTCTACGCCGTCGGCTACTGGAACGCGTTCTTCAACGCGCTGCTCTACCTGTCGGACTCGACGAAGTGGACGTTGCAGCTGGTGCTGCGCACCTACGTCCTGCAGGGCTCCAGCCTGGTGTCCGGTGCCGGGTCCGACGCCTCGATGCAGCCGCCGGCGGAGTCGATCCAGATGGCCGTCGTGATGATCGCGATCATCCCGATCCTCGCTGCCTACCCCCTGGTGCAGCGCCACCTCACCAAGGGCGTCCTGACGGGCGCCGTCAAGGGCTGACACGGCCCCACCACCTCACTGCCACCCGACGCTTCAAGGGAGAAGCCATGACCGACACCACGACCGGCGGCCTCAGCCGCCGGACCCTCATCTCCGGCGCCGCCTTCGGCCTCGTCGCCCTCGGCGCTGCCGGCAGCCTGACCGGGTGCTCCACCGGCGGCAACGCCGCGACCATCTCGGACCAGGTGGCCGCGCTGCCGACCTACGTCCCCATCACCAAGGGGCCGAAGCCCGACCTGCCCGGCAACGGCGTCGTGCAGCCCGTGTACTACTCGTACCCGCAGGACAGCGAGCTCTTCACCTCGGTCACCGGCAAGGTCGGCGACGGCGAGAAGACCACCGGGTTCGTCGTGACCTACGCGGCGCCGCCGCCGGCGCAGAACTCGTTCCTCGACTACGTCGGGGGCCTGACGGACACCGAGTACGACCTGACGTTCGTGCCCGGCGACTCGTTCGCCGCGAAGTTCGCGACGATGACCGCCGGCAACGACATCCCGGGCATCGTCGAGTTCCTGACGTTCGCGATGCCGCCCCGGTTCCCGCAGCTGCTCGACGCGAAGTTCGCGGACCTGTCGGAGCACCTCTCCGGCGACGCCGTCAAGGACTACCCGAACCTGGCGAACATCCCCACCGCGTCGTGGCGGAGCGCCCGCATCAACGGGAAGATCTACGGCGTCCCCGAACACCGGCCGCCGTTCGGGTCGGTGATGATCTGCCGCCCCGACCTCATCGAGCAGCTGACAGGCGCAGCACCGGCCCCGAAGGACAAGGACGAGTTCACCGAGCTGTGCACGGCCGTCACCGACGCCAAGGCCGGCCGGTACGCGATCGCCGGCCAGGGCGGGGCGAGCGGCGTCGACTGGGCGTACGACTTCATCGGCGCCACCTTCGGCGTGCCGAACCAGTGGGCGATGTCGAAGGGCGGCGAACTCACCCACAAGAACGAGACCGACGCGTGGCTCGAGACCCTCGGCTACGTCAAGAAGCTCTGGAACCTCGGCGTCTTCCACCCGGACACCCCGAGCCTCGAGAGCGCGAAGGCGAAGACGTACATCAACAACGGCACCGTGCTCATGCACCTCGACGGCATCTCCGCCCTGCTCGACGTGTCGATGCCGAAGGGGATCGTCACGGGCGGCATCGTGCCCTTCGGAGCGACGGGCGGCCCCGGTGCGAACTACCAGGGCACGTCGAGCTTCTCGTTCGCCGCCCTGAAGAAGACGACGCCCGAACGCATCAGGGCCCAGCTCCGGCTCATCGACTACCTCTCCGCACCGTTCGGGTCGAAGGAGGCGTTCACGCTGACCCACGGCGAGAAGGGCGTCCACCACACCGGCAGCGGCCCGGACGCGACGCTGACGAAGGCCGGCGAGCAGACCATCAACGCCAGCGCGCTGTACCGACTCGGCGCCGGCCCGCAGGTGCTGAACACCGCGGTCCGCATCGACGAGCAGCTGCGGCAGTCGCACCAGTACCAGACCAAGACGCAGGACATGCTCGTGAAGAACCCGGTGGACGGCTTCTACTCCCCCTCGGCCGCGGCGACGGCGTCGGCGAGCACCGCGTTCAACAGCGTGTGCAACGACTACGTGCTCGGGCGGACGAACCTGGCGAAGGTGAAGGCCGCGCGGGCGACGTGGGTGTCGGCCGCCGGGGACAAGATGCGCCGCGAGTACTCCGAGGCGATCGAGAAGCAGAGCTAGCCCGGGCGGCGGCGGGTCTGGCCGACTCGGATCGACATCATCGACGTCGTACGACGACGATGATGTCGTTTCGCATCGACCCCCCGTCAGGCGGTCCAGGCAGCCGGGTGCCGCCGCTGCCAGCGCAGCCGCCGCTCGAGCTGGGCCCCGATCGCGAGCAGCACCCGCTCGCCCCCTGGACGCCCGATCAACTGGACGCCCATCGGCAGGCCGCCGCCGTCCGGGTGGTCGTCGGCGGTGACCCCGACGGGCAGGGTGATCGCCGGCAGTCCGGCCACGTTCGCCATCGAGGTCCACGGCGAGTACGCGCACTGGCGGCGGAAGTCCTCGTCCGGGTCGTCACCGTACCAGCCGAGCGGCCGCGGGGTCAGTGCGAGGGTCGGTGAGAGGACGGCGTCGAACCGGTCGAACGCACCGATCAGCGTCGCCGAGAACGTGTCGAGCGCCGTCATCGCGTCGAGCACCTGCGTGCCCGTGAGCCGCTGTCCCCGCTCCACGAGCCACGCCACCAGCGGCGTGAGCGCGGTCAGGTCGATTCCGGGGACCATCGGCAGCCGCGCCGCGGAGCTCTCCCACGCCACCCGGAACGCGTCGGCGTACGGCGCCCGCGGCATCTGCACGTCCTCGACGCCGTGCCCCAGTTCGCCGAGCACCCGCACAGCGGTCGAGGCTGCGGCACGCGCCGCGGGGTCGACCACGACGTCGACGGTGTCGTCCCACGGTGAACCGTCGAGCAGCCCGACGACGAAGCGTCCCTCACCGCGGACGGCCGCCGCGGTGAACGGGCCGTCACCGCGCGACGGCGTGACCAGGGCGTACGGCGACGGTTCCGGCAGGCCGGTCGGCGCGACGAGGGCGTCGAGCAGCATCCCCGCGTCCGCGACGGACCGGGTCAGCGGCCCGGCGACGGAGAGCCCGCCGACACCGGAGCGACCGGGCATCGCCGGCACCCGCCCGCGGCTCGGCTTCAGGCCGACGAGTCCGGTCGCGGCGGCCGGGATCCGGACCGATCCCCCGCCGTCGGACCCGACGGCCGCGGGCAGCAGCCCGGCCGCCACGGCGACCGCCGCCCCGCTCGACGACCCCCCGGGCGCGCGGGTCGTGTCGTACGGGTTCCGCGTCACGCCGAACCGCGTCTCCGACGACGAGGACATCCCGAACTCCGGCGACGCCGTCTTGCCGAGGCTCACCGTGCCGGCGGCGTCGAGCGCCGCGACGAGCGGGTGGTCGGCCCCGGCAGGGCGCTCCGGCAGACTCGCAGTGCCGGAGCGCGTGGGGACCCCGGCGCGGTCGTACAGGTCCTTGTCGGCGGACGGGAGGCCCCACAACGGTCTGGACGTCGGCACCAGGTGCCCGAGACGGTCGGCTCTCGTGCGCGCGGCGTCCGCCGTGACCGTCACGAACGCACCGAGGGCCGGGTCGAGGCGCTCGATGCGGGCGAGGTAGTGCTCCGTCACCTCGAGCGCGGTCGCCTCCCCCCGGCGGATCCAGTCCCAGAGTTCCTGCGCGGCGAGGTGGTGGAGTTCGAACACGGTTCCCGAGCCTAGGCGGCGACGGTGCTGGTCGACCGTCAGTGCTGGTCGTACGCGTAGAAGCCGCGGCCGGTCTTCACGCCCAGGTGCCCCGCGTCGACGTACTGCCGGAGCAGCTGCCGTGGGCCCTCGGGCAGGTGCGGGTCCTCCGCCGCGTAGTGCTCCTCGATGTCCAGGACGACGTCGAGCCCCACCTGGTCCATCATCCGGAACGGCCCCGCGGGCGAACCGGTGTTCACCGCGAACATGGCGTCGACGTCCTCCGGCGTGGAGACCCCGTCGGCGACGACGGCCAGGGACTCGCGCTTGATGGCCGCCCAGATGCGGTTGAAGATGAACCCGGTCGACTCCTTGCGGGCGACGAACGGCCGGACGCCGTAGGTCGGCAGGACCTCGAGCAGCAGGTCGATGACCGCGGGGTCGGTCTCCCCGTCGCTCATCAGGTCGACGGCGTTCTGCGCCGGCGGCATGTAGAAGTGCATGTTCAGCACGCGCTCCGGGTGCTCGACCTCGTCGATCACGAGTCGGCTCGCGTACGACGACGAGTTGCTCGCCAGGATCGTGTCCGCCCCGACGGCACGGTCGAGCTGCCCGAACACCGTCGTCTTGAGGTCGAGGCGCTCCGGGATCGCCTCGACGACGAGCCACGAACCGGCGACGGCCTCGTCCAGGTCGTCGAACGCGCGGACGGTGCCGACCGCGCCCCCGCCCCGCGCCGCTGCGAGCGCCGGGAGCTCGCGCTCGACGTACTCGACGGCGGCCGTGCGGACCGGCTCGGCGAGGTCGTACACGCGGGACTCGCCGCCGGCGCTGGCGAACACCAGGGCGATGCGACGACCGAGGGTCCCACCGCCGATCACGGTGACGGGTCGGTTGCGGATGTCGGTCGGCAGGGAGAAGCCCATGGTGTCCTTCGTTCTCGGGTGTACGTTCGATACACAACGTACTCAGTACGGAACGTATCGCAACTCGACAAGGAGTTCCCATGCAGGCCTCGGACGTCCTCCGCCACGCCACCACCCCCCTCACCGGGCCGGTCTATCCGCTGCGCCCGACGCGCTTCACCGATCGCGAGTACTTCAACGTCGTGTACCGGACCGACCCCGACGCCCTCCGCGCCGTCGTGCCGGAGCCGCTGCAGGTCGACGCGCCGCTGGTCCGGTTCGAGGTCATGAAGATGGGTGACGTCGACGGCTACGGCCCCTACGTCGAGTCCGGTCAGGCGATCCAGGTCACCCACGACGGCGAGGTCGGCGAGTACCTGCACGCCATGTACCTCGACAACTCCGCGGCGACGCTCGCCGGTCGCGAACTGAGCGCCTACCCGAAGGTGCTCGGGACCCCGGGGTTGCGCGTCGACCAGGGCGCCCTCGTCGGCACGCTCGACCGCGGTGCCGAACGCGTGGCGACGGCGACCATGGCGTACCAGTGGGAACCGATGGACCCGGTCGAGGCCGCGGCGCAGATCACGGTGCCGACCTGGATGGTGAAGCTCGTCCCCGACGTGACGACCCTGGGGCTGCGCGCCGCCGATCTCGTGCGGACCGAGATCACCGACATCGTCGTGAAGGGGGCCTGGACCGGGCCCGCCCGCCTGCAGCTGTTCGAGCACGCCCTCGCGCCGATGGCCGACCTGCCGGTGCTCGAGGTCATCAGCGCCTCGCACGTCCTGACCGACCTGACGCTCGCGCCGGTGCGGTCCGTGCACGACTACCTGGCCGACCCGCGCCGGTCGGACGACGCCTCCTAGGATGAGCCGATGTCCCCACGAGTGAGCGACGACACCGCCGCACCCGCCCGCCCCACCCGGCGGCGCAGCAGCACCCGCGCGGAGCTCGTCCGCGCGGCCGAGGCGCTGTTCGACGAGACCGGCTCGGCCTCGGCCAGCGTCGAGGCGATCGTCGCGCGTGCGGGGTTCACGCGCGGCGCCTTCTACTCGAACTTCGCGACGACCGACGAGCTCTTCTTCGCGGTGTACGAAGCGCAGGAGGCCGTGGTCGTCGAGCGGCTCGAGGACGGCTTCCGGGCCGCGCTCGGCACGACCGACCCGCAGTCCGTCGACGCGATCGTCTCCGGGGTCCTCGGCGGCCTGCCCCCCGAGGGCAAGTGGTACGCGATCCGCTCGGTCCTGCTGTCCCGGGCGCGACACGAACCCGAGCTCCGGGCACTGCTCCGAGCGCACACCGACGCCTTCCACGCGGCACTCGAACCGCTGCTCGTCGAGTCGGTCACGGCACAGGGCCGGCGACTGACCGTCGCCCCGGACGTCTTCACCCGGGCGGTCGTCGCCGCGCACGTCGGCGCGGTCAGCCAGACGGTGCTGTACGACGACGCCGCGACCATCCGCGTCGCCGCGGTGCGGGGCGCACTCCTCGGACTCAGCGAGCCGGCGCGCGAGCCCGACGGTGCCGACGACACCGACGACACCGACGACACCGACGACACAGGAGGTACAGCGTGATCGTCCCCGAAGCCGCGGTCCCGCTGTTCCTGCGGGCCACGCACGCGAACGCGCCGTTCGTCACCGAAGCGGGAGCGCACCGAGCCGTCCGCCGACAGGCCCTCCGCCCCGAGCCGTTCGGACCACCGAAGCGCCTCCGGCCCGACGTGCGCGTCGACGTCCACCGGCAGGGTGGCACCCCGGTGTACACCGTGACGCCGAGCCGCCAGCCACCGCTCCGCGACGTCGTGTACGTGCACGGCGGCGGGTGGGTCCACGAGATCGCCCCGCAGCACTGGGCGCTCATCGCCCAGCTCGCCGCCGAGGCGCGCGCCACCGTGACCGTCCCGATCTACCGACTCCTGCCGGACGGAAACGCACGGCAGGCGCACGACCTGGTCCTCGACGTCGCACGCCGCGTCATCGACCGGCGCGGACGGGTGCAGCTCGCCGGCGACTCCGCCGGTGGGCAGATCGCGCTCTCCGTCGCCCAGACCCTGCGCGACCAGGGCGTCCGGACGCTCCGGACCGTCCTGGTGTCACCGGCGCTCGACCTCGGCTTCTCGAACCCGCGCATCCCCCAGGTCCAACCGAGCGACCCGTGGCTCGGTCGCGACGGGGGCCGTGTCCTCGGTCACCTGTGGGCCGACGGCCTGTCGATCGACGACCCGGTCGTCAGTCCCCTGGCCGGTTCGTTCCACGGCCTCGGCCCGATGCTCCTCCACACCGGGACCCACGACGTGCTGAACCCCGACGCGCACCTGCTCGTCGAGGCCGCCCGGGCCGCGGGCGTGGACGTCACGCTGCGCGAGCGCCCCGGCGCCCTGCACGTGTTCCCCCTGCTGCCGACGCGCAGCGGACGAGCAGCACGGCAGGAGATCGTCAGGGCCGTCCGCGGCGCCTGACCGTCAGCGCAGGACCGTGCCGGCGCGTGCCCGTGACGGCCACGGCGGCGGACCGCCGGCCGTCCTGCGCGAGGAGGGGCGGGCCTCCCGGTCGGACAGTCAGACGCCCAGGTGGGCGGCGAGCACGTCGCGGACGCTCGTCCAGTCGTGCGGACCGTAGCGGTCGTCGTCGACGTGGTGGAGCTCCGCCTCGCCGCTGAACATGCTCACGAAGTACTGCATGCCCTGCCAGGCCGGGAACGGTTCGGCGTCGTCCTTCGACAGTCGACGGCCGATCCGTGCCATCGCCGACAGCGTGCCGGTCGTCCCCGCCCACTGCAGCCGGAACGGGGTGCCGGTCAGCCGGGACATCGTGTCGGCGATCGACCGTGCCGTCACGCGGTCACCGGCGACCTCCACCACACGGGGTGCGTCCACGTCGAGTGCGACGAGCGCCGTCACGCGCGCGACGTCGTCCTTCGTGGTGAAGTCGAGGACCTGTTCGGCCGACGACCAGTAGAGCACCCGCTGGCGGTCGAACAGGATCAGCGGCGCCTGACCGGTGAGCATGTCCGTGAACGCCCCGTTCAGCACCGAGGTCGCACGGATCGGCGCGGCGTCGAGGGCGGCGGCGAACTCGCGGCGGAGCTCGAAGTTCCGGTTCGAGCCGGGCGTGATCGAGCGGTAGTCGGCGGCGTAGTCCGAGGGGATGAACCGCGGGACGCCGGCCTGGACCGCGGCGTCGAGCAGGGCGCGCTGGGCGTCCACGATCACCGCGCGGGTGCCGCTGACCGTGGAGACGACGACGTCGACCCCGGCGAGCGCCGTGACCAGCGCCGGTGCGTCCGTGTAGTCCGCGGTGACGACGTCGATGCGGTCGTCGTCGGCGAACTGCCGCTGGGCGCCGGTGCTGGACGGGCGGGTGAGGACGCGGACGCGGGTGTCGTGCTGCAGGAGCTCGCGGACGATGCGTCCGCCGAGGTCTCCGGTGGCGCCGGCGACGAGGACGGTGGTGGTCATGGCCGCCACGCTACGGGTGCGCGGGTGCGGCGGGCACAGGTGCGGAGTCCACGTATCCTGCGGAGGTGGACACGACTCTCCCCTCCGGCACGACGAAGCGCCGGATCGAGCTCCGGCTCGCTCGCCCCCTGCTCACCTGGTTCGCCCGCCCGACCGTCACGATCGACGGGGTCGGGCACCCGGCGCAGTGGGGCACCGGCACGTGGGCGGTCGCGGACGACGGCCGGACCGTGATCGGGGTGTACCTGTTCAACCGGGCATGGCGCTTCGGCACGGCGACGGTGACCGTCGGCGGTGCCGAGGTGCTCGAGTACCGCGCGGGTGTGCTGCCCGTCGGCGCGGGCCGGTTGGCGCCCGTGCCGGGCCTGCCGGGCCTGCCGGGCCTGCCGGGCCGAGGTTCGCGCTGAGCGACACTCCACGCGGCGCGGGACCCGAGGAGTGTCGCTCAGCCCGAGACCCGGACCCGGCGCCCGGCCAGGCCCGGCCCGGCCCGGCCCGGTGCTACTCGTGCTCGATGTCCGAGAACAGGCCGGTGAACGTGGCACCCGTGCCGCCGAGCTGCTGGAAGAACGCCCCGGCCTCGGCGGTCGCCACTGCGTCGGAGGCATCCCCGTACGAGGCGAAGTACAGGTCGAGCGTGCGGTGCGCCGGTGTGGGCGTGCCGTCCTCCTTCGGCCAGACCTTCGCCGCCTCGAGCCGCTGCAGGCCGGGCAGCTTCGCGGCGAGTGCCTCGAGCTCCACGTAGGACTGCTCGAACGCCGACGGGTCGGCCGGGTTGTCGATGATCAGGGTGATCTTCGTGGTCATGGTGTGCTCCTGCGGGTGTCGGTGTGACGGGTGACGGTGCAGCGCCCACTCCACTCCGTTCCGCGCACCGCTGCCCGGGATCGGCTACTCGAACATCTCGGCGAGGAGTGCGTGCGGGTCACCGTCGACGACGTGTGCCGAGGGCGGCTCCGGCCAGTGCGTCGTGCCGTCGTCCGGCCAGCACGGCACGACGTGGAAGTGCAGGTGCCGCACGCTCTGCCCGGCATCGGCGCCGGAGGCCTGCAGCACGACGGTGCCGGTGGCGCCGAGTGCGCCCCGCATCGCCCGTGCGACACGTTGCGCGAGCGCGACGGTGGCGGCCAGTGCCACCGGGGCGGCACCGAGCAGGTCGTCGGCGTGCTCGACCGGTACGACGAGGGTGTGCCCGGGTGCGAGCGCGGACCCGGGCAGCGGCGCGAACGCGACGGCGTGTTCCTCGCGCTCGACCCACACGGCCGGTTCGTCGCCGGCGATGATCGGGCAGAAGACGCAGGATGCCATCCGTCCAGTGTGCTGCACCCGGAGCACCTGGCGCTCCGAGGGCGGTGCCGTGCGCGCGCCGCCGCGTGGGACGATTGGCGCATGACCGCCACGCTCGTCGCCAAGGGCCTGTCCGGCGGGTACGCCGCTCGCACGCTGTTCGACTCCCTCGACCTCACGGTGGCACCGGGCGACGTGATCGGCGTCGTCGGCGTGAACGGTGCCGGCAAGTCCACCCTGCTCCGACTGCTGGCGGGTGTCGACGAGCCCCTGGCGGGCACGGTGTCGCTCGCACCGACCGACGCGTTCGTCGGCTGGCTCCCCCAGGAACACGAGCGGATCGCGGGCGAGACCGTCGCCGCGTACATCGCCCGACGGACCGGCTCGGCCGAGGCGACCGAGGCCATGGACGCCGCGGCTGCCGCGCTCGGCGACCCGGACGCCGGCGACGCTGCCGCGGACCGCTACTCGACGGCGCTCGACCGCTGGCTCGCCGCGGGCGCCGCTGATCTGGAGGACAGGATCCCCGCCGTCCTGGCCGACCTCGGCCTCGAGACCGGAACCGATGACGACGGCGTCGGGCCGGACTCGCTCATGACCGCGCTGTCCGGTGGGCAGGCCGCTCGGGTCGGGCTGGCGGCGCTGCTGCTGTCGCGGTTCGACATCGTCCTGCTCGACGAGCCCACCAACGACCTCGACCTCGACGGTCTGGACCGGCTCGAGGGGTTCGTCCGGGGCCTGCGCGGCGGGGTCGTGCTCGTCAGCCACGACCGGGAGTTCCTGGCACGGTCGGTGACGAGCGTGCTCGAGCTCGACCTGGCGCAGTCGTCCAACCGGCTGTTCGGCGGCGGCTACGACTCGTTCCTCGAGGAGCGCGAGATCGCCCGGCAGCACAAGCGCGACGCGTACGAGGACTACGCCTCCACCAAGGCCGACCTGGTCTCCCGTGCCCGCACACAGCGCGAGTGGTCGAGCCAGGGCGTGCGCAACGCCATGAAGAAGGCCCCGGACAACGACAAGATCCGGCGCAAGGCCGCCTCGGAGTCGAGCGAGAAGCAGGCGCAGAAGGTCCGCCAGATGGAGTCCCGCATCGCGCGACTCGACGAGGTCGAGGAGCCCCGCAAGGAGTGGCAGCTCGAGTTCACGATCGGCAGCGCTCCCCGGTCCTCGGCCGTCGTGGCCACCCTGTCCGACGCCACCTTCACGCAGGGCGACTTCACGCTCGGCCCGGTGTCGTTGCAGGTCGACGGCGGCGACCGCATCGGCATCACCGGCCCGAACGGCGCCGGCAAGTCCACATTGCTCCGGGCACTGCTCGGCAAGCAGGCGCCGACGACCGGCACCGCCTCGCTCGGGTCGAGCGTCGCCGTCGGCGAGGTCGACCAGGCCCGTGCGGCCTTCACCGGCGACCAGTCGCTCGCCGCGGCGTTCGAGGCGATCGTGCCCGAGTACACCACCGCCGACGTCCGGACGCTGCTCGCGAAGTTCGGGTTGAAGGCCGACCACGTCGGACGGCCCGCGTCGGCGCTCTCCCCCGGCGAACGGACCCGCGCCGGACTGGCGCTGCTGCAGGCCCGCGGGGTGAACGTGCTCGTGCTCGACGAACCGACGAACCACCTCGACCTGGTGGCCATCGAGCAGCTCGAACAGGCGCTGGAGTCGTACGACGGCACCCTGCTGCTCGTCACGCACGACCGGCGCATGCTGGAGACCGTCCGCCTCGACCGGCAGTGGCACGTCGACGCCGGCCGGGTCACCGAACGCTGACGACACCAGGAGCACACACCCAGACGACGAGCGCACGCTGGACCAGGAGCACAGGGGGATGCCGATGCGACGCAGGGGCTGGATCGCCGTGGTCGGGGGTGCAGCGGCGCTCGCCGTCGCGGCCGCCGTCGTCGTCGGGGTGACAGCCGACCGTCCGGACACCGACCCGACCCACGTCGCACGGGCCACCCCGACCGCGACGCCGACGCCGACCCCCACCCCGACGCTCGCGGCCGTCCCCCGAGCGCCGTCGGCCGCCACCCTCGCCGCCCTGCCGTCGGCGTTCCACGACGGCGTCGTCCCCGAACTGCTCGACGGCGGGGACGTCCGCCCCGCGGACACCTGGCAGATCGCCACCCCGCGGCACGACCTCGTGGCCCTGTACGCCAGCCCGTCCAGCCGCGCCCGCCCGGTGGCCACGCTGTCGCACCTGGTGTCGACGATCGACCTGCCCGCCGCCACCGCTGTCTGGGGCCGGTCGCCCGGCGTCGACGGCGGCATGCTCCTCGTCTCGACCCCGGCCCGGAACCGCACCCCGGGCGTCGGCGGCGACCCGGAGGCGCCGAGCGCCACGTTCGCCTGGGCACGGGCCGCCGACTTCACGGTCGCCGACACCGACCGGATGATCCGCGTCGACGTCGCCCGGAGCACGGTCTCCGTCGTCACCCGGAGCGGCCAGGTCACCGCGACCGAGGCGGCCCGGCTCGGCACCCCCGAGGACCCCACGCCGTCCGACACCGCCACCTACGTCGAAGCGGCGTACGTGGACACCCGCGTGACCTACACGCAGGGCAACCCGATCATCCTGACCGGGGCGCACTCGTCGCGGATCCCGTCGTACGGCGGCAACGCGGCACTGACGGCGCTGCACTACTACCCCGACCCGACCGGCAGTTCGCACGGGTGCGTGCGGATCTCGGCGGAGATGACCCGCACCCTCGCCGCCCTGCCCGTCGGCACCCCGATCCGGTTCAGCTAGCGGCCGCCGCCGAGCCCGAGCCGCTCGACGACCTCGGCGCTCTCCTCCTCCGGAGTGCGGTCGGCCGCGATCGTCAGGTGCGCCTCGTCGTCCTGCGGCGGCTCGAGCGTCGCGAGCTGGGACTGCAGCAGCGACGTCGGCATGAAGTGGCCCGACCGCTGCGACATGCGCTGCTCGATCAACGCGCCGTCACCGGCCACGTGCACGAACACCACGCCGGGCGCCCGCAGCACGTCCCGGTACGACCGCTTCAGCGCCGAGCAGGTCACGACACCGTGGGTGCCGGCGTCGAGGTGCCCGCGGATCCAGCCGGCGACGACGTCGAGCCACGGCCAGCGGTCCTCGTCCGTCAGTGGCGTACCGGCATGCATCTTGTCGACGTTGGCCTGCGGGTGCATGGCGTCGCCCTCGGCGAAGTCCCACCCGAGCTGCTCGGCGACCATCGCGGCGACGGTTGACTTGCCGGAACCGGAGACCCCCATGACGACCAGGACACGCGCATCCAGAGCGGAGTCGCCGCTCATCGGATGAAGACCCCGGCCAGCAGCACCCCGAGCAGACCGAGCACCGAGATGAGGCACTCGAGCACCGTCCACGTCTTGAAGGTCTGTCCCACGGTGGTGTTGAGGTAGCCCTTGACGAGCCAGAACCCGGCGTCGTTGACGTGCGACAGGAACACCGAGCCCGCACCGATCGCCAGCACGAGCAGCGAGGTCATCGGCGTGGACAGGTCGGCGGCGATCGGGGCCATGATGCCCGCCGCGGTGACGGTGGCGACCGTGGCGGAACCGGTGGCGACGCGCACCAGGGCCGACACGACCCAGGCGACGAGGAGCACCGAGACGCCGGAGTCCTTCACGGCGTCGGCGATCACGCCGCCGATGCCCGTGTCGATGAGCACCTGCTTGAACCCACCGCCGGCACCGACGATGAGCAGCACCCCGGCGACCGGGGGCAGCGCGCTCTCGAGCGACTTCGCCACGGCGGACCGGTCCATGCCGCCGCCGATCGCGAAGAAGACCATCGCGTAGATCGCCGCGATGCCGATCGCGATCATCGGCGACCCGAGGAAGTCGAGCAGGCTCACCCACGAGCCGGCCGCGTCGGGCATCGTGGCCTCGCGGACGGCCTGGGCGAGCATGAGGACGACGGGCAGCAGGATGCCGATGAGCGCGACGGTGAACGACGGGCTGCGGGGCTCGCTGATGACGCGCGTGAAGTCGCTCTTACCGTTGGGAAGGGACGCGGTGTCCTGCGTGGCGGGGCCGCGCCGGGCCTCCCGTCCGCCCGAGGCGGGGTCCTGCGGACCGGACGCCGAGCCGGCGTCCGACCCACGCGACCCGAACATGTCGGGGGCGGGGATGTCGACCCAGCGGGCCGCGAACTGGGCGAACACCGGCCCGGCCAGGATTATGACCGGGATCGCCAGCACGATGCCGAAGGCGAGCGTGGTGCCGAGGTTCGCGCCGACGGTCGAGATCGCGACGAGCGGGCCGGGGTGCGGCGGGACGAACGCGTGCATCGTCGACAGGCCGACCAGGGCGGGCACGGCGATCTTCATGATCGGCACGGAGCTGCGCTTCGCGACGAGCACGATGATCGGGATGAGGAGCACGAGGCCGACCTCGAAGAACATCGGCAGGCCGATCAGCGCACCGATCAGGGCCATCGTCCACGGCAGCGCGGCCTTCGACGACCTGCGCACCAGGGTGTCGACCACGCGGTCGGCGGCGCCGGAGTCGACGAGCATCTTGCCGAACATCGACCCGAGCCCGACCAGAATGCCGACGCTCGTCATCGTCGCACCGAAGCCGTTGCCGAAGCTCACGACGGCCTTGTCCGGTGCGAGCCCCGCACCGATGCCGACGCCCAGGGCACCGATCACGAGCGCGATGAACGGGTGCACCTTGAGCCAGGTGATGAGCGCGATGATCACGACGATGCCGACCAGGGCCGCGATGATCAGCTGCGGGATCGGCCCGGACGGGTCGACGGTCTCGGTGCCGCCGCCCTCGGCCGCGAGGACCGCGCCCACGGGGTGGGCGAGCAGGTGGACTGGAGCGTGAGGCATCGGTGCCCCTTCCTGGAGCCGCTGCCGCGCGGCTCCGTCGCCTTCGTGTCGAGGGGCGGCTGGCGCTGCACGCACCGACCCTCAATAATCTGATTAATCAGACTATACGACGATCCGCCGCGCGCCATCCGCCCTCGGACGCAGTCTGTCGTTTCGATGGGACCGACGTCACGCCGACCGCGCGACCCGTACTGCACGGAGGAACGATGCCCCCAGCCCGCGGACTCCACGCCCACGTGCTCGACACCCTCGGGCAGCGCATCGTCGACGGTGCGCTCGACCCCGGCACGGTGGTCCGCCCCGAGCTCGTGGCGGACGAGTTCGGCGTGTCCCGGTCGGTCGTGCGCGAGGCGCTCCGCGTCCTGCAGTCGCTCGGACTCGTCGAACCCCGGCAGCGCGTCGGCACGCAGGTGCTCGGCATCGGGTCGTGGGAACTGCTCGCCCCGACGGTCATCCGGTGGCGTGGCGCCTCGCCCGCCTACTTCGTGCAGCAGCGGGAACTCCTCGAACTACGGCTCGGCGTCGAACCCGTCGCAGCGTCGCTCACCGCCGGCGGCTCCGGGGCGTCCGCAGTCCTCGACGCCGCGCAGGACATGCTCGCCGCCTGCGCGCGCGAGGACAGCCGCGCGTACCTCGAGGCCGACGTCCGCTTCCACCGCGCCCTGCTCACCGGCTCCGGCAACGCCGTCTTCGCGCACTTCGCCGGCACCGTCGAGGCGCTGCTGCGCACCCGCACGTCGGAGTCGCGCGACACCATCACGCGATGGACGCGCGAGGCAGCACTCCGCCACGAGGCCGTCGGGCACGCGCTCGTCGCGGGTGACGGGGCCGCCGCGGCGGCCGCGACGACGGCGCTCGTCGGCGTCACGCGCGACGAGTTCATCGCGGAGGCCCCGCGCGACTGACGGGGTGTGCGGGGTGCGGGGGCGGGCCGGCACGCCGTGCGCTGACCGCCGAGGTTCCACAACGCGCCGTGCGCTGGTCGTCGAGGTTCCACAACGCGCGCGATCGCACGCCGAGATGCGCAGATTTCGGAACCTCGGCGCGGCCCGAGACGAGACGCGACCGACCGACGACGGACGACGGACCGACTACTTGCGCGCGAAGAGGCGGGGACCGCGCAACCGCAGGCGCATCGTCACCGTGCCGAGCCACCGGTCGTACTTGTAGCCGACCTTGCCCATCCGGCCGACCTCCTCGAAGCCGAGCCGCTCGTGCAGGCGGATCGAGGCCTCGGCCTGCCGGTCGGCGATGACCGCGACGACCTCGCGGACCCCGGCGGACCGGCACTCGTCGAGCAAGGCCTCCATGAGCGCACGGCCCAACCCCTTGCCCCCGGAGGCCGCTCCGAGGTAGATCGAGTCCTCGACCACCCGGTTCGACCGGTCGCGCGGGTTCCAGGCGTCCACTAGCGCGTAGCCGAGGATCTGCCCGGCGGGGTTCTCGGCCACCAGGAAGGGCAGCTTGCGCTTCCGGATGTCGTCGTAGCGCTGCTTCCACCGGGCAAAGGTGAACGCCGACGGGTCGAAGGTCACCGACGAGTTGCGGACGTAGTGCGTGTGGATCTCACGGACGTCGGGCAGGTCGCTCGCCTCGGCGGCACGGATCCGGTACTCGAACGCGGTCTCGCTCGCCGGCCGGGCACGCAGGTGTCGCGGCAGGACCCGCCGTCGCTGGTATTCCTCCTCGAGCACGTGTCGAGCCTACTGAGCGGGCAGCGACCAGTCGACCGGTGCCGCGCCCTGTTCCTGCAGCAGCGCGTTGACCTGCGAGAACGGCCGGCTGCCGAAGAAGCCCCGCGACGCACTCAACGGGCTCGGGTGCGCCGACGCCACCACCGGGGTGTCGCCGAGCAGCGGCCGGACGGACGCGGCCTGCGCGCCCCACAGCACGGCGACGAGCGGGGTCCCCCGGGCGACGAGTGCGCGGACGGCCTGGTCGGTGACGGCTTCCCAGCCCTTGCCGCGGTGACTACCGGCGTCGCCCGCACGGACCGTGAGCACACGGTTGAGCAGCAGCACGCCCTGGTCCGACCACGCACGCAGGTCACCGTGCGCCGGCGGGGTCACGCCGACGTCGGCGCTGAGCTCCTTGTAGATGTTCGCCAGGCTGCGCGGCACCGGACGAACTGCCGGGTCGACGGCGAACGACAGCCCGATCGGGTTGCCCGGCGTCGGGTAGGGGTCCTGCCCCACCACGAGCACCTTCACGGCGTCGAACGGCGTGGTGAAGGCCCGGAGCACGTCGGCGCCGGCCGGCAGGTAGGTGCGGCCGGCCGCTGTCTCGTCACGGAGCCAGGCACCCATGCGGTGCACGTCGGCCTCCACCGGAGCGAGCGCCGACGCCCAGCCCGGGTCGACCAGGTCGGCGAGCGGTCGTGGTTCCACGACGGCTACGCGCCCATCGTGGCGACGGCCACCGACTCCTCGCCGGCCATGACCCGCCAGACGCTGCCGGTGCCCCGGACCTCGAGCGCGCCCTCGCCGACGACGAGGGCGGTGTCCTCGTCGATCGCCAGGCCGGCGGTGACGAACTCGGCCTCGGCGCTCGCGATCAGGCGGGCGAGGGTGCCGGCCTGCACCGCGTGGACGTCGATGGTCAGGTCGACCAGGCCGAGCCCTTCGCGGAGTTCGACCTCGTCGAGTCCTTCAGAGGCTGCCTCGGGGCAGATCTCGACGCCGCCGATGCGCCAGCCGCCCACGAGCGCGCGGTCGGCGGCGATCATCGCACCGGCCGAGTAGCCCAGGTAGGGCAGGCCGTCGGCGACGAGCAGCCGAAGCTGGTCGACGAGTGGGGCGATCGCGCCCAGGTAGTCGGGGGTGACGCCGCCACCGACGACGAGCGCGTCGACGTCGCTCAGGACGGTCGTGTCGAACACCTGGCCGGCCGCGACCTCGGTGACGATGACCTCGGCCACGCGGGCACCGCCGAGCACCTCGGCGATGTCGGCGGTCGACGACGGACTGCCGCCGTCCGGGCCGGCGACCGAGAGCAGGGCGATGCGCGGGACCGTCCGGCCGACGGCGGCCGAGCGTGCGGTGGCCTCGGCGAGGAAGGGCGCTGCGGCGTCCGAGGCGGCGAAGAGTCCGCCGCCGACGAGGTGGATGCTCACGACTCGGCCGTCACCGGTGCGAGGGCGCTCCACGGGAACGTGATCCAGCCGTCGACCCGGCGCCACACGTGGTCGGGCTCGAGGACGGTGCCGGGCTTCGAGTACAGGCAGGCGCTGCGGACGTCGGCACCGGCGTTCCGGATGATGTCGACCACCAGGCGCAGGGTCCGACCGGAGTCCGACACGTCGTCGACGACGAGCACGCGCTTGCCGGCGAGGCTCGGGGCGTCGAGCGCGGGTGCGAGCACAACGGGCTCGTCCAGGCGCTGCTCGACGTCGGTGTAGAACTCGACGTTGATCGAGCCGCACTCCTTGGTGCCGAGCGCGTAGGCCACGGCACCGGCGATGATCAGCCCGCCGCGGGCGACGGCGACGACGACCTCGGGCTCGAAGCCGGAGGACAGCACGTCCTTCGCGAGCAGGCGTGCGGCGTCACCGAACTCCAGCCATCCGAGCACCTCGGGCCCGCTCGTCACGGTCACGGTCGACTGAGCCGGGGCCGTGGGCTCGGGTTCGCTGCTGATCGGCATCCGTCCACGGTACCGGCAGGGACCCCGCGCCCGCGACCCGTGGCCACCGCCCGGGCGCTGCGAACGCGATCAGCGCGGCGCGAGCGTCCCGCGCGCGAGCTTGTGCTGCGCCGACTGCGCGACCGGCCGGATCGTGACGAGGTCGAGGTTCACGTGCGGCGGCAGTTCCACCGCGTGCACGATCGCCTCGGCGACGTCGTCGGCCACGAGCGGGTCCGGCACGTCGTCGTAGACCGCAGCGGCCTTCTGCTCGTCGCCTCGGAAGCGGGTGAGCGCGAACTCGTCGGTCTTCACCAGGCCGGGGGCGATCTCGACGACGCGGATCGGTTCGCCGTTCAGCTCGAGCCGGAGCGCGCCGACCAGGGCGTGCTCGGCGAACTTCGCGGCGTTGTAGCCGCCGCCGTTCTCGTACGCCACGAACCCGGCGGTGCTCGTCACCGTGACGATGTCCGCTCCCCCGGTGTCGCGCGCACGGTCCCGCAGGTGCGGCAGCAGCGCGGCGACGACGCGCTTCGTGCCGATCACGTTCACCTCGAACATGGCCCGCCAGTCGTCGACGTCGGACTCCTCGACGCTGGCCGAGCCGAACGCGCCGCCGGCGTTGTTGACGAGGACATCGGCGCCGCCGAGCTCGGCGACGCGGGCGGCGAGCGCCTCGACGTCGGCAGCACTCGTGATGTCCGCCACCAGGACCTCGGCCCCGGTCTCCGCGGCGAGCGCCTCGAGCTTCGACTGCCGGCGGGCGACGGCGAGCACGTCCCAGCCCCGCGAGCGGAACAGTCGGACGGTGGCCGCTCCGATGCCCGAGCTCGCTCCGGTGACGACTGCGCGCCGTGCTGCCATGTGATCTGCCTCCTGCGTCGGTGTCGGGGCAACGGATCGCCCCGGTGTCGGGACGATGGTTCGCTCCGCTGTCGGGGCGACTGCTCGCCCCGGGTCCCCACCGTACCGAGCCGAGCAGGTCACGATCCGGTAACGTGACCGACGATGACGACGGATGCCGCCCCTCCCGCACCCTCGGCCCCGGCGACGCAGCTCGAACCCGGCCGGGCACCGCGCCGTATCCCGATGTGGGACACCGCGCGGTTCGTCGCGGTGACCCTCGTGGTGATCGGCCACGCGATCCAGCGCCAGACGACGGCGAGCGAGCACGCCCTGGCGCTCTACACGTTCATCTACGCGTTCCACATGCCCGCGTTCGGTGTGATCAGCGGCTACTTCTCGTCGGCCGACACCCCGACGGCGAAGCGCATGCGCCGGACGATCACCGACATCGTCGTGCCGTACATCATCATGCAGACGATCTGGACGGTGGTGCAGGGCATCGTCGAGGGCGGCAAGGACTTCAACCCGACGCAGCCGACCTGGACCCTGTGGTTCCTGCTGGCCCTCGGCATCTTCAAGCTGATCCTGCCGTACCTGGCGCAGCTGCGGTGGCCGTTGTTCTGGGCCGTCGTGTTCAGCATCGGCGTCGGCTACTTCGACAACGTCGACTCCACGCTCTCGTTGTCCCGTGCGATCAGCCTGCTGCCGTTCTTCCTGCTCGGGTGGCAGGTCAAGCAGTGGGGGCTCTTCGACCGCTGGTACGAGGCGTCGCGCCGCACCGTGGTCCGGGTGCGCGTCGCCGCCGGCGTGGTGTTCGCCGCGTGGGCCGTGTCGTGCGCGGTGTGGATCCCGCAGTTCAAGGAGTTCGACCTGCACCACTGGTTCTTCTACGACGACTCGTACTCGGGTCTCGGCGAGGACGCCTGGTGGGCGGGTGCCGTCCGGTTCGGGCTGATGCTGCTCGCGACGCTGCTCACCGCGTCGTTCCTGGTGCTCATCCCCCGCCGGAACATCTGGCTCACGCAGTTCGGTGCGGCGACGATGTACGTCTACCTGCTGCACACGTTCGTGCTCTACCCGATCCGCGAGTCCGGCGTGCTCGCCGGTCCGCACTCCGCGTGGCCGTTCGTGCTCCTGATGGTCGCGATCGCCTGCGCGGTCAGCCTCTTCCTGGCGCAGCCCTTCGTGCGGCGCGGGATGCGCTGGCTGCTCGAACCGAACGTCGGCTGGCTGTTCCGTCGCGACAAGTGACATTTCCGCGCAAGCAGTCGTCTTCGCTGCGCTCAGTCGGCAGCGCGCGACGTCGCGGCAGGCCGCGACCGATCCGCGTGGTCGCCGCCGTCAGCACCTGGCACCATCCCGGCCGGGAGGCGCGGGGCGGGCCCGGCGGGTGCGTTACGTCCCGAGGCGGGTGCGGTGGTGCGGGCCCGGCCACCTGCGTACCGTGACACCCGACGCACAGACGCGCCGCGCCTCCAGGCCGAGCGCAAGGCGACCCGACGACCAGCCGCACCGGACAGGAGCACCAAGATGACCGAGCACGACGCCGCGCAGTGGCGGTTCGAGACCACGCAGGTCCACGCCGGCGCACAGCCGGACCCGACCACGGGCGCCCGCGCCACCCCGATCTACAAGACGACCTCGTACGTCTTCGCGAACTCGGACGAGGCCCGCGACCTGTTCGCCCTCGCCAAGCCGGGCAACATCTACTCCCGCATCATGAACCCGACGAACGACGTCGTGGAGCAGCGCATCGCGGCACTCGAGGGCGGCAGCGGTGCACTCCTCGTGGCGTCCGGCCAGGCGGCGGAGACGTACGCCGTGCTGAACATCGCGGGTGCGGGCGACCACATCGTGTCGTCGTCGTCGATCTACGGCGGCACGTACAACCTGTTCAAGTACACGCTGGCGAAGCTCGGGATCGAGACCACGTTCGTCGAGGACCAGGACGACCTCGAGGAGTGGCGCCGCGCCGTCCGCCCGAACACGAAGCTCTTCTTCGCCGAGACCATCGGCAACCCGCGGATCAACGTCCTCGACATCACCGGCGTCAGCGACGTCGCGCACGAGTCCGGCGTCCCGCTGATCGTCGACAACACGATCGCGACGCCGTACCTGATCCGTCCGTTCGAGCACGGGGCCGACATCGTCGTGCACTCGGCGACGAAGTTCCTCGGCGGCCACGGCACCGTCATCGGCGGCATCATCGTCGACGGCGGGAAGTTCGCCTGGTCGCAGCACCCGGACAAGTTCCCGGAGTTCAACACGCCCGACCCGTCGTACCACGGCGCGGTCTTCGCCGAGGCCGTCGGCAACGAGCTCGCCTACATCGTGAAGGCCCGCGTGCAGCTGCTCCGCGACCTCGGGGCGTCGAACTCGGCGGACACCGCGTTCGCACTGCTGCAGGGCATCGAGACGCTGTCGCTCCGCATCGAGCGCCACGTGTCGAACGCGCAGGAGATCGCGGAGTGGCTCGACCAGCACCCGGACGTCGCGACCGTCGCCTACGCCGGCCTGCCGACGTCGCCCTGGTACGCCGCGGCGAACCGGTACGCGCCGAAGGGGGTCGGCGCCGTGCTCTCGTTCGAACTCAAGGGCGGGGTGCCCGCGGGCAAGGCGTTCGTCGACAACCTGCAGCTGTTCTCGCACCTGGCGAACATCGGCGACGTGCGCTCGCTCGTGATCCACCCGGCGTCCACCACGCACTCGCAGCTCACGCCCGAGCAGCAGCTCACCACCGGGGTGACGCCGGGCCTGGTGCGCCTGTCCGTCGGCATCGAGAACATCGAGGACCTGAAGGCCGACCTCGAGGCCGGGCTCGCCGCGGCCCGTGCGGTCTCGCAGGAGGGGCAGCGCGCCTAGCGTTCGCCCGAGCACCGACTCGGAACGACAAGGTCGACGTCGCACGACGTCGACCTTGTCGTCTCCCCGCCCGTGCAACAGTTGCCGACGCGGCGGTGCGACTTCCTCGACGTCGTACGACGTCGACGTTGTCGTACCCGCCCGCGCACCCACCCGCAGACGCCCGGACCAGGACGACGCGAGCGCGGCCCGGGACCCGGTCGCGGGGCGGGCGTGACGTAACACGGCGGCGGCGACCCGCGCCTCCCGGCAGACTGGACGCACCATGGACTGGCAGACGACCCCCGAGGACTCCGTGCCGTCCACCCTGGTGCCCGGCGCCGAACTCGGCACCATCGGCAAGCCGCCGGTCACCGGCGCCTGGCGCCCCGGCGACCACCCGGGTGCGCGCCACTTCGCATCCCTCGGCGAGCAGTGGGTGCGCGGCGGGCGGCTGCCGGCCGTGCGGGTGGCGTACGAGTCGTGGGGCACGCTCAACGCGGCGCGCGACAACGCCGTCCTGCTCTTCCACGCGCTGACCGGCGACTCGCACGTCGCGGGCGCACCCGGTCCGGGCCACCGCACCGCCGGCTGGTGGGGCGACGTCGTCGGACCCGGCCTGGCGATCGACACCGACCGCTGGTTCGTGATCGCGCCCAACATGCTCGGCGGCTGCCAGGGCACGACCGGGCCGTCGTCGGTGGCACCCACCGGGGTCGAGTGGGGCTCGCGGTTCCCGTTCGTCACCGTGCACGACCAGGTCGAGGTGCAGCGCCAGCTCGCCGACCGGCTCGGCATCGACGTGTTCGCGGCCGTCGTCGGCGGGTCGATGGGCGGGATGCACGCGCTCGAGTTCGCGGTGTCACACCCCGCACGCGTCCAGCGGCTGGCGGTGCTGGCCTCGACGGCGCAGACGACGGCGGACCAGATCGCGGCGAACTCCCTGCAGCGCTCGGCGATCCAGATGGACCCGGCGTTCGCGGGCGGTGACTACTACGAGGCCGACGCTGGCGAGGGCCCGCACCGCGGGCTGGCGCTTGCACGGCGGATGGCGTTGATGACCTACCGGGCGTCGGACGAGCTGAACGGCCGGTTCGCCCGGTCGTGGCAGAGCGACGTGTCCCCGCTCGGCGACGACGGCCGGTTCTCGGTGGAGAGCTACCTCGACTTCCACGGCAACAAGTTCACCCGGCGCTTCGACGCGTCGTCGTACATCACGCTCACGCACGCGATGGACTCCCACGACGTCGGGGCCGGGCGGGGCGGTGTCGCTGCCGCGCTCGAACTCGTGACGGCCCGCACGCTTGTCGTGGGGATCTCGAGCGACCGGCTGTTCCCGATCGAGGACCAGCACCGGATCGCCGCCGGGGTGCCGGACACGCTCGACGGTGACACGGCCGCGGTGATCGAGAGCGAGTTCGGGCACGACGGGTTCCTCATCGAGCACGAGCAGGTCGGCGCGCACCTGCGGCGGTTGCTCGACGGCTGAACGCGACACGGCGCGCGGCGGGGCGGGGCACACGCGGCGGGGCGGCGGCGGCACGCGCGGCGACGGCGGCGGCACGCGCGGCACCCGTGGCGGCACGCACCGGGGCGGCGGCACGCGCGGCACGGCGCGCCGAACACCCCCCAACGGGTGTCGCCCGTGGTTGGATGGCTGCGAGCCCGGACTGAACGAGGCTCGGTTTCCCGCACGACCCGTCACACCAGCTCGTCACCAACCAGGACATCGATGGAATTCATCGCACAGGAACGCGACCGCTTGCTGCGGGCGACGACCCGTGTCGTGGGCATCGTCTGCGCGCTCATCAGCGTCGTCGGCGTGGTCTCCGCCGCCGCGGTCTCCGCCCTGCCGCTCGTGGGCGCCCTGCTGTGCATCGCCGCGATGGTCGCCGCGTTCGTGTTCTTCGGGCGCAGTGGCACCGTGTGGTGGACCGCCGCGATCCTCGTCACGGGCCTCGCCTCGCTCGCGCTGCTGTTCTCCGGCGTGGACGAGTCGGTCCGCCCGCTCGTCGCCAGCGCCGTCATGCCGCTCGCGGGCGGCTCGCTGTCCGCCCCGCTGATGGCGCAGCGCGGCCAGCCGTTCGGCCTCGGACTCACGATCGGCACCGGCGCGATCGTCGTCGTCGTGATGGTGTGGGCCACCGGCGGGCTCCTGTCGACGCCCGTCAGCGGCGCCCTGCTCGGCTGGGTGCTCATCGCGGTCGTGTCCGTCTGGATCTCGCGCAGCATCCCCCGCGTCGCCCGACGGATCTACAGCATCGGCACCGCGCACCGCGCCGAACGCCAGGCCAGCGAGACCGAGGCCCAGCGGCGGCAGGGGGCGCGGCTGCTGCACGACACGGTCCTCGCGACGCTCACGCTCCTCGCCCACTCCGGCGTCGGGGTCTCCGAGCAGGCCATGCGCGAGCAGGCCGCCGAGGACGCCAGACTCCTGCGCCACCTGCGACTCGGCGCGACCCCGCAGCCGTCGCAGTCCGGCGACTACTCGCTCACCCGCGAAGAGGAGTCGCCGCTCGGCCAGACCCTCGAGTCGGTGAAGCAGCGCTTCGGGCGGATGGGCCTCGAGGTCAGCTGGCACGGCACCGGCCAGGTGCTGCTGCCCTCGCACGTGCTCGACGCCTTCCTGCTCGCACTCGGCGAGTGCCTCGAGAACGTCCGCCGGCACGCCGGCGTCGGCGAGGCGCACGTCACGATCGTCCACGACAACGACATGGTGCGCGCCATGGTCACGGACTCCGGCGTCGGGTTCGACCTGACCACCGTGAGCGCCGAGCGACTCGGCTTCAAGGAGAGTGTCGTGAGCCGCCTGCGCGAGGTCGGCGGCGACGCCAAGCTCTTCTCCGCGCCGGGCTCCGGCACCACCGTCGTCCTGGAGGCACCTCGATGACCCGGGTCCCCGAGGACACCATCAGCCGAGGCCTGCCCGGCGAGTCGACCGGGCAGCAGCCGCCCCGCACCCGCCGCGAGGCGCGCGAGCGCTACCGCACCAGCGAGCGTCGGCAGGCCCGCGGGCTCCCCTCGACCTCGACCGGTGCACGGTCGCTCCGCCAGGCCGCCAAGCCCGGCGCCTCACTCGGAGCCGGGTACCTCGGCCTCGGCGCCGCGGTGCTCACCGCCATCGAGGCCGTCTCCGGCATCGTGTACTTCCTGGTCCGCTGGTCCGACTTCTCCGACCCGTGGTTGCCCGCAGCCGCCTGGATGCTCTACATCGTCGCCGCGGTCGGTGTCGGTCTGAGCGTGCTGACCTACGGCGAGCGGTTGACCGGGCTGGCCTTCGTGCTGATCTGCGTCGTGCTGGCGTGCGTCGTGACCCTGGACTTCATCGGCATCTGGCCCGAGCACGACATCGCCCACACGGCATCGGCGTCGATCGCCGCGGGCTTCGCGCTCCTGCCGATCGCCACGCTCCGACCCGCCCGCGAGGTCGCCGCCGCCATCGCGGTCCTCGGCCTGGCGTTCGTCGGCATGAGCGTCGCCTCGACCCCGATCACCAACGACACGCTGCCGGGCATCGTGTCCCTGCTGGCCCTGGTCGTCGTGCCGCCGTCGATCGCCCTGTACGTCGTGCAGCGGTTCCGGCAGCTCGTGCAGAGGGAGCTCGACCGGGTGCTCGTGCAGAGCAACGTGCAAGCGCCGCAGTTCGCCGTCGGCATGCTCGCCTCGGACGAGCTCGCCCGACTCGACCTGGCCGCCGAGAAGCTGCTCGACGCCGTCGCGAACGGCACCGATCCCCTGCCGCTGTCGGACGCCTCGAGCTCCGTCGCCGCCTCGCTCGCGACCGAGCTCCGCCTGCACCTCATCGAGGGACGGCGCGAGACCTGGCTGTACCACGCGATCACGGAGTCCGACCACCTCGGCCGTTCGGTGAGCGTCGCCGACCCGGGCGCCCTGGCCGGACACCTCACCCCCGCCCAGCGCGACGGACTGCTGCAGGCCCTGTGGCAGATGGTCGGCGACGGCCGCACCGCCACCCCCGGCCTGCCGGTCGTCGCGGTCACGCTCGGCCCGGTCGGGTCCGACGGCCACCCCGTCACCGACGAGCGGATGGACGTGCCGGTCGTGATCGAGTCCCGCGGCGTCCAGCGCCGACGCCTCGGCCCCACCGCCTGGAGCGCCCTGCAACGCATCGGCCCGTACACCGAGACCGTCCGCGACGGCGCGCTCCACATCGTCGCCCACTGCGTCGTGGACCGACATCCGTCGATGTAGCTGCCGGACACCCGGACAGCCTGCCCGTGCCACGTGCCCCTCCCTCCTAGGATCGGGCACGAACTGCCCCCGAGAAAGGACGCCCGCATGGCGACTCCAGAGGAACCCATCCGACTCGCACTCGTCGACGACCACAGGATGCTCCTCGGCGCGCTCACGGAGTGGATCCGGAGCGCCGCCGACGACATCACGCTGGTGGCCGCGGTCACGACCTGGCCCGAGCTCCTGACGAGCCCGGCGTTCCCGGTGGACGTGGTGCTGCTCGACCTGGACCTCAAGGACTCCATCCCGGTGTCGCTGAAGATCTCGACGCTCAAGACCGCCGGTGTGAAGACCGTCGTGATGAGCACCTACTCGGAGCCGAACGTCGTGCGCGAGGCCCTGGCGGCCGGCGCACTCGGCTACCTGGTGAAGAGCGAGGACGCCGACATGATCGTCGAGGCGATCCGCTCCGCCCAGCGCGGCGAGCAGTACGTCTCCGCCGAGCTCGACCTGGCCATCAACAGCGGCGACGTCGGTGGCGTCCCGAAGCTCAGCGCCCAGGAGCGTCGCGTGATGGCCCTGTACGGCGGTGGCGAGCCCGTGAAGAGTGTCGCGTACCAGCTCGGCATCTCCGAGGAGACCGCGAAGAGCTACCTCAAGCGCATCCGCGAGAAGTACCGCGTCGCAGGCTTCGACGTGGGCACGAAGGTGGCGCTCCGGAAGCGGGCGATCACCGACGGCATCATCGTGCAGGACGGCGGCCCGCTGGGCCTGTAGCGCGGCGCACATGGGCGCTTGCCCGCTTCGTGAGCACAAATGGTCGGGTCCCATCACGGGACCCGACCATTTCTGCTCACCATGGGCGGTCTGCCGCACCCACATCGGACGGGAGGCCCGTGGCGGCGTCGCCACGGGCCTCCCGTCCGGTGCGTGGGCGCGCCCACCGCGCGCGATCAGTGGATCGGGACCGGCCTGCGGTCTGTCCCGCCGCAGCGACACGGTGCCGCCGATGCCGGCGGTCCGTTCCACGAAAGCGACACTCTGCGGCGAACAGTTCGCGGCAGACTGTCGCTTTCGCGAACCGCGCTGGGGGCGCCCGCGCGTGGTCAGTGGATGGGGACCGGCGCGGTGATCGGGCCGGTGCTCGGCGACGGGGAGCGCAGCGCCGCACGGCGCGTGGTGCGACGCTCGACCGAGTAGCTGAACATCGTGACGAGGACGCCGAGCAGCGCGAGGACGATGCCGAGCCAGCCCGGTGCGACGAACCCGAAGCCGGCAGCGATGACCGCACCGCCGAGTGCTGCGCCGAGCGAGTTGCCGATGTTGAACGCGGAGTGGTTGAGCGCCGCGGCGATCGTCCGGGCGTCGCCGGCGACGTCCATCAGGCGGGACTGCACCGCCGGCGGGATCGCCGACGAGGTCGCACCGAGCAGGAAGGCGCCGATCAGCATGCCCCAGAGCCACTGCGCGGTCAGCACCGTGAGCAGCAGCGCGCCGATGAGCGAGAACATGCCGAAGTAGATCGTGCGCTTCACGCTGTGGTCGGCGAGGTGTCCGCCGAGCACACCGCCGACGACCATGCCGATGCCCACGACCACCAGGACGATCGGCACGAACGACTCCGGCATGCCCGTGACGTGCTGCACGAGCGGCGAGATGTACGAGTAGACGGCGAAGAACCCACCGAACCCGACGGCGCCGAGGCCCATCACGATCCAGACCTGCGGCACGCGGAAGGCGCGGAGCTCCCGGCCGATCGTCGCGTGCTCGTCACGGGCGCTCTTCGGCACGAAGGCCGCGACGGCGAGGAACGTGAGCGCGAACAGTGCGGCGACGACGCCGTAGGCGATCCGCCAGCCGGCGAGCTGGCCGACCCAGGTGATCGCGGGGACGCCGACGACGTTCGCGACGGACAGGCCGAGCAGCACCATCGCGATGCCCTTGCCGCGCTTGCCCGGGCCCATCATGTCGCCCGCGACGATCGAGGCGATGCCGAAGTAGGCGCCGTGCGGCAGACCCGCCACGAACCGGGCGACGAGCACCAGTCCGAACGACGGCAGCAGCGCACTCGCGATCGTCGCGAGGACGAACCCGACGAGCAGCACGAGGATCAGGCCCTTGCGCGGGAACTTCGCCGACATCGCCGCGATGGTGGGAGCACCGACGACGACCCCGAGGGCGTAGGCACTGACGAGCCAGCCCGCGTGCGCGATGCCGGCGTCCGGGTCGAGGCCGTACTGCTGCGGCAGCAGTGCCTGCGCGATGTTCGGCAGCAGGCCCATCGCGACGAACTCGGTCGACCCGATGGCGAAGCCGCCGAGGGCGAGCGAGATGAGCGCGGCGGTGCGACGCGCAGGCGTGAGCTGTGACATGGGGCCTGTTCTCGGACGACGTCCTGCACGGGCGGCGTCGGATCGGGGTGTCGGCTGGACGGTGTCGCCTGGGCGACGGTGGTGACGGAGGCGTCCCGCGGTCGTCGCGGCGCACGTGCCGATCGGCAACGCGGCCACGCCCGAGCGGGGTGCCGGTCCGGGTTCAGCAGCGAACGGGACGGTCCGGGTGGCGACGACCATCCGGTCCGAGCAGTGTAGACCGCTCCAAAGGCCGAACGGAAGTCGCCGTGCGCGGCCAGCACGGGTCGCACCGGGCTGGCCCGGTCGTACCCGAGGAGAACCGGGTCAGGCCGCCTGACGCTCCGTATGGGCGGGACGCGTCGACGCGGGTGCGAGATCGGGCAGCTCGTCGCGGTGCGTCCAGCCGGAGCCGCACTCGGCGCACGTGGCCCAGGCGTTCTCGCCCTGTTCGTCCGTGTCGATGACGACCGTTCGCAGGTCGCAGTCGGGGCACCAGCCGTCGTGGGTCATCACGCGCTCCTCGTCGTCTCGGGGCCACCGGATGTGGCTCGACAGGGGCCATGAGACACCCGACCACCGACATCCGCGGGAGGGCGTCGGCGTGTCGCGCGGGCCCTCGTTGTTCAATGAGCACGTGACCCTCGCCACCACCGTGCTCGCATCGTGCCGCGCCGGCGCGCCCGTGAACTGCGAGGACGCCACCGACCCGATGGGCATGGTCATCGTGCTCATCGCGGTGCTCGCCGGCATCGCGCTGCTGACGGTGTTCGTGGTGCTCGGGCCGGACCCCCGCCGTCGGACCCGGGCACGGCGGCGCGACAAGCGCTGAGCGCGAGCGCCGAGCGACAGCGCCGAACGCGAGCGCCGAGCGACAGCGCCGGCCGCTGAGCGCTACTCGCCGAGCGCAGCCTCGAGCCGCTCGAGCTTGCCGTCGATCTCGCCGGTGTGCCCCGGTCGGATGTCGGCCTTGAGCACGAGCGACACCCGCGTGCCGTAGACGCCGACGGCCTCGGTGGCACGCTTGACGACGTCCATGACCTCGTCCCACTCCCCCTCGAGCTCGGTGAACATCGACGACGTGCGGTTCGGCAGGCCGCTCTCGCGGACCACCCGCACGGCTGCGGCGACGGCGTCGTGCACGGAGCCGTCCGCCTGTTCGGAGGGACCACCGGACGGAGCAACGGAGAAGGCGACGATCATGCGTCCATCCTGCCCGCGCCCCGGCCCATCCGCACCAGCTCGACCACGGTCCACGCCAGGATCGCCACCTCGAGCACGTTCCGCAGCGTCAGCACCACGAGCATCCACGGCTGCAGTGTGAGCACCTGGTCGTAGTAGGCCGGGTAGATCAGCTGCGTCAGCACGGCGGTGGGGAGCGCGGCGATCGCGATCGGCACGAACCGGCGCACACTCGGCGTCCCGGCCGCCAGTCCCCACACGATCGGCACGGCGAGCCACCCGATGTACTGCGGCGACCCGACCTTGTTGGTGGCGATGAGCGCGGCGACGAACAGCAGCGCGAGCACGGGCGCGAGCTCGGCCCGACGGGCTCCGCGGCGTGCGGCCCACAGCGCGAGGACGACACCGGCGACGACCACGAGGGCCATCAGCGGCGTCGAGACCGCGGCAGCGGCGTGCGTGCCGGCACCGGAGACCTCGAACGTCAGGATCTGCTGGTTGTAGAAGACGGCCGCACCAGGAGCCTCGAACGCTGCCGCCCACATGAACGGCGTCGCGAGCGGCGACTCGATCTGCAGCGCTCGGCCGGTTTGCTCCCCGATGAACGACAGCAGGTACGGCGCTCCGCCCCAGAGCACGTCGACGAGCACGATGAGCGCGCTGAGCACGAGGGCACCAGCCAGCACACCGCGGCGGTGCCCCTTGCGCAGGAGCAGCAGCACGGCGACGAGGGCGGCCGGCCAGACCTTCGTCCACGCACCGGCGGTGAACAGCGCCGAGGCGACCGCCGGCCGCGAGGCGACGAAGGCCACCCCGACCAGCGCGAACACCGTCGCGACGGTGTCGATGCGACCGAGCGCGATCGGCCCGAGTGCGAGCAGGAAGGCGAGCCACCACCACACGACCCGCACGCCACGCGACGACGAGCCGTCCGCACGCGAGCCGAACGCGCCGCGCGCCCGGAACCGCCACAGGAACGAACACGCCACGGCGTCGAGCAGGACCATCAGCAGCAGCCACCCGGAGCCGATCGACGCGATCCCACCGAGTGCTGCGGCGGCCATCGGCACGATCGCCAGGATCGGGTAGACCCACTCGCCGTCGATCCCGACCCAGAAGTCCGCGCTCCGCCCGGTCTCGATCCACCGGCTGTAGGTGATGGTGACGTCGCCGAGCGGAAGGTTCGCCGAGATCGCGGTCAGCCACCACAGCGCCGCGTGCACGGCGGTGAACGCCAACACGAACCCGACGCGTTCGATCCACGGGTTCCCGGTCCTGCGCACCGAACGAGCGTACCGGCAGCGAGCGCACCCGAACCGGCAGCGAGCACACCCGAACCGGCTGGGAATCCCAGGCTCCCCCAACCATGACGTGTCACCGTCTTGCTCGTGACCACCGAAACCCCGCGCGGGCGCCGCAAGGCCGTCATCTGGATCTCCGTCATCGCCGCCGTCGTCGTGCTCGGCGTCATCGGGGCGATCGTCGCGACGAACGTCTACACGAGCAACGAGAACGCGAAGGCGTCGGCGGCGCCGTCCGTGGCCGCCAGCCGCGAGGCCTCCACCCTCGACGACTCCGACCTGTCCGGCGCGTGGACGGTCGGCGGCGACTCCGAGGCCGGCTACCGCCTGCACGAGGTCCTGAACGGCTCCGACGTCACCGTCACCGGCCGCACCGACAGCGTCTCCGGCAGCGCCACCGTCGACGGCACGAGCATCACGAAGGCGACGATCACCGTGCAGGTCGCCGACATCGCCACCGACTCCGACCAGCGCGACTCCTACTTCCGCGACTCCGCAATGGACACCGCCGCCTTCCCCGAGGCCACGTTCGAACTCTCCGAGCCGATCGCCGACGCGGTCCCGAGCGGCTCGGACACGACGACGGTCACCGCTGCCGGCAAGCTCACGCTGCACGGCGTCACGAAGGACGTCACCGCCGACCTGCAGGTCGGCCTGAACGGCGACGGCGTCGACATCTCCGGCTCGATCCCGGTCACCTTCTCGGACTACGGCGTGCAGGCGCCGAGCCTCGGCTTCGTGAAGGTCGACGACTCCGGCACGGTCGAGTTCCTGGTGCACGCGACCCCCGCGAGCTGACGTCCGCAACTCGCGTCACGCCCGTGACGTGCGCGACAGGCGGACGGGAGGCCCGTGGCGGCCCCGCCACGTGCCTCCCGTCCGTCCCCTGCTCGCGTCCCAGGCCGCGCCCTCTCGCGCATGCGTGCGCATGTTGCGACCTTCCACCCGTCGAACCCGCGGTGTTTCGTCGGAACATGCGCACGAACCCATTGCGTGCGCATCCTGCGACAGAACACGCGTCGATCACCTCGTGGATCGTCGGAAGGTGCACGCGCACCGACCGCTACCCGCGCGCGTCGCCGTCGACGACCAGGTCCCGCACGACCCCGGGCAGCTCGGCGATGAGCCCGGTCATCGGGAACGGCCCGCCGCCGGACGCCCGCCGCGCCGCGAGCCCGTGCACCACCGCGGCCGACGCGGCCAGGTGCGCGAGGTCCGACGGCGTCAGGGACGACCCCGCAGCCTCGACGGACCCCTGCCGCGCGGCCACGAGCGCGCCGAGCACCCCGCCGAGCACGTCCCCGGCACCGGCGGCGGCGAGCCACGGCGTCGCCGACGACGCCACCAACCGGACCGACCCGTCGGGCGTGACCACGTGCGTGCGCTCGCCCTTGAGCAGCACGACGCTGCCGGTCTGCTCGGCGGCACGGAGCGCTGCGGCGGCGGGATCCTGCTCGATCGACTCGCGGGAGACGCCGAGCAACGACGCGAGTTCGCCCGCGTGCGGGGTCAGGACGGCGAGCGGGCCGAGGTCGACGAGCGGGATCGCGCCCGCGTCGACCACGACCGGGACACCGTCGTCCGAGGCGTGCGTGAAGCCCGAGGCGGTCGTGTCGTCCAGGTCGCCGAGCGACGACGCCGAGATTCCTGAGCCGACGAGCCAGGCCTGCACCCGACCGACACCGGCGACGGACTCGGGGCGACGCGCCAGGACGTGGTCCGACGCCCGCGACGGCCCGACGTACCGGACCATGCCGACACCGGTGTGCACCGCGGCGTCGACCCCGAGCACCGCGGCACCCGGGTACTGGTCGGAGCCGGTCGCGATGCCGAGCACCCCGCGGCGGTACTTGGTGGACTCCCCAGTCGGCGCGGTGACCCACGCGGCGGCATCGGACGGCTGGACGGGCACGAAGTCGTTCACCGGCCCCACGTTACGGTGGAGCGCATGAGCCTGTTCCTGCCTGGTCGCGTGGTGGTCTTCGACTACGGCGAGGTGATCAGCCGGACGCCGCACGCGTCACGCGATGCCCTCGTCGAGCTGACGGGGGTGCCGGCCGACGAGCTGTTCCCCGTCTACCAGGAGCTCCGCCACGACCTCGACCGCGGCGACCTGTCCGTCGTGGCGTACTGGCGGGCGATCGGCGAGCGCGTCGGGCGGAACTGGAGCATCACGGACATCCACCGGTTCTGGGCCGTCGACTTCACCGGGTGGTTCGAGGTCGAACCGGAGACCCTGGCGATCGTCGAGGAGCTGCACGACGCGGGGACCCGGGTGGCGCTGCTGTCGAACGCCGGCTTCGACTTCGGTGACCCGTACCGACGCTCCCCGATGGGCTCGCTGTTCGAGACGGTGGTGGTGAGCGCCGAGGAGCACGTCCTGAAGCCCGACGCATCCATCTACCGCGACACGTGCGCGCGTCTGGGAATCGAGCCGCAGCAGATGGTGTTCGTGGACAACAGGGCCGAGAACGCCACCGGCGCGGAAGCGATCGGGGCGGTCGGCCACCACTACACGTCGTCGGCGTCACTGCGGTCGTTCCTGACGGAACTCGCGGCCGAGCCGGCGCCCGTCCCCTGAGGAGTCCCGCGTGACGCACGCCCTGTTCGAGCCGATCACCATCCGCGACCTGACGGTCCGCAACCGCATCTGGGTCTCCCCGATGTGCCAGTACTCGGCCGAGGAGCAGGACGGCGTGCCGACCGCGTGGCACTTCGTCCACCTGGGCGGCTTCGCCAAGGGCGGTGCCGGTGCGGTGGTCGTCGAGGCCACCGGCGTGGTGCCGGAGGGCCGGATCAGCCCGCAGGACCTCGGGCTCTGGAACGACCAGCAGCGCGACGCCTTCAAGCCGATCGTCGACTTCCTGCACGCGCAGGGCGCTGCCGCCGGTGTCCAGCTCGCGCACGCCGGCCGCAAGGCATCGACGTTCCGCCCGTGGGAGTCCACGCACGGTTCGGTCCCCGCCGACCAGGGCGGCTGGTCCACCGTCGCCCCGTCCGCCGTGGCCTTCGACGGCTACGCGGTCCCGCGCGAGCTCGAGGCCGAGGACATCCGGGTCGTCGCGCTGGCGTTCGCGCAGTCCGCTCGCCGCGCCGTCGAGGCCGGGTTCGACCTGGTCGAGATCCACGCCGCCCACGGGTACCTGCTGCACCAGTTCCTCTCGCCGCTGAGCAACCACCGCGCGGACCAGTACGGCGGGTCGCTCGAGAACCGCGCCCGGGCACTGCTCGAGGTCCTCGACGCCGTCCGTGCCGAGGTCGGCGAGGGCTTCCCGATCGTCGTGCGGTTCTCGGCGACCGACTGGGTGGACGGCGGGCTCACGCTCGACGAGACCACGGAGGTCGCTCGGTGGGCTGCGGAGCACGGCGCGGACCTGGCTGACGTCTCGACCGGCGGCAACGTCGCGAGCGCACCGATCCCGGTCGGCCCCGGCTACCAGGTGCCGCACGCCGCGGCGATCAAGCGCGACGCCGGCATCGGCACCATCGCGGTCGGCATGATCTCCGAGGGCTTCCAGGCCGAGCAGATCGTCGCGACCGGACAGGCCGACGTGGTGATGGTGGGCCGCGAGTTCCTGCGCGACCCGGGCTTCCCGCTGCGCGTGGCCGTCGAGCTCGGCGTGACCGTCGACTACGAGCCGCAGCAGTACCACCGCGCGCGCGTCACGGCGTAGACGCGCGGCCTTCCTGAACGGATCCTCGGTCGGCCCCTCGGGCAGGCAGTACGATTGGCAGCACTGTGGACGATCCCCCGAATAGTTCTTCGCCTCACTCATCCGCCGCTCACTCGGTGAGCTGCACGTCATCCCCGTGCGCGGACGGGGGTGAATCATGAGTCCGATCGACATCGTCATGCTCGTCGGCGGCATCCTGCTGACACTCGGCACCGGCGTCTTCGTCGCGTCCGAGTTCGCGCTGGTCAACCTCGACCGCGCCGACGTCGAAGCGCGTCGCGACCGCGGTGAGCCGGGCCTGGCACCCGTCATCGGGGCGTTGAAGGTCACCTCGACGCACCTGTCCAGTGCGCAGCTCGGCATCACGCTGACCACGCTGCTCACCGGCTACCTGCTCGAGCCGTCCATCGCGAAGTTGCTCGAGGCGCCGTTCCTGGCGATGAACCTGCCCGAGGGCATCGTCGAGACCGTCGGATCGATCATCGCGCTCGTCATCGCGACCCTGCTGTCGATGATCCTCGGCGAGCTCGTACCGAAGAACTTCGCGCTCGCGCTGCCGCTGCAGACCGCGAAGCTCGTCGTGCCGTTGCAGATCGCCTTCACGACCGTGTTCAAGCCGGCGGTCGCGGTGCTCAACGGCACCGCGAACGCCGTGCTGCGGTCGATCGGCATCGAGCCGCAAGAGGAACTCTCCGGTGCTCGCAGCGCCGAGGAGCTCACCTCGCTGCTCCGCCGTTCGGCGTCCGAGGGGTCGCTCGAGCAGGACACCGCGACGCTCCTCCAGCGGACGATCTCGTTCTCGGAACTCAGCGCCAGCGACGTGATGACGCCGCGCCCGCGGCTCTCCACCATCCGGGTGTCCGAGTCCGCGCAGGACGTCATCGCCCTCGCCCGCAAGACCGGCTTCAGCCGCTTCCCCGTCATCGAGGAGGACGCGGACGACGTCGTCGGCATCGTGCACGTCAAGCAGGCCGTCGCCGTCCCCCGCGAGAAGCGCCCGGAGGTCCCCGTCGGGGCGCTCATGACCGATGCCGAACGCGTGCCCGAGACGATGCCGGGCGACACCCTGCTCGCCGAGGTCCGCGGCCGCGGCTACCAGATGGTCATCGTGGTCGACGAGTACGGCGGCACCGCGGGGGTCGTCACGCTCGAGGACCTCATCGAGGAGATCGTCGGCGAGGTCTCCGACGAGCACGACCGCGCGCGCATCGACGTGGTCCGCTCCCGCGACTGGCTGACCTTCCCCGGTCTCCTGCGTCCAGACGAGCTCGAGGACCGCGCCGGCGTGAAGGTGCCGGAGGACGGCCCGTACGAGACCGTCGGCGGCTTCCTCATGTCGACGCTCGGCCGCCTGCCCGTCGTCGGTGACGAGGTCCCGCTCGACAGCGGAGTCTTCCGGGTCGAGCGCCTGGACGGCCGCCGGATCGACCGCATCCGCTGGACCCCGACGCCCCCGCCGACGGACACCGCGGCGACCGCCATCATCATCCCCGCCACGAAGACCGGCGCCAAGACCGCGAAGCGGTCCGAGACGAAGGAGAGCACCCGATGAGCTCCGACTGGTGGGGCATCTTCTGGCTCTTCGTGCTGCTGCTCGGCAACGCGTACTTCGTCGCCGCCGAGTTCGCCGTCATCTCCGCCCGCCGATCGCAGATCGAACCGCGCGCAGAAGAGGGCTCGAAGGCCGCGCAGATGACCCTGTGGGCGATGGAGCACGCCACTCGCATGCTCGCGACCACGCAGCTCGGCATCACGGTCTGCTCGCTGCTCATCCTGAACGTCTCCGAGCCGGCGATCCACCACCTGCTCGAGGTGCCGCTGCACCTGACGGGCTGGAGCGTCGAGGTCATCGGCACCGTGGCGTTCGTGGTCACGCTGCTGCTCGTCTCGTTCCTGCACGTGGTGTTCGGCGAGATGGTCCCGAAGAACATCTCGTTCTCGATGCCGGACCGGGCAGCACTGCTGCTCGTGCCGACGCTCTGGTACATCGGCCACGGCCTGCACTGGGTCATCGTCGGCCTGAACGAGGTCGCGAACGCCGTGCTGCGCCTGTTCCGCGTCGAGCCCAAGGACGAAGCCGTCAGCGCCTTCACGGTGGAAGAGGTGCAGACCATCGTGGAGCAGTCCCGCCGCGAGGGCACCCTGACCGACGACGGCAAGCTCGCCCTGGCGTTCGAGTTCACCGAGAAGAAGGTCCGCGACGTCGCCGTGCCGATGGCCGAGCTCGTCACCCTGCCCGAGGACGCCACCCCAGCGGACGTCGAGCGTGCGGTGGCGCAGCGCGGGTTCTCGCGGTACGTGCTCGTCGGCGAGGACGGCTCCCCCACGGGCTACGTGCACGTGAAGGACGTCATCGACCTGCGGCCGGACGAGTTCGACGACCCGGTGCCGCCGAAGCGCATCCGCCAGCTCATCTCGCTCTACACGGAGATGGACCTGGAGGACGCCCTGGCCACCATGCGGGCTGCTGGCCGCCACGTCGCGCGGGCGTTCGACGCCGACGGCCGGACCCTCGGTGTGCTCTTCCTCGAGGACATCCTCGAGGAGCTCGTCGGCGAGGTCGAGGACGCGACCCGACGCCGGTAGCCGCACCGCCAGTTCCGCCAGTCCCGCCAAAGCGACAGATTCCCGCGAACGTTCCGCAGGGAACTGTCGCTTTCGCGATGGCGGACGGGAGGCCCGTGGCGGTCTCGCCACGGGCCTCCCGTCCGTTCGTGGTCGCGACCAGGGCCGCACCCGCCTGCGCGCTACCAGCTGACGGGGAGCGGCTTGCCCTCTTCGTAGCCGGCGGCGGACTGGATGCCGACCAGGGCACGCTCGGAGAACTCGGCCAGCGACGCGGCGCCCGCGTAGGTGGCGGAACTCCGGACGCCCGTGGTGATCATGTCGAGCAGGTCCTCGACGCTCGGGCGCTCCGGGTCGAGGTAGATCGTCGACGACGAGATCCCCTCGGCGAAGAGCTCCTTGCGGGCCCGCTCGTACGGGTCGAGCCGCTCGAACCGCTCGCGGACGGCCTTCGCGGACGCCATCCCCCAGCTCTCCTTGTAGGCCTTGCCGGCGGCGTCGCGACGGAGCACGCCCGGCGCTTCGAGGGTGCCGGCGAACCACGAGCCGATCATCACGGCCGAGGCGCCGGCCGCCAGGGCGAGGGCGACGTCGCGCGGGTAGCGCACCCCGCCGTCGGCCCAGACGTGCGCGCCGAGGGACCGGGCGGCGGCGGCGGTCTCGAGGACGGCGGAGAACTGCGGCCGACCGACGGCGGTCATCATGCGCGTGGTGCACATGGCGCCGGGCCCGACACCGACCTTGATGATGTCCGCGCCCGCGTCGACGAGGTGGGCGACGGCGTCGGCGGTGACGACGTTGCCGGCGACGAGCGGGATGCCGAGCCGGAGCCCCGCGACGGTGCGGAGCGCGCGGAGCATGCTCTCCTGGTGGCCGTGCGCCGTGTCGAGCACGAGCACGTCGACCCCAGCGGCCGCGAGGGCCTGCGCCTTGGCGGCGACGTCGCCGTTGATGCCGATCGCGGCCGCGACGCGCAGACGACCCGAGGCGTCGACGGCCGGCGTGTAGATGTCCGAGCGGATGGCGCTGGTCCGGCTCGTGGTGCCGACGACCTTGCCGTGCCGCACGACGGGTGCGAAGTCGACCTCGGCGCCGCTCAGCACGTCGTAGACGTGGCGGGGCGTGCCGGCGTCCTCGGCGTCGATCGCGGTCGAGGCGCCGTGCAGCAGGTCGCCGAGCGTCGCGTCGGGACCGGCGTCGCCGAGCCGGCTGGCGGGGACGCACCCGAGGTACTCCCCAGCGGCGTCGCGGACCACCACGCCCCGACCGGCGACGGGCAGCAGCTGCTCGAGTGCCTCGGCAACGGTGGTGGACGAGCCCATGTCGTAGGCGGTGTCGTAGTCGACCGGCTGGTCCTTCACCCAGCGGATCGCGGCGTCGAGGTCCTGCAGGTGCATGTCCTGCGGCAGGACGCCGAGGCCCCCGCGCCGGGCCAGGGTCGCGGCGAGGCGCGGACCCGTGACCGAGTTCATGTTGGCACTCACGATCGGGATCGTCGCACCGCTGCCGTCGTTCGACGCGAGGTCAACGTCGAAGCGGCTCGTCACGCCGGAACGGCTCGGGACGAGGAAGACGTCGGAGTAGGTCAGGTCGTGTGTCGGCCGCGTCTCGTAGAACCTCATGGGCCCCACTGTACGGCTCCGCCCGGAGGCCGGACCGGGCCCCGACTCGCGCCGCGGCTGACACCGAACGGACATGTGCGAGCGGCTAGGCTTGGCACCTGTGCGGGGCAGGGTTGCACCGCACGACACACACGAGCATCTATCGACGGAGAGTGGGCGATCGGCTGTGTCGAGCCATCTGACCGGAACGGACGAGACCGCGGGCGAATTCGGGGCGAACGAGTGGCTCGTCGACGAGCTCTACGAGCAGTTCGTCGCGGACAAGGAGTCGGTCGACAAGTCCTGGTGGCCGGTCCTCGAGAGCTACCACCGCACGCAGGTCGGCGGCGCTCCGGCAGCTGGCCAGCAGTCCTCGACGCCCGCGCAGTCGACCACGCAGCAGCCCGCGACCGGTGACGCGCCGGCCCCGCAGCAGGCGGCAGCGCAGCAGGCGTCGGCGCAGGGTGGTCCGATCCAGGCGAAGACCACGTCGCGCCAGCCGACCCCGCCGCCGATCCCGGCCGAGGCCAACGACGCCGCCGACGACCACGAGGAGACCCACGAGGACGTGGCGACCCCGCTCCGGGGCATGGCGAAGACCCTGGCGTCGAACATGGACGCCTCGCTGACCGTCCCGACGGCCACGAGCGTCCGGACGATCCCGGCGAAGCTGATGATCGACAACCGGATCGTCATCAACAACCACCTGCGCCGTGCCCGCGGCGGCAAGATCTCCTTCACCCACCTCATCGGGTGGGCGATGGTGCAGGCACTCAAGGACTTCCCGAGCCAGAACGTGTTCTACGAGGAGCGCGACGGCAAGCCGTTCGTCGTCGCCCCGGCGCACGTGGGCCTCGGCATCGCGATCGACGTCCCGAAGAAGGACGGCACCCGGTCGCTCCTCGTGCCGAGCATCAAGCGTGCGGAGACCCTGACCTTCGGCCAGTTCCTGTCGGCCTACGAAGACCTCGTCAAGCGGGCCCGCGACAACAAGCTGACGCCGGCCGACTTCCAGGGCACCACGATCTCGCTCACGAACCCGGGCGGCATCGGCACCGTGCACTCGGTCCCCCGCCTGACCAAGGGGCAGGGCTCGATCATCGGCGCCGGAGCCCTCGAGTACCCGGCGCAGTTCCAGGGCTCGGCGTCGAAGACCCTGGTCGAGCTCGGCATCGGCAAGACCATCACCCTCACGAGCACCTACGACCACCGGGTGATCCAGGGCGCCGGTTCGGGCGAGTACCTCAAGCACGTGCACGAACGCCTCATCGGCGAGCACGGCTTCTACGACGGCATCTTCGCGGCGCTCCGGATCCCGTACAAGCCGATCCAGTGGGCGAACGACATCAACGTCGACCTGGCGCACCGCGTCAACAAGACCGCCCGCGTGCAGGAGCTCATCAACAGCTACCGCGTCCGCGGGCACCTGATGGCCGACATCGACCCGCTCGAGTACCGCCAGCGCACGCACCCCGACCTCGAGATCGAGAGCCACGGGCTGACGTTCTGGGACCTCGACCGCGAGTTCGTCACCGGCGGGCTGGCCGGCACGACGAGTGCTCCGCTGCGCGACGTCCTCGGGATCCTGCGCGACGCCTACTGCCGCACCGTCGGCATCGAGTACATGCACATCCAGGACCCGGAGCAGCGCCGCTGGGTGCAGGAGCGCATCGAGGTCCCGTACTCGAAGCCGTCGAAGGACGAGCAGCTCCGCGTCCTCGGCAAGCTCAACGAGGCCGAGGCCTTCGAGACCTTCCTGCAGACCAAGTACGTCGGGCAGAAGCGCTTCTCGCTCGAGGGCGGCGAGTCCACCATCGCCTTCCTCGACACGCTCATCCAGCACGCCGCCGGTGTCGGCCTGGCCGAGGTCGCGATCGGCATGGCCCACCGCGGTCGCCTGAACGTCCTGACGAACATCGCCGGCAAGACCTACGGCCAGATCTTCCGTGAGTTCGAGGGCTCGTCCCTGCCGGGCTCGGTGTCCGGTCAGGGCTCCGGCGACGTCAAGTACCACGTCGGCACCGAGGGGCTGTTCCGCACGTCGGACGGCTCGAGCATCCCCGTGACGATCGCGGCGAACCCGTCCCACCTCGAGGCCGTCGACGGCGTGCTCGAGGGCATCGTCCGCGCCAAGCAGGACAAGCAGGGCCCCGGTTCGACGAACGTCCTGCCGGTGCTCGTGCACGGCGACGCGGCGATGGCCGGCCAGGGCGTGGTCGTCGAGACGCTGCAGATGTCGCAGCTCCGTGGCTACCGCACGGGCGGCACCGTGCACCTGGTCATCAACAACCAGGTCGGGTTCACCACCCCGCCCGAGTCGGCGCGCAGCTCGGTGTACTCCACCGACGTCGCGAAGACGATCCAGGCACCGATCTTCCACGTGAACGGCGACGACCCCGAGGCCGTCGCACGCGTCGCCGACCTGGCGTTCGCGTACCGCGAGGCGTTCCACCGTGACGTCGTCATCGACCTCATCTGCTACCGCCGCCGCGGGCACAACGAGGGCGACGACCCCTCGATGACCCAGCCGCTCATGTACAACCTGATCGAGGCGAAGCGGTCCGTCCGCACGCTGTACACCGAGGCCCTCGTCGGCCGCGGTGACATCACGCAGGAAGAGTACGACGAGGCGCACCGCGACTTCCAGGACCGCCTGGAGCGGGCCTTCGCCGAGACGCACGAGGCGCAGACCGGCACCATCCCGGTGATCCAGGTCGACGACGACGGCGCCGTGCAGGGGCTCGAACGCCCGGCGGCGCAGCAGGACGACTCCGAGGTCGAGGTCCGCGAGACCGCAGTGTCCGAAGAGCTCGTCCGCTCCATCGGTGACGCGCACAGCAACCCGCCCGCTGGCTTCTCGATCCACCCGAAGCTGCAGCAGTTGCTGTCGAAGCGCACCGACATGACGCGCAACGGCGGCGTGGACTGGGCGATGGCCGAGCTCATGGCGATCGGTTCGCTGCTGGTGGAGGGCAAGCCCGTCCGGTTCGCCGGCCAGGATGCCCGCCGCGGCACCTTCGTCCAGCGCCAGGCGGTGTTCCACGACCGGTCGAACGGCCAGGAGTGGCTGCCGCTGTCGAACCTGACCGAGGACCAGGCCCGGTTCACCATCTACGACTCGCTGCTCAGCGAGTACGCGGCGATGGCGTTCGAGTACGGCTACTCGGTCGAGCGGCCCGAGGCACTCGTGCTGTGGGAGGCGCAGTTCGGCGACTTCGCGAACGGCGCCCAGACCGTCATCGACGAGTTCATCTCGTCGGCAGAGCAGAAGTGGGGGCAGCGCTCCGGCCTCGTCCTGCTGCTGCCGCACGGCTACGAGGGCCAGGGACCGGACCACTCGTCCGCCCGCATCGAGCGCTACCTACAGCTGTGCGCCGAGGACAACATGGTCGTCGCCCGCCCGTCCACTCCGGCGTCGTACTTCCACCTGCTGCGCCGCCAGGCGTGGGAGCGTCCGCAGAAGCCGCTGATCGTGTTCTCCCCGAAGGCCATGCTCCGCCTGCGCCAAGCGACGAGCGCGGTCGAGGCCTTCACGAACGGCACGTTCCAGGAAGTGATCGACGACGACCGCGTGGCCCAGAAGGCGGCGGTGCGTCGCGTGGTCCTGCACTCCGGCAAGGTGCACCACGACCTGCGCGCCGAGGTGGACAAGCGCGGGGTCACCGACGTCGCCCTCGTCCGGCTCGAGCAGCTCGCGCCGCTCCCCCTCGAGCGCATCCTCGAGGTGCTGGCGAGCTACCCGGACGCCGACGTCGTGTGGGCGCAGGAGGAGCCGGAGAACCAGGGCGCCTGGCCGTTCGTCTGCATGAACCTGTCGCCGCACCTCGACGGTCGACCGCTGTCGGTCGCCGCCCGTGCCGCGAGTGCAGCGCCGGCCACCGGGTCGTCGAAGCGCTCCGCGCAGGAAGCCACCGAGGTCATCGAGAAGGCGCTCGGCTAGACCCCACGCCGGGGTGCGCTACGCGATCTTCGTGTAGCGCACACCCGCGTCGTGGTACCCGCGCTTCTGGTAGAACCGGTGCGCGCTGTCCGTGGCAGCCGCACTGACGGCGCTCAGGCGACGCGCGCCCTGCTCGACGGCCCATGCTTCGAAGGTGCCGATGAGCGCCGAACCGGTGCCGAGCCTCCTGGCCGTGTCGTCGACCACCAGCAGCAGGAGCTGCGCCGTCGGCTCGTCGCTCGCGTACGCCCAGGTGACCTGCGCGCCGGCGACGGCGACCGCGCGACCGTCGTCGCCGCGCACCACCCAGGTGCGGTGTCCGGCCTCGGGCGTGAGCCGTTCGAGGCGTGCGCGCATCGCGGCGTCGTCGACCTCGTGGCCGAGCAGGCGGACGAGGGCAGCGACGTCGGAGACGTCCGTGTCGGACCAGGTGGTGATCGACTCGACGAGGAGGGTCATGTCCGTGACACTACCGACCCGACCCGCCGTGTGACGACGGAGCCGAGGACCTCAGTGGGTCGACTGCTCCAGCCGGATGCGCGCGAGGATCTCGCCACGCAGTTCTTCCGGAGCGGTCTCCTTGCACGCGCGGCGCACGGTCTCGATCAGGACGACGCCGACGCGGTGTTCGGTCGTGCAGTCCTCGCAGTCGTCCATGTGCTCACGGATGTCCGCCGCGTCCTCGCGGCAGAGCTCCCCGTGCAGGAACTCCTCGAGCTCGGCCTTCGCCTTGGAGCAGTCGCAGCCGCTCATCGTGCTTCCTTCCCATCGACGCGACCCTCGGTCGCGGCAGTCTTCCGGCCTCGTCCGCGCATCGTCGCCGTCGACGCTGCGTCCGGGACGATGCCGGTCTCACGGGCGTGGTCCGCCAGGAGCCCCCGGAGGAGCCGGCGACCACGGTGCAGACGGCTCATGACCGTCCCCACGGGGGTCTTCATGATGTCGGCGATCTCCTGGTACGAGAAGCCCTCGACATCAGCGAAGTACACGGCCATCCGGAAGTCCTCGGGGATGGCCTGCAGGGCGTCCTTGACGGCGGACGACGGCAGGTGGTCGATCGCGTCGGCCTCGGCGGACCGTGCGGAGATCGACTGGGTGACGCTCTCCGCGCCGCCGAGCTGCCAGTCTTCGAGCTCGTCGATGGTGCCCTGGTACGGGTTCCGCTGGTTCTTGCGGTACGTGTTGATGAACGTGTTCGTCAGGATCCGGTACAGCCAGGCCTTCAGGTTCGTGCCCTGCTTGAACTGGCGGAACGCGGCGAACGCCTTGACGAAGGTCTCCTGCACCAGGTCCGAGGCGTCGGCCGGGTTGCGGGTCATCCGCATCGCCGCGCCGTACAGCTGGTCCATGAAGGGCAGTGCCTGGGTCTCGAAGAGGGCCCGGAGTTCGTCGGCCGACACGGTCTTGGCGTCGACGAAGGACTCGTCGTCCGCTTCTTCCGCCTCGACCGCGTCGAGCTGCTCCTCGGTCTCCTCGACCAGGTCGTGCGGTGCTGCCTGCGGCTCGTCGGTCGTCATCGCGGGCCAGTCTAGAGCGAGCGACGTGGACACGCCGGGCAGGCGCGTCCGCGAGGGTGCGAGTGCTGTCGCCAAGGGTCCTCCCGATCGTTTCAGTAGTCTTGTGAACCGATGGCAGACACGACGCATTCCCAGAGCGGTGCACAGGCCGCCGCGGACCCGGCCCCCTGGATCGCCCCGCTCGCGCGCGGTCCCCTGCGCGGCGACGTCGCGCTGCCCGGCTCGAAGTCGCTGACGAACCGCGAGCTCGTGCTCGCCGCCCTCGCCGACGGCCCCTCCGTCATCCGCCTGCCGCTGCACTCGCGCGACTCGGCGCTCATGATCGCGGCGCTCCGGCAGCTCGGCGTCGGGATCGACGAGGTCGAGCCGGCACCGGGCGCGCAGCCGAACCCCTACGGCCCCGACCTCCGGATCACCCCGGCACCGATGCACGGCGACGTCCGCGTCGACTGCGGCCTCGCCGGCACCGTGATGCGGTTCCTGCCGCCGCTGGCCGCCCTGGCGGTCGGCACGGTCGTCGTCGACGGCGACCCCTACGCCCGCAAGCGTCCGATGCACGCGATCATCGGGGCGCTCGTCGACCTGGGCGTCGACGTCACCGACGACGGCGACGGCTCGATGCCGTTCGCGTTCACCGGCACCGGTTCGGTGCGCGGTGGCGCCCTGTCGATCGACGCGTCGGCGTCGTCGCAGTTCGTGTCGGGCCTGCTGCTCTCCGCGCCCCGCTTCGACGAGGGCCTGCACCTCACCCACGTCGGGGAGCGCCTGCCGAGCCTGCCGCACATCGAGATGACCGTCGCCGCGCTCCGTGCCCGCGGCGTGACCGTCGACGAACCCGCGGTCGGCGAGTGGGTCGTCCACCCCGGTCCGATCGCCGCGCGCGACGTCACCATCGAGCCCGACCTGTCGAACGCCGCGCCGTTCGCGGTCGCCGCGCTCGTCGCCGGCGGCACCGTCCGCATCCGCACCTGGCCGCGCGAGACCACGCAGGTCGGCGCCGACCTCGAGACGCTCCTGCCCCTGTGGGGCGCGACCGTGGCCCGAGACGGCGACGACCTGGTCGTCGACGGCGGCGTCGGGATCCGGGGCGGGGCCTCCTTGCCGGGTCTCGACCTGGACCTCAGCCGCGGCGGTGAACTCGCACCGGCGCTCGTCGCGCTGGCCGCGCTGGCCGGCGGGCCGACCGAGATCACCGGGATCGGCCACCTGCGTGGGCACGAGACGGATCGTCTCGCCGCGCTCGCGGCGGACGTGAACCGGTCGGGAGGCGCGGTGCACGAACTCGACGACGGCCTGCGCATCGAGCCTGCCGCGCTCCACGGCGGCGACTGGGCCGCGTACGACGACCACCGGATGGCGACGGCCGGCGCCGTCGTGGGCCTCGTCGTCGACGGCGTCGCCGTCGACGACATCGGGTGCACGGCCAAGACGCTGCCGCAGTTCCCCGAGCTGTGGGCGGCGCTGGTCTCGACCGGGGACGCGGGGGCCTGACGCATGAGCTGGTGGGACGACGTCGACGGTGACGACTCCGACGCGGACGAACCGTACGGACAGTACGACGAGTCGAGCGTGCGGGTGCGTCCGAACCCGAAGGGCAACCGGCCCCGAACGAAGACCCGGCCGACGTACGACGACGCGCCCGTGGGGTGGGTCACGAACGTCGACCGTGGGCGGTTCGGCGTGCTGGTGGGGACGGGATCCGGCTCCGGCTCCGATCCGGGATCCGAGCACGTCATCACGGCGACGAAGGCGCGCGAGCTCGGCAAGAAGTCGGTCGTCACCGGCGACCACGTGTCGCTCGTCGGCGACGTCTCGGGCGACCCCGGATCGCTGGCGCGCATCGTGAAGGTCGCCGAGCGCACCACGCTGCTCCGCCGCAGTGCCGACGACTCCGACGAGGTCGAGCGCGTCATCGTGGCGAACGCCGACCAGATGCTCATCGTCGTGGCGGCCGCCGACCCCGAGCCCCGCACCCGGCTCATCGACCGGTACCTGGTCGCCGCGTTCGACGCCGGGCTCGACCCGATCCTCTGCATCACGAAGACGGACCTCGCCGACCCGGCACCGTTCCTGGCGCACTTCGCGTGCCTGGACCTCCGGATCGTGACGAGCCGGTCCGACGACGTCCCGTTCGAGGCCCTGCACGACCTGCTCGACGACAAGGTCACCGTGACCGTGGGGCACTCCGGTGTCGGCAAGTCGACGCTCGTGAACGCCCTGACCGGGTCGACGCGGGCGATCGGCGTCGTGAACTCGGTGACCGGGCGCGGGCGGCACACCTCGTCGTCGTCGATCGCGCTGCGGGTCCGTGACGGCGGGTGGATCATCGACACCCCCGGCGTGCGGTCGTTCGGCCTCGGGCACGTCGACCCCGCGAACGTGTTCCGCGCGTTCGCCTCGCACGCGATCCCGGTGCGCCCTGCGCGGGACGGCATCCCCCTGGCGCAAGCGCACGACTGGGAGATCGTCGACCGGGTGCAGGACGGCGAGCTCGGCGTCACCGGTGTCGAACGGCTCGACTCGTTCCGCGCGCTCTTGACGGGCATGGGCGCCTCCGACCCCGGCCTGGAGTAGCCCGGCGGCGCGCTCCCGCGCCCGCGCCCCGTCGCGCCCGTCCCGCCCGTCGGCGTGCGCCGATGGGTCACGAACTGTCGCCTGACGGAGCAGCATTCAACGGTTCGTGGCCGCTCGAGCTCCGACGCATGGCACGTCGTGACCACTCCGGCGCCCCGACCCGCCCGCCCGTCCTGTCCAGGCGTGGCCAGTCCCGCCCGTCACTCCCCGCCCCCTCGCGACCCGTCGAGGTTCCGAAATCTGCACATCTCGGCGGTGGTTCGGGCCGTTCGTGGAACCTCGGCGAACCGCGCGCGGCATGTTGTGGAACCTCGGCGGAGAGCGCTCGGGCGTGGCACCTCATCCCACCGTGCCCGACCCCAGCTCACCCCACCCAGCACGCGTCGACAAGTGTGCAGCGGTGTTGTACAGTGAACCCTCGTGTCTGAAGTTGCAAAGTACAACTTTGCGCCGACCCCCGCCGTCGACGCCCCGTCCTCGAGCACGACAACGACGTCGCACGCGCACCACTCCCCCACCCACAAGTCCTCACGAGCACCGCGACCGCAGCGCACCGACAGCGTCCTGCGCCCGGCCGGCCTCGGACGGGTGCTCCTGACCTTCGCCACGCACATCCTCGTGCCGCTGTTCCTCGCCGCCGGCATGGGCCTGGCGTACCTCGGTGCCTTCCACGCCCCCGCGCCGAAGGAACTGCCCGTCGGCATCGTCGGGCAGTCCGCCGCGACCCAGGTGTTCGCCCAGACCGTCACCGACGAGTCCGACGGCGCCCTCGTCGCCCACGTCGTCGCGTCGACCAAGGACGCCGAGCGGCAGATCCGCGACCGCGACCTGGCCGCCGTGTACGCCCCGACCACCACGGGCGCGACGCTCTACGTGTCGACCGCGGCATCGGAGACGACCGCGAGCGCCGCGCAGAAGGTCTTCCTGCCGATCGCGTACGAGCAGCACGTGCCGTTCCGGGTCGTCGACGTCGTCCCCACGGGTGAACAGGACAGCACCGGCCAGGGGCTGTTCTTCCTGCTCGTCGCCCTGAGCGTCGGCGGCTACGCATCGGCGATCGCGGTGGCGTCCGTCGCGACGAAGCTCCGCGCGGTGTGGACCGCGGTGGTCGGCCTCGCCACCGCCGGGGTCGTCGCCGGCATCGGGATCATCGTCGCCGGGCCGATCTACGGCGTCATCACCACGCACCACTGGCAGGTGTTCCTGTTCGCCTGGCTGTACGACGCGATCATCGTCGCGATCGGCGTCGGCCTGCACCCGGTCCTCGGGCGGTGGACGACGCCCGTGCTCACCATGTTGTTCGTGATGCTCAACTTCACGTCGTCCGGCGGCATCTTCCAGGCGTCGTTCGTGCCCGGGTTCTTCTCCGCGCTCCACTCCTTCTGGAGTGGCGCCGCGTGGCTGCAGGCAGCACAGGACCTGCAGTACTTCCCGGACGCCTCGCTCGGCCGGTCGTCCCTGGTGCTCGCCCTCTGGCTCGCCGCGGCCGTCCTGCTCTGCGTGGTCGTGCACGGTCTCGTCGCCCGCCGCACCCGCATCGCCCGCGAGCGTGAGGTCACCCGGCTCGAAGAGGAAGAGGTCGTCGCCGCGTAGCCCCGCTACGCTCGACCCGTGGACCTCAGCGCCGACCTGGACTTCGCCCGCTCGCTCGCCGACATCGCCGACACGATCAGCCTCGAGCGGTTCCGCGCCGCCGACCTGCACGTGTCGAAGAAGGCCGACAGCACGCACGTGACCGACGCCGACCAGGCCGTCGAACACGCCCTGCGCGAGCGGATCGCGACGGAACGCCCCGACGACGCGTTCCTCGGCGAGGAGACCACGGCGAACACCGGTGCCGAGGCGACCAGCGAGGGGCACCGTCAGTGGGTCATCGACCCGATCGACGGCACCGCGAACTACCTGCGCGGCGTGCCGGTGTGGGCGACGCTCATCGCCCTGGCGGTCGACGGCCGCCCCGTGCTCGGCGTCGTGAGCGCCCCCGCGCTCGGTAAGCGCTGGTGGGCGGCCGAGGGCCTCGGCGCGCACTCGTTCGACGGCGACCTCCGCGTCTCCGGTGTCGCGGACCTGTCCGACGCGAGCCTGAGCTACAACAGCATCCAGCAGTGGGACGACGACGACCGGCTCGAGTCCCTCGTCGACCTGTCCCGCAAGGTCTGGCGGACGCGCGCCTACGGCGACATGTGGTCGTACATGCTGGTCGCCGAGGGGGTCATCGACATCGCGGGCGAACCCGACCTGAAGCCGTGGGACATCGCGGCCCTCGTGCCCATCGTGGAAGAGGCCGGCGGGCGCTTCAGTTCACTCGACGGCGACCCCGGGGCCTGGCACGGCAGTGCACTCGCGACGAACGGCCTGGTGCACGACGCCGTCGTCGAGGTCATCCGCCGCTAGCGCGACCCCGAACGACACGCTCGACGTCGGACGACGTCGCGGGTGTCGTTCCGAGTCGATCAGGCAGCCGCAGCCGCCGCCTCACGCCGGGCAGCACGCCGCCGCACCACCAGGTCGCCGACCGCCAGCACGAGCGCGAGGGCCATCAGCGAGACCGTGAACGTCGTGCCGCTCCGGAACGCGTCGTGGTACGCATCGAGCCGACTCCCGCCGGAGCCCCCGGCAGCAGCACCCCGCACGATCCCGTAGAAGATGCTCGTCGCCACCGCGGTCCCGATCGCGGTCCCGACGCGCTGCCCGAGCTGCTGCATCGACCCGGCGACCCCGGACTGCTCGACGGGGATCTCGGCCAGGGTGAGCGTCTGGTTCGGCGACACCACGAACCCGCCGCCGAGCCCGCCGACCAGGAACGCCCCGGCCATCGCCCACGGCGTGACCTCCGGCGGGGTCAGCACCGCGGCGAGCATGAGGAGCACGAAGCCGACGACGACCATGAACAGCCCGAAGACCACCAGGGCCCGTCCGACCCGGTCGACGATCCGTCCGCCGATGTAGGACCCCACGGCGCTCGTGGCCGCGAACGGGATGCTCACCATGCCGGCGAACAGCGGTGACAGCCCGAGCCCCTCCTGCAGGAACAGCGTCACCATCAGGAAGGACGCCGGGATCGCCGCGAAGTAGACGGCCACGATCGACAGCCCGTTGCGGTACGACGACAGCCGGAACAGCTCGAAGTGCACCACCGGTGACTTGCCCTGCTGCTTGTACCGGACCTCCCAGAGCACGAACAGGCCGAGGAACACGACGAAGGCGATCAGCCAGAGCCACCGGGCACCGGAGTCGCCGGCACCCGTGGTGAGCACGAACGGCAGCATCAGCGTGATGATGGCGGCGCCGAGCAGCAGGATGCCGACGATGTCCAGCTCGCGGTCCTTCGCCTGTCCCTGCGCCCCCTTGGGCAGCAGCCGCATCGCGAAGAACAGCGCGACGAGTCCGAGCGGCACGTTCATCCAGAACAGCAGCCGCCACCCGTTCTCCTCACCGCCGATCGCGATGAGGCCACCGCCGATCGTCGGGCCGAGTGCCGTCGAGATGCCGATCATGGCGCCGAACAGCCCGAAGGCCCGTCCGCGCTCCGGGCCCCGGAACAACTGCTGCACGAGTCCGATCACCTGCGGCATCTGGGTGCCGGCGGCGAAGCCCTGCAGGATCCGCGTGACCATGAGCACCTCGATGGTCGGCGCCACGGCGCAGAGCAGGCTCGACACGGTGAACGCCACGAGTCCGATGATGAACAGGGCACGGCGGCTCTTCAGGTCGCCGAGCCGACCGGCGGGCACGAGGGCGAGGCCGAACGCCAGCGCGTACCCCGCCACGATGAGTTGCAGCGACGAGCTGGTGGCGCCGAGGGACTTCTCGATCGACGGCAGCCCGACGTTGACCTTCGACAGGTCGAGGATCGTCAGGGCAGCCACCGCGACGCACACGGCGAAGGCCCTCCAACGCGTGCGGTCGTCGAGGCGGGCGTCGGTCGGGTCAGCGCTGGACATCACCATCGTTCGTACACCGACCGGCCTCCGGGCGGGCGAGACCCACCCCCCGGGTGGGTGACACCCCCTCGTCGTGGCCCCCCGGACTGGGGGCACCGTTGCCGGATACGCGGTGCGCGGGGCGGCTCAGATGGTCAGGACCTGAGTTATCGTGCTCGTACGGAAGGTCACGCAAGCACCTGGATTCCCTAGATCCGAGTGCACGTGCACGGCCTCCCGTGTTCGTCCGAAGACCCTAACCCGAGGGGTGATACAGACGATGACATCATCGTTCCCGAGCGGAACCGAGTGCACCCTCACTCGTCGACCGCATTCAATCCACGACAGCTCCGGCGCGCGCGCAGTCGCCGCCATCCGTCCGCACTCCGACACGGCCACCCACCGTGCAGCAGTCCGGTCCGCCTCACGGCGCCCCGTCGCAGCGTTCAGAGCGCTCGCCGACGACCTCTCCGCAGGATCCGCTTCCGGGCCCGGAGGCCGGTGAGTCATGGCACTCACCGGTCGACGTCTCGAGGTCGACCGGATCGCGACCCTCGCTGTACTCCCTCGGGAGTCCGCGATGGTCGTGGTCGGCGACCCTGGTTCCGGACGCAGCAGCGTCCTCGACGCGGTCTCGAACCGCGTTTCCCTCCCCGTCGTGCGGGTCGGTGTCAACGGGAGTGAATCCCGTTGGCCGCTGGCCGGCGTGACCTCCTTGTTCACCGCGCTCGACGACCCTCGTGCGACGGCCCACATCGCCCATCTCCTGCAGACGGGTGAGACGGCGGTCCCCGTGACCGCCGGACTGGCGGCGGCGCACGACTTCCTCGACGCCGTGCACGCCCTCACCCTGCCGCCGACGCTCGTGCTGATCGACGACCTCGACCGCATGGACGTCGAGAGCCAGGAGCTCATCGCGTTCCTCGCCGGCCGACTCGCAGGCACCGCCCTGCGCGTCGTGGCGACGGTCCGTTCGGTGCCGTCGGACGGTCCGCTCGCGGCCCTGCCGGCGCTCCGCATCGAGCCGTTGCCGTCCGACGAGGCACTCGTCCTCGCCCGGGCCATGGCACCGGAAGAAGCGAACGACGGCGTCCTCGCCGTCCTCGCCGCGGAGACCGGTGGCAACCCCGGCGCGCTCCGGGAACAACTCGCGGTGCTCAGCCGCGAGCAGCTCACCGGTGCGGAGCCGATCGTGCTCCCGCTCCGACCCACTCCGACGACCGAGGCCCTCGCAGCCCTCGCACTCGGGTCCGCCGCAGGACGAGATCTGGACGTCCTCGCGAAACTCGCCCTGGTGCCGGTCGCGAAGACCACGGCCTGGGACCGCGACGAGTTGGACGACCTGGTCGGAGCAGGCCTCGCCACCGTGCGGGGCCAGAGCGTGACGGTCCGCGACCCCCTGGTCCGGTCCGCGCTGTACTGGCGGATGCCCGCCCGTGACCGCCGCGCGGCGCACGCCGCGCTGGCCACGGCGAGCGCCGAGTCCGACCCGCGGGCAGCCGCGTGGCACCGGAGCTTCGTCGACGACGTCCCCGACGTGGTCGCGTTGCTCAGCGCCGCACGGTCCTACGTGGTGGACGGCAACGTGCACGCCGCGATCGCCCTCACCGAGCGTGCCCTGCACGTCGGTGGTGGCACCGAGGACGAGCTCGTCGCGCTGCTCGGGGTCGCTGAGGCCCTGCTCGGCAACCGGCTGCTCGGCTTCGCCGCGCGTTACCTCGCCGCGCTCCGTCCGTTCCGGACGACGGCGCACGAGGTCCGCCGGCTGCGCCTGCAGTACTCGGCGCAGTACCTCAGTGGCGACGCCGTGCACGCGGACGAACTCCTCGTGTCGGTGGACGCGACCGAACCGGCCGACGTGGACGCGGTCGCCGGGCTGATGGCCATGGTGGCGTGCTTCCGTGCCGAGGCGTGGGAGCTCGACCAGGCGAAGGACCTGCTGCACCGCGTCGAGCCCCTCGAGGCGTCGGCATCTCCGCACACGTTGGAGATCACGACGACCGCGCGGGAGCTCATCGCCGCGATCGACGGCACCCTGCCGTCGGACACCGACCTGCACGACGGACTCGCGACGTCGGTGCTGCTGGCGATGTCCGACCCGGCCCTGCTGCTGCTCGCCCACGCGCTGAGCATCGCCGAGCGGTACCGGAGCGCGCGACGGGTGTTCGCACTCGTCCTCGCCCGTGGCCCGCAGACGGCGCCGGTGTGGACCGAGGCAGCCCGCTACCTGACCGCCGAGAACGAGGTGCGCTCCGGGAACTTCCGGCAGGCGCTCCGCGCGATCGACGTGTGGGAGGCCGGTTCCTCGGTGGTCGAACGGCTCCGTGAGCCGTCGCGGGCCATCGCGATCGCCTGGCGGCACTTCGCCGAGGGGCGCTCCGCCGATGCCCTGGCGGTCGTGGACCGGTGCCTCGAGCACCGTTCGACGAGCCGCCTGTGGGGTGCGACGGCGAAGCTGCACGCGCTCCGCGGTCGGGTCCTGCTGCTCGATGGCCGACTGGAGGAAGCAGCCGCCGCACTCGAAGCGGCGGACGCCATCGGTCGGTCCCTGCGGAACCCCGCGGTGCTCCGGCACCTCGGCGACCTGGTCGAGGCGTACGCACGCCTCGGACGGATCGACGACGCCCGCACCATCACCGCGCGGCTCGCTGCGGACCACCACGCCCGACCGGGTCGCTGGGGTGCGCTCGTGCTGGCGAGGAGCCTCGCGCTCGTCGCCGACGACACCACCCGGGACACCGCCCGTCGCCGCGCGTTGGAGCTGTTCCAGCCGCACGACTCGCAGTTCGAGCGGGCACGGACGTTCGCGGCCCTCGCGACGGTCGGCAACCCCGCCGAGCGTCCGCGTCTCGGTGCGGCAGCAGCGGCGGCGTACGAGGCGGCCGGCATGCGCCGTCCCCTCGTCACCCCCGCACCGGCAGCGGCCATGCCGCCGTTCGGCACGGGGCCGTCGCTCCGGTCCGCACCGGTGCTGTCCGCGTCGATGCCGGGGACGCCCCGGAGCGCTCCGGACGCCTCGGCGGTGCTCACCTCGCTCACGGCCGAGGAGCGCGCCGTGGTGCAGAAGGTGACGGAGGGCTACCGCAACCGCGAGATCGCGTCGTCGCTGTTCATGTCGCAGCGCACGGTGGAGCTGCGGCTCACGCAGATCTACCGCAAGGTGGGCGCGCGGTCGCGCTCCCACCTGGTCGCGCTGCTCACGTAGTCGACGCGAGCACAAGGCGGACGGGAGGCCCGGTACCAGCTGGTACCGGGCCTCCCGTCCGCCTTTTCGCTGTCCAGGACGCGGCGTGCGTCGCGCGCGCACGTTGCGGGAGTCCGCACGCGACCGCACCGCGGCGTCCCCCGCACGCGGGGAACCGCAAGAGCAGCCGACGACTGTTGCCGTGGCGGCGTCGCCGGGTGAGGCTTCTCATGCACCGACCGCCGTGCCCCTCCCGAGGGGCCAGACCGCGGTACCCCGTCCGGTACCCGAACCTCGTGGCCCACCCACTCCGTCGTCCGTCCTCGCCTGATCCGAGGACGGGCGCCGGTCAGGACTGCGAGGGCCCGGACGCGCGGCAGACCCGACGGCGGTCGGTGCCGAACCCCGCTCCACTCCCCCACCCCGTTCCCCCGAAGGGACAGCCGATGTGCGGCATCATCGCGGCCCGCGTGTCTGACGACGCGACGCCCTACCTGCTCGACGGACTCGAACGACTCGAGTACCGCGGCTACGACTCCGCCGGCATCGCCGTCCGGACCGCCGCCGGACGCACCGAGACGATCCGCTCGGTCTCCCGCGTCGGGGACCTGCGCACGCTCGTCGCCGCCCGGTCCGGCGACGCCCTGACCGGCGTCGGCATCGGCCACACCCGCTGGGCCACGCACGGTGCCGTGCGCGAGGCGAACGCCCACCCGCACGCCGACTGCTCGCGCCGGATCAGCATCGTGCACAACGGCATCATCGAGAACGCCGACCGCCTGCGTGACATGCTCACGGCGCAGGGCCACCGGTTCCGCTCCGAGGTCGACTCCGAGGTCATCGCGCACCTCGTCGAGCGCGCCCTGGCCGTCGACCCGGACCTGATGCTCGCCGTGCAGATCGCGACCGCGCAGCTCGAGGGGTCGTGGGCGATCGTCGTCCTCGACGCCCGCGACGGCCGGATGGTCGTGGCTGCGGACCGTTCCCCGCTCGTCGTCGCCCGATCCGCCCGCGGCGACTTCGTGGCGAGCGACATCGGTGCGATCGCCGAGTGGTGCGAGACCTTCGTGGCGCTCCGCGACGGTGACGTCGTCGAGCTCGGCGAGGCCTGGACCTGGTCGTCGAACGGGATCACCGTCCCCGTGCCGTTCCCCACCCCGTCGCCGTTCGCCGCCACCGCGCTGGACCTCGGCGACCACCCCGACCACATGGCGAAGGAGATCGGCGAGCAGGCCGACGTCGTCAGCACGATCCTGGACCGCATCGCCCGCCGCACCGCGGACGGCAGCATGTGGGTCGGCCTCGGGCTGCCCGCCTTCCAGCGACTGGCGATCGTCGCCTGCGGCACCTCGCTCAACGCCGGCCAGGTGATCGCCACCGCGCTGCGCGGCATCGGCGGCGTCCCCACCGACATCGTCGTCGCCAGCGAGGCCGACCAGGCCGTCCTCGGCCCCGACACCCTGGTCGTCGCGATCAGCCAGTCCGGCGAGACCGCCGACGTCCTCCGCGCGCTCGACCGCTTCGAGGACCGCCACCCGGTGCTCGCGCTCACGAACAACATGCACTCCTCGCTCGCCCGTCGCGCCGACGCCGTGCTCGACTGCCACGCCGGTCCGGAGATCGGCGTCGCCGCGACGAAGACGTTCACCGCGCAGGTCGTCGTCGGAGTCGCTGCGGTGATCTCCGCGCTCGTGGCGTCCGGCCGCATCGAGGTCGCACGTGCCCACGCGCTCGTCGACGAACTGCTCGACCTGCCGGCACGCATCGAGCACGCCACGCAGGTGTCCGCCGACCGGATGCCGCTCCTGGTGTCGAGCGTGAAGGAGGCCACCGGCTTCCTGTTCCTCGGCCGCGGCGCGGGCCTGCCGTACGCCGCGGAGGGCGCACTCAAGCTCAAGGAGCTCAGCTACCGCTGGGCCGAGGCGTACCCCGCGGGCGAGCTGAAGCACGGTCCGCTCGCCCTCGTCGACGAGGGCACCCCCGTCGTCGTGATCGACCACGGCGAGCCGAAGATCCAGTCGGCGATCGCCGAGGTCCGGGCCCGCGGCGGGTTCGTCATCACCATCGGCGGCGAAGGCTCCGACATCCCGGCGCTCGGCAGCCGCGGCACCGGCGGACTCGCCTGGGGCGCCATGGCGGCGCCGTGGGGTCCGCTCGAGGCCGTCGTGCCGCTGCAGATGCTCGCCCGCGAACTCGCGCTGCAGCTCGGCTGCGACGTCGACAAGCCGCGCAACCTGGCGAAGTCGGTGACGGTCGAGTGATGCGCGGCCGGATGAACCACCTGACGACGTTCCTGGTCGTGCTCACGGCGTTCGCGATCGCCATGACGACGGTGCTCGTGGTCGTGGTGGCCGGGCCGACCGTCCTGGGCTGAGCCGGGCGGGCGCGGGCGGGCGGGCGGGCGTCGACTCGGAACGACGTTCTCGATGTCGTACGACGTCGAGGAGGTCGTTCCACATCGTCCTCGCCGCCGGGTCTCGGGCAGTTCGCGGGACACGGCTGCGATGCTGGTCCCTTGACCACCGCAGCCCCGCCCCTCGTGTTCGTCGCGCTCGTCGTCGGCGCGCTCCTGCCGTTCCTGCCGCTCGTCGGACGTGTCGCCCGGATCGCCGCGACCATCGCCCACGAGGTCGGGCACTGCATCGTCGTCGTCCCGTTCGGCGGCCGCATCCAGCGCATCGACCTGCACCCGGACGGCTCCGGCGAGGCATGGGTCCAGCTCGGCCGGGTCCCCGGCGGCATCCGCTGGCTCGTCCGGATCCTCAACCTCTACGCCGGGTACAGCGCGCCGCTCTGGGCCGGGGTGCTGCTGGTGACCGGGGTGCTGCACGGCTCGCGGTGGCTGCCCGTCGCCGTGCTCGGGGTCATCGGGCTCGTGGCGCTGGTGTTCGTGCGGAACTGGTTCGGGCTGCTCGTCGTCCTCGGGTTCGACGTCCTGGCGCTGTGGGTGGCACTGCGTCCGTCCGAGACCACGGTGCTCGTGGTCGCCGCCGTCGGGGCGTTCTTCGTCGTCGACGGACTGCGGTCCGTCGTGCAGGTCGCACGGTGGCTGCTCACCGGCGCCCGCGTGCAGACGGACTTCCACATCGCCGCAGCCGAGACGCGGGTGCCGGCCGGGGTCTGGTTCGTGCTGTTCGTGCTGGCGAACGGCCTGGCGGTGTGGCTCGCACGGGTCCCGTTGCTCGAGGTCTGGGACACCGTGGTGGCGGGCGTGCGCGCACTCTTCTGACGGGGTGCCGTGGTCGACCCGGAACGACGCCCTCGATGTCGTACGACGTCGACCTCGTCGTTCCGCGTCGTCGCCACCCACCGCGTCCCCCTCACCACACCTGGGAGGATGGTGCGGTGCTGCTCGACACCGTCACCACCGCCCTCGCCACCGCTGACGATCGGCACCGCGATGGGTTCGCCGCGTTCGTCGCCGCCCGAGGGGACGCCTCCCTGTGGCGTGACGGCGGCCCGGAGCACCTCACCGCGTCGTGCTTCGTGTTCTCGCCCGACCTGGTCCGGGTGCTGCTCTGCCTGCACCGCAAGGGCGGCTTCTGGGTGCAGTTCGGCGGGCACCTCGAGCCGTCGGATGCCTCGTTGGCCGACGCCGCACGTCGCGAGGCCCGCGAGGAGTCCGGCATCACCGACCTCGAACTCGTCGACGGCCGCATCGCGGACCTGGACCGGCACGAGCTCGGCGGCGGGTTCGCCTGCGCGGCGCACTGGGACGTCGGCTTCGTCGCCCTCGCCGACCCGTCAGTGGTGACGGCGGTCAGCGACGAGAGTGACGACGTTCGCTGGTTCGCGCTCGACGACCTGCCGGCCGGGATCCCGCCGGGGCTGCCGGGCCGGCTGTCGGCGGCCGTCGCATCGGTCGGTTACCGCGGCTGACGCCTCGCGCATCCTGCTCGCACCACGTCCGCGACGATCCACGCGGTGATCGACTGGTGCAATGTCGCAGAACGGGTGCGCAGCCCCGCGCCTACTCCCAGGGGCGCTGCGCGAGCTCGGCGGGGTCGAACACCCGGCCGCCGGCGACGACGAGCGACCGCGGCACCCGCCGCACCAGGGCGTCCATCGGGTTCTCGGCGTCGAGCAGCACCACGTCGGCACGCGCCCCCGCCACGAGGTCGTGCGCCTCGTCGGTGACGAACCGGGCACCGTCCCGCGTGGCGAGCTCCACCACGCGGGTGAGGTCCTCGTCCCGCACCACACCGCCGGCCCGCGCGTACTGCCACGCGATGCCGAGCAGGTCGCCGTCGCCGTAGGGGCTCCAGAGGTCACGGATGCCGTCGGTGCCGAAGCCGAACCGCACGCCGGCCTCGTCGAACTCGTGCAGGGGAAGCTGCCGCATCCGCACCGGGGCGACGGTGGTCATCGTGACGCCGAGCGACGCCATCCGGGCGAGCAGGTCGCGGCGACGCACGGGATCGACGTCGATGATCGCGAACCCGTGGGCGATGTTGACCCTGCCCGGTGCGATGCCGAGCCGCTCCACCCGGTCGAGCACCAGGTCGAACGCGAACGCACCGAGCTCGGCGGGCTCGTGCAGGTGGATGTCGATGCCGCACCCGGTGTCGGCGGCGATGGCGAACAGGCCGTCGAGCTGCCCGACCGGGTCGCGGTCGATGAGCGACGGGTCGAGCCCGCCGATGTGGTCCGCTCCGGCCGTCGCCGCCTGCCGCAGCAGGTCGAGCACACCGGGCCGCCGGAGCACGCCGTCCTGCGGGAAGGCGACGATCGACACCTCGACCGCACCGTCGAGCGCGTCGGCCGCCGCACGCACGGCCTCGATCCCCCGCAGCCCGACGCCGAGGTCGACGTCGACGTGTGTGCGGACCCGGGTGGTGCCGGTGCGCAGCCCCTCGCGCAGCACCCGCGTGGCGACGGGTTCGCTCGGGATCCCGAGGGCGTCACGCCGAGCCCGTTCGTGCGCGATGCGCCCCTGCGTGCCGGGCTCGCCGCCGTACGACTCCCACTCGTGCCCCCACCAGCTCTTGTCGACGTGGGCGTGCGTGTTGACGAGCCCCGGCAGCGCGAGCTGGCCGCGCCCGTCGACGACCCGAGCACCAGCACCGGCACCGGCACCGGCACCACCACTGGCACTGGCACTGGCACCGCCCGCGACGTCGTCGCCCGCTCCGGTCGCGGTGACCGAGACGATGCGGCCGCCCGCCACCCGGATGTCCGACCGCGCACCACCCCACGGACGGACATCGCGGATGATCAGGGTCGCTTCGTCGGTCGCCATGCCCCCATCGTGGCAGCCGCCAGGGCTCCGCCGCGACCCCACCGCACCCCGGTTCCGCGTAACGGAACGCCGCAATCGCCTGTCCACGCAGCGAAGGCTGCGAGGCTACCGCCAGACGACTCCCGGAGGTGTCCCATGGCGAACGACGATCACGGTTTCTCGACCGAACAGGTGCACGGCGGCTTCGTACCCGACGCAGGGCACGGCGCACGGATCCCGGCCATCCACATGTCCTCCGGCTTCCTCTTCGACGACTTCGACCAGGCGCGCGACCGCTTCGCCGGCACCGAGGACGGCTACACCTACACCCGCCTCGGCAACCCGACGAACGCCGACGTCGAGCGCCGCGTCGCCCTGCTCGAGCGGGGCGTCGAGGCGATCCTGGTCGGCAGTGGCCAGGCGGCCGCCACCATCGCGTTCCTCGGGCTCCTGCAGGCGGGCGACCACGTCGTCGCCGCCCGCAGCATCTACGAGGGCACCAAGGGGCTGCTCGTGCAGAACCTCGGCCGCCTCGGCATCGAGGTCGACTTCGTCGCCGACCAGCGCGACCTCGACGAGTGGGCGCGGCTCGTCCGCCCGAACACGAAGGCGTTCTTCGCCGAGACGATCCCGAACCCGAAGAACGACGTCCTCGACATCACCGGCGTCGCCGACACCGCGCACCGTGCCGGGGTCCCCTTGATCGTGGACAACACCCTGGCGACGCCGTACCTGGTCCGCCCGGTCGAGCACGGTGCCGACATCGTCATCCACTCGGCATCGAAGTTCCTGTCCGGCCACGGCGCGGGCCTCGGCGGCGTGGTCGTCGACGGCGGCACGTTCGACTGGTCCGCCTCCCCCGAGCGCTGGCAGCACCTCACCAGCCCGGAGCGGTCGCTCGGCGGCGACAGCTACGTCGAGCGCTACGGCGACCGGGCGTTCGTCGTCTTCGCGCGTGACGTCGTCGCCTCGCGCATCGGCCCCACCCCGTCGCCGTTCAACGCGTTCCTGATCCGCCAGGGCATCGAGACGCTGAGCCTGCGCGTGGAACGCCACAGCGCGAACGCGCTGGCGGTGGCGCAGTGGTTGGAAGCACAGCCGGAGGTGACGAGCGTCGACCACGCGGGTCTGGCCTCCAGTCCGTTCCACGACCTCGCCCAGCGCTACCTGCCGCGCGGTGCCGGCTCCGTCTTCGCGTTCACGCTGGCGGGCGGCGAAGCCGCCGCGCACACCTTCATCGACAGCGTCCAGCTGTTCAGCCGGATGACCCACCTGGGCGACGTCCGCTCGCTGATCCTGCACCCCGCGACGACGACGCACGCCGGCAAGACCGCCGCGGAGCGCGCCGACCAGGGCATCGACGACGGCCTGATCCGACTGTCGGTCGGCATCGAGGACGTCGCGGACCTGCTCCGCGACCTGGAACGCGGGTTCGCCGCGTTGCGTTCCGCAGACGGCAGAGTCGGTCTGGAGGCCCGTGGCGCGTCCGACGCGGAGCGCGCGTCCCTGGAACACTCGGTCCCGGGCACGCACGTGATCTCGGAGGAGCTCTAGACGATGGCACGACCGCAACACTTCGGGTACTTCTTCTCACGCGGGTTCGGCCCGCAGGCGTGGGGGCGCTCGGACTGGGACTGGGGCCACGACTGGACCAAGCCCGACCTGTACCAGCAGTCCGTCCGCACGCTCGAGCAGGCCGGCATGGACCTGGTGATCGCGGAGGACGCCATCTCGCTCGGCAACCCGTCGACGCTCGACCTGCGCATCCGCCAGGCGTACGGCGGCCCGAAGCACGACCCGTTGCTGCTCGCGCCGTACCTGTTCGCGGCGACCTCGCACATCGGCATCGCGCCGACCGTCAACGCCGGGTTCACGCCGCCGTACCTGGCTGCACGACAGTTCGCCACACTGGCGCACCTGTCCTCCGAGCGGCTCGGCATCAACGTCGTGACCGACGTCGGCAGTGCCCGGCACGCCGGTCTGCCACCGCTGCCGCACGACCAAGCGTACGACCGGGCCGAGGAGTGGATCACGCTGCTCCGCCGGCTCTGGGGGTCGTGGGGGTCGTCCGGGTACGTCGGGGACCCCTCCGACTGGCACTTCGCTGACGGGGAAGCGCTCGATGCCTTCCACCACGAGGGCGCGTACTTCACCGCCGACGGCCCGCTCAACGCGCTGCCGCTCGACTCGGACCCGGTGGTCGTCTCCCCCGGTGGCTCCGGTCGGGGCCTCGCGTTCGCCGGCACCCACTCGGACGTGCAACTCGCGCTCGCGCCCCTGTCGGCCGCCGCGGTGGCGGACTACCGCGGTCGCGTGATCGCCGCAGCGCAGGCCGCCGGACGCACGGCCGCCGACCTGCGCATCCTGTTCGTCCTCAAGCCCGAGATCGTCTCGTCGTCCGACGAGGCCGACCGGATCGTCGAGGCGTCCCGGCACCCGTCCGACGACGACCTGCGGACCGCGGCGATCGCGTGGTCGAGCGACTCCGAGACGGACCTGCTCGCGCTCGACCTCGATGCTCCAGTGCCGGACGGGACCTTCGGCGACCACGTCTCCGCCGGCACGATCCGCGGGCTGCTCGGCGACACCCCGGACGCCCCGCTGCGCGCGCTCCTGGAGCGCAAGGCCCGCAAGGGGCGCGTGTCCTCGCGCGAGGGCTTCGTCGGCACCGCCGACGAGTTCGCGGACTTCATCGAGGAGCTCGGGTCGGACGCGGACAACGACGGCATCATCTTCTCGGGCGACCTGCACCCGGCGCAGATCCACCGGATGTTCGGCGACCTGGTGCCGGTGCTCCGGCGCCGTGGGCTCCTGCGGCGGGAGTACGGCGCCGGGGGCATCCGGGCGAACCTGTTCGACTTCTAGTGGTGGACCGGCTCGACTAGTGGTGGACCGGCTCGACCACGCCTGATTCCTCGACGTCACGGACGTCGTCGGCCGTGCGGAGGATCTCCGCACGGTCCGAGGCGGAGTTGATCGCCCAGTAGTAGATCACCAGCGAGAACACCGCGACGACGACGATGTCGATCCACAGCGGGAACACCGGGTGCGTCAGCGGACCGAAGTCGCTGAGGAACACGATGAGCCCCATGCCGATCAGGTACGGCAGCAGCCACTGCGCCGCCTTCCAGTCCCAGCGCGGCCGGACGCTCGAGGCACCGCGGAACACGTTGTTCAGGATGATCACCACGGCACCGATGAGGATCGCGACGCCGAGCTTCCAGTCGGTGTCCCACCCGGTCCACAGGATGATGAGGTTCGCGACGATGAACGCGATCGGTGACAGCACCGCTGCGGCGGGCATCCGGTAGGGGCGCTCGATCTCCGGGATCCGCTTCCGGAACGCACCGAGCGCCAACGGGGCACCGGCGTACATCAGGACCGACGCGCTCGTGATGAGGCTCACCAGCCCCTGCCACGAGGGGAACGGTGCGAAGCACGCGCAACCGACGACGAACGCCGCGACGAGCCCGACCCACGGCACGCCCTGCTTCGTCGTCCACTCGAACGCCTTCGGGAAGTACCCGTTGCGACTGAGTCCGTAGGAGATGCGGCTCGTCGCCGTCACGTAGATCAGCCCGGTCCCCGCGGGCGAGATGATCGCGTCGATGAAGATGACCACCGCCAGCCACGTGATGCCCGCGGCCATCGCGATGTCGGCGAACGGCCCCGTGTACTTCGTGAAGTCGGCGGTGGCCCAGGACCCCTGGATCGCATCCGACCGGAGCACCCCGAGGAACACGACCTGCAGCAGCAGGTAGATCACCAGCCCGATGAGCACCGAGCCGATGACGGCACGCGGGATGTCCCGCCGCGGGTTCTTCGCTTCACCCGCGAGCTGGTCGGCCTGCTCGAAGCCCAGGAAGGCGAAGATGATGCCGGAGGTGGACACCGCCGCCAGGACCCCCTTGGCACCCTCGGGCATGAAGCCGTCAGCCGCCGTGAAGTTCGAGCCGTGGAACCCGCTGAACGCCAGCACGACGATGACCAGCAGCGGGATGGCGACCTTCCACCACGTCGCCGCCGAGTTCGTGTTCGCGAGGATCCGGACGCTGAGCAGGTTGATCACGGTGACCACCGCCATGAGGACGACGGCGACCGCGATGCCGGCGCCGGTGAGCAGCTGCTGCGTCTCCCCGTCCACCGTCGTCGTGTGCAGCCACGGGTGCGCGAACTGCCAGTGCTGCGCGTACTTGATCATCGCCTCGACCTCGATCGGGGCGACGGTCACGGACTGCAACCAGGAGAACCAGCCGAACGACGCGCCGGCGATGCCGCCGAACGCGATGTGCGGGAACCGTGCCGTCCCGCCCGCGATCGGGAACATGCCGCCGAGTTCGGCGTGCACGAGGGCGAGGACGAGGATCGCCACACCGCCGATGAGCCACGAGATGATCGCGGCCGGGCCGGCGGTCTTCAGGGCCTCCTGCGACCCGAAGAGCCAACCGGAGCCGATGATCGACCCCGTCGAGGCCCAGATGAGCCCGATGAAGCCCACGTTCCGCTTGAGGCCGGAGTCCGGCAACGCCGGCGTCGTCGTTGTAGCCACTGCTGCTCCCGTCGAGTGAGCGGGCCCCACGAACGGGGGTCGCGCTCATCGACTCTGGCACCGGGACAGCGGGTTGGCCGGATTCTTTAACATGCCGGAAACAATTGTGCTGTATAAGTACTCAGGCTGCTACTTCTTGGACTTCTTCTTCTTGCCGTCGGCCTTCTTGTCCGACTTCTTCTTGTCGGACTTCTTCTTGCCGTCGTCCTTCTTCTTGGACGGCTTCTTGGCGTCCTTCTTCTGCTTCTTGCCGTCGTCCTGCTTCTTGGACGGCTTCTCGTCCGACTTCTTCGGCTTCGCTCCCCCCGAGGGCAGCGGGAGGACCGGGGTCAGCTCCGGCGACTCGACCCCGTCGATCGGCTCGACGACCACGGCGGAACCCGTGTCCAGCGCGACGTCGACCGCGTGTTCCTCGAGCACGGGCGCGAGCGCGTCCGTCACCCGCTCCACGGTGAGCACCGCGTCATCCTCGGCGAGCCGCAACAGCGCCTGCGCGGTCCGCACCCGGGTCGTGGTCTTGCGTGCCAGGACGTCGGCGCGCGCACCCTCGAGGAACGTGCGGAGCGTGCGCTCGACGACCGACCGTCCACGCGGTGCAGCGCGGTCCAGGCGGTCCAGCTCACCGGCGACCCCGGCCACGTCATCGGCGACGTGCTCGTGCCGCACCGACTCGATCAGCGCCGCGATCGCTGCTGCACCCCGTTCGACAGCAGCCGAACGCTGGTCGAGCACGACGAGCATCTCGACGACCGAGCCGTAGGTGACGGTCTCGAGGCGGACGGGTTCGGCACCCCGGCCGCGGACGACCAGGCGGGCGTCGGGCGTGGGCAGCCAGGCGGCGAGGGCAGCGACGGTCGCGACGGACCCCACGATCCGCTCGTAGTCGGCGAGCACCACTCGCTCCTGCTCGCGCAGACGGACTCGGATCGCGATCTCCTGCACCACGTGGGGGCCTTCCGTTCGGGGTCGGCGCGGGCGTTTCCCTGCGCCTCCTCCGGAGCGTAGTCCCCGGACGTGGCGAGACAGCGAACGCCCCGGCATCGTCCAGGGACGGTGACGGGGCGTTCGTGCAACACGTGGTGACAGCGGCTCGACGACCGGCGAATGGTGGAGATGGGGGGAATCGAACCCCCGTCCATCGCTGCAATTCGACGTCTTCTACGGGCGTATCCGGATAGTTCGTTCTGCTCGGCCCCGTCCTTTGCTACCGGCTTCTAGGACGACGGGCCCAGTCTCAGTGCAAGTCCCGCACGGCCCTGAGGCGCAACCGTGCAGCAAGTCCTCTGGATGACGCCGGGATCAGGTTAGGGGACGGTCACCTGGCCGACGGACTTCATGTGCTGGGCTGCTTACGCAGCGAGAGCGAAGTCAGTGCGCTTGGAATTGGCACTTGTTGTTTTCCACGGATCGTTCACGAGATAACCGTGGGTCCTCGGCCCGCTTCCCGTCGGCACACAGGCAATGTCGAAACCGATCATCCCCATGCGGGCCGGACGTGCGAGCCGCTGTCACGCTGTTGAGTTGTGTTGCGACTGCTCCGATCGGAGCAGTCCCTCAGTCTAGCTGACCGAGGTACGAGGCCGCTACTCGCCGACGCGGTTCTTCGTGCGCATGGCCCGCTCGGCCTCACGCTTGTCGGTCTTCTCCCGCATGGCCTGACGCTTGTCGAACTCGCGCTTGCCCTTGGCGACCGCGATCTCGATCTTGGCCCGACCGTCGTGGAAGTAGATCTGCAGCGGCACGAGGGTGTAGCCGCCCTGGGCCGTCTTGTGCGAGATCTTCACGATCTGCTGCTTGTGGAGGAGCAGCTTGCGCTTGCGCCGAGGTGCGTGGTTGTTCCACGTGCCCTCGGTGTACTCGGGGATGTGCACCGCATCGATCCAGGCTTCGCCCCGGTCGATGTAGGCGTACCCGTCGACCAAAGAGGCACGTCCCATGCGCAGGGACTTCACCTCGGTGCCGGACAGGACCATGCCGGCCTCGTACGTGTCCTCGATGAGGTAGTCGTGTCGGGCGCGACGGTTCGTCGCGACGATCTTCTCACCGCGTTCCTTCGCCATGACGACTCCTCTCGTTCCGGGCACTGCGCTGCGCAGCCCTACAGACTACCCAACAGCAGGCGCCTCACGCACCTTCCCGGCGCGGCGGATCAGACCTTGAGGTAGCGGCGGATGGCGATCGACGCCGACACCGCGGCGAGCAACACCCCGATGACGATCACCGACGGCACCACGATGGCCGCGTCCCCCATGCCGATGAACGCCGTGCCGGTGAAGCGCTCGGCCAGGAAGTTCCGGACGAAGAACCACACCACCGCGGTGATGGCGCCACCCGCCAGGACGGCTCCGATGGCGGCGGCGATCACCCCCTCGAGCACGAACGGCGTCTGGATGAACCGGTTCGACGCACCGACCAGCCGCATGATGCCGAGTTCTCGCCTGCGACTGAAGGCGGACAACCGGATCGTGGTCGCGATGAGGAGCACGGCGGCGACGAGCATCAGCGCCGCGATGCCGATCGCCGTGTACGACGACGCGTTGAGCAGGTTGAAGATCGGTTGCAGGTAGCCGCGTTGGTCGACGACGCTCTGCACACCGGCGACCTTCGACAGGCTCTCGACGAGGACGTCGGCCTGCGACGGGTTCTTCAGGTTCACCCAGAACGTCTCGTTCAGGTACTCGGGCTTGACGAACTCGGTCGCCGCGGAGTCCTTGAACTGCTCCTTGAAGCGGGTGAACGCCTGGTCCTGGTCCTCGTAGTACGTCTTCTCGATGTACGGCTTGAGGGTGGACGACTCGAGCTGGGCCTGGACCTGCTTCCGCTGGTCCTCGGTGGCCTTGGCACCCGTGCAGTTGCCGGTGGTGTCGGTGTCGGTGCACAGGTAGACGGCGACCTGCGCCCGGTCGTACCAGTACCCCTTCATCTGGTTGATCTGCATCTGGAGCAGGATCGCGGTCCCGACGAAGGTGAGCGAGATGAAGGTCACGAGGACGACGGAGACGACCATCGACGCGTTGCGCCGCAGGCCCGAGCCGACCTCGGACATGACGAGCCCGAGCCTCATCGGATGAGCCCCGGGATGGTCTGGATGCCGGTGGTGTTCGACACGGTGCCGCGCTGGATCGGGACCGCCTGGGTCTGGTAGCCGCCGGACTGCTCGTCACGGAGGACCGTGCCGTTCGACAGCTCGATGACCCGACGCTGCATCTGGTTCACGATGCTGGCGTCGTGGGTCGCCATGAGCACGGTGGTGCCTCCCTGGTTGATGCGTTCGAGGAGCGCCATGATGCCGGCGGACGTGGTGGGGTCCAGGTTGCCGGTGGGCTCGTCGGCCAGCAGGATCGCCGGCTTGTTGACGACGGCGCGGGCGATCGCCACGCGCTGCTGCTCACCACCGGAGAGCTCGTGCGGCATGCGGGTCGCCTTGCCCGCGAGTCCGACGAGCTTCAGCACGTCGGTGACGGCCTCGCTGATGAAGCCCTTGCTCTTGCCGATCACCTGCAGTGAGAACGCGACGTTGTCGAAGACGTTCTTGTTGGGCAGGAGTCGGAAGTCCTGGAACACGACGCCGAGGTTGCGCCGGAAGTACGGGACCTTCCGCGACGCCAGGGACCCGAGGCGCTGCCCGAGCACGTGGATCTGGCCGCGGGAGGGCTTCTCCTCCTTGAGCACGAGGCGCAGGAAGCTGGACTTGCCGGAACCCGAGGCGCCCACGAGGAACACGAACTCGCCCTTGAGGATCTCGAGGGTGAGGTTGTCGAGCGCCGGACTCGGGTTGCCCGAGTAGACCTTGGTGACCTGGTCGAATTTGATCATGACCGGATCAGGGTAGGTCGCCCCGCTTGGAAAGCAAGCGAGGCGCGCGGCTCACGAACCCCTACGCGTCGACGGATTGCTTGCGCCAGCGGATGCCGGCGTTGATGAAGCCGTCCAGGTCGCCGTCGAACACGGCTGAGGGGTTGTTCACCTCGTGCTCGCTCCGCAGGTCCTTGACCATCTGGTACGGCGCCAGCACGTAGGACCGGATCTGGTCGCCCCAGCTCGCCGTGATGTTGCCGGCGAGCTCCTTCTTCTTCGCGTTCTCCTCTTCCTTCTTCAGGAGGAGCAGGCGCGACTGCAGCACGCGCATGGCGGCCGCACGGTTCTGGATCTGCGACTTCTCGTTCTGCATGGAGACGACGGTGCCGGTCGGGATGTGCGTCAGGCGCACCGCGGAGTCGGTCGTGTTGACGGACTGCCCGCCGGGGCCCGACGAACGGAAGACGTCGACGCGGATGTCGTTCTCGGGGATGTCGATGACCATCGTCTCCGGCATGAGCGGGATGACCTCGACCGCGGCGAACGAGGTCTGCCGCTTGCCCGCTGCGCCGAACGGCGACATGCGGACGAGTCGGTGGGTGCCGGCCTCGATCGACAGGGTGCCGAATGCGTGGGGGGCGTCGACCTCGAACGTGGCGGACTTGATGCCCGCTTCTTCGGCGTAGGACGTCTCCATCACGGTGGTCTTGAAGCCGTGCTGTTCGGCGTACCGCAGGTACATGCGCATGAGCATCTCGGCGAAGTCCGCGGCGTCGACGCCGCCGGCCCCGGCGCGGATGGTGATCACGGCGGGGCGGTCGTCGTACTCGCCGTCGAGGAGCGTCTGCACCTCGAGGTCGCCCATGGTCTTCTGGATCGCCTTGAGCTCGGCGACGGCTTCGTCGGCCGAGTCCTGGTCGTCGCCCTCGTTCGCCATCTCGACGAGCACCTCGAGGTCGTCGATGCGACGCTCGGTGTCGGTGATCTTCTTGAGCTCCGACTGCCGGTGCGAGAGCGCGCTCGTCACCTGCTGCGCGTGCTCGACGTCGTCCCAGAGGTCCTGGGCGCCCGCCTGCTCGCTGAGGTCGGCGATCTCACGCTGCAGGCGGTCGACGTCGACCACCGAGCGGATGTTGCCGAAGGTCTCTCGGAGGGCGGAGAGCTGCTCGGTGAAGTCCAGTTCGACCATGGTCACCGATCCTACCGGCGCGGCAGGCCGGTCGGCGTCGCACCCGCGCCGGCGGGCGCGCTACCGCCCCAGCAACGGCTCCCGCGACGCCATGCCCGCAGCCCCGGCCCGCGCCACCGCGTCGGGCAACGCCGCCAGGAAGGCGTCGACGTCCGCATCGGTCGAGGTGTGTCCGAGCGTGATCCGGAGCGCACCGCGGGCGTCCTGCTCCGACAGGCCCATCGCGAGCAGCACGTGCGACGCCTCGGGCACGCCGGCCTGGCACGCCGACCCGGTCGACACCGCGACCCCGGCCGCGTCGAGCAGGAACAGCAGCGAGTCGCCCTCGCAGCCCGGGAACGTGAAGTGCGCGTTGCCGGGCAGCCGGTCGTCGGGGTCGCCCATCAGCACGGCGGACGGCACGGCCGCACGGACTCCGGCGACGAGCCGGTCGCGCAGGGCGACGAGCGACGGGTGCGGCATCGGCTCGGCGGCGACCATCGTGGCCGCGACGCCGAACGATGCTGCAGCGGGGGCGTCCTGGGTGCCGCTCCGCACCTGCCGCTGCTGCCCGCCGCCGTGGATGAGGGGCTCGACGGTGGCCTTCCGCCCGAGCACCAGCGCACCGATGCCGACCGGTCCGCCGACCTTGTGCGCGGAGACGCTCAGGGCGTCGAGGCCGGACGCGGCGAACGACACCGGCACCTGGCCGTAGGCGGCGACGGCATCGCTGTGCACGGGCACGCCGGCGGCGTGCGCCAGCTCCACGATCCGTGACACGGGCTGGATGGTGCCCACCTCGTTGTTCGCCCAGAGGAACGTGACCAGGGCGACGTCGTCGGCGGAGGCGAGTCGTGCCTCCAGTCCGACGAGGTCGACGCGACCCTGCGCGTCCAACGGGACCACGTCGATGACGGCGCCCTCGTGCGTCTCCAACCAGGTCAGGGTGTCGACGGTGGCGTGGTGCTCGCCACCCGGGACGACGATGCGGGGGCGGGCACGGTCGCGTTGACGAGCCCAGAACAGGCCCTTCACGGCGAGGTTGATGCTCTCGGTGCCGCCGGAGGTGAACACGACCTCGACGGTGTCGGCGTCGAGCGACCGGGCGACGGCGGCGCGGCCGTCCTCGAGCAGCATCTTGGCGCGCTGCCCGGCGCTGTGGATCGAGGACGGGTTGCCGACGGTTCCGAGCGCGTCGGTGAACGCGGCGAGCGCCTCCGGCAGGATCGGCGTCGTCGCGGCGTGGTCGAGGTAGACCGGCATCTGCACCCCCTGGAACGAGCGGTGTCCAGGATACGCGTCGGTCCTCGTACCCTTGTCGGGTGCACGAGACAGCGATCGACCACACCCCGGGGTTCGACCTCGGGGCCGACGTCCCGCGGTTCTCCCTGCGGTCCGCCACCGCCACGGCCGTCGTCGTGGTCGTCGAGCGAGCGGACGGGCAGCCGGTCCGGTACCCGCTCGAGCGGCTGCCGGCGACCGACCTGTGGACGGCCGAGACCCCCGGCGCCGCCCCGGGTGACCGCTACCACCTGCTCGTCGACGGGCCCGTCGGACCGCGGAACGAGTTCGACCCGACACGCCCCCTGCTCGACCCGTACGCCCGCGGCATCGCACCGACAGGGCCCGGGACGCCCCGCTGGACGAGCGTCGTCGTGGACGACGCCTTCGACTGGGGCGGCGTCGTCAAGCCCACGGTCCCGCTCGACCGCGCCGTGGTCTACGAGGCGAACGTCCGCACCCTGACCGCCGCGAACCCGCACCTGCCGGAGCACCTGCGCGGCACGTACGCCGGGGTGGCGCACGAGAGCACCATCGCGCACCTGCACCGGATCGGTGTCACGACACTCGAGCTCCTGCCGGTGCACGCGTTCGACACCGAGAACTGGTTGCGGGACGCCGGCCGCGAGAACGCCTGGGGCTACAACACCCTCGGGTTCTTCGCGCCGCACGCCGCGCACGCTTCCGCACCCGCACGGGCCGAGGGCGCGTCCGCGGTCCTGCGCGAGTTCAAGGGCATGGTCCGGCTGCTGCACGAAGCGGGCATCCAGGTGGTGCTCGACGTCGTCTACAACCACACGGCGGAAGAGGGCCTCGGCGGACCCACCACCAGCCTGCGCGGCATCGACGGTGCGGAGCGGTACCGGTGGACCCAGGCCGCGCCGCCGTTCCGGGACACCTACTACGACACCACCGGCTGCGGGAACACCCTGGACACCTCGGTGGAGTCCACGGCGGACCTGATCGTCGACAGCCTGGTGTACTGGGCGCGCGAGGTGCAGGTCGACGGCTTCCGCTTCGACCTGATGGCCGCGCTCGCCCGCGACGCCCACCACGTCTTCGATCCGCAGCACCCCCTGCTCGAGCGGATCCGGAACCACCCCGACCTGCAGGACACCCTGGTCATCGCCGAACCGTGGGACGTCGGACCCGACGGTTGGAAGACCGGCTCGTTCGGCGCGGCCGGCGACCGCACCAGTGAGTGGAACGACGGCTTCCGCAACACGGTCCGCCAGTTCTGGCTGACGGACATCGCCGAGGAACGCCGCAACGGCATGCCCCGCACCGGCATCGGCGCCCTCGCCGGCGCCCTGACCGGCTCGCGCCACGTCTTCGGCGTCGACCGCGGTCCGCTCGCGAGCGTCAACTTCGTCACCGCCCACGACGGCTTCACGCTGCTCGACCTGGTGTCGTACGACGGCAAGCACAACGCGGCGAACGGCGAGGAGAACCGCGACGGTTCGAACGACAACCGCTCGTTCAACCACGGCATCGAGGGCGACACCGCCGACCGCGGCGTCCGGGCAGCGCGCGGCCGGTCGATGCGGAACCTCGCGGCGACGCTGCTGCTCTCCGCCGGCGTGCCGATGCTCACCGCGGGCGACGAGCGGAGCCGCACGCAGCACGGCAACAACAACGCGTACGTCGTGTCCGACGACCTCACCCCGGTGGACTGGTCCGATGACGAGGACGCCGAGTCGATGACCGAGGCCGTCGCCGCGCTCGCCCGGTTCCGGCAGGCGCATCCCGCACTCCGGCCGACGCGCTTCGGCGTCGAGGGGCAGGAGACCCCGGGTGCCTCGAGGATGTCCTGGTACGGGCCGGACGGGCACCCGATGACCATCGAGGGCTGGGACCAGCCGGTGCACCGCGTCCTGCAGTACTTCGCCGAGTCCACGCCCGAGCACGAGCCGTACGACCGCGTGCTGGTCGTGGTGCACGGCAGCGGGCGCACTCGTGACCTGACGCTGCCGGTGCGCGAGGACGTGCTCGGCTACCGCCTCGCGTGGTCGAGCGAGAAGCACCGTGACCACGAGCGGCTCCGCCCCGCCGGTCAGGTGTTCACCGCCTACGGCCCCGGCATCCACCTGTTCGAGCCGGCGTAGCGCGCGATCCGGCCCGCGCCCGGCACGTGACCAGTGGGCGGACGGGAGGCCCGTGGCGGCCCCGCCACGGGCCTCCCGTCCGGTTCCTCCACAGGTCCACGGCGCGCCCGACCGTCCACAGGGGGCGGATTCCGGGGAACGCGGAGGCGCTCGCCGGGTAGCGTCGGCTCCGTGGCCACCGCAGACCGACCCCGCCGACCGAAGATCGGGCGCATCCCGATCACCGAGCTCGCCCCGAGGACGCCGAACGGGTTCCCCGGCAAGGCGTTCGACGGCGAGGTGATCACGTTCGGTGCGACCGTCTTCCGAGAAGGACACGGCATCATCGGCGCCGACCTCGTCCTCGAACGCCCGGACGGGGGCACCAGGACCGTCCCCCTGGCCCTCGGCGCGCCCGGGACCGACCGGTACGAGGCGACCGTCCAGGTCGACCACGTCGGCGTCTGGACCTGGCACGTCGAGTCCTACTCCGACGACTGGGCCACGTGGCTGCACGCCGCGCGGCTGAAGATCGCGGCCGGGGTGGACACCGAGGCGACGCTCCTCGACGGCGCCCTGCTGCTCGACCGGCTCGCCGACGAGACCGACTCCCCCGCCGCCACCCGTGCGGCAGCCAAGGTGCGCGACACCGACCTCGACCCGGCCGAGCGCCTGGCCGCCGTCGACGACCCGCGCATCGTGGCCGAGGTCGAGGAAGCCCCGCTCACCTCGCTCCGGACGCACTCCCCGACGCAGCTGCTCGACGTCGAACGCACCCGTGCCGGCGTCGGCGCCTGGTACGAGTTCTTCCCCCGCAGCGAAGGCGCGAAGAAGAACCCGGACGGCTCGTGGAAGAGCGGCGACTTCCGGACCTCGGCCCGTCGTCTGCCCGCCGTCGCCCGGATGGGCTTCGACGTCGTCTACCTGCCGCCGATCCACCCGATCGGCACGACCGCGCGCAAGGGGCCGAACAACACGCTCACCCCGGGGCCGCACGACCCCGGCAGCCCCTGGGCGATCGGCTCCCCCGAGGGCGGGCACGACGCGATCCACCCCGACCTCGGGTCCGAGGACGACTTCCGCGACTTCGTCGAGACCGCCAAGAACACCGGCATGGAAGTGGCGCTCGACTTCGCGCTGCAGTGCTCCCCCGACCACCCCTGGGTCACCGAGCACCCGAACTGGTTCACGCAGCGCGCCGACGGCTCGATCGCCACGGCCGAGAACCCGCCGAAGCGGTACCAGGACATCTACCCGATCCAGTTCGACTCCGACCCCGAGGGCCTGGTCGCCGAGGTCCTGCGCGTCCTGCGGCACTGGATCGACTTCGGCATCCGGATCTTCCGGGTCGACAACCCGCACACCAAGCCGCTCTGGTTCTGGGAGCGCGTCATCCGCGAAGTCCGCGACGAGCACCCGGACACCGTGTTCCTGGCCGAGGCGTTCACCCGGCCGGCGATGATGCGCGCACTGGCAGAGGTCGGGTTCCAGCAGTCGTACTCGTACTTCACGTGGCGGAACACGAAGGAAGAGATCGAGTCCTACTTCGAGGAGCTGTCGCACGAGACGAGCGACTACCTGCGCCCGAACCTGTTCGTGAACACACCGGACATCCTCACCGAGTACCTGCAGTTCGGCGGTCGCGCCGGCTACAAGGTTCGTGCCGCGCTCGCTGCGACGGGCGCCCCGACGTGGGGCATGTACTCCGGGTACGAGCTGTTCGAGGACGTCGCCCGACCCGGCTCGGAAGAGAACATCGACAACGAGAAGTACGAGTACAAGCCGCGTGACTTCGCCCTGGCCGAGGCCGAGGGCGCGTCGCTCGCTCCGTACGTGACGATGCTCAACCGGCTCCGTGCCGCGCACCCCGCCCTCCGCCAGCTGCGGAACCTGCACGTGCACGCCGCCGACGACCCGGCGACCGTCGTGTACTCGAAGCACCTGTCCGGCGAGTTCATCCGCTCCGGGCACGCCGACACCGTGATCGTCGTCGCGAACGTCGACCCGCACTCGGCGCGTGAGACCACCGTGCACCTGGACCTCGCTGCGCTCGGCCTGCCGGCCGACAGCCGGTTCGACGTCCGTGACGTCGTGACCGGGCAGCGCTGGGTCTGGGGCGCGTCGAACTACGTCCGCCTGGACGCCTTCCAGGAACCCGTGCACCTGCTCGTCGTGGAAGGACTGCACCGATGACGAACGACCCGACCGCACCCCAGCCGACCCCGCCGTCGCGCCGCGGCCCCGCCGTGCCGCCGGTACCGCCCCCGCCGCCGCCCGTGCCCGCGCGGACACCGTCCGACGCGAAGCCGGAGCCGCGCTACGAGCCGCGGGTCTCCGCCCCCGACGAGGACCTGCCCGGCGCTCCCGCTGCACCGCGCGAGGCGCCCGACCGCGGGGTCGCCGAGTCCGCCACGCTGGCGGGACACCCCGCCGACGCGACGCACCCGCGGGTACCGTCCGTCGACGCCGTCGCGTCCTCTAGCGCACCGACCGGAGGCCCGTCCACCGTCGCGCCGTCGACCGCCCTCCCGACGCCGCCGGCTCCCGAGCCCGACACCGCCGACAGCACGGGCCCGCGCCCGGCTCCGGTCGAGCAGTGGCTGCGCCAACAGGTCGCCGAGGGCCGCTGGTCCCAGCCCCACGACGTCCTCGGCCCGCACGCCGTCGACGGCGGCACGAGCGTCCGCGTGGTGCGCCACCTGGCGCAGGCGGTCCGGCTCGTCCGGCTCGACGGCGACGACGTCGAGCTGACCCACGAGGGCGACGGGCTCTGGGCCGGTGCCACCACCGAGGAGCTCGGGCGCTACCGGGTCGAGGCCGACTACGACTTCGACGAGTCCTCGGAAGAGGACGACGCCACCTGGACGACCGACGACGCGTACCGGTTCGCCCCGACGCTCGGCGAACTCGACCTGCACCTGTTCGGTGAGGGCCGCGACGAGCAGCTCTGGCACCACCTCGGTGCGCACGTCCGCACGATCGACGGCGTCGACGGCGTCGCGTTCTCCGTGTGGGCACCCCGAGCCACCGCCGTGCGCGTGATCGGCGACTTCGAGGGTTGGGAAGGCCGCACCACCGCGATGCGCCGCCTGAGCGACCTCGGCGTCTGGGAGCTGTTCTGGCCGGGGGCCGTCGCCGGTCAGCGGTACAAGTTCCAGATCCTCACCGACTCCGGCTGGGTCGAGCGCGCGGACCCGTTCGCCCGCGAGGCCGAGATCGCCCCGGCCACCGCCTCGGTCATCACCGAGTCGAGCTACACGTGGTCCGAGGGCGACCGCGCCTGGATGGAACGCCGCGCGGAGACGACCACGCACGATGCGCCGATGAGCGTCTACGAGGTCCACCTCGGCTCGTGGCGCCCCGGGCTGTCGTACCGCGAGGTCGCCGACCAGCTCATCGGGCACGTGCAGTACACGGGCTTCACGCACGTGGAGTTCCTGCCGCTCGCCGAGCACCCGTTCGGCGGCTCGTGGGGCTACCAGGTCACCGGGTACTACGCCCCGACCGCACGCTACGGCTCCCCCGACGACCTGCGGTACCTGATCGACCGCCTGCACTCCGCCGGCATCGGCGTGATCATGGACTGGGTCCCCGGACACTTCCCGAAGGACGAGTGGGCACTCGGACGCTTCGACGGCCACGCGCTGTTCGAGCACCCGGACCCCCGCCGCGGCGAGCAGCTCGACTGGGGCACCTACGTGTTCGACTTCGGGCAGCCGCAGGTCCGGAACTTCCTGGTCGCCAACGCCCTGTACTGGCTCGAGGAGTTCCACATCGACGGCCTGCGCGTCGACGCCGTCGCCTCGATCCTGTACCTCGACTACTCCCGCACCGACTGGCTGCCGAACATCCACGGCGGCCGCGAGAGCCTGGACGCCGTCGCGTTCCTGCAGGAGACGAACGCCACCGCCTACAAGCGCTACCCGGGCATCGTCATGATCGCCGAGGAGAGCACCTCGTGGCCCGGCGTGACCCAGCCGACCAGCGCCGGTGGGCTCGGGTTCGGCCAGAAGTGGAACATGGGCTGGATGCACGACTCGCTCGAGTACGTGCAGCGCGACCCCGCGTACCGCAGCTACCACCACGACGAGATCACGTTCTCGCTCGTCTACGCCTTCAGTGAGCAGTTCACCCTGCCGATCAGCCACGACGAGGTCGTGCACGGCAAGGGTTCCCTCTACGGCAAGATGCCCGGCGACGAGTGGCAGAAGCTCGCGAACGTCCGGGCCTACCTGGCGTTCATGTGGGCGCACCCCGGCAAGCAGCTGCTCTTCATGGGGCAGGAGTTCGCCCAGCCCGCAGAGTGGTCCGAGGCGAAGGGGCTCGACTGGTGGCTCCTCGACCAGCCCGGGCACCGCGGTGTGCAGGACCTCGTCGCCGCCCTGAACCGGGTCTACAAGGACACGCCCGCGCTCTGGACGCACGACAGCACGGCCGACGGCTTCGAGTGGATCGAGGGCGGCGACGCACCCCACTCGACGCTCGGGTTCCTGCGCAAGGACGGCGACGACCGGCTGGCGGTGTTCGTGAACTTCTCGGGCGTGCCCGTGGAGCGTCGGTTCGGCCTGCCGAGCGCCGGCGAGTGGCACGAGGTGCTCAACACCGACGCCGCGGAGTACGGCGGCTCCGGTGTCGGCAACCTCGGAGTCGTCACCGCCGAGGACACCCCGTGGGCCGGCCGCCCCGCATCGGCGCACCTCGTGGTGCCGCCGCTCGGGGCCGTCTGGCTCAAGCTCGAGCGCTAGCTGTGGCCCGCGTCCTGGACGCGGCCGCAGACGGACGGGAGGCCCGGTGCCAGCTGGCACCGGGCCTCCCGTTCGTCGGTTGCGGACCGCTAGTACAGGGCGCTCGCCAGGCGACGGCGGGCCGCGACGACGCGCGGGTCGTCGGTCCCGATGAGCTCGAAGTACTCGACCAGGCGGACGCGCAGAGCCTCACGGTCCTCGCCGAACACCGTCGGCACCAGGTCGAGCAGGCGCCCGAAGGCGTCCTCGACGTGGCCACCGGAGATGTCGAGGTCGGCGACCGCGAGCTGCGCCTGGACGTCCTTCGGACCCGCACCGGCAGCGGCACGGATGTCGTCCGCGGTGTGGCCGTTCAACCGGTCCAGGAGCGACACCTGCGCGAGCCCCGCGACGGCCATCTGGTCGTGCGGGTCCTGCAGGATCGCGGTCTTGTACTCGGTGATCGCCGTGGCGTAGTCGCCCTGCTCGATCGCGTCGTACGCGGCCTGGTGGTGCGGCGGCAGCGCTTCCGGCTCCGGCTCGCCCTGCTCGGCGGTGTCCTCGGGCGCGGCAGCACCGTCCACGGTGACGCGACCGGAGACGCCGTTCTGCTCGGCTGCCTGGAGGACCTGCTCGTAGACGTCGCGGACCTGCGCCTCGGGCAGCGCGCCGACGAAGAGCCCGAGCGGGCGCCCGCCGATCAGCGCGGCCACGGTCGGGATCGACTGCGCCTGGAACGCCTGCACGAGCTGCGGGTTCGTGTCGGCGTCCACCTTGGCGAGCAGCACGCGCCCGCCGTACTCGGCGGTGAGCTGCTCGAGGATCGGCGAGAGCTGCTTGCACGGCCCGCACCACTCGGCCCAGATGTCGACGATGACGGGCACAACGGACGACAGCTCCAGGACGTCCTGGAACGTGTCGTCGGTGACGTCGAGCACGAGCGACGGGACGGTCAGGTCGCCGCCGGTCTCGGTGCCCGGCGCTGCTGCACCGGTCGGGCTTCCCGCCTGCGCCGGAGCACCGGCGGGCGGCTGGGGCGGCCGCTGTGCGCGGTCGACGAGGGACGACAGGTCCACGGCTCCGCGGAGCCCGGACGGGGTCGGGGGGATGTTGCTCATTGCACCTCACTCGCTGCGGTCAGGCCCTGCGTGAACCCGAGCAGGACCACTTTGTCATCCGAGGCGACCGGCGGCACGTAGAAGAGCAGCTGTACGCCGTACGTGGCGCTGATGCCCTTCTTGCTCGTGTCGACCCCGGACAGTGCCTTGACGGCACCCTCGGTGTTGACCTCGGCGCCGGAGGCGGTCGGGGCCACCTTCTCGATCTCGTTGAGGTCGGCGGAGACGAGCGCGCCGGCGTCGTCGGTCGCGATCGCGACGGCGGAGTCCTCCGGGGCCTCGGACGAGTACTCGATCTTCGCCGTGTCCGGCAGGGACTTCGCCTTCTTGTCCTTGTACGCCTTGCCGATGGTGGTGCGGAGGCCGTCACCCTCGGTGGCGAACAGGTCGGCGTACTCGCTCTTCGAGTCCTTGGACAGGATGTCGCCGTAGGCGGTCGCGACCTGGTCCGGGGCGATCGCGAGGAGCTTCGACTGCGGAGCCAGGAGCGCCGCACCGATCGACGTCGGCGCGAGGCTCGGGATCTTGGCGTCGGCCTCGAGCGAGACGTCGTAGGCGACCTTGTACGGGTCGCGCGCGGTGTCCTGCACGAGCGTCAGGGCCTGCGGTGCCGACTTTGCGTCGCAGTCCTCGGCGACGATCACGAAGACCGTGCGCGGCCACGTGTCGGTCTGCTGCGGCAACGCGACGCACACCTGACCGGCCGAGATCGCCGGCGGCGCCTTGGCGTCGGAGTCCTTGCCGCGGATGGAGTAGTTCGCCAGGCGCAGGTCGAGCGCGGCACCGGTGAAGCGGGTCTTCGCCAGGTCACGGTCGCGGGCGCCGTCGGACTGCTTCGCCACCGTGGCGATCCGCTCGACGACCCGGGTGATCTGCTGCTTGGTCGCCGCCGTGGGCTCGGTGGTCTCCGCCGCGCCGGTCGCGCTGGCCGTGGGGGTCGGGGTCGCGAGCGAGGGGTCCCCGCCCTGCGGCCAGTAGTCGGACGAGCAGCCGGCCAGTGCGAGCGTGCCGACGAGCACCACGGGGACCGCGATGAACGCGCGCGATCCACGGCGGCCCCGCGTCGGGACCTGTGCACCGGCGGCGGCGGCACGGCGCGAGGCCCGCACGCGCGGCGGTCGGGTGCCACCGCTGCGACGACGCGGCCCACGACCGCGGCGCTGGTGCAGGAACGCCAGGACCAGCAGCACGATGCCGCCGAGTGCGAAGACGCCACCGGCGACCAGCAGGGGGCCGACGGACGGCGTCGCGGTGTCCTTCGGCCAGGTGACCGAGACATCGCTCGGGGCGGCGGCGGTGCCGTCGCTGACGATGAGGACCGAGACGTCCTGCGGCAGACGGACCGTGAACTGCCCGGAGCCGTCGTACTCCTGGTACCAGAGATCACTGCCCTTCGGCGACGGGACGGACGCCTCGGAGCCGGTGGTCTTGCCCACCAGCTTCGCGCTCTCGGCGTCGAACCGGAGCGTGGTGTGCTCGCCGTCACCGACCCACGCGTCGACGTCGGCCGTCTTGCCGTACGCCGCGAAGACCTTGCCGGAGCCGGACACGTTGATGCGCTGGTAGCCGGGGTTCGCGTTGAGCGTCGACCCGGGGATCACGGTGACCGGAGCAGAGCTGGTGGTCGAGCTGTCCGCGACGAGCGAGGACGGCGGAGCGAACACGGTCCGCTGTCCGACCGCCAACGCGACGAGCAGCAGGCCGATGACGAAACTGACGATCGCCAGGACGAATCGCACGAACACTCTCCCTACCGCGCCGGGGTGGGGATGTCGGCGCGCGAATCAGCGACTCAGGATAGCGAGCATGGCTGAGCAGCGCATCCATCCGGGCTGTCGCGGGACTCAGACGACCCCGTCGGGCCACCACTACAATCGACCGCGGGCCGGATCGGGCCCTCCGCCGAGCACCCAGGAGCGACACGTGGCGAACGACGAGGCCGAGTTCGGGACCGAGCTGCGCGGGTACCGCCGCGACGACGTCGACCGCTCACTGAACGACCTGCGCCGTGAGCTCATCAAGTCGAACACCGACCGTGCCGACGCCGCGAAGGAGATCCGTCTCCTGCAGTCCCGCGTCTCCGAGCTCCAGGGCGAACTCGACGAGGCCGGCACCCCCACCTACAGCGGCCTGGGCACGCGACTCGAGTCGACCCTGCGCGTGGCGGAGGAGCAGTCCACCCGTCTCATCAGCCAGGCGGACATCGACGCACAGCGCCTGCGGGCGTCGAGCCGGGCCGAGGCCGACCGCACCGTGCGCGAGGCGCAGGAGGAAGCCCGCGACACCCTCGAGGACGCCCGCACCCGCTCCACCAACGAACTCACCCGCGCGCGTGCCGAGGCCGCCGACACCGTCGAGCGTGCCCGCGCCGAGGCCGGCCTGCTCACCCAGGACGCCCGCAACGAGGCCGCTGCCATCCGCGGCGCCGCCGTGACCGAGGCCGCAGAGGTCCGCTCCGTCGCCATCCGCGAGACGAACGCCCTGCGCGCCCAGGTCGAGCACGAGGTCGCCGAGCTGCGCGAGATCGCCCAGCGCGAGTCGGCCGACTCCCGTACGGCAGCGGCCGACCTCGACCGCGAGACCGAGCACCGCCGCTCGGTGTTCGAGGCCGACCACGCCCGCCGGGTCGAGGACCTCGACCACGAAGAGGCCACCCGCCGCGAGGCACTCGAGCGCGAGGTCACCGAGGGGCGCGCCGCGTGGCACCGCGAGCGCGACGAGCAGCAGCAGGCGCACGCCCTGGCGATCGAGACCGGTCGCGCCGAGCTGCAGGCCGAGGTCGACCGCCGCCGCGCCGAGATCGACGGTGAGTTCGAAGACCGCCGCCGCGTCGTGGACGAGGAACTCGCGGCCGCCCGCGCCGAGTGGGACCGGGAGCTCGCCTCGGCGCGCACGGCCCTCGCGCAGGAAGCCGAGGCGGTGCGAGCGCAGTTGCGTGTCGACGAGGAGCAGACGCGCATCGAGAACGAGCGGCTCGTGCAGGAGACCGCCGACCGGATCGCCCGCGAGCTCGAGGAGCACGACACCCGCATCGCCCGGGAGCGTGCCGAGGCCGAGGCCGCCGCCGAGCGCGCGGACCGCGAGCACGAGAACGCGCTCGCCGCCCGCCGCGAACGCGAGCACGCCGAGGTCGACACCGAGATCGCCGACCGTCGCTCCGCCGAACTCGACGCGCTCGAGGCGGAGCGCACCGCCCTCCGTCAGGAGATCGACACGGCCCGCGCCGACCTGGCGAAGGAACGCGACGAGGCCCGCGCCGAGATCGCCCGCGAGCGCGACGAGGCCCGCACGACCCTCGAGTCCGAGCTCGCCTCACGCCGGGACGACGCCGAGCAGGACTACCTGCAGAAGCACCACGAGACCGTCACCGAGACGCAGAAGTACCTCGACGAGGCGAACCTGCAGCTCGCCGAGGCCACGCGCCGTGCCACCGAGGCCCGAGAGCGCGCCGAGCGGCTCCAGCAGGAAGCCGACGACCTCGAGCGCACCAGCACCGCCGACGCGCAGGAGCACGCCCGCACCATCGTCGCCGATGCCCAGGACCGCGTGCACCGGATGGTCTCCGATGCCGAGGAGCGCACGGCTGCCATCACCGCCGAGGCCGAGGACCGACTGTCGGCGATCCGCACCGAGCGCGAGGCCGTTGCGGGCTACCTGGAGAACCTGCGCGGCGTGCTCACGCACGCGACCGGCCTGCTGGGGACCGCACCCGGCACCGCGCCCGGAGCAGCCGACGACGCAGTGGACGCGACCGAACGCTGACGCGACCCGACCGGGAGGCGCGGGTCGCGCCTCCCGGTCGGCCCACCGCACCGAGGTGGGTACGTACCGTGCGTCGGACCGGCGAGTGCCGTCAGACCGGCCAGTGCGTCGGCAGCGGCGCGCTGCCCGGCACGACGAGGTCGGCGACGGCGTCGAGGACGATCCGGACGTAGCGCTCCCCCACCCACAGGTGCTTCGCGCCCTCGATCGGGACGACCCGGACGTTCGGGGCGACGGCGAACCGGGCGATCGCTTCGTCGGGCTGCAGGAAGTCGTCGTGCTCGGGCACCAGGGCCACCACCGGGACGTCCACGGCTGCCCAGCGCGCGAGCTCATCCTCCGTGGTGCGGTGCAGCGGCGGCGAGAGCAGGACCACGCCCGCCACGGTGCCGGCCTCGACGTGTTCCAGCGCGTGCTTGAGGATCACCTCGGTGCCGAAGGACCACCCGACCAACCACGGCGTCGGCAGACCACGGTCGACCACCTCGGCGACGGCGGCGCGCAGGTCGAAGCCCTCGGAGACCCCCTCGCCGAACACACCCTCGGACGTGCCGCGCGGTGACGTCACCGACCGGAAGTTGAAACGCAGGACCGCGATGTCCGCCAGGGCCGGCAGACGCGCGGCGGCCTTCTTGAGGACGTGCGAATCCATGAAGCCGTGCGCGGTCGGCAGTGGGTGCAGCGTCACGACGGTGCCCCGTGCCGGGCGCGACTCCGGTTCGGCGAGCTCCCCGACCAGGGTGAGGTGGTCGTCGGTGACGAGCTCGACGTCGGTGCGGCGAGCGGGCAGCTGCGAGGCGGAGCGGATCTCGCCGTCGGGCTCGGTGTGCTCGCTCATGCGATGCTCCAGCAGTGGTTGTGCCAGTGTCGGCGTGATGCCAGGTCAGCAGCGTCGCCGAGGACCCCGTCGGAACGCCAGACCACCACGTGTGCGGTACCGGGCAGGACCGTACCGCCGCACCCGGGGCAGACGTACTCCTTCTGCGCCGACGCCGCGGAGACGGGCTGGACGAGGTACTCCCGCCCGCGACGCACCTCGGTGCGCTTCCACGAGCTCATCAGCCGATCGAGGCCGGTGTCCTCGTCAGGCTCGACGTCGCGACCACGGGGACGCCGCGGCCGGTTGCTGCGCGGCACCCCAACTGCCGATCAGTACCAGTTGTTCGCCTGGCTGTGGCCCCAGGCGCCGCAGGGCGTGCCGTAGACACCGGCGATGTAGTTGAGACCCCACGTGATCTGCGTCGCGGGGTTCGTCTGCCAGTCGGCACCGGCGGTCGCCATCTTGCTGCCCGGGAGCGCCTGCGGGATGCCGTACGCACCGCTGGGGTTGTAGGCGTTCACCCGCCAGCCGGACTCCTTGTTCCACAGCGAGACGAGGCAGTTGTACTGGTCGGTGCCCCAGCCCCGGGCCGTGACGAGCTGCAGGGCGATGGCCTGTGCGCTGCCCGCGTCGGGCGTCGCGGCCACGGCGGCCAGCGTGTTCGCGGCGGAGACGCTCTCGGTCTCGGTCGCGGCGGCGTCGGTCGTCTCGTCGGTGGTGGCGTCGTCGGCTTCTTCCTCGACGACGGGCTTGACGACCTTGGGCGCCGGCACGGTCACGCCGTAGCCGTCACGGTCGGCAGCGGCGTCGCCGTAGGTGCCGTGCGCGGTGTACTGCTGCGGGGCCTGCGGCGTCTTCACGAGCACCGGGGTGTCGACCGCGGCCTGCGCGACGTCGGCCTGGAGCGGGTTGAAGAGCGACGCCCCGACGAAGAGGAAGACCCCGACGAACGAGAACGCCGGAACCGAGGAACGCTTCCGTGCGAAGGCGTTGACCGCGGCGGCTGCGCCACGGCTCGGCTGCTGGGCCGTCGCGGTGCGCTGCTTGGCGGCACGCGGGTCCACCCGGGCCGCGGGGGCCTCGTGCGCGAACGCGGCGATGCGTTCGTCGGACACGCGGTTCGCTGCGACGGACTTCGGCGTCGCGACGGGACCGGTCTCCGGCAGGACCTGCGGGTTCGCGTCGAGCACCGAGGTGTCCGCCGTACGGGTTCGGTTCAGTGCCGCGCGGCGCTCACCCGAAGCCTGGAGGCTGAGGTGCTCGCGGGGATCGCGGTCGGAGCTGTGGTCTGCCGTGTGCCTGCCCATGAGTAGGACCAGGGTAACGGAACGATCACGGAAAGCGAAGCACCTGGGTGCAGCGCGTCGTCAGCGGACGGCGAGCATGACCTCGACGACGGCGTCGAGCAGCGCGTCCACCTGGCCCTCGCGGTAGCCGCCGTGCTTCGGGCGGAACACGATCGACCGCACCTCGGTGAGGCTCAATGGCTTGCCCTCGCGGAAGTAGCCACCGAGGCGGGCCGCGAACGCGTCGACGTCCTTCGGGTGGTAGCCGGTGCCGAGCACGCTCACCCGGTTGAACCGCTGTCCGTCCGGGCGCTCGAGGCGGGCCACGACGTCGGAGGCCTTCGTGCGGGCTTCGGCGTACCAGGCCTTCTGTCCGGCGTCCCCGATCTCCCGCTCGCGCTCCCGGGCCGCGAAGGCGTCCTCGAGGCGCTCCAGCGCTGCGTCGACGTGCGAGGTGGAGTAGCCGCCCTTGCGCATCGAGAACGCGGTGGCGCGGATCTTCGCAGCCTCGATGCCGGGGGCGCTGTCGTCGGCGGAGTACGCACGACGGGCGTCCTCGAGGAAACGCTCGACTTCGTCGACGTCGTATCCGAGGGCGGAGCGGGCTGCGGTCGGGAAGGTGGTGGCCACGGCGTCATTCTGCCAGTCCCGACCCGTGGCACAACCTGGACGCGCTGAGGGTGGCGCTCAGGGTGGGCCGACGAGGTCGATCGAGGTCGGTCAGTGGTTGACGATCAGGTACAGCACGTAGGCGACGGCGGCCGACGGCAAGATGCTGTCGATGCGGTCGAGCAGTCCGCCGTGCCCGGGCAGGAAGGACGAGATGTCCTTGATGCCGAGGTCGCGCTTGATCATCGACTCGGTGAGGTCACCCAGGGTCGCGGACCCGGAGATCAGCACGCCGAGCACGACGCCGGTCCACCACGGCAGGCCGAGCATGAGCCAGGCGACCAGGATGCCGACGATGATGCTCGCTGCGACCGATCCGGCGAAGCCCTCCCACGTCTTCTTCGGGCTGATCCGCGGCGCCATCGGGTGCTTGCCGAGGTTCAACCCGGTGGCGTACGCACCGGTGTCGACGGCGACGACGACCAGGATGAAGCCGATCACCCACAGGTTGCCCTGCGACTGCGCGGAGAGCAGGACGACACAGGCGCCGAGCAGCGAGATGTACGCCTGCACGAACAGACCGTTCGTGACGTCGCGGAACACGTCGCCGGCCGACGGCTTCTGCCGCGAGAGCGCGACCTCGACCAGACGCCAGAGGCTGATCAGGACGATGCCGCCGAGCAGCGTGAAGAGTGCCGCGACCTGCCCGAGCAGGAACGCCGCCGGCACGATCGCGATCGCGACGGCGACGCTCGGGATCCGCGGGACGTCCCGGCCGGCGAAGCGCATGGCGCTCGTGAGCTCGTAGACGCCCACGCCGAGCAGGAACGCCGCCACGACCATGAACGACGGCGGCCAGATGAGGAGCGTGCCGAGCATGACCACGGCGAACGCGAGCGCGATGCCGATCGCCGCCGGCAGGTTGCGCCCGGTACGCGCCGTCAGGGCCTCGTTGCGCGCACCGAAGTCGGCCTTGCGCTGCCGGAGCTGCGCCTCGAAGTCGGTGCGGGCCGCTCGGGCACGCGCATCGAAGTCCTGGCGGAGCCCCTTCTTCACGGGCCCGGTCTGGTCGGGTCCGTGCTCTGCTGTGGGGCGTTCACCGCCCTGGTCCGGGCGGCGCATCAGACCTCGAGGAGTTCGGCTTCCTTCTTTTTCAGCGACTCGTCGATCTGGTCGACGTGCTTCTTCGTCAGGGCCTCGAGGTCCTTGTCGCCGCGCGAGATCTCGTCGTCCGAGATCTCACCCTTGAGTGCGTCGAGGTCGTCCTTGGCCTTGCGGCGGATGTTCCGGATGACGACCTTGTGGTCCTCGCCCTTCGTCCGCACGAGCTTGACGAACTCCTTGCGGCGGTCCTTGGTGAGCTCCGGGATCGTCACGCGGACGATGTCGCCGTCGTTCGTCGGGCTGGCGCCGAGGTTCGGGAACGTCGCGATGGCGCGCTCGATCTCCTTGAGCGCCGTCTTGTCGTACGGCGTCACGATGAGCGTGCGGGCCTCGGGCGTCTGCAGCGACGCGAGCTGCGCGAGCGGCGTCGGCGTGCCGTAGTACTCGACCGGGATCTTCTGGAAGAGCGCCGCGTTGATGCGGCCGGTGCGGACGGTCGAGAAGTCGTCCTTGGCGACCTCGACAGCCTTCGCCATCTTCTCGGTGGCTTCGGTCAGGACATCACTGATCACGGTGTTACTCCTTCGGTACTGGCGTCGAGTCTAGTCAGCGGTGCGGGTCAGTTGCTGACCACGGTGCCGATGCGCTCGCCACGGATGGCGGCCTGGACGTTGCCGTCGCCCTCCATGCCGAAGACGTGCATCGGCATGCCGTTGTCCATGCAGAGCGAGAACGCGGTGGCGTCGACGACCTTCAGACCCTTCAGGAGCGCGTCCTGGTAGGTCACGTGGTGCAGCTTCTCGGCCGTGGCGTCCTTCTTCGGGTCCGCCGTGTACACGCCGTCGACACCGTTCTTGGCGACGAGGACCTCGTCGGCCTTGATCTCGAGTGCTCGCTGCGCGGCCACCGTGTCGGTCGAGAAGTACGGCAGACCGGCCCCGGCGCCGAAGATGACGACGCGGCCCTTCTCGAGGTGCCGCTCGGCGCGCCGCGGGATGTACGGCTCGGCGACCTGGGTCATCGCGATGGCCGACTGCACGCGCGTGGCGGCCCCGGCCTGCTCGAGGAAGTCCTGCAGGGCGAGCGCGTTCATCACGGTGCCGAGCATGCCCATGTAGTCGGCACGGCCGCGGTCCATCCCGCGCTGCGAGAGCTCGGCGCCGCGGAAGAAGTTGCCCCCGCCGACGACGATCGCGATCTCGACCTCGCGCGCGGCGACGGCGATCTCCTTGGCGATGGCCCCGATCACGTCGGGGTTCACGCCGAGCGATCCGGCCCCGAAGGCCTCTCCCGACAGCTTCAGCAGTACGCGGCGTCGTCCGGTCTTCTCGTCGGTCATCTGATCGCACCCTTCGTCGTGGTCTCGTGGAAATGTACTCGCGGATGTGTCGCGTGTGTGTCGCGCCCGGAGGCGCGAAAAACGGGGCCAGGAACCTGGTTGGTTCCTGACCCCGTCACGGGTTCGTTACGCGCCGACCTTGACGCGGGCGAAGCCCTGGATCGTGATGCCGGCGTTCTCGGCGGCCTTCGCGACGGAGATCTTGTTGTCCTTCGCGTAGTCCTGGTCGAGGAGCGACACCTGCTTGATGTAGGCGTTCACCCGACCCTCGACGATCTTCGGGAGCGCAGCCTCGGGCTTGCCCTCCTCGCGCGTGATCGCCTCGACGGTCGCACGCTCCTTGGCGATCTCGTCGGCCGGGACCTCGTCGCGGGTCAGGTACGTCGGGTTCGCGAACGCGACGTGCTGGGCGATCGAACGGGCCTCGGCAGCGTTGTCACCCTCGTACGCGATGACGACGGCGATCTGCGGCGGCAGGTCCTGGCTGGTCTTGTGCAGGTAGATCTCGAAGGCCGAGCCCTCGACACGGCGGACCGTGCGGACCTCGAGCTTCTCGCCCAGTGCGGCGGCCGACTCGTTGACGACCTCGAGGACGGTCTTGCCGTCGACGGGGGCGGCGTTCGCGGCGGCGACGTCAGCTGCACCGGCGGCCGCGACGGCCCCGAGCACCTTGTCGGCCAGCGTCGTGAACTTCTCGTTCTTCGCGACGAAGTCGGTCTCGCTCGCGAGCTCGACGACCGTGGCGGCGCCGTTCTCGGAGCTCGCGACGACGACGCCCTCGGAGGTGGCACGGTCGTCGCGCTTGGCGACGGCCTTCGCACCCTTGATGCGGAGCAGCTCGACGGCCTTGTCGTAGTCGCCGTCGGCCTCGACGAGCGCGTTCTTCGCGTCCATCATGCCGGCGCCGAGGTCCTCGCGGAGCTTCTTCACGTCAGCAGCGGTGAAGTTTGCCATTGACTGTCCTTTCTGGACGGTACGTGTGTGGAGAGTGGTGACGCAGGCGCCGGACCCGATCGGGTCCGGCGCCTGCGACAGGTCACTCGGCGGGGGTGGTCTCCGCGGCTGCCTCGGCCTCGGCCGTCGGCTCCGCGTTCTTCGCGTCGTCGGCGATCGGCTCGCCGATCTCCTTCGCGGCGACCTGCGCGTCAGCGTTGTTCTCCTCGACGGTCGCACCCTCGGGAGCGGCGTCGGCGGACGGCGTCGCGGCGTCGCCACCGAGGAGCTCCTGCTCCCACTCGGCGAGGGGCTCTGCGGCCTCTTCGTCGTCGCCACCGTTGTGACGGGTCTTCAGGCCCTCGGCCGCGGCGTCGGCGACGATGCGGGTGAGGAGACCGACGGAGCGGATCGCGTCGTCGTTGCCCGGGATCGGGTACGTGATCTCGTCGGGGTCGCAGTTGGTGTCGAGGATGCCGATGATCGGGATACCGAGCTTCTGCGCCTCGTCGACGGCGAGGTGCTCCTTCTTGGTGTCGACGATCCAGAGCGCGCTCGGGGTCCGCGTGAGGTTGCGGATACCACCGAGGGTCTTGTGGAGCTTGTCCAGCTCGCGCTTCTTGATGAGGAGCTCCTTCTTGGTGAAGCCCTTCGTCGTGTCGTCGAAGTCGATCTCCTCGAGCTCCTTCATGCGCGCGAGGCGCTTGGAGACCGTCTGGAAGTTCGTGAGCAGACCGCCGAGCCAACGCTGGTTGACGTACGGCTGGCCGACGCGGGTCGCCTGCTCGGCGATGGAGCCCTGCGCCTGCTTCTTGGTGCCCACGAAGAGGATCGTGCCACCGTGCGCGACCGTCTCCTTGACGAAGTCGTACGCGCGGTCGATGAAGGCCAGCGACTGCTGCAGGTCGATGATGTGGATGCCCGAGCGCTCGGCCAGGATGAAGCGCTTCACCTTCGGGTTCCACCGACGGGTCTGGTGTCCGAAGTGGACGCCGCTGTCGAGCAGCTGGCGGATGGTGACGACGGCCATGTGCCGTCCTCCTTCTGTGTTCTCGGAGCGCAGCTGTGCCGTGCCCCTGTTGCGGTTGTGTCGAGCACGACCGGAGGTCGTGATCCCTGGTGTCCTGGCACGCGACCGCCCGCTCGTGAGAGCGGGACCGGTGGTCGAGTGCCGGGCCGGAGACGGCGAACCGTTGACGACCCTGTGGACACGCGAAGTCAGCGCGCATCAGCGCACTGCTGGGGAAATGCTAGCAGACAGGAGGCCCGGATCACGCGCGCCGACCGGCTGACGTGATCCGGGCCTCCTGTCCGGTGTTCTGGGTGTCTCAGACGCGACTGATCACGCCTTCGCGTTCACCGTGTCGCCCTCGGCGGAGATGCCCATCTCCTCGAGCGAGCGCCCCTTGGTCTCCGGGATCTTCGCGATGACGAAGAAGAACGAGATCAGCGCGAACAGCGCGTAGATGCCGTAGGTGACCGTCAGGTTGAAGCCGGACAGCACCGGGAAGGTGATCGTGACTATGAAGTTCGCGACCCAGTTGGCGGCCGAACCGATGCCGAGCGCCGTGGCGCGGATGCGGTTCGGGAACATCTCGCCGAGCAGTACCCACATGAGCGGGCCCCACGTCGCACCGAACGACACGACGAACAGGTTCGCGAAGATGAGCGCGATGACGCCCCACGAGCCGGGCAGGCTCGGGTTGCCGTCCACGATCGTCGACTGCGAGAACGCGATCGCGACCATCGCCAGCGACACGAACATGCCGGCGGAACCGGTGACGAGCAGCGGCTTCCGACCGACCTTGTCGACCAGGAAGATCGCGATGAACGTGACCGCGACGTTGACCACCGACGTGATCGTGGAGATGAGGAACGAGTCGCTCTCCTTGAACCCGACCGCCTGCCAGAGCGTCGTCGAGTAGTAGAAGATCACGTTGATGCCGACGAACTGCTGCAGCACGGCCAGGATGATGCCGACCCAGACGATGGGCTGGAGGCCGAAGCGGTTGCCCCGGATGGAGCCCTTCTTCTCGTTGGCTTCCTTCTTGATGCCGTCCTGGATCTCCTCCAGGCTCGTGTTCACCGTGTCGCGCGGGACGATCTTCGTCATGACCGCGCGGGCGTCCTCCGTCCGCCCCTTGGCGAGCAGGTACCGCGGCGACTCCGGCAGCGTGATCGCCAGGATGCCGTAGACCACCGACGGGATCACGCCGACCAGGAACATCCAGCGCCAGGCCGGCAGGCCGAGGACGACCTCGGAGGCGCCACCGGCGGTGACGGCGAAGAATTGGTCGGACAGCAGCGCGGCGAAGATACCGAGCGTGATGGCGAGCTGCTGGAACGAGGCCAGGCGCCCGCGGATCGCCTTCGGCGAGACCTCGGAGATGTACGCCGGCGCGATCACCGAGGCCGTACCGATGCCGAGGCCGCCGACGAGACGCCACAGGACGAAGTCCCACGTGGCGAACGCGAAGCCGGAGCCGATCGAGCTCACCAGGAACAGCACCGCGGCCCAGAACATCACCCGGGTGCGACCCCAGCGGTCAGCGAGTCGACCCGCGAAGTAGGCGCCGAACGCACAGCCGATGAGCGCGGAAGCGACGGCGAAGCCGCTCGCCGCCTCGGACAGGCCGAACTCGCCCTTGATGGCCTCGACGGCGCCGTTGATGACCGACGAGTCGAAGCCGAAGAGGAAACCGCCCACCGCTGCTGCGATGGCGAACGCGGTGACCTTCCCCTTGAACGCACGGTCCTCGCCGTGCCCGGTGGCTGTGTTGGACACGATGCTCCTGGGTTCTGCCGGCCGTGCTGCTGTGGGCACGGTGCCCCGGCGGTCGGCTCGTTCGCCGTCCGTGCGGCGTTGCGTGGTCCGGAGCGGCCCCGACTGTACTCCTCGTGGTGGATGTGGTCATAACCGGGTGCGCTCGGTGCGCGGGGCCGGGCGGGGCGGTCGGGGTGTGGGCGTGGGCTTGCGCACGACCGTTCCGACAGTCCACGCGGTGATCACCTCGTGCTTCGTCGCGAGACGCGTCCGCATGCTCGTTCGTTGCGGTCGCGTCGTCCCTCCACAGGCCGGGAGGCCCGCCCCACCCTCCACGGACCGCCTCACCTCGGTCGTGTGGCCGGTCCGTGGCGGACAGAGTGACGGCATGCTCCTGTTCCCCGGCTCCGGCACTCGGCGCCCTCCGGTCGCCGCGATGGTGGTGGTGATCGGGATGCTCGGGGCGTTCTGGACGGCCACCGCGTCGTTGCCCGCACCCGTGCCCGCGCCGGAGGACCTGCGCGACCACCGGTATGGCACGGCGGCGACTCGTGCTGCCGAACCGTGGGTCTGGCCGACCGGCACGCGGGTGGTCGACCGCGGGTGGGAGCCGCCGTCCGACGACTACGCCGCCGGTCACCGCGGGCTCGACGTCCCGGCGCCGCTCGGCACGACTGCGGCGGCGGTCGACGACGGCACGGTGGCGTTCGCCGGACCGGTGGGCGGCAGAAGCGTCGTGACGGTCGACCACGGCGGCGGGCTCGTCAGCACCCTCGACTCGGTGCAGCCGCTCGTCGCCGCCGGGGACGATGTCCGACAGGGTGATCCGGTCGGCCGGGTGTCCGTGGGGCACTGCCCGGCCTCGGCACCGTGTCTGCACCTCGGCGCGCGGATCGACGGCCGCTACGTGGACCCGACGTCGTACCTTCCCTCGGCCGAGTGGCCCGTGCTGTTGCCGGAGTCCGCTTGGCCGGGGTGAGCGACGGCGACGAGCGGTGGGCGACGGGCGACTTCCACGTGCGACGTAACGGTCGCGCCGTTCCAACGTTCCGACGCCGCGCAGCCGCACGAGTGCGCGGCGCCGGTCCGGCGGTCGCTCGGCGCCGGTCCGACGGTCGCTCGCGGGGCACGGCGCCGGTCCGGCGGTCGCGCCGTCAGGCGCGCGGGTGGGCCGTCCGGTAGACCTCGCGCAGCCGCGCTGAGGAAACGTGCGTGTAGATCTGCGTCGTCCCGAGGCTCGCGTGCCCGAGCAGTTCCTGGACCGCCCGCAGGTCCGCTCCCCCGTCGAGCAGGTGCGTCGCCGCGGTGTGCCGGAAGGTGTGCGGTCCGCTCGGCCCTTCGCCGGGAAGGTCCCCGAGCAGGCGAGCCACCACGCGGTATGCACTGCGCACCCCGAGCCGGCCACCCTGGTCACCGAGGAACAGTGCCGTGCTCGGTACGTCGGCCCGCGCCGCGAGGGTCGGACGCCCCCGCGACGTCCACGCCTCGAGTGCGTCACGGGCCGGGACACCGAACGGCACGACCCGCTCCTTCCCGCCCTTCCCGAGCACGCGGACCGTGAGCCGCCCGCGATCGACGTCGGCGACGTCGATGCCGACGAGCTCGCTCACCCGGATGGCCGCGGCGTACAGCAGCTCCACGAGCGCCAGGTCCCGCAGCGCACCGGGATCGTCGGTCGCTGCACGGGCCGCGAGGCCGTCGAGCAACCCACGGACCTGGTCGGCCGACACCACCCGCGGCAGGTGCGAGCCGCCCTTCGGTGCACGGAGCCGCACGCCGGCGTCCATCGCGGTCACCCCGGTCTCGCTCGCCCACCGCGTGAATGCCCGCACCGACGACGACCGGCGGGCGATCGTCGACCGTGCGAGCCCCCGCTGGTCGGCTTCCCACAACCAGTCACGGAGGAGTTCGAGGTCGACCCCGTCGATGCCGACGACGCCGCGTCGCGCGGCGAACCCGACGAACTGCTCGAGGTCGTTCGCGTACGCGCGGAGCGTCTGCTCGCTGAGCCCCCTGGCGTGTCGAGCGTGCCCGAGGAACGAGTCGACCGCTGCCACGAGTCGCTCTTCCTTCTGCTCTGCTCGGTCCGCCACGTCGTCAGCGTACGGCTGGCCGACGTCATGCGCGGCCCCACCCGCCGCTGCTGTGCGCCACGAGCCCTTGCAACTGCGCGAGCGCGAGAGCATCCGCCACCGCCGCTCCGGACAGCCCGGACCGTCGAGCGATCTCGGCCTCTGGCAGGGCACGACGGCCGAGCGCGTCGAGGACCCGGACGACCTCGGGATCGCGCTGGACCGACACGAGGGGTTCGTCCGCCGCCGCGGTCACACCGGATGCGGCCACGGGACGCATCGCGGCGACCGGGTCCCCCGGGTGCACGACGAGCTGCGCCCGGCCCTGTGCGACGAGTCGGTGACATCCGACCGACGCCGAGGACGCGAACGCTCCCGGGACGGCGAACACCGGGCGACCGAGCTGCCCGGCGTGGTGCGCGGTGTTGAGCGCACCGGACCGCGCACCGGCCTCCACGACGACCGCAGCATCGGCGAGGGCGGCGATCAACCGGTTCCGGGCCAGGAAGCGCCATCGGGTCGGGCGGGTCCCCGGCGCCGACTCCGCCACCAGGGCGCCCTGCCGAGCGACGTTGTGGAGCAGCTGGACGTTGCCGGCGGGGTAGAGCTGGTCGATCCCCCCGGCCAGGACCGCGATCGTCGGGGCCCCTGCGGCGATCGCCACCCGGTGTGCGACCGCGTCGATCCCGTAGGCGCCGCCGCTGACGATCGTGCAGCCGGCGTCCGCGGCGGACGAGGTGATCTCGGCGGCTGCTTCGGCCCCGGCGATGGTGTTCGCCCGCGACCCGACCACGGCCAGCGCGGGTGCCCCGTCGCCGACACCCGTGGCGCTGCGCGTCCAGAGCACGAGCGGTGCGTGGGGACCGAGGTCGTCGATCGCCGTCGGCCACCCAGCGGACCCGGGCACGAGCAGTCGTGCCCCGACGGCTTCGGCCGAGGCGACGACGTCGGCCACGTCGGACCGGACCAAGCGCGGTCGCCACCGGTCGATGGCCGTGTGCAGGACACCGGCGAACGCATCAGGATCCTCCGCACCGGGTACGCCGGCCTCCACACACCCGTCGAGCAGATCCTCGAACGCACCGTCGGCTGCCAGCAGGACCGAGCCGAGGGCGCGCTCCGACCCGAGGGCCGCCATGAGCTCACCGGCGACGGAGTCCCCCGGCTCCACGATCACGGACCACGCGACCCGAGCGGCGGTCTGGACCGGGTCCGACACTCCGTCGGCCCCGAGGACCCGTCGGATCGCGGCCAGCAGTTCGCTGCCGTGGCCGGGCCCCACGCCGCTCACAGTGCGCTCCGCAGGGCAAGAGCACCCCGGACGTGTGCTCTGCTCGGACGGTCGACCGCTTCGAGGTCGGCGAGGGTCCACGCGAGCCGCATCACCCGGTCCCACCCCCGCATGGTCAAGGTGCCGAGGTCGAGCGCCCGGTCGAGCTCGGTGGTCGAACCGGGTTCGATCCGACCGTCCGCCCGGAGCCAGGCTCCGGTGACCTCGGCGTTCTTCGTCCACCCGGTGTCCCGGAGGCGTTCGGCCATCCGAGCGCGGGCCGCGGCGACGCCGGCGCGGGCTTCGGCCGTCGTCGGCGTGTTCCCGTCGGCACCACGCATCTTCCCGGTCGTCACCCGGGGCACGAGCACCCGGATGTCCATCCGGTCGAGCAGCGGTCCGGACATCCGCCCGAGGTAGCGCCGGACCGCACTCGGCGGACACTCACACGGTTGGCCGTGCGCTCCGCCGGCGTTGCCGCACGGGCAGGGATTGGCAGCGAGCACGACCTGGCACCGCGCGGGGAACTCGGCGGCGCCCGCAGCCCGGTGGATGGTGATCCGACCGGACTCGAGCGGCTGGCGGAGCGCGTCGAGCACCGCACGGGGGAACTCCGGTGCTTCGTCGAGGAACAGGATGCCGCCGGTCGCCCGCGACACTGCTCCGGGTCGCAGCACACCGGAGCCGCCGCCGATCAGGGAGATCGCCGACGCGGAGTGGTGCGGGGCCTCCCACGGGGGCTTCGTGCTCCACGACGCCGGCCCGAGTCCGGCGACGGACCGGACGGCGGCGACCTCGAGCGCGGTCGCGTCGTCGAGGTCGGGCAGGAGCCCGGGCAGGCGCTCCGCGAGCATCGTCTTGCCGGCACCGGGTGGACCGAGCAGGAGCACATGGTGCCCACCGGCCGCCGCGGCGACGACGGCGCGCACCCCGATCGGGTTCCCGACGACGTCCGACAGTTCGGCCACCGGGCGTTGGACCGAGGGCACCGGCACCGGCAGCACCGCGTCGACCTCGACCGGCGGCAGCAGCGCGCCGGCGTCGATCGCAGCCGCACGGAGTGAGTCGACCGCGGTGGTGCGCACGCCGTCGACCACGCGGGCCTCGGGCAGGTTGCCGATCGGCAGCACGACTCGGTCGGCCCCGGCGTCGCGGGCGGCGAGCAACATCGGGATGACTCCGGCGACCGGTCGGACCCGACCGTCCAGACCGAGCTCCCCGATGTAGACGATCCGCTCACTGACGTCGGGTGCGAGTCCGGCGCCGGCGAGCACGGCCATCGCGATCGCCAGGTCGAACCCGGAACCCCGTTTCGGGATCGCCGCGGGCGTGAGGTTCACCGTGATCCGACGAGCCGGCAACGGACACCCGGCGTTCGCAGCGGCGGCACGGACTCGCTCGCGCGCCTCGCCGAGCGAAGTGTCCGGCAGTCCGATGATGCTGAAGGCGGGCAGCTGGCTGGTCAGGTGGGCCTCGACCTCGATCCGGCGCCCGGTCACGCCGAGCAGGGCGACGGCCGCAGCACGGCCGATGCCCGTCACAGCACACCCGCCACGTGTTGCACGGCCGTCCGCGGGCCGTCGACGTGGACCGCGACCACGTCGATGCGGATAGCGCGTGCCGACACCTCCGGATGGGCGTCGAACCACTCGGCCACGAGTCGTCGCATCCGCGTGAGCTTCGTCGCCGTGATCGCCTCGAACGGATGCCCCGTCGTCGTACCGGATCGCGTCTTCACCTCGATGAACGCGAGTGTGCAGGAATCCCACGCGACGATGTCGATCTCGCCCCGGGCGCACCGCCAATTCCGCTCGAGGACCCGGAAACCCCGTTCGTGCAACCACGCCACGGCCTGGTCCTCGCCGAACCGCCCCAGGCGGCCGTTCCGGAGTGTTCGTCCAGGGCGATCGTGCAGCTTCTGTTCCATGTCATTGCCTCCACGGCAACGATCGCGGGAACGGCAGCGAGGATGTGCACCGACGAAGACTCTGTGGAATCAGACGACGACGATCGCCCTTGGGGAGGAATGACGAAGGACCCGGGTGATCGCGATCATCCGGGTCCTTCGTCGACAGCGGCTCAGTGTGCGGCTGCGTACGCTTCCTGCACCTGGGTCGAGATACGACCACGGGTCGAGACCTCGTAGCCGTTCTCCTTCGCCCACTCGCGGATCTTGCCGAGCTCTTCGGAGTTGCCACGCTTCGGGGCCGACTTCGGCGCCGTGCTGCCGGTGCGACGACCGGAGACCTTGCGCGCTGCGGCGATGTAGTCGGAGATCGCTTCGCGGAACTTGTCGACGTTGTCGTTCGTCAGGTCGATCTCGTACGACGAGCCGTCGAAACCGAATTCGACCGTGCGACCTTCACCGGTGGTGATGGGGGAATCGTCGAGGTCGTCGACGAGCTGGACGGTGACCTTCTGTGCCATGCGCGGCTCCTGTTCATTGGACGGGAAATCCCGACCAGAATAGCGCGTGGAATTCCGGCACGTCACCGATCACCGGCGATTCGCCGAATGCACCGGAATTGACGATCACTCGTCGAGTGCGAGTTCCTTCGGCAGTTCGAGTTCTCGCGATGTCAGTTCTTCGACATTCACGTCCTTGAACGTGAGGACGCGGACGCCCTTGACGAACCGGTCGGAACGGTAGACGTCCCACACCCAGACGTCGTTCATCGTCAGTTCGAAGTAGAAATCGTGTTCGGTGTCCCGGCGCACGAGTTCGACCTCGTTCGCCAGGTAGAAACGCCGCTCGGTCTCGACCACGTAGCGGAACTGCGACACGACGTCGCGGTACTCGCGGTACAGGGCCAGCTCGACCTCGCGGTCGTAGTCGTCGAATTCGTCCTCATCCATTGCGCCCACAGTCTACGGCGGCAGTCGCACCAGTGCGCGACCACCCCTCAGCCGTGTGGCCCAGCGCCGCGGACGTGAAGGTCGAACGACCCCGAGGTCGGCTGCTCCCCAACGAGCTCACCGAGGTTCCACAACACGCCGTGTGCGCTCCGCCGAGGTTCCGCGGCGGCACCGGGCATGGGCCGAGATGCCGAGATTTCGGAACCTCGCGGGCCACAGGCAAGACAGCCGGGGCCGACCGCAGCGCGTCAGCTGACGAGCGCGTCGAAGCCCTCGAGTGACACGCTCGACGCCTGGTGCAACCACGACTTCCGGTGCAGTGCGTGCGCCCCGACCGCACGGATGGCGTCGTAGTGCGCGGTCGAGCCGTAACCCTTGTTCGACGCCCAGGCGTAGTGCGGTGCCTCGTCGTGGGCCGCGATCATCAGGGCATCCCGCGCGACCTTCGCCACGATCGACGCCGCGGCGACCGAGGCGCAATCCCGGTCGGCCTTGACCTGCACGACGACCTCGAGCGGGTCCGTCGTCGGACGGAGCGAAGCGGGGACGGCACGGGACAGCCAGTCGAAGGACCCGTCCAGCACGACGACGGCGCCGTCGAGCGACAGGCCACCGGCGACCAGCGACTCGAGCGCCTGCGCCCCTGCGGCTCCGAGCGCCGGGACGATCCCCTGCCGGTCGACGTACTCGGCGGACGCCATGCCGACGGCGGTGCGCGCCCACCGGGTCACCACGGGGACCAGGTCCGTCCGGCGGGTGGCGGACAGCAGCTTCGAGTCGGCCAGACCCTGCGGGACCCGCCCGACGTCGATCGTCACGGCCGCGACGCCCACGCCGACGGGGCCGGCGATCGCACCGCGTCCGACCTCGTCCATCCCGATGACCGTGACACGGCCTTCGGCCAGCAGCCGCTTCTCGACGCGGAGGGAGGGGCGGACGGGGGTCACTGGTCGCGCTCCTCCACCCCGGCGAACACCTCGGGGTGGTCGTCGAGCCACGTCCAGCGGCTCGTCGGCCAGGAGATCACGAAGGCGCGGCCGGTCACGTCGGACACCGGCACGAACCCCTTCGACGGCGTGTCCCCGTTGTAGCGGGAGTCCTTGGAGTCGTTGCGGTTGTCGCCCATGACCCAGATGGTGCCCTTCGGCACGGTGACGGAGAAGTCGGTCGCCGACGCGGGAGCGCCGGCCGGCAGCTTGAGGTACGGCTCCTTGATCGGGACGCCGTTCACCGACATCTGCCCGAGGTCGTTGCAGCAGGAGACCTTGTCCCCCGGCAGACCGATCACGCGCTTGATGAGGTGGTCGTCGCTGTCGCCCGTCCCGAGGCCGATCTGCGTCAGGACCCAGTCGATCGCCTTGGCGGGCTGGGTGTCCGGCGTGACGCTCGGCACCTCGGACCCCGCGAGCCATCCACCCGGGTCCTTGAACACGACGACGTCGCCGCGTTTCAGCGCCACGACACCCGGGACGAGTTCGTTGACGATCACACGGTCGTTGATCTGCAGCGTGTTCTCCATCGACGCCGACGGGATGTAGAACGAGCGGATCAGGAACGTCTTGACCAAGAACGACACGAGCAGCGCCGCGATGAAGATGATGACGAGGTCGCGGAGGAATGTGAGGATCCCGTTGCGCTGCTTCTCGGGCCGGGGCCTGCGCCCGGATTCCTCAGTCGTGTCCGTCATTTCCGCTCTCGTTCACACCGTGCCCGCCCGGGTTCAGCGGGCGCAAAGGGAAAGCCCCCCGTCGATGCACAACCGTACATCGGCGAGGGGCCAGCAGCGGCGTCCGGCTCGCAGGCGCTCACTGTGAAGGCGATCAGGCGTCGCGCTTCTCCTTGATCTTGCGGCGGGCTGCCTTGCCGCGCAGTTCGCGCAGGTAGTAGAGCTTCGCGCGACGGACGTCACCCTTGGTGACGATCTCGATGTGGTCGATGATCGGCGAGTGCACCGGGAACCAGCGCTCGACGCCGACCTGGAAGCTCACCTTGCGGACCTTGAAGGTCTCGCCGATGCCGTGGCCCTGGCGGCCGATGACGACACCCTGGAAGACCTGGATACGCGAGCGCGTGCCTTCGATGATGTTCACGTGCACCTTGATGGTGTCACCGGCGCGGAAGTCCGGGACGTCGGTCCGCAGCGATGCTGCGTCGACGTTGTCGAGGAGCTGGCTCATGGCTGTTCTACTCTCTGCGGACGCACACGGGTCGCCGCGGATCGATGTCTGATGAAGTGGTGGTGCTTGCCCGGTGTCGGCGACTCCCCCGTGGCAGAGTCCAGCCAGGGCACAGCGATCCATACTGCCACACAGAACGCCGGGGGCAAAACAGCGAGGATGGACCCATGATCGAACTGCGCACCCCCACGGAACTCGACGGACTGCGCGTCGCCGGTCGGTTCGTGGCCGACGTCCTCGACGAACTGCTCGCCACGGTCGACGTCGGCGTGAACCTGCTCGAGCTCGACCGCGTCGCCGCGCGGATGATCGCCGAACGGGGCGCCGAGAGCTGCTACGTCGACTACCACCCCTCGTTCGGCAAGTCGCCGTTCGGCAAGAACCTGTGCACCTCGGTGAACGACGCGGCGCTGCACGGTCTGCCGTTCGACCACGTGCTGCAGGACGGCGACCTCGTCAGCCTCGACTTCGCCGCGAGCGTCGACGGCTGGGTGGCGGACTCCGCCGTGTCGGTGCAGGTCGGGACGCCCCGCGACGAGGACCAGACGCTCATCTCGACCGTCGAGCGCGCCCTGGCTGCCGGCATCGCGCAGGCTGCTCCGGGCAGCAAGCTCGGCGACGTCTCGCACGCGATCGGGCACGTGGCGAAGGAGGCGGGCTACAGCGTCAACCTGCAGTTCGGCGGGCACGGTGTCGGTCACACGATGCACGGCGACCCGCACGTGCCGAACGACGGGCGACCCGGGCGCGGTCTGAAGCTCCGGCCGGGCCTGGTGGTCGCGATCGAGCCGTGGCTCATGCAGGGCACCGACGAGCTGTACCAGGACGACGACGGCTGGACGCTCCGGAGCGTCGACGGCTCACGTGCTGCGCACGTCGAGCACACGGTGGCGGTCACCGAGGCCGGACCCGAGGTCCTGACCCTGCGTCGCGCCCAGCGCGCCGACCCGACCAGCTGAGGGGCTGGAGGCGCGGTGCGGTCCCGCCCCGCGCCTCCCGTCCGTCACTGGTCGCGACCAGTGCCCCAAAGCGACAGTTCACGGGGAACGCACCGCGAGAACTGTCGCTCAGCGCGAAAACCGACCGGCCGGCCGCAGCCCGTCAGGCAGGCGGCAGCAGGTCCGGCCGGACGCGCCGCGTCCGCTCCACCTGCTGCTCGTGCCGCCACGCAGCGACCTTGCCGTGGTGGCCGCTGAGCAGCACCTCGGGCACGGCGTGGTCACGCCACACGGCGGGCTTCGTGTACGAGGGGTACTCGAGCAGGCCGTCCTCGTGGGACTCCTCGACCAGGGACTCGGGGTTGCCGACGACGCCGGGGACGAGTCGTCCGACGGCCTCGATCATGGCCATCGCCGCGACCTCGCCGCCGTTCAGCACGTAGTCACCGAGCGAGAGCTCGACAACCGAGCAGCGTGACGCCGCCCACTCGAAGACGCGGGCGTCGATGCCCTCGTACCGCCCGCAGGCGAACACGAGGTGGTCGGACGTCGACGCGAGCGAACGCGCGATGGACTGCGTGAACGGCGTGCCTGCGGGCGTCGGGACCACGAGGGTCGACGAGCCGTCCGGCCGCAGCAGGGCGTCCAGCGCCTGCGCCCACGGTTCCGGCTTCATCACCATGCCGGCGCCACCGCCGTACGGGGTGTCGTCGACGGTGCGGTGCCGGTCGGTCGTCCAGGAGCGCAGGTCGTGCACGTGCAGGTCGAGCAGCCCACCGGAGCGGGCCTTGCCGAGCAGGGACACGTCCAGCACGGAGAAGAACTCCGGGAAGATCGTGACGATGTCGATCCGCACGGCAGCTAGTCCGTGACCGTCTCGGGCCGGGAGGTGTCCTCGGGGTCCTCGAACAGACCCTGTGGCGGCGTGACCGTGACGGTGCCGGACGCGATGTCGACGGCGGGCACGATCGCCGCGACGAACGGCACGAGGACCTCGCCGCGCGACGGGGTGTCGATCGCGAGCAGGTCCTGCGCCGGCATGTGGTCGACCCGAGCGACGGTGCCGACCTCGACGCCGTCGCGCAGCACCTTCAGCCCGACCAGCTGGTGGTCGTACCAGGCGTCGTCCTCGCCGGTCTCGGCGTCGGCGTCCTGCTCGACCCAGAGGATGATCCGGGCGAGCGACTCGGCGCCGGTGCGGTCGTCGATCCCCGCGAAGAACGCGACGGGGTGACCGTTGTACCAGCGGAGCTCGTCCAGCTCGAGGGTCTTGCCCGACCACGGTGAGTCGTCGGGGACCTGGAGCGTGAACGTGGCACCGGGGGTGAACCGACGATCCGGGTCGTCGGTGTAGAGCTCGAGCTTGATACCGCCCTTGAGCCCGTGTGCCTTCGTGATTCGACCCACCCGGAGCTGGGTCGTCTCCCTAGGAATCGGTGTCGACCACGTCGACCCGCACCCGCTTGCCGTCGGCCAGGGCCGAGACGAGGGTGCGGAGTGCCTTGGCGGTCCGCCCGGCACGACCGATCACGCGGCCGAGGTCCTCGGGGTGCACGCGCACCTCGAGGACCTCGCCCCGCGGGGAGGTGGAGCTGGCGACGCGCACGTCGTCAGGGTGATCGACGATCCCCTTGACGAGGTGCGTCAGCGCGGATTCGAGCAAGGACTACGCCTCGGTCGTCTCGTCGGCGGTCTCGGCGTCGTCGGTCTTGGCGGCGGGAGCCGTCTTCTCCGACTTCGGCTTGAGGACGGCCTTCTTCGAGGAGTCGACCTGGAAGGCCTGCTTCGGCTCGGCGACCTTGACCTTGGACGCGGTGTCCTTCTCGCCCTTGAACTTGGCCCAGTCGCCGGTCAGCTTGAGGAGGGCCGCGACCTGCTCGGTCGGCTGTGCGCCGACGCCGAGCCAGTAGAGCGCACGCTCGGACTCGATCTTGATGACCGAGGGCTCCTCGGTCGGGTGGTACTGACCGATCTCCTCGAGGACACGACCATCGCGCTTGGTGCGCGAGTCGGCGACGACGATGCGGTAGTAGGGCGCACGGATCTTACCGAGACGCTTCAGACGGATCTTGACAGCCACAATTGCTCCTGTTTGCTTACGTTGTGGTTGAACTGGAACCGCGGGCGTGGGGGCACACACGGTGAAAGCTCGAGAGAGATCGCTCACAGCTGGATAGAGGGTCGAGCTGCGGCGATTCGACCGTTCATTCTTACAGATTCCGGGCCGCGATGCGAGCCGACGCGCTACGGCGCGAGTCGCCGGACCGCTTCGAGGGCCTCGGACGTCGCGCGGACCGCGTCCACACTCCGCGCGTCGCGTGCGCCGCCGACGACGGCGAACGGCACACCGGCGGCCTGGAGGCCCGTCACGAGTCCATCACGCGCGTCACCCTCGGTGTCGATCGCGCGTTCCTGCCCGGCGCAGACCACGACGGTGTCCGCCGGGATCGCGCGCTCCTCGCCGTGCTCGTCGCGGATCCAGAGGGCCCCGGGCTCGATGCGCAGGTACTCCTGCACGCCGCCGACCATGCGCACCCCCGCGTCACGGAGGCGACCGATGGCGACCCAGCGCGAGGTGATCCCGACGCCCTGCCCGAATTTGCCCGATCGGCGGAGCACGGTGACGTCGGAGCCCGGCCGGATCGTGCGCGACGCAGCGGGCAGCCGCTGGGGGACGTCGCCGACGAGCTCCTCGGAGACGTCGAGGTCCCAGCGCGCCGCGAACTCGGTGGCGCGGACCGACTCGTCCGGCGACTCGGTCAGGAACGCCGCGGTGTCGACGCCGATGCCACCACCGCCGATGATCGCGACGGTGCCGGCCGGCACGCCATCGCGCAGAGCCCGCTCGTACGACAGGACGTGCGGTAGGTGTGCACCGGGGACGTCGACGTCGCGCGGGACCACCCCGGCGGCGAGCACCACGGCGTCGCTGTCGGCCAGGTCCGCAGTCGTGGCCGGGCGCCCGAGGCGCACCGTGGCACCTCGCTCGTCGAGCTCGGCGCGGGCAGCCCGCACGGTGGCGGCGTAGTCCTCCTTGCCGGGGACGAGCGCGGCGAGGCCGAACTGGCCGCCGAGCCGGTCGGCGGCTTCCCACACGGTGACGCGGTGGCCCCGTCGGGCGGCGTCGACGGCAGCGGCGAGACCGGCCGGTCCCCCGCCGACGACGTCGACGCGCTTCGGGTCGGTGGTCGGACGCGCGGGGAAGGCGACCTCGCGGGCGGCGCGCGGGTTCACCAGGCAGGACACGGGTGCTCCGATGATCGAGCGGTCGAGGCAGGCCTGGTTGCAGCCGATGCACGTGTTCACCAGGGCGAAGCGGCCCGCGAGCGACCGGTTCACGAGCGCGGGGTCGGCGAGGAACGGTCGGGCGAGCGCGACGGCGTCGATGGTCCCGTCGGCGAGGACTGTCTCACCGTCGCGCAGGTCGGTCATCCGGTTCGACGCGATCACCCGGACGTCGGGGTACGACGAGCCGCGCACGAGCCCGGCGATGCGCGCGGCGTAGGCGAGCCAGGCACCGTGCGGCACGGCGGCCTGCACGGTCGGGGTGCGGGACTCGTGCCAGCCGATCCCCACCGAGATGCCGTCGAGCCCGAGCGGCAGCAGGTCGTGCACCAGGGCGTCGACGTCGTCCTCGGTCGACGACCCGGGCATCAGGTCGGCGCCGGAGAGCCGGATCGTCACGGCCAGGTCGGGCACCGCTGCACGAACTGCCTCGACGACCGCCACCGTGAAGCGCCGTCGACGCTCCGGCGAACCGCCCCACTCGTCGTCACGCAGGTTCGTCAGCGGCGACTGGAACTGGTTGATGAGGTATCCCTCGGACGCCATGATCTCGACGCCGTCGAAACCGATGTCCCGCGCGGACCGGGCCGCGGCGGCGAAGTCCTCGATGGTGCGCTCGATCTCGGCCGGCGTCAACTCGGTCGGCACCACACCGCGGGCGGCCGCCCAGGGCAGGGCCGACGGCGCCACCACGCGCTGGGGCTCCCCGTGCCGGTCGACCATCCCCGCGGCGAGCGCGTACCGCCCGGCGTGGAACAGCTGCGCGAGGATCGTAGAGCCCTCCTCGTGCACGGCGTCGACCGCGGCGCGGAACCGCTCGTCCGCTCCCCCGACACCGAACACGGCGAAGTCGGGGCCGCCACGGGCCTCGTCGTTCACCGCGATGCCGCCGGTGATGATGCACGCGGCACCGCCGGCAGCACGTTCGCGGTAGAACGCCGCCATGCCGGCCCCACCGTCGTCGTGCACCTCGAGTCCGGTGTGCATCGACCCCATGACCACCCGGTTGGGAAGGGTCAGGGGGCCGAGTGTCCACGGCGAGGCGACGACGGCGAGCTCGGGCAGGGCGACGGTGCTCATGCCCCTACTCTGCCCCGTCGACAGCCGCGTCGTCAGCAGGCAGCACCGCGTCGCGCAGCGGCGACGTCGTGTCCGCCCAGAACGGCGGCGCGATCACGGTCAGCCCGCCGTCGACCGACAGCACCTGCCCGGTGATGTACCCGGCCTTGTCCGACAGCAGGAAGTCGACGGCGTCCGCCATGTCGTCGGCGGTGCCAGGGCGCTGCAGTGGGAGCTTCTCGAACACCGAGTCGATCGGCGCCTGCCCGGGGACCTTCGTGTAGAAGTACTCGAGCGAGTCGGTGTCGATGAGGCCACCGTTGACCGCGTTCACCGTGATCTGGCGCGGACCGAACTCGACCGCCATGTACTTCATGTACGACTCACTCATGGCCTTCGCGGCGCCGAGCGCGGCGTAGGTCGGGAACGCGCGGAGCGATCCGTACGAGGTCACGACGACGATGCGCCCACCGCGGTCCATCAGCTCGGCGGCACGCTGCGCCCCGAGCACGAACGAGCGGGCGTTGGTGGCGTAGCTGCGGTCCAGGTGGTGCAGCTTCAGTTCCTTGACCGGCTTGAACGCGCTGGCGGCGGCGTTCGCGACGAACATGTCGAGGCGGCCGTAGGTGTCCCGCACCAGGTCGAACAGGCCGTCGATCGACTCCGGCTGCTCGATGTCGACCTGCGCGGTGATCCCGTCGCCGCCGGCGGCCTTGACGTCGGCCAGCGACTCCTCGGCCAGGTCGGCGTTGCCCTTGTACGTGACCACGACGGTCACGCCGCGCTGGCCGAGCTTCTGCGCGAGCAGGCGGCCGATGCCGCGCGAAGCGCCCGTGATCAGTGCGATGGGTGCGTTGGTGTTGTCGGTCACTGCGGTCCTCTACGTGCGTGGGGAGGGACGGGAGGCGCGTGGCGGGCCCGCCACGGGCCTCCCGTCCGGTGGGTGGTTGCTGTCTAGAACCCGGCCTTGCCGGTGACGACGGCGCGGCCGACGACCAGCTTCTGGATCTCGTTGGTGCCCTCTTCGAAGCGCTGCGCGCGCGCGTCGCGGTAGACGCGCTCGATCGCGTTGCGCTTCCAGTAGCCCTGGCCGCCGTGCACCTGCAGGGCTTTGTCGGTGACGCGGGCGAGCATGTCGACCGCGACCATCTTCGAGGCGCTGGACAGCGTGCCCGCGTCGGGGCGGTCTTCTTCGTAGGCTCGGGCGGCCTCGAGCACCAGGGCGCGGGCGGCGGCGATGTCGGCGTAGTTCTCGGCCAGGTAGAACTGGATCGCCTGGCGGCTGGAGAGCTGCTTGCCGAACGTCTCGCGCTTGTTCGCGTACTCGACCGCGAGCTCGTTCGCACGCTCGGCCAGGCCGACGGCGCTCATCGCGACGGACACGCGACTCGGCAGCAGGAAGCCGCCGAGCGCGACCTCGAGCCCCTGCCCCTCGGCGCCGAGCAGCGCACTGGCCGGCACGGGCACGTCGGTGAAGCGCAGGATCGCGTGGTCGGTGCCGCGGATGCCCATGGTGTCGGAGTCGTCGATCACCTCGGCACCCGGCAGCCCGGTGTTCGGCATGAGGAACGCGACCGTGCCGTCCTGGCCGCTGGTGCCCTCGAGGCGGGCGGCGATGAGCCAGTAGTCGGCCTGCACGCCGAACGTGATGAGGTGCTTCTCACCGTTCATGACGTAGGTGTCGCCCTCGCGGCGGACGGTGGTGCGGATGTCCGCGCCGGTGCCGGCCGTGGCCTCGGTCAGGGTGAACGCGACGAGCTTGTCACCCGCGACGCTCGGCTTGACGACCTGCTCGATCTGCTCCGGCGTCGCGTAGGGGGCCATCGCGCGCCAGGTGCCGTTGATGACGTGCACGAGCATCCGGATCGACGCGTGCGAACGCGAGACGATCTCCATGATCTCGAGGTAGCGCGAGAACGGGATGGCCCGTCCGCCGAGCTCGGTCGGGGCGGCGAGGCTGAGCCACCCGTTGTCCTTGAGCTCCTGGAACAGCTCCGGGGCGACCCGGCCGGTGCGCTCGATCTCGTCCGCCCACTCCTCACCGCGGCCGCGAACCCACTCGGTGACCTCGGCCTTGAGCTGCTGGAAGGCGGATTCGGTGGCGGTTTCCATGACCAGCGTCATCGTGTCTCGTTCTCCTTCGTGGTGCTCGCGGCGACGAGCGCGGCTGCCTGCTCACGCAGGACGTTCTTCTGGACCTTGCCGACGGCGTTGCGCGGCAGCTCGTCGATGGACTCGAGCCGCTCTGGCCAGTAGTACTTGCTCACGCCCGCCTTGTCGAGCGCCTGCTGCATCGCCGCGAAGTCGAGCCGCTCGGCACCGGCAGCCGGCACGACGAACGCGCACGCACGCTCACCGAGTCGGGGGTCCGGCATCGCGACGATCGCCACGTCCGTGACCAGGGGGTGCTGGTACAGCAGGTTCTCGATCTCGACGACCGGGATCTTCTCGCCACCGCGGTTGATGACGTCCTTGATCCGGCCGGTGATCGACAGGAAGCCGTTCGCGTCGACCTTCGCCAGGTCGCCGGTCTTGTACCAGCCGTCCTCGGTGAAGACGTCGTCGGTCAGGTCCTGGCGGTCGAGGTACCCGTCGAACATCGTCGGCGAGTGCAGCTCGAAGTTGCCCTCGGTGTCGGCGGGGAGCTCGTGGCCCTCGTCGTCGACGATCCGGATCCGGATGCCCGGCAGCGCACGACCGTCGTGCCCGTACGCTGCCGCCGGGTCGTCGATCGGGCTGGACAGGGCGCCGAGGCAGGTCTCGCTCGTACCGAACGCGCCGAGGATGGCCGTGCCGAGCACCGTCGCGGCCCGCTGGGCGAGGGCCCGCGGCACCGCGGCACCGGTCGGCACGAAGATCCGCAGCGACTCGGGCTGGGCGGCACCCGCTTCGACCAGGTCCACGAGGTCGGTCAGGAACGGGGTCGCACACTGCACGAACGACGCCTTCGCGACGCCGAACGCCTGCTCGAGCGCGACGGTGCCGTCCCACACCGGCTGGATGACCTGCGGCGCACCGAGCCGGAACGCCAGCAGCATGCCGTACAGGAACCCGGTCTGGTGCGCGAGCGGCGACGGGATGTAGATCCGGTCCGCGCTCGTCAAGCCCGACTGCGCGACGTGCATGGCCGTGGCCAGCCCGAGGGTGCGGTGCGGGTGCTGCACGCCCTTCGGCTCCCCCGTCGTCCCGCTCGTGAACAGCAGCTGGCAGACGTCGTCGGGGCCCGGCGCGCGCGAGGTGATCTCGTCGACGTCCACGTGCACGGCGTCGAGGGCGTTGTCGAAGTAGCGCCAGTGCCAGTCACTCGTGGCCACCCGGTCCAGGGCGTCGGCCGGCAGCGGCGGCTGGTTCGTCGGGGCGTCGACCTGGCCGCGCGCCTCGGACCGGAGCACGATCACGTGCTCGACCGACAGCCGACGCTGCTGCGCCTTCGCCTCGTCGATGACGTCGAGGAGCTCGAGCGCGGGCCGGCGCTTGCGGAACACGTTCGGCAGGAACACCACACGGGCGCGGGACCGGGCGAGCGTCATCGTCGTCTCGCGCGGTCCGAACACCGGCATGATCGGCGTCGCGACGGCCCCGATCTGGATCGCCCCGAGGGTGATGGAGACGAACTCGCGCCAGTTCGGCAACTGCATGGCGACCGACTCGCCCCTGCGGACCCCGAGCTCGAGCAGGAGCGCGGAGACCTTGTCGGCCTCGTCCTGCAGTTCCCGCCACGTGGTGTTCACGGGTGCTGCGCCGCCGACCTCGATGACCGCGAGGCCGTCGGGATCGGTGGTCGCGAGCGCGCGGACCTTCTCGCTCAGCACGAGGGGGTCCGCGTCGACACCGGCGAGTGCGAGCGGCTCCGGGGTCGTGGGCGCGACCGGGTGCTGTTCGCCGTCGGCGCGCTCGCCGTCGGTGCGCTCGCCGTAGTTACGCTCGCCATCGGCGCGCCCGCCATCGGTGCGCTCGCCGAGGTCGGTGCGCGCGTCCGCGATCGCGGCGGCCTCGGCCGCGTCGGCCCGGTCGTCGCGGGCGATCTGCGCGGCGAGGGCGTCGCCGACCTCCATGTCGAGGCCGACGGAGTTCATCGCCTCGAGGAACGTCGGGTACGAGATCCGGTAGGCCCGCGGGTAGGTCAGCCCCGAGGTACCGCGCGCCTTCGAGGCAGCGACGGCGAGTGACATCAGGACCCGGTGGTCGTTGAACGACGACATCTGCGCGCCGTGGAGTCCCTCGGCCCCGACACCGGTGACGCGGAGCTCGTCGGCGCCCTGCTCGGCCCGACCACCCATGCGGTTGAGCTGCAGCATCGCCGCGACGCGGTCGGACTCCTTCAACCGGATGTGGGCGACGTTCCACAGCCGGGTGGTGCCCTCGGCGAAGGTGGCCATGGTCGACAGGACCGGTAGCAGGTCGGGGATCGGTTGGCAGTCGATGTCGAGCGGTCGCAGCGGGGAACCGTCGTGTTCGATGCGCACGAACCCGGTCTCCTCGTCGATCCGCATCGGGACGCCCATCGCCGTCGCGAGGTCGAGGAACTCGCTCTCCGGGTGGTCGGTCTCGGCGGTGGTGAAGGCCGTCATGCCGCGCAGGAGCAGGTTCGACTCGCGGATGCCGGCCGCGGCGATGCCGAACGCGGCGGAGCCGATGTCCGGCGGGATGACGTAGTCGTGCGGGGTGGCCTGCTGGTTCGCCGGGATCCGGTACTCGAGCCAGTCGTCGGAGACCTCGACCGTCAGGCCGAACTCCCGCATCATCCGGACGGTCAGTTCGACGTAGGGCTGCTCGTTGAGCCGGTCGCCGGTGATGTGGATCCGGGTCTCCTGCTCGGCGAACGGCGCCACGAGGAGCAGGCCGGAGACCCACTGCGACAGGGTGCCGGCGATCGTGACGTCGCCGCCGCGGGGGCGCTTCGGCTGGACGGTCACGGGCGGGCAGTCGTTCGTCGCCTCGAGCTCGATGCCCATCTGGGTCAGCGAGGTCAGCAGCGCCTTGATGGGCCGGCGCTGGAAGTACTTCATGCCCACGAGCGTCATCGGCTTGTCGGCGAGCGACGCCAGACCCGTCATGAAGTACAGGGTGGTGCCGGAGGACCCCATGTTCAGGATGCCGTCGGCGCCACGGGACCCGTGGTCGACGACGTCGGTGGCCTCGTACCGGCCGCCGAGCCCGGTGACGTGGTACTCGTCCCCGCGACGCCTCACGTCGACGCCGAGGGCGCGGAGCGTGCCGACGGTCCACTCGACCTGGCGGGTGGCGCTGATGCCGGAGACGATGCTCGTCCCCTTCGCCAGCGACGCGAGCACCAGCGCGCGGTGCGCGTGGTACTTCGAGACGGGGACGTCGAGTTCCCCGACGAGGGGTGCGGACGTGCCGCGCACGACCAACTGCATGCGTACCTCTTCCTGCTCTGTACATATCAACGGTACGCCCGGTGTGGAACTACTGTGAATCGGATCCGCACGACCAGAAGCCGCCGTCGTTGTGCGTGTCCGACAACCTTCCGGGCAGGATGTACAGCATGGACATCCGCTTCACCGAGTCCCCTCCGTCGACCATCGGCGTCGAGTGGGAGCTCCCGCTGGTCGATCTGTCGACCGGCGACCTCGCGCCCCGTGCCCCTGCGGTCATCGCGGCCGTGCACGAACGACTCGGCGACCGCGAGCGGGTGACCGAGGAACTCCTGACCAACACCGTCGAGGTCGTCTCCAGCGTGCACTCACGGGTCCGCGACGCCACGAGCGAGCTGTCCGGCATCATCGGCGAGCTCATCGACGCCGCCGAGCCGCTCGACGCCCAGGTCATGTGCTCCGGCACGCATCCGTTCGCCGTCTGGGACCAGCAGGAGATCACCCCGGACAGCGAGCACTACACGACCCTGATCGACCGGACGCGCTGGTGGGGTCGGCAGATGCTCATCTGGGGCGTCCACGTGCACGTCGGCATCGACGACCGTGACAAGGCCCTGCCGATCCTCGGCGCGATGCTCGCGTACGTCCCGCACCTGCAGGCCTTCACCGCATCGAGCCCCTTCTGGGCCGGCATCGACACCGGGTACGCCTCGAACCGGGCCCTCATGTTCCAGCAGCTCCCCACCGGAGGCCTGCCGCCGGCACTCGGCGCCTGGGCGAACTTCGAAGAGGTGGTGAGCGACCTCACGCACACGGGCGTCATCGACAGCGTGAAGGACCTGCGCTGGGACATCCGCCCGTCGCCGAAGTGGGGGACGCTCGAGAACCGGGTCTCCGACGGCATCTCGACCCTGCACGAGGTCGGCGCCGTGACCGCGCTCGTGCAGTGCCTGGTCACCGCGATGTCCGACCGACTCGACGCCGGCGAGACCCTGCCGACGATGCAGCCGTGGTTCATCCGCGAGAACAAGTGGCGCGCCGCCCGCTACGGCATGGAGGCCGAGATCATCACGAACGCCGCCGGCGACGAGCGGCTCGTGACCGACGAGGTGCACGACCTGGTGCAGCGTCTCGACCCGGTGGCCGAGCGGCTCGGCTGCCAGCAGGAGTTGCACCACCTCGACACGATGATCTCGAACGGCGCGTCGTACCAGCGGCAGCTCCGGGTCGCGCAGGAGCACGGCGGCGACCTGCGCGAGGTCGTCCGCCACCTGGTGACGGAGTTCCGCGAGTCCCTGTGAGCCCGGGTCGTTCGGCGTAGCTGGTCAAATCGGGCGTACCGGGTCGTTTTTTCCGACCGGGTACGCCCGATTCCGCTTTCCATCGCGACCGTTCTGGGAAGGAACGTCGCGACGTGCGCGCAGACGGACGGGAGGCCCGGTGCCAGCTGGCACCGGGCCTCCCGTCCGTCAGGGGTCGCGACTAGCGACCCAGGAACTTCTGCAGGCTCGCGAGCTCTTCCTCGGTCGGCGCCTTGCCGCCCTTGGCGGCACCGCCGAGGCCGAGGCCGGAGCCCTTCGGCGCCTGCTGCGGAGCGGCAGCCGTCCCGGCGGCGATCGCCGCACGCTTGGCGGGGTTGCCGACCTTCGACTTCTTCTTGCCGCCCTGCTGCTGCTTCTTGCCGCCGTGCATGCCCGGAATCGGCCCCATGCCCGGCATCTGCGGCACGCCACCACGGGCGACGGTCTTCATCATCTTCGCGGCCTGCTCGAACCGGTTCACGAGGGCGTTGACCTCGGTGACCGTGGAGCCGGCACCCTTGGCGATGCGGAGTCGGCGCGAGCCGTTGAGGAGCTTCGGGAGTTCGCGCTCCTTGGGCGTCATCGACTGGATGATCGCCTCGGTGCGCACGATCTCGCGCTCGTCGAAGTTGTCGAGTGCCTCGCGCATGCCCTTGGCGCCCGGGAGCATGCCGAGCATGCCCTTGATCGAGCCAGCCTTGCGGAGCTGCTGCATCTGCTGCAGGAAGTCGTTCAGCGTGAACGAGTCGGACGCGATCTTCTCGGCGACCGCGCGGGCTTCGTCCTCGTCGAAGGCCGACTGGGCCTGCTCGATGAGCGACATGATGTCGCCGAGGTCGAGGATGCGGCTCGCCATGCGGTCCGGGTGGAACGGCTCGAAGTCGTCGAGGCCCTCACCCGTGGAGGCGAACATGATCGGGCGACCGGTGACGCTCGCGACCGACAGAGCCGCACCACCGCGGGCGTCGCCGTCGAGCTTCGACAGCACGACACCGGTGAAGTCGACGCCTTCCTGGAACGCGCGGGCCGTGACGACGGCGTCCTGACCGATCATCGCGTCGATGACGAACAGGACCTCGTCGGGGTCGACGGCCTTGCGGATGTTCGCGGCCTGCTTCATCAGCTCGGCATCGACACCGAGACGACCGGCGGTGTCCACGATGACGGTGTCGTACTGCTGGTCGACCGCGGCCTTGATGGCGTTCTTGGCGACCTTGACCGGGTCACCGACGCCGTTGCCGGGCTCCGGCGCGAAGACGTGGACGCCGGCCTGCTCGCCGACGACCTGCAGCTGCTGCACGGCGTTCGGACGCTGGAGGTCGGCCGCGACGAGCATCGGGGTGTGGCCGTCCTTCTTGAGCCACTTGCCGAGCTTGCCGGCGAGGGTGGTCTTACCGGCACCCTGCAGACCCGCGAGCATGATGACCGTCGGCGGCTTCTTCGCGAACTCGAGGCGACGCTGCTGCCCGCCCAGGATGCCGACGAGTTCCTCGTTGACGATCTGGACGACCTGCTGCGCCGGGTTCAGCGCGCGGTTGACCTCGTCGGAGAGGGCACGCTCGCGCACGGAAGCGGTGAACGCCTTGACGACCTCGAGCGCGACGTCGGCGTCGAGGAGCGCCCGCCGGATCTCGCGGACGGTGCCGTCGACGTCGGACGGAGTCAGCCGACCCTTGCTCCGCAGATTGCGGAAGGTCTCGGTCAGCCGATCGGAGAGTGAACCGAATTGCGCCATGATCCGTCGATTCTACTGGTTCACGAGCAGGTTCCCTGATCAGGTGTCCGACGCTCGGTATCGTCGAGGCATGCGCGCCGTCCCCGAGGACCTCGACCCAGCGGTGGTCGCCGAGATCGATGGGCGGCTCGCGCGCCTGCAGTCCGACCTCGGTGTGACGATCCCGTGGGCGATCGAGAGCGGCAGTCGCGCCTGGGGCTTCCCGTCGCCCGACAGCGACTACGACTGCCGGTTCCTGTACGTGCGACGGCGCGACGACTACCTGTCGCTCTGGCCCAGCCGCGACGTCATCGAGACACCGCTGGACAAGGTGTTCGACGTCAACGGGTGGGACCTCGCGAAGACGGTCCGCCTCGCCGTGAACGGGAACGCGACGGTCGGCGAGTGGCTGCGCTCACCGATCGTGTACGCGGGTGACGATGCCTTCCGCGACCGGCTCCTGGCGTTCGTCGCGAGCGTGGCCGACCGCGGGCGCATCGGCCGGCACTACCTGCACGTCGCCGCGCGGCAGTACGAGCGCGAGATCACGCTGAAGCGGTTCTTCTACGTGCTCCGGACCGCGGCCTCGCTCCGGTGGCTGCGGGACCACCCGGAGAGCGCCATGCCGCCGATGGACCTGCCGACGCTGCTCGCCGAGTCGACGGTCGAGCGTGCGGTGACGGAGGCGACGACGGAACTCATCGCGGTGAAGGCACGCACGCGCGAGGTCGGCGCCGGTACCCCACCCGAGGTCCTCGTCCGCTTCGTCGACGCGGAACTCGACCTGGCGCGGCCGTTCGACGACCTGCCGCCCGAGAACACCTCGGTCGAGGCGTACGCCCGAGCGGATGCGTACTTCCTCGGCGAGCTCGACCGCCTGCGCTGACGACGACCGGACGGCGCGGGGCGGGTGGCGCGGTGCGGCGCAGAACGGCTCAGCGGAGCACGACCCCCTCGGTGAGCTCGACCGGGGTGTCCAGCCCGACGTCGAGGACCACCGGCGCGGTCGACGGCAGGCGGTCAGCGGTCGGGAACCAGCGCCGCTCCGTCGACACCAGGATGACGAGGCCGTCGACGTCACCGACCGCGGCGAAGCCCTCGCCTGGCGTGTTGGCGTAGGGCTCGAGTCCGGCGCGGCGCAGTGTCCCGACGGCCCCGAGGACGTCCGGCACGGCGATGCCGACCTCGCTGACGGACAGGAGCGGGACGGCGGACGCGGGTGTGGCCGCGACGAGGTCCCGACGCTCGATCAGCTCGAGCAGCTGCTGATCCGGACCCTCGAAGTACACCGATCGCGAGTTCCAGTTCGGCGGGCCCTCGAACTCGTCACGGCCGTCGGCGTCGACCAGCACCGTCGCCATCTCGGCGATCCACTCGGCAGCCGCAGCGAACGTGCCCGCCGGGATCGTGATCGCGAGGTGCAGCGCGCCGGTCATCTCCGGCAGCTCCCGGAACAGGAGCCGCGTCGACCCCACCACGACCTCGACCACTCCGTCGGCGCGGTCGACCGGGCACCCGAGCCGTTCCCAGAACCGGGCGGTGTCGTCGAGCGAGCGGGTGGCGAGCTGTGCCTGGCGGATGTCCATGTCCGCCATCCGAAGCCCTCAACCACGGTTCAGGTCAAGGTCGTCCGCGTTGTTTCACTCCGTCCAGAAACCGTCGTAGGCTCGCCAGCATGACGGAACTCGAGATCGTGCGGCCTGCCGGGCTGCTCGACTACGCCGAGGGACTCGCGCTGCAGCGGGACCTCCACGCCGACGTCATCGCCGGCCGCTCCCCCGGGGTTCTCGTGCTGTGCGAGCACCCGTCCGTGTACACCGCTGGCCGCCGCACCGAGCCGTCCGACCTGCCGACGAACGGCGCGCCGGTGGTCGAGGTCGACCGCGGCGGACGCATCACCTGGCACGGCCCCGGGCAGCTCGTGGCTTACCCGATCGTCCGGCTGGCCGTTCCGATCGACGTCGTCGCGTGGGTGCGCGACCTCGAGCAGGTCATCATCGACGCGGCGGCGACCGTCGGGGTGGACGCGCGGCGCATCGACGGCCGGAGCGGCGCCTGGGTCCGCGGAGCGGACGGCACTCCGCCCGCCAAGGTCGGCGCCATCGGGCTGCACGTCGCCGAGGGCGTGACGACCCACGGCATCGCGATCAACTGCGACAACGCACTCGACGCCTACGCCGCGATCGTGCCGTGTGGCATCGCCGACGCCGGGGTGACGACGCTGAGCGCCGCCGCCGGGCGTCCCGTCACGGTCGCCGACCTCGCCGACGTCGTGGTCGACCGCATCCGTGCCGCCGAGCACGGCATGCGGACCGGCCAGCGGATCGGCAGCGCCGCTCAGTGCACCACGACGGCCCGCATCACGACCGCCGACACCACGTCCCCCAGCACCGCGCCCGCACGACAGGAGACCCTCGTATGACCCTCGCCCCCGAAGGCCGCCGGATGCTCCGCGTCGAGGCCCGCAACGCCGAGACCCCGATCGAGACGAAGCCCGGGTGGATCAAGACCCGTGCCACCCAGGGCCCGGAGTTCCGCGAGCTGTCCGCCCTGGTCAAGGACAAGCAGCTGCACACCGTCTGCCAGGAGGCCGGCTGCCCGAACATCTTCGAGTGCTGGGAGGACCGCGAGGCCACGTTCCTGATCGGCGGCTCGCAGTGCACCCGCCGGTGCGACTTCTGCCAGATCGACACCGGCAAGCCCGAGCCGCTCGACCGCGACGAGCCCCGCCGGGTCGCCGACTCGGTCGTGTCCATGGGACTCAAGTACGCCACCGTGACCGGCGTCGCCCGCGACGACCTGCCCGACGGCGGCTCCTGGCTCTACGCCGAGACCATCCGCCAGATCCACGAGCACTCCCCCGGCACCGGCGTCGAGATCCTGGTGCCGGACTTCAACGGCCGCCCGGACCAGCTCGGCCAGGTGTTCGACGCCCGCCCCGAGGTCTTCGCCCACAACGTCGAGACCGTGCCGCGGATCTTCAAGCGGATCCGACCGGCGTTCACGTTCGAGCGCTCCCTCGACGTCATCACGCAGGGCCGCGACGCCGGGCTCGTCACGAAGTCGAACCTGATCCTCGGCATGGGCGAGGAGCGCATCGAGATCGAGGACGCCCTGCAGCGCCTGTTCAACGCCGGCACGGACATCATCACGTTGACGCAGTACCTCCGCCCGTCGCCGCGGCACCTGCCGGTGGCGCGGTGGGTCAAGCCGGAGGAGTTCGTCGCGCTGCGTGAGGTCGCCGAGGAGATGGGCTTCGCCGGGGTCCTCGCCGGCCCGCTCGTCCGGTCGTCGTACCGCGCCGGACGCCTGTGGGCGCGCGCCACGGTCGCGCGCGGCGGCTCGGTTCCCGAGCACCTGTCGCACCTGCTCGACGCGGCGCCGGGTCGCCAGGCGGTCTGAAGCCGTCCACCGGTCCGCGAAAGCGACAGATCTCCGCCGACAGTTCGCGGCAGTCTGTCGCTTTCGCGGCACTGGTCGCGACCACGGACAGACGGGAGGCACGGTGCCAGCTGGCACCGTGCCTCCCGTTCGTCCATCCGCCCGTTCAGGGCGACGCGAGCGCTATGCGCGACCGCGGATGCTCCTGAGGAGCCAGCCGATGACGGCCAGGATGATGAGGACGATCCCGACCCACAGCAGGAACTTCAGCGCACCGACGAAGATGCCGCTGAAGAGCAGGACGAGGCCGACGATGATCGCGATGATCAGGAGTGCTGGCATTGAAGGGCTCCTTCCGGTGTACCTGGACGATCCCTGTACTGCGGAGACAGTACCCGGAATCAGCCGACGAGGTTCTGCACGAACACGTGCGGGGTGAAACCGGTCAGGTCGTTGATGCCCTCGCCCTGCCCGATGAGCTTGATCGGGATGCCCGTCTTCTCCTGCACGCTGAGCACGAACCCGGCCTTCGCGGAGCCGTCGAGCTTGGTGATGACGAGGCCGGTGACCCCGGCGCCCTCGATGAACGCCTGCGCCTGGGCCAGGCCGTTCTGCCCGGTGGTGGCGTCGAGGACGAGCAGCACCTCGCTGATCTCGGTCTGCTTCTCGACGACGCGCTTGATCTTCGTCAGCTCGTCCATCAGGCCTGCCTTCGTGTGCAGGCGGCCGGCGGTGTCGATGACCACGATCTCGGTGTTGTCGCGGATCGCCTTCTCGACGGTCTGGTACGCCACCGAGGCCGGGTCCTGCCCGGGCTGCGAGGGGCGGACGACGTCGACGCCGGCGCGCTCGGCCCAGGTCGCGACCTGCTCGACCGCGGCAGCACGGAAGGTGTCGGCCGCACCGACGAGGACCGTGCGGTCGTAGGTCTTCAGGAACTTGGCGAACTTGCCGATCGTCGTGGTCTTGCCGACGCCGTTCACCCCGACGACGAGTACGACGGCGGGCCGCGCGCTGAGCTTGAGCGTGGTGTCGAGCTTCGACATCCGTTCCTCGAGCACCTCACGCAGCATGCGCTGCAGGTCGGCCGGGTCGGTCGTGCCGTAGCGGTCGACGCGCGCGTGCAGGTCCTCGATGATCGCCTCGGAGATGTCCGGACCGAAGTCGGCGCCGATCAGCGCGGTCTCGAGGTCCTCCCACGTGGTCTCGTCGATCGTCTTGCGCTGGAAGAGGCCGCGCAGCCGTGAGGACAGTGACCAGGAACTCGCCATGCTCCCAGCTTAGAGCGCGGCGCATGTCCGCTGTGCCCGGTATGCTCGGTCTCACGAAGGGGAGTATTCCCTCTCGGTGACCCCGTCAGTACGGCCCGGAACGATCCGGACCCGGGGCGCCGGTCGTGCAGCACCGGTTCCGGTGCGACACGGCGGAAGAGACCTTCAGGCCTCGGCGTACCCGCACATCAGCGGCGCGCCCTACCTGAAGGAAACCGTGGACGTCCCACTCTTCGTCTGGCTCCTCACCATCGCAGGCATCCTCGCCCTGCTGGTGTTCGACTTCTATTCGCACGTGCGTACTCCGCACGTGCCGCACATCCGCGAATCCGCGTTCTGGTCCGTGTTCTACATCGGACTCGCGATCCTGTTCGGCTTCGGCATCCTGGTCTTCGGCGGCGGACAGGCCGGCGGGGAGTACTTCGCCGGGTGGCTCACCGAGAAGGCGCTGTCGGTCGACAACCTGTTCGTCTTCCTCATCATCATGACGAGCTTCGCCGTGCCGAAGGAGTTCCAGCAGAAGGTCCTGCTCGTCGGCGTCGCGATCGCCCTCGTCGCCCGAGGCATCTTCATCGCCCTCGGCGTCACGATCATCGAGAACTTCTCGTGGGTGTTCTACCTGTTCGGTGCGCTGCTGTTCTGGCTCGCGTGGTCGCAGGCCCGCAGCGGCAACGACCACGGCGGCGACGAGGGCGACTCCCGCCTGATCCGCATCCTGAAGCGCATCATCCCGACGTCGGACCACTACGACGGCGACCGCCTGACCACCAAGGTCGACGGCAAGCGCCTGTTCACCCCGATGCTGCTCGTCATGGTCGCGATCGGTCTGACCGACGTGCTGTTCGCGCTCGACTCGATCCCCGCGATCTTCGGGCTCACGCAGGACGCCTTCATCGTGTTCACCGCGAACGCGTTCTCGCTGCTCGGGCTGCGGCAACTGTACTTCCTGATCGCCGGGTTGCTCGAGCGCCTGATCTACCTCGGCCAGGGCCTCGCGGTCATCCTCGGCTTCATCGGTGTGAAGCTCGTCTTCCACGCCATGCACGTCAACGAGCTGCCGTTCATCAACGGTGGCGAGCACATCGAGTGGGCGCCGGAGATCCCGATCTGGTTCTCGCTGGGCTTCATCCTGCTGACCATCGCGGTCGCGACGACCGCCTCGCTGGTCGTCTCGAAGAAGCGCCAGGAGCGCGGGCTCACCCCGACGGGCGAGCCGAAGGAGTCGGTCGCGGCCGACGCGGAGTAAGCGTCACGCCCTGGACGGGCGGCAACACAGACGGGAGGCACGGTGCCAGCTGGCACCGTGCCTCCCGTCTGTCCGTCCCCGAGTCTCGGGCCGCGCGCGCCGAGTCTCGGCCTGGGCGACAGTTCACGCGCTCCGGGGCGCGTGAACTGTCGCTCAGCGCAAGTCTCGGCCAGCCAGCCAGCCAGCCAGCCAGCCAGCCAGCCGGCTACGCGACCGCGTCGGCGGGCTCGCGCTTCTGCACCCGCTGGCCGACGACGGCGGACACGCCGTCCTGCCGCATCGACACCCCGTACAGGGCGTCGGCGATCTCCATCGTGCGCTTCTGGTGCGTGATGACGATGAGCTGCGAGGACTCGCGGAGCCGCTCGAACACCGTCAGCAGGCGACCGAGGTTGGCGTCGTCGAGGGCGGCCTCGACCTCGTCCATGATGTAGAACGGCGACGGCCTGGCGGTGAAGATCGCGACGAGCAGCGCCACTGCGGCCAGGGACCGCTCGCCACCGGACAGCAGCGTCAGGCGATCGATCTTCTTGCCGGCGGGCTTCACCTGCACGTCGATCCCGGTGCCGAGCAGGTCGGTGGGGTCGGTGAGGTTGATCGAGCCGGAGCCGCCCGGGAACAGGATCGGGAAGATGACGTCGAAGGCGTCCTTCGTGTCGTTGAACGCGGACTCGAAGATCGTCTGCATCTTCGTGTCGAGCTCGTCGATGATCGTCATCAGGTCGGTGCGGGTCTTCTGCAGGTCCTCGAGCTGCTCGGCGAGGAACGCGTGCCGCTGCTCGAGCGCCTGGAACTCCTCGAGCGCGAGCGGGTTCACCTTGCCGAGCCGGCCGAGGTCGCGTTCGGCGGCCTGCAGGCGACGTTCCTGCTCGGCGCGGACGTACGGCACGGTCTCGACGTCGGCGGGGTCGACCTCGTCGGTGACGTCGAACTCGGGCAGGGCGGGGCCGCCGGGTAGGGTCGATTCGGCGTCGACGAGCGCCACCGTGTCGTCGCCGGGGCTGGTGTCGAGGTCCGCCGTGCCGTCGTCGCCGGGGGCGATGTCGGTGTCTGTCGCGGCCTCGTTGTGCGGCGCCGTGTCACCGTCCGCCGGCTCGTCGAGGCCCGCCGCGGCAGCTGCCGCGCGCTCGGCGTCGCGGTGCTTCCGAGCCAGCACCCGCGGGTCCACCAGCACGTCGATCGGCACCGGCACGGTCGGCCCGTACTCGGTGACGAGCACGGCCTCGGTCAACCCGAGGTCGCTCAGCGCCCGGTCGAGCACGCCCGACACGTGCAGTTTCTTCTCGTAGATCTCCATCTCGAGCGAGTGGACGCCGTCGGTGATGGTCTGCAGCCGGTCGCGGAGCTCGCGCTCCTCGTTCCGGATCGCCTGCAGTTCGGTGTTGCGCTTCGACCGTTCGGACTCCTCGGTCGCGAGCTGCACGCGTGCCTCGGCCAGCGACCGGTCGACGGCGCCCAGCACGCCCGGCAGGTCGGCGAGGACGGCTTCGGCGGTCTCGATCTGCCCGCGGCGGATCACCGCACGACGCGCTGCCTCCTCTGCCGCCGCGCGCTCGGCCTCGAGCTGCCGTTCGAGCTGGTCGGCGCGGTGCCGTTCGGCGCGGACGCGCTCGCGCACGGTCTGCACCTGGATGCGCTGCTCGACCTCGGCGGCGCGTGCGGCCTCGAGTGCGTCCTGCAGGCCCGGACGCTCGGAGGCGTCGACGACGGGTCGCTCCTGCTCGGTGAACGCGCGGTGCGCCGCCTCGGCCTCTGCCAGGGCGGCGTCGACGAGCTCGACGGCGCCGTCGGTCTCGGCGAGGGCGGCACGCAGGCGCTCCACCTCGGCCGCCGCGTTCTCGGCCTTCGCCCGCGTCGAGGCGCTGGCCCGGTCGTACTCGGCCGTCGCCTTCGCGTGCGCGCGGGATGCCGCGTCGGCCTCGTCCGCACGGCGGCGTGCGTCCTCGACGGCGGTGCGTGCTGCCTGGAGGCCCGTGGCTGCGTCCTCGGCGTCCGCCCTGATGGCGTCGCGTCGCGTCACGGCGTCGTCGCGCTCCGCGACGAGCTCGATCCGCGAGGTCACGCGTTCCCCGCCGCCGGTGACGCGGACGGCGCGCACGAGGTCACCGGACCGGGTGACGACCGTCGCGTGCGGGGCGGCGGCGAGCACGGCCTCCAGGTCGAGCGTGTCCGCGTTCGCGCCCTGGTCGTCGGCAGTCTCCGCGATCAGGGTGTTCCGCAGGATCGCGGCGATCGCCGGCGGGCCCTGCACCAGGTCGAGGGCGCGGCGGACACCGGCCGGCAGCGTGTCCGGCAGGTCCGTGGGGACGACCTCGGCGTCCGCGACGACGACGTCGATGCGACCGATGTCCGCGGAGCGGGCGTGGTCGACGGCGTCGAGCGCGACCGCACGGTCGTCGGCGAGGACGGCATCCGCGAGCCCGTCGAGCGCGACGGCGACGGCACCCTCGAACCCGGGCGTCACCGTGAGCGCGTCGGCCAGACGCCCGACGATGCCCGCGCGTCCAGCGTCGATGAGCGCCTGCGAACCGTCGCGGACGTCGATCGACATGCCGAGCGCCGCGACCCGCGCGTCGAGGGCGTCCCGCTCGCGCTCGAGGGCGTGCAGCCGGTCGCGCTGCTCGTCGCGTGCGGCCTGCGCGGTCTCCAGCTGCGCACGAGCCGCCTGGAGCGTGGCGGCGAGGGCCTCGTCGTCGACGCCCTCGGACGGATCGGTGCCGAGTTCGGCGAGGGCCGCGGTCGCACGCTCGGCGCGTTCGCCCGCCTCGGCGAGGGCCCGCCCGCGACGCTCACGGTCCGCCACCGTGGACCCGCGCTTCGACCGGGCCACGTCGACGGCGTTCGCCAGCCGCTGCGCCTCGAGGTCGTGCTGCGAGACGCGGGCGGCCTGCGCGGCGATGCGTTCGTCGAGGGCGTCGAGGGCGTCACGGGCGGCCTGCACCGCACGGGCGGTCTCGGCGGAACCGCCCTGCATCTCGTCGGCGCGGGCGGCGAGCCGATCGGCTTCGGCACGGACGCCGGCCACCCGCTCCGGGGTGATCGAGGGGCCCTGCTGCGGGGCGTCGGCCTGCTGCGCCAGGAACATCAGCCGCTGGTTCGCCAGGCTGGACAGCCCGCGCAGGCGCTCCTGCACGCTCTCCAGGCGGTGCACCACGGTCCGGGCGCGATCGACGTCATCGCCGACCATGCTCTGCTCGACGTGCTGCTGGCGGACCCGGGTCTGGTCGAGTCGCTCGGTCAGGACGATGCGCTCGGACTTGCGGCCCGCCTCGACCTCCTGGTGGTCGTGCAGTTCGCGGCGCAGCCGGACGACGTCGTCGGCCAGGATGCGGGCCTTGGCGTCCCGCGCGACGGCGGCGACGGACTGGGCCTTGCGGGCGACCTCGGCCTGGCGTCCGAGCGGCTTCAGCTGGCGACGGATCTCGCCCGCGAGGTCGGACAGGCGGGTCAGGTTCGTCTGCATCGCGTCGAGCTTGCGGAGGGTCTTCTCCTTGCGGCGACGGTGCTTCAGGATGCCGGCCGCTTCCTCGATGAAGCCGCGGCGGTCCTCCGGGGTGGCGTGCAGGACCTTGTCGAGCTGCCCCTGCCCGACGATGACGTGCATCTCCCGCCCGAGGCCGGTGTCGCTCAGGAGCTCCTGCACGTCGAGCAGCCGACAGTTCTCGCCGTTGATGGCGTACTCGCTGCCGCCGTTGCGGAACAGCGTGCGTGCGATCGTCACCTCGGAGTAGTCGATCGGCAGCAGCCCGTCGGTGTTGTCGATCGTCAGCAGCACCTGGGCACGGCCGAGCGGCCCGCGGGTCGAGGTGCCCGCGAAGATGACGTCCTCCATCTTGCCGCCGCGCAGGGTCTTCGCCCCCTGCTCCCCCATCACCCAGGCCAGGGCGTCGACGACGTTGGACTTGCCCGAGCCGTTCGGGCCGACGATGCACGTGACGCCCGGCTCGAACGCGAACGTCGTCGGCTGCGCGAAGGACTTGAACCCCTTGATGGTCAGGCTCTTCAAGTACATGCGGTCTCCGGGTGTGCTCACGCGTGCTGCGGCGGGGCCGCTGCTGGGCTGTGCTGCTGGGCGTCAGGCTAACGCGTGCGGGCGCGGGGACGCGGTTGGCACACGGGACAGATGTGGCTCGACCGGTTCATGAAGGCCTCACGCACGATCGTCGTGCCGCAGCGCGGGCAGGGCTTCCCCTGCTGTCCGTACACGTTCAGCCGCTGCGAGAAGTACCCGGACTGCCCGTTGACGTTGACGTACTGGGCGTCGAAGCTCGTCCCGCCGTCCTCGAGCGCACGCCGGAGGACACTGCGCACCTCGTGCAGCAGGCGTGCGAGGTCGGCACGGGTCAGCCGCTCGGCCGGTCGGTCGTAGTGCAGCTTCGCAGCCCAGAGGGACTCGTCGGCGTAGATGTTCCCGATGCCGCTCACGACGCCCTGGTCGAGCAGGATCCGCTTGATGCCGCTCGAACGCTTCCGGGCGATGGCGGTGAAGCGGTCGTCGTCGAACGCGGGGTCGAGCGGGTCGCGGGCGATGTGCGACACCTGCTGCGGCACGCTCCGGCGCCACACGGCGTCGGGGTCCGATGCGTCGACGTGCCCGGCGAACCCGGCGGGGGCGCCGTCGACCGTCGGCACCATCGCGTCGATCGCCATCGAGCCGAAGGTGCGCTGGTCGACGAACTCGAGCTCGACCGCGGGTTCGGCGGTGCCGTCGCGGTCGGTGCCGGCGGGTTGCACGTCGATGAGGATGCGGCGGTGCTTCGCCGCCGGGCGATCGCGGCCGAGCAGGATCTGGCCGCTCATGCCGAGGTGGGCGACGAGCGCTTCGGGCCGGTCGCCCTCGTGCTCGGGCTGCAACGGCATCCAGAGGAACTTGCCCCGACGGACCGCTGCGGCGATGGTGCGACCGGTCAGGCGGTCGGCGAAGTCCTCGGCCGGGCCGTCGTGCCGGGTGAGCGCGCGCTCGTCCACGACGTCGACGTGCAGCACCCGAGCGCCGCTGACCGCGGGTTCGAGGCCGGCGCGGACGACTTCGACCTCGGGGAGTTCGGGCACGCGGTCAGGCCGCTCGGCCGGACAGCCGGGTCCAGGCGTCGAGCGCCGCGGACATCTCGGCCGCCTTCTTGCTCGAGCCGGTGCCGACGGCGATGTCCTCGCCCTGCAGGACGACGGTCGCGCTGAAGGTCTTGTCGTGGTCCGGGCCGGTCTCGGTGACGCGGTAGGCCGGGTTGCCGAGCGACAGGCTCGCCGCGAGCTCCTGCAGGCTCGTCTTCGGGTCCATCGCGGCGCCGAAGCGGTCGGGGTCGATCATCAGCGGCTCGACCAGGCGGAGCACCAGGTCGGTCGCCGGGTCGGGGCCCGCGGACAGGTAGGTGGCACCGATGACGGCCTCGACGGTGTCGGCGAGGATCGACGACTTGTCGCGGCCGCCGGTCTGTTCCTCGCCCTTGCCGAGGCGCAGGTACTGGCCGAGCCCGATCATCCGGGCGATCTCCGCCAGCGCGACCGTCGACACCAGGCTGGCGCGACGCTTCGCGAGGTCACCCTCGTCGAGGTCGGGGAAGGACCGGTAGAGCTTCACGGTCACGGCCTGGCCGAGGATCGAGTCGCCGAGGAACTCGAGGCGCTCGTTGTGCTTGATGCCCCCGTGCTCGTAGGCGTAGGAGCGGTGTGTCAGGGCGAGCTGGAGCAGCTCGAGGTCGATGTCGACCCCGAGCTGGCCCTGCAGACGAACGACGTCCGGCCCCACGGGGCGGGACCCCGTGGTGCCGGACGTCGTCGTCATGCGTTCGGTCCGATCAGACGTCGGCGACCTTGCGGCCCTTGTACTCCATGTACAGGGGGGTGCCGGCCGAGTCCTCGACGACCTTCGCGCGGTGCGGGAGGCTGTAGGTGACCTGACCGTTCTCGATCGTCTTGACGAGCTGGATCGGCGTGGCCTTCCACTGCGAACGACGGGCGTGCGTGTTCGCACGGGACTGCTTGCGCTTGGGAACGGCCATGGTGAATCTCTTTCGGTTGGTCGGTGGTCGGTACGGGGGCTGGCGGTGTCGGGGCCTACTCGGCCTCGGCCCGCTCCTCGCCCTCGGTGGTCTTCGTGTCGGTGGTGTCGCCGTGGGCGGCACGCTCGGCTGCTTCGAGCTGGATGCCGGTCAGGGCTGCCCAGCGCGGGTCCAGGGTCTCGTGAACGGGCTGCTCATCGAGGTCGGCCAGTCGCTCGCCCGTCACCGGGTCGAGGCCTGGGCAGTCCGGTCGGCAGACCGGCTGGAACGGCAGCGCCAGCACCACCGCATCTCGAACGACCTGTTCGCAGTCCACGTGGTCATCGCGAACGAAGAAGTCGAAATCCTCCGAGGCATCATACGCGAACAGCTCGGCGAAATCGACCTCGACCGGTTCGCTGATGTCGATGAGGCAGCGCGAGCACTCCCCCGTCGCGTCGGCCGAGGCGTGACCGGACACGAGGACACCCTCGTGCAGGCCCTCGAGCCGCAGGTCGATGCGCAGCGGAGCACCTTCGCGCACCGCGATCACACCGGCTCCCAGCGCGTCCGGCACCACGATGTCGAGCGAGTGCTCGCGCATCTCGCCCGGACGGTGCGCCAGGTCGCGCACGCGCAGGGCGTAGGGGCTGTTCACGTGGGAAGACACGATCGTCAACCCTAGCGTGAACGCAGCCGAGAGTCGAGGCAGGCGGGGGTGTGTCCGCGCGTCGGCCGGCCGGGCCTCCGGCTCGGCATGCGGCTCAGCGTGCGGCTCAGCGTGCGGCTCAGCGTGCGGCGAGGGCTGCCGCCACGGCCCTCGGCACGTAGGGGGTGACGTCGCCGCCGAGCGTCGACACCTGGCGGATGAGCGAGCTCGACACGTGGGAGCGCGAGGCGTCGGGCAGCAGGAACACGGTCTCGACGTCGGCGAGGTGCCGGTTCATGATCGCCATCGGGGTCTCGTAGGCGACGTCCTCGCCCGACCGCACGCCCTTGACGAGCACCTTGGCCCCGACCTGCCGGCAGTAGTCGACGAGGAGCCCGGAGGTCCACTCCCCGACCCGGACCGTTCCCGGCGTGCCGACCTCGGCCAGGGACTCCTCGATGAGCCGGACGCGGTCGACCGCCTCGAACATCGCGGGCTTCTTGTCCGGGTTGTGCACCACGAGCACGTGCACCTCGTCGAACAGCCCGGCAGCTCGACCGATGACGTCGAGGTGACCGAGCGTGACGGGGTCGAAGGAACCGGGGACCACCGCGATCTGCGCCATGGCAGCGACGATACCGGTCCGTGCCGGTGCGTCCGGCTCGGGGTCAGTTCTTGCCGAGGAACGCCGCGTCGGACTCGTCGAGGCGGCGTGCCAGTGCCTCACGCAGGGCCGGGGACCCGTCGAGCTCGGGATCGGGTTCCAGGACCCGCTCGGCTTCGCCACGGGCGTCCACGATGAGGTCGGCGTGCTCGACCACGCGCAGCAGGTTCAGCGACGACCGGCCGCCCGACTGCCGCTCGCCGAGCACGTCCCCCTCGCGCCGGAGCTCGAGGTCGACCCGGGCGAGCTCGAAGCCGTCGTCCGAGGCGGACACCGCGTCGACGCGCTCGCGCGAGGTGGTCTCGAGCTCGGCGGTGGTGACGAGCAGGCAGACGCCCGCCCACTGCCCACGGCCGATGCGGCCGCGCAGCTGGTGCAGCTGGGAGACGCCGAAGCGATCGGCGTCGAGCACGGCCATCATCGCGGCGTTCGGCACGTCGACACCGACCTCGATCACGGTCGTCGCGACGAGGACGTCCAGGTCGCCGGCGGCGAAGGACGTCATCACGCGGTCCTTCTCGTCCGCCGTCATCCGGCCGTGCAGCACCGCGATCCGCCGGCCGTCGAGCACGGGCATCGTGCGCATCCGCTCGGCGGTGGCGAGCACGGTCGCCGGGGCGCGCTTGGGGGCGTCGTCCTCGGACTCGGCGGGCGCGGGTTCGCCGTCGTCCTCGGCGTGGGCGTCGTCGATCGCGGGGCAGACCACGAAGGCCTGACGCCCCTTGTCGAGCTCCTCCGCCATCCGGGACCAGATGCGGGACTCCCACCCGGGGTGCTCCGCCAGCGGGACCGTGAAGGTCTCGACGCCCGCACGACCGGAGGGCAGCCCGGTGATCGTCGAGACGTCGAGGTCACCGAACACCGTCATCGCGACGGTGCGTGGGATCGGGGTGGCGGTGAGCACCAGGACGTGCGGCGGGGTTGCGCCCTTCGTCCGGAGCGCTTCACGCTGCTCGACGCCGAAGCGGTGCTGTTCGTCGACGACCACGAGCCCGAGCTCGACGAAGTCGACGCGGTCGCCGAGCAGGGCGTGGGTGCCGACCACGAGCCGCGAGCTGCCCGACGCCGCGGCGAGCAGGGCCCGTCGGCGTTCGTCGGTGGACTGCGACCCGGTCAGGATCACCGGTCGGAGCTCGGCCGCCAGGTCCGGTCCGAGGAACTTCACGATGGACCGCAGGTGCTGCGCGGCCAGCACCTCGGTCGGGGCGATGAGGGCGGACTGCCCACCGGACTCGGCCACCGTGAGCATGGCGCGGATGGCCACGAGGGTCTTGCCCGAGCCGACCTCGCCCTGCACCAGCCGGTGCATCGGCCAGGTGCGGGCGATGTCGGTGTCGATCTCGGCACCGACGGCACGCTGGTCGTCGGTCAGGGTGAACGGCAGGGTGGCGTCGAAGCGCTCGAGGATGCCACCGGGAGCCGCCACCCGCGGGGTCGCCGCGGTGCGTCGGGCGCGGATCCGGCGCTGCACCAGGGCGGTCTGCAGCACGAACGCCTCGCGGTAGCGCAGGGCGTCCTGTGCGCGCTTGAAGTCCGCGACCTTCTCGGGGCGGTGGAGGAGCTCGAGTGCCCGACGGAACGGGACGAGGTCGAGCCGGCTACGCGCCGAGGCCGGTACCGGGTCGGGCAGGTCCGGCAGGGTGTCGAGCACGATCCCCATCGACTTCGCGATCTGCCACGAGGTGAGCGACGCCGTCGCCGGGTAGATCGGGATCGGCTGCCGCGACCACCGGATCGCTTCGTCCGAACCCGGGTCGGCCGTGGCGCGGGGGTCGTCGGGGTCGAAGAGCTCGTAGTCCGGGTGGGCGAGCTGGCGCGCACCGCGGTAGTCGCTGACCTTGCCGGAGAAGATGCCGCGGGCACCGGGCACCAGGTCCTTGGTGCGCCAGCCCTGATTGAAGAACGTCAGGGTGAGCAGCCCCTTGCCGTCGCCGATCTTCGCTTCGAGGATCGATCCGCGACGGGCGCGCATCGTGCGCTCGCGGACGTCGACCACCTCGGCCACGATGGTGACCGGCTCGCCGATCGCCAGGGAGTCGAGCGCCGTCAGGGCGCCGCGCTCGGCGTAGCGCCGGGGTGCGTGCTCGAGGAACTCACCCACCGTGCGGTGGCCGAACGCCTTCTGGATCGCGGACGCGGTCCGACCACCGAGCACGTTCGCGAGCCGCGCGTCGAGGGGCGCCGGACCGAGGTCGGGCGCGGCCGGCGCAGCGGGGGTTCCGGTGGTGACCACGGACACCACGGTACCGGGCACGACCGACGTGCCACGTGCCTCCCGTCCGGCCTGTGGACGACGCCGCCGGCCGATACGGTGGCTGCATGACCCGCATCATCGCCGGCGCCGCCGGCAACACGACGCTCCGTGTGCCGAAGTCCGGCACCCGGCCGACGAGCGACCGGGTGCGCGAGGCGCTGTTCTCGTCGCTCGAGGCCCGTGGGCTCGTCGACGACACCTCCGTCGCGGACCTCTACGCCGGCACCGGTGCCCTCGGGCTCGAGGCGGCGTCGCGCGGTGCGGTCGAGGTCGTGCTGGTCGACCGCGCGTCGGCCGCGGCGCAGGCGTGCCGGGCGAACGCGAAGGCCGTGCAGCAGCGGATCCCCGGGGTGCGGATCGACGTGCAGCCGCAGCCGGTGCTCGGGTACCTGCGCGGGACGGTGCGCACGTTCGACCTGGTGTTCATCGACCCGCCCTACGACGTGACCGAGCACGAGATCGCCGAGGTGCTCGAGACGCTCGTGCCGCGGTTGACCGCCGGTGCCGTGGTGGTCGTCGAGCGGAGCAAGCGCTCCGCCGAACCGACGTGGCCCGCCGGGCTCGAGCCGTTCAGCAAGCGCAGCTACGGCGAGACCGTGGCGTGGGAGGCCGTGGCCGCCGCGTCCTGAGCCGCGCGGGCGACTCAGAACGACATGATCGACGTCGTACGACGTCGATGGTGTCGTACCGGGTCGACGACCGGGCCGGGTGGGTCAGCCGGCGGCGCCGTCCCAGTCGGCGTAGGGGTCCCAGCCGGTCGTCGGCACCGGGGAGCCGGCGCGCAGCAGGTCCGCGTCGCCGCGGTCGCGCACGACTCCGATGCGGCGGAAGCCACCCGGCAGCAGTGCCTCGGCGGGGAAGGTCGCGAGCAGGCCGTGGTCCTCGCCACCGTGCAGCGCGACCTCGTCGAGCGGGGCGTCGGCATCGAGGTCGAGCGTCACCCGGCTCGCACGGGCCAGCCGCCCGGCGTCGATCGCCAGGCCGTCGGACAGGTCGAGCATCGCCGTCGCCCCGGCCGCAGCAGCGAGGGGCCCGTCGCTGATCGGGGGCACGGGGCGGCGCTGGCGGTCGACGCCGGGATCGGCGTCCGCACCGCTCGCCACCGTCGCTGCACGGTCCGGCTCGCCCTGCGCGTCCACGCCGTCACGGAAGAGTCGTGCGAGCCCGCGGGCAGCACGGCCGAGTTCGCCGGAGACCGCCACGACGTCCCCCGCACGAGCCCCTGACCGGAGCACCGGGGCACGACCACCGAGGTCGCCGAACGCCGTCACCGCCACCGTGAAGGTCGCCGAGGTGGAGAGGTCACCGCCGACCACACCGCATCCGGGCGCGAGGGCGTCGACAGCGAGACGGAACCCGTCCGCGATGCCCTCGAGCACCGCCACGGGGGTGTCCTGCGGTGCGGCGAGGGCGATGACGAGGCCACTCGGCACCGCACCCATCGCCGCGACGTCCGACAGGTTCGTCGCGGCGGCCTTCCAGCCGACGTCCTCGGGCGAGGACCACGCCCACCGGAAGTCCGGGCCGTGCACCATCATGTCCGTCGTCACGACGAACCGGCCGTCGGGAGCGGCGACGACGGCGCAGTCGTCCCCGGGCCCCACGAGCGGCGAGCCCGCCGGCAGCCGGCTCGTGATCCGGTCGAGGACGACCAGCTCACCGAGCTCCCCCACGGTCGGTCCGGCCCAGGCGTCGTACGTCGCGTCCACACGAGAACGGTAGCCTGGACGGCGATGGACACCGCGCGCCGCACCCCTCGCACCCTCGCGATCGCGGGGGTCGTGATCGCCCTCGCGGCAGGGCTGACCGGGTGCACGAACTCCGTCGGCATGAGCGCGGCACCCTCCGCGAACGCAGCGGCGTGCGCGGCAGCACAGGTGCGGTTGCCCGCGACCGTCGACTCGACGTACGACCTGCGGAACACCAACGCACAGTCCACCGCGGCCTGGGGCGACCCCGAGGCCGCGCTGTACCACTGCGGCGTGGCCGTGCCGACCGTGTCCGACCTGCCGTGCTTCACGCTCGGGTCGGTCGACTGGATCCGCGACGACCGCGGCAAGCAGATCGTCTACACGACGTTCGGACGGTCCCCCGCGGTGCAGGTCGTCGTCGACACGTCGAAGACCGGCAGCGCCGTGCTGCAGGACATCGCGACGGCGGTGTCGACGCTGCCGGAGGACGGGCACAAGTGCCTGGACCCCTCCGACGTGCAGGGCTGACACACCCCGCCGAGCGTCAGCGGACGGCGGCGCGCCCCAGCTCGATGAGCTCGGTGACCAACTCGCCGTAGGACACACCCGACGCCGCCCAGCAGCGCGGGTACATCGACAGCGGGGTGAACCCGGGCATCGTGTTGACCTCGTTCACGACGAAGCCGTCGTCGGTCAGGAAGCAGTCGACCCGGGCGAGCCCCGAGCCACCGATGGCCTCGAACGCACGAGCACCGATCGACCGGATCTCGTCGGTCTGCGCCTCGGTGAGCGGCGCCGGGCACAGCAGGGACTCGTCGCCACCGAGGTACTTCGACGCGAAGTCGTAGAAGCCGTCCTCGGCCACGACGATCTCGCCGGGCAGGCTCGTGCGCGGCGCACCGTCGCGGCCCTCGAGCACGGCGACCTCGACCTCGCGGCCGACGACCCGCGGTTCGACGATCACCTTGGAGTCGTGCTCGAACGCCAGGTCCATCGCGGCGCCGAGCTCGTCGGGGCCGTCGACGCGCGAGACGCCCATGCTCGACCCGGCGCGTGCCGGCTTCACGAACAGCGGCCAGCCGTGCGCCGCGATCGCCTCGGCGACGTCGACCGGGTCGGCCGCCCACTCGCGGCGGAGCACGGTCGTCCAGGGAGCGACCCGCAGACCGGCGTGCTCGAGGACGGCCTTCGCGACGTGCTTGTCCATCGCCAGGGCACTCGCGAGCACGCCGTCACCGACGTACGGCAGACCCGCGATCTCGAGCAGGCCCTGGATCGTGCCGTCCTCGCCGAACGGACCGTGCAGGATCGGGAACACCACGTCGACGGCGACGGTCGTGACCGAGCCGTCCGGGTGCGAGACGACGAGTTCGTTCGTCGCCGGCGACGTCGGGAACGCCACACGCGTGCCGTTGTCGGGCACGGTCGGCAGGGAGCCGTCGCGGATCGCCCACTGCGAGGGGTCGTCGGACTGCAGCGTGAACGCGCCGTCCTTCGTGATGCCGATCGGGACGATCTGGTACTCGGTGCGGTCGACGACGTCCATGATGCCGCCGGCGGTCACGCAGCTGATCTCGTGCTCGCTCGAGCGCCCGCCGAACAGGACGGCGACGGTGGTCGTGGGAACGTCGGTTCCCTCGGGGATCGTGGGCACGGGAGTCCCTTCGTGACTCGAGGCGGGACCGGTCACTCGCCCTGGGGCTCGTCGGTCTCGGTGAGGTGCGGCGCGATGTTGCGCGGATCGAGCCTACCGGCGAGGACCTCGCCGACCTGGCTGACGATGGGCATGTCGACGCCGTTCGCGGCGGCGAGCTCGAGGATCGGTGCGACGGACGCCAGGCCCTCGGCGGTCTGGTTCATCTGCCGCACGACCTCGTCGAACCGGTACCCCTGCCCGAGCAGGCGCCCCGCGGTGTTGTTCCGGGACAACGGCGACTGGCAGGTGGCGATGAGGTCACCGAGGCCTGCGAGGCCCGACAGGGTGGACGGCTGCGCGCCGAGCGACACCGCGAACTCGGTCATCTCGGCGAGGCCGCGGGTGATGATCGACGCCTTGGTGTTCTCGCCGTAGCCGACGCCGTCGACGATGCCGATCGCCACGGCGATGAGGTTCTTGAGCACGCCGCCGAACTCGGTGCCGATGACGTCGGTGTTGATGAACGACCGGAAGTACGGGTTCGTCGCGACCGCGGCGACAGCGGTCGCGGTCTCCACGCTCGACGACGACACCACGGCGGCGGTCGGCTGCCGGCGGGCGATCTCGAGCGCCAGGTTCGGTCCGCTCGCGACGGCGATGCGGTCCTGGTCGATGCCGAGTCCCTGGAGCAGGACCTCGCTCATCCGCAGGCCGGTGCTCTTCTCGACGCCCTTCATCAGGCTGACGACGGGGACACCGGCGGGCAGGAGCTCGCGGATCGCGTCGAGGTTCGAGCGCAGCGTCTGCGACGGCACCGACACGTACACCTGGGTGGCGCCGTCGAGCACCTGCTCGAGCGACGTCGACGCCGTGAGGGTGCGGGGCAGGTTGATGCCGGGCAGGTAGTCGGAGTTCCGCTTCGTCTCGGTGATCTCGCGGGCGACCTCGGGACGGCGGGCCCACACGACCGTGGAGGCACCGCCCTCGGCGAGCACCTTCGCGAACGTGGTGCCCCAGCTGCCGGCACCGATGACCGCCACGCGGGGCTTGTCGGTGGACTGCATCACCACCCGGATCGCGGCGGTGTCGAAGGCACCCGGCGCTGCTGCGACGGGGTCGGGACGATCGTCGTGCGGGCGGAGGTCACTCAAACCGGCCGGTCTCCTTCTGGTTGTTCGCCGCCGGGTCCCAGCGGGTCGTCGGGGCCTGCTCGCCACGGAGCTGCTCGAGCAGCTCCGTGATGCGCTGCATGAGCAGCTCGGTGGCCTCGGTCAGCATCTGCTGGTCGATCGGCCGGCCACGGTAGGCGGACAGGTCGACGGGGTCGCCGACGATGACGTCCACGCGCGACCGCGGGAACAGGCGGAGCTTGTTGGAGTAGCGCGCCATGATGCCCTGCGTGCCCCAGTGGGCCATCGGGATCAGCGGCACGTCGTTCTCGAGTGCGATGCGGACGGCACCGGTCTTGCCGCGCATCGGCCACAGGTCGGGGTCGCGGGTGAGCGTGCCCTCGGGGTAGACGATGATCGCCCCACCCTGCTCGATGAGCGACCGCCCGCCGCCGAGCGGGTCGCTCAACCGGGTGCGACCGGAGCGCTCGACCGGGATCTGCCCCATGCCGGACATGAGCTTGCCGAAGACGGGCACCTTGAACAGCGAGGCCTTGGCCAGGAACCGCGGGGCCCGCCGACTGATGTAGACGGCGGTGCCGACGACCAGCGGGTCGATGTTCGTGAAGTGGTTCGGGGCGAGCACGAAGGCACCGTCCGCCGGCAGGCGGTTCGGGCCGTACCAGTGGTAGTTCGACGAGAACCGGAACGTCGGGATGACGATCGACGCCACGATGCGGAACGCGGGGTTGAGCTCCCCACGCTTCCACCGCCGTCCACGCACCGGCAGGCCGGTCGCGACCTGCACGGCGGACGCACCACGGGCCTCCCGGCCATCGCCCTGGCCCGACGGGCCGTCACCCGGACGCGACGGACCGTCACCCGGCTGCGGAACCGACACCGCGACTAACCCGCGAAGTCGAAGTCGGCGCCCAGCTTCCGCAGCTTCGGGATGAAGTGCTCGTAGCCGCGGCTGATGATGCCGACGTTGGTGATGTGGGACTCGCCGTCGGCGGTCAGCGCCGCGATGAGGTGGCTGAAGCCACCGCGGAGGTCGGGGACCCGGACGTTCGCCGCGTGCAGCGTCGTCGGACCGGTGATGACCGCGGCCTGCTCGAACGGACGGCGGGCGACACGGCGGTCGTGCCCGGGCAGCCCCTCCTTGTGGACGACGATGTCGGCGCCCATCTCGTTCAGCGCGTCGGTGAAGCCGAAGCGGTTCTCGTACACGGTCTCGTGCACGATGCTCTGCCCCTCGGCCTGGGTCAGCGCCACGACGAGCGGCTGCTGCCAGTCGGTCATGAAGCCGGGGTGCACGTCGGTCTCGATGACGACGGGCTTGAGGGTGTCGCGCTCGCGGTAGAACCGGATGCCGTCCTCTTGCACGTCGAAACCGCCGCCGACCTTGCGGAAGACGTTGAGGAACGTCATGAGCTCCTGCTGGTTCGCCCCCTCGACGAAGATGTCACCGTCGGTGGCGAGCGCGGCGGAGGCCCAGCTGGCTGCCTCGTTGCGGTCGTTGATCGCACGGTGCGTGTAGCCGCGCAGCGACTCGACGCCCTCGATGAAGATCACGCGGTTCGGCTCGACGGACACGATCGCGCCCATCTTCTGCAGGATCGCGATGAGGTCCATGATCTCGGGCTCGATCGCCGCGTTCCGCAGCTCCGTGACGCCGGTCGCCAGGACGGACGACAACAGGACCTGCTCGGTCGCGCCGACGCTCGGGTACGGCAGCTCGATGGACGCGCCCTTCAGCCCGTTCGGAGCCGTCAGGTGGATGCCGTTGACCTGCTTGTCGACGACGGCCCCCATTGCCCGGAGCGCGTCGAGGTGGAAGTCGATCGGGCGGTCGCCGATGCGGCAGCCACCGAGGTCGGGGATGAACGCCTCGCCGAGCTTGTGCAGCAGCGGGCCGCAGAACAGGATCGGGATGCGGCTCGAGCCGGCGTGGGCGTCGATCTCGGCGAAGTGCGCCGACTCGACGTTGGCCGGGTCGAGGATGAGCTCGCCTCGTGCAGGATCGGTGATGCGCACGCCGTGCACCTCGAGCAGCCCACGGACGACCTTGACGTCGGAGATGTCCGGGACGTCCTTGAGGATCGACGGGGTGTCACCGAGCAGCGACGCCACCATGGCCTTGGTCGCGAGGTTCTTCGCCCCGCGGACCTCGATGCGCCCCACGAGCGGCTTGCCCCCGCGGATGACGATCTCGTCCGACTTGAGGCCCACGCGCGCCCCTGCGGCCGCTGCGTCCTGTACGAGAGAGTTCACTACTTCACCGGCAATGTCTTCGGCCGCCAACTGGAGCGGCGGGATTCGAACTCCGTGATCGAGGTCTCGTCACGGAGGGTGAGCCCGATGTCGTCGAGCCCTTCCATCAACCGCCAACGAGTGTAAGCGTCGATCTCGAAGGGGACGTCCACATCCCCGAGCGACACGCGCTGCGCCACCAGGTCCACGGTCGCCGACACCCCCGGGTTCCGCTCGATCTCGGCCCAGAGCCGCTCGACTTCCGATTCGGTCACGATCGCGGTGACCAGTCCCTGCTTGCCCGCGTTGCCCTTGAAGATGTCGGCGAACCGGGGCGAGATGACGACCGCGAAGCCGAAGTCACGCAGTGCCCAGACCGCGTGCTCACGGGACGACCCGGTGCCGAAGTCCGGGCCGGCCACCAGGACCTTCGCGCCCTGGTACTCGGGCTGGTTCAGCACGAAGTCGGGGTCCTGGCGCCAGCCGGAGAACAGGGCGTCCTCGAAGCCGGTCTTCGTGACGCGCTTGAGGTAGACCGCGGGGATGATCTGGTCGGTGTCGACGTTCGACCGCTTGAGCGGGGCGGCGATGCCGGTGACGGTGGTGATCTTGTCCATCAGAAGGTCCCCTCGGTGGTGTTCGCTGTGTCGGTCACGTCCGCCAGTGCGTCGTCGGTCGCCAGGTCCCACGGGCTGGACAGCGTGCCGCGGATCGCGGTGGCGGCGGCGACGAGCGGCGACACCAGGTGGGTGCGCCCGCCCTTGCCCTGGCGCCCCTCGAAGTTGCGGTTCGACGTGCTCGCGCAGCGCTCCCCCGGTGCGAGCTGGTCGGGGTTCATGCCGAGGCACATCGAGCACCCGGCGAACCGCCACTCGGCGCCGAACTCCTTGATCACGACGTCGAGCCCCTCGGCCTCGGCCTCGAGCCGCACCCGGGCGGACCCCGGCACGACCATGACCCGGACGCCGTCGGCCTTCTTGCGGCCCTGGATGATCGACGCGAAGGCCCGCAGGTCCTCGATGCGCGAGTTCGTGCACGAGCCCATGAAGACCGCGTCGACGGCGATGTCCTTCATCGGGGTGCCGGCGGCGATGTCCATGTAGTCGAGGGCCCGCTGCGCAGCGGCCTGGTCGTTCGGGTCTTCGAAGTCGAGAGGCGAAGGCACGTTCTCCGACAGCGAGACGCCCTGGCCGGGGTTGGTGCCCCAGGTGACGAAGGGCTCGAGGTCGTCGGCGTCGATGAAGACCTCCGCGTCGAACACGGCGTCGTCGTCGGTCGCCAGGGTGTCCCAGTACGCGACGGCGTCGTCCCAGTCGGAACCGGTCGGGGCGTGGTCGCGGCCCTGCACGTAGTCGTAGGTGATCTGGTCGGGGGCGACCATGCCGGCGCGGGCACCGGCCTCGATCGACATGTTGCAGATCGTCATCCGGCCCTCCATCGAGAGCGCACGGATCGCGGAACCGCGGTACTCGAGCACGTAGCCCTGTCCGCCGCCGGTGCCGATCTTCGCGATGACCGCCAGGATGATGTCCTTCGCGGTCACGCCCGGACGCAACGTGCCCTCGACCGTGATCGCCATCGTCTTGAAGGGCTTCAGCGGCAGGGTCTGCGTGGCCAGGACGTGCTCGACCTCGGAGGTGCCGATGCCGAACGCCATGGCCCCGAACGCCCCGTGGGTGCTGGTGTGCGAGTCGCCGCAGACGACGGTGATGCCGGGCATCGTCAGGCCGAGCTGCGGGCCGACGACGTGCACGATCCCCTGCTCCTTGTCGCCGAGGGAGTGCAGGCGGACCCCGAACTCCTCGCAGTTGCGGCGCAGGGTCTCGATCTGGATCCGGCTCGTCGGGTCCGCGATGGGGCGGTCGATCGCGAGCGTCGGGGTGTTGTGGTCCTCGGTCGCGATCGTCAGGTCCAGCCGGCGCACCGGGCGCCCGGCCTGGCGCAGGCCGTCGAACGCCTGCGGGCTCGTGACCTCGTGCACGAGGTGGAGGTCGATGTAGAGGAGGTCCGGGTTCCCGTCCTCACCCTTGACCACGACGTGGTCGTCCCACACCTTCTCGGCGAGCGTCCTACCCATGAGCTCGACTCCCTCGTTCTCGTCGTTGCGCCGCGACCGCGGCACGATCAGGCGACTCTACCATTGGTATACCAACGCGTCGTCGCGTTCTCCACGCGGTGCGACGGTCGACCGGGAGGCCCGTGGCGACTCGACGACACCCGTCGCGGTGGGAAGATGGTCGGGACATGACGACACCTGCGCACTCGACCCGGACGATCAACCTCGAGGGCGCGGCGCGCGCAGCGATCGCGGGCGGTGCACCACTGGCGCTGCTCATCGCCCTCGGGATGCCGGGCTACGCCGCGTTCGCGATGTTCGCCGGCTTCACCGCGATCTTCGGGGCGACCGAGCCGTACCGGCAGCGCGCCGTCACCACGGGCGTCGCGGGTGCGCTGCAGACCCTGTGCATGTTCGCGGGAATCGGCGTCGCCCTGCTCGGCTCGCCGCTCTGGCTGCAGGCGACCGGGCTCGTCGTCGTGCTCGTCGTCGCGGTCTGCACCCTGTCGACCCTGCGGACGATCCCCGCGCAGCCGATCTTCCCGGTCTTCGCGTTCGTGGTCTCCGCCCTCGTGCCGCTCAGGCCCGCGGACGTCCCGCTCGTCGCGACGATCATCGTCTGCTCGGTCGTCTGGGCGTGGCTCGTCGCGATGTCCGGGTTCGTCATCCGGCACGTGTGGCACCCGCGCGCCCCGCACCGGTTCCGGCCGCTGGCGCCGCTCAAGGAGCGCGGCTTCGGCATCCTCCGCACGGCCGCGCTGTGGGAGACCGTGGCGCTCAACGTCGTTGGGTCGCTCGTCGCCGGCGCGGTGGCGTCGACCATCCCCTGGCTCGGGCACCCGTACTGGGCCGTCATCGCGGTGGTGTCGACCCTGCCCGCCCTCCGCCAGCGGCACACCGTGATCCGGGCGTTCCAGCGCTTCATCGGCACGATCGGCGGCACCGTGATCGCCGTCGGGATCCTGCTGCTCGAGCCGTCGGCGTGGTGGATCGTCGTCATCGCCGTCGTGGGGCAGTTCTTCGCGGAGATCTTCGTCGCCCGGAACTACGCCGTCTGCCTGCTGTTCCTGACCCCGCTCGCCCTCGCCGTGTCGTGGCTGAGCCTGCCCGAGGCCCCGGAGCTCCTCGCGCTCGACCGGGTCGCGCAGACCACCCTCGGTGCGCTCGTCAGCGTCGGGCTGCTGTTCGTGGGGCGTGCGATCGAGCGGCGGCGCGGGCGAGCCCTGGGTGCCACGAGCGCGATCCGTACCGTCTGAGGCCGGGAGGCCCGTGGCGGCGTCGCCACGGGCCTCCCGTCCGGTCGGGGCGCGACCCGGTCGCGAAAGCGACAGATCTCCGCGAACTGTTCGCGCAACTCTGTCGCTCTCGCGGGACTGACCAGCTGAGGGGGCGCGGAACTGTCGCTCTCGCAGACCGCACCCACGGACCGCGGCCGGCGCGTCAGTCGCGGGGCTGGATGTTCCAGGCGTCGATGACCGGGCGGCCGTGCTCGTACCCGAGGACGCTGACCGATGCGGTACCGAGCTTCAGTACGGCACCGTCCTGCGGCGCGAGCCGGATCCACGCGGCGCCGAGGGCACGCAGCACGTGGCCGTGCGCGACGAACACGGCGTCCTGGCCCTCGGCGAGCACCGGACGAGCGCGGTTCAGGATGCGCTCGACGCGGACCCGGACCTCGGCGGCGTTCTCACCGGGGGTGTCACCGGCAGGTACTCCATCGGTCCAGAGGTCCCACGGCCCGTGGCGCAGCACCTTGATCTGCGGGGTGGTGAGCCCTTCGTACGCGCCGTAGTCCCACTCGTACAGGTCCTCGTCGAGCTCGGGGTCGACGCCGATCAGGTGCGCGGTGTCGCGGGCACGCTGCAGCGGACTCGACAGGGCCAACGCGAACGAGCGGTCGGCCAGGTACCGGCCGGCGCGCTTCGCCTGCTCGACACCGTTGTCCGTCAGCGGGATGTCGGTGCGGCCGGTGTGCTGCCCGCTCTTCGACCACTCCGTCTCTCCGTGACGGACGAGGACGAGTTCGCCGGGGCGTTCCGAGGTCATGAGTTCCTTCCGATCCAGAGGCCGAGCGCAGCTGCGCCGACCGAGACGACGAGCATCCCGAGGCCGTGCAGGACGGCGAGCCGGGGCTTGCCGGATCGGAGGAGCTGGACGGTCTCGACGCTCGCCGTCGAGAACGTCGTGTACCCACCCATCATGCCCGTCCCGAGCACCGCGACCGCCGGGAGCGGGATCGTCCCGGCCTGCCCGAGGCCGGTAAGCAGCCCGAGGACGAGCGATCCCGACACGTTGATCAGCACGGTCCCGAGCGGGAACCCGGCAGTCCGCGAGCGGGACGTGCGCGTCTTGACGAGTCCGTCGAGCAGGAACCGGAGCGCGGCTCCGACTCCCCCGCCGACGGCGACGAGCAGCAGTTCGAGCGGGTTCACGACGCGCCTCCGTCCGGGCCGGTCGGACGCGGCCGGAGCCGCCCGGCGATCAACACCCCGAGCACGACGGCGCCGAGCCCGAGGACGACGGACAGCAGCGCGTACCCGCTGCCCGCACCCCACCGGCCGACGTCGAGCAACTGCGCGGTGTCGTCGGCGAGCGTGCTGTACGTCGTGAAGCCGCCGAGCACGCCGGTGCCGACGAGCAGCCGCAGCGTGCGGCGGCCTCCGACGTCGGGGCCACGCAGCGCGAGCGCCTCGAGCAGGAGCCCGAGACAGAAGGCTCCGACGACGTTGATCGCGAGGATCACCCAGCTGATGCCGTCGTGGCCGGGGAACGCCTCGGCGAGCAGTGCGCGCATCGCGGTCCCGATCGCGCCGCCGAGTGCGACGAGGGCCAGGAAGCGCCAGCGGAGGTGCGGCGGTCGCGCATCGGTCATCGGTACTCCTATCGCCGAGCACGCCGGATCGTCTCCGCGCGTGCGGTGTTCTCGGGATAGGGACCGTTGGCGCTTCGTGCGCGGTTGGGTCCGGCAGGCCCCACTGCCGGGTCTGACGACCCGTCCAGCGTACTGCTCAGTCGGCGACGGCGGCGATCGCCTCGACCTCGACGAGCTGGTCGTCGTAGCCGAGGACGGTCACGCCGAGCAGCGTGCTCGGCACGTCGTGGTCTCCCATCGCGGCGCGGACGACGTCCCAGGCGGAGACGAGGTCCTGCTGCTCGGTCGTCGCGACGAGCACCCGCGTCTGGACCAGGTCGTCGACCCCCGCGCCGGCGGCTGCGAGCGCCGTCCGCAGGTTCGCGATGCACTGCGCGGCTTGCCCGGCCACGTCACCGACGGCGACCGTCGCGCCGTGCTCGTCGAGCGGACACGCCCCCGCGAGGAACACGAGCCGTGTCCCGGCCGCCACGGTGGACGCGTAGGCGTACTCCGCGACGTCGCTGAGCGCTGCGGACCGGATGAGCTGGACGGCACTGGACACGGAATCAGCCTGGCACACGACGACGAAACCCCCGACGAGCCGGAGCTCGTCGGGGGTTTCGTGGTGCTGGTGACCCCAGCGGGATTCGAACCCGCGTTACCGCCGTGAGAGGGCAGCGTACTAGGCCGCTATACGATGGGGCCGCGGCTGTTGTCGGACTCGGAGCATGTCACCTGTGGTGACCCCAGCGGGATTCGAACCCGCGTTACCGCCGTGAGAGGGCAGCGTACTAGGCCGCTATACGATGGGGCCGTTCCGACAACTCGACAAGTATTGCACAAGCCGCGCATCGCGCCAAAACGAGGCGTGTCGCCCGGGTGTGCCGCCATGCCGCGCCCGGCATACGGCGCTCGCTGCGCGTGCAGATTCCGACAGAACACCGGTTGAACGACGAGCGTTCTGTCGCAACGTGCCACACGCATCCGTTGCGTGCGCACCGAGCGACGAAACACCCGTCGAACGACGCGCGCTCTGTCGCATCATGCGCACGCATCGGTCGCGCGGCCGTGGACGCGACCGCCCATCGGACGGGAGGCGCGTGGCGGGCCCGCCACGCGCCTCCCGTCCGACCGCGCGCACGTCCGGGGCCGCGCTTCGTGAGCAGGAATGGTCGCGTCGGTCGGTCCCACCCGACCATTTCTGCTCACGAAGCGACCACGGCGCGGTCCGGCGCGGTCCCGCGCCGTCAAACCGTGAGCGACTCCCCCGGCCGCAGGATCTCGAGCGAACCGTGCGGGGCGAGCGCCTCGCGCAGCCGCCCGGTGTGCATGCCGTAGCCGATGTCGGAGAGCGTGGCCTCGTGGATCGGGTAGGCGCGGGCCGGGGCGAGCGCGGCGACGTAGTCCATCATCTCGGCGACCTTGAGCCACGGGGCGCCGACCGGAGCCGCGAGGACCTCGACCGGCACGCCCGGGTCGGTGTACGAGTCGCCGGGGTGGAAGAGCCTGCCGTTCACGAGCACGCCGGTGTTGTCGACGATCGGCACCGAGGAGTGGATGATCTGGTGCCGGGTGCCGTGGAAGTCGAGCGCGAACGGGCCGACGGTGCGGTGGTCCCCGTCGGTGACGACCTCGACCGCGATGCCGGAGTCGGCGAGCGCCGCGCGGACGCCCTCGGGGCCGAACACGACGGCGTCGGGGTTCCGGTCGAGGATCCGGTGCAGCTGCTCCGGCGTGACGTGGTCGGGGTGCTCGTGCGTGACGACGATCGCGACGACCCCGGTCGTGTCGACGGGGCGGGTGAAGTCGCCCGGGTCGAGCACCAGGCGGGCGTCGCCGTCCGACAGGATCTGGCAGGCGTGTTCGAGCTTCGTGACCTCCATGCGGGCGACGCTACCCGCGGCGGGCCGGGCGGGCTCGGGCTCGGGCGGGGGCCGACTCGGAACGACGTCTCCGTTGTCGTTCGACATCGGGATCGTCGTTCCGAGTCGAGTCCGCCACGCCGCCACGCCCCCCACACCCTCACCCCCGCGGCGGCCCCGTCGTCCCCCGCACCACCAGGTGCGCCGGCGCCGCGACGATCGCTCCGGCAGCGCCGCCGTCGACCTCGGCGAGCACGGCCCGCGCCGCTGCCCGCCCCTGCGCCTCCGGGTCCTGTGCCACGGTCGTCAGGCCCACGGTGGCGCCGTACTCGTGGCCGTCGATCCCGATCACGGAGACGTCCCCCGGCACCGACAGCCCGGCCTGCCCGGCGGCGAGGAGCACCCCGAGCGCCATCTCGTCCGACGCGCACAACACGGCAGTCGGGCGATCGAGCCCGGCCCCAGCACCAGCACCAGCACCGGCACCGGCGCGCCCGCCGAACAGCGCGTTCCCCGCCGCCAGGCCGCCGGCGAACGAGAACCGCCCGTCGAGCAGCCACCGGTCCGGCACCGCGTGTCCGGCGGCCCGCATCGCGTCGACGAACCCGTCCCTCCGCAGGTGCGGCACCGCCACGTTCATGCCGGCCTCGTCCTGCCCGCCGACGTAGGCGACCCGTCGGTGGCCGAGGCCGCACAGGTGGTCGACCGCGATCCGGGTGACGGCTCGGTCGTCGACCCCGATGTTCCGCAGGCCCGGTGCGGGTCCGCCGATGACGATCATCGGGTGCCGGGTGAGTTCGAGCTCGGCACGCTCGGTTGCGTCGAGCACCAGGGACAGCAGGACGAGGGCGTCGACACGGTGCCGCAGCATCGAGCGTCGGAACGCCCGGTCGCGGTCGCCGCCCGGCCCGCCCAGGTTGTAGAGCACGAGGTCGTACCCGGCCCGCCGGAGTTCCGCGTCGACGCCGCCGAGTGCCTTGACGTAGAACCACCGGTCGATCACCGGGACGACGACGCCCACGGCGCGCTGCCGCCCGGTGGCGAGGCCGGCAGCCGCCGAGCTCGGGACGTACCCGAGCTCGTCGGCGACACGACGGACCTCGTCGATCGTGGTCTCCGCCACGTTCTCCATCCCGCGCAGCGCCCGCGACACCGTGGACTTCGACAGTCCCGTGACGGTCGCGATCTCCTGGATCCCCATCGATGCGACCCGGGAGGCCCGTCAGCCGTCCGTACCGTGTGTCACGCCCGCCGGACGGTCGGCTGCAGTGCCGGGGGCGGCTTGCGCGACGGCCGCTGCGGTCCGGCGCGCCCGGTGCGGTGCACGACGACCGGCCGGTGCGAGCTCGTCCCACCCGCTGTGCTGGTGCACCCGCCCGTCCGCCGAGCGCCGTGGCTGACGACGGGTGTCGTCGCCGCGAGCGGTGCGGACGGGGGCGACGGCAGGAGCGGCACCGATGCCGTCGGTGGCCCCGTCGACGACCGCGTGGCGGCGGAGTACCCGCACCCGCCACCGGTCGAGCGCCACGACCCCGAGCACGCACACCAGCAGGGTGAGTGCCCAGCCGAGTGCCGGTCGACCGGTGACCTCGCAGAACACCGTGGCGCCGAGGAACAGGATGCCGAACATGCCGACGAAGCCGATCGCCTCTTCGGTCCGGGCCGTGGGCCGGGTGGGTCCGCGCTGTGCCATGGTCGTCAGCCCTTCACGCCACCGGCGGTGAGGCCGGCCACGATGCGTCGCTGGAAGATGAGGACCAGGATCACGAGCGGGATCGTGACGATCGTGCCCGCGGCCATGACCGCCGTGTACGGCTCCTGGTGCGGCTGCGACCCGGCGAACGAGGCGATCGCCACGGTCACCGGCTGCGTCGCGTCGCTCGAGAGCTGCGAGGAGATCAGGTACTCGTTCCAGCTGGAGATGAACGCCAGGATCGCCGTCGTGAACACCGCGGGGGCGGCGAGCGGCAGGATGATCCGCCGGAACGCCTGCACGCGGGTGCAGCCGTCGATGCGCGCTGCTTCCTCGAGGTCCCACGGCATCTCGCGGAAGAACGACGCGAGCGTGTAGACCGTCAGCGGCAGCACGAACGAGATGCTCGGCAGGATGAGCGCCTGGTAGGTCCCCATCCACCCGATGTCCGTGAAGAGCTGGAACAGCGGGGAGATGAGCGCGACCCCCGGGAACATCGACGCCGCCAGGATCGCGCCGGCGATGAGCGACTTGCCGCCGAACTCGAGGCGGGCGAGGGCGTACGCCGCCGTGGTGCCGACGAGCAGGGCGATGATCGTCACGGCCACACCGATGAAGACGCTGTTCAGCAGCGCCCGGCCGAGGTGGTTGCCGAGCGACGTGGAGAACGCCGTCGCGTAGTTGTCGAGCGTCACGTGCGTGAACCACGGCGTCGGGTCGAAGGTGAACCCGACGTCGCGGAAGCTCGTGACGACCATCCAGTAGAACGGCAGGAGGCACCACACGGCGATGACGATCGCCTGCACAGCGGTGCGGATGCGCGGGCCGGTGTCCCGGCGGACCCGGACTTCGGCGCGTGCGCTAGCACGTTCGCCGGGGACTGGCACTGACCGGGGTCGGTCGGCTGCGAGGGTCACTTGAGTTCACCCTTCTGCTGGGCGGCCTGCGTCTGGACGACGTTGGCTCCGAGGAACCGGACGAAGACGAACGCCACGATGAACACGATGAGGAAGGTGATGGTGGAGAGTGCCGATGCGGCGTTGAACCCTTGCCGGATCTGGTCGACGACGAGCACCGACAACGAGACCGTGGCGTTGCCGGAACCACCGCCGCCACCGGTCATGATCGCGATCAGGTCGTAGATGCGGAGCGCGTCGAGCACGCGGAACAGCACGGCGACCATCAGGGCGGGCCGCACGAGCGGCAGCGTGATGAGCACGAAGCGTTGGAACGTCGAGGCGCCGTCCATCTTGCCGGCCTCGTAGACGTCCTCGGGGATCAACTGCAGCCCCGCCAGGATGAGCAGCGCCATGAACGGCGTGGTCTTCCAGGTGTCCGCGATGATGATCGCGAACCGCGATGCCCACTCGTCGGAGAACCAGAGGACCTGGTGGCCGATGACGTGGTTCAGGACGCCGTTCGCGTCGAAGATGAAGTACCAGAGCTTCGCGGTGACGGCGGTGGGGATCGCCCACGGCACCAGGATCGCGGCACGGACGAGCGCGCGGCCCTTGAAGTTGCGGTTCATGATGATCGCCATCCAGAGCCCGATGACGGTCTCGAGGACGACGGTCACCGCGGTGAAGAAGAACGTGTTGCCGAAGGCCACCCAGAATTGGGAGCCGAGGCTGCCCGGAGGGCACGCGGTGTTCCCGCATCGTTGCCCGAGCCAGTGCACGTAGTTCGTGACGCCGGCGAAGCCGCCCTGCACGAACAGGCCGGTGGCCTTGTCGAGGCCCTGGTCGAGCTGGAACGACTGGATGATCGCGCTGACGACCGGGTAGCCGATGACGATCGCGAGGAGCAGGATCGTCGGGCCGATGAGGTACACGGCCCACCGGCCGTGCTCGGCGTTGAGTCCGCCCTTGCGCCGCTGGCGCTTCGGTTCCATGCCCGTCGGGTTGGGGATGGCTGCGGGGATCTCGGTTGCTGCTGACACGTGTCGGCCTCCTTGCCGGGGGTGTCGGAACGCAAGTAGGGGCGGACTGGAGGCACGTGCCGGGATGGCACCGTGCCTCCAGTCCGATGCGGCGTGCGCCGCGTGTCGCTAGCTGCTGGTCGCCGATTTGAGGGCGTCCTGCATGTCCTTCATGGCTTCGTCGACCGACTTCGATCCCTTGAGCGCCGCGTAGGTGTTGTCCTGGATCGCCTTCGTCACCGCCGGGTAGAACGGCGTGACCGGCCGCGGCTCCGCCGACTCGATCGACTTGAGCAGCGTCGGCAGGTACGGCAGCTTCGCCGTCAGCTCGGAGTCGGTGTAGAGGTCACCGACGACCGGGGCGAGCGACCCCTGCGTCGCGAAGAACTTCTGCGTGTCGTTCGAGATGAGGAACTCGAGGAAGTCGTGCGCCGTCGCCTTGTGCTTCGAGTACACGCTGATCGCGGCGTTGTGGCCGCCGAGCGTCGAGGCACCGGTGCCGTCCGCACCCGGGATGGGCGCGATGCCGAACGTGTCCTTGACCTTGCTCGAACCGTCGGTCTTCGCCAGGTTGTAGACGTACGGCCAGTTGCGCAGGAACAGCAGCTTGCCGGCTTCGAACGCCGTGCGGCCCTGCTCCTCCTGGTAGGTGATCGCCTCGGCCGGGATGTTCCCGTCCTTGAACGCGTCGACCAGGTTCTGCAGGCCGGCCTTGGCGTCCGAGGTGTCGACGTCCGGGTCCCCGCTCTTGCTGAGCACCGAACCACCGGAGCCGTTGATCGCCTCGGAGGCGTTCACCGTCAGGCCCTCGTACTTCGCGAACTGCCCGGCGTAGCAGCCGATGCCCTTGTCCTTCGCGATCTGGCAGTCGGCCATCATCTCCTTCCACGTGGTCGGAGGCGTCTTGACGAGGTCCTTGCGGTAGTAGAGCAGTGCGCCGTCCGAGGTCTGCGGGGCGGCGTAGAGGGTGTCGTTGTAGGTCGCGGTCTTCACCGTGGCCGGCAGCAGCTTCGAGGTGTCGATCTTCATGTCACCGGTCAGCGGCGTCAGCCAGCTCTTCGCGGCGAACTCGGCGGTCCAGACGACGTCCACGTCGACGACGTCGTAGTTCGCGTCCTTGGCCTGGAAGTGCTGCACGAGGTCGTCGTGCTGCTGGTCGGCCTGGTCGGACTGCTCCTTGAAGGTGACCTTCTCGTCGGGGTGGGCCTTGTTCCACTTCGCGATCAGCGGGCGGACGACGTTCGAGTTGTCCTTGCCCTGCACGTAGGTGATGGGCCCGCGGCTGTCCTGGCCGCTCTTGGCGTCGTCCGAGCCGGCGCCGGAGCTCCCGCTCGAGCAGCCGGTGAGCACGAGGCCGATGACGGCGACCCCGGCAACGGATGCGAACCGCACCCTGGAGCGTGTTGTCTTCACAGCGTTGTCTCCTCATTGAGATCACCAGGGGGCATCGATCGGGTTCGACGACACTGCCCTGGAGCAGGCGCCGCTGCCTGCTGGTGGAGGAAGCTACGCCCGCCGCAGGGGTTCCGCAACCGGTTGCATCGGTTCCGTGACCTGAGCGTGACCTTGGAAGTCCCGGTGACTTCCTGGGTGAGCGCTCACCCTCGTTCGAGGGACCCCTGCGCGCCACTGCGGAACTCCGCATGAACCCCGCCACCGGTGTCCCGCGCCGTTGTCCGCACCCACGGCCCCACGTAGCGTCCACCACATGGCCACCATCCACACCGCCGACACCGTGCCCGCACCGCGCCGTGTCATCGGCGTCGACCTCGACGCCCCGCTCCCCCGTCTCGTCGCCGACGAGACCGGCGAGTCCGCCATGGTGATCGGCTACCGCGGCGGCCACCCCACCGGCACCCTCGACGTGCTGCTCACCGACGACCCCGCCGACGCGGCCCGCGCCCTCGAGGCGCTGCAGGAGACCGTCCTGGCCGACGTCCCCGCGGTGTCCGACGACGACCTGCCGACCATCTCGGTCGTCGTGTCCACGATCGTCGACCGCGTCGAGGACCTCGGCAAGCTGCTCGACGTCCTCGAGCACCTCGACTACCCGCGGCACGAGGTCATCCTCGTCGACAACCGCGTCCGCGTCCCCGCCGGCGACGCGCTGCCCGCGATGCTCGCCGGGCGGAACGTCCGTCTCGTCGAGGAACGCCGCCCCGGTCTGTCCGCCGGACGGAACGCCGGTGTCGCCGCCGCGACCGGCGACGTCATCGCCTTCACCGACGACGACGTCCGCGTCGACCCGCAGTGGCTCCGCGCCATCGGGTCCCGGTTCGTCAGCGAGCCCGGCCTGGACGCCGTCACCGGCGTGATCCTGCCGAGCGAGCTCACCACCCCCGCCCAGATCTGGTACGAGGCGTACTACGGCGGGTTCAGCGCCGAGCGCACCTTCTCGCCCGTGACGATCGTCCCGGACGACGTGCAGGGCACCATGCGGCACGCCCGCGTCTCGGCGGTCACCCCGTCCGGCGAGGTCCTCAAGCACTTCGCCGTCTACGGCATCGGCGCGTACGGCGCCGGCGCGAACATGGCCTACCGTCGCACCCTGATCGAGGCCGTCGGCGGCTTCGACCACACCCTCGGCGCCGGCTCCCCCGCCCGTGGTGGCGAGGACCTGGCGATGTTCATCGAGACGCTGTGGCGCGGTGGGAAGATCGGCTTCGAGCCCCGCGCGGTCGTGCACCACCGGCACCGCCAGACCATCGAGGACCTGCACAAGCAGCTGCACGGCAACGGCGTCGGCTTCACCGCGCTGATGTTCGCGCTCGCCGCGAAGGACAAGCGGCACGTCGCCGTCCTCGCCCGCCTGATGCCGCTCGCCGCGAAGGTCAAGTCGAAGCAGATGCTCTCCCGCCTGGCCGGACGCCGGGACGCCGCGACCGAGGTCACCAACGACGCCTCGACCACGCGCATCCCGAAGACCCTGGCGTACCACGAGCTGCGCGGGTTCCCCGCCGGCCCGGCCGCCTGGTTCCGCAGCCGACGCCGCTGGCGCGACGTCGAGGCCGGCCGCTTCCGGCCGTAGTCGCGCAGCATGACGGACGGGAGGCCCGTGGCAGTGTCGCCACGGGCCTCCCGTCCGCCCTGCCGCGCACGCGGAACGCGACAGAGCACGCGTCGATCGACGCGTGCTCTGTCGCAAAGCCGGTGCCGGCGTGCCGGCCAGCCGCGCCCGGCGCCCGCGCCTCAGCGCGCGGTCAGCCGCCCGGCCACGTACCGCCACGGCCCGCCCAGCGCGGCCGTCAGCTCGGCGCGCTTGAGCCCGCGCGTCGCCTCGGTGAAATCGGCGTCGACGGGCCAGCCGCCGCTCGCGTCGACGGGGCGCTCGTCGGCACCCTGCCCGAGCGCACCGAGCCGCCGGAGCGCGCCGGCCGCACGCCGCAGCACCGCGAACGCCGTCGAGGGCCGCAGCACGAGCTTCGTCACCCAGGCGCCGAGCCCGGTGCCGTAGCCGATCGCCTGCGAGCGCAACGCGGCGCGGTCCTTGCGGTGCTCGTGCCAGACGACGGCCGAGGGCTCCACGGCGAGCGCCCCACCGGCGAGCAGGACGCGGGTGAACAGGTCGGGGTCCTCACCGGCTCGGGCGCGGGTGCCGGGGCCGAGGGCGACGTCGAAGCCGCCGAGCTGGCGGACGGCGTCGCGGCGCACGGACATGTTCGCGCCCGTGCCGAACGCGCCGACGGTGAAGGGGAACAGGGGCTCGTCGACGGGCGGGGCGGACGTGCGGTACACCCGGCGCTCGAGGTTCCGCGCCCAGGTCACCCGCTCGTCGAAGAAGCGCTGTGTGGGGGTGCGGAGCTCGCCGCTGGGGACGAGTCCGGTGACGCACCAGACGTCGGCGTCGCGCTCGTAAGCGGCGGCGATGGCGGCCATCCAGTGGCGGTCGACGACGACGTCGTCGTCGATGAACGCGACGATGCCGCCGGTGGCGCGGGCGAGGCCGGCGTTGCGGGCGCGGGAGACGCCGGCGCGTGCCTCGAGGACGTAGTGCACGCGCGGGTCGTCGACGGCGGCCACGACGTCGCGGGTGCCGCTGGTGACGGGCGCGTTGTCGACGACGAACAGCTCGAAGTCGTCGTACGCGGAGTCGAGGACGGAGCGCACGGCGCGGGCGAGCGCCACGGGGCGCTCGCGGGTACCGATGACGACGGAGACGCGTGCGCCGTCCGCGGGGGCGTCGACCGGGAGGCCCGGGGGCGGCAACCGGCGCAGGGCCGGTCCCAGCTCGGCCGGGTCCACCGCCCCGCGGTCGTCGACGCGCACGTCGACGAACCCGGCGACGTCGCGGCCGTCGCGCACCATGAGGCGGGCGCGGCGGAAGCCGCCGGCGCCGGCGAGGTGCACGGTGTCGGCGGCGAGCGCTGCGGACCGGTCGACGGCGCCGACCCAGGCAGCTCCGACCCAGGTGGGGGCGTCGGGCGAGGGCATCGCGGGGTCGAGCGTGAGGGCTCGTTCCGCGGTGGTGGTGTGGTCGGTCATGTTCGTCCCGTCGGGCCGGTCTGGTCGGGTGGACGTGGCAATGCTCCGCGCGCGTCGACAGGGGGTCAACCGCGATGCTCGGAGGATGCGGGGAGGCTGCGGTTTGCCGCCACTAGACTCGCGGGAGACGCCGGTCGACCCGCCGGTGCGACCCCGGTCCCCGCCGGACACGAGGAGGACGCATGCCGCTGGCCCGAACGATGGACCGGCTCGGCCTGACCAGGCGTCCACGCCCGACGTTGCACTTGGTTCCGGACCCCGAAGCGTCCGACCTCGTCGTGGTGCACCTCGATGCCGACGACGCCGCGTGCGGCACGTGCGGGCACGCCCAGGCGGCACACGAGCACTACCGTCCGGGAACGGACTGCGCGCTCTGCGACTGCCCGAAGTTCCGCCGCGCCCGCTGACGCGATCCCCCTCGCGCGATCCCCCTCGCGACCCCCTCGATCGGGGGGCGCCTGCGGGAAACCGCCGTTCCCCCGCAGGTGGTCCCGACCTCCCTTGTCGGTGCTGCCGGGCCCGCTTAGCGTCGCGGACATGGCCATCACTCCCACGCCACTCGCGTGCATCGTCCTCGCTCACGAGGACCCGACGCACGTCCGTCGGCTCGTGGCGGCGCTCGACCCGTTCCCGGTGTTCCTGCACTGCGACGCGAGCACCGACGACGACGTCTTCGAGGCGATGACCGCCGGCCTGCCCGAACGGGTGCACGTGCTGCCACGGATGCGCACCGGGTGGGCGAAGTGGGAGAACGTCGCGGCCGAGGTCGCCGGCTACCGTGCTGCCCTGGCGCAGACGGACGCCACGCACGTGGCGCTGCTGACCGGCAGCGACTACCCGCTGGCCGACGCCGACGAGATCTCGGCGCTCCTGACCGCGAACCCCGGGCGGTCGTTCGTCGAGGCGAAGCCGCTCCCGCACCCCGCGTGGGGTCGCGACGGCGGTCGGTCGCGCGTGCGGTTCCGGCACTGGGCGTGGCGGAAGCACATGCTGCGCCTGCCGGTCCCCCGTCGGGTCCCGCGCGACGTCGTGTTCGGCGGCGGCTCGCAGCTCAAGGTCCTGGCCCGCCACCACGCGCAGGGGGTCGTCGACGTGTTCGACGGGCGCCCCGACCTGGTGGCGTTCTGGGAGCGGGTGTGGATCGGCGACGAGACCTTCGTGCCGTCGGTCCTGCTGACCCCGGCGTTCACCCCGGACTTCGCGGACGCCCACGCGGTGCAGCCGCTCTGGTGGATCGGGTGGGACGGCACGAAGCAGAAGAGCCCGCCGTGGCTCGGGATCGAGGACGCCGGCCGGGTGCTGGAGCGTCGTACCGCGGCTGACCAGTCGACCCCGTACGTGTTCGCCCGGAAGTTCTCGACGTCCCGGAGCACCGACCTGCTCGACGTGGTCGACGCGACCTTCGGGCTCCGCACGTCCGCCGACGACCAGCCGGTGGTGGTGGCACAGTGACCGTCCCCCAGACCCGACGCGAGGCGCGTGCGGCCGAGGCGGCTGCGCTGGCGGCACAGCCCGACGACGACGAGCTCGAGGCGTCCGTGCAGCCCGCGGCCCCCGGCGCGCTGTCCACCGACACGGACTCGATCGCCGTCGCACGCGGCTCGTCCGTCCTGTTCGGCCGCGGTCTGCTGTACGTGGTCGTCTGGTCGATGCAGCTCGTCGTGAGCTCGCTGATCTCCCCCGTGCTCGCGCACCTGATGCCACCGGCCGAGTTCGGCGTGCTGGCCTCGGCGATCGCGCTGTACCAGGCCCTGGTGGTCGTGGCCGTCTGCGGCATCGACCAGGCGTCGGTGCTGCAGCGCGCGGAGGACGGCGACGACCGGCGTGCCCGCGGCCTGATGTTCGTCGGCATGGTCACCGCGGTCACCGTCACCGTGTTCGCCCTGGTGTCGATCCCGCTCTGGGGCGACGCCGCGGGCTTCGTCGACCAGCACCCCCTGCTGCTGGTCGCCGTGCTCTGGACCGGGCCCGCCGCGATCGTGCAGCTGTCCCTCGCGTTGCTCGTCGCCCAGGACCGCATCCGCGTGTTCGCCGTGACGAGCCTGCTGTCGTCCGTCGGCGGGTCGATCATCGGTCTCGGGCTCCTCGCCGCCGTGCACGCTGACGCGACCACGTACGCGTGGGGCGGGGTCGTGGCGCAGGGTGCCGCGATGGTCATCGGCATCATCGCCACGAAGCCGCGCGTCCGCGGTCTGTTCGACCACCGCACCACGATCCGGGCGTTCAAGCTCGGTGTCCCGATCGCGCTCGGCAGCCTGTCGTACTTCGTCCTGAACGCCGGCGACCGGCTCGTCGTGCAGCGTCTGCTCGGTGCCGACGAGGTGGCCCGCTACCAGATCGCCTACGTCGTCGGCTCCGCGGTCATCCTGCTGCTGACCTTCACGAACCAGGCCTGGGCGCCGCACTTCGCCGCTCTCCGCGACGCCGTGGCCCGCCGCCGGCTCGCCATGCACGCCCGGGACGAGCTCTACATGCTGCTCGCCCCCGTGCTCGTCGCCGTGACGCTCGTGTCGCCGGTAGCACTGCCGATCCTGGCCCCGGCGTCGTACCGGGTCGAGTCCCTCACCGTCGTGGTCTTCGTGGTCGCCCTGACCGCGTTCCCGGTGGTCGCGAGCGGTGCGACCGGCCGGCTCCTGCTGGTCGAGCGCCGCGGCGTGACGGTCGGCGTCATCGGCGCCGTCGCCGGTGTCGTGAACATCGCCGCGAACCTGGTGCTGGTGCCCCTGACCGGCATCGTCGGCGCGGGCATCGCCACGGTCATCGCCTACGCCATCCTCGCCGCGCTGCAGCAGGCCTCCCTGCCGGACCGCCGTGAGTGGCGCGGCCCCCGACGCCGAGTGCTGCTCGCCATCGCGATCGCGATCGTCGTCGCTGCGGCCTCGCTCCTCCCGCCGCAGGACCTGGCGTGGAACATCGTGCGCATCGTCGGCGTCGCCGCGTGCCTGCCCTGGTTCTTCCGCCGCCTGAAACTCGCTCGCGGAGGATCCGCATGACCCGTCCCACCCCACGTCCGCTGCGTGTCGTCGTCGCCACCAACGGACTCGCCATCACCGGCGGTGTCGAACGCTGCGTCGTCGAGGACGTCGGCGAGCTCGTCGCAGCCGGCCACGACGTCGAGGTGTGGCACCGCGCCGGTCCGGACGGCGACCCGGACGAGGGCCGCGCGGTGTTCGACCGGCTCGGTGTCCGACTGCGCCACGCCCGCGACTACCGCTTCGGCATCCGGACCGCCCCGACGGACGTGTTCCGCTTCGTCCGTGAGGGCCTGCGCCTCCGCCGGTCACGCCCGGACGTGCTGTGGCTGAACCGTCCGGAGTTCCTGCCGTGGGGCCGCGTCGTGTCCTTCGTGTCCGGCGTCCCCCTGGCCGTGCACCTGCACCACGCCCCGAACTACCGTCGGCTCGGCCCGTTCGCCGGCGGCCGGACCCGGTACCTCGCGGTCTCGGCGGCGATGGCCCGCGCCTGGACCGCCGTCGGTGCGCCGCCGGACCGCGTCGACGTGGTCCCGAACGGCGTGGACACCGCGGCGTTCCCCGCCGCCACGCCGGCGAGCACACGCCGAGCACGCGCTGCGCTCGGCCTCGACCAGGACCGCCCCGTGGTGCTCTACTACGGACGGCTCACGCGGTCGAAGGGCGTCCTGGCCCTCCTGGAGGCGTGGGGTCGCGTCCACGCGTCGGCCCGCGTCCTCGTCGGGCCCGGCACACCGCCCGCCCCGGCTCCGGTGCTCGTCCTGGCGGGTGCGCTGTACCCGCAGGACGCCCCCGCCGTGCACCGCGCGATCGCCGCGTTGCCCGAGGGATCCGTGGTCGTGGTGCCCGAGCGCGACGACGTCGTCCCCCTGCTGCACGCCGCCGACGTCGTGGTGGCACCCTCCATCGAGCCCGAGGGGTTCGGCCGCGTGGTCGTCGAGGCGATGTCCACCGGACGCCCCGTCGTCGCGGCGGCGTCGGGCGGCACCGCCGAGATCCTCAGCGGCGAGTGGACGCGCTTCACCGTCGACCCCACCGAGACCGCCGCGCTGGCCGACAAGGTCCTCGAGGCGCTGCACGCGGCCGAGACCGAACCGGGACTCGCGGACCGGTGCCGCGCCTGGGTGCGGGACCGGTACGGCCGGGAGCGGCACGTCGCGGCCCTGCTCCGGGCGCTCGAGGCGCACGCAAAGCGCTGACGGACGACGACCGAGCGGTGCCGACGACGACGTCGGCACCGCTCAGTCGTTCGGGTCCGTCGTCGCGGTGTCGTCCGGCAGCGACGCGCTCGGCGCGGCACCGTCCGCCGGCACGTCGATCGTCATCCAGTCGATGAGGAGCGACCCGGCGGCGTCCGCCGGTGGGTTCCCGTCGTTCGACCCGGCCTGCACCACGAGGTGCATCCGAGCGGTCGGGATGTTCTCCGTGGTCGTGCCGACGACCTCGTCGTCGACCAGGAACGACATCCGGTCGGCGGTCCACTCGATCGTGTAGGTGTGCCAGTCCTGCAGCGACGCCTCGGTCTGCTGGTGGATGCACTTCTCGGCGGGGTCGGCCAGGCAGTGCACGTTCAGCCAGGCGGGCGCACCGAGCGCTCCCTCGGGGAAGTCGATCTCACCGTCCGACCACAGGTTCTCGTCGCTCCACAGCAGCACGGCGACGCCGTAGCCGTCGACCTCGTCGCTGCGCATCCGGATGCTGTACCGGCCGGCGGTCTGCCCGCCCCACTCGCCGTCGACGAGCGGCACGACACCGCCCGCCAGCGGCACCCCGGCGCGCGTGGTCCGCAGGCGCACGTCGAGCACGCCGTCGTGCGTCGACAGGGTGGACGCCTGGTAGCGCCCCGTCCCCGCGGTGTCGGCGAACCCGTGGTACGCGACGAACCGGTCCGAGTACCGGGACTCGAAGGTCCGGTTCGTGGCGGCGTCGGCGAAGTCCTCGCCGAACACCCGGGTCCACCCCTCGGGCTCGGAGCTCGGCATCGAGACGCCGCTCGGGTCGTCGAGGGTCACGTCGTCACCGTTCGCCGTGGTGGTCGCGGTCGTGGTGCCGGCGACGATGCCGGCAACCACGAGCAGGGCGCCGGCCGCGAGCGCGGTCCGGCGGGTGCCGGGGCGCCGCGGCGGCCGGTGCCGGGACAGGCCGCGACCGTGTGCCGGTGGGGCGCCGTGGGCGGATGCCGCGTCGTCGGCGACGTGTTCCGACCAGGTGGGGCGGGCCTCCTGGCCGTCGCCCTGCTCGTCGGTCACCCGGTCGTCCACGCGCGGATCTCGGAGAGACCGACGTTGCCGGTGCTGTTCGAGACGCCCGTCACCGTGAACCGCACCCAGGTGACGTCACGCGGGGTGAAGTCGACCGTCAGGGCGTCGCCGCCGTTCGGCAGCGTGCCCACCGCGACCTGGCTGCCGTCCGAGAACGTCAGGGTGCCGCTGGTGACCTGGTCCGAGCTGTTCGGGCGGTCGTTCAGGACGATCCGACCGAGGTGCTGCGAGGCGGCCCAGTCCAGCTGGATCCACACCCCGGTCCGGCCCCACGGGGCGACCCACTCGGCCGTCGGGTTGTCGGGGTAGCCCGACACGACACCGTCGACGGCCTTCGCGACGGTCTGCCCGGTGGACTGGTCGTCCCACGCGGCGGTCGGGGTGGCCGACCCGGTGACGTCCGACAGCGTCGGCGTCGGGTTCGGCGTCGGCGTGGGTGTGGGTGTGGGCGTGGGCGTCGGTGTCGGGGTGGGCGTCGGCGTGGTGTCCGCCGGCCGGAACGCCCGGATCTCGGCGAGGCCGACGTTCCGGGTCGTGCTGCTCACGGAACCGACCGTGAACCGCACCCAGGTGACCTGGCGGGCGCTGAACGCGACGCGCTGCACGGCTCCCCCGTTGTCGAGCGACGGGACGGCGACGCTGGTGCCGTCGGAGAACGTCAGCGTGCCGCCGGTCACCTGGTCGTCGCTGTTCGGCCGGTCGGCCAGGTCGATCTCCTGCAGGGTGGTTCCCGCGGACCAGTTCAGCTGGATCCACGTGCCCGCTCGGCCACCGGGCGCCGCCCACTCGGCCGTCGGGGCGTCCGGGTAGCCGCTCACGACGCCGTCGACGGCCTTCACGGCGGTCTGACCGTCGGCCGGGTTCTCGGCGCTCGCGGTGACGGTCGCGCCGGCGGTGACGTCGGTGCCCTGCGAGGTCGGCGGGTCCGTCGGGGGCTGGGCCGACGAGCCGACGGCGTACTGCCGGCTCAGCCAGGAGCCCTCCGGGCGCGACGCGCAGGCGGAGGTGGAACCACAGGTCTCACCGTCGTACGCGGCGTAGGCGAAGAAGGCGGCGGCCTTCGCGGCCGTCTGCGCGGAGCTCAGGTTCGACGGGCGGTCCGCGATCGGGTACCCGAGGTAGCCCGTGAAAGTGTGCGCCGCCGTGTACGCGGACTGCGCCTGGTCGGCGAGGTACGCGACGGTGTGGTGGTCGCTGTGGTCGCCGTCGCCGTACGTGCCGCCGTGGTCGAGCGTGTGGATCTCGGTCGGCACGTACCCGGTGACGAGCCCGGAGAACGTCGCGCGCAGGTCGGTCAGCGAGAAGGACGTCGGTTGGGCTGCCCCGGCGACGGTGTGGATCGTGCTGATCTGGCCCTCGTAGAGCTTCTCCAGGCTCTCGCCGCCCGTGGCCGCGAAGCCGGAGCCGTCGATGTTGCCGTCCGGCAGCTCGAGGAACACCAGGCTGAGCCGCGGGGCCGTCGCCAGGGTCGCCGTGCGGAGCGTGTGGCCGGCGACCGAGAGCTGCCCGGCGGTCCAGTTCGACGAGACGCCGGCGATCGACGCGTACGACGCCATCAACCCGTTCTCGCGGGACTGCCAGTACCAGGCGGGCTTGCCGGCGTCACCGGCGGTGACGATGACCGAGCGGACGCACTTGCCGGCGTCGATGTCGGCGCGGAGCTCGGTTCCGGAGAACAGCAGGTCGTCGTCGGCGTGCGCCACCATCGTGAGGACCCGGCCGGCGCTGCAGTCGGCGTTCGCGGCGGCCGTGCCACCCGTCGGTGTGCTGCTGGGCGTCGGCGTGGGCGTGCTGGTCGGTGTGCTCGGCGGCGGTGTCTTCCGGCCTCGTGCGTCGGCGGACATCGCACCGCCGGGTCCGGCGATGACGGCGACGACGACCGCCAGGGCCCCCAGGACCGCCGCGGCGGACGCGGCGCGCGTGCGCCACGTCCGCCGGGAGGCCCGGGTCGTGCGGTGTTCAGTCCGTGGCATGTGCGAGTCCTGCCGGGGTCAGTTCGTAGACGGCGGTGGTGCCGGAGCCGAAGACGCGCTTCCAGTAGGGCGAGTCGGCCATCGCGGCCGCGAGCTCCTGGTAGTCGGCGTCGGTCTGGTACCCGTACCGCTCGTCGTAGGCGCCGAAGGGCTCGGCGACCAGTGCGTAGTACTTCGTCGCCGGCCAGTCCAGGACGAGCTGGCGGGTCATCGTGGACACGTCGGCCTCGGCGTCGTAGCCCTCCGGCTCCGGGTACGCCCCGAGGACCTCGCGGGACAGCGCCCCGACGTCGAAGTAGCGTGCGCCGGTGTTGCTCGGGACGGCGTTCGCCGAACCGGTCAGCAGCATCATCGAGCCCTTCGGCGCGGTCGCGTCGTAGAACTGCGTCGCCGCCGACTGGCTGCGCGTCGGGACGCGGTTCCAGTCGAGGGCGGTCTGACCGAACGCGCCGATGCCGACCATCGCGGCGACCGCGGCCGCAGCGATGACGACCTTGACCGCCGTGGGCCGCACCGCACGGGTGACGAGTCGACCGACGGGAGCCAGCCGGCCGCTGGGCATCGGGAGCCCCGCCGCCAGGATCGCGATCCACGGTGTCGCGAACAGCACGACGCGGAAGATGCCCTCCTGGCCGTAGTTCGTCGCGACGAGCAGCGAGATCGGGCTCGCCGCCGTGGCCAGCAGTCCCCAGTGCACGCGGTCGCGGCGCATCAGCACGGTGATCACGGCGACGAGGCCGAGGACCACGAGGGCTGCCGCGGGGATGTCGAACGCGAGCCGTGTGACGAGCGGCTTCGGCAGGACCGTCATGTCGTGCGACGGCGGCTGCACGTTGTCGAGCACCTTGCCGACGGCTCCCAGGGACAGGAACTTGCCGAGGATGTCGTCGTTCAGCAGGGCGAAGCCGACGGCGGGGACGAGCACCACGACGGGGAGCCACCAGGGGCGGAGCAGTCGGAACACGATGAGCGTCACGAGTGCGGCGACCGTCAGGTACGGCGAGATCTGGTGGGTGACGACCAGCACGATGCCGATCAGCGTGATGGCGATGATCCGCGACAGGCCGACGCGGCGGGCCCGCAGGATCGTCGAGCGGACGCCGTCGGCGGCGGTCACCGCGGTGCGTCGCAGCGGGCCGACGGCCAGCACGAGGATCACCAGGGACATCAGGATGCCCACCGACTGCGGCGAGAAGTACGTCGTGTTGAGCGAGCCGGTCATCGCGGTCAGGAACGCGGCGATCCAGGGGCGACGGTTGCCCGGCAGCCAGTTGGCGGCCAGGACCCCGACGGCGATCGTCGTGCTGAAGGCCAGCAGGACGGGGACCCACGCGGCGATGGTCATCGCGTTGTCGATCCCGCCGACGTCCGCGACCCAGGCGCCGCCGGCGAACAGGCCGGACCACGTCTGGAAGATGTCGGCGGCGGGGTTCGTCGAACCCCAGCGGCGGATGTACTCGAGCACGCCGATGTGACGGGCGGCCGCCATCACGGTGGGCATGCCGTAGGTGATGGCCTGTGCGAGCTGGATCGACCCGCCGAGCACGACGACCGGGATCGCGAGTCCGCGACCGCGCACCAGGGCGACGACGGCAGCGGCGACGACGATCGCCAGTCCGATGACCAGGCCGGGGCCGAGCGACCCGAACAGCCCGTCCGGCACCGGGTCGCCGATGTGTGTGAGCGCGGCGACGACGATGACGAGCAGGCCGACGACCGAGCCGGCGGTGACGGTGTTGGTGGTGGTCCAGCGCCGGGCCGTGGCGCCCTCGGCGGCCGGCTCGAGGCGGGCGCGCTGCAGTTCGGCGACGTCACGCGGCACGGCGATCGCCAGGGCGACGGCGGTGAGCACGACGACCCCGACGAACGGCACCGTGGGGTTCCAGAGCTGGAACGTCGCCATCGTGTAGCCGATGCCGATCGTGCCGACGAGCGACGCCGTGACCGCGAAGACGCTGAAGCGTGCCAGCGGCATCGGGCGGACGAGCAGCAGGGGTGCGACGCCGAGCAGCGCGAACAGGTACACGCCGATCGCACTCCCCCGCAGTACCGGGAGTCCGGCGATCGCGGCGACCCCGGCGACGAGGAGCGTCAGGACGACGATCGCCGCTGCGGTGAGTCGTGCGATCGGGCTCATCGCGTCCACCGCGAGCGGGCGGGCGGGACCGGCCGCGGCCAGACCGTGCCGGAGCTCGTGGCGACCGCGGGCGTTCCGGTCGATCGTGCCACCACCACGCAGTCGTTCGACGAGCGCCAGGAACGGCGCCGTCAGGACCGAGCGCTGCTCGACCCCGCGCAGCCGCCGCTGGGTGGCGGCGAACTCGGCGTCGACCGCGTCGGGCACGCGGTCCGCGTCACCGGGCTGGTCGCCGGCGATGTCCGTCGCACGGTCGCCCTGCTCGAGGCCGAGTCGTGCGAAGGCGCTGAGCGCCTCGGGCGCTGCGTCCACCGATGCGGTGAGCGACTCGCGGTCGATGGCGTTCTTGGTCATCCAGGCTCCGAGTCCGTGGCCGTGCGCGGCTGCAGCGGCGCGGAGCGACGCGACGTCGTCCGCCGATCGCTGCCACGCGATGGCGGCCGGTTCGACGGCGATCGCGGATCCGGCGAACAGCAGTCGTGTGAAGAGGTCGAGGTCGTCGCCGGCACCGACGCGGGTGCCCGGTCCGAAGGCGGTGTCGAAGCCGCCGATCCGGAGCGCGGTCGCGCGGTGCACGGCGAGGTTGTCACCGGTGCCGTAGGCAGCGGCGGCGAAGGGGTGGTGCGGGGGCGCGTCGTCGGTGCCGTCGAGGCGGAACACCCGACGGCGGACGGTGCGGCCAGCTGCGGTGCGGTCGTCGTGCCAGCGCTGCGCGGGGGTGCGCAGTTCAGCGCTCGGGACGAGCCCGGTGACGCAGGCGACGTCGGGGTCCGCGGCGAACGCGGTGGCCAACGCGGCGACCCAGTCACCGTCCACGACGGCGCCCTCGGCGACGAACGCGACGACCTCGCCGCTCGCGGCGAGGAGTCCGGCGTTGCGGGCGGCGGCGAGGCCACCGGTCGGCGCGGCGATCGTGGTGACGCTTCGCCCGCCGATCTCGACCGTCGCGGTGCCGCTGTCGTCGGCGCCGTGCGAGACGACGACGACGTCGAAGTCGGGGTACTCGTTGGCGAGCACCGACCGCATGGTGGTGCCAGCGGCCCCGTCCGTGCAGAGCACCACGGTGACGGACGGCAGCACCAGACCTGCTGCCGGCCGACGCTCGGGCACCGGCATCGGCCGGATCGCGCGCTGGAGGGTGCGGACGTCGATGGTCCCACCGATGCGGCGACGCTCGGTGATGTCCGCCTCGACGAAGCCGAGCGGCTCGCCGTGGTCGCGGACGAGCAGTCGAGCGCGCCGGTAGCCCGCGGCGCCCTCGAGTGCGACCACGTCACGGTGGCTGGACGCGTGCACGTCGGCGCGGTCGACCTCGCCGACCCACAGGGCGCCGTCCCACGTCGGGGACAGCGGCCCGGTCACGATCGGCGAGATGACCATCGCCAGGGTCGCGCGGGTCACCGCGTCCCCACCGGCTGGGGGACGGGGGCGGCCGCCGGGGTGCGGACGACGACGCCGCCGAGGACCCGACCGACGGCGTAGCCCGTAACGGTCGACGCGACGGAGAGCACGATCGCGAAGGCACGCAGGGCACCGCCGCGACCGATGTGGCGCAGTTCGCGCAGCACCGCTCCGGGGATGACCTTCGTCAGGTACGTCGACTCGCTGGCGAGCGAGTCACCCGTGCCGACGCGACGGCTCAGGACGGCCTTCGAGATGCCCTCGTAGTAGCTGCGACGGCGCAGGTAGCGCATCGTCACGCGGTCCGGGGAGACCCGGTGCGAGACGTTCGAGCGCGGTTCGTGGCGGATGCGCGCACCCGGACGGGCCTGGGCGATGCGGATGCAGAGTTCGGTCTCCTCGCAGCCGAGCGGCTGGTTGCCGACGCGGCCGATGCCGGAGCGGAACCCGCCGGCGAGCATGATCGCGTCACGGCGGAACGCCATGCTCGAGCCGATGACGTTGCGCACGTCGCCGGGGGTCTCGGGCAGGCCGCGGTAGGAGCAGCCGACGATCCAGAGGAGTTCGTCGGCGTACGGGCCGGCACCGGTGGCGGTGGGCCAGGACGGTGTGGCCCGGCCGCCGACGCCGACGACGTCCGGGTCCTCGAGGGCGGTGAGCATGTGGCCGAGCCAGTCCGGGTCGGCCGTCGCGTCGTCGTCCAGGAACGCGACGACGTCGGCGTCGGTGAGGGCGACGCCCGTGTTGCGGGCACCGGACAGGCCGCGGTCCTCGGTGTTCGGGACGACGCGGAGCTCGGGCCAGCGCGCCGCGGCGCGGGCGAGGAGCTCGGGTTCGTGGTCGATCACGACGACGACCTCGGGGGCCTCGGGCTGGCGCTTGGCGGACTCGACGCTGTCCTGCAGGTCGCCCCAGCGCTGCTGGGTGTAGGCGCAGATGACGACCGCGACGGTCGTCACGCGACTTCCTCCTCGAGGCTGGCGACGGCCGCGACGGGGGCGCCGTGCGGGGCGTGCGCGCCGAGCGGGGCGTGCCCGGCCGCGTGGACCGGAGCGTGCGGTGCGGAAGCGTGCGGTGCGGAAGCGTGCGGTGCGGCGGCCAGCTGCTCGGCCGGCGGCACGACGCTCATCGCGGCGCGACGGACCTCGGAGCGGCCGATCGCGGCGCGACGACGCTCGTGCATGATCGACTTCAGCACCCGGATGCCGTCGGTCACGGCGTTCAGGTTGCTCGAGCCGTGCACGCGGAGCTTCTCGTGGCTGGGGACCTCGGTGATCGCGAGCTCGGCGGCCGACCAGCGGCAGGTGAGCACGGTCTCGATCTCGAACCCGTCGCCCCAGAGCATCGAGCCGTCGGACGGCTTCGGCAGCTCGGAGGACAGCAGGCCGATCTCCGGCAGGACGTCGGCCCAGAAGGCGTTGTAGCCGTAGCAGAGGTCGCTGTAGCGGGTGCCGAGGATGATGTTGCAGAGCATGTTCAGGCCACGGTTGCCCAGGTTGCGGACGATCGTGATGTCGTCACTGCCACCGCCGAGCGAGTAGCGGGTGCCCTTCGCGACGTCGGCGCCCTCGACGAGCGCCTGCACGAAGCGCGGGATCTCGTCCGGGTCGGCGGAGCAGTCGGCGTCGAACATGACGACGACGTCGCCGGTGACGGCCTCGAACCCGCAGGCGAGGGCGTTGCCCTTGCCCTTGCGGGTCTGGTGCACGACGCGGATGTCGGGCATCACGCGCTGCGCGGTGGCGATGGTGTCGTCGACGGAGTTGCCGTCGACCAGGATCACCTCGTACACCGGCGGGAGCTTCGGCAGGATGATCTCGAGGTTTCGGGCCTCGTTCCGCGCCGGGATGACGACGGAGACCCTCGGGTCTGCAGGGCGAACGGTACGTGCGGGCATGGGCGCGGTCCTGTCGGGTCAGGGTTGCTGTCGGGTTGTGGCTCGTGTGACGAGCGGCGCGTCCTCGGATGACGCATCGACGACGGTGACCGTCGTCGGTCGAGCAGCGGGACGCGGGTACGACGCCGCCGGCTTCGCAGGTGAGTGGGTACTCTCCCCCGCGTGTCCAACCATCGTCGCGGGGTGGCAGGCGGTCAATGCGCGGTGCGGTCCATTGCGGACACTCGGCCGCGGATACGGAAACCCGCAACACCGCGCCGGCCGCGTGCCGTGGACGCAGGGGCAGACGGACGGGCGCGCCCCGCAGAGCGGCAACGCGAAGCGTTGCGCGGGGCGCGCCGACCGAGCCTGCGAGGGAGGTGTGCCAGCTGGCCCCGCGCCTCCCGTCCGTCACCCGGCTCAGTCCCGGGCAGCGCCCTCCGTCGCGAACGCCGCACGCAGCGCCGTCGCGAGGTCGGCCACGTGCGGTTCCCGCAGCAGCGAGCTGTGCTCGGCCGCGATCCGCACGGTCTCGGTCCGCCCGCGCAGCAGCGCGGACCAGCCGGTCGCGTCCGGGTTCGCATCGGCGAGCACGTACGTCGCCCGTCCGTGGAACGGCGTCGGGTGGTGCCGCCGGGTGACGAGCTCGGCCTGGTCGAAGAAGGCGTCGAAGTCCTTCTGCCCGCCGTGCCGCAGCACACCAGCGCTGTAGGCCCGCGCGCGCTTCGCGACGTGCTCGCCCCACGACATGCCGGACGGCATGACCCGCCGGACGGCCCCGGCGAGGCGCTGGCCGACGACACGGACGGCGGGGTTGCGGTGTTCGCGGGGCTCGAGCCGTCCGAAGTGCTTCCGGACCCCCTCGGCCCCGGTCCGCGGCAGGTAGGTGTCCAGCAGCGCGACGTGCTCGACCTGCTCGCCGCTCTCGGTGAGCAGCCGGGCGATCTCGAGCGCGATCAGTCCGCCGAGCGAGTGGCCGACCAGCAGGTACGGTCCGCGCGGCTGCACGATGCGCATCAGGGCGACGTACCGGCGGGCGCTGGCCTGGATGCTCCAGTCCGGCATGCCCCGCCGCTCGAGGCCGTGCTGCTGGAACGCGTACACGTCGTGCTCGGGCAGGTAGCGGGACAACGGCAGGAACGTCAGGGCGAGCGCACCACCGCCGGCGAAGCAGAACACCGGCGGACGGCCGGACTCGCGCGCGCCGGACACCTTGACCACGTCGGGGTGGCTCGGCAGCGCCGTCGTGCCGCTCCGCACCCGTCGGGCGAACGCCCGGAGCGTGGGGTGCTGCAGGACGTCCGACGAGCGCAGGTCGATGCCGAGACGGCTCTGCACGAGCGCGAGCATCTCCTCCGCCGACAACGAGTCGCCGCCGAGGGCCGAGAAGTCCTCGTCGAGGTGGACGCCGCGCAGGCCCAGCACCTCGGCCCAGATCTGCCCGACCACGAGCTCCCACTGGTCGTACTCGCCCTCGACCATCTCGGTCTCGATGCTCGGTGCACCCGGCAGCTCGGCCCGGTCGACCTTGCCGCGTTCGTTCCGCGGCAGCTCGGTCATCGGCACGATCGACGCCGGCACCATGTACTCCGGCAGGCGGTCCCGCAGGGCCAGGCGCAGGGCCGCGGGCGCGGGCGTGCGCTGGCCCGGACGGCCGACGACGTACGCGACGAGGCGGGTGACGGCGGGCGGGTCGACCTGCGCGGTGACGACGGCGTCGTGCACCTCGGGGATCGCGCGGAGCGCCGCCTCGACCTCGCTCGGTTCCACGAGGTACCCGCGGACCTTGACGGCGTCGTCGGAGCGTCCGAGCAGCACGAGCCGGCCGTCCGGCTCGATCCGGGCCAGGTCGCCCTGGCGCCAGGTCGGCGTACCGTCGTCGGTGCGTCCGGCGCGCTCGGCGGTCTTCTCCGGGGCACCCCAGTACCCGGCGGTCAAGCCCTGGGAGACGATGACGAGTTCGCCGGTCTCCCCCGGGCCGGCGGGGCTGCCGTCCTCGCGCAGCACGAGCACCTGCTTGCCGGGCAGCGGCCACCCAGCGGGCACCACGCCCTCGGGCACCGGGGCACCGGGCTCCACGGGGCAGTACGCCACGCAGCCGGTCTCGCTCGACCCGAAGGCGTTCAGTAGCAGCGTCGTCGGGTCGAGGTGCGGTCGGGCGGCGGCGATGTCGGCACCGGTCACCGCCTCGCCGGTGGTCATCAGGAAGCGGAGGCCGCCGAGCGCGGGACCCGCCCCGGACGCCTGCGCCCCGGGTGCCGTCTGCGAGCCGACGATCGAGCGCAGCAGGTGCGGGGTGCAGACGAGGACGTTGACGCCGTCGGCGGCGAACCGTGCGAGCAGGCGTTCGACCCCGAGCTCGCGGGGTTCGAGGAGCACGACGCTGCCGCCGCTCAGCAGGGTGTCGAACGAGAACAGCAGACCGGCGGCGAACGACAGCGGCAGGACCACGCCGAGGCGGTCACCGGGTCCGGTGCCGAGGGCGACGGCGTCCTGCTCGGCGTTCGCGAGCTGCTGCCGGTGCGTCAGCACGACACCCTTCGGCATGCCCGTCGAGCCGGAGGTGAACACGATCGCGAACGCGTCGTGGCCGCCCGGGCGGGTGTCGGGCGCGTCGGCCGCTGTGTCCGTCGGCGTTTCGCTGCCCGCTGTCTCGCCGCCGGCTGTTTCGCTGCCCGCTGTCTCGCTGCCCGCGGTCTCGCTGCCCGCGGTCTCGCCGCGTCGTTCGATCAGCTCGTCGAGTGCGTGCACCCGGCCGTCACGGTCGGCGACGACGGTCGCCGCCAGGTCGGCGCGCGCGGTGTCCGCCACGATCTGGTCGACCCCGGCGAGCTGTGCGACGTGTCCGAGGCGGACGGCTGGCAGGTGCTCGTCGAGCACCACCACGGTGCGCCCCGCCCGGACGAGCGCCAGGATCGCGACGACGGCCTCGGTGGTCTGGCCCGCCATGACGCCGACCGGCTTCGATGCCCCACCGGCCACGGCGCCGACGCCGGCACCACTGTGGTCGTCGGGTCCGAGCTCGGCCCCGAGCACCGACGCGAGGTCGCGCGCCGCCCGGTCCGCCTCGGTGAACGTGTAGGGACGGCCGTCCCCGGCAAGAGCAGCGGCGTCGCCGTGGAGCGCGACCACACGGTCCCAGCGGTCCAGCACGGAGTGGTCGTCGGCCAGCGGGATCGCGGCGCGGTGGGTCCAGTGCTCGGTCGTCGTCAGCGGGTCGGCGGAGGTCACGATGACACCTCGGATGCTCGTCGGCGGGCCGCCGCGGGTCCCGCGCCGGTCCTGCGACGGTACGTCCGACGCGGTACGGCCCACGAGCCGTGTCGCGCGGGGTGCGGGGTCACGCAACCCGACCGGGAGGCCCGGTGCACCTCCGCCAGCGTGCCCGGCCCCCGTACGGGGACGGTCCAGGGCAGCGGGTGGCCCGGGTGGGCGCGGAGCATCGTGCGGTTCCGCGCAACCTCGGAATGCGCAGTCCGGAGCCTGTGGATCGCCGATGGAGGCGATGGCGGCGCACGAGTCCGGAGACGAGAACAGCCCCCGGGGATCCCGGGGGCTGTTCTTCGAGTGCTGGGGTACCTGGACTCGAACCAAGAACGACGGTACCAGAAACCGCTGTGTTGCCAATTACACCATACCCCAAAAGGCCTGCTGGCCTTCTGTCCCCGTTGTCCGGGGCACGATCAACTACTGTACAGCATCCCGGAGGTCCACGAGACCACCCACGAGGTCTCGGTGCACTGCCGCGGCCGTCGTGGCACCGTGCCCGGCGGCGACGATGAGCTGCTCCGGCCCGGGAGGGGTCACGTCCCCCACGGCGTACAGCCCGGGAACCGTGGTCCGGCCGACCCGGTCGACGACGAGGAGTCCGTGGGCATCGCGCTCCGGGGCTGTCGGCGCACCGGGCGTGTCGGAGCGCAGCCAGTCGAGGTCGGCGTGCCACGTCGGCCGGACGAACCCGCCGGTCCGCGGCTCCACGTGGCCGTCGACCAACCGGACCCCGGTCATGCCGGTCCGGTCGCCCTCGAGGTCCTCGATCACCCGTTCGTCGACCACGACACCGGCACGCACCAGCCGTGCTCGCCCCGCGTCGTCGAGCGGGGCGACACCGTTCGTGTACACGATGAGGTCGTCGGCCCACGCCGCGATGAGCAGTGCCCGGTCCACGACGTCGTCGGTCTCGCAGATGAACGCGAGGGGCTCCCCCGCCTTCTCGTACGCATCGCACTCGACGCAGCTGTGCACCGCGGTGCCGTAGAACGCACGGAGCATCGGCAGTGCCGGGAACTCCTCGCGCAGCCCCGTGGCGACGACGACGGTCCGCGCCCGCGCGTCCACCTCGGCACCACGCCAGGTCCCGTGCAGCCGCCACCCGTCGGCGTCGGGGGTCACCAGGTCGACGACGGCCTGCACGATCGTCGCCTCGGGGTACTCCTCGACCTCGGCGCGACCGAGCTTCCGGAGCTCGAGCGGGGAGATCCCGTCACGCGTCAGGAAGCCGTGCGACCGCAGGGTCGCGGCGTTGCGTGGCCGGTTGGCGTCGACGAGGAGCACCGTGCGCTTCGCCCGCACCAGGTTGAGCGCAGCGCTCAAGCCGGCCGGTCCGGCACCGATGACCGCGACGTCGTGGACGACCGGGGTGCTCGTTGCGTCCGTGGGTCCTGCAGCGCTTCCCGCGGTGCTCATCGTTCGCCGTTCAGCGGGCCGCGAGGGCGCGGAGCCGCGTCAGGGTGGACTCCTTGCCGAGGATCTCCATCGACTCGAAGAGCGGCGGGCTGATCCGGCGTCCGGAGACCCCCACGCGCAGCGGACCGAAGGCGACCCGGGGCTTCAGCCCGAGGTCGTCGATGAGCGCCGTGCGGAGGGCACCCTCGATCGCCTCGGTCCGCCAGTCGTCGAGCTGCTCGAGCGCCGCGATGCCGGCCGTGAGCACGGCGCCGGTGTCGCCCTTGAGCGATGCCAGTGCGTCGTCCTCGACCACCAGGTCGGCGTCGGCGGTGAACAGGAACCCGAGCATCGCCGGGGCCTCACCGAGCAGCTGCATGCGCTCCTGGACGAGCGGCGCCGCCTTCGTCAGGACCTCGGTCTGCTCCGCGGTCGGCGGGTCGGCCACGAGGTCGGTCAGGTACGGCAGGAGCCGGGAGCGGAAGTCCGACGGCTCGAGCAACCGGATGTGGTCGCCGTTGATCGCCTCGGCCTTCTTGTGGTCGAAGCGCGCCGGGTTCGGGTTGACGTCGGTGACGTCGAACGCCGCCACCATCTCGTCGATCGAGAAGACGTCGCGGTCGGCGCCGATCGACCACCCCAGCAGGGCCAGGTAGTTGACGAGCCCCTCGGGGATCATGCCGGCGTCGCGGTGGTGGAACAGGTTCGCCTCGGGGTCGCGCTTCGAGAGCTTCTTGTTGCCCTCGCCCATGACGTACGGCAGGTGACCGAACACCGGGATCGCCGGTGCGAGCCCGATCTCGTACAGCGCCTCGTACAGGGCGATCTGCCGCGGGGTCGACGACAGCAGGTCCTCGCCGCGCAGGACGTGCGTGATGCCCATCAGGGCGTCGTCCACCGGGTTCGTGAACGTGTACAGCGGCTTGCCGTTCGGCCGGACGACCACGAAGTCCGGGAACGTCCCCTGCTTGAAGGTGATCTCGCCACGGACGAGGTCGTCGAAGCTCAGGTCACGGTCCGGGACCCGGAGTCGCAGCGCCGGCTCGCGGCCCTGGTCGCGGAACGCCTGACGCTCGTCGTCGGACAGGTCCCGCTCGTGGTTGTCGTAGCCCTGCTTCGGATCGCGCCCGGCAGCCTTGTTGCGGGCCTCCATCTCCTCGGGCGTGACGAAGGACTCGTAGATGTGCCCGGACGCCTTGAGCTTCGCGATGACGTCGTCGTAGATCGCGGTCCGCTCCGACTGCCGGTACGGTCCGTGCTCACCGCCGGCGTCGACGCCCTCGTCCCAGTCCAGCCGGAGCCAGCGCAGGCCGTCGAGGATCTGCGCGTAGGACTCTTCGCTGTCCCGCGCGGCGTCGGTGTCCTCGATGCGGAACACGAGCTTGCCGCCGGTGTGGCGTGCGTACGCCCAGTTGAAGAGCGCCGTGCGGATGAGCCCCACGTGCGGGGTCCCCGTCGGGCTCGGGCAGAAACGGACGCGGATCTCGGACCCGGAAGCAGTGGTGAATGGCGCAGTCATGACCCGCCAATGCTACCGTCACGCCCTGCTCGAGAGCCCCCGTGAACGCAGAAAACCCCTGACCAGTGCTGGTCAGGGGTTCCCTGGTGTTGCAACGTTAAGTCCGGCGGCGTCCTACTCTCCCACAAGGTCCCCCTTGCAGTACCATCGGCGCTGAGAGGCTTAGCTTCC
>NZ_JABMLA010000010.1:0-61257 GCF_013204965.1 Curtobacterium sp. VKM Ac-2861
AACCGTGGCGGACAAGATCCCCGGGTAAACCCAGTGACCGTCTCAGCCGTTCCGTTCTCCGCCGCCGTGGCAACGAGAGGTAACACTACACAGGCCCCGGGGGCCTCGCCAACCGTGGTTCCTCCCGGGCGTGTCGGCCCGGGAGTCCCCGTCGGCGGCGGGGCTACTCCGCTGCAGCGAGCTGCCCGCAGGCCCCGTCGATCTCCTTGCCGCGGGTGTCGCGCAGGGTCGTCGGGATGCCCGCGGCGTTGAGCCGGCGGACGAACTCGTCCTGCACGTGCACCTCGGACGAGGTCCACACGGAGCCCGGTGTCGGGTTGAGTGGGATCGGGTTGACGTGCACCCAGCCCTTGCCGCGCTTGTTGAGCTTCTCGGCGAGCAGGTCGGCGCGCCAGGCGTGGTCGTTCATGTCCTTGATGAGCGCGTACTCGATCGAGACACGGCGGCCCGTCTTGACGTAGTAGTTGTGCGCGGCGTCGATCGCCTCGTCGGCCTTCCAGCGCGAGTTCACGGGGATGAGCTCGTCGCGGAGTTCGTCGTCCGGGGCGTGCAGCGACAGTGCGAAGGTCACCGGGATGTTCTCGTCCGCCAGCTTGAGGATCGCGGGCACCAGCCCGACGGTCGAGATCGTGATACCACGGGCGCTCATGCCGAGGCCGTTCGGCTGCGGCGCGACCATCAACCGCACGGCGTCCATCACCCGCTTGTAGTTGGCGAGCGGCTCCCCCATGCCCATGAACACGATGTTCGTCACGCGTTCGGCGTCGACGCGGTCCTTGCCGCCCTTGCGGGGATCGCCCCCGAGCTCGCCCGCGGCGATGGCCGCGTTGGCCCGGACGATCTGCTCGATGATCTCGGCGGTCGACATGTTGCGGGTCAACCCCGCCTGGCCGGTGGCGCAGAACGGGCAGTTCATGCCGCAGCCGGCCTGCGACGAGACGCAGAGCGTGATGCGACCGGGGTACCGCATGAGCACCGACTCGACCAGGGCGCCGTCGTGCAGCTTCCACAGGAACTTGATCGTGTCGCCGTTGTCCGTCGCCAGCCGCCGGGTCTCGGTCAGCAGGGGCGGCAGCATCCCGGCGACGAGCTGCTCGCGCTGGGCGGCCGGCAGGTCGGTCATCTTGTCCGGGTCGGACGTGTAGTGCGTGAAGTAGTGGGTCGCGAGCTGCTTCGCGCGGAAGCCCGGCAGCCCGAGTTCCTTGACGCGGGCCTCGCGCTCCTCGGCCGTCAGGTCGGCCAGGTGCACGGGCGGCTTGCCGCGCTTCGGCGACGCGAACTGCAGCAGCGGACGGCCGTCGGTGTCGGTCGCCTGCTTCCAGCCCTCGGTGCGCGGGCGCACCTGCGGACGAGCAGACTGCTGCTGTTCGAACGGGGTACGGGTGTCGGAAGCCATCAGGCCAGGATACGGGAGGCCCGTGACACGACGGTGCCGGACCCTCCGGTGGCCGGGATGGTCACCATCCACGGCCCCGCCTGCGTCGGGTCAGCTGCCGGCGGGCAGCAGGCGCGCGAAGTGGTGCGCGGCCGAGTACATCGGCACGATGTCGACGACCTCGCCCGGGTGCGGTGCCTGCAGCACGAGTCCCTGGCCGAGGTACAGCCCGACGTGGTCCTCGTCGTCGTACACGACCATGTCGCCGGGCAGCGCCTCGGACTCGGGGATCGTCGTCGCCGCGGCGTCCTGCGTCGGGACGTAGTGCACGAGCGGGATGCCGACCGCGGCGTACGCGACCATCGTCAGGCCGGAGCAGTCGATGCCCTCGTGGCTCGCGCCGCCCTCGACGTACGGGTCCCCCATGTACTGCAGGGCGGTCTCGACGATGGTGGCGCGGTCGCCGCCGGCGGACAGCGCCGCCGACAGGGCCGACTGCGCCTGGGCCGTCGTCACCCCGAAGCGCAGGTCGAGCGTCGGGTACGAGACGACCGTGGTCGTGGTGGTCATGCCGTCGGTGGTGACGACGGGGACCTTGACGTCGTGCGCCACGGTGAAGGTCTGCGCGGCCTGCGAGGTCGTCGTGCCCTGCTGCGTCTCGGCCGGGGTCGCCGCGTTCGCCGGCACGGCCAGGGTCAGGCTCGAGGTCACGGCGATCGCCGGTGCGAGCAGGATCGCAGCACGCTTGGCGTTCGCGGTGCGGCGGATGTGCCGCGGGTCGACGGCCCGCTCGGCACGCAGGACGGCCTTCCGGCTCAGCACGGCCGCACCGGCGCTCGAGGCGACTGGGAGCGGACGCGGCTGCATCCGGACGGTGCGGGTCGGCTTCGGGTGCTCCACGAACGTGGCCCGGGCAGCAGCGGGACCGAGGGCCGAGCGACGACCACGGGGACGGGACAGCTGCGGCTGCGGAGACGCCGGAGCGGGTTCCACCGCGGTGTGCGGGGTCACTCGCGAGGGCTGTCGGTCTTCGGCTGCTGCAGGCAGGGCGTGGCGTCCCATGGGTCCTTCCGGGTCGGGACCGCTGGGCGATCCGGAAAGTAACGTATTGGTCACGGGGCGGATCGAGGCTGGGCAGTCCCGGAGTGTTCCTGCGGCTCGTCACAGGAACGGGCGGTCCTCGCAGGTCGCTCAGATGCGGCGGATCCGCGCCCAGGGGCCTGAAGACCCGGCCTCAGACGGACGCGACCCGCATGACGGCGGCGATCCGGGCCTCCCGGTCGGACGACAGGCGGTCGAGGCGAGCCGCCAGCGCCACGACGGACGCGTCCACCGGGGCGTCCACCGGGGCGTCCCCCGAGATGTCCCCCGGTACCGGGACGCCGGCGCGGACCGCGAGCGGCAGCACGCCGGCCCAGACCGCGTGGTCCTCGCCGTCGTCCGCGGCCTCGCCGTTGCCCTGGAACCGGACCTTCACGCTCGCGCGGTCGAGGGGCAGCTGCAGGACCTGGGTGGCGCGGACCTCCTTCGGGGTCATCTCGCGGACCTCGTCGCGGCGGCCGGGCATGAGGTGGTCAGAGACCTGCCAGAGCGCCTCGGTGCGGAGTTCGGGCGGCACCACCGTCGCGGCTCCCGCGATCATCGCACTGCGGTAGTTCGCCGAGCTGTCGAAGGTCGAACGGGCGAACACGAGCCCGTCCAGGTGCGTGACCGTCGCTGCGACCTGCAGGCCGGTGGCCCCTGCTCCGAGGAAGAGGCCGCCGCCGGTCGAGCCGTGCAGCAGCAGGACCGGGCCGTCGCCGAGGTCCCCGACGCCGCACAGGAAGGGCAGCACGATCGGGTGGCCGCCGCGGACGAACCCGACGTGGGCGAGGTGGGCCTCGGCGAGGATCGCCCGCAGGACGGCGGGGTCGTCGGACTGGCGCTCGCGGATGCGCCGGACGCGCAGGTCGGGGCCGTCGGTGGCGTTCGGGGTGCTCATGCGGGCCACGCTAGGTTCGACAGTGGTCCAGTGCGTGGACCAGATCGAGGTGATCGTGGTGGACCAGTCCGGCAAGACCGCAGGGGTCGTCGCGCGCATCCGGCGGATGGTCCACGACGGCGCGCTGCGCGAGGGCGATCCGCTGCCCTCGACCCGGGCGTTGGCCGCCGAGCTCGGCGTCGCACGCGGAACGGTCGTCGCCGCGTACGACCAGCTCGACGGCGAGGGCTGGATCCGGACGCGGCACGGTGCGGTGGCGCGGGTCGTCGCGTCGGCCGGGGCGTTCAGCGGGGGCGTGGGAATCGGGAACTTGCTGCCGGCGACGGACCCGCGTGCGCCGGCGGCGGCGTCAGCTGCGGCGTCAGCGTCAGCGTCAGCCGCCGCCCGGACCATCGACTGCCGCCCCGGGGTCCCCGCCGTCACCGCGATCGCGCAGCGGGACTGGCGCGCAGCCTGGCGGGCGGCGGCCGACGCCCCACTGCGGAACGCGGTCGCGGACCCCCTCGGCACGGTGGACCTCCGAGCGCAGGTGGTCGCGCAGCTCGGCCTGAGTCGCGGATTCGCGCCGTCGGTCGACCGGGTGCTGCTGACCGCGGGGACCTCCGAGGCGCTGTCGCTCGTCACCGAGGCGCTCCGCGTGCACCTCGGTCGCGCCCCCGTGTTCGCGGTCGAGGACCCGGGGTACCGGACCGGTCAGCGTGCGGTGCTCAGCGCGGGCGGTACCGTCGTCGGCATCCCGTTGGACGACGACGGGATGGACCTCGACGCCCTGACCGCCGCACCGCCGGTCGACGTCGTGCTCGTCACGCCGACGCACCAGTACCCGCTCGGCTCGGTGATGCCGGTGGCGCGACGGCAGCGGCTGCTCGCCTGGGCTGCGGCGACGGGCACGCTCGTGGTCGAGGACGACTACGACTCCGAGTTCCGGCACCGCGGCAGCCCCGTGCCCGCACTCGCGGCGCTCGACGCCGACGGGGTGGTGCTGCACGTCGGCGGGTTCTCGAAGACGCTCGACCCGCGGCTGCGGTGCTCCTACGTCGTGCTGCCCGGGGCGGCAGGTGTGCCGGTCGGGGCCGGATCCGTGGCCGGGGTCGCCGACGCGGTGCTCGCTGCCCGTCGTGCCCGCGGCGCGGTCGTCGCCGAGCCCGTGCAGGTCGCGCTCGCGCACCTGCTCCGGACCGGTGCGCTCCGCCGGCACCTCGGCCGGGTCCGGCGCGACTACACGCACCGTCGCGCCCGGATCGCGGCTCGGCTCGACGGCGTCGCCGGACTGGAGGCCCGTGCCCTGACCGGCGGACTGCACGCCGTGGTCGTGTGGTCGGGTCCGGCGACCGGGCATGAGGTCGCGGCGCGGATGGCCGGTGCCGGCGTGCTCGTCTCGACGCTCGAGGAGTACGGGATGGCTCCGGGCAGCACGCCGGCCGGGGTCGTGCTGGGGTACGGGGCGGTGACGGTGCCGGAGCTGGACCGGGCGCTGGACGCGCTGGTCGCCGCGGTCGCGGCGCTCGAGCGGGCCTAGCGCCTTCGGTGGCGCTGGTGCCCCGGTGCGCTCCGGCCGCCGGACGAGTCGCGATCAGCCGCCGGACTGAGCGGTCGCCACCACGTTCGAACCGGCCTGCTGGCACGCGGTGTTCAGGGTGCGCCCGACGAGCTCCCACTCGGGGCTGTCCTGAAGCGCCGGCCCCGACGCGGGTGCGGGGTGGGCGTCCAGGTACTCGAGTCCGTAGTCGATGGCGTCGTCGAGCCGCTCGTCGCTGCTCGACAGGTGCTCGTACCCGAAGCGCTCCGCCGCGATGAGCGCCTCGTACTGCGCATCGGTCAGGGCACCGCGAGAACGACCGTCCGAGGCGTTCAGGGCGATCGTCGACAGCGCGCTGATCTGCCCGCAGACGGCCGCGGCGCTCCGGTCCTCCTCCATCGGGTCCACCGTGGGGGACGCCGCCGGCGCGTCCACCGTTGCGTCCGCTGACCGAGCGCTCGACGAGGTCGGCGCCGGTGCCGACGAGGCGTCGGCCGAGCACGACGACAGGGCGACGGATGCGAGCAGTGCGCCGACGACCAGGGGCAGTGCGAGTCGGAGGGAAGTCATGCCCGTTATCGTGGCAGCGCCGTGGTCACGCACGGGGCGTCGTGTCGCGATCGAGACCTCGTCGATACCGGATCGTGAGCAAGCGGACGAGCCGGTGGTCAGGGTCGCTGCAGGTGTGCGCGCACCTGTGCTTGTACGGCGGCGGCGTCGCGGTGGTCCCAGAGTGCGAAGTGCGTGCCACCCGGCATCGTGACGAGCTCGGCGCCGGGGATCACTGCGGCGGCGCGGGTGCTGTCGTCCGGCCGGACCTCGGTGTCGGCGTCGCCGTGCACCAGGAGCGTCGGGGCCCGGACGGCACTGAGGTCGAGCGACTCGACGGCCGCGAGCTGGCGCACGTCGTTGTCCCAGCCGGCGCGTCGGGGCCCGGACGCGTTGCCGGTCCGGGCGAGGCCGAGCAGGAACGCCCGCCGCACCGGGTCGGCCAGGACGCCGGCGACGTGTTCCCGCAGGGCCCCACCACGCAGGGTGCTCACGCCGGCCACCGCAGCGCGTGCCGCGGCAGCCGGGGCGATGCGCGCAGCGGCCGACGCCAGACCGGCGCCGAACACCGTGTCGGTCACGAGTCGTTCGGCCGGTCCCGCCGACCCGGGGACCCAGCGACCGGACACCCCGGAGGCGACGGCGAGCGCCCTGGTCCGATGCGGGTGGCGGACCGCCAGTCGGTACGCGGCCGGGGCGCCACCGGACCAGGCCAGCACACCGACCCGGTCGATGCCGAGGTCGTCGAGGACCCCGGCGAGCTGGTCGGCCTCGTCGTCGATCGTGGAGTGGTCGGCGTCGAGCCGGGTGCCGAGGTAGCCCGGTCGCGAAACCGTGACCACGCGGAAGTCCTCGGACGGCAGGAACGCCCCCATCAACTCGGCGACGTCGATCCCGCCCGGGCTGCCGTGCAGGACCAGTACGGGGACGCCGGTGTCGGAGCCTCGGGTCCCGACCTCGACGCCACGGGTGACCGCTCGGGTCGAAGGGGGCATGGGCCGACGATACTGCTGCCCCCCGTGCGGCGTCGGCGGCGGGGTCAGCGGGCCTCGGGGCGCGCGGAGCCGCGGGTGCTCACGAGGTCGGCGAGGGACGGTTCGGCCTCGTCGGTGGGCACGGCCCAACCACGTCGGGCGGCCTTGCGGACGAGACGGTAGGTGGTGACCTGGACGGGCTCCACCCCGTCGGCGGATTCGTAGTTCGTCATCGTGGTTTCTCCCTGAATAGCGAGTGGTTCGCTGCAGCCGAAAGTACCCGGAGGCCGTACCCCCGGACGGGGGCCTGCGTTCCATGGCCAATGGCCGGAGAGCGCGACGATCGGGCTCCCCCACGCCGGCCTGACGGGGCTGCGCCGGGCCTCCCGGTCGGGGTGGTGATGCGTGCTGCGAAGGCGACAGATCTCGTCGGCCGCGCGCCGTCACATTCGCGAAAGCGACAGTGTGCCGCGAACCGTTGGCGGCACGCTGTCGCTTTCGCGGAGAGGCCCCGCCGCGCGCCGCAGGCGGTCAGAGGCTCGTCATGCCGCCGTCGACGCGGAACTCGGCGCCCGTCGCGTAGGACGACTCCGCGCTGGCGAGGTAGACCATGATGCCGGTGACGTCGTCGGGGGCCCCCGGGCGACCGAGGGGCGTGCGGGCGACGATCGCGGCCCGCGCTCCGGGGTCGCCGGAGATCGCCGAGACGAGGCCGGTCTCGGTGTAGCCCGGCACGACGGTGTTCACCCGGATGCCGTCCCGCGCGTAGGCCATCGCGGTCGCACGGACGAGCGCGTGGATGCCGCCCTTGGTCGACGAGTAGGCGGCGAAGTCCGCACCCTCGCCGTTCAGCCCGGTGGGTGAGCCCGTCGCGATGATCGACCCGCCGCCGCCGGCCGCGAGCATCGCCCGGACGGCGTGCTTCACGGTCAGGAACGTGCCCGTCAGGTTCACCGCGACGGTGCGGTTCCAGGTGTCGAGCGACACGTCCGCGACCGCAGCGTCCTGGCCGAACAGTTGCACGCCGGCGTTCGCGACCACCACGTTCGGCGTCAGGTCGCGCTCCGCGAGGGCGGCGAACCCGGCCGCGACGCTGGTCTCGTCGGCGATGTCCATGGTGAGCGGCAGCGCGAGCGCGCCGGCTGCCGCTGCTGCGGTGCCCGCCGCCGTCGCGTCCCGATCGGCGTAGACGACGCGCGCTCCCTCGGCGACGAACCGGTCCGCGATCGCACGGCCGATGCCGGAGCCCGCCCCCGTGACGAGTGCGGTCGAGTGGTCGAGTCGTGCGGTCATGCGGGAGCTCCGTCCTGGGAGCGTCGTCGCTCCACGGACCCATCATTGCCCAACCGGTTGACCGGTGGTAGTCATGAGCCATGACTGTGACGTCGATGGGCGCTGTGACGTCGATGGGCACTGTGGTGTCGATCGGTGCGTGGCGGTTCACGCTGCGCGGTGCCGAGCTCGCCGACCTGGTGTACGACGGCGAACCGGTGCTGCGGGCGATCCGCTTCGTGACGCGGGACCACGACTGGCGCACCGCCGACGACACCGTGCTCGCTCGGACGACCGACACGGACGCCGACAGCACGAGCGGGCGCCTCCGCATCGAGACCAGCGCCCGCTACGACGACACCGAGGTGCTCCGGTACGTCCTCGAGGTCTCCGTCGACGGCCCCACCCTGCACGTGGACGCGGTCGGCACCACCACGACGCCGTTCCGCCGCAACCGCATCGGCCTGGTCGTGCTCCACCCGCCGACCCTCGCCGGCGTGCCCGTCACCGCGCGGCACCCGTCCGGCACCGTCACCGAGGCCGTGTTCCCGACCTGGATCGCGCCGCACCAGCCGGCCGCCGACCTGTCGGGGCTGGACTGGTCGACGGGTCGGGTCGCGCTGACGCTCGACCTGGCCGGCGACGTGTTCGAGACGGAGGACCAGCGCAACTGGACCGATGCCTCGTTCAAGACCTACTCGACGCCGCTGTCCGAGCCGTTCCCCGTCGCGCTCGACGCGGGTTCCGTGGTCCGCCAGTCGCTCACGCTGCGCGCGACGACGGACGATCGACCGGGAGGCACGGCCTCCCCCGCCCCGGACCTCGCGTTCCTGGACGGGCCAGCTCCCACCGCCGTGGTCGCCCCGCCGCCGACGCTCCAGCTGCTCGCTGCGTCGGCCCCGGCGGCTGCGCGCCCTGCCGACGCGCGCCCGCTCGGCGTGCCCGTCCTGGTGGAGCCCGTCGTGCTGGTTGAACCCGTGCTTGGCGATCCGAACGTCGGGGCCGTGCTGGCCTCGGCGCGACGCGATGCGGGTGGCGGGCCGCTCGACGTCCGGTTCGTCACCGACGACCCGGACGTGCTGCGTGCCGCGATCGACGACGTGCTCGACTCCGGCGCGGTCGTGCGGATCGGCGCGTTCGACCCGAACTCACACGTGACGACCCCGGCGCTGCAGCAGGCCCTGCGCGACGCCGCGGCTACTGCCGGCGACCTCGAGGTCGTGGCGGGCACCCGCGCGCACTTCACGGAGCTGAACCGGACCGTCGACCTGTTCCGCGACTGGGACGGGCCCCTGACCTTCAGCGTGACGCCGCAGATGCACGACCGGTCGCCCGAACAGGTGACCGAGTCGATCCGGATGCAGCGCTGGGTGGTGATGAGCGCCTCCAGGCTGGCCGCCGGCAGGGCGCTCCACGTCGGACCGGTGACGCTGCGGCCACGGTTCAACGCGGTGGCGACGTCCGCGCGCCCCGTCGTGACCGACGCGACGATCGAGGCCGGGTACGGGCCGCAGCTCGTGGCGGACGCGACGGACCCGGCGCAGCACTCGGCGGCGGCGCGGGCGTGGTTCGCGGCGTCGGTGGAGGCGCTGACGGTGCCGGGGGTCGCCTCGATCACCCTCGCCGAGGCCTGGGGACCCCGCGGCGGGCGGCTGCCGGGGTAGCGCGTGGTGAGTACCGCGAAAGCGACAGATTCCCGCCGATGGTCGGCGGGAATCTGTCGCTCTGGCGGATCAGACGAACGTCAGCGACGGACGGCGTCGATCTTGAGCATCTTGGCGATGACGCTGTCGAGCTCGCTGTCGTCGAAGACCTGCTTCCAGTCCTCCTTGATGAGCTTCTCGCGGCCGTAGCCCATGGCGATGTGGCAGGCGTCCGAGAACGGGTTCGAGCCGCGCAGGCCGTTGGTCAGCGCGATCCAGGTGTGGCCGTAGAGCATGGCGCGGGCGGCCTCGCGGGGCACGCCGACACCGGTGACGGTCTCCTCGAGGGCGTCGTTGAGGAAGTCGCCGATCATGCAGGCGATGGTCTCGACCAGGGTCGGCTCGAGCACGGCGAGCTGCTTCACGGTGACCCAGTGCACCTGGATGACGGGCGCGTACATGGTGGTGATGACGGCCTCGGCGATCGCCTTGGCGCGCTCGTCCTGGTCACCGAGGGACTCCGACGCGTCGAAGGCCGCGATGACCTCCTGCGGGGCGGCGATGCCCCCGAAGGTGTCGTCCCACTCGGCCTTGGTGGTGCGCTCGAGGAACACCGACGGGTGGCACGGGTGCGCCACGGCGTAGTGGATGTTCTCGCGCTTGGCGAGCAGTCCGGCGTAGGCGGCGGCCGGGTCGAGCGTCAGGATGCTGGCGCCGGCCTTCATGACCGGGACGAGCTGCTCCGAGATGGTGCCGAGCAGGACGTCCGGCACGGCGAGGATGACCACGTCGGCGACCTTGGCAGCCTCGACGCTGTCGGTGAGTGACCGGCCGAGGGCCTGGATGCGCTCCTGCCCGGCGGGCGAGGCCTCGCTGTAGAGCGTCGTGTACTCGCTCTTCGCGAAGTTGTTCGAGACGCGGGTGCCCATCTTGCCGCCGGCACCGATCACGGCGACGGTGACGTCGGCCGTACCGGATCCGGCAGCGACGGTGTGGGGGGTGGTGACGGTGTCGGTCATGATTCCTTGCTCCTGATGTGCTCGATGGTGTGTTCGGTCCACGCCGCCTCGATGCGGGTGGTGGTCTGCGCGGGCGTCTCGCCCGGTCGTGGGTCGGCGCCCGCGTGCTCGTCCTGCCAGGGCAGCCAGAACTCGATGACGCGGTTGATCCCCCGGGCGTCGGGGTCGATCGCGGCGCGGATGCCGTCGTGGTCGACGACCCCGGTGCCCATCGGGACGCCGGTGTACTGGAACCCGACCCACCCCGGCGACCGGGTGAACCCGGAGTCCTTGACGTGCCAGTTGACGACGCGCGGGGCGGTCATCGCGACGACGTCGGCGGGGTGTTCGAGCCGTGCGACGGTGTTCGCCGGGTCCAGGCAGATGCCGAGGTGGTCGGAGCCGATCGCCTGGACGACCGCGACGAGGTCGGCGGTGGCCACCAACTCGTAGGTCTCGAGGGCGAGCGTCACCCCGGCCGCCTCGTAGGCGGGGAGCGCTTGGCGCAGACGGCGTTCGGTCTCGGTGGCGTCCGGCTGGTCGTCGCCGCTCGTCCACATCGACCGGACGAGCGTCGCGCCGAGCACCTGCGCGATGTGCAGGTACCGAGCGAGGTGCGCCGGATCGGTGCCGCGGGTGCCGACCTCGAGCGTGAGCCCGAGGTCGTCGGCCAGCGTCCGGATCGCGCGCAGCCGGTCGTCGGACGCGGTGTCGAGCGGCAGGTGGTCGCAGATCTGGAACAGGTCGACGCCGTCGTGGGCCGCGGCATCGCGCAGGGCATCGTCGAGGGAGAGCGGTGCCAGCACACGGTCGGACATGCGCCAGAAGTAGGCGTAGGTGGAGAGGCCGAGCAGGGAGGTCACGCCGGTGCTCCGTCCTGCGTCGCGGCCAGCGCCTCGGCTTCGTCGAGGATGGTGCGGATCGCCTCGGGGTCGTGGGCGAAGCGGCCGAGGAACAGGCCACCGATGCCGCCCCGTCCCCGGGTGAGCAGGCCCGGCCCGGCGCTGCCGCCGTAGATGACGACCGAACCGGCGAGCTCCGGCCGGTTCGCCAGGTGCTGCTCGATGCCCGCGAGCACCGCGACGATGTGCTCGTCGGGAGCGGGCTCCGGTGCGCCGATGGCCCAGACCGGCTCGTAGGCGGCGATGACCGGCCCGGCGAGCCCGTCGGCGACCGCAGTGGCGACGAAGCGGTCGAGCTGCGCGGTGACCTCGGCGACGGCAGCGGACGGGTCGGCGTCGGCCGCACGGTCGGTCTCACCGATGCAGATGAGGGGACGCAGGCCGTTGCGGAAGGCGGCGTGCACCTTGCCGGCGATGTCCTGGTCGGACTCGTGGAACAGGGAGCGACGCTCGGCGTGCGCGATCTCGACCAGGTCGACCCCGACCTCGCGGAGTTCGCGGCCGGACACCTCACCGGTGAAGGCGCCCTCGTCGGCCCACGCCAGGTCCTGCGCGCCGAGGAGCACCGGGGTGCGCTCGAGCACGGCGTGCACCGGCACGAGCGAGGGGAACGTCGGGATGACGAAGAGTTCGACGGCGCCGGACTGCACCGCCGGGTGGGTCCGGGCGATGTCGGCCACGGCGGCCGCCCACTCGAGCGTCCGGGCGTGCCCGAAGTACATCTTGAGCGACACCCCGATCGTGATCGGGGCCGCCGCCGTGGTCGCCGGCATCAGGCGTCGGTCCCGACCGGGGCGCTGCCGTCGTACTCGCAGATCGCAGCGACCTTCGACGCGCTGGCGCTGGAGCGGTCGAACTCGTAGCCCAACCACTCGCGAGCCATCCGGCGTGCGACCTCGACGCCGACGACCCGCTGGCCCATGCAGAGGACCTGGGCGTCGTTCGACAGGACCGAACGCTCGACGCTGAACGAGTCGTGCGCGGTGACGGCCCGGATGCCGGGGACCTTGTTCGCCGCGATCGCCACACCGAGTCCGGTGCCGCAGATCAGGATCGCGCGGTCGGCCTCACCGTTCGCCACGAGTCGTGCTGCGTCGACCGCCACGTGCGGGTACGCGGTGTGCCCGTCCGCGTCGACGCCCACGTCGGTGACGCTGACCACGCGCGGGTCCTTCGCGAGGTCGGCCTTGATGATCTCCTTGTAGTCGAACCCGGCGTCGTCCGAGCCGACGACGATGCGGAACTGCTGCTCGGTCATGGGGGGCTTCCTTACTTCTCGGCCAGCGTCGCGAGGACCGCGGCGGTGATCAGGGCGAACGAGATCGCGCCGGCGTCGGGGGTGCCGACCGCGTCCTCGCCGTGGGTGCGGGCGCGGCCCATCTTCGGCAGCAGGTCAGCGGTCGCGTCGGCGGCCGCAGTCGCCGCGGCGGACGCGGCCGACCAGGCACGGACCAGGTCGTCGCCGGCCGCGACGCGGTCGGTGAGGACCTGGTCGAACGGGACGATCGCGTCGACCATGGTCTTGTCGCCGGGGACGGCGCCGAACGCGAGGACCGCCTCGGTGGCGGCGTGCACCGCGCTCTGGACCGTGGCGGCTGTCGGACGCTCGTCGTCCCCGAGCACGCGACCCAGTGCCTCCAGGGCGGCTCCCCAGATCGCGCCGGACGTGCCACCGGCCTTGTCCGACCAGGCGTCTCCGGCGATCGCCAGGACGCTCCCGGCGCCGGCGCCGCGCGTCACCGCGTCCGAAGCGGCGCGGTCCGCGGCGGTGGAGCCGCGCTGCATGCCGATGCCGTGGTCGCCGTCGCCGGCGATGGCGTCGATCCGACCGAGCTCGTCGGCGTGGTCGTCGATGGTGGTGCGGATGGCCGTGATCGCCTCGGCGACCCGGGCGGCGGACGCCTGCGACGCCTCGGTGCCCGGCGTGACCGGTGCCTGCTCGTCCGCGGCGAGGGCCTCGGGTGCGACCGGCTGTTGCGGGACGGCACCGCCCTTGCGGTAGGCGGGGCTGTCGGCTGGGGCGGCCCAGAGCTGCTCGAGTTCGTCGTCGAGCCAGAAGAGCGTCAGCGAGACGCCGGCCATGTCGAAGCTCGTGACGAGTTCGCCGACCTCGGGCTCGACGACGACGGCGCCGGCCGCCGTCAGCTTGCGTTGCACGGCGCCGAAGACGACGAAGAGCTCCTCGTACTTGACGCTGCCCAGGCCGTTGAGGATCGGGACGACGCGTGCCCCGTCGACGACGACACCGGATGGCAGCTCGGTGAGCAGCTTGTCGACGAGCAGGTCGGCCAGTCCGGACGCGGTGGGGACGTCGGCTTCGGCGATGCCGCGTTCGCCGTGGATGCCCATGCCGATGGCCATCCGACCCTCGGGGACGGTGAAGAGTGGTTCGTCCGCGCCGGGGAGCGAGCAGCCGGAGAAGGCGACGCCGAAGCTGCGGGTGCGGTCGTTGGCGCGGGTCGCGATCGCGGTGACCGTGTCGAGGTCGTCCCCGCGTTCCGCTGCGGCACCGGCGATCTTGAAGACGCAGAGGTCACCGGCGATGCCGCGACGCTTGTGGGCTTCGGCGCTCGGGGCGGAGGCGACGTCGTCGGTCACCCGCACCGTGCGGACGTCGATCCCGCTGTCGGCCAGTGCCCGCGCCGCGGCGTCGAAGTTGAGCACGTCGCCGGCGTAGTTGCCGTAGCTCAGCAGCACGCCGCCGCCGTGCTCGGACGCCTTCGCCACCGCCGTGACCTGCTGGGCGCTCGGGCTGGCGAAGAGGTTCCCCATCGCCGCACCGGCTGCCAGGCCGTGCCCGACGAGTCCGCCGAACGCCGGGTAGTGGCCGGAGCCACCGCCGACGACGAGCGCGACGGTCCCCTCGGAGCTGGTGGTCGAGCGGGCGACGCCGCCGTGGACCTTGCGGACCCGGGCCTGGTTCGCGGCCACGAAGCCGTCGACCATCTCGTCGGCGAAGTCGGCCGGGTCGTTGAACAGGCGGGTCATGCGTGGCTCTCCTGGGTCGTGGTCGTGTTCTTCGTGGCCTGCGCCGCAGCGTCGGCGTCCCGTCGTCCGTTCCGCTTGGTGTTCCGACCGAGCACGAACATCAGCACGCTCGACAGCACCATGAAGAAGCCGACGATGAACATCGGGACCTGGTACCCGCCGGTCCACCCGCTGACGACGCCCGTGATGTACGGGGCGGCGAACCCGCCGAGGTTGCCGATCGTGTTGATGAGGGCGACTCCCGCGGCAGCGGCGGCACCGGTCAGGAACTGCGTCGGCACGGTCCAGAAGTTCGGCAGCGCCGCGAAGATCGCGCAGGCGGTGACCGCGATGACGGCGATCGTGGCGGCCGGGCTGTTCATGTAGAGCGCGACCGGGATGCTCAGGCCGCCGACGAGCGCGGGGACGGCGATGTGCCAGACCCGGACGCCACGGCGGAAGGCGTCACGCGACCAGAAGTACAGGACGACCGCGGCGGGGACGTACGGGATCGCCGTGATCATGCCCTTCTGGAACAGGTCGAACGTGGTGCCGAACTGCTCCTGGAAGCCGTCGATGATGGTCGGCAGGAAGAAGCTCAGTGCGTAGAGGCCGTAGATGAAGCCGAAGTAGACCGCGGCGAGCATCCAGACGCGGCCGGAACCGAAGGCTGCACGGAGACCGCCCTTGGCGTGCCCGTCTCCCCCGCCCTTGGCCTTGTTCTCGGCGGCGAGGGCACCCTCGAGCCAGACCTTCTCGTCCTCGTCGAGCCACTTCGCCTGCGACGGCTTGTCCTTGAGCACGAAGAGGCACAGGACGCCGACGATGATCGCCGGGATCGAGACGCACAGGAACATGAAGCGCCAGCCGGCCAGGCCGCCGAGCATGCCCTCGTGGGTCATCAGCCAGCCGGCGAGCGGGGAGCCGATGACGCTCGTCAGGGGCTGGGCCAGGTAGAACAGCGCGAGCATCTTGCCGCGGTGCCGGGCGGGCACCCACGTCGACAGGAACAGGATCGCGCCGGGGAAGAAGCCGGCCTCGGCGATGCCGAGCAGGAAGCGCAGCCCGACGAGCTGCGGGTAGTTCTGCACCCACGTGAAGAGCAGCGAGACGATGCCCCACGTGATCATGATGCGCGCGAGCCAGATCCGCGCGCCGAACTTGTGCAGCGCCAGGTTGGAGGGCACCTCGAGCACGAGGTAGCCGATGAAGAACACGCCGGAGGCGAACCCGAACTGGGCGGCGGTCAGACCGAGGTCCGCCTCCATGCCGTTCGGGGCCGCGAAGGAGATCGCGGTGCGGTCGAGGAAGTTGATGAAGAACATCAGTGCCACGAACGGCACGATGCGGATCGCGATCTTGCGGATGGCCGTCTTCTCGACGACCGAGGTGGGGATGCCTCGCGTGGCGGGGATGTCCACGATGACTCCTGCTCGGTGGGGGTGGTACGACTCCGACCCGTGCTGCTGCGCCCGGACGGAGCGGGCGCATCGGTGCGCCTGGTCCAGTGTGCGGATTCGAATCCGACTTGTCAACCGGTTGACCAAACCATCCCGAGTGCCTCGAAGCCCAACCGGTTGACCGAACGGTACGCTCACTGCATGCCCGCGTTCAGCCCGGACGACCCCCTCAACATCCGACTCGAACTCGAGTCCGTGCCCGCGGGGTCGCCCGCCTCCGAGGTCGCCCGACAGCTCGTGTCCCTGCTCACCGCGGGCGAGCTGGCCCCCGGTTCGCGACTGCCGTCCGAGCGGATCCTGGCCGAACGGCTCGGGGTCGGACGCTCCGCCGTGCGCGAGGCCCTGGCGGCCCTCGAGATCCTGGGCATCGTGCAGATCCGGCCCGGCTCGGGCACGTACCTGCAGGGCGGCACCTCGGACCTGCTGCCGACGACGCTGTCGTGGGGCCTCATGCTCGCGTCGAACCGCACCCGCGAGCTGCTCGAGGTCCGGTCGTCGCTCGAGCGCACGGTCGCGATCCTCGCCGCGCAGCGCGCCACGCCCGAGCAGGTCGCGGAGCTCGGCGAGTACCTCGTCCGGCAAGAGGCCACGCTCGACGACCCCGAGGCCTTCATCGACGCCGACGTGCGCTTCCACGTCCTGCTCGCCCGGGCCGCGGGGAACGACGTGCTCGGCGACCTGCTGCAGAGCCTGCGGTCGATGCTCAGCGTGTGGGTCGGCCGCCGTGTGCAGACCCGCCAGGCCACCGAGGCGGCCTACGACGAACACCGTGCGATCTACGAGGCGCTCCGGGCCGGCGACGTGCCCGCCGTGCAGCGGGCGATGGACGAGCACATGGCCACGGCGAGCGCCCGCATCGAGAACGCGGAGCCCATCCCTCCCGCCGAGTAGCGGGGCGCGTGCGCTTCGTGAGCAGAAATGGTCGGGTCCGTGACGGCGACCCGACATCTTCTGCTCACGATCGGGCGGCCGGGAGGCGCGGTGCGGGTCCGCCTCGCACCGTGCGACGTTGCCGGGGCGGCAACAGGGCTTGGGTCGGGCCCGGCGGGTGCGCTGGAGTGGGTGGATGCATGCACACGAGACCACCACCGATGGCGTCGGCTCGGCCCGCGACTGGTGGGAGCAGCGGTACGCCGAGCGCGACGGGATCTGGTCGGGCCGGGTGAACGCGGTGCTGGCCGACGTCGCCGGGGCGCTGCCGACGGCGCCGGGCGGCGGTGCGCGCCGCGCCCTCGACCTCGGCTGCGGCGAAGGCGGCGACGTCGTCTGGCTCGCCGAGCAGGGTTGGCACGCACTCGGGGTCGACCTGTCGGTGACGGCGATCGAGCGCGGTTCGCGGGCGTCCGTGTCGGCCGGGGTCGAGGAACGGACCGCGTTCGTCGCTGCCGACCTCGCGACGTGGGAGACGGCTGCGCGCTTCGACCTGGTGACGGCGTCGTTCCTGCAGTCGTGGCCGGTGGAGATCCCGCGCGCGGAGATCCTGCGCCGGGCGACCGGGTTCGTCGCGGTCGGCGGGCACCTGCTCGTCACCGCGCACGCCGCCCCACCGCACGACGACCTGCCGGCCGAGATGCGGGAGTACCGGTTCCCGACGCCCGACGAGGACCTGGCGGCCCTGCAGCTCGACGGCTCGTGGGACGTCGTCGCCGCCGAACTCCAGCCGCGCACCGCGACGACTCCCGACGGCGACCCGCACGAGGTGCTCGACAGTGTGGTGCTGGTCCGCCGCGCGCGCTGACGACGGCTGCAGCGCGGGACGGTCAGCGCGGGAGCGGGACCGCGGCGTCGAACGCCTGCACGACGCGCGCCACCACCTGGGCGGGCGGGGTGTCCCAGATCGCCTGGTTGAAGAGCTCGACCTCGACGTCACCGGTGTACCCGGCAGCGACCACCGCGTCCGTCACCGGCCCGAAGTCGACGTGGCCGTCCCCCGGGTAGCCCCGGGACAGCAGCGGGTCCGCCGCGATCGGGGTGGTCCAGTCGCACACCTGGTACGACGCGATCCGCCCGGCAGCCCCGGCGCGGGCGATCGACGCCGCGAGCGCCGGGTCCCACCACACGTGGAACGTGTCGACCACGACCCCCACGGCAGCGGCCGGGAACGGCGCGGCCAGGTCGATCGCCTGCGCGAGCGTGGACACCACGGCACGGTCGGCGGCGTACATCGGGTGCAGCGGCTCGACGGCGAGCTGGACCCCCGCGTCGAGGGCGTGCGGCACGAGGTCGGCGAGCGCGTCGGCCACCCGACCCCGGGCGTCGACCAGGTCGCGCGACCCCCCGGGCAGCCCCCCGGCGACGAGCACGAGCACGGGCGCCGAACCGGGTGCTCCGGCCGCGGCGAGGGCGGCGGTCTCGTCGATCGCGCGGCGGTTGTCGTCGAGCGCCCGCTGCCGCGCGGTGCCTGGCGGGAGGGTGAAGAAGCCTCCGCGGCAGTGCGACGACACCCGGAGCCCGGAATCCGCGACCATCCGGACGGCCTCGGCGAGACCGACCTCGGCCACGGGCTCCCGCCAGGTGCCGATCGCACCGACGCCGGCCTCCGCCACGGTGTCGAGCGCCTGCCGGAGCGGCGCGTACTTGATCGTCGCCTGGTTGACCGACAGCCGCGGATGCGGCGCAGCGCCGGCGGACCGGACCGGCGTGACGGCGTCCGCCGCGGTCGTCACGCGACCACCTCGGCGACGGTGCGGTCGACGTCGGGTGATCCGGGCCTCCCGGTCGACCGTGTCCCCACGCCGGCCACCGCGAGCAGCGCGTGCCAGCGCGAGGCGGCGAGGTCCGGGTGTTCGAGGGCGCCGCAGGCGTTCGCGAGCCGGATGGTCTCGGACAGGTGCGGCAGGGAGCGGCCGGCGTGCTGGCCGCCGACCATCTGGAAGGCAGGCTGGTGGCCGTTCAGCCAGGCGAGGAACGCGATGCCGGTCTTGTAGTGCCAGGTCGGGGCGCTGAAGACGTGGCGGGAGAGCGCCTCGGTGGGGGCGAGGAGGGTGCGGTAGGCGGTCTCGTCGGGCAGGGCCTGGACGGCTGCGGAGGCGATGGGGGCGATGGCGGCGAAGGCGCCGAGGAGGGCGTCGGAGTGGGCTCGGCCCCGTGCTCCGGCTCGGTCTCCGGCCCGGTCTCCGGCCCGGTCTCCGGCCCGGTCTCCGGCGATCAGGTCCACGTAGTGGAAGTCGTCGCCGGTGAACATCCGGGCGGTCGCGGGGAGCTGGGAGCGGAGGGCGACCTCGGCACGGGCGTTCAGCAGGCTCATCTTGATGCCGGAGACCTTCGGCCCGGCGTCGCGCATGATGTCGAGCACGGTGTCGGGGCCTTGCTGCCCGCCGAAGTAGCCGGCGAGGGCGGGGTCGAAGGCCTCCCCCAGCCAGTGCAGGACGACGGGGGCGCTCGCCCGCTCGATGACCCGGCCGTAGACGCGGCGGTAGGTGCTGGCGGCGGCGTTGCTGCTGTCGCTGTCGCTGTCTGCGCGCTGCGCGAGTCGGGCCAGGTGGCGGCTCGCCATGAGCACGACGCCGGCGCCGGCGTCCTCGGCGTGGTGGAGCTGGGCGACGTAGGCGTCGACGACCTGCTGCTCGGTGGGCAGGTCGTCCCCGTCGTCCGGCAGGTCGTCGGTGTTCACGCCGACGACGATGCGGCCGCCGACGGAGTGCGCCTCGCGGGCGCTGCGGGTGATGAGCTCGCGCGTCGCGGTCGGGTCGAGGCCCATGTTCCGCTGCGCGGTGTCCATCGCGTCGGCGACGCCGAGTCCCCACGACCACAGGTGGTGGCGGAACGCGAGGGTGGCGTCCCAGTCGAGGTCGGCCGGGGCGCCGGGGGTGTTGTCGGCGGCGGCGCGCGGGACGACGTGGGCGGCCGCGTAGACGAGGCGCTCGCTCAGGGGCGCGGTCGGCTTGGCGGCGGCCGTGACCGTCGGCGAGTTCAGGGTCGCCCGGCTGGTCGTGCCGTCGGCGGCGAGGAGGGTGAGGTCGGTCATGCGCGTGCGCCGACCGTTTCGGTGTGCTGGGCGACCTCCGGTGTCTCGACCTGGAGGCGCTGCTCGGCCCCCGTGGGCAGGTGCAGCTCCGGCAGGTCCACGCGTCGACCCTCGGCGCTGGACCGCAGGCCGGCCTCCGCCAGCGCCACGCCGCGGGCACCGGAGAGCAGGTCGTAGGGGTGCGGGCGGCCGGCGACCAGGTCCTGCAGGAAGTCCTCCCACTGGGCGCGGAACCCGTTGCCGAACACCTCGTTGTCGGGGACCTCGAGCCACTGCGCCCTGTAGTCGCGGTCGTCCTTCAGGTCGGGGTTCCACACCGGCTTCGGCGTCGCCGTCCGGGGCTGGATGCGGCAGCCGAACAGTCCCGCGACGGCGCTGCCGTCGGTGCCGTCGACCTGGAACTCGACGAGCTCGTCACGGTCGACCCGGACCGCCCAGCTCGAGTTGATCTGCGCCGTGATGCCGCCGGCCAGGTCGAAGACCCCGTAGGCGGCGTCGTCCGCGGTCGCCGGGTACTCGTGGCCCTGCTCGTCGGTGCGCTGCTCGATGTGGGTGACGGCGCGGGCGTACACGGACTCGACGCGGCCGAACAGCTGCTCGAGCACGTAGTTCCAGTGCGGGAACATGTCGACGACGATGCCGCCGCCGTCCTGCTGCCGGTAGTTCCAGCTCGGGCGCTGTGCGGTCTGCCAGTCCCCCTCGAACACCCAGTAGCCGAACTCGCCGCGGACGCTGAGGACCTTCCCGAAGAACCCGGAGTCGATGAGGCGGCGGAGCTTCCGGAGGCCGGGCAGGTAGAGCTTGTCGTGCACGACGCCGTTCGGCACCCCGGCCTCGGCGGCCAGTCGGGCGAGTTCGAGCGCTTCCGAGGAGGTCTCGGCTGTCGGCTTCTCGGTGTAGACCGCCTTGCCGGCGGCGATCGCCTTGCGCAGGGCGTCGGCGCGGGCGCTCGTGACGGCGAAGTCGGCGAAGACGTCCCAGCGCGGGTCCGCGAGGGCGGCGTCGAGGTCGGTCGTCCAGTGCTCGAGGCCGTGGCGGGTGGCGATCTCCTCGAGCTTCGCGGCGTTGCGGCCGACCAGGATCGGTTCGAGCTGCACGCGGGAGCCGTCCGGCAGCCGGAGTCCGCCGTCCTCGCGGATGGCCAGGATCGACCGGACGAGGTGCTGGCGGTAGCCCATGCGTCCGGTGACGCCGTTCATGATGATGCCGATGGTGCGCGTGGTGGTCAACGCGTGCTCCCTTGCTCGCTGTGGCCTGCTCTCCGCGTGGTGGAAAGCGCTTGCCCGGAACCGTACACCACGCCCGGCGCGCTGCAGTAGTACCCGAACACGAACGCACACGCGCGGCCGGGCCCGGCGGCGGCTGCGGCTGCTGCGGCCCGCGCCCGAGGTTCCGAAATCTTGGAGACTCGGGGCGCTGAGCGGCATTCCGTGGAACCTCGGCGCCGAACCCGCGGCATGTTCTGGAACCTCGACGCCCCGGGCGTCGGCGTGTCGTGCGACGCTCCGCATGCGCCGCTGGCCGATGGGGACCGCCTGGGACCCTCCCTACCGCGCCATCCGAGGTTCCGAGATTTCGGAACCTCGGCGCGCCAGGCGGCACTCCGTGGAACCTCGGCGCCGAACCCGCGGCATGTTGTGGAACCTCGACGTCCGGGCGTCGGCGTGTCGCGCGCCTTCGAGCCCGACCAGCCGCCGGCGCCACACTCAGTGAGCAGAAAAGGTCGAGTGGCGGGGCCGGACCCGACCTTTTCTGCTCACGAAGCGCCCGCGAAGTGCCCCGCCGCGCTACCGCGCCGTACTCGCGCGCAGCACGACCTCGCCGTCGATGGCCCCGTCGGCCTCGAGCCCCAGCGCCCGCCGCACCGCCCGCTCCCCGATCTCCTCGAGCGGGAGCCGCACCGTACTGAGCGCCGGAACGACGTCGGCGAGCATCTGCACGTCGTCGAACCCCGCGACGCCGACGTCCACCCCGGGGACGAGCCCGCGCTCCCGGATCGCCGCGACCGCCCCCACCGCCATCAGGTCGGTGACCGCGAACACGCACCGCGGCAACGCCCACGCGCCTCCCGCCGCCCGGTCGAGCAGGGTCACCATCGCCTGGTACCCGCCGTCGCGCGTGAACGCCGACGGCACCACCGCGTCGTCCGGCACCCGGATGCCGTGCGCGGCGAGCCCCGCGACGAAGCCCTCGACCCGCGCGTGCGCCGTCGCCAGGTCCGGGTCGCCGGACAGGACGGCGAACGAGTCGTGCCCCTGTTCGACGAGTGCTCCCGCCAGGGCCGCGGCACCACTGAGGTTCCGGATGACGACCCCGTGCACGCCGGGCACCCCGGCGGCGGCACCGTCGAGGTCGGACACGAGCGCGGACACCCCGGCACCGGCGGCGACGAGCGCGCCGACGGCAGCTGCGGAGTCCGACGCTCCCGACGTCTGCCCGGCACCGAGTCGACGACTCACGGCGAGCACCACGGCCCGCGGGCGGAGTCCGGCGACGACGCCGAGCACCGCAGCCTCGCGCGAAGGATCCCCGCCGGTCGAGGTGATCGTCACCACGAGCCCGGCGTCGTCGGCAGCCCGGATCGCCCCGGCGGCGATCGCGGCGAAGTAGGGGTCGGCGATGTCGCCGACGACGAGCGCCAGGGTCGTGGTGGTCCCGCGAGCGACGGCCTGCGCCTGCACGTTGGCGGTGTACCGGAGCTCGTGGGCGGCGGCCTGCACACGGTCCACCGACTCCGGTCGGACCTTCCGCGTGCTGCCGTTCAGCGCCCGCGAGGCGGTCGCGAGCGACACGCCTGCGAGCTCGGCCACGTCGGCCAGGGTGACGGTGCCTCGCTCGGGCATGTCGTGCCTCCAGTCCGGTCCGCGCCGTGCGCGGTCTGTGGCGAGGATAGCGATTTCCCGGGAGGCCCGACCAGCGTCCGCGCCGCCGGCGCGGCCTTCCGAGACGGCTGGTCACATTGTCAGAACATCGGGCAGGAAAGCGCTTGCCATGAGCGCTCACGTCGTGTAGACCTGGGGTCCTCGGCCGAGACACCCCGAACGCTCGCCCACGGCAGACGCCAGTGGTCCCGAACGAAAGCAGTGACGATGAAGTCATCCAAGAGAATGCTCGCGCTCGCCGGCGGCATCGCCGCACTGGCCCTGTTGAGCGGCTGTGCCTCCGGCAGCTCCGGCGACGGCGGCAAGGTCGATCAGCTGACCTTCTGGCTCTCCACCTCCACCGCGCAGGAGAAGGGCTACCAGGACCTCGCCACCGCGTACGAGAAGAAGACCGGCGTCACGGTCAAGATCGTGAACCTGCCGTACGACGGACTGCAGACCAAGCTCCGCGAGTCCGCGCAGGCGAACTCGCTGCCCGACGTCGTGCGCGCCGCCGGCATCGACCCGATCTGGACCGGCAAGACCGTCGACCTGGCCTCGATCGTCGACGACGACGCGAACAAGATCGACCAGGACATCATCGCGAAGGACGACGACGGCAAGGTCACCTCGATCCCGTCCGACGTCACCGCTGCCGGTCTGTTCGTGAACAAGTCGCTGTTCGAGAAGGCCGGCGTCGACTACCCGACCGACCCCGCGAAGGCGTGGACCTGGGACGAGTTCCTCACGGCCGCCGACAAGGTGAAGGCGAAGACCGGCGCGAAGTACGACATGGTGTTCGACTCGTCGCCGTCGCGTCTGCGTGCCTACATGTTCACCAAGGGCACCGACTTCATGCAGCAGGAGAAGGACGGCTCCTTCCCGACCGACGCGAAGACCGTCGACGCACTGCAGGACTTCGCCGACATGAACGACGACTCGGTCATGCCGAAGTCGGTGTGGACGAGCGGTCAGGACCCGAACGCCCTGTTCAAGAGCGGTCAGGTCGTCGCGTACTTCTCGGGTGTGTGGCAGTCGTCGGACTTCGCGTCGAACATCACCGACTTCGACTGGGCGAGCGCCGCCACCCCGGCCGACCCGACCCACGCCACCGAGATCAACTACGGCGGGAACATCGTCGGCTTCGAGAACTCGGACGCCCGCGGTGCCGCCGCGAAGAAGTTCATCGACTACATGTACGACCCGACGAACTACGCGAAGCTCGTGACGACGAACGGCTTCCTGCCGGTCGAGACCGGTCTGGACATCCAGTACCCGTTCGAGTCCCAGGCGGCCAAGGACTCCTTCGCGCTGTACCAGAAGGAGATCGACGCAGCCGACCCGATCTCGAGCTCCTACGCCAAGGAGAGCGCGAAGTGGGCGGTCGAGGGCAAGGAACTCGGCACCGATCCCACCACCGCCGAGGTCGGCAAGCTCATCAACGGGCAGCAGTCGGCCAAGAAGACCCTCGAGACGATCACGAAGTACTACGAGGAGCACGTCGGCTGACGGAACGGGGTCGGGCGCACGCGTCCGACCCCGTTTTCTCTCCTTCCACAGCAGCACCACGTCGAACGAAGAGGATCATCGTGAGCATCCCCACCGCAGCCGGTGACGTGCAGACCGCCGTCCCCACCCCGGTGCCGCCCCGTCGGCCCGGAGCCGCGAAGACGACGAAGCGCCGCCGCTCCGGCGTCAGCAAGCCCGTCCTCGCCCCGATCCTGTTCGTGAGCGTCAACGCCATCCTGTTCGTGGTGTTCTTCGTGTGGCCCGCCGTCATCGGCCTCGGCTACTCGTTCACCGACTACAACGGGGTCGTCGACCCGAAGTTCATCGGGTTGGCGAACTACTTCGAGCTGTTCGCCGACGACACCTTCTACGCAGCCCTCGGGCGCACCTTCCTCTACGCGATCGTCGCCGTCCCGCTCGGCTTCGTCCTCGCACTGTCGATGGCGCTGATGCTGACGAGCCCGGCGGCGAAGGGCCGGAGCGTCGCCCGCATCGTGTTCTTCGTGCCGTGGCTCATCTCCCCGATCGTCACCGGTGTCATCTGGCGGTGGATGTTCGGCGAGAACTTCGGCCTGGCGAACTTCGTCATCGAGTCCCTCGGTGGCAAGGCCGTGCCGTGGCAGTCGAACGCCGACCTGTCGCTGCTCGTGGTGGTGTTCGCCACCGCGTGGGCCGGAGCCGCCTTCAACATGCTGCTGTTCGTCGCCGCGATCCGGAACGTGCCGCAGTCGTACTACGAGGCAGCGTCCCTCGACGGGGCCGGCGCCTGGCACCAGTTCCGGTACATCACGCTGCCGAGCATCGCGCCGACGTCGTTCATCGTGATCCTGCTGTCGTCGCTCGGGGCGTTCAAGGAGTTCGCCACCATCCAGGCGCTCAACGGCGGCGGACCCGGCACCGACAACAACCTGCTCGTGCAGTACATCTACACGAACGGGTTCCAGAACGCCCACATCGGCTACGCGAGCGCGGCGTCGATGGTCCTCATGCTCATCCTCATGGCCATCGCGCTCATCCAGCTGGCCGTGAACCGTCGGACGGAGGCCCGTCGATGACCGCCACCCTGCCCAGCGCCCCCGGCGCACCCGCAACCGACAACACGACCAAGAGCAAGAGCACGACCAAGGCCAAGCGCCTGGACGGCCCGCCTCGCCCCAAGGCCATCGCCGCCACCGCCCTGCTCTGGGTCTTCATCATCGCCTTCGGCTTCCCGGTCCTCTGGTTCGTGCTGAGCGCCTTCAAGCCCGGCGGCGAACTGTTCTCGTACCCGCTGACCCTGCTGCCGAAGAACTGGTCGGTCAGCGGCTTCACCGAGGCGTGGGCGAGCTACGACTTCGCCCGCTACTTCGGCAACACCGTCATCGTCGCGCTGGTCACCACCGTGCTCACCGTGCTGGCGAGCGCCGCCACCGGCTACGCCCTGGCGAAGTACGACAACAAGTGGCTCAAGGTCTTCTTCGTCTGCATCCTGGCGACGACCATGCTGCCGACCGAGGTCATCCTCGCGCCGACGTTCATCGTCATCCGCGACCTCGGCATGTACGACTCGTTGGCCGGCATCATCGTGCCGTCGGTGATCACCGCGACCGGCATCTTCATGTTCCGGCAGTTCTTCATCACGGTGCCCGACGACCTGGTCGAGGCCGCGCGCATCGACGGTGCGAGCGAGTTCGGGATATTCTGGAGGATCATGCTGCCGATCTCCCGGCCGATCATGCTGACGCTCGCGATCTTCTCGTTCCAGTGGCGGTGGAACGACTACATCTGGCCGCTGCTGGTGCTCAACGACCCGCACCAGTTCACGATCCAGATCGCGCTGCAGAGCATCGTCGGGGCCGAGAACGTCAACTGGACCGTCCTGCTCGGTGCCTCGGTGATCTCGATCATCCCGCTCGTGCTCATCTACCTGGTGTTCCAGAAGTACGTGAACGGCGCGGACCTCAACGCGGGGCTCAAGGACTGATGGGGTTCCTCGACGCGGTCGGCCCGGCCGCGGACGCGGCCGTCGCGCGCCTCCGGCTCGCCGACGACGATCCGGCTGCGCTGCAGCACCGGGAACTGATGGCGCGTTCCCTCACCCTGGTCGGGGCGTGGGTCCGGAACGAGCGGACGGGAGGCCCGGTTTGCCTTCCCGACGACGACCTCGCCACCGCGCACGGCTGGGTCCGGCACCTCGCGGCCCGGCAGTCCCCCGGCGGCACGTTCGTCGGCGGCGACAACGTGCTGTCGCCGCCGGACTCGGCGTTCACGGTGAACGACGTCTGCGACGCCCTCGAGCTGCTCGCGCCGTACCGGGCGTCGGTCCCGGCGGCCGCGGTGCTCGCCGACGACCTCGACCAGATCGTGCACCGTGCGACGCCGGCGCTGCTCACTGGTGGCGTGCACACGCCGAACCACCGGTGGGAGGTCTCGGCCGCGCTCGCCCGGATCCACCGACTGCACCCGGCACCGGAGCTGGTCGAGCGGATCGAGGAGTGGCTCGCCGAGGGCGCGGACATCGACGCCGACGGGCTGTGGTCCGAGCGCAGCCCGAACTACGCGGCGGCCGTCTCGTGCCCGTCGTTCCTCGTCCTCGCCTCGGTGCTCGACCGCCCGGAGCTGCTCGACCCCGTCCGCCTGTCCCTCGACGCCACCCTCGCGCTGCTGCTGCCCGACGACACCGTCGAGACCGTCCAGTCCCGCCGTCAGGACCAGTCGCAGGCGTTCGGCATCGGCGCGTTCGCTCCCCTGCTCTGGCACCTGGCCGTGCTCGACGACCGCGCCGACCTCGCCGCCGTCGCTGCCCGGGCCGCCGTCGCGGACATGTGGCAGCCTGGTGCGGTCGCGGCCCGCGCGATGACGGATCCGCTGCTCGCCCGCCCGTTGCCCGTCGGTGCGCCGCTCGAACCGGCCGTGCACTCCTTCGCCGACGCCCGGCTCGTGCACGTCCGCGAACAGGACCGCAGCGTCGTGCTGTTCGCCGGCTCGGACGTGCCGTCGCAGGGCCACGTCCGATCGGGCCTGGCGAACAGCCCCACGTTCCTGCGCGTGTTCGCCGGTGCCGGCGCGGTCGTGCTGTCCGACGTCCGGCTGTCGCGGGAGTTCTTCGGGCTCGGACCCTTCCGTCCGACCTCGCTGGAGTCCCTCGGCGACGGGCGCTACCGACTCGTCGAGACCGTGTCCGCCGGCTACCACCAGCCCCTGCCCGCTGCGGCTCGACGCGCCGACGGCGCGTACACGCTCGGTGACGAGGGCCGGTTCTCGGCGTCGATGTCCTTCGGTGCGCGCGCGGCCGACATCGTCTCCCTCACCACGACGGTCGACGTCACCACCACGCCGGACGCGGTCTCGCTCGACGTGACGACCGAGGGCGCCGACGTGCCGTGGTCGCTCCAGCTGACCTTCCGCGGCGGGGGTAGGTTCACCGGTGTGAGCACCGACGCCGCGACCGGGGAGACCGTCCTCACCGAGGGGACCGGCACCTACCGTGTCGGCGACGAAGCCGTGTCCTTCGGGGCCGGCAACGGCGGTGGCCCGACCCAGCCAGCGTTCTACACGCCCGGACAGGACTACGCGTTCCTCGGCGGCACCGACCGACCGGACGGCGAGCACGTCCACGTCACCGGGCGCTCCCCCGGCACGACGCGCATCGTGATCGGCACCGCTCGATGACCCTCCCCGGCGTGGTGCTCGTCGGTGCGCGTGGTTACGGCCTGCACCACCGGGCGAACATCGACCGGCTCGTCGCCGTGGGGGTCTGCACGCTGACCGCCGTCGTCGACCCCACGCTGGGCGCCGCCACCGACGTCGGCGCACCGGTGGCGTCGGACGTCGCCGCAGCGCGCGACCACGGCCCGGTCGACGTCGTCGTCATCGCCGCCCCGATCGCCGCGCACCTGCCGCTGGCGCTCGCTGCCCTCGAGGCCGGTGCTGACGTCCTGCTCGAGAAGCCCCCGGTGACCACCCGCGACGCGCTCGACACCCTGCTCGACGCCGAGCAGCGCACCGGCCGCGTCGTGCAGGTCGGGTTCCAGAGCCTCGGGTCCGAGGCGCTGCCGGCGTTCCGTGACGGGTCGCTCGTCGGTCCGGTCCGCTCCGCCGCGGCCGTCGGCACGTGGACGAGGAACCAGGCGTACTGGGACCGCTCCGCGTGGGCCGGACGGCGTCGGGTCCAGGGCGTCGACGTCCTCGACGGCGTGGTGACGAACCCGCTCGCCCACGCGGTCGCGACGGCCCTGGCGCTCGTCGGCTGCCGTCGGGCGTCCGACGTCAGGCGCGTCGAGGTCGAGCTGTTCCGGGCGAACGACATCGAAGGCGACGACACCTCGGCCGTCCGGGTCACGACCAGCGCCGGGCTCGAAGCCACCGCCGCTCTGACCCTCTGCGCTCCGTCCGAGGTCCTGCCGACCGTTCGGGTCCGCGGCACCGCCGGGAACGCCGTGCTGCACTACACGGCCGACGAGGTCACCATCGGCGACACCACCCGGACCGTCGGCCGGACGGACCTGCTCGAGAACCTGCTCGCCCACCGGTCCCGCGGCGACGAACTGCTCGTCCCCCTGGTCTCCACGGGTGCGTTCGTCGAGGTGCTCGAGGCCGTCCGTGTCGCCGAGCCCGTCCGCATCGACCACCCCTGGGTGACGTGGGAGGGCGAGGGGCCTGCCCGTCGTCCGCTCGTCGCCGACGTCGAGGCGATCGTCGACCGCGCCGCCGACGCACGAGCGTTGTTCTCCGAGGTCGGCGCGCCCTGGGCCCACACCGCCCGCGACGAGGTGCTGCAGGTCCTGCGCGTCAGCGGGGCCCCGGTGGCCACGGAACTCGACGGCTCCGGGACCATCGCGACGTCGTCCCCGCGCCCGTACCTGCACCCCGTGCGGACCCTCGGCGGCACCGTCCTGAGCGCCCACCACCCGGCCGACCACGACTGGCACTGCGGTGTCGGGGTCGCGATCCCGGACGTCGACGGCGTGAACTGCTGGGGCGGCCGCACCTACGTGCACGGTCCGGGCTACGTGTGGCGCGACGACCACGGCCGCGTCGACGTCGTGCGGGCTGAGCAGCACCCCGCTCCGAACGGTGGCGGCACGGTCCAGGAACTCGTCTGGCGCGGCCCCGACCACACGGTCGTCCTGCACGAGGACCGCACCCTCGCCTGGCGCGCCGTCGACTCCGGGTGGGAACTGACCTGGTCGTCGTCGTTCCGAACCCCCGGCGACGCCGTCGTACACCTCGGCGGTCCGGGCAGCAACGGCCGGATCGGTGCCGGGTACGGCGGGTTCTTCTGGCGCTTCGCCGACTGCACCGACGTGGTCGTCCGGACCGCTGACGCGCAGGGCGAAGCGGCGGTGCACGGCTCGGTCGCGGCCTGGGTGGAGTGGTCCGCGGTGTTCGAGGGAGCGCCTGCGACGATCCGGCTCGAAGCGCTCGACCACCGCGATCCCTGGTTCGTCCGGGCCGCCGAGTACCCGGCGATCGGTTCGGCCCTCGCCTGGCGTGCGCCGGCGCTCGTGCACCCCGGCGTCCCGCTCGTCCGGTCCTTCCGCGCGACGATCGCCGACGGCGCGACGCCGCGCGGCAATACGCTGGACCGATGAGCACCGCAGACTGGGAAGCCCGCGTCGCCGCACTCTGGGCCGACGACACGATCGACGACCAGCAGCGCATCGACCGCATGCGCGAACTCGCCGACGCTGCGCCGCACCCGGCCCTCGGCGCGTTCGAGCTCGGCGGCGCGAACGACTCCGGCGGCCACGAGGCCGAGGCCGACGTCCACTACGCAGCCGCCACCGCCGCGGGACTCGCCGACGTCGATCCCGCCCGTGCTGCACAGATGGTCGTGCAGCACGCCTCGACCCTGCGGAACCTCGACCGCGTCGACGAGGCCATCGCGATGCTCCGCGACGCCCCGGAACACCCGTCCACCGGTGCCGCGCCGAAGGTGTTCCTCGCGCTCGCCCTGCACAGCGCGGGCCGTCACGACGAGGCGCTCCGTGTCGCGATCGAGGCCGTCGAACCGACACTCCCCCGCTACCACCGCTCGGTCCGCGCCTACGCAGCGGCCCTCACTGAGTGAACTGCACGAGCCGGGCGACGGTGAGTGCCCGGCTCGCGGGGACGCGGACGTCCCTCCCGTCCGGTCGCGACACCCGAATCGCGGCGGGACGAGCTGCGGGGCAGGACAGGAAGGAAGCGTCGACGCTCGACAGAGGCCCAGAGAGGCGCTCCCTCCCCACGGGTCGATCGTGCTTCGACCACTTGCGGATTCGGGTTCCGTTACCTCGCACAGCATGCGCCTGCGCGGCCTGAACCGATAGGGGCAGTGCCCGATCAGCCGGGATCGGAGGTCAGGCGTTCCGTCGCTGCAGCGCTTCTGCAGCCTTGCCGAGCAGCCAGTTGACGGCCCAGCCCAGCACGCCGATGACCGGCAGTGCCAGGATCACGAGCGTCCAGAGGACCTTGACCACGAGCGTGCGCCGACGGTCACGCCAGACCTGCACGAGCGCGAGGACCTCGAGGGCCAGCATCAGCAGGAGCACAATCACGTGCGACTCGGACAGGTCCATGAACACAGTGCAATCCCTCCGTGGCGGCCGCTGCCGCGCAACGAACCGACAGTAGGGCCGACGCCGCCGCCCACGCCACCTCCCGTCCAGGTGTCACCGCGCCACCGTTCCCGCACCCGCAATGCCCCCGAACCCGCGAACGGGCGAAATACCCCGGCCGGCCGGCTCCTCACCCCGGCATTTCGCCCGCTCGCGCGAACGAGCACTCGTATTCCACCGGATGCATGCGAGTTGCGGCATGCGACCGCGAGCGGGCGAAATGCCCGGGTCGCGGGGCGCACAACCCCGGTATTCGCCCGCTCGGCGTCCAGCGCGCGCCGACCGGGCGAGCGAGCAGGCCGACCGGGCGAGCGAGCAGCCCGGCGGGAGGCACGCGGGCGGGCAGGCAGGCAGCCGTCCGCGGGCGGGACCGACGCACGAGGCGCGACCGTAGGGCGGACGGGAGGCGCGGGGCGGGCCCGCACCGGGCCTCCCGTCCGTCAGCGGCGACCGTCTAGGGCCGCGCGCCCTCCTGCGGGACCGCCTGCGCGACCGGCAGGGAGTCGCTCGTCGTGCGGAGCGACTCCTGCCGGATCTCGAGCTGCGTCACGGCGAGGGCGGCCAGGTCGTGCAGGTTGGCGAGGTCGGCCTCGGTCGCCTGCCGCGGCTTCGTGTCGAGCACCGCGAGGGTGCCGATCGGGACGCCGTCGTGCCGCACGAGCGGCACGCTCACGTAGAACCGGATGCCGAGCGCGCCGGTGACGAGCGGGCTGTGCTGCATGTCGGGGTGGATCGACCCGTCCGGGATGACGACGGGGACCGCGACGGGCGCGAAGCCGTTGCCGAAGTTGATGTTGCGCGCTGCTTCGTCGACGCCCTCGGCGATGTACGACTGCGACCAGGCACGGTCCTCGTCGAGCACCTCGACCAGGGCGATGGGCGCGTCGAACAGCCGGGCGGCCATCGCGGTGGTGCGGTGCAGGGCCTCGTCGGGCAGGGTGTCGAGCGTCGCCGGGCGGGCCGTGTCGGCGTCGGCTCGCGGCGCACCGGCAGCGGCGGTCGGAGCCGCGGCCGTGGTGTCCACGACGTGGTCGGTGCCGGCCGTCTCGGTCATGACGACGTCGCGCAGCATCGTGACCAGCTCGGCGCCGGCGGGGCGTGCGGCCGGGTCCTGCGCGGTCATCGCACGGAGCAGCTGCTTCCAGTGCTCGGGCAGTGGCTCGGGCACCACTGGGTCGCGGGACAGGCGGGCGACCGCGGACTCGACGAGCGAGCCGGGGAACTCGCGGCGGCGGGTGAAGCACTGCAGCAGCACGAGGCCGAGCGAGTAGACGTCACTCGGGCTCCCGACGTCGCCGCCGCGGGCCTGCTCGGGGCTCAGGTAGGCGGCGGTGCCGGTGGTGACGCCGTCGGCGGTCATGCGTTCGACGCCCGCGGCGAGCGCGATGCCGAAGTCGGTGAGCCGCGCGCGGGCACGGTCGGAGTCGTGGCCGTAGTCGACGAGCAGGATGTTCGACGGCTTGATGTCGCGGTGCACGACGCCGTGGCTGTGGATGTAGTGCAGCGCCTCGGCCATGTCGTAGCCGATCTCGGCGATGTGGCGGGAGGCGAGCGGGCCGACGGCGAGGCGTTCCTCGAGGTCCTGGCCGACGACCAGCGCCATCACGAGGTACCGCTGGTGGGTGCCGTCGTGGCCGGTGACGACGCCGGTGTCGAGCAGGCTGACCAGGTTGTGGTGCTCGAGCGAGGCGAGCACGCCGAGTTCGGCCTCTTGCCGGGCGATGTCGACCGTGCCGGCGTGGAACACCTTGACGGCGACGGGGCGGTGCAGGCTCTCGTCGATGCCGCGGTACACGACGGACATGCCGCCCTGGCCGATGGCGTGTTCGAGTCGGTAGCGCCCGTCGAGCAGTGGGGCCGCGGACTGGGTGTCCTCGGTCGGACTCATCGAACCTCGTTCTCGGTGCGGGCAGGCGTCGGTGCATCCTCCCATCCCGACGGGGATCGTGGGGGCCCGCGGCGTTCTCCGGCTGAACGGCGCCGACGCGTCAGCCCGTCGGCCCGCTCTCGAACAGCACCCGCATCGCGTCGGCCCGGATCCAGCGCTCGCTCACCAGGAGCGGCCGCCCGGTGCCGGCGTCGACGGTGCAGCTCTCGATGAACCACCCGAGGGTGACCTCGTCGAGGTCGAGGTGCCGGGCGACCTCGTCGGTGACCACGTCGGCACCGGCGCGCACCCACCGGCGGACGGGCTCGGCGCCGGCGGCCTCGCGCAGCACGTCGTAGAGCGAGTTCCGCACCCGCAGCGCCTGTCCGAGTTCGGGGACGACCGTGCGGGGCACCCACTCGACGCCCCACGCGGCGGGAAGGCCGTCGACGAGTGAGCGCCGGGTCAGCCGGTGGCACGGCGCTCCGGGTTCGAGCCCGAGGTGCGGCGCGACGGATGCGGGCACCGGGGCGAGGGCGCAGGACAGTGTGACGCTCGAGGGTTCTCCCCCGGCGTCGCGCACGGTGCGGCTCCACGACGGCGCGGCGTCTGAGCCGATCCGGTAGTCGATGCGCCGTGCGACGAAGCTGCCGACGCCCTTGACCCGGCGGATCCGGTTGCGGCGCTGCAGGTGCTGCAGGGCGGCGCGGGCGGCGGAGCGGCCGACGCCGAAGCGTGCGGCGAGTTCGGCCTCGCTGGCGACCCGGGTGCCGACGACGGCATCGGCGAGCTCGGCTTCGAGCTCCGCCGCGATCTCGAGGTAACGCGTTTCCGGCACGCTGCGGACTGTAACCGAGGTGGCGGGCCCGTCGCACACCTGTCCGGACAGGAGCGCTGCAGGCTCCCGGCGCTGTTCACCTGCCGGACACCTGCGGACCGGATGGTGGTCATCGGTTCCTCGGACGCTGTGGGCAGCCCCGCTCTCGCGGGAGACAGCCCGCAACCGCGGGTGACCGGACCACAGGAGCCCCATGATCTCGCTCGTCTGCCTCGACATGGCAGGGACCACCGTGCACGACGGCGGTGTCGTCGTCGACGCCTTCCGCACCGCCCTCACCGACGTCGGCCTCGAGCCCGGCACGGCTGCGCACGACCACGCCGTGCAGTACGCGCTCGACACCATGGGGCAGTCGAAGATCGCCGTGTTCACGGCCCTGTTCGACGGTGACGCCGTGCGGGCCGAGGCGGCGAACGCCGCCTTCGAGCGTGCCTACGCGGCGACGGTGGGACGCGGCGTCCGGCCCGTCGACGGTGCGGTGGACGTCCTGGAGGCCCTGCGCGCGTCCGGCACGAAGGTCGCGTTGACGACGGGGTTCAGCCCAGTGACCCGCGACGCCGTGCTCGACGCGCTCGGCTGGCAGGAACGGGTCGACCTCGCGCTGTCGCCGGCCGACGCCGGTCGTGGCCGTCCGTACCCGGACATGGTCCTGACCGCCGTGCTGCGCACGCAGACCGACGACGTGCGCCAGGTCGCCGTCGTCGGTGACACCGTGGCCGACCTGCTGACGGGAAGCCGTGCCGGGGCGTCGGTCGTCGCCGGTGTCCGGACCGGGACCCACCAGGACGCCGACTTCGCCACCGTGCCGCACACGCACGTGCTCGACTCCGTCGTCGACCTGCCCGCACTGCTCGCCGGACTCGACGCGGCCGCGCTCGGGACCGACGCGCCGCGCGCCGACGAGTTCAGCGCCGTGGCGCGGTGACCGACGTCGACGCCCGGTACGCGCTCTGGCACGGCATCGGGCACCCGGTCACGGTCGAGGAGCACGCCGGTGCGCTGCCGATGCCCGACGGGTCCGTCCTGGTCGCGATCGAGGCGGCGACGGTGTGCGGCAGTGACCTGCACACGGCCCTCGGGCACCGCGCCGGACCGACTCCGAGCGTCCTCGGGCACGAGCAGGTCGGCCACGTCGTCGCGATCGCCCCGGGGTCGGTGCCGACCACCGTCGCCGGCGTCCCCGTCGCCCTCGGTGACCGGGTCGTCTGGTCGGTCGCGGCGTCGTGCGGCACGTGCGACCGGTGCCGTGCCGGGCTGCCGCAGAAGTGCCGGTCCCTGCGGAAGTACGGTCACGAGGCGTCGACCGCCGACTGGCTCCTCAACGGCGGGTTCGCGACGCACTGCGTCCTGCTGCCCGGCACCGCGATCGCAGTCGTGCCCGAGCACCTGCCGGCCGTGGTCGCCGCCCCGGCCGCGTGTGCCACGGCCACCGTCGCCGCAGCACTCGACGCGGTGGACCGCCCGCTCGCCGGGGCTCGGGTCCTCGTGACGGGTGCGGGCATGCTCGGGGTCACGGCGGTCGCGATGGCCGTCGCCGCCGGGGCCACCGTCGTCGTCTCGGACCCCAACGCCCGGCGACGTGCCCTGGCCGTGTGCTTCGGCGCGGACGCTGCGGTGTCGCCGGGCGAGCCGGTGACTGCTGTCGACGTCGCGATCGAGCTGTCCGGCTACCCGGACGCCGTCGAGACCGCGGTGGACTCCCTCGACGTCGGCGGCACGGCCGTCCTCGTCGGCGCGGTGTCGTCGAGCCGCCCGGTGTCGCTCGACCCCGAGCGCATCGTGCGGGGGCTGCTCCGGATCGTCGGCGTGCACAACTACGCACCCCGGCACCTCGCCACCGCGGTGGACTTCCTGGCGTCGACCGACCTGCCGTTCGCCGACCTGGTCGAACCCGCCGTCGGACTCGAGGGCGTCGACCACGCCGTCGTGACCCCGCCGTCGGCCGGGTACCTGCGCCGCGCGGTCGTGCCGTCCAGCATGCTGGTCGGATGACGACGTACCGCGCCGCCCGTGTCCACCTCGGCGCGGGCACCGACGACACCGTCCTGCACGTGCGGGACGGTGTCGTCGTCGCATCGCAGCCCGACGACGACGTGGTCGACCTCGGCGACGTCGAGCTGCTGCCCGGGTTCGTCGACGTGCACGCCGACTCCCTCGCCCGGTTCGAGCAGCCACGCCCCGGCGTCGGCGTCCCGCTGCCGCACGCCCTCGATGCCTTCGCCGCCGATGCGCTGCTCGCCGGCGTGACCACGGCGTTCCTGTGCTGCTCGATCGAGCCCGACACCGTGCCGACCCGGAGCGCGGAGCACGCGGCCGCTGTGCTCGACGCCCTCGCGACCACGCCGCTGCCGATCGACGTCCGCGTGCACCTGCGCGTCGACGTGACGGACGACGGCACCGTGGACGCGCTCGAGCGGCTCGTCGCCGGTGCCCCGGCGCGCATCGGACTCGTCTCGTACATGGACCACACGCCGGGCCGCGGGCAGTACCCGGACGAGGCGGGGTGGCGTCGCGCCTACCGGGCGCTGGACCGACTCGGCGACGACGAACTCGATGCACGCCTCGACCGGTTCCGCCGCGGAGCCGCCGGGGTCCCGGGTCGCCGCGAGCGCATCGCCGCGGTCGCTCGCGCAGCCGGTGTCGTGCTCGCCGCGCACGACGACGACTCGGCCGAGGCCGTGCAGACCGCGGCACGCCTCGGCGCCGGCATCTCGGAGTTCCCGGTGACGTCGGACGCTGCGGAGACGGCCACCGCCGAAGGGCTCGGCGTCGTGGTCGGTGCGCCGAACCTGTGGCGCGGTGGCTCGCACGGGTCCGGACCCTCGGCTCGGTCGGCACTCGTCGCCGGGCACGCCGACGTCGTCACGTCCGACTACCACCTCGGCTCGCTGCTCCCCGGGCTGCGTGCCGCCGCGGCAGCCGGGGTCGCGCCCTTCGACCACCTCGTCCGGACCGTCACCACGGCACCGGCGCGGCACACCGGTCTCGACGACCGCGGCTCCCTGACACCCGGACACCGTGCGGACGTCGTCGCGGTCCGTGGCGAGCGCGTCGTCGGGGTGTGGGTCGCCGGTCAGCGGGTGCTGGCGCGCACCTGATCCTGGTGCTGCCCGGGTACGGCGTCGAGCACCGACGGTGCCAGGCCGAGACCGGTGGTCATGCCGATGCCCGTCGTCACCGTGACGACGTCGACGCCCGGCAGCGGGTGCTCGACGAGGAACTCCTGCCGGGGCGAGGACGCGTAGACGCCCTGCCACCGGTCGAGCACGCGGAGCGATGCGCCGAACAGCCGCTCGGTCTCGGCGACGAGCAGCCGGAAGCCGTCCTCGTCCTGGAACGGTGGAGCGTCGATCTCACGCTCGTGGGTGTCCCCGACGATGACGCTGCCGTCCGGCGGCGACGTGTACATCTGGTTGAGGTCCCAGCGGATGCCGTCGGGCAGCGACGCCGCCAGGGCGGACCGGAGGGCCTCGGCACTCGGCATCGCCGCGAACCCGGAGTACCGGAGCAGCGACCACCCGGTGAGCAGCGGCGTCGCGAGCGGGAAGGCCAGCGGGATCGCGGCGCGGAGCATGTGCAGTCGGCACCGGACGACCCCGGCCGCCTCGGCGAGGGCCGGGAACAGCTGGTCGACGTCGTGGTTCGTGCAGACGACGATGCGGTCGGCCTCGATGGTGCCGCGCGCCGTGCGGACCGCGCCGGTCTCGATCCCGAGCGCAGCGGTGCGCCAGTGGAACCGGACCCCCTGGGTGGCGAGCCAGGCGGCGATGGCGGGTGCGGCCTCCCGGGGGTCGACCTGCAGGTCCTGCGCGAGGTGCGCTCCCCCGCTGGCCGTGGCGGGGTCCACCGGCACGGCGGCCGCGATCGCGGACCCGTCGAGCAGGCGGACGTCCGCGCCCGTGGCGCGGTACTCCTCGAGCACCGCGAGCTCTTCCGGACGGCGCGCGACGACGTGCGCCCCGCGCTCTCGAGCCGTGAACCCGGCGAGCGGAGCCAGCGTGAGCCACCGGTGGCGGGCCTCCTGGGCGTACCCGGCGGCCTCGCCCGTCTGCGGGGTGATGCAGGCGTGCCCGAAGTTGCGGACGCTCGCACCGACGACGCCGGCGGCCCGGTCGACGACGGCGACCCGTGCGCCGCGGAGCATCGCCTCGTAGGCGACGCCGAGGCCGACGATGCCGGCGCCGACGACGAGGACGTCGACGCGCTCGGTGCTGGCCGTCGTGACTGTCGTTGTCGTCGTGCTCACCGGAAGACCCTCCGCATCCACATGGCGATGCCCTCGACCACGAGCACCGTGACCAGGATCATCAGCACGATCCCGGTGACCGAGGCGTAGTTCGAGCCCTGCGCGGCGTTGAGCAGGTAGTAGCCGATCCCACCACCACCGACGATGCCGAGGATGGTCGCCGCGCGGATGTTCGTGTCGACGAGGTAGAACGTGTGACCGATCATCGCCCGGATGCCCTGCGGCACCGTCGCGCCGGCGTACCGCTGGAACCGGGTCGCACCGGTGGCGGTGAGGGCGCGTTCCGGGCCGGGCTGGACCTCTTCCAGCGAGTCGGCGACGAGCTTGCCGAGCAGGCCGATGCCGCCGAACGCGAGCGCGAGGGTGCCGGCCTGGGCGCCGAGGCCGGTGATGACGATGAGCACCACCGCCAGGATCGTCTCCGGGATCCCGCGCACGACGACGAGCAGGAACCGGGCGCCGGTCCGGACGCCGCGGGTCGGTGCGACGTTGCGGGCCGCGAACGAGCCGATCACCATCGAGAACACGAGCGCGAGCAGGGTGGCCGCGAGTGCGATGGCGACGGTGTCGAACATCGCGGAGAACATCACGCCGGCGCCGTAGCTGCCGAACGACGGCGGCCAGAACTGGGCGGCGACCGGCGGGATCTTGCCCCACACGGTGGCGAGGTCGCCCCAGGCGATGTCGCACACCACGACGCTGCCGATGACGACCAGGACCGCGACCCAGGACCACACGGTGGTGCGGACCCGCGCGGCGGTCCAGGGGCGGCGGAGGGCGTCGTCGGGGGTGGCGAAGCGTGCGGCGGCGCGGGGCTCGGCCGTGGCGCGGGGCTCGGCCGTGGCGCGGGGCTCGGCCGTGGCGCTGTTGCGCTGGCTCCGGGTGCCGCTGGCCTGGCGGCGGCGCATGCCCGCACGGATGGCGCTCGCGCCGATCCCCCGGCCGGCCGGAGCGACGCCGAGCATCGCGGCCCGGACCGAGCTCGACACGATCTCCATGAGCACGCACAGCGCGAAGATGACGATCGCGTACCCGATGCCGAGCGAGTAGTCGAGGGACTTGAACGCGAACGACATCTCGCGGCCCAGGCCGACGATGCCGACGTACCCGAGGATCACCGAACCCCGCAGGTTGATGTCGTTGCGGTGCAGGATCGTCGCGACCCACGACGGCAGCACCTGCGGCAGCACGCCGGCCGTGAACTGCTGCAGGCGGTTGCCCCCGGTGGCGCGGATCGCGGTGCGGGGCCCTTCGTCGATCTGCTCGATGGCGTCGGCGAAGAGCTTCGAGATCATGCCGATCGAGTGGATGCCGATGGCGAGGATGCCGGGCAGCGGGCCGATCGTGAACATCAGCACGAACACCATCGCGAGGACGACGTCCGGGATCGCGCGGGTCAGGACGCTCACGAACCGCGCGGCGGCGATCCACCCGCGGCCCGGGCTGGTGTTGCCCGCGGCGAGGTAGGCGACGGGGACGCTCAGCACCGCGGCGAGCAGGGTTCCGAGCAGCACGAGCCCCACGGTGAGCGCGGTCTGCTGCAACAGCGTCGCGGCGGCCGGGAACCGGACGGTGCCGACGCGCTGGAAGAAGTGCTCCGCGTTCGACCACGACGCGATCATGTTCGGCACCGAGATGTCGATCCGGGCCAGGGCGACGCACGCCAGCACGGCCAGGACGACGAGTGTCAGGCCGGCGGCGACGCGCTCGGGCGAGACGCGTCGGCGCGGTGCTGCGGCGACGGCCTGCTCGGGCGAACGGTGGGTGCGGACGACGGGCCGCTCGGTGACGGCGGTCACGCTGGCAGTCCGCTCGTGGCGTCCACGGTGTCGTGCAGCGCCTCGACGGCCGCGAACTCGTCGGTCGACGTCGCGACCTGGCCGTAGATCTCCATGACCTGCGCCTTGCCGAGCCCCTCGGTGCGGGTGTCGAGGACGACCTCACCGTGCCGGAGTCCGATGATCCGGTCGGCCCAGGACAGTGCGAGGTCGACCTGGTGCAGGCTGCACAGGACCGTCAGGCCCCGCTCGGCGGCGATCTCGCGGATGAGCGCCATCACCTGGCCGCTCGACTCCGGGTCGAGCGACGCGACGGGTTCGTCGGCGAGCAGGACCGACGGGTCCTGCATGAGCGCCCGGGCGATCGCGACGCGCTGCTGCTGCCCGCCCGACAGGGTGTCCGCGCGCTGGTAGGCACGATCGAGCAGCCCGACGCGGTCCAGGTGCACGAGCGCTCGGTGCCGCAGCCGACGGGGGTAGGACCACAGCCCGAGCCGCGGGCCGCGCAGGGTGGCGAGCGCCCCGGTCAGGACGTTCTCGAGCACGGTCAGCGCGGGGACGAGCTCGAACTGCTGGAACACGAACCCGACCTGTCGGCGCAGCTCGCGGAGCCTCCGGCCGGACAGGTCGTGCACGGTCGTGCCGCCGACCCGGACGGTGCCGGAGGTGGGCAGTTCGAGGGCGTCCACGTGCCGGAGCAGCGTGGACTTGCCGGACCCGGACAGCCCGAGGAGGACGACGACCTCGCCCGGTCGGACGGTCAGGGACACGTCCCGGAGCGCGGTCGTGTCACCGAAGCGCTTCGTGAGTGCGGTGATCTCCACCGCGGGGTCGTCGTGCGTCATGCGTGCTTCTCCTCGCGCTGTCCGGGCTCCGGGGGTGCCGGGGTCAGGCCTGGCAGGTGGTCGACTTCGTGGTCTTGCAGATGTCGCGGATCAGGTCGTAGTACCCGTCGTCGACCGGCTTCGTGCCGTAGAACACGCTGCGGAAGCCGTCGCTGTCGGCACTCGTCACGCCGGCGGCGATGATGTCGTCGATCGTGACGTCGGCGAGCGCCTTCGTCAGGGTGTCCTTCTCGGCCTGCGGCAGGGTGTCGGAGACGACGATCGGGGCGCCGGGCACCATGGTCTTCGCGATGACCGTGACGTCCTTGTTCTTCTCGACCTCACTGTCCTCGGCGAAGCCGGCCTCGCACTCGGTGCCGGCCGCGACCTTCTGGACGCTGACGTCGTGCTTGCCGGCGAAGACCGGGGTGACGTCCTTGGTGGGGTCGATGTCGGCCTTCAGCAGGTTGTAGCTCGGGAACAGGTAGCCGGAGGTCGAGGACGGGTCGACGAAGCAGACCTTCTTGCCCTTGAAGTCCTCGAGCGAGGTGATGTCACTGCCCTTCGGCACGATCGCCTCGGAGTAGTAGCCGGGCTTCTGTCCCTCGGCCGTGATGATCGACGAGACGGGCGTGATCTTCGCGCCGTTGTTCTTCGCCGTCACGTAGGTGAAGCCGGAGAACGACGCGACGTCGATCTTGCCGGCGACCGACGCCTCGATGAGCGCGGCGTAGTCGGTCGACTCGTGGTACTCGACCTTCTTGCCGGACTCCTTCGCGATGTAGTCCATCAGCGGCTGGTAGTTGGTCTCGGTGTCCACCGAGTCGGGCACGACGCCGAACACGATCGTGTTCTCGTCCGCGGCGTACTTCGTCGCGGTCGACGTCTCGTCGCTGCCGGCGGCGGCCGTGGAACCCGCCGAGCAGGAGCTGAGCGTCGCGGCGAGCACGAGGGCGCCGGCCATGGCGGCCAGCGGCTTGAGGGCGGTGATGGGCATGGTGACCTTTCGGGCGGCGGGGCGGGGGTCCGCAGCGGGGCGGGGTCCGCCGTCCGCTCGGGACGCCGCAACTGTGGCATCCGACAGGTTGCGCGCCGTGCCCAACCGGTGCACCGAGGGTGACCGGCAGGTGAACACGACAGGCACCTGTCCGGACAGGTCTCCCCTGCCGGCGCGGGAGGGTCCGCCCTCAGACCGCCAGCAGGGCGATCCCGGCGAGCACGACGACCGACGCCGCGATCCGTGTCCCGGCCCGCCCCTCGCGCAGCACCACGACGCCGAACACGCTCACGAGCACCACGCTGACCTCGCGCATCGGGGCCACGAGCGCGACCGGTGCGATCGTGATCGCGACGAGCACCAGGATGTACGACAGCGGCGAGAGCACCCCGAACGCCAGCACCCGGCCCCAGTGCGCACGGAGGACCGGCAGGACCTCGCGCCGGCGCGGGCCGAGGGCTGCGCCGAACAGCACGATCTCGACCGCCGTGCAGCCCACCATGAAGGCGACCGGTGCGACGCCGCCGCGCACCAGGTGCGCGTCCCAGATCGTGTACGCAGCGATGGCCACACCGGTGAGCAGCCCGGCGACGATGCCGGGGTCGAGCCGACGGCGTGGCAGGGCTCGAGCAGTGGGCCCCGTCCCCCGGTCGGCGAGTCCGACGGCCACGACCCCGACGAGCACCAGCAGGCCGCCCGCCAGCGCCCACCACGACGGTCGCTCCCCGAGCAGGGTGATCGCGAGGACGACGCTGATCGTCGGGCCGGTCCCCCGTGCGGTCGCGTACACCGTGGACAGCTGTCCGACCCGGTACCCGCGCTGCAGCACGAGCATGTACGCCACGTGCAGCAGCCCGGACACGACGATGCCGACCAGGAAGCCGGACAGGCTCCCCGTGCCGAGCCCACCGGTGAACGGCACCACCCCGATCCACACGACGACGCTCGACACCGCGCCGAGCCACAGGAACGGCAGCCCGATCCGGCTCACGCCGTGGGCGATGACGTTCCAGGCAGCGTGCGCGACGGCGGCGGAGAGGACGAGGAGGACGGCGAACGGAGTCACGGGCAGGACCTTCTGCTCGACGCGCGGCGCGACGAGCGAGGTCCTCCAGGCTTTTGTCCGTTCAGATGACGTTCCGCGTTCGGTGGCGGGCCGTGGCGCCGCTCGGACCAGTCGGACGTGAGTCCCGGAACCCTAGGCGCTGTCGACAGGACCGTAGCACGGGCGGCGAACGACGATCCAGCCTGTCCGGACAGGTGCGTCTGCGATTCACCACGCGTTCGTCCCCGCGCTCCCGGCTCGCACGCCCCAGGCCACGCCGCGCCGATGGGCTGGCCACTCCACCGACCTCGAGAAGGGCCTCGACCGTGCGCATCCCCAGGACCATCCCCATCGCCGCGACCGCGATCGCACTGGCGGCGAGCGGCCTCGCCACCGGCATCGCCGCAGCACCCGCCGCCACCGCAGCGACCCCGGCCGCAGCCGCCGCCGCCAGCAGCAACCACGTCGTCGTCATCGGCATCGACGGCGCGTTGTTCGACCGCATCGCCGCGGCGGACGCCCCCAACCTCGACGCGATGATCGCGTCCGGGTACTCCTCGAAGACCTGGCTGTACGCCGCCCCGATGGCGCAGACACTGTCCGGCCCCGGCTGGGCGACGAACCTGACCGGCGTCTGGCCGGACAAGCACAAGGTGCTCAGCAACACGTGGGGCACCACGAGCGACATCACGGAGTACCCCGACTTCCTGACCCGGCTCGAACGTGCGAACAGCGCCCTCACCACGTACGCCGATGCCAGCTGGAACCCGATCGTCGACGGTTCGGTCGGCACGCCGCTCATCGGTACGGTGGACAAGCGGTACGCCGCCACGAGCGACGCCGACGCGGCCGCCAACGCCGTGTCGACGCTGCGGTCGACCGGCCCGAACGCCTCGTTCGTGCACTTCGACGACGTCGACCACGCCGGCCACTCGTACGGTGCGGCGTCGCAGCAGTACCTCGACGCCATCAGCGAGGTCGACGGGTACGTCGGGCGGCTGCAGGCGGCGGTGCGGGCCCGCTCGACGTACTCGTCGGAGCAGTGGTCGTTCATCGTGACCGCCGACCACGGGCACACCGACGCCGGCGGCCACGGCGGCAGCACCCCGGCCGAGCGCTCGGCGTTCATCATCAAGACCGGCCCCGGCATCACGAAGCAGACCCCGGCGATCCGCCCGAAGAACGTCGACATCGCCGCCGACGTCCTCGCGACCTTCGGCGTCGCCCGCCCCGCCGAGCTCGACGGCCGCCCCCTCGCGACCGCGTCGACCGACCCGTTCGACACGATGGTCGGCGCGCTGAAGCCCCGCGTCGACGAGACCGGGATCCCGGCCTCGACGCTCGGCTGGACGAAGAGCATGCCGACCGGCTGGAGCGTCGACAACACCGGCATGGGCACCGGCGGCGTCACCGAGTGGGCCGGCTGGACCCTGACCGACGACGACTTCTGGACGCAGTCGCAGCGCGACCAGACCCGCGAGGCCAACGTCCGCGAACGCGGTGTCTTCGCCGTCGCCGACTCCGACGAGTGGGCCGACAAGACCCACACCGGCACGTTCTCGAGCCGCATCACCTCGCAGCCGTACTCGGTCGCGGGCAAGACCAGCGCGACCGTGTCGTTCGGCAACCACTACCGCCAGGAGGGCACGCAGCAGGCCACCGTCCTCGTCTCCTTCGACGGTGGCGCGTTCCGGCAGGTCGCGTCGTACACGACCGACCAGATCGCGCAGGTCGCGTCGGTCCCCGTCACGGTGCCGTCGGGTGCGAAGCAGGTCCGCGTCCAGTGGGCGCTCACCAACGCCGACAACGACTGGTACTGGGCGATCGACGAGCCGCAGGTGCGCTGAGCAGGACTGTCGCTGAACACGACTGTCGCCTGAGCGGCGAGGACGGAACGACGGGAGGCACGGTGCCAGCTGGCACCGTGCCTCCCGTCCTTCTCCGGTCATCCACGCGAGCCGCACCCGCGTCGTCGACGCGGCCACGCGTCCGTCACCGCCGGTGCGTCGCCACCGTGCACACCCGCAGGTCCTCGAACGTGCTCGTGAACCCGGCACCGCCGAGCGAGATGAGCCCGACCCTCGGCGAGCTGCCGAGGTCTGCCGTCCAGGTCCCACCGCGGACGAAGTGCCGCCCGTCGACGCTCGTGTAGGCGGTGTACCGGTGATCCCCGCCGACGACCCGGTGCACGATCCGGAGCGTGGTGGTGTCCCCGACCGGTCCGACGACCATGTTGCCGTAGCTCGGCGCCCCGGCCGGTTGCCCGGACACCTGCTTGCCGAACTCCGTCTGCCGGGTGTTGAAGATCGAGTTCGACGTCAGCCGGACGTAGTCGCCGTCGTCACCCCACACGATCAGTCCGCCCTGCACGTAGTTCACGCCGTCGCCGGTGGCGGGGGTGTCCACCGCGACGGTGGTCTGCAGCACGTAGTCGCCCCGCGGCGCCGGTTCGGACAGGACCGAGGCGAGTGGCGTCGCCGGCGGGTGGATGTCGGCGTCCTGTGTCTGCCAGCGGAACGTGCCGCCGCCGACGGTCCAGGTCGAGCGGTCGGGTTCGCGGGTCCAGCGGAGCGCCGTGGGGAGCGTGGTCCCGTCGAACGACGTCGACAGCGCGCGGATGGTCCGTCCGGGAACGTCGACCGGTGCAGTGGTCGCCCGGTAGGTCGCACGCTGCCCCGGCTGTGCGACCGGCCCCGGCTGCACCGTGTCGGACGGCCCCGCTCCGCCCCGCACGACGGGCCAGCCGTTCCGCCAGTCGAGCGGGTCGATGAGCGCCGGCCGCTTCGTGTACGTCGGCTGCCCGGCGTAGTACGGGTCGCCGCGGTCGACCGCGTGGTAGATGATCCAGTCCTGGCCGGCGAGGTCGGTGACCACCGTGTTGTGCCCGGTGCCGACCCAGCGGTTTCCGTTCTGCGCGAGCAGGGGTGTCCCGCCGACCCGGGTGCTCGTGATCGCGACACCGTCCCGGTCGGTGAAGGGCCCGAGGGGGCTGCGCGACCGGGCGACGAAGACGCCGTACCCGGTCAGGGCGCCGTTGCAGCAGTTCGTGGCGGAGCCCGTGAAGTACCACCAGCCGTCGTGGCGCATCAGGTAGGCGCCCTCGTACCGGTTGTCGATCGCGATCTGCCGTTCGCTCGCGGGGTCGGAGCGGAGTCCGTCGGCGCTGAGCGTGCGGACGTTGACGCCGCCGAAGTAGCTGCCGAAGTACAGGTACGTGGTGCCCTTGTCGGTGATGACCTCGGGGTCGAACGCCCAGCGCGCCCCGGTGCCGTTCGCGGCGGTCTGCGGTGCCACGACCGGGCCGCCGGAGTCCGTCCACGGACCGGTCGGACTCGAGCTCGTCGCGACGCCGACCGCGGATCCCCCACCGGTCGGTGCCGATGCCGATGCCGAGGGCGTGTCGGACGCGGCGTAGTACAGGTACCAGGTGCCCGGGCGACCACGGTCGCCCGCGCGGTACACGACGTCCGGCGCCCAGATCCCGTTGGCGGACCCCACCCACGCCGGTCGCGTCGGGAATGCGTCGTTCACGTACGTCCAGTGCGTCAGGTCCGTCGACCGGTAGGTCGGCACACCGTGCTGCACGAGCGACCCGTCGGCGTTCTGCTCCGTCGCCGTCAACGCGTCGGTCGTGCAGTACAGGTACCAGTTGCGGTCGCGCCCGACGCCGCGGATCGCGGTCGGGTCGGCGCAGCTCGCCGCCGTCTCGCCGTCGGGCAGGCTGAGCGCGACCGGGTTCCGGTGGGTCGGCGCCGCCGCTGCGTGTCCCGAGCCGCTGTGTCCGGTGGTCCGGTCCGCCACGGGCGTGGACGCTGCGGCGGGGCCGACCGGGAGGCCCGTGGCCGCGACCGCCGTGAGCGTCGCGACGGCGAGGATGGTTGCGACTGTTCGGCGCACGGGGTCCTGCTCTCATCGTCGAGGAAGGGCTGCGTGCGCGAGCGTACGCTCGCGGGCAGCGGACCGGGCCGGAAGGTGGTCGATCACCCTGCGATGGCGCGTCGGACGGCCTCGATCGAGAACCGGACATCGGCCGCGTCCGTCGACCAGTTGCTGACGGAGATGCGGAGGACTTCCTCGCCACGCCATCGTGAGCCGGACATCCACACCGCACCCTCGTCGATCAGGCGAGCGGTGACGGCCCGGGTCTGCTCGTCCGAGCCGAACGTCACGCAGACCTGGGTGAATGCGACGTCGTTCACGATGTGCACGTCGGAGATCTCCCGGAGGCCGTCCGCAAGCGCCCGCGCGTTCTCGACGAGTCGGTCGACGAGCTCCGCGACGCCGTTCCGGCCGAGTTGCCGCAGCGCCGCCCAGACCGGGACACCACGTGCGCGCCGCGACATCTCGGGCACCAGGTCGAACGGTTCGGAGACGTCGGCGGAATCGCGGATCAGGTACGCCGTCTGGGTACCGAGCGCCGCCCGGGTGACAGAAGGACGAGACACGATCGCCACGCCGCAGTCGTACGGGACGTTGAGCGTCTTGTGCGCGTCGGTCGCCCACGAGTCGGCCGTTTCGATGCCGTCGAGCGCCTCGCGGAGGGTCGGACTCGCAGCAGCCCACAGTCCGAACGCGCCGTCCACGTGCACCCAGGCCCCGTGCTCGTGTGCGACCCGGATGGCGGACCGCATCGGGTCGAACGCGCCGGAGTGCAGGTTTCCGGCCTGGAGGCAGACGATCACGGGCCCGTCGACCTCGTGCAGGTGCGCGCGCAGATCCTCCACGAGGATCCGTCCCTGATCGTCCGCGTCGACGATCGTCGGGGTGCCGAGCCCGAGGTAGCGGAGCGCGAGGTCGAGTGAGGTGTGCCGTTCAGCGCCGACGAGGACGGTGACACGTGGCGCTCCCGCGAGCCCGTCGGCGTTGACGTCCCAATCGGCTCGGTCCAGCACCCAGGCCCTGGCAGCGGCGAGACCGGTCCAGTTCGCCATGGTCGCGCCGGTCGTGAACCCGACGTCCGACTCCGACGGCAACCCCAGCACGTCCAGCAACCAGCTTCCGGCGACCTGCTCCAGGGCGGCGGTTGCCGGGGTCGGGTACCGCATGGCCGCGTTCTGGTCCCATGCGCTCACCAGCCAGTCGGCGCCCATGGCCGCTGGCAGGGTTCCGCCGATGACCCAGCCGAAGAACCGTCCCGACGGCATCGCCATGAGTCCTGGAGCAGCGAGCGCGGCCAGTTCGTCGACCACGGCAGCTGCGTCGGAGCCGTTCTCGGGGAGGGGACGGTCGATCGACGCGAGCAGCCCGCCGACGTCGAGCTCCGGCCGGACCGGGCGCTCCGGGAGACTCGAGATCCAGTCCAGTGCGTGCTCCGACGCGCTTTGCAATGCCCTGCGGTAGTCGTTCGGGTCGAGCTCCATCGTCGTTCCTCGCCACTGAGGATCATGATGCGCGGATGTACGGAAGGGAGGGATCTCATTGCCGAGGTGCTGACGGGCGAGCGTACGCTCGGCCGCAACGTTCCGGTCGACGAAGGAGTCAGCGATGCCCGCGAGGTTCGTGTACTGGATGAACGTGTCGATCGACGGCTTCGTCGAGCGCGACGAGGGTGAACTCGGCGACGTCGAGGGACCCGAGTGGATGCGGATCGACGAGCCGCTGCACCGTGAGTTCAACGCCCGCGCCGCCGCGATGACCTTGTCCGTCGAGGGGCGGGTCGTCCGCGACATGATGGACCCGTTCTGGCCGGACGCCCGCGCCGACGAGTCGATGCCGGCGTTCATGCGCGAGTACGGCGAGGTCTGGACCGACCAGCCGAAGGTCCTGGTCTCGCGCACCCGGACCAGCGCCGACCACAACACCCGGATCATCGGGGGCGACGACGCCATCGCGCAGCTCGCCGTCCTGCGCGAGGAGTCCGAGGGCGACATCGGCGTCGGCGGCCCGAACCTCGCGACGCAGTTGCTCGACGCGGGGCTGCTCGACGAGCTGTTGCTCTACACGCACCCCGCGGTGCTCGGCGCCGGTCGGCCGCTGTTCGACCCGCCGGCGACGGGCGTGCGACCGCCGGTGCTGCTGGACCTGCTCGAGCAGCGGGAGTACCACAACGGGGTCACGCTGCACCGCTACCAGGTGCTGCGGTAGTCACTCCCCCGAGGGGCCCGGACCGAAGATGACGAGTCGCCAGGCGCTCGGCCGGTCGCTGTCGAAGTCGTTGAACGCGACGCTGTCGACGGCCTTGCTCGATGACAGTTCGATCTGGTGCGGGCTGTCGCGGCAGTCCATCGGATCGAGTTCGATGCTCTGCGATCCGCCCGGCAGCACCGTCCGCACGATGCCACGCATGTGCCCGTTGCCGTAGCAGGAGAACTCGAGGTGGTCGATCGTCCGCGAGTCCGGGAACTGCACGCGGACGCCGGGCTCGAGGTGCGCCGGGTCCTCGTCACCGGGGGTCGTGTCGGCGCTCAGCACGCCGAGGACCGCGTCCTCGGTCTCGGTGCTCGCCTCCTGCTGCGTCTTCCACTTGGCGAGCGCTTGCTCGTCGACGGGCGGCGCCGAGGTGCAGCCGGCGAGCAGGGCCACGACGGCGAGCGCCGGCAGGACCAGGGCGGGGAGGTGTCGCACGGTGCGAGCCTAGCGACGCCTGGGTCAGTCGATGCGTGTGCAACGAGCGACGTCCCACCCGTCGATCGACAGGTGGGACGTCGCAGAACGCGTGCGAAGTGCGTCGGGTCAGACGTCGCGTCGACGTGCGACCGTCAGCGCGAGTGCACCCACGACCACCACCTCGGCCGCCAGGACACCGAAGCCGCCCCAGCCGTTCAGGACCACGCCGCTCGTCGGTCCCGCGTCCGCACCGGTGTACGGGTACGCGAACAGCTGGCTGCCGGCCTGGTCGGGCAGGAACTTGAACACGTCACCGATCCACTCGGCGTTCAGCAGCCCGGACACGAGCGACAGGATCACCGGCAACACGAGCAGGATGCCGAGCGTGATCGCGATGCCACCGGCGCTGGACCGGACGAACAGCCCGATGCCGTAGGCGAGCAGCGCGAGGAGCGTCACGTACACCGACGAGCCGAGGATCGGCATGAACACCGACGGGTCGCCGATCTGCGGGCTCGTGCCGTCGGAGGCCAGGAGCAGCGCCGACAGCACCACGCCGATCCAGGTCGACACCACGCTCACGACGAAGGTCGTCAGCGCGAGGACGGTCGCCTTCGCGAGGATCACGCCCGTGCGACGGGGGTCAGCGGTGAAGGTCGAGCGGACCTGACCGGTGCCGTACTCGCCGGTGATGATGAGCACGCCGAGCACACCGACGACGAGCGCACTGAGCGAGACGCCCGTGGTGTTGATGCTCACGAAGCTGCCGTTCGCGACGTCCTGCGGGGAGTTCGCGGGCAGGTCGACGAAGGCGCCGAGCAGCCCGGCCATGCCGATCGTCAACACGGCCAGGATCGCGAAGCACCAGATCGTCGACCGGATGCTGCGGAGCTTGATCCACTCGCTGCGGACCAGGTGCGGGAACGACAGGCGGACCGAGTCCGGCACGGAAGCCGAGTTTGTCCGGGTGACGGGCGGGGTGGTGGCGCTCATCGGGTGCCCTCCGATCGGTACTCGACGTCGTCGCGGGTGAGGGCCATGTAGGCCTCCTCCAGGCTCGCGCCGGTCGGGGTGAGTTCGTGCAGTGCGACGCCGGCCTGGGCGGCGATGTTGCCGACCGTCGGTGCGTCGGGACCGACGACCAGGAAGGTGCCGTCTTCGCGCGGGGTGACCGTCGCGTTCGGGCCGATGGCCTGGAACAGCTGGTCGGGCGACGGCGTCCGGACGATGACCCGGCTGCCACCGCCAGCGGCGCCCGGTGCGACTCCCCCACCGGCGACGAACTCGGCGATCGGGGCGTCGGCCAGGACCTTGCCGCGGCCGAGCACGACCACGCGGTCGGCGGTCTGCGCCATCTCGCTCATCAGGTGGCTGGACAGGAACACGGTGCGACCGTCGGCGGCCATGCGTCGGGCGAGCTGCCTGACCCACAGCACCCCGTCGGGGTCGAGACCGTTGACGGGCTCGTCGAGGATCAGGGTCTTCGGGTCGCCGAGCAGTGCGGCAGCGATTCCCAGGCGCTGCCCCATGCCGAGCGAGAACCCGCCGACGCGCTTCTTCGCGACCGACTCGAGGCCGGTCATGTCGATGACCTCGTGCACGCGGGCCTTCGGGATGCCGTGGGTCGCCGCGAGCGAGAGCAGGTGGTTGTAGGCGCTGCGGCCCGAGTGGACCGCCTTCGCCTCGAGCAGGGCGCCGACCTGTCGGAGCGGGTCGCGGAACGTCGTGTACGGCTGGCCGTTCACCGTCGCGCTCCCCGCGGTGGGCCGGTCGAGGCCCATGATCATGCGCATCGTGGTGGACTTCCCGGCGCCGTTCGGCCCCAGGAAGCCGGTCACACTGCCGGGTCGGACGACGAACGAGACGTCGTCCACGGCGGTCTTCGGACCGTACTGTTTGGTGAGGTGGCTGACTTCGATCACGGCGGCCACGCTATTGCAGCGGTGTCCGGCGGCGCGTCCGTCGGAAGGGGGATGTGTCAGGTGCCAGGGGTGGACCCGCTCGGCGTAGCCTGTCGCCGTGAAGCAGGCACAGGACGACGGACCGTTCTTCCACGGCACCAAGGCCGACCTCGTGCCGGGCGACCTGCTCACCGCGGGCTTCCGGTCGAACTACCGCCCCGAGGTGGTCATGAACCACGTCTACTTCACGGCGGTCTCCGACGGCGCCGGGCTCGCAGCCGAGCTCGCCGCCGGTGACGCCGAGCCGCGGGTCTACGAGGTCGCGCCGACCGGTCCGTACGAGGACGACCCCAACGTCACCGACAAGAAGTTCCCCGGCAACCCGACCCGGTCCTACCGCAGCAACGAACCGGTGCGGATCGTCCGCGAGGTCACCGACTGGCCCCGACTCACGCCCGACGCGCTGCGCCTCTGGCACGAGCGCCTGGCCGCACTGCGCGCGGACGAGCGCGGCGAGATCATCAACTGAGCCGGCTGGCGGACGGGAGGCGCGGGGCGGGGCCACCACGGGCCTCCCGTCCGCTTCGCCCTGGTCTCAGGGCCCCGAACGCGCCCTGCGGACGTCAGCGACTGAGCGCGTCGCTCGTCGTGACGGTCGCGAAGCTGCCGTCGAGCGCCGCCATGAAGGCGGCGTGGACGCTCGCACCCGGGACGGTGACGCCCCCGGAGGTCAGGTCCGGCGCGGCGCACGCGTCGGCGACGACGGTCGCGGTGAAGCCGAGTTCGTGCGCGGCCCGGGTCGTCGAGTCGATGCACATGCTGCTCATCATCCCGACGATCGTGACCTCGTCGACTCCGGCGTCGGTCAGCAGTTCCTGCAGTCCGGTGCCGATGAAGCTGTTCGGCTCGTGCTTCTCGAGGACCGGCTCGCCGTCGACGGGCGCGACCGACGGGTGGAAGTCGAGGCCCGGCGTGCCCGGCACGAAGAACGTGGCGTCCGGGTCGGTGGACACGTGGAAGACGTGCACCACGAGGTCGCCGGCAGCGCGGAAGGAGTCGAGCACGGTGCGGGCTGCGGTGGCAGCGGCCTCGGGTTCGACGAGGGGGAAGGCCCCGCCCGGGAAGTAGTCCAGCTGGATGTCGACGAGGAGCAGCGCGCGGGTCATCGGTTCAGTATGGCGGGCGGCGGGCTTCAGGCCCGGCCGTGTCCGGGCTGTTCGTCGCCGGGATCGCGGGCGAAGGCGAGGCTCTCCGCGATGATCGAGAGCACGACGTCCACCTCGTGGTCGTCGCGCGGCCCGTAGACGAGGAACTCGGTGCCGTGGTCCTCGTACTGGTGCGGGGTCGCCCACCCGAGAGCGGTGAGCTCGATGCCGCGAGCCGCCGGCACGCACAGGTGCACCGAAGTGTCGTCGACACCGTGCAGGTGCACGGGTTCGAGGCGCCCATCGGGAGCGAGCGACGTCCACGGCACGACGTGGTCGGCACGGTCGCGGAGGAACAGTGCGCGCGACGACGCCGGCGAGACCTGACTGTGGCCCTCGACCACGTCCGGCAGTGCCAGGGCGTCCGCGACGAGTCGTCCCCACCGCTCCGGGGTCGCGCGGTCGGTGAGCTGACGCTGTGGCCCGTCGTCGGAAACGGACGGGCGGACACCGGGGCGAGGTGTGGAGATCACCGTTCGACGCTACCGGCGCGCTCCGCCGCCGCGGGTCACGGTTTCGCGCCGTTGCCGAACGAACCGTGCAGGGTCGTGTCCGCGAAGGCCGTCGTGTCGATCACGGCGCGGACGCGGTCGAGGACGCCCTGGTCCTCCGAGTCCACGCCGATGACGAGCGAACCGTAGTCGACGCGCATCGTGTACGGGATCGAGGCCTCGAGCCCGGTCACGTGCGGGGTCGCGGCGAGGGTCGCGAGTCCCTGCGCCACCGCAGTGGACGTCGACGTCGGGATCTGCTGGTCGAACGCGCCCTCGTAGTGGACAGTGCTGGCGATGTGCCCCTCGTCCGCCGACACGGTCAGCGTCAGGGAGACGCCGGTCCACGCCAGTTCGGTGGCCATCGTCGTCGGGACGGCTCCGGCCTCGGCCGGGGTCGCGTCGGGGTCCATCGTGACCGTGAACCGCGACGCGAAGTGGTTCGACGTGACCCACCGGGTCGAGCAGCTCGGGTCCGGGGCGGAACTGGGGGTGTTCGTGGTCGTCTGCGTCGCCTCGGCGACGGCCGGGAGCGCACGGACCTGTCGGAGGGCGGTGCGGACCTGGCTCGCGACGGCGGGGTCGAGCGTCGGCGCCGGGGTCCGGTCCGGTGTCGGTGTCGGGTTCGGGTTCGCTGCCTCCGGCGCCGGCGCCGGCGCCGGCGCTTCGTCGGTCGGACACACCGCTGTCTCGGAGCCGCTCGATCCACCGGACCGCAGCGCGTCACGTGCCAGTCCTTCGGCGGCCGAGCACGCCGTGAGCGGCACGGTGCAGGCCAGGGCGACGAGGAGTCCGATGACGAGACGAGAGCGCACCGACCCAGTCTCCCTGCCGCGTGCTGCACGCCGGAGCCGGACGGGCGCGCTGTGTCCCGGGTGCTACCCGGTCGGCCGCCTCAGCTCGACTGGTCGTCCAGGTCGAGCGACGTGGTCAGTTCCGGGAACGCCCGCGCCTGCTCGATGAGCTGCTGCGCCTTCCGCACGACCCCCTCGACGCTGTCCGCACCGGCGACGAGGCGCACCGGTGGTGCGGACATCTCGGTCAGGGCGAGGAGCGTCCGGGCGAGCTTCGCCGGATCGCCACTCTGCTTGCCCTCCATGCCGCGGAAGAACTCCTTGGTCTGGTCCGACGAGGACCGGTAGTCGTCGAGGTGGACGTCGCCCCAGAACGTGGAGCTGCCCTCGGCGAGCAGGTCGGTCCGGAAGAAGCCGGGCTCGACGACCGTGGTGTGGATGCCGAACGGCAGGACCTCGTCGTACAACGCCTCCATCCACCCCTCGAGCGCGAACTTCGACGCGGCGTACGCGCTCCCACCGGCACCGGCGACGATGCCCGCGGTCGAGCTGATGCTGATGACCCGACCGGAGCCCTGTGCCCGCATGACGGGGAGCACCGCGCGGGTGACGTTCATCGCACCGAAGAAGTTCGTCTCCATCTGCGCGCGGAACTGCTCCGGGGAGACCTCTTCGAAGAACCCGCCCTGGAAGCTGCCGGCGTTGTTCACGAGCACGTCGATGCGGCCGAACCGTTCGATCGCGGCGTCGACCGCGCTCCGGACGGTGCGCTCGTCCGTGACGTCCAGCGCGACGGCGAGCAGCTCATCGTGCGTGCCCACCGCTGCGACGACGCGTTCCGGATCCCGCCCGGTCGCGACGACGTGGTGTCCGGCGTCCAGGGCTGCGCGCGCGAACTCGGTGCCCATGCCGCGGCTGGTCCCGGTGATGAAGAAGGTCTGGGGTTCGGTCATGTGCCCAGCGAAGACCACTTTCGTGCAGAGAGTGAGGCTCTGCCGAAACGGGGTCGAGCAGAACCTCCCTTCCGACGCTCGAGCCGCCCTAGCGTCAGGGACATGGACCCCCTCGTGACCACGACCCCGTCGAACCACCCGACGGCCGCACCCGCTGCCGACGACCGACTTCCGTGGTTCCCGCTCGCACTGCTCGCGGCGATCGGGTTCGTGCTCGTCGCCATGGAGACCATGCCCGCGGGGCTCCTGCCGGTCATCGCGGACGGCATGGGGACGTCCGAGGGCACGGTCGGACTGTTCGTCAGCGCCTACGCGATCGGCACCGTCATCGCCACGGTGCCGGCGATCGCACTCACGCGGGGCCTACGCCGCAAGCCGTTGCTCACGACGGCCATCGCCGTGCTGATCGTCGCGAACACCCTCACCGCGTTCGCCCCGAACGTGACCATCGCGCTCGCCACGCGGTTCGTCGCCGGCGCGGTGTCCGGGATCATCTGGGGCATGTTCGCCACCTACGCGCGGCGCATCAGTCCCGCGCGGTTCGCAGGCGTGTCCCTCGCCATCGTCTCCACGGGCGCGCCCGTCGGCTTCGCGCTCGGCACGCCGCTCGGGTCGTTCATCGGCACCGCCCTGGACTGGCGCTGGTCGTTCATCGGCCTCAGCCTCGTCGGGGTCGTCATCCTCGCGTTGATCGCCGTGTTCGTGCCGGACGCACCCGGCCAGACGTGCACCGCGAAGCTGTCCGTGGTCAAGGTGTTCCGCATCCGTGGGATCGCGATCATCCTCGCTGTCATCGCCGCGTGGATGGTCGCGCACAACACGATCTACACCTACATCTCGCCGTACCTGCGGGTGACCGGCACCGACCTCGGCGCCGGACTCGTCCTCCTCGTCTACGGCATCGCGGCGATCCTCGGCGTCGTCGTCACGGGCGCCCTCCTCGATCGACATCCCCGGCCGCTGCTGCACCTGAGCGTCGGACTGTTCGTCGTCACCGGCGTCGTGCTGCTCGTCGGCCACGCATCGCCGGTCGCCGTCCTCGTCGCCGCCGTCCTGTGGGGTGTCAGCTTCGGAGGTGCCTCGACGCAACTGCAGGCGGCGCTCACCACGGCAGGTGGGGAGAACGCCGACGTCGCCAGCGCCTTCCTGCCCGTCGCGTTCAACATCGCGATCTTCGTCGCCGGGATCTTCGGAGCCGCCCTGTTGACCGTGTTCGACGGACTGGTCCTGGCCGTGGTGATGATCGTGTTCGGGGCGATCGCGGCGCTGCTCACGCTGGTCGGCCGGCGATCGGCGTTCCCCGCGCGGCTCTAGTCGGAGACCTGGAGCAGCGCCGGCAGAACCGGGGCCGGGTCGGTCGCGAGCCGAGCGTGGGTCTCCACGTCGAAGCGTTCGACGCCGTACCGCAGCTTCTGTCGCTCGATGCCCTCCACGGCGAACCCGGCAGCGGTGGCGACCCGACAGGACGCGGGGTTGTTCACCCGGTGCCCGAGCTCCAGGCGGAACAGCCCGACGCCGAACGCCCAGGACGAGACACTCGCCAGCGCAGTCGTCGCGAGTCCGCGTCCGCGTCCACCACGCGCCAGCCAGTAGGACGCCCAGCCGGTCCCGTGCCGGAACTCGATCGCGGTGAGCCCGACGTTCCCGACCGCGACACCGTCGTCCACGACCGCCCAGTTCTTCGCGCGATCGTCGAACCCGAGGAACCGGCTGATGTGCTCGCGCGTCTGCGCTTCGTCGCGCAGATCGGCGTCGGGGAACTGCGAGTCGAGGTCCGGCGTCGTCCGCCGGGCGAGGAGCAGCGCGGGTGCGTCGTCGACCGACCACGGGCGCAGGACGACCACCATGCGATCAGCCGACGGCGGGCGGAAGCGGACGAGACGCGCGCAGTCCCGGGAACTGCTCGTCGCGCCACTCACCGTCGATCGGCGTGCCACTTGCGGCCGCGCGCTCCTCGCGCTCCCGCAGCTCCACGCGTCGGATCTTGCCTGAGATGGTCTTCGGCAGCTCCGCGAACTCGACCCGCCGCACGCGTGCGTACGCCGGGAGCGCGGTCCGCGCGTAGGCGAGCACCTGTTCGGCGGTGTCCGCCGTCGCCTCGAACCCGGCGGCGAGCGTCACGTACGCCTTCACGACGTTGAGCCGAGCGTCATCGGGAGCGGGCACCACGGCGCTCTCGGCGACGGCGGGGTGCTGCAGCAGTGCGCTCTCGACCTCGAACGGTGACACCTTGTAGTCGGACGACTTGAACACGTCGTCGGTCCGGCCGATGAAGGTCAGCTCCCCCTCGGCGTCCCGGACCGCGATGTCGCCGGTGTGGAAGAAGCCGTCGCGCATCGATGCCGCGGTCCGGTCGGGGTCGCCGAGGTACTCGGCCATCAGGTTGACCGGTCGCTCGTCGAGATCGAGGCAGACCTCGCCCTCGTCGCCGGGCTGCCCGGTGACCGGGTCCAGCAGCGTCACGGTGACCCCGGGCAACGCACGGCCCATCGCCCCCGGGGTGACGGTGCTGCCGGGGGCGTTGCCGATGATCGCGGTGGTCTCGGTCTGCCCGTAGCCGTCGCGGATGGTCAGACCCCACGCGCGTTCGATCCGGTCGATGACCTCGGGGTTCAGTGGTTCTCCGGCCGACACGACCTCGCGCAGTGCCCGAGGGCGCGCTCCGAGGTCGGACTGCAGCATCATCCGCCAGGCGGTGGGCGGTGCGCAGAACGTGCTCACCTCGGCGGCGTCCAGCTGGGCGAGGAGCGCGGCCGGGTCGAACCGCGGGGTGTCGTGGACGAAGACGGTCGCCTCGGCGATCCACGGCGCGAAGAAGCAGCTCCAGGCGTGCTTGCCCCAGCCCGGCGAGCTGATCGCCAGGTGCACGTCTCCGGGCCGCAGACCGAGCCAGTGCATCGTGCTGAGGTGCCCGACCGGGTACGACGTCTGGGTGTGCACGACCATCTTCGGCTTCGAGGTCGTGCCCGACGTGAAGTAGACGAGGCAGGGATCGGAGGTCTTGGTGACCACGATCGGTCGCGACTCCCCCGCGGGCGCTGGTTCTCCGAGGTCCGACGGGTAGTCCGTCCAGCCGTCCGCCGTGCCGCCGATGACCACACGCGAGAAGTCCCCGCGGACGTCGTCGTACTTCGCGGTCTCGCTGCGGTTCGTGACGACGTGCGCCACGCCTCCGCGGTCGACGCGGTCCTGCAGGTCGGCGGTGTCGAGCATCGTCGACGTCGGCAGGATCACCGCCCCGAGCTTGATCACCGCGAGCATCGTCTCCCACAGCTCGAGCTGGTTGCCGAGCATGACGAGCACGTGGTCGCCCTTCCGGACGCCGTGCTCGTGCAGGCGAACGGCCAAACGGTCGGACCGGTCGGCCATCTCCGCGTAGCTCAGCCGCTGTTCCAAGCCAGCCGCGCCGACGATCCAGAGCGCGATGCGGTCGTTGCCAGCAGCGATGACGTCGAACCAGTCGTCCGCCCAGTTGAAGGTGTCGCCGAGGTCCGGCCACCGGAAGGCGGAGCGGGCGGCATCGGCGGACTCTGCGGAGAGCAACTGGTCACGGGCAGCGCGGTACGCGGCGGTCACGTTCGGGTTGGGCACGGACCGATCATGCCGCATCCGTCTGGTCGCCGATCCCGAACAGCCGACGTGCGTTCTCCGACGTGAACGCCTCGCGGGCCGCGTCCGAGGGGAACTCCTGCAGGAACGTGTCGATCTCGGCGGCGGAGGGTCGCTGGAACGGGTGGTCGGTGGAGAACAGCAGCCGATCGGGCGTCGTGACGTCCAGCGTGTGCCGGAGCAGCGTGGGGCTGAGCATCCCCGAGCTGGTGATGTGGAGGTTCGAGCGGACGGTGTCGGACACCGTCCGCTCGAGTCCGGCGACCCGCGACAGGCTGTCCGCACGGTCGATCCAGAACAGCAGCAGCTCGCCCCAGTGGCCGAGCACGACCTGCAGGTCCGGGTGCCGGTCGAAGGTGCCGCCGACGATCAGGCGCAGTGCCGCACGTGCCGCCTCGAGGTGCCACCCCCACCCGAAGGTCGCCAAGCCGAGCTCGACCATCGGGTCGAACCCCTCGTACGCCGCCTCGCGCAGGCGCTTCGACGGGATCTGCGGGTGAATGAAGACCGGCTGCCCGAGCGACGCCGCGACGGCGAAGAGGTCGTCGTACCGGCGGTCGTCGAGCGGCACCTCGCCCGTCCGCCCGTAGACCATCACCCCCACGCAACCAAGGCCGGCAGTGCGCTCCAGTTCGGCGACGGCAGCGTCCGGGTCGGCCATCGGCAGGGTCGCGAACGCGCGGAACCGGTCCGGGTGGTCCGCGACCGCGGCGATCGCGATGTCGTTCGCCTGCTGACTCAGCGGGATCGCGTCCGCGGCATCGAGCGGCTGCGCTCCGGGCGGCGCGAGGGACAGCACCTGGACGTCGATCCCCTGCTCGTCCATCGCTGCGAGCCGGGCGTCACCGAGGTCACGGAGCAGCTCGCCGTTGTCGCCGAGTTCGTCCAGCGCCGTGCTCGGGTCGCGGCGGTCGTCGGGCAGGGCGTTGACGGCGTCCGTCAGGGCCGGGTGGTTCCAGTGCTCTTCGATCGCGATCAGGGTCATCGGGGTTCCTCCGTCTGGTCTCGCGCCGGTGCATTCACTCATCGGCGTTGAGTGAACCGTACACCTCGCTCAACGCCGTAGAGTCGGACGCATGGCCGAGACCTCACGCGACGCGAAACGCGCACAGACCGCCGAGCGCATCCGCGCAGCCGCTCGGCGGCAGTTCGGTGCGAACGGGTACGAGGGCACGACGATCCGGAGCATCGCCTCAGCAGCGGGCATCGATCCGTCGCTCGTCATGCAGCACTTCGGGTCGAAGGCAGCGCTGTTCGCGACCGCCGTGCAGCTGCCGGCCACGTCGGACGCTGGGAGCGAGCGCGCGGCGGCCGACCACCTCCTCGACGTCCTGGGCATCCGGTTCGACGCGCTCCCCGCCGAGACGGCGGCGCTCGTCCGGTCGATGCTGACGGTGCCCGAGGCGGCGGACACCATGCGCGGCTACCTCGACGAGCGGGTCGAGAACCTGGCGCGCTCTCTCGACGGCGACGACGCCCGGCTGCGGGCGTTGATGACCGTGAGCGGCATCCTCGGCATCACGATCACGCAGCACTTCCTGCGCCTCAGCGCGTTCGAAGGCGCGTCACGTGACGACCTGCTCCGCGCGGCGCAGGGCTGGGTGGAGTCGCTCACGACGGAGGCCGGGGCATCCACTCGCTGAGCCGGGTCAGTCCAGACTGTTCAGCCACGTCTCGAGCCACGGCACGACGTCCGACAGGTCCGCCGTGTCGATCGCGGTCGATGCTGCCGCCCTGGCCGCTCCGGTCGCGTTGAGAGCCAGCGCCGCGGGGACCACCTAGAAGACTGGGATGTCCGACCGACTGTCCCCGATCGCACAGCACCGCTCGATCGGCACGCCACGGGCCAGCGCGTACCGGAGCGCACGGTCTCGCTTGTCGAACTCGTCGAAGTGCTCCGCCACCGCCCCGTCGTAGGTGCCACCCGTGACCCCGACCCGCGGTCCGCCGTGCGCGACGAACCCGAACCGCCGCGCGAGCGACCGAGTGACCGGCTGCCACGCGAGCGACGCCAGCACGGGGACGACCTGGTGCGTGCGGCACCACGCCACCACGAGCTCCACACCGGGGAGCACCGGTAGGTCGTCGAGCCAGCGGTCCACGGTCGTCGTCGATGCGCCGCGCCAGCCCGCGGCATCGATCTCGCTCACCTGTCGATTCGTGAGCGAGCCGTCGGCGTACCGACGCTCAGCCTCGTCCAGCGCGTCCTGGTGCCCGAATCGTTCCGCGAGATGACTGCTGCTCGAACCGGTCGACACGAGCGTCCCGTCGACGTCGAAGAAGACCATGCCGCGCACCGGCTCCGTCACTGCTCCCGATCCTCCGGCATCGCCGCGCGGATTGCTGCGATCGTGTCTGCGGTCTCGACGTGCAGGTGCGCCCGGATCCCGACCGCCCGCGCAGCCTCGATGTTCTCCGGTACGTCGTCGACGAAGAGGACATCCGCGGGCGCGGCAGCGAGCCGATCGAGCGTGATCCGGAAGGCCTCTGGCTCCGGCTTCGTGACCCCGATCTCGTGGCTGTAGCAGATCGGGTCGAACACGGCCGCGAACCCGAATCGTCGCTCCTCTTCCTGACGGGCGCCGTCACCGGAATTGGACAGGATCGCGAGCCCGACCGTCCCGCGCAGACCGGCGACGAAGTCGAAGAGCGGCTCGTTCAAGGAGCCGCAGTACGCGTCCCAGAAGTCGGCTCGCATCGACGCGAGCACCTCGGCCGAGGCGCCGAGAGCGGCGCCGATCTTCCCCCAGTACTCGTCGTCGACCCCGGTCCGTCGCGCGGCATCGGGCAGGTCGGCGTCCGACAACCGCGAGGAGAACTCCTCGTCCGTCATGCCGAACGCAGCCGCCCACCGCGTGCGGAACTGCCCGGGCCATGCCGCGTCGTCGACCATCTCGAGCACGCCACCGACGTCGAGCAGCAGCCACCGCACCCCACCGCCGGTCATGCGGAGATCCCGTCGAGTCGACGGATCATCTCGAGCTCCCGCTCGTCGGGCGCGAGGACGTACGGCTCGCTCGCCCCGGTCGGCTTGTACCCGCGTCGGGCGTAAAAGGCCTGAGCCCGCAGGTTGCGCTCGTGCACGTGGAGACGGAGCGTGGCACCGTGGCCGGATGCCCACGCCTCGATCGCGTCGAGCAGTGCATCGGTCACGCCGGCCGCACGGCCGCGGTGCGACGGTGCGACGTACACCCCGACCAGCAATGGTCCGGTGGCGGCGTCCGGGATGAACGACCCCATCGCACCGACCCAGCGGCCGTCGGCGTCGATCGCCACGAGCGAGGTCCCCCCGATGTCCTGACCGCGGCGACCCCGCGCACGCCATTCGGTCTCGTCGTGCTGCTCGGCGTCCGCCAGGTGCTCCGCGTAGGCCATCGGGGTGTCCTGGATCATCTCCAGGCGGAGCGCTCGGACGGCTTCCCAGTCAGCTTCGGTCGTCGGTCGGATCGTGATCCCCTGCATGGACCGAGCGTAGGACAGACAGCGGCCGGCGAAACTCGTCCGAACGGATTCCAATCGACTTCGGGCAGGGCGCCGAATAGCTTGCACAGACCGGGAATCACCCGGAGCGCTCACCAGCCGCACATTGCTGGTTCTCCACCCTG
>NZ_JABMLA010000011.1:0-53155 GCF_013204965.1 Curtobacterium sp. VKM Ac-2861
ACTCGCTCGTGCTGCGGTCGCGCTCGAACACCATCCGCCGCATCCAGGCGGACCACCGTGCGGAGAAGTGGTTCTAGCTCTCAATACTGGCGAGTCCGATCAACCGTGACTCGTCGGGGGCCGCGCCTCCGTGGTGTCCGGCGCGGCCCCCACCCCACATCCGTTCGAAGGAGAACGCGCGATGACCAACGAGTCCATGACCGCCAGCGCAGCAGTGCCGACGGGTCGAGGGCTCCTCGACCGGCTCGGCCTGCCCGCCCCACTCGCACTCGGGTTCATCGGCGTCCTGCTGTTCATGATCGGGGACGGAGTCGAGTCGAACTACCTGTCGCCGTTTCTCGTGGACACAGAAGGCTTCAGCGAGTCCGCTGCCGCGGTGACGATCAGCGCATACGGCATCTTCGTCACCATCGGATCGTGGCTTTCTGGCACCCTCTCCTCGGTCCTCGGCCCCCGCAAGGTGATGATCATCGGCGCCGTGACTTGGGTCGTGTTCGAGGCGCTGTTCCTGACCGTCGGCGTCGGTGCTGACGTGCACTGGGTGGCCGTCGTCGCGTACTCGATTCGCGGCATCGGGTACCCGTTCTTTGCCTACGCGTTCCTGGTGTGGATCAACACCGCGACCCGACCGGAGCAGCGCGGAAGCTCCGTGGGCTGGTTCTGGTTCGTATTCGGAGCTGGACTGCCAACGCTCGGATCGCTGCTGGCCAGTTGGACGATTCCGGTCATCGGTGAAGTCGGCACCTTCTGGCTTGCGACGGGCCTCGTGGTCCTCGGGGCACTCACCGCCATCCTCGGCGTCCGAGACCGACAGCACGCCGGACCCGCGCACAACGGCGACAGCGCGATCGCTGAGCTTGCCAAGGGACTCACGATCATCTGGCGTCAGCCACGGGTCAGTGTCGGAGCACTCGTACGGCTCATCAACACGGCGCCGAACTTCGCGCTCTTCGTCGTCGCGCCGTTCTTCTTCACTGAACAGATCGGCTTCACGCAGTCTCAGTACCTGCAGATCGTGACGATCGTCTACACGGCGAACATCTTCGCCAACCTCTTCTTCGGAGTCCTCGGCGACCGGTTTGGGTGGCAACGCACAGTGCTTTGGTTCGGGTGTGTCATGAGCGCGGTCGGGGCCGCCTCGCTGTACATCGTGCCGGTGCTGGTTGGCCCGAACTTCTGGCTCACCGTCCTGTGCTGGGCGATTCTCGGAATCGGTCTGGCCGGCTTCGTACCTCTCACGGCCTTGGTCCCCTCGTTCGTCCCGGCGGAAGATCGCGGGAGCGCGCTCGCTGTGTACACGCTCGCGGCAGGCCTCTCGGCGTTCATCGGCCCGGTCCTTGTCGGTGTCCTCGGCGGAGCAGCAAACGTTCCCATCCTCATCGGCACCTTCGTGGCTATGTACGTCGTCGGGGCGCTGCTGTGTCTCGCGCTCCGAAGCGAGGAAGATCCCCGCAACCTCCGGATCGCGGCTGCGGACAGGCACGGTGACCTGCCCTAGGGACGGGGCATCACCGGGCGCTCTCGTGGCTGGTGTCGGCGCGCATCACGGTATCGGCGTCGACTACCCAGTCCAGCGCGGCCGCCGCGAGCATCGCTGCGCCGACGGCTGCGACTTCCGGCTCGTGCACGATCTGCATCCGCCGTCCGCTGACCTGTTCCTTGATCGCGAGCCAGCCGGGCGCACGTGACCATCCACCGGCCACGTACACGTGCCCTGGTGCGGGCATCAGCGCGGTGACTTCGTCGATCGCATCGGCGCCGACCCGCGCGAGGGCGCCGAGTACTGCCGCCGCCCTCGATGTCGCCTTCGCGGGAGCTCCGACGGAGTACTTCGGTCGGCCTCCGCCGCGATCGCCCGCGACGAACACGTCCGAGTCCACGTACCCGTCCGGCTTCCTTCGACCGCTCGCAATGAGTCGCAGTTCCGACGCAACCTCTGGGTCGAGCGACGCCCATTCGACGTTCCGGGTGAACTCCTCGACCGACAGGAGTGAGGTGCCGGTGTTCCGGATCCCGGGCGCGACGTCGACTCCTGTGGTTCGGTTCACCTGCTCCGGCGCCTGCGCCACGACGACTTCCGCGGTTCCCATGGAGTCGAGTACTGCTCCTTGGTCTAGCCGGTCCACTGCCCACCCGCCGATCGGATGGTCGTGGCCGCCAGCGATCGCGAGTGCGCCTGGGGCAAGCACTCCGGCCTCGTCCAAGCGCCTCGACAGGATCGGTCCGACGGCCTCACCTGCGGTGAGGACCTTCGGCAGGAGCGTCGGATCCCGCAGCGTGCTCTCCACTCGCGCCAGCACCCATGAGCGAGTTCTTCCGTCCCAGGCTGCGGTCCGCGCCGCGATCGAGTCGCTCATGAAGGCGGTGCCGGACCAAGCGCTGGCTGCGTAGTCAGTGAGTGATACCCAGCCTGCTGCGGATTCGAGCTGTCCTTGCTCACGGGCCCAGAGCCAACCGACGAGCGTTCTTGCGGCATCGTCGCCGACGCCGACTCCGTCAGCTGCAGCGAGCTGCGGGGCGACGGCGGTGAACAGCCTGGCTCGTCGTGGATCGAACCAGGCGAGCGCCGACGCCGTTGGGCGCAGTTGTGCGTCGACGGGGATGCCGTCCTCGCCGACACCGACGGCGCAGACCGCATGAACGGCGAACTCTGTCCCGCAGACCTCGAGGAGCATGTCCTCGATGAGCCGAAGCAATTGCTGCGCGTCGATGGACAGATCGGTGTCGTCGCGCGGGGTCTGTCGCTGGGCTCGGCTGACGACTCGACTGTCAGCACCCAGACCGACGACCTTCGTGTTGGTACTGCCGATGTCGACCCCGCAGACGATCGGACCCCGGTGTGCGCGCTTCACGAGCGTCATTCTGTCCCATGAGCGGGACCGCAACAGCCCGATGTGGACAATTCGCTGGACTGTACATATGGACTAGACAATCTGTACCAACCTGCCTACCATGGACGGGAACCCAGGCGGTTCGGCCGAGACGGATCTCCGTCGCAGCGACGCGATGACGCAATCATCCGCGCCGCCGCGTGCGCCCCTTGGAAGCCGCCGAGACCACCGAAGCGCTCCGAAAACACGGCGACTTGCACGTCGCGACGCCGTCGGTGCAGGCCGAAAGGAACCCTCTTGCCTCTTGTCAGCGGTATCGACGTCATCAACGAGTGCACTTCACGCGGGCTCGTCGCCGGCGCGTTCAACACCACGAACATCGAAACGACGATGGGGATCGTCGCAGCGATCGAGAAGGTCGGCGTTCCGACGTTCATCCAGGTTGCTCCGACCAACGCGGCGCTGTCAGGGTTCGAGTACATCTACGACATGGTCAGCCGCCGGTTGGCAGAGTGCGACGTCCCGGTGGCGCTGCACCTCGACCACGGGAAGTCGCTCGATGCTGTGAGGGATGCGCTTGCGGCGGACTTCACCTCGATCATGATCGACTACTCCGAGTACGACTACGACGAGAACGTGCGCGTCTCGAAGATCGCACGAGAGCTGACGCCGTCGTCGCTCGCTCTCGAAGCAGAGCTCGGCAGCATCGGCGGCAAGGAGGACGACGTCGCTCCCGAGTTCGCGGCACACACCGACCCCCAGCAGGCCGCCGAGTTCGTCGCCGCGACCGGGTGCGACATGCTCGCGGTATCGGTCGGGAACCAGCACGGGTACGTCCCGAACGCCGCGATCGACTTCGAGCTGCTCGCCGCCGTCCGCGACGCCAGCCCGGTCCCGCTCGTCATCCACGGCGGTTCCGGACTGCCCGATGAGCAGCTCGCGCAGCTACACGAGTACAACGTCGTGAAGGTCAACGTTGCCAGCGATCTCCGGAACGCGATGATCCGCTCGTTCGGCGAGGCCTACAACGCCAACCCGAAGGAGGCGTCGCTGATCCGAGTCTCCACGGACGCGGTCGCCGCCATCACCCAAGTAGTCGAGAAGCGTATCCGCACGCTGAACCCATCCGTCGCCTGACCTGTCACCGCGTTCAGCGCCGAACCGAAGGACCTCACCCCGTGCTCCCTACCATCACGGTCGACATCGGCACGACCAGCATCAAGCTGTGCCTGTTCGACGACGTGGGCGGCGTCGTCGTCTCGACGAAGCACCCGACGCCGACGACCCGGGACGCTTGGGGAGAGGTCTACCAGGTGGAGGCGCTGCTGCAGCAGATCGCCGACTTCGTCCGCGGCCTCGACGATGCGGCACGACGTTCGGTGCGTCGCATCGCGATCGCCGGTGTGGGAGAGTCCGGCGGGCTGGTCCGCCCCGATGGGTCGTTGGCATCGCCGATGATCCTCTGGCACGACCACCGTGGAGCGGACTGGCTCGAGGACTTCGATGTCTTCAGCCGCGATCGCGTGTACGCGATCACTGGACTCCCGGTGAACCCGAACTACGGCATCTCGAAAGTGGCGTGGGCCGTGGACAACGCTGGCTCGGGGGCTGCTGATGCGCAGTGGTTGAACGTGGCGGAGTTCGTAGCGGCCGAACTGACCGGCGAACGATGGTCGGAGTTCTCCCTCGCCAGCAGGACGATGGCGCTCGATCTCGCGGCCAGGACGTGGTCGGCCGAGATGTGCGACTTCTTCGATCTGGACGTCAGCCGGTTCCCCGACCTCCGCACCGCTTCCGAAGGCACGACGCTCTCGCCCGTTCGGGCCGCGGAGCTCAGACTGGACACCTCTGTCATGGTCCACGTCGCCGGCCACGATCACATGGTCGGTGCCGTCGGCGCCGACCTTGAACACAACGAGCTGCTGAATTCGACCGGGACGACCGAGGGCTTGCTGTTCCTGACCGACGCACCGACTCTCGGTCCGGCAGCAGGACGCGCGAAGCTCGCGAACGGAATCTCTTGCACCGGGTCCGACTACACGCTGTTCGCCTCGATCCCGACTGGTGGCTCGGCGTTCGCGACGTTGCAGGGACTGCTCGGTCGTTCCGCATCGGAACTCGCTGACAGCATCTCCGGCATCCACCAGGAGTACGTCGCCGGCGACGTGGCGCTCGACCGCTTGCCCGTGATCCTCCCGCAGTTCCGCGGGAGCCCCCCGCCGACGAAGAACGCTCGAACACGCGGCGCGATCGCCGGGCTGCAGACCGACACGACCGCCAACGAACTCATCCTGGGCTGCTTCCTCGGGATGGCACTGCAGTTCTCCGACGTGCTCGACCTCTTCCCAGTCACGGCGAGCCGCGTGAAGGTGATCGGGCCCGCAGGCGGGAACCCGCTCTGGCAGCAGCTGAAGGCGGACCTCCTCGGCACACCGCTCACAGCCTCCCGATTCCCGGAGGTCGTCTCCCGCGGCGCGCAAGCCCTCGCCTCCGACCAGCGGCTCAGTTGGCAGGACAGCGATCCGGAAGATGTGGACGTCGACACGGCTCGACGCGAGGCACTCGCTCAATGGCGAGCAACGATCCAGCCCCAGTGGGACTACCTCAAGGGTCTCCCCGCATGAGGCTGTTCGAACCGTCTGAGACAACTTCCGTAACCCAAAGGAGGTCGACGATGCTGATCGCAGGAATCGACTCATCCACGCAGATGTGCAAGGTCACTGTTCGAGACGCCGCGACCGGCAACCGTGTGCGGGAAGGGAAGGCGTCACACCCGTCCGGCACGATCGTCCACCCGGATCGGTGGTGGCAGGCGCTGCTCACAGCGGTTGAGCGTGCAGGCGGACTCGAAGACGTGCAAGCGATCGCGGTGAGCGGTCAACAGCACACTCCGGTCTTCCTCGACGAGGACGGCGAGGTCGTCTGCGATTCACCCCTGTGGAACGACACCGGTTCCCACGGCCAGATGGTCAGCCTGAACGAGGAACTCGGTCGAGACACGTGGATCCGCCGAACGGGCCTGCCGCTCACGCTCTCGGACACCGTCGTGAAGCTCCGCTGGCTGCGAGACACGGACCCGGCGGCAGCCGAGCGAACTGCCGCGGTGGCGATCGTCCCCGACTGGCTCACCTGGCGCCTCCTGGGGTACGGAAGCGGGCACGGCGGCCTGGATGCTCTCGTCACCGACCGATCGGACGCCGCGGCAACCGCGTACTGGTCGCCGGAGACCGGTGAGTACTGCATGGACCTCGTCGAGCATGCGTTCGGCAAGACCGTGACCCTTCCGAAGATCCTCGGACCGCTCGACCGCGCCGGTGTGACCGGTGGAGGTATCCCCGGCATCCCCGCAGGAATCGTCGTGGGCGCTGGCAGCGGTGACAACGGAGCCGCAGCCCTCGCGCTCGACGTCAGCGCCGGCGACACCGTGCTCTCTCTCGGAACCTCCGGGGTCGTCTACACGCAGTCCGAAACGCCGATCCACGACTACGCCGGATACGTCTGCAACTACGCGGACGCCACTGGCAAGTTCCAACCGCTCGTTGCGACCCTGAACGCCGGCCGGAACTTCGAACTCGGCGCCGCACTGCTCGGCTGCTCGTTCGACGAACTCTCGGACCTTGCGCTCTCTGCCCCGGCAGGTGCGAACGGTCTGACCCTGTTGCCGTACTTCGAAGGAGAGCGGACTCCGGATCTGCCCCACGCGAGAGCCTCACTGCATCAAGCGTCCCTGACCAACTTCAACCGTCCGAACTTCGCGCGGGCCATCATCGAAGGAACCCTTGCGAGCCAGGTCGAGATGCTTGAAGCGTTGGAGCGGTGCGGCATCGTCACGGAACGCGTCGTCCTCATCGGTGGTGCTGCGCAAAGTGAGGCGGTTCAGCACATCCTGACGCAGATGGTCGACGTACCTGTTGTCGTCCCCGATCCCGAGGAGTACGTCGCCAAGGGGGCGGCGATGCAGGCGCTTGCTGCGCTGCAAGGGGCGTTCCCGGTCTGGTCGACGAACGGCGACGAACTCGAGCCGCTGCGAACCGAAACGCAGATCTCGCAGCAGCATGACGCTGCGAAGGTGGCGATGGGGTACTTCGAGAAGACGGCGGCGCGATCCTCGCAACCTGCAGTCCAATAGCTGAGATCGGTCGGGAGCGGAGCACCGTGCGGTGGCTGTACGGGTTGTCCGTATGAGATGGTCATACCGTCTACGTGGTGGTGTCATGCCGCCCCGGGTGCGATGCGAGGAGAGCCAGGATGAGCGAGCAACAGGCCATTGACCGGCAGTCGCCTGTGCCGTACTACGAACAGCTCGCTGATGTGCTCCAGGTCCGCGTGGAGACCGGGGCGATCGCTGTGGGGGACCGTTTGCCGAGCGAACTGGACCTCTCCGCTGAGTACGGAATCGCCCGCGCGACCGTCCGGCAGGCCCTGCAGCTCCTTGAGAGTCGAGGACTAGCCCAGCGTGTCCCGAATCGAGGTGTCTTCGCGTCGCGGCCGTCGTCCGACCGTGGATGGATGATCCAGAACACCGAAGGGTTCCTTGAGAACGCGGTCGGACGACAGAACCGCGCCGTGACCACCACCGTCCTGCGATCGGGGAGAGCGAAGCTGCCGGACTTCGTCGCCGCCTTGCTCGAAGTCGCGGTCGGAGTCGAGGGATTCGAACTCGTCCGCCTTCGCCACCTGGACGGTGTCCCTGCCGTGTACAGCGTCAACTACAGTCCGCCAAGCGTCGCCCCGATCGTCGGCGATTCGGAAGCCGTGCTCAACGGAACTGGGTCCCTCTCCGAGCTGCTGACGCGTGCCGGCTACCCACTCCGCGGCGCGCACCGCACGATCCGTGCGCGGGCCGCGACTGCTGAAGTCGCTGAAGCTCTGGAAGTCGTGCGCGGCGAGCCGGTCATCTGCGTGCAATCCACGTCCTGGACGAAGAACGAAGAACGCTTCGACGTGTACGAGACATGGGTGCGAACCGACGTCGTCCCGCTCGAGGTGAACGTCAGCTCGGTCGACATCCCCGGCCATTGAGCTGTGAACGGTGACTGCTGGGCGCCGGTCTCGCATGGAGAAGCCGGCGCCCAAGCCGTCAGATCTCGCTGATCAGTGCCTCGAGGCGGAGTTCGCCGGCACGGGTCTGCATGCCGGCGTCGAGGAGTCGGTGAGCAAGCTCTGCCGCGTCGGCGGTGAACAACGGACCGAGAAGCGCATTCTCCGTTGCGAGGCCTCCTCGCGTCACTCCGCTCGGAACCGTGTTCACCGCCTCCTTGACGGCGAAGACGACCTCGGGCCTCAGCTCACCGATCCGACGTGCCAGTGAACCGACGTACTCATCGATCTCGTCCGCCGGCAGAGCCCGGTTCACCAGCCCGTAGCGCTCGGCGAGTTCGGCATCGACGAGCTGGGCGCCGAGGAGGATCTCGAGGGAACGAGCCCTGCCGACGAGCGAGGTCAAGTACTGCGTCCCTCCGCCACCGGCCATGATGCCCATGAGCACCTCGGGCTGGGCTTGACCGGCTTTACCGATGGCGGCAAAGCGCATGTCCAACGCCATGAGGAATTCGTTGCCACCGCCGCGGGCGAGGCCGGTCAGCTTCCCGATCGTGATCTGAGGGAGAGAGCGCACTTCCTCGTGGACAACTTGCATGAGGTTCATGTCCGCAGGAAACTCCGCATCCGGATTCGCCGCCATCGTTGCCGCGCCGGCGGCTGCCATCACCTCGGGTTCTGTGATGAACCGAGTGTCGCCGTGCGCCACGAAGATGTCGGGATCAGCGCTGTCGAAGACGATCACGCGGACGGCTTCGTCGCCACGCACCTGCGAGACGAACCGGCGCAGCGATGGTAGGAGAGTCCCGTCAGAGAGGTTCAAGGGGGGATTGTCGATGGTGACATGGGCGACCCCATCAGCTACCGAGATGTGCAGGGCGGGCAGGTCGTAGGTCATGGGTGTTCTCTCCGTATCGCATGAACATCAGCGCCTTGTTTGACACTGAGTGTCACTGTAGACACAAGAATTCGTACCTGCAACTGAAGTCAAGGCTCGTAGGATGGTCGGATGCACGGGACCAGTACGCGAGCGATCGGGCGTGCCGCCGTTCGCAACGAACTCGGTGCCGTCGGTCTGCGGAAATTCCTCGAGTCGGGTTTCGACGCCATCACCTTCGACGACCTCGCGAGAGAAGCAGGTGTCTCACGCAGCACCTTCTTGCGCTACTTCGGCAGCAAAGAGGACGTGGTCTTGCACGTCTTCGACACCGTTGGCGACCAGATGGCCGCGGTTCTCGCTACCCAGCCGTTGACCGAGGACGCCTGGTCGGCGCTCCGCGCCGCGGTTGCTCCGGCAGTGGATCTGCTGCAAGATGCGGCGGACGGCCTCGACAGGATCCGGCTCGTCTGGTCCACCCCCGCGCTCTGGGCACGCCTTCACGAGAAGCAGGCGACTTGGCGCCCAGAACTCGTTGACCTCCTGCTCAAACGCGAGCCCCGGGTCGGGACGCCGATCATCGCGGTGCGCACGCGAGTGATGGCTGCTGTCGGCTGCCTGATGGTGGCCTACGACGGTTGGGTCGAGGACAACGGCATCTCGCCGCTGGATGAGCTGACAGACGCTGCGTTCGCTGCGCTGACGCGATCGGGTGGCCTCGGCCGTCCGAGCACAGACACTTGACGTCCAACGGTGAACCGGCCGAGTTCGGCGGTCGTCGGCACGGTGACGAGTGGTCAGCCACGACACTGTTTCGTCGCGGTCGATGGGCTCCCGCCTGAGCGTGCGGAGGCTGCGACTCGACCTCTGACGTGCGGTGCGCAGTTGCTCGCGAGCACAGGCTGGCATGCGGGCGGTCAAGGAAGCTGCGGTCGCAGCAGGTGATGCGACGTGATTGCCTGATACCCGTTCCCGGCTGCGAGTGCTCGCGTCTCGTCGAACGCTCGGGAGGTGAGGAGCATCCCGATCGGGAGTCCGTCCCGGTCGAGCCCGATCGGAACGCTGAGTCCGGGGAGGCCCGCCATGCTGCCGATCGCTGTGTACCGCATGTTCCCGGCCGTGAGCGACGCCGGCCCCCCGTCGAGTTCGACGCTCTCCGCGCCGTGCGGCAGCGCCGTGAACGGCAGGGTCGGTGTCACGAGGACGTCAACGTCGCGCATCGCCTCGAGCAGCCCGTCGCGGAACCACGCTCGGAAACGCTGCGCCTGCACGTACTCGACGCCTGAGTAGCGGAGCCCGATCTCCAGATGCGTCCGGACGTCGTCGCCGTAGTCGTCCGGCCTGGTGCGCAGGAGGTCGAGGTGCATCGCGCTCGGCTCCACAGCGTCGACCACGAGTTGCGCATCCACGAGCTCGTCCACACCGGGCACGTGGATCTCGGTGACCACCGCGCCAGCGGCGACGAGCGCGTCGAGCGCGGCGCGCACGCCGGCGGTGACATCGGGTTGGTTGCCGACGAGCGCGTAGTCGGCGATCACACCGACCCGGAGGCCGCGCAGGTGGGTGGCGGGGTCGACGGCCTGGAGGCTCGGCGCGGTCGGGTGGACCGGCTCGCGTCGCGTGGTCCGGTCGCGCTGGTCCCACCCCGCGATCGCGTCGTGCACGACGGCGGTGTCCGCCGCAGTCCGGGCCAGCGGCCCGACGGTGTCCATGGTCCACGCGAGTGGGACGACACCGGCGTTGCTGACTCGACCGATGGTGGGACGCAACCCGCTGACGCCGTTGACCGACGCGGGGAGCCGCACCGAGCCTCCCGTGTCCGTCCCGAGTGCCGCGACGACCATGCCGGCCGCGACCGCGATGCCGGACCCGCCGGAGGACCCGGCGGGGACCCGATCTCGGTTCCACGGGTTCCGCGCGCGTCCGGTGTGGGGGTTGTCCGTGGTGCCGCCCCACGCGAGCTCGTGCATGTTCGTGCGGCCGACGAGCACCGCACCGGCGTCGCGCAGGCTGGTGACGACGGTGGCGTCGTGCGTGGCGGGCTCGTCGCCGAGGAGCAGGCTGCCGGCGCGGGTGTGCTGTCCGGCGACGTCGATGTTGTCCTTCACCGCGACGGGCAGGCCGTGCAGTGGACCGCGGTCGACGGCGGCGGCGAGTTCGGCGTCAGCTCGTGCTGCGGCGGCCCGGGCGCCGTCACGGTCGACGTGGACGAAGGCGGCGAGGTCCGCCTGCTCGTCGATGCGGGCGATGCTCTGCTCGACGAGTGCGACGGCGGTGGTCGTTCCGGAGCGGAGCATGCCGGCGAGTTCCGCGATCGGTCGGTGGAGGTCGGTCACGGGCGGGCTCCGTCGCGGGCGTCGGTGGTGTCCGCAGCGGCCGGTCCCGCCTGCGCGTGGTCGAAGACCGAGACGGGGACGACCTCGGGTGGGATGTTCGCGGTGACGAAGGCGGCGATGGAGCGTCCGCGAGCGGTCCACTCCTCGGTCAGAGTCTGGCGGGCGGTCGCGTCCATGGGAGCTCCTCTGGTGCGGGGAAGGCGGGGAAGGCGGGGAAGGCGGGGCCGCCGGGTGGCGGCCCCGCCTTGGGTGGTGGGGTCGATCAGTTCTTCGCGGGGTAGGACTTCTCGGCCTTGCCCGAGAAGGTGGTGTCGACGTTCGTGTCGTACGAGGTGGCGTCGGCCGGGTACTTCTTGACGTTGTCGATGTCGGCAGCGAGCTGGAGGTTGTGGTCCCAGGCTTCCTCGGTGACGGTCGCACCGTGCGGGTAGCCGTCCGCCTCGATCTCCCGCTTGACGGCGGAGGCGACCGTGGACTTGTCGAGTTTCGGGAAGTACTTCTCGGCGACCTCGATGGTGCCGGCCTCGTCTGAGTAGATGTAGTTGTAGGCCCGCTGGAATGCGTTGACGACGCCTTGCGTCGCCTCGGGGTTCGCCTTCACGTACTTCTGGGTGGAGGTGAGCGACGAGAACGCGAAGGGGTTCCACTCGTCGCCGGCGGCCGGCCATGAGTACACGACGTGCATGTCCTGCTGGTCGACGGCCTGGCTGACCGAGGGCTCCGGGACGACCGCGTAGTCGGCCTGGCCGGATGCGACGGCGGCGAGTTCGTTGCCGAGGGAGACGTTGATGAGGTCGACGTCCTTGAGGTCGTACGTGTCGATCATCTTCGTCATGAGTGCCCAGGTGGAGTCCGGTGACGGGGAGACGACGACCTTCTTGCCGTTCAGGATCGTGGGGTCGTCCTGCGCGCTCGCGTCGTCCTTGCCGACGAGGAACTCGGCGGGGGCGTTCTGTACGCCGGCGACGATGACACCCTCACCGCCCTGTTCGTGGGACTTGGCGGAGAACACCGGGTCCTGGATGGAGAACCCGGCTGAGCCGCCGAGCACCGCGGCGAATGAGGCGTTGCCGGATCCGCCGGTGTCTATCTTGACGTTCACGCCCTCGTCCTCGAAGTAGCCCTTCTCCTGGGCGACGTAGAGCGGCAGGTAGAGGAGGGTCTGAACTGCCTGGTTGATGGTGACGTCCTGGGTCGCGCCGTCGGCCGAGTCGGCCGCGCTGGAGCCGGACGCGCACCCGGTGAGTGCGACCAGTGTGGCGGCGGTCGCCGCGACGAGGGTGAGGACGCGGGCGCGTCGAGGAAGGGGAGATCGCATGGGGCACAGCCCTTTCGGTGGGAGGAGCGCAGGGAAGGAGGGTGAGGTGGGAGGGGTTTCCGCTGTGGGTCAGCGGCGATCCCACCGGAGCAGGACGCGCTCCAGCAGATCGATCAGGAGGCCGAAGACCAGGACCATCGCCATCACGACGACGACGCCGGCGAGCACCTGGTTCATGGCGAAGCTCGACGATCCGGTGACGATCATGTGACCGACACCCGCAGAGGACGAGATGAACTCCCCCACGACGGCGCCGATGATCGCGAACCCGACGTTGAGCTTGAGGCCGGCGATGACCCAGGACATCGCCCCGGGGACGATGGCCTTGGTGAACGCCTGGGTCTTGGAGCTGCCGAACGAGCGCATCAGGTCGAGGAGATCGGTGTCGACCTTCTGCGCACCGCGGTAGGCGTTCGTCAGCGAGACGATGACGCACGAGAACGCGACGATGACGACCTTCGACACCAGACCGGTGCCGAACCAGATGATCATCATCGGCGCGACGGCGAGGACAGGGATCGACCCGATCGCGGTGATGAAGGGCGCGGAGAGGTCGGCGACGAACCGCGAGTACCAGAGCAGGAGGCCGAGGAGCGACCCGCCGAGGGCTCCGATCACGAATCCGATGAGCACCTCCTGCGCGGTCACGCCGAGGTCGGTCCACAGCTCGCCGGTCCCGACGTTCTGCGCGAGCACCGTGACGATCTGCCCGGGGCTCGAGAACAGGAACGTGCTGATCCACCCCGCGGACGCCCCGAGTTGCCAGGCCGCCAGGAAGGCGACGACGATCGCGATCTGGATCGACACGAGGACGCTGCGTCGCCTCGACGACCGCGGTCGGGTGCGGCGTTCGGGTGCGGTCCGGACTGCCCCGGTGGCTGCTTCTTCGATCTGGATGGCGGTCATGCTGCGCGCTCCGTCCGGGCGCCGGTGCCGATGGAGCGCCAGATCGCCTCGTAGTAGTCGTTGAACGCCGGCGCGAGGCGGCGCTCGTTAATGGCGTGGCTGTCGGTGCCGAGGTCGATCTCGATCTCCTGCACGACCTGTCCGGGATGGGCCTTGAGGACGTAGACGCGGTCACTCAGGGTGACGGCTTCCTCGATGTCGTGCGTGACGAACACGACCGTCTTGCCCGCCGCCTTCACGGTGTCCATCAGCTCGCTCTCGAGCTGGATCTTCAGCGGGTAGTCGAGGGCCTTGTACGCCTCGTCCATCAGGATGATGTCTGGGTCGGTGACCATCGTCCGCATGAGCGCTGCACGCTGCCGCATGCCACCCGAGAGCTGGCCCGGGTAGCTGTCCTCGCGGCCGGACAGGTGGTACGTGTCGAACAGGGCCGACGCCCGCTCGCGCGCCTCGCGCCGTGGGACCCCGTGCACCTCGAGGCCGAGGACCACGTTCTGCATGATCGTCCGCCACGGCATCAACAGGTCCTTCTGCAGGACGTAGCCGATCGACCGGTTCGGGTTGCCCGTGGTGTCGTTCCCGTTGACCAGGACGCGACCCTCGGTGGGGGCGAGCAGCCCGGTGATGATGTTGAAGAGGGTGGACTTGCCACAGCCGGAGGGTCCGACGAAGGAGACGAACTCGCCGGCCTTCGCGTGGAAGTCGATGCCGTCCAGGACGAGCGGGCCGTCGCCGTAGCGCTTCCCGATGCCCTGGACCTCGATCGCATGGGACATGGTCATTCCGTTCCTGCCCCGTAGCGCCCGACTGTTGCGGGCACGGGGACGTAGTCCTTGAGGAAGTGGTAGCCGATGTAGTCGATGCCGCGGGCTCGGAGGATGGTGTCCTCGACGTCGACGGTGACGCACGCGATGCCCTCGGTCGGCCCGGTGTCGGCGCGGATGACGCCGTTCGGGTCGATGATCCGTGAGTGCCCGTGGTAGTTGAGGTTCCCCTGCTGCGCGACGACGTTCGACTCGACCATCCACGCCTGGTTCTCCAGCGCCCGGACGCGGCCGAAGAGCGTGTACTGGTCGACACGGATGTCGTCCTCAGCCGCTTCGTCGGCGTCGTCGTACGCCCACGCGGTCGGCATGACGAGGATCTCCGCGCCCTGCAGCGCGAGCGCCCGAGTCGTCTCGGGGAAGCACTTGTCGTAGCAGATGAGCATCCCGATCCGGCCGATGCCCGTCTCGAACACGGGGAACCCGACGCCCGGGTGGTAGACGTGTTTCTCGTCCCCGGGCTGGTGCACCTTGCGGTACCGGCCGATGTAGCCGTCCGGACCGGCAAGGACGACGGTGTTGTAGAGGACATCCGCGTACCGGTCGTCGCGCTCGGTCAGCCCGAACACGACGTGCAGGCTCTGCTCGACCGCGGCCTCGATCACCGCACTCACCCGCGGGCCGTTCGGCACTGTCTCGGCGTTCTGCTGCTGGTAGCGGACGTTCTCGAAGTCCAGACTGAGCGTGTCCGTGAGGTAGCCCTGCAAGGCCTGTTCCGGGAACACCACCAGGTCGGCACCGAGTTCGGCAGCATCCCGGATGCGGCCGAGCATCACGGTGAGGTTCGTGTCAGGGTCGTACACGACCGGCATCGACACGGTGGCGATGGTGGTGAGGGGCATGAGAGGAGCGTGATCCACAGGGGTTTCCGCCCCGTCACGCTCTCGTTACGCCCCTGCTAAGCCACCACTCACTCGTCCACGAATGCCTCCTGACCGGGGCTTCCGCGTTCCACCCAAGACGCAACGCCACGAAACTCCCGCCCCCTCGTGCTCCGGCGCCCGGCGTGTGCGACCCTGAGGTCCCATGCCGAAGTACCTCGAACGTCGCCATCACCGCGCACGGCTGCTGCGCGACATGCTCCGCGACGAACTGCTCCGCGGAAACGGCGGGATTGCCGCGCTGCCGTCCGAGGACGAACTGATCCGGCGACACCAGGTCGGCCGGAACGTGGTCCGCGAGGCGCTCGATCTCCTTGTGTCGGAGCGACTCATCCGACGAGTCCGCGGCCAGGGAACGGAACCTACGGCGCACGTGATCGTCCACCACCTCAACCAGCTACGCGCGATCGGCGAGCCAGGACACAGCACCGTCGAGGGCAATGCGATCCACTACCGGAAGCTCTCCTGGGAGCTCGTCCCCGCGCCGCAAGTGGTCGCGGACAACTTGGTCGTTCCAGGCGGGACTCCGGTCATCCGGTGGGAACGCATCACGGCGTCGCGTGATCCCCTTGTCTTGTGGACCAGCTACTTCAGGAGTGACCTCGGCTTGCGGGAGCCCGGGGCGGAGACACCCGGCGTGGATGCGGGTACGTGGGGGTTCCTCGAGGCGGCGGGCATCGAACTCGGTGAAGCCGCGGTGCGCACCGGGGCGGTGCCGGCCGACCCGGCGGTCGCCGAGCTGCTCGCCACCGAGCCGTCCGCGCCGCTCCTGGTGCAGCATCGGCTCCTCACGGACGCCACCGGCCGACCGATCGAGTTCGCGGTCGGGTACTACCGGGGCGACCTCATCGTGATCAGCAACACGTTGCGACGGAACCCCGGTTCAGGGTCATGAGCGGAGGTGCCTTGCGGACGAACACGCAGGCTTGCCCGTGCGAGGGGGTCGCAGCGGCTCCCTCTACCGGCGCTTTCCCTCAGCGACGAAGCCACTCGCCCGCGACTACCGTTGGTGGGATCGTGGGTTCCTCTGGACTGGCCCTCAAGGCCATTCCGAGCCCGTTCGAAGGTTCACGTCAACCAGGGGTCCAGTCGGAGACCGCGCGGCGCAACTCCGTCACGGCTGAGGCGGGGCGGGTCAAGAATCCACACGAGGTTTCGGAGACACGCCCTAGCTCGAGTTGAAGGAGGTGCCGAGAAGCTTCTGGATCTCCATGAGGTTCTGACCGATCAGCTTGGAAACAGCGTCCTCGACAGCGGCTCCGAGATCGAACGAAGGGTCGGACACCCAGAGTTGCGACAGTCCATCCCAGACGGAGATGACCTGTCGCGCCGTTAGCCACGGGTCGGCGTTGGGGTGTGCCAGGCCGGCTTTCTGGCTGTGCTCGAGCAGTCGAGCGAAGAGGTCGACGATCCGCGCGTTGCGTTGCGCGAAGTACTCCGCTGCCGGATGGCCCGCCAACGACGCAGATCCCTTCATCGAGTTCAGTAGGCGAAACCGGGGATCGTGGGGATCGGGGTCCGCAAGCCTACGAAACGCGCGAGCGTCCAAGAGCGTGTCTTCGAGCGTGACATGGGCGCGGTCCGCCTCGTCGTCCTCGATCGCCCCCAGGGCGGCAACCAGAAGGTGGTCCTTCGAGGGAAAGTGGTAGAGCACTGTCGTCTCGCTGGTCCCGGATCGTTGCGACACGAGCGCCGTCGTGACGTTCTCGTGTCCAAGCTCGTCGACGAGTTCCACCACGGCCTGCACGATCGTCTGCCGCCGCTTTGTGGTGGAGGCGTAGGGGCCGCGTTTCCCGGGCGTCGTCGTCGTCATCCGATCAGCATAGGTCAGCGAATCCAGAGTGTTCACGAAGGTTTGACACTCGCCGTCGATCAAAAAGTGTTGCCCTGGAGTCGAATGGTGTGGTTCACTCTGGTTTCGGATCCCGGTGCTGCCGGCTCCGGCCGTCTACCCAGACACCCACTTCCACCGAAGGAACCCGATGACAACGACGTCACGCCTCACCGCTCGCGCTGCTCGGAAGGTCAGCCGCCGCAGCGATCCCGACCGCCTTTCCACCGGCGCGGGACTCGCGTGGACGACCACCGGGCTCTCCGGCGCCGTCAACTACCTCTTCTTGGGGATGTGGGTCTTCTACGGCACCGACGTCCTCGGACTCAACCCCGCCGTTCTCGGTACCCTCGCTCTGGTCAGCAAGCTGCTCGAGGCCGTGGTCGTGGTCATTTCCGGCTGGCTCGTGGACCGCACCCCCGAGACTCGGTGGGGGAAAGCCCGCCCCTACGAGCTGGCGATCGTCGGCGTCTGGGTCGCGACGTACGCGCTGTTCTCGACCCCCGACTTCAACGATGTCGGCAAAACGGTCTGGCTCTTCGTGTGGCTGGTGATGGCGAACGTCGTCTTCACATCGCTCCTCGGCGCGAACGACTACCTCTACCTCGCGCGCGCCTTCAACTCGCGCGTCCTCGTCGCGAAGGTGTCGACCCGCACCGGCTTCTTCACCACCGTCGGAGTCGTCGTCTTCAACGTCGCCCTCCCCGTCTTCCTCGCCCAGGCGGGCACGAGCGCACCGGCCTGGTCGATGCTCGCGCTCTACCTCGCGATCCCCCTCGCGCTGATCGGTCTCGGCCGCTTCCTCTTCTTCAAGGAGAGGTACCAGACCGAAGCCGAGGACGCCCCGAAGGTCACCTTCCGCGACATCCGCGAGGTGCTCACCACGAACCACTACATCTGGATCATCGCCGGAATCAGCTTCGTCAGCTCTCTCGCCGGCGGCACCGGGATCGCGGTCTACTACTTCAAGTACGTCGTCGGCGATATCTCGCTGATGAGCTTCACCGGGCTGATCCCTGTCCTCATCCTGCCCTCGATGCTGTTCTTCCCCCGCCTGATGAAGAAGTTCAAGGTCAGCACCATCATCACAACCGGTGCGATCGCCGGCGTCCTCGCCGGCGCACTCATGATCGTCGCGAACGGCAACCTGATCCTGATCCTCATCTCCAGCGCTCTCAGCGGTCTGGGCATCCTCCCCATCACCTTCCTCACGCAGCTCCTCGTCATCGACAACGCGAGCTACAACCAGTGGAGCGGGCGCCGTCGACTCGAGAGCACGATGGGCGCCATCACGACGTTCTTCGTGCGGTTGGGTGCTGGGGCCGGTGGCGCCGCGACCGGTTGGGTGCTCGGCGTCGTCGGCTACGACGGGACCGCCGAGACTCAGTCTCCCTCGGCCGTCACCGGCATTGTCCTCCTTGCCGGCGCGTTCCCCGCCGTCCTCTGGATCGGCGTGGTGCTCGTGATGCGGCCGTACCGCAAGTTCGAGCAAATGCTCCCAACCATCACTCAGAGCCTGGCCGTCATCACCGCTGACGACCCGAAGGTCGACACGGTCAAGCCCGAATCTGTTCCCGGGACCGTGCGCACCTCGACCGATGAACACTCGGCCGACAAGTGAACCAGGACGTGTGCGGAGCGGCCGGCCCCGCACACCTCGTCACTCCCGCCCCCAGCTCACCACCTTCGAAGGAACACTGATGACGCTCTCCTCCTCCACCGACGAGTCCCTCGAGGACCTCGCGCTCACGCCCGACCCAGTGGATGAGGCCTTCGCTCAGCCCTATGTCGACGTCGACGAATGGCGAGAGACCCCCGCTCACCATCGCTACATCCACGGCGGATTCGCCGACAGCGACACCCGCTTTTCGCTGTACCTGCCCACGCAGGACCAGTTCGAAGGCCGGTTCTTCCAGCACGTGACCCCGGTGCCTCAGAGCGAGAACCTCGCGCAGCAGCAGCTCACTGACGAGAATCCGGTTCCGTTCACTCTCGCCAGCGGCGGTTACTACATCGAGACCAACGGCGGCGGCCCCGGAGCCGCGAACCCCATGTCCGGGATCGACCCGACCATCGGCGCCTACCGTGCCAATGCGGCGGTCGCCCGACTGTCTCGTCAGATAGCGGAGTGGATCTACGGACCGCAGCGTGTCTACGGCTACCTCTACGGAGGCAGCGGCGGCGGATATCGCACCATCGGCGCATCCGAGAACACCGACGGCGTCTGGGACGGCTACGTGCCGTACGTCATCGGCAGCCCCATGGCCATCCCGAACGTCTTCGCGGTGCGTATGCACGCGCAGCGCCTCCTCCGCCACGCGTTCCCGCGAATCGTCGACGCCTTCGACGCTGGCGGCGATCCGACCACCCTCAAGCTCAGCACGGAGGAGCAGGCTGCTCTCGACGAAGTCACCCGAATGGGCTTCCCGGTTCGTTCGTGGTTCGGCTGGCAAACCATGGGTATGCACGCGTTCAGCGTGCTGTACCCCGGCATCATGCACGCTGACCCCGCTTACGCCGAGGACTTCTGGAGCGCTGAGGGATACCTCGGAAGCGACCTGGATTCGTCCGTACACCGCGACCGCGTCCAGCTGAAGACGACCCTGGTCGAGCTCCTCACCGCCGACTCCGAGACCGCCGCGATCACCGGCGGAGTCGACGAGTCGTACAAGGCGACAGCGCGGCCGCGAACGGTCATCGGCGCGCGAATTGCCGATCGACCGGAGGGGTTCACTCTCGGCGCCGAGCTGGCGATCCTCACCGGTCCGTCGGCAGGCAAACTCCTCCGCCTGACGGGCGTGGACGGAACCACCGTCCTGTTCGAGCCCGGCGAGGGCTCGTTCGAGCTGACCCCGGGCGATGAGGTACTCGTCGACAACTCCAACTTCCTCGCCGCGCAGACCTACCACCGCCACCAGGTCCCCTCGAGCGACTACATCGTCTGGGACCAGTTCCGCACCGCCGCCGGCAGCCCCGCACCACCCCAGCGCCCAGTCCTCCTTGGGCCGCTCTTCGCCGCGGCCGCGTCCGGAACCGTTCCCACCGGTCGCATCAGCGGCCACATGATCGTCGTCGCCTCCCTCCTGGACCGCGAGGCCTTCCCCTGGCAAGCGGACTGGTACCGCTCCCGCGTCGGCGAGTTCATCGGCGACAACGTCGATGACCGGTTCCGGCTTTGGTACACCGACAACGCGCTGCACGGCGACGAGAGCGGCATCCAGGAACACGAGACGCGTACCGTCAGCTACGTCGGCGCTCTCCAGGCAGCGTTGCGCCAGCTCAGCGCTTGGGTGGAGCAGGGCACCGCCCCGGCCCCCTCCACGACGTACGCCGTACACGAGGGGCAGGTGCTCGTCGATGCCAACGACGCCGCTCGGGGTGGCGTGCAGCCCATCGTCGCCCTCACCGTCGACGGCAGCGACCGCGCCGAGGTCAGCGTCGGAGCGATCGTGACTGTGCGGATCACCGCCCACGCAACCACCCGCGCCGGCATCATCACCGACGTCGTCACCGATCTTCACGGCACCGGACACTTCGACACGACCCAGCAGGTCACCCCTGCAGGGTCCGTCGAGATCTCCGAGGCGTGCAGTTTCGAGTTCCCCGGGACCTACCTGATCGCCGTTCGCGCGACCGCTCAGGTCGGAGGCAACGCAGACGACCGGTTTGCGCGAGTCGACAACATCGCTCGAGCCCGCATCGTCGTCCGCGCCATCGACGCGACCTGATCCGCTTCTCCGATCGACACGACCCAGCCTCGCCGAGGCGGCCCGAGTGCACATCCACCAATGTGCTCGCGCAGGAGGTCCTGTCGCGCGTAGCCCTGTGGAGACACATGAGCCCCGACGATCACGACCCGACCCCGCTGCCGGCCGAGCGCCAGCCGCACAGCCTGGTCAACGGAGCTAGCAGCAAGCCGGTGGAACGCGCGACGCCTCATCGGGGACCTGATGGTCATTGCACGGCCGTCGCGCATTCGCCTCCAAGGAGGCCGGCGACCGGCTTCGCTGACGCGCATGACCTTCGACATCTACCCGCTGCCCGATACCGTGCGAAAGGTGCCTTCGCCTCACGCCGTTGCGGTGTGGGACGCCACGCGCACGGATGGTCACATCTCGGCTGCGAAGGCAAGGCTGCTTGCGCCGGAACTCGACCGAGAGAATGCAACCGCCTACCGAGTGAACAGCGAACCGCCAGTGGGGAAGATCGCGCTGTACGTCTGCATTCCCCACATCCATGGCATCCGAGCGCTTCACACCAAGCCGTCGGAAGGCAGACACCGAATGGTCCTGCGATTCCCGCTCCGCTGCGTTGGCTGCGAGACAGCCTTCACGGCGCGCGTCGGGGTCGCGCCGACCGACTTGACGCGCTTCTACCCGCCTCGCGGCACCCGACGTCGTTCCCGGGCTACTTGAGCAGCCCCTCCTTGGTCAGCCAGTCCTTCGCGGCGGCCTGGGCCTGGGCCTTCTCGCTGCCCTCGACACGGTTGCGCAGCTCGATGAGGTCATCGGTCGTCAGCTTCTCGGACAGCTTGTTCAACGTCGACGCGAGCTTCGCGCTGTAGATGTCCTTGTTCAGGAACGGCAGGATGTTCTGCGACGCGATCAGGTTCTCGGGGTCCTTCAGCACGAGCAGCTTCTTCGTCACGAGGTCGGGTGACGTCGTGTAGATGTCGGCCACCTGCACGGTGTCGTCGACGAGTGCCTTGACCGTGTCGGGCCCGCCGTAGTCCTCGATCGACTTGAACGTGACCTTGTCCACGCCGTACGTCGACTTGAGGCCGGGGATGCCGTACGGAAGGGTGCCGAACTGCGGATTGGCACCGAGCGAGAACGGCTCGATCTTGGAGAGGTCACCGATCGACGTGAGGCCGTTCTTCTCGGCCTCGGCCTGGGTCACGACGTAGGCGTCCTTGTCCTCGGCCGGAGACGGCTCGAGCACCTGGAAGTCCTTCGGGATCTCGGTCTTCAGCGCGGCGTCGACCTCCGCTGTCGTCTTCGCGGTGGCCTTGGTGTCGTAGAAGAACAGCAGGTTGCCGTTGTACTCCGGCATGAGGTTGATCGAACCGTCCTTGAGCGCGGGGATCGTGGTCTGCCGCGGGCCGAGGTTGAACTTGGTCGTCACGTCGAACCCGGCGTCCTTCAGGACGAGCGCGTACATGTTGCCCAGGATCTCGCTCTCCGGGAAGTTGAACGAACCGACCACGATCGGCGTGCTGCCGGATCCGTCGTCTCCGCCCGACGCCGGTTTCGTGGGGTCTGAGGTGGAACAACCGGAGAGTGCCACGATCGCCCCGACCGCGATCACACCCGCGAGGATGCGTGTCCTGGTGCCTGCTGTGAACATCAGTGGTCCCTTTCGTCGACGGAGAGTGCCGTCACCGCGCGGCGCCGGAGTGGCAGCGCGCGGACGTGTGTGCGGCGCCGGCGGGTCTGCCCCTCGGGGCCGCGGCGGGTGAGGTGTTGGGCGAGGGCGAACAAGCCGTCGATCACGAGGGCGAGGACCGTCACGAGCAACGCACCACCGAGGATGAGGTCGTTGTCGTTCAGGCTGATGCCCGTCGAGATGATCGCGCCGAGGCCGCCCAGCGAGATGTACGACGCGATCACGACGGTCGCGATGACCTGGAGCACCGATGCGCGGATCCCGCCGATGATCAGCGGCAGTGACAGGGGGACCTCGACCTTGAGCAGGATCTGCAACTCGGTCATGCCCACCGAGCGCGCGGCGTCCACGGTCTGCGGATCCACGGACTCCACACCGGAGTACGCCCCGGCGAGGATCGAGGGGATCGCCAGGACGACGAACGCGATGATGGACGCGATGAAGGCGGTCTGCGTGAACGGCACGGTCATCCCGATGATGACGAAGAGGGTGCCGAGCAGGCCCAGCGTCGGCAGCGCGCGCATGGAGCCACTGAAGGCGATGACGAAGCTGCGCCCGCGCCCGGTGTGACCGATGTACAAGCCCAGCGGCAGCGCGATCAGCGCGGCGATGGCGACCGAGATGAACGTGTACAGCAGGTGTTCGCCGATCCGGTCCTGGATCGGGAGCGGGGTCTGCAGGCCGGGGCGGTAGTTCGCGGGGTCGAGGAGCCAGGCGACTGCGTGGAGGAAGAACTGCACGGTCAGGCCCCCCGTTCGATCGTCGCCAACGCGGCCCGACGGCGCGACCGACGCGACCGCACCTGGATCCGTCGCGACCACGGCATCAGGACGCGCCCGAGCGCCACCAGGACGGTGTCGAAGACCAGTGCGACGAAGAGACTCGCTGCCACGCCGACCAGGATCTCCTCGAGGAACTGACGCTGTCGCCCGTCCGTGAACAGGAACCCGATGTTCGCGGACCCGACCAGGGCGCCGACCGAGACCAGGGCGACGGTGCTCGCCGAGACCACCCGCATCCCCGCGAGGAGGACGGGACCCGCCAACGGGAGCTCGACCGTCCAGAACCGCCCCCACGCGGAGTACCCCACCGAAGTGGCCGAGTCGACGACGTCCGCCGGGACGGCGGCGAACGCATCAGCTGCCAACCGCACCATGATGGCGACCGCGTACACGGACAGCCCCACCACGATGTTCACCGGATCCGTGATGCGGGTGCCGAGCAGGTAGGGCAGGATCACGAAGAGCGGCAGGGACGGGATCGTGTAGAGCAGACTGCCGCCGCCGACGATGACCGATCGGACTGCCTGCCACCGGTTCGCCACCCACCCCAACGGCACCGCCACGACGAACCCGAGGACGATGGGCACGGCCGCGAGACCCGCGTGGGTGACGGTGAGGCCCCAGACGAGACCGAAGTTCGCGATGATCCAGTTCAGGTCAGCATCCCAATCCTCGTCGGACGACCGTCCGCCTCAGAGTAGTCGCGCCGCACCGTTCTGACCGCGACGGATCGTCGCGCCGGCGTCCCCGGGCCGGCTTCCCCGGTCACTGGTGCAGGAAGTCCTGCCGCTCCTGCTCGACCACCGGCGCGAGTCGCACTCGGACCACCGGACCGGAGTCGACGCTGGTGATGCCGTCGAGCGCGACCACGAGCGCTTCGGGGCGCTGCTCCCAGTCGACCTCGCCGGAGTGGCCGAGCACGGCGACGGACCGGATGGTGCGGCCGAGCAGGCCCGAGGCCGACCCGAACGCCCGGATCCGCGCCGACCCGTCGTCGGGATCGGCCAGCAGGGTCGCGTAGACGGCGTCGCCGGTGACGTCGTGGCGCGTGGTGAACCGGACGTCCTCGGCGGTGTACTCGACCGTGTCGGCGTCGACGAACGAACCCGCGGGACGAGTGGTCGGCCCCTCGCCCGAGATCGTCCACGGCCGGGTGCCGTAGATCGCCTCGCCGTTCACCGCGAGCCACGAGCCGATGCCCCGCAGGATGCGGACCTCGTCCTCGGGCAGGGTGCCGTCGGCCTTCGGCCCGGTGTTGAGCAGCAGCACACCGTTCTTCGCGACCACGTCGACGAGTTCGGCGACCAGGTCGCGGACGGTCTTGTAGTCGTGGCCCTCGATCCAGCTCCAGGCGGTCTTCGCGATCGCGGTGTCGTTCTGCCAGACGGTCTCCGGTGTGCCGGCCATCGCTCCACGCTCGATGTCGTACACGGCGCTGCCCGGGGCGAAGGTCTCCCACTTGTAGTTGATGACGACCTCGCGGCCCCACTCGGCGGCGCGGTTGTAGTAGTAGGCCGCGAGGGTCCGGACGTACGGCTGGAACGCGGGCTGCTCGATCCACCAGTCGAACCAGAGCACCTGCGGGCGGTACTTGTCGATGAGCTCGACGGTGCGGAGCAGCCAGTCCTCCAGGAAGCGCTCGTTCGGGGCGGTCTCCTCGCGCTGCGCTGGCCCGTAGAAGTCGCTGAACCGCGGATCGAGCACGTCCGACGGGGTCTTCGTCCCGCCGTTCATGAAGAACCAGTGCTCGGCACGGTGGGACGACGCGCCACGGACCATCCATGCCTCGTCCGCGGCGACGAGGAGCTCGCCGAACACGTCACGCCCGGGCCCGAGCTGCGCGGCACTCCAGCGGGAGCGGTCGGTGTCGTACATCGCGAAGCCGTCGTGGTGCTCGGCGACCGGGACGACGAACTGCGCGCCGGCCTCGCGGAACACCCGCACCCAGTCGGCGGCGTCGAAGTGCTCCATCGTGAACGAGGGGATGAAGTCCTTGTACCCGAACGCGTCGTGCGGGCCGTAGGTCTCGACGTGGTGGGCGAACTCCGGCGTGCCGGCGCGGTACATGTCGCGGGAGTACCACTCGTTCCGGAACGCGGGGACCGAGAAGACGCCCCAGTGGACGAAGATCCCGAACTTGGCGTCCTGGTACCAGAGCGGTGCGCGGTACTGCTGCAGCGATGTCCAGGTCGCGTCGTACGGGCCCGAGCGCACGACGGCGTCGACCGCGGCCAGGGCCGCGGAGTTGTCCGAAACGTCCACGGGCTCGGGCAGCGTGGCCGGGTCCAGCGGGGTGAGCGGTTCGTGCACGACGTGCTCCGATCGGTTGCGGCGGCTCGCGACGGCGATGTCGGGAGCGTGAGACATCCTATGTCTGTTCGATCTGTCGCGAGGGGTTCCCGGTCAGGGCATCCCCCGACGAGCGCGGCCAGGAGAGCATCGAACCGTGACCGCTCCGACCACAGCCGACGTCCCGACCGATCGAGGCCCGCACCGAGCTGCGCGGCTGACGCTCGTGCTCGCCTCGCTCGGCTTCTTCCTCATCACGCTCGACATCCTCATCGTGAACGTGGCGCTGACGACGATCGGGCGGGAGCTCGGCGGCAGCACGTCGGGGCTGCAGTGGGTGATCGACGCGTACACGTTGCTGTTCGCCTCGCTGCTGCTGTTCGCGGGCAACCTGTCCGAACGGATGGGCGCGAAGCGGGCGATCGGCTGGGGCATCGCGGGGTTCCTCGTGGCGTCCGTCGCGTGTGCCCTCGCCCCGTCGCTCGGCGCGTTGATCGCGGCGCGTGCGGTCCAGGGCGCGGCCGCCGCGGTGATGCTGCCCGCGTCGATGGCGCTCATCCGCCAGGCGTTCCCCGAGGCGCGCGAGCGGGCGCACGCCCTCGGCATCTGGGCCGTCGGCGGTGCGGTCGCCGGGGCGGTCGGGCCGATCCTCGGCGGCGCGCTGACGACGCTCGACTGGCGCCTCGTGTTCGCCATCAACCTGCCGGTGTGCGCTGTGATGCTCGGCATGCTCGTCCGGGTGGCACCGTCGCCTCGACGAGCGGCCCGGTTCGACGCGGCAGGTCAGGTCCTCGCCCTGCTCGCGCTCGGCGGCCTCGTCTTCGGGCTCATCGAAGGCGGTGCGTCCGGCTTCGGCCGCTGGGACGTGGTCGTCGCACTGCTCGTCGCTGCTGCCGCGGTCGTCGGGTTCCTGCTGGTGCAGGCCCACGGTCGGAGCCCGATGATGCCGCTCGACCTGTTCCGCTCCGGTGGGATGCGGATCGCGCTCGGCGTCGGGTTCGCGTTCATGGTCGGCAACTTCGGCAGCGTCTTCGTCCTGAGCCTCTACCTGCAGCAGCACCTCGGCTTGTCGCCACTGGCAGCAGGGTTGGTGTTCCTGCCGTCCGCAGCGTTCAGCATCGTCGGCAACATCGTCAGCGGCACCCTCGTGAACCGGTTCGGCGCTCGGGTCCCCGTGGTCGCGGGACTCACCACGATGGCGATCGGCCTCGTCGTGATGATCGTGCTCGCCCCGTACGACTCCATCGCCGCGGTCGCGGTGTGCACGATCCTGACCGGCGCGGGCGGATCGGTCGCGATGCCGCCCGCGACGTCGGTCGTCCTCGCCAGCGTCCCCGCTGAACGGTCGGGGACAGCGAGTGCGGTGTTCAACACCTTCCGGCAGGTCGGTGGGGCGGTGGCGATCGCGGTCTTCGGGGCGTTCCTGGCCGACCGGTCGCAGTTCGTCGTCGGGACGCAGACCAGCTTCGTGGTGGCGGCCGCCGTGCTGGTCGTCGCGGCGCTGGCCTCGATGCGCATCCGGACCGAGTGACCGGTACGTCGTGTCGACGCAGGGTCAGCTCCGGTCGGCCGCGCCACGCCCAGCGGCGTCCACCGCGTCGCGTCGGTCGGTCGCAGCGACCGAACCGAGCAGCCGGAGCGCGTCCGCGGTCGGGGAGCCGGGCTCCGCGCTGTACAGGAGCAGACTCAGACCCGGGTCGCTCATGAGCCGCGACCCCTCGAAGTGCAGGTCGAGAGCACCGACGACGGGGTGGACGAAGTGCTTCTCGCCCGTGGCGTGCCGACGGACGTCGTGCACGCCCCACTTCGCCCGGAACTCCGGGCTGCGCGTCGAGAGCTCACCGATCAGCGCCTGCAGGTCCTCGTCGTGGGGGTCGTGGCCGGCCGCAGTGCGGAGGATCGCGACGCTCTGGTCGGCGGCGACGTCCCAGTCCGGGTGGAACGCGTCGGCCCAGTCCCGGTCCAGGAAGGCGGCGCGAGCGAGGTTCGGCCGCTCCGCCTTCCGGAACAGGTCCGCGTAGAGCGCCCGGCCGAGTGCGTTCGCACCGAGCAGGTCGAGTCGGTCGTTGCGGATGAACGCCGGCCCGCCGGTGAACGCGTCGAGCGTGTACTGCAGCCCGACGCGCAGGGTCTTCGGCGTCGCTGCACGGCGCTGTCCACGGACCGGGGAGGCGTTCGCCGCTCGTGCGAGGTCGAACAGGTGGTCGCGCTCCGCGTCGTCGAGGAGCAGCGCACCGGCGATGGCGTGCAGGACGCCGTCGGAGACGCCGGCGAGGCTGCCGCGCTCGAGCCGCGAGTAGTACTCCACACTGACGTCGGCGAGCATCGCGACCTCGCTGCGGCGGAGGCCGGCCACGCGCCGGTTGGGCCCACCGGGCAGGCCCACCTGGTCCGGGCGGACCCGGGCACGGCGGCTGACGAGGAAGTCCTTGACGTCGTCGCGGTTCGTGCTCATGAGGCGACCCTACGAGGCCGCGCCGGGGCGCGGGGTGCACTGCCAGGACACCGGACGGGAGGCACGGTGTCAGCTGGCACCGCGCCTCCCGTCCGATCTGTGGTGCGTCCAACGCGCCCCGCGCGTGATCACGCGCGCGGACTGATCCGGACGGTCGCCGAGGTGGGGCCGTCCTGCAGCATCGGAGGGAGGTACGGGCTGCCGGCGTACTTCGTCTCGTACGCGAGGTCGATCCGGCTGTTCAGGTCGGGGCCGATGGATTCGAACACCACCTCGTGCTCCGTCCCTGCGGCGCTGATCCTGCCGGCGCCCTGTTCGATCGCGGAGCGGTACCAGCGGGAACGTTGCCCGTTGTAGGCGCGGACGTAGAGGTCGTCGTCGACGACGACCGACCAGATCCAGGTCGGCGTGCCGTACGTCGTGCCGTCCGCCCGGAAGGGGCTGACGTGGAGGTCGTCGGAGGCGGCGATCGCCGCGATGGTGTCGGGGTTCCAGTCGGACATGTGCATCCTGTTCGTCGGGCCAGTGCTCTGCTCCACCACCGTACGAGGGGGTGGACGGTCGAGGGATGCCCTCGTGGAGCACCTCTCGGCGGCGCCGTACCAGCCGCAGGCACCGTTCTGGTGGTGAGCGCGACGCTCAGCGGACGCGTGTCCAGGTGCCGCTGAGCTGGATGAACTCCCCGCCGACCACGGAGCTGGCCATGCAGGTCCCGGCGTCGTAGTCCTCGATGTGGGTGACGTGGTCGCCCGCGTCGGCTTCCGTCCACCGGACGGCGTAGAGCCCGTCCCGCACCTTCGTGGTCGTGTACGGCATCGTCTCGGTCCGTCCGGCGATGGCACCGCCGGTGACGTGGAAGGTGACCTGGGTCTCCGTGTCGAAGGTGATCTCGACGGTGAAGTGTCCGAGGGGGGTGTCCGGGCCGAGGTCGGCGAGCCAGGTCTGTCCGACGGCGGGGAGGGTTGCGGTGGTGTCCATGCGGTGTTCCTTCGGGGGATCGTAGGGATCAGAATTCGAGGACGAGCCGGCCGCGCAGACCGCCCCGTTCGAGCCGTTCGTGGGCGGCGGCAGCGTCGGCAGCGGGGACGACATCGGCGACGTCGGCCGTGAGCTCGCCCCGCTCGACGGATCGGGCGAGCCGCTCGATGGCATCGTGCCGGAGGTTCGAGCGCATCACGTAGGACCCGAACACGCTGATCCCGCGGCCCGGGTCGACGTCGGTCGGCAGGTAGAACGCGACCTGCCCGCCGTCGCGAGCAGCGTCGACGACCTGGTCGGTCAGGACCGCTGGGTCCGCGACTGCGTCGGCACCGCGACCGTTCGTGGCGTCCCGGACCCCTGCGGTGAAGTCCGTGTCACGGTCGAGGACGACCGCCGCACCCAGGCCACGGACACGCTGTGCGTCGGCGGGGCGCGCATCGGCGATGACGGTGATGCCGCGCGCGGCGGCGAGCTGCACGAGGTACCCGCCGACGGCGCCGGTCGCACCGGTCACGGCGAGGGTCTGGCCGGGCTCCAGGGCGAGGTGTTCGAGGGTGATCTCCGCGGTGAGTGCGTTCGACAGGAACGCCGCCCCTCGGGCGAACGAGCCGCTCGACGGCATCCGGGTCACCGACAGGGTCGGCAGGACGATCCGTTCGGAGTAACCACCGTGGCTCCCGTCCGGTACGACGAACCCGGTGACGGAGTCGCCGACGACCAGGTCGAACCCCTCCGGTTGCTCCGGGCCGACCTCGTCGAGGACGCCGGCGACGTCGGTGCCGGGGACGACGGGTTCGGCGATCGCACGGTCGTTGCCGGCGAACCCTCCGGATCGGATGATGGCGTCGACGGGGTTCACGGCAGCGGCGCGGACCCGGACACGGACCTCGCCCGGTCCCGCGTGCTGTTCTGGCAGCTGCACCTCGCGCAGCACAGCGGGTGCTCCGTACTCGGTCAGACCGAACGCTCTCATGGTGGCTCCTTCGTGGTCGGGGATGTCCCCGACGATGCCAGCCGGCGCCCGCGCTGTGGAGGCACGGATCCCTCCCCCCTCCGGCCGGTGGCAGACTGCCCGACGTGGCGATCGACGTGCGCGCAGCAGAGCTCGGTGACTTCCTGCGTGCTCGGCGTGCGGAACTCGACCCGGCGGCGTTCGGGATCCCTGCGGACGTGAGGCGACGTGTGCCGGGCCTCCGTCGGGAGGAAGTCGCGCAGGCCGCGTCGATCAGCGTCGAGTACTACACGCGCATCGAGCAAGGCCGTATCGCGGTGTCCGCTCCGGTCCTGGCAGACCTCGCCGACGTGATGCGTCTGACGAACGAGCACCGGGCGTACTTGACCGACCTCACCGGGAAGGCTGAGGCTGCTCCGCCACTGCCGCGCGTGCAGACGGTGCAACCGGCGCTGCAACGCGCGCTGGACGACCTCGCGACGACGCCTGCGTTCGTCCTCGGACGGTTGACGCGGATCATCGGCTGGAACCGGCTCGGTGCCGCGCTCATCACCGACTTCGGGGCCATCCCGACGGCGGACCGCACGTTCATCCGGCTGTTGTTCGCGGACCCGGCCATGCGAGCCCTGTACGCCGACTGGTCAGAGGTGGTCGAGCTCGCCATCGCTCAGCTCCGGGGTGACAGCGCGCGGTACCCCGACGACGCCGAGCTCCGCCGGGTCGTCGACGGGATGTCGACTGACTTCCCGGAGTTCCGGGAGATCTGGGCTGCCCACGCCGTGGCCGGTCGCGGGACCGGGCGGAAGACCCTGCGTCACCCGGTCGTCGGTACGGTCGAGCTCGACTGGGAGATTCTGGCGTCGGCGATGGACCACGACCAGCTGATCGTGCTGTGGACAGCGGAACCTGGGTCGGTGTCCGAGGAACGGTTGCGCCAGCTCGCCGAGCGCACTCCGCACCGCTGACGCTGACGCTGACGCTGACCAGGTCAGCCGACGACCGGAGCACCGTTCAGGCGCTCGCTGTCGCCCCGATGATCGCGGCGGTGAAGAGCACCCAGTCGTTGATGATGTGCGCGCCGGTGCTGACCGCGATGTTCTTCGTGCGGATGTAGGCGAGCGTGAGGACCAGTCGTGCGATGCCGATGATCAGGAACGCCTGCGCGAAGTTCCACCCGTAGGTCGGCAGGTGCGCTGCACCGAACCAGATCGCGGTCGCGAGCCAGGCGATGAGGATGCCCTGGGTGCGGGTGAGTCCGATGCGGTGGCACAGCGCCATGACCGCCAGGAACGGCAGGATCGTGAAGAGCTCTTCGCCCAACAGCTGGATCGCGGTCCCGACGTAGAACGCGACGATCTCACCCGCGCCGTGGATGCCGTCGGTCGCGGTGTTGGCGTTGGTGCCGAAGATCGCCTTGACGATGATCCCGACCGTGAACGACACGATGAGGCTGAGGATCGCGAACACGATCATGGTGCCGAAGTCACGTGCAGTGGTGCGTTGGAAGATGCGCGCCCAGTGTCGTCTCGTGAAGGCGATGAGGACGGCGAGCATGATCGCGGTGAAGAGGAACCGTGGCACGAGCGACTGGACGTTGTCCGCCGCCGGGTAGAAGCTCAGCACGGTGATGCCGGCCACGCACGCGACGACGATGGTCACCCACTGCCATGCGGGGATCCGGATCGGGTCTCCGTCGTAGAACGGGAAGTCCCGACCGTCCTGCCGTTCGATCGCCCTGCCGTAGCGTCGAGCCCCTGTGGCCATGGTGTGTCCCCTCGTGCGTTGCATCGCCCTGTGGTGCATGTCGTCTGCACCCGAAGAGAAGGTACCGGCGGAGTCGGTCATCGGTGCACTGGTCCGTCGGCCTGCAGACGTCGTACCTGCGGCCGGAACCAGAACACGAAGACCGCGACGACGTACAGGGCCTCGAGGACGATGCTGACCGGCACGTTCCAGTCGCGGACCGGCCCGTCGATCACGGCGTCGTTGAGGCCGTGGATCGCAGCGGCACCGAAGTACGCGAGCACGCCGACGCCGATCGCCCTGCCCGTCGGCAGCGTCTTCGCGGCGAGCCAGATGATGACCGCTGCGCCGACAGTGATCAGGGGGTGCGAGACCTCGGCGATGATGCGGACGATGACGTCCATCATCATGATGAACGGCGCATCGGACGGTGCCTTCGCGCCGTCGAGGATCGGGTCGAGCGAGGTGATGATGTAGCTGATGCCCTCGAGGAACCCCAACCAGGCCGCGGCGATGAACACGAGCCACACCGCCAGTCGCGGCGACCGGTACGTGCGGGACGACAGCAGCAGGATGACGGGCACCAGGAGCTTCAGGAACTCCTCGACGAACCCCGGCCAGACATGGCCGCCGGGCAGCAGGCTCGCGATGCCGTTCAGGCTTCCGGCGAGCAGCATCGCGATGGTCCCCCAGACGAGGCCGAGCCACAGCGCCTGCACGCGGTGGGGCAGTCCGGCCAGGGAGACCTTCTGCCGGAAGTACCAGCCGATGGCCACGAGCGGGACCCCGATGCCGATGATCGCGGCGATGACCACCACCACGAGCGAGTACGGCGGCAGGCCGTCTCCGACCGTGGCCTCGCGGCCGCCGGAGAGCATCAGGGTGCCACCCCAGTACCCGAGGAGAGCACCGGCGGCAGCGCCCCCGAGGCCGACGATGAGTGGTGCGGTCCCTCGGGGTCGCGTCATGGGACCGAAGCTACCAGCGGGCACGACGGCGTCACGCGGTCAGCCGCACACTGACCTCCCACAGCCGCCGGGCGTCGTCGGCGTCGAGCATCGCCGAGTTGGCATCCGACGGGATGCTGTCCGCGGTGAGCGGCCGGACCTCGTCGTCGATCACCGCGACGTCGCTGTCCTTCAGGTAGACCCCGCCGACGCCGTCGAGCAGCGGGCTCGCGGCACCGAACACGAGGGTCGCCGCCCCCTGCTCGATCGTCTTCTTACCGCGCTCTGGATCGACGACGGTCGTACCGTCCTCGTCGACCAGCCCCTGCTCGCGGTACGAGGCGATCCGGGACTCGTCGTGCGGACCCGGGCCGATGATCACTCCGGGGTGTGCGGCGAACGACCGGATGCCCCGGTCGGCGTACCGGCGGTCCAGCTCGACCGCGAACAGCACGTTCGCCCGCTTGGCCTGCCCGTATGCCGCAGCGGCGTCGTAGCCGCTGGCGAACGCCGGGTCGTCCCACCGGATCTGCCCGAAGCGGGCGGCGCCGGACGTGACGTTCAGGACCCGCGCACCACGGGCCTCCAGAAGGGAAGGGAGGAGCGCCCGCGTGAGCCGGAAGTGCCCGAGGTGGGACGTCGAGAACGACAGCTCGTTGCCGCGGGCGTCGAGCCGCCGGTCCGGCGTGAAGAGCATCGCGGCGTTGTTGACCAGGGCGTGGAGCGGGCGCCCGGAGGCCGTCCAGTGTGCGGCGAAGGCGTCGATCGACGCCGGGTCGGTCAGGTCGAGCTGCTCGACCCGGACCCCGGGGATGCCGGCGACGGCGGCGCTCGCGCGGTCGGTGTCGCGGGACGCGACGGTGACCGTGGCGCCGGCGGCTGCGAGGGCGCGGCTGGTCTCGCGTCCGAGGCGGCCGTGACCGCCCGTGACGACGACGTCCCGGCCGGTCAGGTCGACGCCGTCGAGGACGTCGGTGGCGGTGGACGATGCGGTGAAGGGGGTGGGGAGCGGGCGCTGGTCGGTGATCACGAGTGGTTCTCCTTCGAGTCGATGTGGCCGACTGCGTCGATGTGGCCGACGGCGTCGCCGGCTTCAGCAGAGGCGATGGCATCGGCCGTCGCGGACCACGCGTCGGCGTCGAGCCCGAGCGCCGTCCGGAGGAACGCCGTCGTGGTGCGGCGGACCAGGTCCACGCGCTCCGGGCTCTCGTCGGTCGTGGCGGTGGACGCGTAGTCCTGGATGCCGCCGAGCAGGTGCTCCCCGCCGTGCACCGTCACCAGGTGCCGGGCGCCGGGGCTGTGGTGGTACACGTCGGTGAACCAGTCCGGCCCGCGCGTGGAGAGCCGGGACTGGTCGTGGTCCCCGGCGACGACGAGCGACGGGGTGCGCAGCTGGCTGAAGTCCGGGCTCATGAAGGGGAAGTGCTCCTGCGCGAACGGCGTCAGGTCGGCTCCACCGAACCCGGTGGTGGAGAGCAGGACCCCGGCCCGCACGCGGTGGTCGGTGCGGTCCTCGCCGGGCTGTCCGTCCGACCCGATCACCCGGGCGCCGAGGAGCATGCCGACGGACTGGCCGCCCCACGAGTGCCCGGCGACCGCGAGGTTCGCCTGGTCGACACGTCCCGCGAGACCGGGGACGGCGGCGACGAGGACGTCGAGGTCGTCGATGACCCGCTCGAGGTCGTCGACCCGGGTCTGCCAGATCGTCGGGTAGCGCGGGTCGTCGAGCGTCAGGCCGTACTGCGTCGAGTCGAGGAACGTGGGCTGGACGACGACGAACCCGTTGGCGGTCCAGTGGTCGACGAGGGGATCGCCGCCGGTCATCGACTGCCCGAAGCCGTGGGCGAAGACGATCACGGGAAGCTCGGTGCCCCTGATCGGGGCGGTGATCCGGACCTCGAGGTCGTGGCCGCGTGACGGCGCGGGCCGGGTGACGGGGCGCACGCTGATCACCTGGGGGAGCGGTGCTGTTGCTGGCATCGGGAGTCCTTCCGGAAGCGGTCGTCGCACGAAACGGAGCGACGTTCCGGAACGATACGGAACAGCGCTCCGGATTGCAAGCGAAACGGATCGGCGTTCCGTTCCGGGCGCAGGTCGTGCGATGATCGGGGGATGAGCACGCCGTCGAACGACACCGCGCCCTCGAACGACACCGCGCCGCCCCGGCGTCGCCGCGACGTCGAACGGAACGAGCGGACGATCCTCGACGCCGCGGCCGGTGTCTTCGCGGCGTCCGGAGTCGGTGCGCCGGTGCGCGAGGTCGCCGCCGCCGCCGGCGTGGGGGTGGGTACGCTCTACCGGCACTTCCCGACCCGCTCGGACCTGGTCGTCGCCGTGTACCGGCACCAGATCGAGGCCCTGGCCGAGGCCGGCCCCGTGCTGCTCGACTCGGCGCCGACGTCGTTCGACGCGATCCTGCGCTGGGTGCACCAGTTCGTCGACTTCCTCGGCACGAAACACGGCCTGGCGCGGGTGTGGGAGGGCGACGCCGACGGCTTCACCGCGCTGCACACGCTGTTCGTCGACGAGCTCGTCCCCGTGCTCGGCCGCATGCTCGACGCCGCTCGCGCATCGGGCGAGGTGGTCGCGTCGGTGTCGCCGTACCAGCTGCTCCGCGCCGTCGGCGACCTGGTCGCGTGGAGCCCCCAGGACCCGGACTACGACGTGCGGACGATCGTGACGCTGCTGGTCACCGGCCTGCGGCAGGCGCAGCCGCCGGTCACCCCTGCGCCGGAGACCGACGCGTAGCGCGCCGACGACCGACGCGGAGCGCGCCCGGTCAGGCCGTGTGGAGCATCGCCACGGTCCGGTCCCACAGCTCTCGGGCCAGGTCGGCGTCCTCGGCCTGCGCGTTCGGTACCGCCACCTTGCGCTTCACGTAGTACTCGCCGGTCGGGTAGTCGCGACCGGGGTTGTTGTCGGCCAGGTACACGAGTGTGTCGGCACCCTTCTCCGGGGTCGTCAGGAACACGTGGCGCAGGGGCGTGTGGTACACGAGGTACATCGGTGAGGTCTTGTCGTTCGAGAACCCGGTGCTGATCGTGCCGGGGTGGAACGCCGTCGACGTCACGCCCCGGTCGCGGTACCGGCGGTCGAGTTCCTTGGTGAACAGGATCTGTTCGAGCTTCGAGTCGCCGTAGGCCTTGGTGGCCCGGAAGTGCCGCTCGGCGTCGAGGTCGTCGATGTCGACGTGGCCGAAGAGCTTGTTCGCGACGCTCGAGGTGTTGATGACCGTTCCGCCGGACGCGACGAGCCGGTCCATCAGCAGCTCCGTGAGCAGGAACGGTGCCAGGTAGTTGACCTGGAACGTCAGCTCGTGACCGTCGACGGTGACCTGGCGGCCCGCGCTGAAGATGCCGCCGGCGTTGTTGGCCAGCACGTCGATCCGCGGGCAGCGTTCGAGCAGGTCGTCGGCGAGCCCCCGGACGGCGGACAGGTCCGAGAAGTCGGCCAGGAAGTGGTCGACGCCGAGGTCGCGGGCGACCCGCTCGGTCTTGGCAGGGTTGCGACCGACCACCACGACCTCGTTCCCGCGGCGGACGAGCTCCCGCGCAGCGGCGACGCCGATGCCGTCGCTGGCGCCGGTGATGACGATGGTCGTCGCGGCCATGGGGTGCTCCTCGGGTCGGGGCGAGCGTGCGCTCGGCTCCGTCCGTCCTACAGGGTCGGCCCTGAACGGTGCACGTGACGGACGGGAGGCAGGTGGCGGGCCCGCCACGGGCCTCCCGTCCGCCGCCCGGTCGCCGCTCAGGCCGCGCCCGGCCCCGCCAGGTCGGCTGTCTGCACGACGACGCCGAGGGCGGGGAACACCGACCGGAACCGGGCGGCGTGGGCGTCCGGGTCCGGGTCGTTGGTGGCGTCCTCGACGAGGACGACGTCGTAGCCCAGGTCGTACGCGGCCCGAGCCGTGGACTCGACGCCGAAGGTCGTCGCCTGGCCGACCACGACCACCTCGGTGACGCCGTCGGCGCGCAGCCGCTCGTCGAGGCCGGTGCCGGCGAAGGCGCTCCACCCGCCGCGGGTCAGGTTGCCGTCGGCGTCGGCCCGTTCGAGCAGCAGGGAGCCGTAGGCGACCGGAGCCGGGCGGGGGCCGCCGCCGTACTGGGTCGCGCCTGCCGGGGTCGCGGCAGGGTCGTGGCGGATGAACACCACCGTGCCGCCGCCACCACGGGTGGCGCGGGCGAGGGTCTCGACGTTGGCCACGACGGTCTCGACGGGGTGGGTGCGCTGGTACGGCGCGGTCCCGGCCTGCAGGTCGACGACGATCAGGGCGGTGCGTTCGGTGCGGGTGCGGGTCACCGGTCCAGGGTGCTCGATCGTCGGGCGCGGTGCGTACTGCGTCTGCGGTATCCCGGTCGCGGTCACCGGCCGGTCGGTGGGTGCGTGCACGCGTCGATCGCGGCGTACTCCCGGCTGAGTGCGGTCTGGTTCCGCTCGGTGCGCCACGACCGGATGCCGGGCGCAGCGGCCACGGCGGCGATCCACACGCCGGCACCGACGAGGACCGGCACGAGCGTCGGGTCCCCGCCGAGGGCGAGCAGACCGCCGAGCGCGACCGCCAGCACGGCGACCGCGGAACCCGCGGTGGCGACCACACCAGCCAACCGGGCCGGCTGCTGCTCGAGGGCGGCGATCCGGGCCAGCGCCCGCTCAGCACGACGCTCGAGGAGCGGTCGTGCCGGGTCGGGCCGGGTGCGCAGACGCTGGAGCAGCAGGGACGTCGTGCCGAGCCGTCCGCCCTGCACGGTCACCGTCCAGCCGAACTGCTCCAGGGTGTGCCGGTGGAGCGGCACGAACGCGGTCGGTGCGTACAGCACCCGGGTCTCCATGTGGCGGGGGACCGGCGCGTGCAGGACCGCGTCTTCCCGGGCGATGGTGTTCGTCATCGGGCTCGGCCCGCGCTCAGGCGGTCCGGCGGCGACTGGCCGCCTCGCACGCGCCGTAGACGACGTCGAACTGGCGGTCGACGGCCGGACGGATCCGCTTGGTGCGCGCCGCGCGGACGAGCTGGAAGGCCACGGGAGCGATCGCCCAGTTGACCAGCCCACCAGCCCCGACGAGGAACACCGTGACCGGGTCGAGCCCGCCGAGCAGGTCGGGGACCGTCACGGTGTCCTGCACGGCGAACACCGAAGCGGCCAGCAGGACGCTGCCGATCGCGCCGAGCGCGTACGCGACCACCGACGCCGCGGTCGTGCGGGAGCGTTCGAGCGCGTCGATCGTGGCCAGGGCGGTCTCGGCGTTCTGCTGGAGCTCGGTCAGTTCGACGGAGCGGACGGCACGGTCGCGGCGGAGGCCGAGGGTGCGCCGGCGGTTCAGTGCGCCCGTCCGGTCCGAGCCGTCGGACGTCCAGCCGAAGTTGCGGTAGGTGTCCGCGTACAGGGCGTCCTTGCCGCGCGGGACGTCGACCGTGCAGTAGTCGTACGTGGTGGCAGCGGGAGCGGCGGTGTTCGTCAGCATCATGGTGGGTCCTCCGGTCGGTGCCGGATCGTTCCGGCCTGGTGTCGATCGTCCCGGGGACGGGCCGCGGGCAGGTCCCCGATCGGTGGTACCCCCGACTACTGCGTTCGCAGTAGCCGGACCGCTGACCCGCACGACAGGATGAGTGCATGCGGCGACTGCGAGCGATCTGGGGTTCGTGGCGTCCGGACGACCGCTGGGTGTTCCGCGGCACCGCCGCCGTCGTCCTGCTCGCGTGCGCGATCGAGTCGGGCCGGGTGATCGCGGCCGATGCCGGCCCGGGTCCTGGCATCGCGGTCGCCGCGACCGTGCTCGCCGTCGTCGCGGCGCCGTGGACACCGTGGACGGCGCTCGGCCTCGCCACGGTCGCGCCGGTGCTCGGTGGCCTGTCCGGGTGGTCGCCGATCGTGACCTGGAGCTGCGCGGTGCTGCTGCTGTTCGCGGTGTCCTCGCGGCAGGGGCACCCGGTCCGCGCCGCGGCGATCGTCGCTCCCGGCGTGGTCATCGGCACGCTCCTCGCGCCGGGGGAGGGCGGTGCGGTACCGACCGCCCTCGGCGCCCTCATCTCCGTCGTCGCCGCGGCGGCCATCGGCTCGGGGCTGCGGGTACAGCACCAGTACCGGGCGTCGTTGGAACAGCGCGCCGCCGATGCCGTCGCCACGCGGGAACTCGAGGCCGAGCGCCGCGTGGCCGAGGAACGCGTCCGGATCGCGCGGGACCTGCACGACGTCATCGGGCACGAGATCGCGGTGGTCAGCATGCAGCTCGGGGTCGCCGAGGTCACCCTGCCCGCCGGGGCCGACGAGGCCCGGCGTGCGCTGGATGCCGCCCGGGACGGCGTGCGGAACGTCCTGACGGAGACCCAGCACGTCCTGACGGTGCTCCGTTCGGCGTCGGGCAGCGGCGCCGACCTCGACGACCCGACGGCTCCGGCCCCCGGCATCGAGCAGCTCCCCGGACTCATCGCGTCGTACGAACGGATCGGCCTCGACGTCGATGCCCGACTGGACGACGTCGGCCCGGTCTCCGTGCCGATCGGTGTGACGGTCTACCGGGTGGTGCAGGAGTCGCTCACCAACGCCCACCGGCACGGCGAGGGCCGGACGACCGTCACACTCGCCCGCGCCGGTGACGACCTGGTCCTCGAGGTCCGCAACCCCCGCCGGCGGACCCCGGCGAGCGACCCCGTCGCAGGCCGGAGCAGCGGGCTCGGTCTAGTCGGCATGCGCGAGCGCGTCGCCGCCGTCGGAGGGTCCGTCCAGGCCGCGGCGGACGGCGTCCTGTTCGTCGTCCGCGTCCGCCTGCCCACCGCGAACGGAGCACGATGACCACACGAGTGATCCTGGTCGACGACCAGGACATGATCCGACTGGGGCTCCGTGCGATCCTCGACCGCCAGGACGGCATCGAGGTCGTCGGCGAGGCCGGGGACGGGCTCGTCGCGGTGCAGACGGCGCTGTCGGTCCCGGCGGACGTCATCATGATGGACATCCGGATGCCGGGCATCGACGGGGTCGAGGCGACCCGACGGATCCGCGCCGAGCGCACCGCCGAGCAGGTGCGCATCGTCATGCTGACGACCTTCGACCAGGACGAACTCGTCTTCGCGGCGCTGCGTGCCGGGGCGAACGGGTTCCTCAGCAAGGCCGCGGGACCCGCAGAACTCGTCGCCGCGATCGAGGAGGTGGCAGCGGGCGGAGGGGCGCTGTCCGCGGCGGCCGCAGCGGCGCTCATCGGACAGGTCGCCCGCACCCCCGCGTCCTCCGTCGACCCGGAGATGACCCGGCGCTTCGAGGCCCTCACCGCTCGCGAGCGCGACGTCGTGGTGATGGTCAGCCGAGGTCAGGGCATCGACGCCATCAGCGCCGAGCTCTTCCTCTCACCACTCACGGTCAAGACCCACGTGAACCGGGCCATGGCGAAGGTCGACGCCCGCGACCGGGCCCAACTCGTGGCGTTCGCGTTCCAGGCCGGCCTGGTCGACTGAGGTCGCCGCGGGCCGAACCCTCGCCGCCGGCGCTTCCGGGAACCGTCGCAGCGCCATCGCGAGCCCGATCACCGCAGCCACGCCGCCGAGGAACACCCCGCTCGCACCCGTGGACGCAGCAGCGTCCTCGGTGCTGCCCGCGAACGAGAGCAGGGCCGACTGGGTCAGCACGAGCAGGATCACCGCGGCGGCGACGTTCACGAGCTTCGTCGCCTCGACGAGTGGTTCCCCGTCCTTGCGCGCGGTTACCGCACCCCAGACCCCGATGCCCAGCTCCGCGAACGTCGCCGCCGCGATGACGATCGCCACCCACTGGTCGTAGTGCACGGGGTGCGCCCGCCCGACGAGCATCGGCACGCTGCACCCGACGAACACGACCGACATCGCGGTCACCGCACCCCCGATCCACCGGTGTCCGGCCTGCCGGAACCGCATCCGGTCGCCGCTCGCCGCATCGAACGCGAACGACAGCCGGTGCCGACGGACGGCCCAGACCTTCGCGGCCGCGACCCCGAGCGTGAAGACCACTGTCGCGGCGAGGAACAACGAGGGGGCCGCGCAGAACAGGACGACCTTCCACCCCGCCATCACGAGGCTGCTCGGCACCGACAGCACGGCGAGCACGAGCCCGCGGCGCGGCCGATCCCGCCACACCGTGACGGCGTACTGCACGGCGACCTTCCTGGTCACCGGCATCAGTCGAACGTGACGACGACCTTGTCGGCCGCCCCGGGGGTCGCAGCCACCCGGAGGGCCTCGAGCACGTCGCTCGCCGGGAAGACGTCGCTGACGATCTGCGCGTACGCCTCGGGGTTCGCGATGATGTGCTCGGTGACGTCGAAGATCTCGGTCGGGTACCCCATCGCGGTCACGATCGTCGGCTCGACGGCCAGCAGGTCACCGAAGTCGACCTCCACGGGCCGCTTGTGCACGGCCACGACGCCGATCGTCGCGCGGTGCTTCGCCAGGCGCAGCGCCGTCTGCACGGTGGCCGGCACCCCGGCGGCGTCGAGCCAGACGTCGGTGCCGGACTTCCCGCCGTGCCCCACGCCGTCCCGTGCTTCGCCGTGCAGGGCGATCAGGCGCTCGTCGAGTGGCTCGTCCGCCGAGTTCACGACGGCATCGGCTCCGACGAGCAGGGCCTTCTCGAGCCGCGACGCGATCACGTCGACGACGACCACGTGCCCGACGCCGAGCGCCTTGTAGCTGATCACGGCGCCCAGCCCGATCGGGCCGGCACCGAACACGACGACCGTGTCGCCCGGCTGCGGCGCGGTCCGGTTCACGGCGTGCAGGGCGACCGCCATCGGCTCGTTGAGCGCGGCCACCTGCCAGGGCAGTTCCTTCGGGACCAGGGCGATGCTGGTGCCGAGCACGGCCTGCTCGACGAGCAGGAACTCGGAGAGCCCGCCGGTGGGGCCGCCGTTGCCGATGATCCCGCGTGGGTCGCCCATCGGGTTCACCACCACGTGGTCCCCGACGGAGATGCCCTCGACCGCGTCGCCGACGACGGCCACCTCTCCGGCGACCTCGTGCCCGAGGGACGTGTGCCCCTCACGCGGCGGGATGCCGCCGCGCGCGGCGTAGAAGGCGTCGGAGCCGCAGACCCCGCACGCCTTGACGGCGATCAGGACGTCGGCGGGGCCGACCTCGGGGACGGGCTCGTCGCGGATCTCGACGGATCCGGGGCCGGTGACGACGACGGTGCGCATGGTGCTCCTCACGTCACGAGCACGGGCGGCTCGGGACGGAACCATCTGACCAAGACGGCGACCTGCGCACGTACTGCGATCGCAGTAGCGCCGGGTCATCGGACGGGAGGCCCGTGGCGGGCCCGCCATGTGCCTCCCGTCCGCTCTGGTCGACGGATCGTGGCCGCCGTCAATGGCCCTCGGGGCCACCACAAGGGGCGCATGCGTTCATCCCTGCTCTCGTTGGTAACAGTTACGACCGAAACAGAACCAAGGCCACGGACCTTCTACCGCTCCTCACTTGCTCTTGTCGGCTCGATGCGCTCGTCCACCACGTCCACCCGCGCCAGTACGTTGGCGAACCCGCGCCGCCCTCGGGTGGCGAACAGCCCGATGACGGCTGCGACGGCGAGGGCGAACGCCAGCAGGCCGGTGAAGGGCAGCGCGGCGGCGCTTGCCGTCGCCCACCCGCCGGAGCCCGCGGCCCACCGCACCAGGCGCTGCCAGGCCGTCGGCCGGGGCTCCGGCCGGAGCCGGACGACCGCCTCGCCGAGCGTGCGCCCGGACGCGAGCACCACGATCAACTGGATCGCCGGTGCGACGAAGGGGAACGTGGCGAGCAGGACCTTCGCGAGCGTGGAGTTCAGGTCCTGTCCGGCGAGGGCGAACGACAGGCTCGTGATCGACACCAGCGCGCCGGTGGTCAGCACCATGGCGAGCAGGTCGCAGAACATCCCGAACCCGCGGCGCCAGATCGTCACCCGGCGGGGCAGATCCGACGACGGCTCGCCCCGGTGCCGGACGAGCACCCAGAGCACGGGGGAGACCAGCGTGCCGACGAGTGCTCCGGTGGTGTTCGCGAGCAGGTCGTCGACGTCGAACAGCCGGTACGAGCACGGGTACAGGAACCAGTCGCCCGTCAGCTGCGTGCACTCGATGAGCAGCGACACCAGGAACCCAGCGACGGTCCCGACGACCACCCCGGCCAGGAACCGTCCGTGCAGGAACACGTGCCGGACGAGCATGCCGAGGGGCACGAACAGGATGACGTTGAAGACCACCTGCGCCGCGGCCGGGTTCGCGAGCAGCGACCGGGGGCCGGAGAGCCCGCCCTCCTTCGCGATGTCCCCGACGAACGCGAACGGCGTCAGCTGCGGTCCGGAGGCGGCGCGGCAGATCGCCGCGACCTCGCTGGTGTCGGGCAGGGGCAGGAGCGTGTACGTGACGAGGGCGAGCCCGTAGACGACCGTGGCGAACGCCAGCACCGCGTTGCCGACGCCGAGGGTGCCCCGGCGTCGGTACTGCAGCGCTGCCCACGGCACCAGTCCGGCGATCGCGATCGCGGACCCGACGAGCAGCGCGATGACGGCAGGGGTCGCGGAGGTCATCCCTCGACCCTAGGGATCCCGTGGGACACGCGTCCGGCTGCCGGTCGTGCCGCGACCCGCGAGAGGATGGCGGTGTGACCACCGCGACCAGCATCCTCGACGCGATCGTCCGGCACGTCGACGACACCGGCTTCGGCGCCCACGGCCTGCACGTCCGGACTGCCGACGACGACGTCGCCGAGCACCGATGGACGCCCGACGTGCGCGAGGAGATCCACTCCGCGGCGAAGGGCGTCTGCGTCCTCGCCACAGGGATCGCCGCCGACGAGGGTCTGGTGGACGTCGACGAACCGATCGCCGCTTCGCTGCCCGGGTTCGAGTTCGGGGACGGCGCGGACCAGGTCACCCTCCGGCACCTGCTCACGATGACGAGCGGGATCGACATGCCCTGGTCGGCGACGGAGCTGACCGACTGGCCGGACCTGGCGGCCGAGTTCCTGCGGCGGCCTTCGCGGGGTCGCGTGTTCCAGTACGCCAACGTCAGCACCTACACCGCCATGCGCGTGCTCGAGACCCGCGTCGGCGACGTCGGCGCGTTCGTGTCTCGACGGCTGTTCGACCCGCTCGGCATCGAGGACGTGGAGTGGCTGCGCTGCCCGAACGGGTACGTCGCCGCCGGCGAGGGACTGGCGCTCCGGACCGAGGAACTCGCGCGCCTCGGTCGGCTCATCCGCGACGGCGGCGTGGTCGACGGGCAGCGCATCGTCAGCGCCCGCTGGTGCGACGCGATGCACTCCGACTGGGTCGAGCGCGAGGGGACCGGGCCCGGGTACCACCGCTACGCGATGGCCGGCTGGGGCGGTCCGGGGCAGCTGTGGCGGCTGCACGGCGCGTACGGGCAGATGCTGCTGTTCGACGACCACCCCGACGGCGACACCGTGGTCACGATCACCGCCGACGACCACTTCGGCGCCGACGCGATGGCCGCGTTCGTCGCCGAGGAGCTCGCCCGGCAGCGGTAGCCGGCAGCGGTAACCGGCAGCGGTAACCGGCAGCCGTCGCTGGCAGCGGTCGCTTCCTCGCCGTGCGAGGATCGATCAGTGCAGGAACAGACGCCCGTCGCGATCATCATCGCGGCCATAAGCGAAGAGGTCTCCGCCTTCGCCGACCTGTTCGGCGGGGTCCCGATCCTCGACGGCCCCGTCGGAGGCCACGATCCGCACCAGCTCCTCGACATCGGCGGCGCCACCGTGGCCGTCCGCCGCAGCGGCATCGGCTTCACGAACGCGACAGCCGCCGTGGCACACGGCTTCCACGACTTCGGACCCGGCATCCCCGTGATCAGCGTCGGGACCGCCGGCGGCCTCATGCACGGCATCGCGATCGGTGACGTCGTCGTCGGCGACCGGTACGTCAACCTCAACGCGGACGCCACCGCGTTCGGCTACGCCCTCGGCCAGGTGCCCGGCATGCCGACCGGGTACGCCCCGGACGCCCGACTGGTCGAGCTGGCGATGGCCGCCGACATCGCCTGGCCGCTGCGCTCGGCGACGATCGGCTCGAGCGAGGTCTTCGTCACCGAGGGGCGCGCCCGGACACTCCGCGACGCCTTCCCCGACGTGGCCGCGGTCGACATGGAGTCGGCCGCCATCGCCCAGTTCGCCCACGTGCACGACATGCCGTTCGTGTCGGTCCGCTGCATCAGCGACCTCTGCGCGCCCGACGGTGCCGAGTTCCGCGAGCACCTGGACGGCGCCGCGGCGCGCGCCGCCCGCGTGGTCCACGACCTGGTGCGCGGCCTGCGTCCCTGAGACCCGGCCGCCGTCGGACGGGAGGCGCGGTGCGGACCCGCCACGGGCCTCCCGTCCGCCCCCGGCGCACGTCGAGAGCCACGGTGCGCACGCATGTGCGCCACCTGCGAGCGCATCCCGCGCACGGTGCGATGATGAGCGGCGGCCGTCGCCCGGACGGCCGGAGACGGAAGTGCCGAGCGTGACCGAGACCCGCTCCGAGACCCCGACGGAACCGTCGAAGCCGACGGACCACACCACCCCCACGACCGAGGCCACCGACGACGGTGGCCACGGCCCGCGCAAGGGCGTCGCCGTCCTGGCGCTCGCCGCACTCGGCGTCGTGTTCGGCGACATCGGGACGAGTCCGCTCTACGCCCTGCGCACCGTGTTCACGATCGACGACGGCCTGGTGAAGGCGAACCAGGAAGACGTCTACGGCGTCATCTCGATGATGTTCTGGAGCATCACGATCATCGTCTCGATCAAGTACGTGCTGATCCTGATGCGCGCCGACAACGACGGCGAGGGCGGGGTGATGGCGCTCGCCGCCCTGGCCCGCCGGCTCTACGCCAAGCGTCGCGGTGGTGCGGTGATCTTCCTGGTGATCGGCATCGTCGGCGTCTCGCTCTTCTACGGCGACTCCGTGATCACCCCGGCCGTGTCGGTGCTGTCCGCGGTCGAGGGGCTCGGTACCGCGGCGCCGTCCGTCGATCACCTGATCGTGCCGATCGCCGCAGTCATCCTGGTCGTGCTGTTCGCGGTGCAGCGCTTCGGCACCGGCAAGGTCGGCAACCTGTTCGGCCCGGTGATGCTGCTCTGGTTCGTCGTGATCGCCGCCGCCGGCGTCCCGCACATCCTCGAGCACCCCGGCGTCCTGCAGGGGCTCTCGCCGACGTGGGCGATCTCGTTCGCCTTCGCGCACCCGTACATCACGTTCGTGGCGATGGGTGCGGTGGTGCTCGTCATCACCGGTGCCGAGGCGCTCTACGCCGACATGGGGCACTTCGGACGGTCGCCGATCCTCAAGGCGTGGTTCTTCGTGGTGTTCCCGGCGCTCGTCCTCAACTACCTCGGGCAGGCGTCGCTGGTGCTGCGCGACCCGTCGGCGGCGAAGGACCCGTTCTTCCTGCTGTTCCCGGACGCGTTGCGACTGCCCGTGGTGGTGCTGGCGACGCTCGCGACGGTGATCGCGAGCCAGGCCGTCATCTCCGGGGCGTTCTCGCTCACCCGGCAGGCGGTCCAGCTCGGGCTGCTGCCGCCGCTCACGATCCGGCAGACGTCACGGCGGGAGAGCGGGCAGATCTACCTGCCCGCGGTGAACCTGCTGCTGTTCATCGGCGTGCTCGCGATCATGCTCGCGTTCCGGTCGTCGGCGAACCTGGCCACCGCGTACGGGGTGTCCGTCACCGGAGCCCTGGTCGTCGACACGCTCCTGCTCCTGCTCGTCGTCCGCCCGCTGTGGAAGTGGGCGACCTGGAAGCTCGTGGTCGCGGCGGTGGCGTTCGGCGGCCTCGAGCTGACCTTCCTCGCCGGCAACCTGTCGAAGATCATCCACGGTGGTTGGGTGCCGCTCCTCATCGCCCTGGCGGTGATCACGGTGATGACGACGTGGCGCCGTGGCCGGGCGCTCGTGCAGGAGGAACGCAAGGAGCGCGAAGGGTCGCTCGCCGACTTCATCGACCGCATCAACCACGAGCACATCCCGCGGGTGCCCGGGGTGGCGGTCTTCCCGCACCCGAACAAGGAGACGACGCCGCTGGCGCTCCGGGCCAACGTCGAGCACAACCACGTGGTGCACCGGACCGTCCTGATCGTCTCGGTGCTCACCGCCAACGTGCCGCACGTCCCGCACGCGAAGGCGTTCTTCCGCGACGACCTCGGCTACGAGGACGACGGCATCGACCACATCACGGTGAAGTTCGGGTTCTCGGACGACCAGGACCTGCCGAAGGCCCTGCACGCCGCCTGCCTGGCCGAGGTCCTGGACATCGACCCGGAGGAAGTGCTCCGGGCGTCCTACTTCATCTCCCGCGGGGCCCTCCGTCCGATGCCCGGCAACCGGGGGATGGTGGCCTGGCGGAAGAAGCTCTTCGTCGGCCTCGCCCACAACGCCGCCGACCCCGCGGCACGCTTCGGTCTCCCGGCGCAGCGCACCGTGACGATGGGCAGCGACGTCGAGATCTGACCGCGCCGTCGAGATCTGACCGCGTCGTGCACCGGCGTTCTGCATCGGCATCCGCATCGGCATCCGCATCCGTAGAGCGCAGGCCCCCGTTCGGGGGTGATGGTCTTGTGCACCCGTTCAGGGTTACGCTCATCGGAACCACACCACAGCTGCAGGCAGCATCACCAACTGCCGGACCAGCACCAGGATCAGGAGCGAAGCCACATGAGGCTTGGAGTACTCGAGCGCGCCCAGAAAGACCCAGGGGCGTCCACTTCCACCCGATGGTCAGGCCGGAGCAAGGGCGTCGCGATCGTCACCGCAGCCCTCCTCGGCGCCGGCGGCAGCATCCTCGCCGCCGCCCCCGCGACGGCAGCGCCCGTCGCGTCGACCGGGCAGGGGCGCTTCCTCAGCGGCTCCGCGCTCGGGTTGAACCTCGACGACATCCTCACCGTGACCCCGGCGGACGCGGTCAACACCGGTGGGGCCACGGACACCGACGTCCACCCGCTCGACGTCACCGCACTCAACGCGGTCAACGTCAACCTGGGCGGGGGCCTCAACCTGCTCGGGAACAACGGCATCCTCACCCTCGGTGCCGTCAACCAGTACGCCGCCGCCAACGCCGACGGCAGCTCCGTCGCCGCGTCCGGTGCGGTGACGAACACCGGCGGGATCGGCGTCGGCGGACAGGACGGCGTCCCGCAGTCCAACGCCACGCTCGACCTGTCGGGTCTCATCGGAGCCGACCTGGCAGGCGCCCTCGCGAACGCCCAGCTCGAGGTCGGCGCCGTCTCGGCCACCGCTGCGCAGGCAGCCGGCCCGGACGGTGCGCAGACGGGCGACTACGGCATCGCCGGACTCGACCTGTCGCTGACGAGCCCCGCACTCGGCACCACGGTGTCCGGCCTCCGCACCACGCTCGGCACGCTCCAGCCGACGGTCGACGGCGTCGAGGACACCCTGAACGCGCTCGGCCCGCTCGTGCAGGTCCAGGGCCTGCCCGACCTCGTCACGGTGCTCGACTCGGCCACCGGCGACGTCACCAGCGCCGACGGCTCGATCACGGCGAACCTGCAGACCGGTGCGATCACGGTCGACGTCGCCGCAGTGCTGACGAACGCCGGCCTGGACATCAACAACCTGCCGGCGAACACCGAGCTGCTGCCGTACATCACGGACGCACTCACGACCCAGCTCCTGCCGGCGGTCACCACCGCGCTGCAGGGCGTCGTGACCCAGCTCACCCAGTCGCTCCGCGGGCTGACCGTCACGGTGGCGGGTCTCCCGCTGCCGATCGGTCAGCTCCTCGACGTCGTGAACCCCGTCATCGCGCAGGTCGTCGCCCCGATCAACCAGGTCGTCGCCGGCCTCGGTGAGACGGTCATCACGCCGCTCGCCAACGCCCTGACGACCGTCGTGTCGTTGCAGGCCAACGTGCAGGAGACCAGCGCCGACGGCGTCTTCACCCAGCGTGCCCTGCGCGTCGCACTGGTGCCGGCCGCCGGCACCGCCGTCGTCAACCTCGCCTCGGCTGCGGTCGGCCCGAACGCCGGTCCGCTCGCGGTCCCGACCGTCACGACGCTCGACCCGGACAACGGGCCGGTCGCCGGTGGCACGGTCGTCACCGTCACCGGGACGGGCTTCACGGACGACGCCACGGTGTCGGTCGACGGTTCCGACCCGATCGCGGCGGACTCCGTCTCGGACGACGGCACCGAGCTGACCTTCACGACGCCGGCGCACGTCGTCGGGACGGTCGACGTCACCGTCACGACGCCCGCCGGTGAATCCGACCCGCTCGACTTCACCTACACCGACGACGCGGCCGCGGTCCCGACCATCACGACGCTCGACCCGGACAACGGGCCGGTCGCCGGTGGCACGGTCGTCACCGTCACGGGGACGGGCTTCACGGACGACGCCACGGTGTCGGTCGACGGTTCCGACCCGATCGCGGCGGACTCCGTCTCGGACGACGGCACCGAGCTGACCTTCACGACGCCGGCGCACGACGCCGGGACGGTCGACGTCACGGTCACCACGCCCGCCGGTGAATCCGACCCGCTCGACTACACGTACAACCCGGCTCCCGCAGCGGTGCCCACGCTCACGACGCTCGACCCCGACAACGGGCCGGTCGGCGGAGGCACGCTCGTCACCGTCACGGGCACCGGGTTCACCGACGACGCGACCGTCTCGGTCGACGGATCCGACCCGATCGACCCGGAGTCGGTCTCCGACGACGGCACCGAGCTGACGTTCACGACCCCGGCGCACGTCGCCGGTCCCGTCGACGTGACGGTCACGACCGATGCCGGGACCTCGGACCCGCTCACGTACACCTACAACCCGGCACCCGCCGGGGCTCCGACGCTGACGGCGCTGGACCCCGACAACGGTCCGGTCACCGGTGGCACGGTCGTCACGGTCTCCGGCACGGGCTTCACCGACGACTCGACGGTCTCGGTGGACGGTTCCGACCCGATCACGCCGGACAGCGTGTCGGACGACGGCACCGAGCTGACGTTCACGACGCCGGCGCACACCGCCGGTGCGGTCCCCGTGACCGTCACCAACGGTTCCGGCACCTCGGCGCCGCTGCCGTACACGTACAACCCGGCCCCGGCCGCGGTCCCGACGATCTCCGCGCTGGACCCTGACAACGGTCCGGCCGCGGGTGGCACGGTCGTGACCGTCACGGGCACCGGTTTCACCGACGACTCCACGGTCTCGGTGGACGGCTCCGACCCGATCACGCCGGACAGCGTGTCGGCGGACGGCACGACGCTCACCTTCACGACCCCGGCGCACGCTGCCGGTGACGTCGAGGTCACGGTGACGACCCCGGGTGGCACGTCCGACCCGCTGGTCTACACCTACAACCCCGCGTCGACCACGACGACCCCGCCGCCGGTGATCACCTCGCCGACGGACGGTGGCACCGTCACGACGCCCAACCCGCCGATCACCGGCACCGGTCAGCCCGGCGCGACCGTCACGGTCACCGACGGCACGGTCGTCGTCTGCACCGCGGTCGTCGCGGCGGACGGCACCTGGAAGTGCACCCCGATCGTCGGCTTCGGCCCGGGAACGGTGACCATCACCGCCACCCAGACCGGCGCAGACGGCACCTCGGCGGCGTCCGACCCGGTGACGTTCACCGTCCGTCTCGCGACCGCCGGCACCGGTGGCGCGGGTGGTACCGGCCCGAACGGGACGCTCGCCTACACCGGTAGCGACCCGGCGCCGGTGATCGCCTTCGCGATCCTGCTGATGCTCGCGGGCGTCGGGCTCACCATCGCCCGCCGCTTCCGTCGGGCCTAGTCCGCACCACCAGCAGCGCCCGTCGGGATCCGTCCCGGCGGGCGCTGCTGCGCGCGTGCACGGTGCGGGTTTCGTCGGCTGGTGCAGGGCGGGCCCGCCGCGGTGCGTGGCGTGCACGGTGCGGGTTTCGTCGGCTGGTGCGGGGGCGGCCGCGTGGTGCGGCTCTGCTGCGCCGCACGGTGCGTGGAAGCGTGCACGGGGTGGCATGGTCCGCACGGTGCGGACGGGAGGCCCGGTGCGGGGCCGTCCCGGGCCTCCCGTCCACGGGTGCGTACGCGGGTCGGGCACGGTGCGGGTTTCGTCGGCTGGGGCGGTGTTGGCTGCGTGGTGCGTGTCTGCTGCGCTGCACGGTGCGTGGAAGCGGGCACGGGGTGGCATGGTCCGCACGGTGCGGACGGGAGGCGCGGTGCGGGCCCGCCACAGGCCCCGTCCGTCCGCGGGTGGGCGCGATCAGAGCCCGAGCTGCTCCCGCAAGTACGGCGCGGTCCGGCTCTCGGCGGACGCCGCGACCTGGGCGGGGGTGCCGGTGGCGACGACGCGGCCGCCCTCCTCGCCCCCGGAGGGCCCCATGTCGATGACGTGGTCCGCACTCGCGACGACGTCCATGGCGTGCTCGACCACGACGACGGTGTTGCCGGCGTCGGTGAGGCGTGCGAGCTGTGCGGTCAGCAGCTCGACGTCGGCGGGGTGCAGGCCCGTCGTCGGTTCGTCGAGCAGGTAGAGCGTGTGCCCGGTGCGCGCGCGTTGCAGTTCGGTCGCGAGCTTGATGCGCTGGGCCTCGCCACCGGACAGTTCCGGTGCAGGCTGCCCGAGCCGCAGGTAGCCGAGGCCCACCTGGCGCAGGGCCTCGAGGCCGCGGGCAGCGGCCGGCAGCGACGCCAGGAAGGGGGCAGCCTGGTCGACGGTCATGCCCAGGACGTCGGCGATCGACGCCCCGTCCCACTGCACCTCGAGCGTCTCGTCGTTGTAGCGCGCACCGTGGCACTCCGGGCAGGGCGCCCAGCTGCCCGGCAGGAACAGGAGCTCGACCGACACTGAGCCCTCGCCCTGGCACACCTCGCACCGGCCGCTGGCCACGTTGAACGAGAAGCGGCTGGCGGTCCAGCCGCGGGCCTTCGCGTCGTCGGTCGCGGCGAACGCGGCACGCACGGCGTCGAAGAGCCCGGTGTAGGTCGCGAGGTTCGAACGTGGGGTGCGGCCGATCGGCTTCTGGTCGACCTGCACGACGCGGTCGACGAGCGGGTGCGACGTCGCGACGCCGGGCAGGACCCCGCCGACGAGCGACGACTTGCCGGAGCCGCTGACGCCGGTGACCGCGGTGAGCACCCCGAGCGGCAGGTCGACGTCCAGGTCCTGCAGGTTGTGCAGGGTGAGGTCGCGCAGTTCGAGGGTCCCGACGGGGGTCCGGACGGTGCGCTCACCGTCGGCACGGTCGCGCGGGTGCAGGAACCGTCGGGTGACCGACGCCTCGACGTCGGCGAGACCGTCGACGGGGCCGCTGTACAGGACGGTGCCCCCGCCGGATCCGGCACCCGGGCCGACGTCGACGATCCAGTCCGCCCGCCGCACGATGCTCATGTCGTGCTCGACGACGAAGACGCTGTTGCCGCCGGCACGCAGGTCGTCGAGGACCTCGACCAGGGACTCGGCGTCGGCCGGGTGCAGGCCGGCGCTCGGTTCGTCGAGCACGTAGACGACACCGAACAGGCCGGAGCGCAGTTGCGTCGCGATGCGCAGGCGCTGCGTCTCGCCGGGGGAGAGCGTCGGAGTGGCCCGGTCGAGCGCGAGGTACCCGAGGCCCAGGCCGACGAGCACCTCGACCCGGGTGAGCAGGTCGCGGGAGATCGCGACGGCGACCTCGGTGTGCTCGCCGGACGAGGCGCGTGAGGTGGCAGCGCTGGCGTCCGTGATGGTGGCGATCGGGCGCAGGACGTCGGCCAGCGCCGTGAGCGGCAGCCCGTTCAGGTCGGCGATCGAGTGACCACCGACCGTCACCGCGAGCGCGGCCCGGGTCAGGCCGGTGCCGCCGCAGAGGCCGCACGGACCCGACTCGACGAACTGCAGCACCTTGGTCCGCTGCGTCTCGCTCTGCGAGTCGGCGAGGGTGTGCATCACGAACTGGCGTGCGCTCCAGAACCGCCCCTTGTACGGCTTCGCGACGCGGTCGCGCTTCGGGTGGACCTGGACGACGGGCTGCTCCTCGGTGAACAGCAACCAGTCGCGGTCCTGTCGGGAGAGCTCACGCCACGGCACGTCGATGTCGTAGCCGAGCACCGCCGTGACGTCGCGCAGGTTCTTGCCCTGCCACGCCCCGGGCCACGCGGTGATCGCGCCGTCGCGGATGCTCAACGACGGGTCGTGGACGGCCGAGGCCTCGGTGACCTCGTGGGCGATGCCGAGCCCGTGGCAGCGCGGGCATGCTCCGGCGACGGTGTTCGGCGAGAACGAGTCGGACTCGAGCCGGTCGACGCCAGACGGGTACGTGCCGGCGCGGGAGAACAGCATGCGCATCGAGTTCGACAGGGTCGTCAGCGTGCCGACGGTCGACCGGCTGCTCGGGGCACCGCGGCGCTGCTGCAGGGCCACGGCGGGTGGCAAGCCGGTGATCGATTCGACGTGCGGCGTCGAGCCCTGCGCGATGAGCCGTCGGGCGTAGGGAGCGACGGACTCGAGGAAGCGGCGCTGCGCCTCGGCGAACACCGTGCCGAACGCGAGCGAGGACTTGCCGGAGCCGGAGACGCCGGTGAAGGCGACGATGCGGTTGCGCGGGATGTCCACGTCGACGTCCTGCAGGTTGTGCTCACGGGCGCCGCGGACGCGGATGAAGTCGTCGGGCCCCGGTTGGTCGTCGGTCACGGTCGAGCGGGGAGCGGGCATCTGCTCGATGGTAGGCGGGTGCTGCTGAACGTGGTGAAGGGCCGTCCCGGTTGCCCGGGGCGGCCCTTCACGAGTGGTGCGGTGGTGCGTGTGGTGCGGGGTGTTACTTGATCTGTGCGGTGATGGTGGCGGTGCCGACGAGGAGGCCGC
>NZ_JABMLA010000012.1:0-5391 GCF_013204965.1 Curtobacterium sp. VKM Ac-2861
GAGTGCGTCTGGTCCTTGAGAACTCAACAGCGTGCACATTGTCAATGCCAATTTATTGATTGACCTCGTGCCTGGGCAGCTTCGGTTGTTCAGGTCATGATGCAATTCCTTTTGGATTGAAGATTGTCAGTAGACAGTCAACAGTCAGAATCAACTCGGTCTGATGCCTTCGGGTGTTGGGTCTGTATTTTTTTACGGAGAGTTTGATCCTGGCTCAGGACGAACGCTGGCGGCGTGCTTAACACATGCAAGTCGAACGATGATGCCCAGCTTGCTGGGTGGATTAGTGGCGAACGGGTGAGTAACACGTGAGTAACCTGCCCCTGACTCTGGGATAAGCGTTGGAAACGACGTCTAATACTGGATATGACTACCGGCCGCATGGTCTGGTGGTGGAAAGATTTTTTGGTTGGGGATGGACTCGCGGCCTATCAGCTTGTTGGTGAGGTAATGGCTCACCAAGGCGACGACGGGTAGCCGGCCTGAGAGGGTGACCGGCCACACTGGGACTGAGACACGGCCCAGACTCCTACGGGAGGCAGCAGTGGGGAATATTGCACAATGGGCGAAAGCCTGATGCAGCAACGCCGCGTGAGGGATGACGGCCTTCGGGTTGTAAACCTCTTTTAGTAGGGAAGAAGCGACTGAGTTTACTCTGAGTGACGGTACCTGCAGAAAAAGCACCGGCTAACTACGTGCCAGCAGCCGCGGTAATACGTAGGGTGCAAGCGTTGTCCGGAATTATTGGGCGTAAAGAGCTCGTAGGCGGTTTGTCGCGTCTGCTGTGAAATCCCGAGGCTCAACCTCGGGCTTGCAGTGGGTACGGGCAGACTAGAGTGCGGTAGGGGAGATTGGAATTCCTGGTGTAGCGGTGGAATGCGCAGATATCAGGAGGAACACCGATGGCGAAGGCAGATCTCTGGGCCGTAACTGACGCTGAGGAGCGAAAGCATGGGGAGCGAACAGGATTAGATACCCTGGTAGTCCATGCCGTAAACGTTGGGCGCTAGATGTAGGGACCTTTCCACGGTTTCTGTGTCGTAGCTAACGCATTAAGCGCCCCGCCTGGGGAGTACGGCCGCAAGGCTAAAACTCAAAGGAATTGACGGGGGCCCGCACAAGCGGCGGAGCATGCGGATTAATTCGATGCAACGCGAAGAACCTTACCAAGGCTTGACATACACCGGAAACGGCCAGAGATGGTCGCCCCCTTGTGGTCGGTGTACAGGTGGTGCATGGTTGTCGTCAGCTCGTGTCGTGAGATGTTGGGTTAAGTCCCGCAACGAGCGCAACCCTCGTTCTATGTTGCCAGCGGGTTATGCCGGGGACTCATAGGAGACTGCCGGGGTCAACTCGGAGGAAGGTGGGGATGACGTCAAATCATCATGCCCCTTATGTCTTGGGCTTCACGCATGCTACAATGGCCGGTACAAAGGGCTGCGATACCGTAAGGTGGAGCGAATCCCAAAAAGCCGGTCTCAGTTCGGATTGAGGTCTGCAACTCGACCTCATGAAGTCGGAGTCGCTAGTAATCGCAGATCAGCAACGCTGCGGTGAATACGTTCCCGGGCCTTGTACACACCGCCCGTCAAGTCATGAAAGTCGGTAACACCCGAAGCCGGTGGCCTAACCCTTGTGGAAGGAGCCGTCGAAGGTGGGATCGGTGATTAGGACTAAGTCGTAACAAGGTAGCCGTACCGGAAGGTGCGGCTGGATCACCTCCTTTCTAAGGAGCATCTGGCCTCGTGTGCCCTTCGGGGTGGGCGTGGTCCAGGCGCCTGATTCGGACCGAACGTGTCCGACGGGTAGCTCATGGGTGGAACATTGACAGTGCAGTTGGGAGTGATGCTTCCGACCTCAGTACGCTCTGCTTGCAGGGTTGGGACGGGTTGGGGTGGAGCTGCTCAGCTGGTGCACGTTGTTGGGTCCTGAGGGACCAGGCTTCCTGATCTGCCGTGAGGTGGGTTGGGGGTTGGGCCTGCGGGTCCTTCGCCGGGCCGCATGAAGCACTGTCACTGGACGGTGGGGAGTGTGGTGCCGATCGTATGTTGAGAACTACACAGTGGACGCGAGCATCTTTGATTCGCGTCATCCAATCGACCGGGCACTTTTGGTGTTCGTGTTGTGGGTGATGACGGATCGCAATTTTAATCTTTGTGGTCAAGTTTCTAAGAGCAAACGGTGGATGCCTTGGCATCTGGAGCCGAAGAAGGACGTAGAAATCTGCGATAAGCCTCGGGGAGCTGATAATCGAGCCCTGATCCGAGGATTTCCGAATGGGGAAACCCCGCTGGGCGCTTTTGTGACCTGGTGACTCCCGCCTGAATATATAGGGCGGGTAGAGGGAACGTGGGGAAGTGAAACATCTCAGTACCCACAGGAAGAGAAAACAACATGTGATTCCGTGAGTAGTGGCGAGCGAAAGCGGATGAGGCTAAACCGATCATGTGTGATAGCCGGCGGGCGTTGCATGGTCGGGGTTGTGGGACACGTCACTCAGTTCTGCCGGACTGGGGCGGTTACAGCGCATCATAGTCGAACCGGTTTGAAAGCCGGGCCGTAGTGGGTGCCAGCCCCGTAGACGAAATGGTGTTATGGCCGGATGTGTATCCCAAGTAGCACGGGGCCCGAGAAATCCCGTGTGAATCTGTCAGGACCACCTGATAAGCCTAAATACTCCCAGATGACCGATAGCGGACAAGTACCGTGAGGGAAAGGTGAAAAGTACCCCGGGAGGGGAGTGAAATAGTACCTGAAACCGTTTGCTTACAAACCGTCGGAGCCTCCTTAGTAGGGGTGACGGCGTGCCTTTTGAAGAATGAGCCTGCGAGTTAGTGATATGTGGCGAGGTTAACCCGTGTGGGGCAGCCGTAGCGAAAGCGAGTCTGAATAGGGCGTTTGAGTCGCATGTTCTAGACCCGAAGCGAAGTGATCTATCCATGGCCAGGTTGAAGCGACGGTAAGACGTCGTGGAGGACCGAACCCACTTCAGTTGAAAATGGAGGGGATGAGCTGTGGATAGGGGTGAAAGGCCAATCAAACTTCGTGATAGCTGGTTCTCTCCGAAATGCATTTAGGTGCAGCGTTGCGTGTTTCTCGCCGGAGGTAGAGCTACTGGATGGCCGATGGGCCTCAACAGGTTACTGACGTCAGCCAAACTCCGAATGCCGGTGAGTGAGAGCGCAGCAGTGAGACGGTGGGGGATAAGCTTCATCGTCGAGAGGGAAACAACCCAGACTACCAACTAAGGTCCCTAAGCGTGTGCTAAGTGGGAAAGGATGTGGAGTTGCATAGACAACCAGGAGGTTGGCTTAGAAGCAGCCACCCTTGAAAGAGTGCGTAATAGCTCACTGGTCAAGTGATTCCGCGCCGACAATGTAACGGGGCTCAAGCACACCACCGAAGTTGTAGATTTCGCACACTAGACAAGCCTTCGTGGTTCAGTCGTGCGGAGTGGTAGGAGAGCGTCGTGTGGCGAGTGAAGCGGCGGAGTGATCCAGCCGTGGACGCTACACGAGTGAGAATGCAGGCATGAGTAGCGAAAGACGGGTGAGAAACCCGTCCTCCGAAAGACCAAGGGTTCCAGGGCCAGGTTAATCCGCCCTGGGTAAGTCGGGACCTAAGGCGAGGCCGACAGGCGTAGTCGATGGACAACGGGTTGATATTCCCGTACCGGCGAACAACCGCCCAAGCTAATCCAGTGGTGCTAAGAGTCCTAACCCGGACGACCGGATCCCTTCGGGGTGATGGTGGCCGGTCTAACGCTCGACCCCATGCTGGTGCGGTTAGCGTATGAACAGGTGTGACGCAGGAAGGTAGCTGAGCCAGGCGATGGTATCCGTAAGGTGAACCTGGTGTAAGGATGTAGGGCTGACGATAGGCAAATCCGTCGTCTGTATGCCTGAGATCCGACGCGTACCCGTAAGGGGAAATCAGTGATCCTATGCTGCCGAGAAAAGCATCGACGCGAGGTTGCAGCCGCCCGTACCCGAAACCGACTCAGGTGGTCAGGTAGAGAATACCAAGGAGATCGAGAGAATCGTGGTTAAGGAACTCGGCAAAATGCCCCCGTAACTTCGGGAGAAGGGGGGCCGGACACGTGACCGGACTTTGCTCCGTGAGCGTTGAAGGCCGCAGAGACCAGTGGGAAGCGACTGTTTACTAAAAACACAGGTCCGTGCGAAGTCGCAAGACGATGTATACGGACTGACGCCTGCCCGGTGCTGGAAGGTTAAGAGGAAGGGTTAGCCTTTGGGCGAAGCTCTGAATTTAAGCCCCAGTAAACGGCGGTGGTAACTATAACCATCCTAAGGTAGCGAAATTCCTTGTCGGGTAAGTTCCGACCTGCACGAATGGCGTAACGACTTCCCAGCTGTCTCAACCGCGAACTCGGCGAAATTGCACTACGAGTAAAGATGCTCGTTACGCGCAGCAGGACGGAAAGACCCCGTGACCTTTACTACAGTTTGGTATTGGTGTTCGGTGTGGCTTGTGTAGGATAGGTGGGAGACTGTGAAGCGGGCACGCTAGTGTTCGTGGAGTCATTGTTGAAATACCACTCTGGTCACTCTGGATGTCTAACGTAGGACCCTGATCGGGTTCATGGACAGTGCCTGATGGGTAGTTTAACTGGGGCGGTTGCCTCCCAAAGAGTAACGGAGGCGCCCAAAGGTTCCCTCAACCTGGTTGGCAATCAGGTGGCGAGTGTAAGTGCACAAGGGAGCTTGACTGTGAGACTGACAGGTCGAGCAGGGACGAAAGTCGGGACTAGTGATCCGGCAGTGGCTTGTGGAAGCGCTGTCGCTCAACGGATAAAAGGTACCTCGGGGATAACAGGCTGATCTTGCCCAAGAGTCCATATCGACGGCATGGTTTGGCACCTCGATGTCGGCTCGTCGCATCCTGGGGCTGGAGTAGGTCCCAAGGGTTGGGCTGTTCGCCCATTAAAGCGGTACGCGAGCTGGGTTTAGAACGTCGTGAGACAGTTCGGTCCCTATCCGCTGCGCGCGTTGGAAATTTGAGAAGATCTATCCCTAGTACGAGAGGACCGGGATGGACGAACCTCTGGTGTGTCAGTTGTTCTGCCAAGGGCACCGCTGATTAGCTACGTTCGGACCGGATAACCGCTGAAAGCATCTAAGCGGGAAGCCGTCTTCGAGATGAGATTTCCATGCACCTTGAGTGTGAGAGGCTCCCAGCAGACTACTGGGTTGATAGGCCGGATGTGGAAGCGGGGACTAACGACCCGTGGAGCTGACCGGTACTAATAAGCCGAAGACTTGATAACACACTGATTTCCGTGCACTTGTTGCACGGGCTCGCGTCCACTTTGTGGTTCCCGACAGACGATCGGGAATCAAACTGAATACACCGCTCTGCCCATTCGTGGGC
>NZ_JABMLA010000013.1:0-1423 GCF_013204965.1 Curtobacterium sp. VKM Ac-2861
GTGAACTGGTCCCCGGTTCTTGGACTGATTAGTCGGTTCGAGATCCGGGGATGGTTCGTGTGGGTGGTACCGCGTCGTCGTTGACGAGTGCGCAGCGGGTGGCTGCGGTGGAGTGGTTCGGTCGGGGGTTGAGTGATTGGGCGACGGCTCGTCGGCTAGGAGTGACACGGAAACCGGTGCGACGCTTGCATCAACGGTGGTTGCTGCATGGTCCGGAGGTGCTCGTGGATTCCCCCAGACGCTCGTACTCGTTCGAGGTTAAACGTGACCTCGTGCGCCGCTTCCTTGCCGGGGAACCGGCCGATGCGCTCGCTTCCGAGGGAGGGCTCTCCTCAGCGCTGCTGCTGCGCAAATGGGCGAACCAGGTTCGCAAGGACGGTGAGGACGCCCTCCGGCCGCGCCCAACGGGCCGCCCGAAAGCGAAGCCGGACACCGAGCTCAGCGAGCTGGAACGACTCCGGCGGGAGAACGAGTACTTACGGGCCGAGAACGCGTACTTGGGAAAATTGCGGGCCTTGCAGGCGCAGCAACGGCGTCGGTGAAGACCGCAGCCGTTGCCGCTTGCAAGGCCGAACACTCACTCCAGACGCTGCTGCAGATCGCCGGTCTTGCCCGCTCCACGTTCTTCTACCAGCAAGCCCGCTCGCGTGAACCTGACCGGCACGCTGACACCGCGGACGCGATCCGCGCGATCTTCGTCCGCACCAAGGGCCGGTATGGGCATCGGCGGATCCACGCCGAGCTCCGCCGGACCGGGCCAGTGGCGAAGAAGACGGTCCTGGCGTTGATGCGACGCCACGACCTGGTCTGCCTGGTGCGTCGTCGACGCCGATACTCGTCCTACGGCGGCGAGGTCGGCAAGGTTGCAGCGAACCTGCTGAACCGGGACTTCACCTCGACAGCGCCGAACCAGAAATGGGTCACGGACGTGACGGAGTTCCGGGTCGGTGAGTACAAGCTCTACCTGTCACCAGTGATGGACCTCTTCGACCGGCAGATCATCGCCTATCGAACCGGAACGTCCCCGACCCTGGAACTCACCCACGGCTCGCTCCGCGACGCACTCCACACCGCACTCGGGGCGGCACCGCTGGTGCACTCGGACCAGGGCATCCACTACCAGCACCGGTCCTGGCGGTCAGTGCTGGCAGCTGCCGGCGCGTCCCAGTCGATGTCGCGAAAGGGCAACTGCCACGACAACGCGATCATCGAGAACTTCTTCGGCCATCTGAAAGCCGAGATGTTCCACCCAACCCATTTCGACAGCATCACCACGCTCGACACCGCGATCCACGACTACATCACCTGGTGGAACACCGACCGCTCCCAGGCACGACTCGAGGGCATGAGCCCGGTTCAATACCGAGCTCACGCCCTCGCGGCCTAATCTGACTTCACGGTCCAACAAACCGGGACCAGTTCA
>NZ_JABMLA010000014.1:0-893 GCF_013204965.1 Curtobacterium sp. VKM Ac-2861
AGAGTAGGACGCCGCCGGACTTAACGTTGCAACACCAGGGAACCCCTGACCAGCACTGGTCAGGGGTTTTCTGCGTTTCCGGGGGTTCTTCGCGGCGGGTGTCCGTTCGCGGTGCCGGTTCGTGAGCAGAAATGGTCGAGTACCCGTGTGCGACCCGACCATTTCTGCTCACGAAGGGTCCCGTTCGGTTCCGTGGTCCTGCCACTCCTCGCTGCCTCGGTCAGTCGCGGTCTGGCGCCGGCCTCCCGCGATGACGAGCTCGACGTTCCTCCGCGAGTGGCGCTGACCCTTCGTGAGCAGAAACGGTCGAGTGATGCCGAGCGCACCCGACCATTTCTGCTCACGAAGCGGCGCGCGTGCGTGGCTGGGTGGTCGGGCCGGACAGCCCAGTGTCGAACCTTGGGTTGAAGGTGGCACGGGCCCAGGCGGAATACTGCCCATGGGGCGCCGGCTGTGAGCGCCTTCGAGTGTGCGACTCGATTCGGGACGAAGTGGTCCACTCACTTGCGGCCGCGCCTCGAGCCGGTCTCCGGGCTCGAAGGATCCTGCCGAGCCGGCGGTGCCTACCGCGATGGATCCTGTTTACGGACGCCGCTCGCTGATCCAGGGGGCGTTGTTCATGTGGTGAGTGGCTGACCGTTGCCCTGTGAGCGATCGCCTGAGCTGGGCGCGTCATGGTATTCGGACTTCACGGGAGGCATGGGCACGGCGTCGACGTTCGCCATCTGGCTGCCGGCGGAGGATGCTGGTCCCGGAGTCCCGGAGTCCCGGAGTCCCGGAGTCCCGGAGTCCCGGAGTCCCGGAGTCCCGGTGTCTCGGTGTCTCGGTGTCTCGGTGTCTCGGTGTCTCGGTGTCTCGGTGTCTCGGTGTCTCGGTGTCTCGGTGTCTCGGTG
>NZ_JABMLA010000014.1:993-1400 GCF_013204965.1 Curtobacterium sp. VKM Ac-2861
TTCCGGTGTTCCGGTGTTCCGGTGTCCCGGTGTGGGTTCTGGCATCGACCCGCCGGGCCTGCTCGTCGACGCACGTGGGTCCACGCCTGCGACACGCCCGGGAAGTGGCCCGGCTGGCGCTCCCGTTCACCTCCCCGTAATGTTGTCACTCGTTGCCGCTGAGGCGGAGAACGGAACGGCCGAGACGGTCACCATGTGGAAACACCTGGAGATGCAGTCCGGACGGGGTCCCGCTCAGGCAACCGACACCCAAGGTTCCACGGTCTCGATCGTGGTGCTCGACGGTGTCGAGAGACGAATGCCTCTCTGACGAAGCCCGGCGGGCGGAGTGGGGAGTGCGTCTGGTCCTTGAGAACTCAACAGCGTGCACATTGTCAATGCCAATTTATTGATTGACCTCGTGCCTG
>NZ_JABMLA010000015.1:0-966 GCF_013204965.1 Curtobacterium sp. VKM Ac-2861
TCCCTGTTCCTCCAGCCCGACCGCAACCTGGCCCTCGAGCTCGTGCGTGCGACGGAGGCCGCCGCGATCCGTGCGCAGCCGTGGGTCGGGCGTGGTGAGAAGAACCTCGCCGACGGTGCGGCCGTCGACGCGATGCGCAAGTTCCTCGGCACGGTGAACTTCGACGGCGTCGTCGTCATCGGTGAGGGCGAGAAGGACAACGCCCCGATGCTCTACAACGGCGAGCACGTCGGCAACGGCCACGGCCCGGCCTGCGACATCGCGGTCGACCCGATCGACGGCACCTCGCTCACCGCCGCCGGCCGTCAGAACGCCATCTCCGTCATGGCCGTCTCGGACCGCGGTTCGATGTACGACCCCTCCGCCGTGTTCTACATGGACAAGATCGCCGCCGGCCCCGAGGGCCGCGGGGTCCTGGACCTCGAGAAGCCGATCGGCGAGAACATCCGCGCGCTGGCGAAGGCCAAGGGCAAGGACCTCGAGGACATGGTCGTGGCCGTGCTCGACCGTCCCCGTCACGACGAGCTGATCCGCGCGATCCGTGCGACCGGTGCAGGCACGCGACTGCTGCTCGACGGTGACGTCGCCGGTGGCATCGCCGCCGCGCTGCCCGGCTCGACGATCGACATGTGCGTCGGCGTCGGTGGCACCCCCGAGGGCATCATCACGGCGTGCGCGATCAAGGCGCTCGGCGGCGTGATCCTCGGCAAGCTCCAGCCCAAGGACGACGAGGAGCGCGAGCGCGCCATCGCCGCCGGCCACGACCTGGACAAGGTCCTCGACCAGGACGACCTGGTCACGGGTGACAACACGTTCTTCGTCGCCACCGGCGTCACCGACGGCGTCCTGGTCGACGGTGTCCGTCGCTCGCGCGGTGTCATCCACACCGACTCGCTCGTGCTGCGGTCGCGCTCGAACACCATCCGCCGCATCCAGGCGGACCACCGTGCGGAGAAGTGGTTCTAG